>CAVWGG010000001.1:0-17473 GCA_963754535.1 uncultured Gammaproteobacteria bacterium
ATGCATCAGGGAGCGAAAGTAGTCGAGATCTTCCTCCGCAAACTCGAGCGTCACGGTGAGCGCCATCTGTGACTCCTCGCGGTCCGTCAGCCGCCTGCCTTGCCCTTGATCGGGTCCGTGGCGATGCCCACCTTGACCATTCCGGCGTTCTGCGCGTCGGCCATGACCGTGGCGAGCGACTGGAACTGCAGCGTGCGGTCGACATGCAGGTGCAGTTCCGGCTGCGGCTTGCGCTGCGCTTCGGCAGCGAGTCGCTCGACCATCGCCTTGCGGTCGACCGGCACGTCGTTCAGGAACATCTTGCCGTCGGCCATCAGTGCGATGACGATCGTGTCCGGCTTTTCCTCGAGCAGCACGGTCGACGCCTGCGGCAGGTCGATCTTGATCTTGTGGGCGATGAGGGGCGCGGTGATCATGAAGATGATAAGCAGCACCAGCATGACGTCCACGAGCGGGATCATGTTGATCTCTGCCATCGGTGCCGAGTGTGGGGCGCCGCCGCTGCCGCCGAGTCCGCTGAATGCCATGGCCGTCTCCCGGGAGTGAGCTTCAGGCAGCCGCCTGCTGCTGCAGGCGATGCGCGCGATGGTGGTCCATCGAGGACGGCACGCGCGCGCCGGTCGTGAGGTAGGCGAGCAGGTCTTCGGCGAACGCGTGGAAGCTCGCGATGATCACGCGGTTGTTGCGCACCAGCAGGTTGTAGCCGAGCACCGCCGGCACCGCGACGGCGAGGCCGAGCGCGGTCATGATCAGTGCTTCGCCCACCGGTCCCGCGACCTGGTCGAGCGAAGTCTCGCCGGACGCGCCGATGCGCACGAGCGCGTGGAAGATTCCCCACACCGTGCCGAACAGGCCGACGAACGGGGCGGTGCTGCCGACGGTCGCGAGGAACGTGAGACCCGTCTCCAGGCGCTCCGTCTCGCGATTGATGGAGGAACGCAGCGAGCGGTCGAGGAACTCGGCCCGGTGCAGCGTGCCCGCGACACGCTCCTCGGTGAGGCGGTCGTGATGCTCCATGGCGAATTCGCCGTCGAGCGCGATCTTGGAGAACGGCTCCCAGTCGGGCTGTTGCTCGAGGAAACCGAGCGCCTGGTCCGTCGGCGTCTTCCAGAACGTCGTCACGACGTGGTGCGAGCGCGTGCGGATCCGGACGACTCGCGCGGCCTTCAGGAAGATGAAGTACCACGAGACGATCGACATCAGGACCAGCAGCCCGAAGACGAACAGCCCGACGGCGTCCGTCTCGTTCAGGAAGTTGGCGAAACTCATCGTGGTCAGGGCTTCGGTGGGATGCATGGCTGGATCCTGTGGTCAGTCTTCCAACGAGAACGTGATGGGGACGATGCACCAGGCGCGCAGCGGCACGCCGTCGCGCTTCGCCGGTTCGAACCGCCAGTGGCGCACGGCGTCGAGCGCCGCCTGGTCGAGGCCTGCGTCGCCGCTGCTGGTGCCGATGCTCGCGTCCTGCGGCCGGCCGTCCTCGCCGACCAGCACGCGCAGGCGCACCGTGCCTTCGATCCCCAGGCGCAGGCAACGCGGCGGGTAGTTGGGCGGCTTCATCTCGACCAGCTTCATCTTCCAGTAGACCGGGGTTTGCTGGACCGGGGCAGCTGCAGTCGAGTCGCCGTCGACGGTGCCCTCGGGCATCGCCGGGCCAGGCTCGCCGGGCAGCAGTTCGTCACCCATTTCGTAACGCTTGACCTGGGTGTCCGGCGGCACGGGATCCGTCGTGGGCGTGTCCACGAGGATCGGCACCGGGCGCGTCACCCTGGGCCGTTCCTGCTTGACCGCGTCGGTCGCGGTGTCCGGCGCCTGCTGCACCTCGGGCGGCAGGCGCGGCGGTGGCAGCTTGAGCAGGCTCACCTGGAAAATGGGGGGCGGCGGCGCTTCGTCGGCCGTTTCAAGGCGGGTCAGCAGGAGGCGCGCGATGCCGGCGGCGTGCAGTGCGGTGACGACGAGCAATACCGACGCGGCGCCCCACGTCAGGCGTTCGTCGTGCACGTATCGGTCGATGCGCATCCTGTGCCCGGGACTTGCCGCGTCCCGCTGGTTCGTTCTCTGTGACCCTGAACGAATGTACTGGAAGACGGCGTCGACTGCCGCCCGCAGCGCTTAGCGGAAATGCCTAGGTCACGGTGGACTTGCCGAAGACGGGACGTTACCAGCCGCAGGTCTGGCCCTTGTTCTGTTCCTTGAGCCAGCCCTGCAACGGCTTGAAGTACTCGATGATCGCCGAGCCGTCCATCTGCCGGGTGCCGGTCAGCTCGTAGAGCGTGTCCTGCCACGGCTGGCTCGCGCCCTTGGCGAGCATCGCGCCGAACTTCCTGCCGGCTTCCTCGTTGCCGTAGACGGAGCACTCCGACAACGGGCCCTTGAACCCGGCCGTGTCGCAGAGCGCCTTCTGGAACTGGAACTGCAGGATGAACGACAGGAAGTACCGCGTGTAAGGCGTGTTGCCCGGGATGTGGTACTTCGCGCCCGGGTCGAAATCGGCCTCGGTGCGCTCGACCGGCGGGCGGATGCCCTGGTACTTCTCGCGCAGCGCCCACCACGCCGCGTTGTAGTTCTCGGGCTTCACCTGGCCCGAGAACACCTGCCAGCGCCACTCGTCGATCATCTTGCCGAACGGCAGGAACGCGATTTTCTCCAGCGCCATCTTCATCTGCTGGTTGATGACGGCTTCCTTGCTGGGCTTCGATTCCGGCACCAGGCCGATCTGCGCGAGGTACGCGGGCGTCATCGAGAGCGTGACGGTGTCGCCGATCGCTTCGTGGAAGCCGTCATGGGCGCCGTTCTGGAACATGAACGGCTGGTCCTTGTACCAGAGGAAGTAATAGACGTGGCCCATCTCGTGATAGATCGTCTTCAGCTCCTCGAGCGTCGGTCGCGTGCACATCTTGATGCGCACGTCTTCCTTGCCGTCCATGTGCCATGCGCTCGCGTGGCATTGCACGTTGCGGTCGCGCGGCTGCGACAGCATCGAGCGTTCCCAGAACGTCGCCGGCAACGCGGGGAACGCGATCGACTGGTAGAACGCCTCGGCTGACTTCGCCATGCGCACCGAGTCGTACTTCTGCGCGACGAGCGCGGAATCAGCGTCGAGCGGGCTTACGCCGGGATACGGCTCGAAGATGTCGTAGGCGGCGTCCCATTGCTGGGCCCACATGTTGCCGAACAGGTGCGCCGGGATCGGCTTGCCGGCCGGCACCTTGTCCTCGCCATACTTTGCCGCGAGCTTGCCGCGCGCGTAGCACTGCAGGTCCTTGTAGAGCGGCTCGACCTGCCGGTAGAGACGCGCGGCTTCCTGCGTGAATTCGTCGGCCGGCATGTCGTAGCCCGACCGCCACATCGCGCCGACGTCCTTGAAGCCGAGTTCGCGGGCACCCTCGTTCGCCAGTTCGACGAAGCGGATGTAATCGGGGCGCAGTCCGCGCGCCTGGTCGTGCCAGCCGCGCCAGGCATCGAGCAGCTCGTCGTAGCTGCGGCTCTGCTCGAGCACCGTCTTCAGCTGCACTTCGTCGCGACAGTCCTTGCCGCCATCCCTGCAGTACTTGGCCTCGCCATACTTCGCTTCCATGCGCGCCATGATCGTCGCCAGTTCAGCGCGCTTCGCGGGATCGTCGGGCGCCGGGGCGGACACGCCCTGACGCAGCAGGTCGATGGCGCGGCGCGATGCGGCGCTCATCGGCTTGCCGTCGAACTGCTTCGACTCCTCGACCGCCTTGCTGAACGCGGCCAGGAAGCGCTCGTTGGCGCGGGCGCTCAGCAGCTGCGTGTCGACCGTGATGTAGGTGGCCTGCGTCCAGCCGGCGGCGTTCAGTTCGAGGGCGATGCCGGAGAATTCCTTGTTGAGCCGGGCGACGAACTCGTCGCCGGTCTCGGCCGCAGCCACGCCCAGTGGCGCGACCGCGCCCAGCGCGATGGCGACGGCCGCGGCGAGGCGCGGACGCAGGCGAACGGGGACGAAGGAACGCGGGCGAGTGCAGTTCGAGGGCATGGCGGTCTCCGGCAGAGGGATGGGCGCGGACTCAGTCGAGGCCGACCTTCGTTTCGACCCGGTAACTGAACAGGTCGGAGTTGTAGCGGGCGACGAGGTGGTCCTGCAGCTGGCCCTGCGCGTCGTAGGAAAAACGCACGAGCTTGAGCAACGGCTTGCCGCTCGGGACGTCGAGCGCGCGGGCGACGTCGGGCGCGGCGCCTTCGGCGCTCAGGAAGCGCTCCATGCGGGCGATCTTGAGGCCGTAGCGCTCGAACAGCGTCAGGCGGCTGGCGCCTTCGAGCTCCTTCTTCGGCATCGATGCCGAGAATTTCGGCGTCCACGAAACGTAATGCGCGAAGGGCTGGCCACTGGAGCTGCGCACCCGCACGAGCTGGCACACGCGGGCGCCCGCACCGAGGCCGAAGGCGGATTGCAGCTCCGGCGGCGGCACTGCCATGCGCTTGGCGAGGACGGTGAGTGTCGTGTCGCGGCCGAGGTCGCCAAGGCTCTCCGCGTTGGAGCCGAGCGGCGCAACGATCGGCACGGGACGATCCGCGTGACTGACGAAGGTGCCCTTGCCGCGGTGCCGAACCACCAGGTTCTTCGCGGCGAGTTCGGCGAGCGTGCGCCGCGCGGTGATGCGCGAGACATTGAAGCCGTCCGAGAGTTCTTTCTCGGACGGCATGCGCGACCCGTTCGGCAGCACGCCCCTCACGATGGCGTCGTGCAGCACCGTGTACAGCTGGAAATACAGCGGCGAGGGCGAATCGGCGTCGATCAGCTCCCGGTCGAGCAGGGCGAGCGCCGCCGCTCCCTCGGTCCGTCTCATGCCGCCGCTCCGCCGTCACCCGGCATCAGTGCTTGATCTCTTCCGCGCCGTGCATCCAGCGGACGAGCGTGCCCGAGAGCGTCCACAGGACGGCGGCGAAGATGAACAGCGTGCCGGCGAGGCCGCCGAAGATCGACAGCTCACCCAGGCTCTCGGCGTACGAGCCGATGATGCCGGCCAGCCAGTTGGCGACGAAATTGATCAGGAACCAGACGCCCATCATCAACGAGGCGAGGCGCAGCGGCGCGAGCTTCGTGACCATCGAGAGCCCGACCGGCGAGATGCAGAGTTCCCCGGTCGTGTGGAAGAAGTACGCGAGCACGAGCCACAGCATGCTGGCCTTCGCGCCAGCCTCGGATTCGAGCGCCGCTGCGACCATCGCGAGAAAGCCGATGCCGGTGAGCACGAGGCCCAGCATCATCTTCTTCGGCGTTGGCGGACTGAGGCCCGCCTCGCCGAGCTTGCTCCAGGCGACCGAGAACAGCGGCGCCAGCAGGACGATGAACAGCGGGTTCAACGACTGGAACCAGCCGGCCGGCACTTCGAAGGTGCCGAGCATGCGGTCTGTCTTGTCGGCTGCGTACAGGTTCATCAGGCCGCCGGCCTGCTCGAACGCAGCCCAGAACAGCACGATGAACACGAAGAGCATGAAGATCACGCGCAGGCGATCTACTTCGTCCGGGGTCAAGGGCTTCTTCTCGCCGCCCGCAAGCGCAGCTGCTCGGTGTGCAGCAGGCACGACGCCGATGTCACCGAGGTATTTGCGGGCGAACATCAGCTGGATGATCACGGACAGGATCATGCCGACGCCCGCACAGAAGTAGCCGTACGCCCAGCCCTTCGCCGGATCTTCGCCGAGCGTCGAACAGACGAGCGGCGCGAGGAAGGCACCCGCGTTGATGCCCATGTAGAAGATCGTGAACGCGCCGTCGCGTCGCGCGTCGCCTTCGGGGTAGAGGTCGCCGACCATCGTCGAGATGTTCGGCTTGAAGAAGCCGTTGCCGAGCACCAGCAGGATCAGGCCGATATAGAAGAGCTGCAGGTTGCCCGGAATGGCAGCTGCCAGCGTGAACTGGCCCGCGGCCATCACGAGGCCGCCGATGATCACGGACTTGCGCTGGCCAAGGTAGTTGTCGGCGAGCCAGCCGCCGATCAGCGGCGTGAAGTAGACGAAGCCGGTAAAGAGACCGTACAGCTTGAGCGCTTCGGCCTGCGTCCAGCCAAAGCCCGGATTGGCGGCTTCAACGCCGGCGACCAGCGAAAGCACCAGCAACGCGCGCATGCCGTAGTAGCTGAAGCGCTCCCACATCTCCGTCGCGAAGAGCAGGAACAGGCCTTTCGGGTGGCCGAGCAACGTGCCTGCGGGCACGCCGGGGACGGTGATGCTGGACATTATTTGTTCGCTATTCCAGAGGGTTGCGCCAGCGGGCGCGAGGCCGCAGAGTCTGGTGGATTTTGCGGTGCGAGGGCAAGCCGGTTCAGCGGACGCCGCCCGCCAGGCGCTGCACGCGACTCGCGATCAGCAGCAGGGCGCCGCCCGAGACCAGCGAAACAAGCGCGATCTGCAGGTACTGGCCCGGCATCGACGCGACGTCCTGTGCGTCGAACTCTCCCGCGACGAGTCCCGCGAGCCGGCCGCTGGCGACCACCGTGGCGGCACCGACCATCACCAGGAACCCGAGGCCGAGCAGCAGCAGGCCAAACGCGAACTTGGCGGGAGCCGAGGGGTCGAGGTTGCGCCGGCCGAGGTGAATCCAGAGGGCGGAGAACGCTGGCGCGAACAGCAGGATGTACAGCGAACCCGGCGCCTGGAACCAGCCTGCCGGAATCTCGAAGCCGCCGACCAGGCGATCAGTGAACCGTTCCGCGAACAGGTTCAGCGAGGATCCCGCCTGTTCGTAGCCGGCCCAGAACAGCGCTGACGAGATGAAGAGCGCGAGCACGACCAGCACACGTCGACGCTCGGCACGATCGAGGCCGGCGAGCGCGAGCAGGTAGAAAAAATACCCCACGGTCACGGCGAGGATCGCAACGGCGGTCCAGCGTGCGACGTGCGTCGGGTCGAGCGTCACGATTCCGGACGCGATCAGTGCCGTGACGACAGCCACGGCAGCGAGCACGACCATGACCCCGCGCCAGTGCCGCTGGTCGGCTGCGATCAGGGCCGGGTGCGTGGGACGCGCGCGTTTGCCGGCGTCGCCGAGGTGATGACGCGTCAGCTGGAATTGCGCGAGCCCCGGCGTCGCGCCGAGCCGCCGGTCGCAACGGCGTCGACCAGGAACAGGATCAGGATCCCGCGCATCCCGTAATAGGTGAAGCGCTCCCACATCTCCGTCATGAAGAGCGTGGCAAGCCCCCGCGGATGCCCGAACCACCGATCCCGAATGGCGAGTCCCCCCGGCCGTGCGGATTACTGCTTGTACACGGTTCCCTGCTTCATGACGAACTCGATGTTGTCCAGCGAGTGGATGTCGTCGAGCGGGTTGCGCGTCACGGCCACGATGTCGGCCGAGTAGCCCGGAGCGACCTGGCCGGCGGTCTGCTCGATGCCGAGCGCTTCCGCGCCGACCTTCGTCGCGGCCTGGATCGCCTGCATCGGCGTCATGCCGTACTGCACCATGTAGGCGAGCTGCTTCGGCGCGTCCTTGTGCGGGTGCACGCCCGTGTCGGTGCCCAGCGTGAGCTTGATGCCCATCTGCACCGCCTTCCTGAAGTTGTCGCGCTGCAGTTGCGCCACTTCCCGGTCCTTGCGCAGGAACTCTTCCAGCTCGCCCCGCTTCGGGCCTTCGCTCTGCGTGTATTCGGTGTTGTAGATGTCCATCGACAGGAACGCGCCGTTCTTTTTCGCGAGGTCGAGGCCTTCCTGGTCGATCAGGCTCGCGTGCTCGATCGTATCGACGCCGGCCTTCAGCGCCACCTTGATGCCGTTCGCGCCGTGCGCGTGCACCGCAACCTTGCGGCCATGCATGTGGGACTCGTCGACGATTGCGGCCACTTCCTCCGGCGTGTACTGCTGCGCGCCGACGCGCGTGCCCTTGGAAAACACGCCGCCCGTGCCGCAATACTTGATGACGTCGGCGCCGTACTTGACGTTCTTGCGCACCATCGCGCGCACGCCGTCGACGCCGTCCGCCACGCCCTCGCCGCGCTCGGCGTACTCGGGTGCGAGCATGTTGCTGTCGCAGTGACCGCCGGTGATGCCGAGCGCGGGGCCCGATGCCAGGATGCGCGGACCGATCACGTCGCCGTCATTGATCGCATCGCGCAAGGCGATGTCGGTGTAGCCGGAGGCGCCGACGTTACGGATCGTCGTCACGCCCGACAGCAGCGTTTCCTGCGCGAAGCGCGCGCCCTTGAGCGCCTCGCGCGGGACCGAAATGCCGTACCCATGGTAGGGCGGCAGGGTCGGGTCGCCCGTGACGTGCGTGTGCGTGTCGATGAGTCCGGGCAGCACCGTCTTGTCCGAGAGGTCGATGACGGTCGCGCCCGGCGGCACCACCGTCGCACCAGCGGCTCCGACCGCGCTGATCCGGCCGCCCTGCACGACGATCACCTGGTCAGTGCGCACGCGCCCGGTTGCCACGTCGATCAGCTTGCCCGCCTTGATCACCGTGACGGGTTCGGGTGCAGCGGCGGGAGGCGCAGCGCCGGCAAAGACGGCCGGAATCGCAGAGGCAACAAAGGTGGCCAATGCCACGCGGATGGACGTGCGCAGGGTCGCAGGCATGCAGATCTCCAGTCTCGGGATGGTCATGTAAACGGGAAAAAAGTCAGCGGACGTTGCCCATCAACCGCGCCAGCGGGCGGCTGATGAGCAGCAGCACGATACCGATGCCGCAGGCGTAGAGCACGATACCCATGAAGCGGCCGGGCATCGCCGCGAGGTTGTTCGGATCGAAGCCGCCGGCGATGAGTCCGGCCATGAGCTTGCCGAGCGAACTGCCAAGGAACCAGACGCCCATCATCTGGCCGACGAGCCGCGCGGGCGCGAGCTTGGTCACCGTCGAAAGTCCGACGGGGCTCACGCAGAGTTCGCCGAACACGGTGAGCAGGTAGGTCAGGATCAACAGGTAGGCCGGGGCATTTGCGCCACCCGCCACGATCTCGGCCGCGGAGACCATGAACAGGAAACCGAGGCCCATCAGCAGCAGGCCGAACGCGAACTTGAGCGGTGCGGCCGGGTCCATCTGGCGCCGCGCGAGTTGCACCCAGAGCACGGAAAACACGGGTGCGAACAGGATGACGAATGCCGGCTGCACGGACTGGAACCAGCCCGCCGGAATCTCGAAACCGCCCACCATGCGGTCGACGTAGCGCTTGGCGAAGAGGTTGAGCGAAGAGCCTGCCTGCTCGTAGCCCGACCAGAACGACGCGACTCCCAGGAACATCACGAGCACGACGACCATGCGCTTGCGCTCGATGGGGTCGAGTCCCGCGCCGAAGAACAGGTACAGGAAGTACGCGGCCGCCATGCCGACCAGCACGTAGGCCGCGCCCTTGGCGAGGCGCGCCGGATCGAGGTGGACGGCGCCCGAAAACAGCAGGGCGGCAAGGGCGGCGAACACGGCCAGCGCGATCCAGAGCCGACGCCAGTCGGCGGCCAGTCCCGCCCCGCCGTCATTGCGGTTCGGTTGCGCCCCGGCGCCGTTGAAGAGGTGGCGTGACAGCCAGAACTGCAGCAATCCGAACGGCAGGCCGATCGCCGCGGCGAGAAACCCGATGCGCCAGCCGTAGCGCTGCGCCAGCCAGCCCGCGATCAGCGGGCCGATGAAGGCGCCGAGGTTGATCCCCATGTAGAAGATCGTGAAGCCGGCGTCACGCCGCCCGCCGCCTTCCGGGTAGAGGTCGGCGACGAGCGTGGAAACGTTGGGCTTCAGCAATCCCACGCCGAGAATGATCACGACGAGGCCGCCGAAGAAGAGTTCCCTGGGTCCGGGAATCGTCAGCAGCAGCGTGCCGAGCGTCATCAGCGCGCCGCCGAACATCACTGCCCGCTGCGCGCCGATCAGCCGGTCGGCGATCCAGCCACCCGGCAGCGCGGCCATGAACACGGCCGCCGTGTACAGGCCATAGATCGCGGTCGCGGTCTTGTCGTCGAAGCCGTAGCCGCCGCTTTCGACCGCGTCGACCAGGAACAGCACGAGCAGGGCGCGCATGCCGTAAAAAGTGAAGCGCTCCCACATCTCCGTGAAGAAGAGCGTCGACAGCGCGCGTGGATGTCCCCCCAGCAAGAGGCGGGCTCAGCCTTCGGTCGCCGGCGCCTCGGCACGCCGGCTCTTGTTGATCATTCGCGCGAAGACGATCCCGAGCTCGTACAGCAGGTACATCGGCACGGCCATGAAGCTCTGCGAGACGGCGTCCGGCGGCGTGAGGAACGCGGCGATGATGAAGATGCCGAGGATGACGTAGCCGCGGTTGCGCGTCAGCACCTCGAGCTTGACGAGTCCCGTCGTGACCAGCAGCACGACCGCCACCGGCATCTCGAACGCGATGCCGAAAGCCATGAACAGCAGCAGGACGAAATCGAGGTAGCTCGCGATGTCCGTCATCATCTTCACGCCCACCGGCGTGGTCGAGGCGAGGAACTGGAACATCAGCGGGAACACGACGTAGTACGCGAACGCGACGCCCGCGTAGAACAGTACGATGCTCGAGACAATCAGGGGCATCGCGAAGCGCCGCTCGCGCTTGTAGAGGCCAGGGGCCACGAAGCCCCAGATCTGGTACAGGATGTAGGGCATCGCGAGGAAGATCGCGCCGATCAACGAGAGCTTGAGCGGCGCCATGAAGGGCGACACCACGCTCGTCGCGATCAGTGACGTGCCCGCCGGCAATTTTTCGATCAGCGGCCGTGCGACCAGCGTGAACAGCTCGTTCTGGAAGAACGCGAGCGGAACGAAGCAGACGATCGTCGCGATGACCGAGCGCAGCAGCCTGTCCCGCAGCTCGAGCAGGTGCGAGACGAGCGTGCCTTCGGCCAGCGGCTCTCCCTCACCCGGACTTTGGCTCATCAGTGTCCGTCTTGGCCGGCGGCGCGAGGGCGCCCGGCGTTGAATTCAAGGAGGCCGGTTCGTCGAGCGCAACGGCGGCACTCACCGGTGCGGGCGCAGCGGTGGCGAACTGTGCTGGCGCGGCGCGCGCGACGGCGTCGGCCTCCGGGTCGAACGCCGAGGCGGGCGCTGGTGCAGGCGCACTCGCGGACGGCGTGTGGATCGTGTTCGAGGGCGCAGGCGCCGCCGGCTTCGGATCCGCGAGCGGGTCGAACTGCGTCTCCTGCTCGAGCTGCGTGCGCAGCTGCCGGGCCATGGCGCGCGCGCGCCCTGCCCAGCGCCCCAGGTCAGCCGCCAGTTTCGGCAGCCGCGCCGGCCCGAGCACGAGCAACGCGATGCCGAAGATCAGGATGATCTCGGTGAAGCCGACCTCGAACATGCGACTGGATCAGCCCGGCTTGGTGTCGGACTTCGGCGTCGAAGCGGCACGCTCCTGGAAGTCTGCGTCCTTGCTGCTGCCCGTCAGGTCCGTCAGCTGCTTGTTCTGCTCGTCCTCGCCTTCGTTCATGGCTTTCTTGAAGCCACGCACGGCCCCGCCGAGGTCCGAGCCGATGTTCTTCAGCTTCTTGGCGCCGAACAGGACGAGTGCAATCGCCAGGATGATCAGGAGTTCGCGAAAACCGATACCCATGGAGTTCTCCGGGGCCCGCAAAAGAGGGTCGCCATCATACGACAATCGTCAGGACGACTCGTTTGCACTGCCTGCGGAAAGCCGCAACCAGAACGTGACGGGTCCGTCGTTCACGAGCGCGACCTTCATGTCGGCACCGAAGCGGCCCGTGGCGACCTTGCCGGGCAGCGTCGCGCGGGCGTGCTCGACCACCCGCTCGAAGAGCTGCCGGCCGAGTTCGGGCGGTGCTGCCGTGGTGAAGCTCGGGCGCAGGCCCTTGCGCGTATCGGCTGCGAGCGTGAACTGGGAGACGAGCAGCAGCTCGCCACCGGTGTCGGCGAGGCTACGGTTCATCCGGCCGGCCTCGTCGCCGAACACCCGGTAAGCCACGGCCCGCTCAACCAGGCGCCGCGCGGTTGCGTCGTCGTCATCCGGCTCGACGGCAACGAAGCCCAGCAGCCCCGGGCCTATATGACCCACGACTTCGTCTTCGACGCGCACGGAAGCTTCAGACACGCGTTGAATGAGGAGAATCATGGGTTAAAATCGGCTGCCAAATCCCACTTACATTGGAAATCGATGAAAATTGGATCGATACGGACAAAATATCATCGAAGTGGGATCAGAGATCGAGACAAAAGCATAAAAGCAAAGAAGGGTGGCAGGCATCGTCAATAAACACCAAGTTCCTTGGCCTTTTCCAGTGCTTCCTGTGCCTGTGGATTCTTGCCGCGTGCCCGCAGCGAGTCCGCAATCAGCTGCCAGGCGGCCGCCTGGGTGCGGTTGTCGCCCACCGCCATCGTCAGCGCCTTGCGGCCCATCGACTCCGCCTGGGCGAAGTTGCGCTGGTCCATGCGCAGACGGCCCATCTCGATCCACAGCAGCGGGTTGTTGGGTTCGATGCGCAGTGCACGGTCGAGCGACCCGGCCGCACCGGGCAGGTCCCCTTTTTTACGCTGTGCCTGGGCCTGCGATACCAGCGCCTTGCTGGCCGGGCTGAGCGTGGCGGGGGCCACTTTCGGGCGCTCGCGCGGCACGGGAATGGAAGGTGCTGGTCCCTGGATCACGGGTTCCGCGGGCATGGTCGAGCTGACGGTGGGCGGCTCCGGAATCAGGGGACCGCCGCCACTCGGGCTCGCGCGAGTCGAGGTCGGCGGCGGCTCCGTATGAAAGGGCTGCAGCGCGCAACCCGCGGACGCGAGCAGGGCAATGGCAACGAACGTTCGCGACAACGGGAGCATTGAGGTACCTCGGTCGCGATTGTCCGGCCCCCGCGCGGACCAGATCAAGGCGGATCGCGGGTCGCAGGCGCTCCGTCAGCCGGCGTCGTGACGCCTTCCTGGTTCGGCGCATCCGGGGGCTGCATCAACGCTGCCTCCTCGGCCGTAGTGCTCGGCGGACACGCGGGGCTCGGGTTCAGCACCGTGCCGAGCTCGAACGGCAGGCTGACGGCCGAACCGGAACAATACGGCGACGTCTCCAGCCCCGAGTAGTACTCGATCCAGCGATCGTCGACCGACTCGGGCATGAGCGGCTCGAACGACGTCGTCGCGATCGACCCCATCAGGCGCGCCCATACCTGCAGTGCGCCCGTCGTGCCGGTGAGGCCGGTGGGTGCGTTGTCGTCGTGACCCATCCACACCACGATCACGTGGCCGCCCGAGAATCCGGCGAACCAGCTGTCGCGGTAATCGTTCGACGTTCCGGTCTTGCCCGCGACGACCAGGCCAGCGGGCAGCGTCTTCTTCGCGGGCCGTGCCGTGCCGCGCTCGAAAACTTCGATCAGCATGCGGTCGAGCGTGTACACCGCTTCCGCCGGCGCCGCCTCGGTGACTTCGAGTTCCGGCGCCTTGAGCGCCTTGCCGTCTTCGTCGATCACCGCACGCACGGCGCGCAGCGGTGAGCGGAAACCGCCATTCGCCAGCGTGTTGTACATCTGCGCGACTTCGACGGGATTCAGCTGTGCGGTGCCGAGCAGGATCGACGGGTACTTCGGCGGCGCCTCGTCCAGACCGAGTTGCACGTACGTCTTCGCGACCGGCCCCAGGCCCACGTCCATGCCGAGATTCACGGTGGCGAGGTTGTACGACTGCGTGAGCCCGCGCACGAGCGTGACCGGCCCGTGGACCTTCTTGTCGTAGTTGTTGGGCTTCCAGACGTCGCCGCTTTCGAGCTTGAGCTCGACCTGCTCGTCCATCACGACCGATGCCGGCGTGTAGCGGCCGGACTGCAGCGCCGCGAGGTAGACCATCGGCTTGGCGAGCGAGCCGATCGGGCGCTTCATGTCGAGCGCGCGGTTGAAACCGTCGAACGACGCGCGACGCCCGCCCACCACGGCGACCACTTCGCCGGTCTGCGGCGTCGTCACGACCAGCGAGCCTTCGAGGCCACGCGCTGCCTTGCGGCCGCCCTTGTCCTGCCGGGCAAGCTCGTCGCTCAGCGCGATCTCGGCCTTCTCCTGCAGCAGCGGATCGAGCGTGCTGAAGACGGTGAGGCCGGTCTCGGTCAGCACCTGTTCCTGGTAGTCCTCGCGCAGCTGGCGCCGCACGAGGTCGAGGAAGGCCGGGAAGTAATTCGCCGAGCGGCCGGCGTTGTCGGTGATGCCGAGCGGCGCCTTCATCGCGCGTTCGGCTTCCACGCGCTTCACGACGCCTTCGTCCGCCAGCACCTTGAGCACGAGGTTGCGGCGCTCGAGCGCGCGTTCGGCGTGGCGGCGCGGATCGTAGTACGAGGGCCCGCGCACGATCGCCACCATCAGCGCGATCTCAGGCAGGTTCAGCTCGCGGAGCGGCTTGCCGAAATAGAACTGGCTCGCGAGACCAAAGCCGTGCACCGCGCGGCGGCCGTCCTGGCCCAGGTAAATCTCGTTGATGTAGGCGTTCATGATGTCCGCCTTCTCGAATCGCGATTCGAGAATGAACGCCATGATGGCTTCCTCGCCCTTGCGCCGCAGCGTGCGCCGGCTGTCGAGGAAATAGCTCTTCACCAGCTGCTGCGTGAGCGTGCTGCCGCCCTGTTCCACCTGGCCCGCGCGCAGGTTCACGAACGCAGCGCGCAGGATCGCGAGCGGGTTCACGCCGTGGTGCGTGTCGAACTTGCGGTCTTCGACGGCCTTGAGCGCTTCCGGCAGCAACGGCGGCACCTCGGCCGGCGACACGATGATCCGGTCCTCGCCGTGGATCGGGAAGATGCTGCCGATCAGCAACGGGTCGAGGCGGAAGACGGGCACGTCGGCGCCATCGGCGCCGGACAGCGCCGAGATCGCTTCGCCGTCGAACCCGATCCGCAGCTTCTGTGCCGGCTGCGTTGCGTCGGAGAAGCGGAACTCACGGACGTAGACGTCGACCGCGTCGCCCTTGCGACGGAACGTGCCGGGACGGTCGACCGGAGCCTGCGGGATGTAACCGAGCCGCTCGAGCTCCTGGGCGAAGCGGGCCGACGACAGGTTCTGCCCGGCATAGAGCTCGAGGGGCTGTGCATACACGCGCGCGGGCAGGGTCCAGCGGCGGCCCTCGAACTGCTGCGTGACGCGCCGGTCGAGCACGGCGACGAGGATGATCGCGGCCAGCAGCGCCAGCAGCGCGATGATGGCGAAGCCGCGCTGCAGCTTCTGCCGTGACTTGCGATTGAGTTTCTTGCGCCTGGCCATCTTGCGAGCTTACTTCCGCCAGAACGTCGGCGTCAGCAGCACCAGCATCGAAAATATTTCGAGGCGCCCGAGCAGCATCGCCAGCGCGCACACCCACGTCTGGAAATCCGTGAGGCCCTGGTAGTTGCTGGCCGGACCGACGACGCCCAGTCCCGGGCCCGCGTTGTTGATGCAGGCGATCACCGCCGAGAACGAACTGATGAAGTCGAGACCGCTCGCCAGCAGCATGAACGTGAGCGTCACGACCGTGCCGAAGTAGAGCACCACGAACGCCAGCACCGCGAAGACGATCTTGTTGGCGACGACCTGGCCGCCGATCTTCACTGGCGTGACGGCGGCCGGGTGCACCAGGAGAAAGAGTTCGCGGGACGCCTGGCGGACGAGCACGAGCGAGCGGAACATCTTGATGCCACCGCCAGTCGAGCCGGTATTGGCGCAGTAGCAGGACAGCATCAGGATGACCATGGGCGCGAACATCGGCCACGCGGCGTAGTCCTGGCTGACGAAGCCGCAGTCCGTCGCGATCGATACCAGGTTGAAGGCGGTGTGGCGCAGGGCCGTCCAGAAGTCCGGGTAGACGCCGTGCAGCCAGATATACAGCGCGACGCCGAGGGTGCTGATGCCGATGATCGTGAGCATCGCCCGGGATTCGACGTCGGTCGCGTAGGTGCGCAGGCTCTTCTGCTGCCAGGCGATGAAATGCCGCGCGAAGTTCATGGCGGAGATCAGCATGAACACGATCAGCACGAGACTCGATGGCCGGCGAATCGAAGTGCCCGACGCTCGCGTCGTACGTGGAGAAGCCGCCCAGCGAGAGGGTCGAAAACGAGTGGCAGATTGCGTCGAACCAGCCCATGCCGGCGAGACGCAGGCTGCCGATGCACGCGAGCGTGATCAGGAAATACACGAACCACAGCGCACGCGCGGTCTGCGTGATGCGCGGCGTGAGCTTCTCGTCCTTGACCGGGCCCGGCGTCTCGGCCTTGTAGAGCTGCATGCCGCCGACGCCGAGCATCGGGAGAATCGCCACCACGAGCACGATGATGCCCATGCCGCCGTACCAGTTCAGCGCATGGCGCCACAGGTTGAGCGAAGGCGCCATCGTGTCCAGGCCGGTGAGCACCGTCGCGCCGGTGGTGCTGAGCCCCGACATCGTCTCGAAGAACGCGTCGGTGAACGTGAGACCCGGCAGCGCGATCAGCAATGGCACCGTGGCGATGGCTGACATGAATATCCAGCCGAGCGTGACCAGCAGGAATCCGTCACGCGACCGCAATTCGCGCTTGTGGCGTCGAGTCAGGGCGACCAGGCCGGCGCCCGTGGCCAGGCAGCCGATCGCCGCGTAGATGAAATCGACCAGCAGGCCGTCGGAATAGATCAGCGAGGTGACGATCGGCAGCAGGTAGGTGACGCTGAACAGCATCAGCATCGACCCGAGGACGTTGATGACTGCAAGCATCGGGGCGACTTCGTGGCGCGGTCCGGCTCAGGTCTGGAACAGGCGCTCGACCTGCTCCACGTGCCGCTTGTCCGACAGGAAGAGGATCACGTGGTCGCCGTTTTCGATCACGGTGTCGTGGTGCGCCATGATCACCTGCTCGCCACGCACGAGCGTCACGATCTTCACGCCATCGGGCAGCCGGATGTCCTCGATCGGGCGGCCGACCACCTTGCCGCCGCGCAGGCCGTGCGCGATGGTTTCCATCGCTTCGGCCGCGCCACGGCGCAGCGAGTGCACCTGCACGACGTCGCCGCGACGCACGTACGCCAGCAGCGAGCCGATGGTGACGGTCTGCGGCGAGATTGCGACGTCGATTTCACCCATCGCCGTGAGGTCCGCGTAGGCCGGCCGGCTGATCAGCGCCATCACGCGTCTTGCACCGAGCCGTTTCGCCAGCATGGCGGACAGGATATTGGCCTCTTCCGAATTGGTGAGCCCGCAGAACACGTCGACGCTGTCGATGTTTTCCTCGACCAGCAGTTCTTCGTCCGCGGCGTCGCCGACCAGCACGATCGAATTGCGCAGCTGCTCGGAAATCCTGCGTGCGCGTTTCGAATCGCGCTCGATGACCTTCACCTGGTGCTCTTCGTCGAGGGTCTGTGCCAGGCGGAAGCCGATGTTGCCACCGCCTGCGATGACGACGCGTTTCACCGGGTCTTCGAGCTTCTGCATTTCCTTCATGACGGCGCGGATGTCCTGCGTCGCCGCGACGAAGAAGACCTCGTCGCCGTCCTCGATCACGGTGTCGCCTTCGGGTTCTATGCTGTCGCCCTTGCGGTACAGGGCCGCCACGCGCGCCTCGCTGTTGCGCATGTGGCCTTTCAGCTCGCGGATCGGGCGCCCGACGAGCGCGCC
>CAVWGG010000002.1:0-27541 GCA_963754535.1 uncultured Gammaproteobacteria bacterium
CGCTGGCGGCGCGCTCACCGCGGGTCGTGGCGAGTGGTCGCACCTACTCGTACGTCCTGCACGAAGGCGCGCAGACTCTCTGCATCGCGCAGAACGACGTGCGCGCGATCCAGCTCGCCAAGGCGGCTCTGATGGCCGGCATTCGCCTGCTGATGGAACGGCTTGGTGTAGAGACACTCGACCGAATCCGGCTGGCGGGTGCGTTCGGCGCGCACATCGACGTCATGTACGCGACCGTGCTCGGCATGATTCCGGACTGCGACCTGGCGAAGGTCACCTCGGCCGGCAACGCCGCGGGCACGGGCGCGCGCATCGCGTTGCTCGATTCACGCTCGCGCCGGACCATCGAGACGCTGGTCGGGCGCGTAGAGAAGATCGAGACGGCGATCGAGCCGCGGTTCCAGGAGCATTTCGTCGAGGCAATGGCGATCCCGCACAAGACGGCGGACTACCCCAACCTGCGGAAGGTCGTGGAACTGCCGCCGCTGAAGACCGCTGCACAGCCGGCGGGCGAGACTAGAGGCAGCAAGAGCCGCAGACCGACGCGCTCGGCGTGAGTCACACCTCTCGCGACTCTTGCGCCAGAGGTCGTACAAATCGCGGGGGCGTGTCTAAGCGTTCGATCCGGCATGACCTGCCGCGCTTGGAAAGGCAGACACGCGCGCGCCAGGTCATGCCGGATCGAACGCTGACATCACGCGCCTGAGCGACCTTTTTTTCGCCAAGGCGCATCGACAGCGCAATGTTGAAGGCTCTGCCGCCGACTCGTATTGGTTCGCCCTGCCCATTCAGGCAAATAGCGGACATCGGGCTAGGCGCGGGTTCAGGATTTCGGGCGGTTGGGAGGTGCGCGCAACTGCAGGTGCGGCCGTCTTGACTTTGTTTGGCGTGGGGCGGCCTGGCACCAAGACCCGATGCCCATATACGGATATGGTTTTTTAGCCATATTCATGGTAAAAGAAGCAGATGGCTGCGAGCTTTGAATGGGACACCGACAAGGACGCAGAGAACCAGCGGAAGCACGGCGTGTCGTTCGCTGAGGCTCAGGCGGCATTCCTTGATTCCGGTCGTGTCGTCGCCCGAGACCTGGAACACAGTCGGACAGAGCCGCGCTTCTACTGTTTCGGCCGTGTGGGCGACGGCATTCTCACGGTCCGATTTACATACCGAGGAAGTCTCATTCGCATCATCGGCGCCGGATACTGGCGCAGAGGCAAGAAACTCTATGAAGCACACTCGAAAGTACGCAAATGAACCGCTGGGACGCGTAGAGGTGGTGGAAGACTTTCTTCCACCGCCGGATCAGCTTGTTTTGAGGGAAGACGGCGTGAAGGTGACTATCTCCCTCAGCAAGAAGAGCGTCGACTTCTTCAAAGCGCATGCCGCACAGTCGAAAGTGCCGTATCAGCGGATGATACGAACCCTGCTTGACACTTATGCTGACAAGCATTCCCAGCGCTCCTCAATTCAGCGGTCCACTGGACGGCGGTCACCCTGAAGGGAGTGCGTGGGGCACCATTCGCCAGTGCACGTTGGCGATCGGTTTCTGTCTGCAGAGAACCGAACTTCTGCTGCGGGTCGCTTGTTCGCGTTTACCGGCCGCTTTCGAGGCACGATCGCCAAGGTTCCAATAGGAATTGGGGGCAGAGCCAAGTTGAATTGGCCATGCGATCTTTTCCGCGCTGCGGAATAGTCGCTTGGCGCGTGCGGTCAGGCGTTCGATCCGGTGTGTCCTGGCGCGCGCGTGTCTGCCTTTCCAAGCGCGGCAGGACACACCGGATTGAACGCGGGTGCCGTCGCCCAGATACAGCGTCCGTGGCTACAGGTACTTCGCCAACCAGGCGTGGACCTCCTGGTAGAAGTACCGGCTGTTCTCGCCCTTCAGCACCCAGTGGTTCTCGTCGGGGAACACGACGAGCCGGCTCGGCACGTCCTGCCGCTGCAGCACCGTCCAGAACTCGAGGCCGTTGTTGAGCGGCACGCGGAAGTCCTTCTCGCCGTAGGTGAGCAGGATGGGAGTGCGCAGCTTCTCCGAGCGATAGAACGGGCTCTGCTCCCGCCACAGCGGGATCGGGTCCCAGGCCGGGCCGCCGATGTTGCGTTCGCGGTTGTAGACCACGTCGCTCGTGGTCCACTGGCTGCGCAGGTCGTAGAGGCCGGCGTGGCTCACGAGAGCCCGGTAACGGTCGGTCGAGACCGCGAGCCAGTTGGCAAGGTGTCCGCCGTAGCTTGCACCGCCCGCGGCCTGTCGCTTGCCGTCGATGAACCGGTAGCGCTCGATGGCCTGGTCCGCCGCCTCGTTGATCTCGTTGGCCGGCCCGGCCAGCGGGTCGCCCTGGATGCTGCGCGCGAAGTCCTCGCCGAAACCCGTCGAGCCACTGTAGTTGGTGAGCAGCACGACATAGCCCGGGCTCGCGAGCAGGTGGTAGTTCCAGCGGAGGACGAAGTCGTCCTTCCACATGTTGTGCGGGCCGCCGTGGATCACCACGAACAGCGGGTACTTCTTCTGTCGGGTCGAAGCCGGGTGGCTTCACCACCAGGTTGTGGATGCGCTTGCCGCGCTTCGAGGTGAACCAGAACGTCTCGGCCGGCTGCCAGTCGATCGCGGCGGCCCGCGCCGTGTTGAACGTCGTGAGCGCCGACCAGCGGCCCGTGGCGAGGTCCACGCGTCCCACCTCGTGTGGGCTGACAGAGCTCGCCCAGATCGCGCCGATCATGGGCGCCGCGGCCGCGCCACCGACCGCAATGCGCGTGTAGGTGCCGGTGCCGAGCTCGCCGACCTGCGACGGCGCGCCGCCCGAGAGCGGTACCTGGAACAGCTTGTCGTGTCCGGCCTGCTCGGCGATGAAGAACACGCGACGGCTGTCGGGCGCCGGCACGTACTGGCCCACCGACTCCGCAACGCCCTCGGTAATCAGCTTGCGCTCGCCGAGCGACGGCCACGACCATCGCACCAGGCGGTCGGTCGAATACACCCAGCGCTTCGAGGCGGGCTGCACCTTGGCGAGCAGCATCGCGCCGTCGGGCGTGAACTCGGGCGAGGCGTAATCTCCCTCCTCGCCGGTCAGCCGCCGTGGCTCGCCGCCGTTCAGCGTCACGTGCCAGAGCGACACGTTCACCTCAGCGCGGGCACCCTCGTGCCGGTTGGTGGTTGCGGCGAACACTACGCCGCCGCCGTCAGGCGTCCAGGCGGCCTCGATGGTTTCGCCCTCGTTGCCGAGCCGACCGCCGAAACCCCGCTCCCTGCGAAGCGCACTGCCCGCGAGCAGGTCGCGGGCGGTCGAGACGCCATCGAGTGGCTGGACCATCAGCGACGGGCGCAACTCGTCGAGCCAGCGGTCCCAGTGGCGAATCGGGAAAGAGTCGTAGGCGCGGGCGTTGTACTTGCGCGCCTTGCGGTCGGCGGCGGCCTTGCGGTTGTCTTCCAGCGTGACCGCGCCCGGGTGCGTGGGCCCTACGAACAGGATTGACCGGCCGTCCGGGCTGAAGCGCGGCGCCTTGGCACCTCCCGGCCAGTTGGTCACGCGCTGCGCCTCGCCGCCACCGAGGTCCAGCACGTAAATCTGCGCTGCCTCGTCGTCCTCGCGCTTGGCCGAGAAAGCGATGCGAGTGGAGTCCGGGCTCCAGACCGGGTCGCCCTCTGAGCTGCGGTTAGATGTGAGTCGGCGCGGCGGGCCGCTGCCGTCGGTTGGCATGATCCAGAGGTCGCTGCGCCGCTGCTCGTCGTCGTAGGACGGCTCCGCCACCGAGGCGACGAACCAGCGACCGTCGGGGCTAGCCGCCAGCGCTCCGGGGCGCTGCATGAGCCAGACGTCCTCGTGGGTGATGGCACGGCGGACCGGTTCGGTGGCCCCGTGTGCGAGGCCCGTGACCAGGGATAGAGCAAGCAGCAAGGGCGTGCAGGCACGCATGATGAAATGACGCATCAGATTGGACTCGCTAGCGATGATTCGTTGAGGCGGCCGGCCTCGCCGGTGCCTGCCGGCAGTGTATCGGAAGCCGCCCTCACCCGGCCGATCCCGCTTCAGCGAGAGGACGCATACCGTGCGGTGCAAAGGCCCGCTAACGGGTTCCGGTCTTCCTCGGCGCTCCGGGGTCTCGCGCGCATCGTGAATCGCGCGGAGGACCCGCACGATTCACGGCGACCCTTGCTCGAACGGGTGCTCGGCGATGGTGCCAGCGTCTGGTCGGAAAAGGCGAAGCCGCCTCGCACCTGCGCTCGAGCGGCGGCGCTCGACACGGAGCGCCGAGGAAGACCGGAACCCATTCAGCGGGCCGGAAGTCGCGGCTTGCCTCGGCTTGCGGAAGGTTACTGCCATTGAAGCAGCGAGGCGTGCGAAATGCCACGGCTGCGGCAGGTCACTGCCACTGACGCGAGGCGGCGACGAGCGGTCAGCCGCATTGCGAGCGACCGCCGCAGCGGGAACAGTTCTGCAGGGTCCCGGTGGCGCAGGACCGCTACAGGCTCGCCGGTCCGGGATCGGGTCTTTCTCTGTACTCCGTGTCGAGCGCCGCAGCTCGAGCGTTAAGAGCGAAGCGGCACAGAAGCCATGTCGCTGCTGCGCTGCCACCATCGCTTCGCTCTCGCTCGAGCAAGGTTCGCCGCAAACAAATAGGGGACGTGCACCGATTTCCCGATAACCCTGATGGGAAATAGGTGCACGTCCCCTATTTGTTTGCGATGCGCGCGAGACCCCGGAGTGCAGAGGAAGACCCGATCCCGAACCGGCGAGCATTGATATGCACCCTCGCCCGCCCTGTTCGCGACCTGTCCCGCGACGACGGGGCAGCTAAGACGTCAGACGTTCGAGTCGGGCGTCGCCGCCTTCTGCCGATTGATGTAATCGAGCAGCGCCTCGTCCACTGCCGGGTCGAGCGGCGGCAACACGTACTCATTGAGCTGACGCTTCCAGAGCGCGTTGGCGCGCTGCGCCATGTCGAGCGAGCCTTCGGCCTGCCATTGCTCGAAGCTGTTGTTGTCGGCCAGCGGCGAGCGGTAGAACGCACTCTCGAAATTGGCCTGCGTGTGCGCGCAACCCAGGAAATGGTTGCCGGGCCCGACTTCCCTGATGGCGTCCATCGCCTGGCCGTTCGGCGTGAGGTCCACGCCAGCGAGCAGCGTGTGCATCATCCCGGCCTGGTCCACGTCCATCATGAACTTCTCGTAGCCCATCGCCAGGCCGCCTTCGAGCCAGCCCGCCGTGTGCAAAACGAAGTTCACTCCGGCAAGGCACGTCGGCAGGAGGGTCTGCGCCGATTCGAACGCGGCTTGCGCATCAGGCACCTTCGACGCGCACAGGCTGCCGCCCGAACGAAACGGAACGCCGAGGCGCCGCGCGAGCGCCGCCATCGTGTAAAGCACGAGGGCCGGCTCCGGGGTGCCGAAAGTGGGCGCACCCGACTGCATTGAAATCGACGAGGCAAAGCTGCCGAGCACCACCGGGGCACCCGGATTGACGAGCTGCGCGAAGGCCATGCCGGCGAGCGCTTCGGCGAGCGTCTGTGCCGCGGTGCCCGCCACCGTCACGGGCGACATAGCGCCCGACAGGATGAACGGCGTGATGATGGTGGCCTGGTTCGCGCGGGCGTACACCTTGAGCGCGCCGAGCATGGTCGCGTCGTAGACCATTGGCGAGTTCACGTTGATCAGGCTGATCAGCATCGTGCGCAGCTTGCCGGTCGCAGGATCGACCGCATCGGCGCCGAAAGCGATCTTCGCGAGCTCGACGCTGTCGTGCGCGCGTTCGGGCGCGGTGACCGAGCCCATGAACGCCTTGTCGCTGTACTTGATGTGGCTGTACACCATGTCGAGATGGCGCTTGTTCACCGGCAGGTCCACCGGCTCGCAGATCGTGCCGCCCGAGTGGTGCAGCGAATTCGCCATGTAGGCGAGCTTCACGAAATTGCGGAAATCGTCGATGCGGGCGTAGCGACGGCCCTCGTCCGCGTTCAGGATGAACGGCGAACCGTAGGCCGGGGCGAACACCGTGGAGTTGCCGCCGATGCGGACGTTGCGCGCCGGATTGCGCGCGTACTGCACGAACTCGCGTGGCGCGTTCTTCTGCACGAGTTCGCGGCACATGCCCCGCGGGAACTTCACCAGCGAGCCCCGGACGTCCGCGCCTGCGGCCTTCCAGATGGCCAGCGCTTCGTCGTCCTCGCGGAACTCGATGCCGTACTCCGAGAGGATCGTCTCGGCGTTGCTTTCGATGATCGACAGGCCCTCTTCGGTCAGGACCTCGAAGTACGGGATCGAGCGCGTGATGTAAGGGATCGAGGCGCCAGCGCGGGCTGCACGCGCAGCGCGCTTGGCGTCACGGCCGCTGGCGCGAAGGGGGCGCCGTTCGGCGGCGGGCTGCTGTTCGTCCATGCTGGACATGGTGGATCCGTCCCCGGCTGCGAGGAAGCCAGTATGGTCGCCCCGTCACCGGGCGACTGATCAATTTGCGACAACGACTTGCCCCCGCGCGCCACCAAGGCCGGCACGCGGGAGCCCGGCCGAGGGTCAGGGCGCCCCGAAGCGGTAGGTGGCGCTCAGGCCGTACCAGCGCGGCTTGGCGTAGACGCCCGCGACGACGCCCGCGAACAGCGAGCTGTCGAAGGCATACACGCGGTACTCCTCCTCGAACAGGTTGTTGACGAAGGCCGCCACGCCCCAGCGACCGCTGCCACTGTCGTAGCTGAGCCGGGCGTTGGCGACGGTGTAGGCATCTTCCTGCTCGACCGGGGCGCAGAGCACAGTGAAGCAGAATTCACTCGAGTACTGCACGTCGCCCTGGATGCCGAACGTACCGCCGGCCAGTCCGAACTCGTACCGGGCGAGCGCATTGCCCGAGAAATTCGGGGCCTGCGGCAGGTCGTGATCCTCGACCGTGACGCCGTCCGGCAGCGGGACGTCCTTCACCTTGGTGTCGAGGAACGAGGCGCCGAGTTGCAGCGTCAGCCCCGCGATCGGCCGCGACGTGAGTTCGGCCTCGAGACCCGTCGTCTCGGCATCGAGATTGATGACGGTCTGCACCGGGCCGAACTGCGCAAAGGCCTGGTAATCCGAATAGTCGTAATAGAATGCGGCGACGTTCAGTGTCGTCGAACTCCCAAGCGTGGTTTTGGCGCCGAGCTCGAACGCATCCAGCGTTTCCTCGTCGAAGGGCATGCCTTCGAGAAACGCGCGGGGGATGGTGAGACTGCCGTCCGGATCGTATGGCGTGCCCGTCGAGAACGTGTAGCCACCGCTCTTGCTGCCGCGGTTGAAGCTCCCGTACAGCAGCAGGTCGTCGGTCGGCTTCCAGTCGAGCTGCACGCGCGCAGTGACGCCGTCGAAGCTGTTCTTGGCGTCCTTCGGCGTGATCGATCCGCCCGTCGGCGACACCTGGTTCTGGTTGAAGATGATCGTGACCGGGGCCGACAGCCCAGGCACTTCCGGCGCGGTGCCGAAGTACGTTCCCTCGCGTTCGTCGCTCCAGTAACGTGCGCCGACGATCAGCTTCCATGCATCGGCGAACTGCCATTCGTCCTGCGCGAAGACCGCGTACGACGTCGTCTTCTGCGACATCTCGATGGTCGGGTCGTAACCGTAGAACGGAGTGGCGAACTTGCCGGTGTACTCGCCGTCGACCTTCATGCCGTACAGGCCCGCCACCCAGGTGTGGTCGCCCATCGCGCCCGACAAACGGAATTCCTGCGAATACTGTTCGAGGTCGCTGCCCTGGTAGAAGAGCACGCCGTCCACCGGCGAGGCGTCGCCGCCTTCGAGGTAGAACTTGGTGGCGTCCTGGTAGTCGGTGATCGACACCAGGTGCAGGTCGCCGATGTCCCAGTCAAAGTGCAGCGTAGCGCCTGTGATTTCACGGTCGACGTAGGAACGCTGGGTTTCGGCGGTCTTCCACGGATCGCCGCCGCGGCTCGGCGTGATCGCATCGTTGCGATACCCGGTGCCGCCCTCGCCCGGCCCAGTGCCCCAGAAGGCGCACGACTGGTCGGCCTTGGTGAACTCGCCCTGGAACTGGTCGTTGGGGCAGGCCGGTTCCTGCGAATAGATGCCGGCCTGCGTTTCCTTGTTCGCCTTCATGTAACGGACGAGCAGGTTGAGGTCGGTCGTCGCGGAAGGCTGCCACGCGAGCTGCCCGCGCACGGCGTAGTGGTCGTTGCCGCCGCGGTCCGGCACGCCGGCGACGACGGATTCCATGTAACCGTCGTCGGTGTTGCTGATGGCGGCGATGCGCGCCTGGAAGTTGTCTGCCAACGGGCCCGACAGCGCGCCCTCGACGATGAACTGGTTGTAGCTGCCCACGGTGGCCGTGGCGAAGCCCTCGAAATCCCTGGTCGGCTTGTTGGACACGAACTGGATCGCGCCGCCCGTCGCGTTGCGGCCGAACAGCGTGCCCTGCGGTCCGCGCAGCACTTCGACGCGAGCCAGGTCGAAGATCGGGAAGCTCGCGACGTTGATCGAGCTCGCGTAGCTGTCGTCCTGGTAGACCGCCACGGGAGGTTCCTGTTGGTCGCCATAGTCGTTCTGCGAGACGCCGCGGATGTTGAACACCACCTGCGACGACGAGTACGCATTCATCTTCAGGCTGGGCACAGCGCGCGTGATGTCCGTCGCCATGGTGATGTTCAGGTCCGTCAGCAATGCACCGCCGAGCGCCGTGACGGCGATACCGACGTCCTGCAGGTTCTCCTCGCGCCGCTGCGCCGTGACCACGATTTCCTCGATGCCGGAGCTGGCACCGGCCTGCTGTGCGTGTGCAGACAGCGGCGCACCGATGGCAAGTGCCGCGGTCACTGCGCCGGCGATCGATCCTGCAGTACGTGCGGCATGTGTCAGCGGATGACGGATTCGCATGGAAACCTCCAGGAAGAAATCGATCAGGCAGCGGAGCGAGCGCGGGCATCGCTGGTGGCGAGCGCGCGGATGACGTCGGTGGGCCCGCACACACCTTGCACCACGCCACCCTCAGCGAGCAGCACGGGGCGTCCCGACCGGCACCATTGAATGAGCTGGCGCAACGGCGTCTCCACGTCGGCGACGATGAGGCCTTCGCCCTCCGACGGTGACGTGCGGATGCCGAGCGCCTGGCCCTCGAAGGCCGCGGCAATCGGGCGGCCCTGCTCGTCGATGACGGCGCTGAACTGCCGCCCCGGGTCGAGCCAGCGTTGCGGACCGTCCGCGGTAAGCTCGGCCCACGGGCGCATGACCATGCGGCCGTTGAGCACCGACAGCGGATTCATGTGCTGCACGAACTCGCCGACGTAGGCATTCGCCGGACGCAGCACGATGTCCTCTGGCGTGCCCGTCTGCACGATGCATCCGCCTTCGAGCACGGTCGTCTGGTTGCCGAGTTTGAGCGCTTCGTCGAGATCGTGCGTGACGAACAGGATCGTCTTGCGCACGCGCGCCTGCAGCGCCAGCAGCTCGTCCTGCAGCTTGGTGCGGATCAGCGGGTCGAGCGCGGAAAACGGTTCGTCCATCAGCAAGATTGGTGCATCGGTCGCAAACGCCCGCGCCAGGCCGACGCGTTGCTGCATTCCACCCGACAGCTCATGACCATAGCGATCGGCCCAGCGCTCCAACCCGACCAGTTGCAGCTTCTCGTCGACGATGCGACGGCGTTCTGATGCGGATTCACCGCGAAGCTCGAGGCCGAGACCGACGTTCTCGCGCACCGTGCGCCAGGGCAACAGGCCGAACTGCTGGAAGATCATGGCGATCG
Source organism: uncultured Gammaproteobacteria bacterium (assembly GCA_963754535.1). Lineage (GTDB taxonomy): Bacteria > Pseudomonadota > Gammaproteobacteria > Steroidobacterales > Steroidobacteraceae > RPQJ01. The sequence continues at coordinate 9,711 of CAVWGG010000002.1, forward strand.
TGCCGCGACGCAGGCGACGCAAAGTGGCCGCATCGCACGTGGCAACATCGATCTGCCTTTCGCCGTCGTTGACGAGCACGCGACCGCGCGTGACGCGGTTGAGACCGTTCGCGGCGCGCAGCAGCGTCGACTTGCCGGACCCGGACAGGCCCATCAACACGGAGATCTGACCGCGCTGGACGGTGAGACTCGCCTGGCTCACGCCCACGACGACGCCCGTCGCAGTCTCGATTTCGTTGCGATCACGGCCTTCGTCCAGCCGCTTCAACGCCGACTTGATCGCGGCCTCGCGCTTGCGCCCCGACTCGGCCGAAAAAAGAATGTCGACCTGGTCGAACTCGAGCGCTGCGCTGCTCATTCCTGCCCCTTCTTCTCGGCCGGCCGGCTGATGCGGTCCAGCATGATGGCGAGCAGCACGATGGCCATGCCCGCCTCGAAGCCCATGCCCACCTGCACGGTGTTGAGCGCACGTACGACCGGCACGCCGAGCCCGCCTGCCCCGACCAGTGCCGCGATCACGACCATCGACAGGCTGAGCATGATGCACTGGGTGATGCCGGCCAGGATCATGGGCCCGGCACTCGGCAGTTCCACCTTGAACAGGAGCTGCAGCGGCGTGGCGCCGAACGCCTGCCCTGCCTCGCGCAGCGTCTTGGGCACGGACGAAATGCCGAGCTGCGTCAGGCGGATCGGCGCGGGCAACGCGAAGATGATCGTCGAGATCAGTCCCGGCACGATGCCGAGACCGAACAGCACCAGCGTCGGCGTCAGGTAGACGAACGTCGGCAGCGTCTGCATCAGGTCGAGCACGGGCCGCATCCCTGCGTACACCCGCGGTCGCTTCGCCCCCCAGATTCCCAATGGGACACCGATGACGGTGGCGACGATCGCGGCGACGAGCACCAGCGTCAGCGTCTCCAGCGTCGCGTCCCAGTAACCCTGGTTCATGATGAAGAGCAGCGACAGGATGACGAACACCACGAGCCCGATCGAACGCCGCAACACCCATGACAGGGCCGCGATCAGCACGATGAGTGCCGGGGCTGGCACGCCGTTCAGGATCCGCGCGACGACGTTGGTTGAACCCGTCAGCACGGCCGCGATGCCGTCGAACAAGCCATGCGCGTGCTTCTTGGTGTATTCGACGAACGTCGTGGCCGCGTCACCGACCGGGATCTTGTTGGCCGTGATCCAGTCTTCGAACGCGCTGAGATGGATGACTTGCGTGGGTTCGTCGAACGCCGCGGGTCGCCCATCGAAACCTGTGACGCCGGCGAGCCACGTCTGAACCACGGGCGGGCGCTTGGCGAGCCACTCGACGGCGAGGTCCGCCGTCCGCACCTTGTCGCTCAGGATGCGATCCATCCACTCGTTCTCTAGCTCGACCGAGAACTCGAGGTTCTCGAGCAGCCGCGCGACGTTGGGGCATTCCTGCTGGTAACCCTTGCGCACCAGCGTGCGGACGGTGGCAGCGCCGTAGTTCGGGCCGAACGTCGCATCGCCACCGGCGAGGTAGCGCACGTTGAAGTGCGTGTTCATCGGATGCGGCGCCCAGGCCAGGAAGACGACGGGCTGCCTGGTCCGGTAGGCCCGTTCGACCTGCGCGAGCATCCCCTGCTCGCTCGACTCGATGAGCTTGAAGCCACCGAGACCGAACTCGTTCTTGTTGATCAAGTCGAGGATGAGGAGGTTACCGTCGTTGCCGGGCTCGATGCCGTAAATCGATGCCCCGAGCTCTTTTCTGAATCGAGCGATGTCCGCGAAGTCCTTGAGCCCCGCGTCGTACAGGTACTCGGGGACGCCGAGCGTGTACTTCGCACCGACCAGGTTGTTGCGGACGACTTCGACGGACCCTTCGTCGGTGAAGGGCTTCAGCATCGATTCCTGCGCCGGAATCCAGTTACCGAGGAAGATGTCGATGTCGCCATTCTTCATCGACTCGAACGTGACCGGCACGGAAAGCACTGTAATCAAAGGCTTGTAGCCCAGGTCCGTGAGCATCTGCGCCAGCACCGCCGTCGTCGCGGTTTCCGCGGTCCAGCCGACGTCTGCGAGCCGCACCACGCGGCAACTGGGCGGGTCTGCGGTTGCCGCCGCAGCATCTCCGTTGGCGGGTGCAACCACGAGCAGCGTGGCAGCCACGACGCCCAACGACAGCAGTCCACGGAGCAGCGGGGCCACCCTCGGGCGCCAGCTCGAACGCATTGCCTTCCCCTGCGTAAAAATCTTCTGACGCATTGGTAACAGGGAGCGACGGCCCGCGTCAAACAATGCCGTAAAGCGAGGCCATCGCCTTCCGCGCGGCGCAATCTCGCAGGCTATACTTCGGCGCGCGCTCCGGCGGAGAGCGCCATAACCACAGACGAGCCCGGCCGCGTGGACGCGGTGACGAGGCCGACGGAGCCAGCCTCGATGGAGATCAGCGAATTCTCGATGGACTTCTTCTCGCTCGCGGGCAAGAAGGCCATCGTCACCGGCGGCAACACTGGCCTCGGCCAGGCTTTCTCGCTCGCGCTCGCCAAAGCCGGCGCCGACGTGTTCGTGCCGAGCGTGATGGACGATGACGGCAAGACGGGCCCGCTGATCGCGGCCGCCGGTCGTCGTTACGAATATCTCAAGATCGACATCACTGCGCCCGGCGCCGCGGCGAAAGTCATCGACACTTGCGTGGAGCGCTTCGGCGCCGTCGACATCCTTGTCAACAGCGCCGGCATCTGCCCGATGGCCGAGGTGCTCGACTTCGGCCGTCCGCAATGGGATGCCACCGTCGCCGTGAACCTGACGGCTGCGTTCGAGCTCAGCTACGAAGCTGCGAAAAGGATGATTCCGCAGAAGAGCGGCAAGATCATCAACATCTGCTCGCTGTTCTCTTTCCTGGGCGGCCGCTGGTCGTCGGCCTATGCCGCGACCAAGCACGGCCTCGCGGGCTTCACCAAGGCGTACTGCGACGAGCTCGCGATGCACAACATCCAGGTGAACGGCATTGCCCCGGGTTACTACGCCACCGAGATCACGCGCAAGACGCGCAGCAATCCGGAAACCAACAAGCGCGTCCTCGACCACATCCCGGCTGAGCGCTGGGGCGAACCGGTGGATCTCATGGGTGCGCTGGTCTACCTGTCGAGCCGCGCCTCCAACTACGTCAACGGTCACCTGCTCGTCGTCGACGGCGGCTACCTGGTGCGCTGACGCGAGATGGCGATCCGGGGGCGTTACATCGTCGGCGTGGACAACGGCTCGCAGAGCACGAAGGTCGTGATCTACGACCTCGAGGGCAATGCAGTCGCGGAAGGCCGGCAGGTGCTGCGCGCTTCCAGTCGCCCGCGCCCCGGCGTGGTCGAACACCCCGACGACGACTTGTGGGATTCGATCGTCGCTGCGAGCCGGCAGGCGCTCGCGAACTTCCTGGGCGATCCACGCGAGATCATCGGCGTCGGGCTCTGCACCATCCGTTGCTGCAAGGCGTTCCTGCAGGCCGATGGCTCGCTCGCGCAGCCGGTCATGAGCTGGATGGATACGCGCGCCTACCAGCCGTACATGCCGGACGATCCGGCGGTTGCGTACGCGACCACCTCCTCCGGCTACATCACGCACCGTTTCACCGGCGAGTTCAAGGACACGGCGGCGAACAACATCCTGCTGCAGTGGCCCATCGACACCGACACGTGGCAATGGAGCAGCGATCCGGCGCTGCTGCAACAGTTCAACGTCCGGCGCAAACAACTCTTTGAACTGCTGCTGCCTGGGGCAATCGCGGGCCACGTGACTGCAGCAGCGTCCGCGGCCACTGGAATTCCAGCGGGACTGCCCGTCGTCGTGACGGCAAACGACAAGGCCGTCGAAGCGCTCGGTTCCGGCTCGCTCGACGAGCGCACCGCGCTCATCTCGCTGGGCACGTACATCGCGTCGATGGTGCACGGTCAGCGCAACCGCCAGGACGCCCAGCAGTTCTGGACCAATTTCGGCTGCATCCCGCACCGCTACCTGTACGAGAGCCACGGCATTCGCCGCGGCATGTGGACGCTTACCTGGTTCATGGACCTGCTCGGGCCGGAGTTCGCCGCAGCGGCCGCCGCGCGCGGCGTCACGCGAGAGCACGTGCTGGAACAGGAAGCGCAGCACGTCCCGGCCGGCTGCGACGGTCTCATGAGCGTCCTCGACTGGCTCGCCCCCACCGACCAGCCCTTCCGCAAGGGCATCATGCTCGGCTTCGACGCGCGCCATACTCGTGCGCACTGTTACCGCTCCATTCTCGAAGCGATCGCGCTCACGATGAAGGACAAGGTGGACGCCATGGCTGACGAACTCGGCACGTCGCTGCGCGAAGTCGTCATCTCCGGCGGCGGCTCGTCGAGCCCGCTCTTCATGCAGATTTTTGCCGACGTCTTCGGAATCCCAGCCTCGCGCGCCAACGGCCCGGGCGGCGCCAGCCTCGGCTCCGCGATCTGTGCGGCCGTGGCCACCGGTGTGTATCCGGATTTCGCGACCGCCGTCGCGCGCATGGAAAAGCCCCGCGAGTCGTTTGCACCGAATGCCGGCAACACCGACGTGTACCGCCGCATGAACGCCGACGTTTACCGCGACATCCGTACTTCGACTGACCAGGTCCTCGAACGGTCCTGGCCTCTCTTTCACTGACGCCGGCGCGCGCCGGACACGACCGAAAAGGACCGCATCATGGCCTTGAGCAAGACCGCCATCGTCCAGGGACTCCAGGGAATCGTCGGAGGCGCGAACGTCATCACCGACGAGAAGGAACTGAAGCAGAGCAGCATCGACCGCCTGCGCCTCTATGAAGACGTGCATGGCGTGTTCACGCGGCCGATTCCGGCAGCGGTGGTCATGGCGCGCAGCACGCAGCACGTGGCCGAGGTGCTGAAGTACGCCAACAAGAGCCGCATCAACGTGGTGGCCCGCACCGGGCGCACCGCGACGGAGGGCGGTCTCGAGACGGCAGTCGCCAACTCCATCGTGCTCGACGGCTCGGGCATGAACGCCATCCTCAAGATCGACACTTACAACATGCAGGCGACCGTGCAGTGCGGCGTGTGCCTGCAGACGCTCGAGGACGAGTGCCGCAAGGTCGGCGTCACCACGGGTCATTCGCCGCAGTCGAAGCCGATCGCACAGATGGGCGGCCTGGTCGCCACCCGCAGCATCGGCCAGTTCTCGACGCTGTACGGCGGCATCGAAGACATGGTCGTCGGCCTCGAGGCGGTCTTTGCCGACGGCACGGTCACCCGCATCAAGAACGTGCCGCGCCGCGCCGTGGGCCCGGACATCCGCCACGTCGTCATCGGCAACGAGGGCGCGCTCTGCTACATCACCGAGGTCACGGTGAAGCTGTTCCCGTACCTGCCGCAGAACAACACCTTCGTCGGCTGGACGCTGAAGAACATGCGCCCCGGCTTCGAGGCGCTGCGCGAAGTCATGGTCGCCGGCTACAAGCCGTCGGTCGCGCGTCTCTACGATCCGCCGGACGGCGCCTTCCACTTCTCGAAGTTCGCCGCGAGCGACGACTGCGTGCTGCTGTTCATGGCCGAAGGTCCGGCCGGCATCGTCAAGGCGACGATCGACGGCATCAAGGAAATCGTCGCAAAGTTCCCGGATTTCAAGCCGGTCGACCCGCACCACCTCGAGGAATGGTTCGCCGACCTCAACTGGGGCGCGGACAAGATCGCCAACGAGCGCAAGGAGATCGTCGCCACCAAGACCATGGGTCGTACGACCGAGGTCTCGGCCGACTGGAGCACGATCTGCGACATCTACGAGAACGCGCTGAAGCGTCTCAAGGTCGATGTGCCGGACATCACCGTGGCCGGCGGGCACAGCTCGCACAGCTACATCAACGGCACCAACATGTACTTCATCTACTACTACAACGTGAACTGCCCGCCCGAGCAGGAAGTGGACAAGTACCGGACCGAGATCAACCGCGTGATCTGCGAGGAGACGCTGAAGCTCGGCGGCTCGGTCGTGCACCACCATGGCATGGGCAAGGCACGCACGCCGTGGATCAGGGAAGAATACGACTCGTCGTACTACATCCTCGAGCGACTGAAGCGCGCGTTCGACCCGAACGACATCATGAACAAGGGCTGCATCATTCCCGACTGACCCCTTCTGCAGTCGGGCGGGCGGCGGTATCAGGTAGCCACTTACCGTCGCCCGCTCGTTTCGATGGACAGGCGTGTCGCCCAGTTGATAAATAGTGTCGTTGAGGCGACATTGAACGGCCAGATTCTCGTGCAAAGATGCATGAGGGGCCGCCACGCCGCGGCCTCAAAGGGGGAGAGCCGTTGTCAGTCGAAGCAGTGCATGCGTATGACGATGCCCCGTTGCGCCCCTTTCACCTGCGCGTCGCCGTGGCCAGTTTTGGTGGCGTATTCAGCGACGGCTTCGGCCTGGGAATCATCGGCATCGCCCTTGGGCTCGCTGCGCCGCAACTTGCGCTGACGCCCCTCTGGCTCGGCCTCATCGGCGGCGCATCGCTCGCCGGCCTCTTCCTCGGCGCCCTCTTCACCGGCCCCAATGCCGACCGCTTCGGCAGGCGGCCGATCTTCGCCTACAACATGCTGCTGCTGGCCGTGTTCGCGGCCGCCCAGTTCTCCGTGCAGTCGGCGCTGCAGCTGCTGGCGCTCAGGCTGGTCATAGGCGTCCTGCTCGGGACCGATTACGTCGTCAGCAAGGCGCTGCTGACCGAGTTCACGCCACGGGCGTTTCGCGGACGCATCATGAGCACACTGTCGGTCGCCTGGGCCGGCGGCTACACCTGCGCCTATTTCGTGGGCTATGCCCTCGCCGACCTTGGGCCCGACGCATGGCGGTGGATGCTGCTGGCGAGCGCCGTTCCCTGCCTCCTCATCCTGCCGTTGCGACTCACCCTGCCGGAGTCGCCAGCCTGGCTCGTGACCCACGGTCGTGACGCGGAAGCCATCGCGGTGGTTCGCCGCTGGATCGGGCTGGACGTGGCGCCCCCGATCACGCCGCCCGCTGTACCGATCGTCGCCGGACGCTGGGCACAATTGCTGTCTCCGCGCTGGCGGCGACGAACGATCGTCGCCTGCACGTTCTTCACGTGCCAGGTGATCCCCTACTTCGCCGTCGGCACCTTCGTCACCCGCGTGCTCGAGGCGCTGGCGGTGGGCAACAGCTTCGTCGGCGGGCTGGTCTACAATTTTTCGCTGCTGTTCGGGGCGGTTTGCGGGCTCCTGCTCGTCGATCGCATGCCGCGACGCACGTTCCTCGTCGGCAGTTTCGCCATCACCGCGGCCGCGATGCTTGCGCTCATCGTGCTGGACGATCCCGGCCGGCTCACCATCATCCTGCTGTTCGCCGTGTTCGCGTGCGTGCTCTCGGGCGCGTCGAACCTCTGTTACGTCTACCTGCCCGAGCTGTTCCCCACCGACCTGCGCGCCTCCGGTATCGGCCTCGCGATTGCAGCCAGCCGCATCGGTTCGGCGGCCAGCACGTTTCTGCTGCCGGTCGTGGTGGCATCCATGGGCGTACGCACGGCCCTCGGCGCGTGTTTTGTCGTGCTCGCGACCGGTGGACTGGTCAGCTACGCCCTGGCGCCCGAAACGCGCAACGTCACGCTCGATTCGCCGGCCTGACGGCAATGGCCAGGAAGAGCACCGTCGGGCTTGGGCTGCTGCTGTTTCCGCAGTTTTCCCTGATGGCGTTTTCCGCCGCGCTCGAACCGCTGCGCTCCGCCAATCGCCTGCTCGGCCACGACTACTACCAATGGGTGATCCTGTCGCCGGACGGCAATGCCGTCGTCGCGAGCAACGGCATACCGATTGCGGCGCAGGCGGCCTTTGGCGCCGTCGAAGGCATCGACCTGCTGCTCGTGTGCATCGGACTGGACCCGCTGCAGGTCAAGGCCTATCCGGGCTTGCGCGGGCGATTGCGCGAACTCGCGAGCCGCGGTTGCCAGGTGGGCGGCGTGAGCGGCGGTCCGTTTCTGCTCGCGGAAGCAGGACTGCTGGACGGTCGTCACTGCACGGTGCACTGGGAATACAGTGATTTCTTCGCTTCCAGGTACCCGCGCGCACGCCTGCAGCAGGACGTCTTCGTCGTGGATCGCGGCATCTTCACCTGCTCCGGTGGAACGGCGGCCCTCGACATGATGCTGCACTTCATTCGTGAGCATCACGGCCACGAACTTGCGCTCTCGGTCGCCGAACAGTTCATTCACCCACGCATCCGCGAGCAGGGCGACCGGCAGCGCATGGCGGTGCACACACGCTACCGCATCACGAGCCCCAAACTGGCCGAAGTCATTGAACTGATGGAGCAGTCCCGGGCGGATCCACCCGGACTGGGCGATATTGCCGCACGAGTGTCGCTGTCGGCACGCCAGGTCGAGCGACTGTTCCAGCGACACCTTAAACAGTCGCCCAGCGAGTTCTATCTCGCCCTGCGGCTCGCCCGTGCGCGGACCTTGTTGCGCGACACCTCGCAAGCGGTGCGTGCGATCGCCGCAGAGTGCGGGTTCAAGTCGACATCGCACTTCAGCAGTTCGTACCGGCGCGCCTATGGACGCCGGCCCACGGACGAACGCCAGCCGCACGCGTCGCAGCCTCGCAACAAGGGGTCGGCCCCGGGCAAACGCGCAGCGTCCCGCAAGGACAAGATTCATTGAATGAGGTTGATCGCCCCCATGAGCACCCGACCGACGAACACTTGCCCGTTATCGACCACTGCACGCCTCTGCACGATGGGACTGCTGTTCGCACTGCTTGCTGCGCCGGCGGGCGCAGGGCCCGCGACGGACGGCCTGCCGGAGCGTGCAATGTTCGGCAGTGAGACCGGCGCCACGCCGGTGGACAACGCGGCCTTCGCGCCGGCGAAAGATGCGCTCCCGGCGCCACCCTTCGCCGGATTGCTGCGCATCGACTCGACGGCGATGCGAACCGTGCCTGCGCTGGCGGCACCCGTGCTCGACGGCCGCGACGCGCGGCTGTTTCCAGGCGTGTCGCTCGGCTTCGTCACCCTCGGCGACGTACTGGTGCCACTGGAGCGCGGGCAGATGGTGCGCGAGACAGCGGCCGGCAAGGTGCCGAGCTATTGGCGCGTCATTCCGCAGTTCGGCCGCGTGTGGCGGGAGCAGCGGGACGGCGACTGGTCGCGTGCGGCGTTCCCGCTCATGCTGGTGAACGACACCGAGAATCACGCGCACCAGGGGCTGGCGACCTTTCTCTACCAGGACGGCAAGGTCACGTCGTTGCGCGTGCAGTTCGTGCAGCAGACGGCGCCTTACCTGCTCAGCCCGCATTGCGTACTGTGGGGTTCGATCCCGGCGACGGTGTCACCCCTAGACCCGGTGCGCATCGAGAAGGAACAGGCGGTCGCAACCGCCGAACTGGCGGCAAGGCTGCCTGCGCGACCGCTGGCGGAACTGCGGGCGCGCCTGCCGCCCGGCACCCTGGACGGATTCGGCGGTCCCGTCTTGCCGAAGTGGCAGGTCGCGCTGGGCCTGGTGCACGACGGCACGCTGTACTACGAAGCCTCGCCGACCCCCTACGGCAGCTATCCCTACCCGCTCGAAATGCGCTTCGGCGTCCGTTCCGTGATGAAGGCCGTCGCCCCGCCCCTGGCGTTGCTGCGTCTCGCCGAAGTCTATGGACCGTACGTGCTGAACCTGCGCATCGGCGACTACGTCCCGGGCCTCGATCCGAAGTGGAGCCGCATCCGCTTCATCGACGCCGCCAACATGGCCACGGGTTTCGGCGGAACGGGAACCCTCAAGACGCATCCGAACGACGAATACGACGGTTACCTCGAAGCCAATTACGACGCGTGGTACACGGCCCATTCGCAGGCCGACAAGCTCGCGCAGATCAACGCCAACCTGCGTCCGTATCCGTGGGAACCCGGCACCGTGATGCGTTACCGGGACCAGGATCATTACCTGCTCGGCATCGCGGTCGACCGCTTCCTGAAATCGGTCCGGGGACCCGACGCCGACGCCTGGGAAATGCTGCAAAAAGAGGTCTTCCAACCCATCGGGATCGCGCATGCACCGGCAGTACGCACGCGCGAACCCGGTGATCGCGACGGGCCGGTCTGGTTCAACGCGGGTTACTACCCGACGCTCGACGACCTCGCGAAGATTGCGCTGCTGTTCGAGGACGAAGGCCGTCACGGCGAGAGCCAACTGCTGCATCGCGAGTTGACCCGGCAGTTGCTGGCCGCGCATGGAGCCATCGACAAGAAAGGTGACGGCTCGGTCAGTGCTACGGGCAGCAAGACGGATGCGCCGCCTGCCAGCCTCTACCAGATGGGCTTCCACTTCACCCCGTACGTGGGCAGCCGCTCGCGCCAGTTGCACTACCTGCCGACGATGTCGGGCTTCGGCGACAACGAAGTCATCCTGTTCCCGGGCCGCGTCGTGGCGATCCGTGCCGCCAAGGTCGCCGAGGTTCCCAAGGATGAAAAGGCCGTCTCTGACGATCCCGCGGCGACGGCACGGGCTGTCGATCGACTGGCTCCCTTCTAGCCCATGAACAACAGAGTGACCTGAATGACTGCAGACTCCAGGCGACGGCGCGAAGGCGGACGGGTACGGCGGTCAGCGGGCGGATCGCTCCCCCAGCTGCCCTGGCGTGACGTCACCAACCCCTACCCCACGCTGGACATTCTCTCGGCCGACCAGGTCGAAGCGATCCACCGCACTTCGCTGCGCATACTCGGCGAGCTCGGCATCGAACTCATGTCGCCCCGCGCACGCGCGCTGCTGCGCGCCTACGGCGCCGAGACCGACGAAGCCACCGGCAACGTCCGTCTCGACGCGGCGATCGTGGAACGAGCGCTGTCCACGACGCCTTCATCGTTCACGCTGACGCCGCGCAACCCGGCTCGGTCAGTGACCCTTGGCGACAACCACCTGGTGTTCGGTCTCGTCGCCGGCCCGCCGAACGTGCATGACTTCGTGCGTGGACGGCGCGCAGGCAACCATGCCGACTATTGCGACTTCATCCGCCTGACGCAGTATTTCAACGCCGTCCACGTGATGGGCAACCAGGTCTGTGCCCCGGTCGAATTGCCCGCCGGCACGCGACACCTCGATTGCTACCTGGCGAACCTGCTGCTGTCCGACCGCGCCTACCACTGCACCGCAATCGGCGCAGGCCGCGCCCGCGACGGCATTGCCATGATGGCCATCGCGCGCGGAATCCCGCTCGAAGCCATGGCGGCGAGTCCCGGCGTGATCACGATCATTTCCGTGAACAGTCCACGTCGCTTCGACGAGGCGATGGCCGACGGCCTGATGGCCATGGCCGAGCTCGGGCAGCCCGTCGTCATCACGCCGTTTACGCTGATGGGCGCGATGGCGCCCGTGACCCTTGCCGCAGCGCTGGCGCAACAGAACGCCGAAGCGCTGTTCGGGGTGGTTCTCGCGCAGGCGGTGCGGCCGGGCACGCCGGTGATGTATGGCGCGTTCACCTCGAACGTGGACATGCGCTCCGGTGCGCCCGCGTTCGGCACGCCCGAAAATGCCAAGGCCAACGTGGCCAGCGGGCAACTTGCGCGACGCTATCGACTGCCCTACCGCACGTCGAACGCGAGCGCGTCGAACGTGGCCGACGCACAGGGCGCGTATGAAACGCAGATGAGCCTGTGGGGCGCCGTGCTCGGCGGCGGCAACCTCGTCTACCACGCGGCAGGCTGGCAGGAAGGTGGCCTGACCGCGTCGTTCGAGAAATTCATTCTCGACGTCGAGATGCTGCAGATGATGATGGAGTTCCTGCAACCCATGGTGGTCGACGAAGCCTCGCTGGGGTTCGAGGCGATCCGTCGCGTGCCGACGGGCGGTCACTTTTTCGGCGACGCGCACACGATGGAGCGCTACGAGCACGCTTTCTACCAGCCCCTGATATCGAACTGGCAGAACTTCGAGAACTGGGAATTGGCGGGGGCCAGGGACGCCACCCAACGGGCCACGGAAACCTGGCAGCGCGCACTGCAGGAATACGAGCAGCCTGCGATCGACTCCGCCGTGCACCAAGAACTCGAGGCCTACGTGGCGCGCCGTCGCGAGGAAATCGGGGCTGGCGAACCCTGAGCGGCCGGCTCCGTTGGCCTTATCGCACCCACTCCAGATATTTGGATAAGGACATCGCAGAATGTGATGGCCCGTGGAGCTTCGAGATCCTGGGCGCACGTTTCCCGGCGCGCATGCAGCGTGTACCCTTGTTCGATTCCGCGGGGCAGCGTCAACGCGGTTAACAGGAGCACAGGGTGGCGAGCCGTTATTCGATCTTCAGTCTGCTGCGGGAATCCATCCGCGGCCACCGCGGCTGGACCCCGGCCTGGCGCGACCCGGAACCCAAGCCCGCCTATGACTTCATCGTCGTCGGCGGTGGCGGCCATGGGCTGGCAACGGCCTACTACCTGGCGAAGAACCACGGTGCCCGCAACGTCGCCGTGCTCGAAAAGGGCTACATCGGTGGCGGCAACGTCGGCCGCAACACGACCATCGTCCGGTCGAACTACCTGATGCCGGGCAACATCCCCTTCTACGAGCACTCGCTCAAGCTGTGGGAAGGTCTCGAGCAGGACATCAACTACAACGCGATGATCAGCCAGCGCGGCGTGCTGAACCTGTTCCACAACGACTCGCAGCGCGATGCCTGCATCCGGCGCGGCAATGCCATGCACCTGCACGGCGTCGACGGCGAACTGCTGAACCGCGAACAGGTGCGCAAGCTCCTGCCGATGGCCGACTTTGACAACGCGCGGTTCCCGATCATGGGCGGCCTGATGCAGCGACGCGGTGGCACGGTGCGTCACGACGCCGTCGCCTGGGGCTTCGCTCGCGCCGCCGACAGCCTCGGCGTCGACATCATCCAGAACTGCGAAGTGACTGGCATCCGCCAGGACGACAACGGTGTCACGGGCGTCGAGACCACGCGCGGCTTCATCGCGAGCCGCCGCATCGGCATGGCCTGTGCCGGCAACACCAGTCGCGTGGCATCGCTGGCCGGCCTGCGCCTGCCGATCGAGAGCCACCTGCTGCAGGCGTTCGTCTCGGAAGGCCTCAAGCCGATCGTGCCGTGCGTGATCACGTACGGTGCGGGCCACTTCTACATCAGCCAGTCCGACAAGGGTGGCCTGGTGTTCGGCGGCAGCATCGACATGTACAACTCGTACGCACAGCGCGGCAACCTGCCGGTCGTCGAAGAAGTCTGCGAGGAAGGCGTGGCGCTGTTCCCGTGCCTGGCCCGCGTGCGGATGCTGCGCTCGTGGGGCGGCATCATGGACATGTCGATGGACGGCTCGCCGATCATCGACCGCACGGCCGTGGACGGCCTCTACCTCAATGCGGGCTGGTGCTACGGGGGCTTCAAGGCCACGCCGGCTTCCGGCTGGTGCTTTGCCCACCTGCTCGCCACGGACCAGCCCCACGAGGTGGCCAAGGCCTATCGGCTCGACCGGTTCGCGACCGGACGGCTGATTGACGAGAACGGCTCCGGCGCGCACCCCAACCGACACTGAACCATGCGTATCCCCTGCCCCCACTGCGGTCCCCGCACGCACGAAGAATTCACGTACTACGGCGACGCGACCGTGCGCCGCCCGTCGCCCACCGGTTCCGACGCGGAGCCGGCGTTCTACGACTACGTGTACGTGCGCGACAATCCGTTCGGCCTGCACCGTGAACTCTGGTTCCACCAAGGCGGTTGCCACGAGTGGCTGGTCGTCGAGCGCGACACGCGCAATCACGACATCAAGGGCGCCGTGCCCGCACGGGATGTCTTCGCCGCCGGAGAGTCGAAATGAGTTCGCGCCTTGCGCAGGGCGGCGCGATCGATCGCCAGCAGACGTTCCGTTTCAGCTTCGACGGCAAGGACTACACCGGTTGCGGCGGCGACTCGCTCGCGTCGGCCCTGCTCGCCAACGACGTGCGACTGGTCGGGCGTTCGTTCAAGTATCACCGTCCCCGCGGCCTGCTGAGCGCCGGCCCCGAAGAACCGAACGCACTGGTCGAGCTGCGCAGCGGTGCCCGTCGCGAACCCAATACGCGTGCGACCGTGATCGAACTCTACGACGGCCTCGAAGCCACGAGCCAGAACCGCTGGCCGTCGCTGCAGTTCGACGTGCAGGCGATCAACGGCCTGTTCTCGCCGCTCTTCGTGGCCGGGTTCTATTACAAGACGTTCATGTGGCCCGCCTCCTTCTGGGAGAAGGTGTACGAACCGCTGATCCGTCGTGCCGCCGGTCTCGGCCGTGCAGCGCTCGAAGCCGACCCGGACCACTACGAGAAGAGCTGGGCACATTGCGATGTGCTCGTCATAGGCGCGGGGCCTGCAGGCCTGGCGGCCGCATTGAGCGCCGCGCGCTCCGGCGCACGCGTCATCGTGGCAGACGAAGATTTCATGCTCGGCGGACGCTGTCTCGCTGAACAACGGACCATCGACGGACAGCCCGCCGCCGGCTGGGCCGCACAGGCGATTACGGAACTGCGCTCGATGCCGGAAGTGCGGCTGCTTCCGCGAACCACGGTCTTCGGCGTGTACGACGACGGCGTCTATGGCGCGGTCGAACGCGTCAACGATCACCTGCCCGTGCCGCCGCCGTTCGAACCGCGCCAGCGCGCCTGGCGCATCGTCGCGAAACAGTCGGTGCTGGCCTCCGGCGCGATCGAACGTCCGCTCGTGTTCGGCAACAACGACCTGCCGGGCGTGATGCTTGCCGGTGCGGTGCGCACGTACGTCAATCGCTATGCCGTGCTGCCAGGCAAGCGTGCCGTGGTATTCACGGACAACGACGACGGCTGGACCACCGCTGCAGACCTTCTGGCCGCGGGTGCGCAGGTTGCCGCGATCGTCGACTCACGCGAACCGATCATCGTCTCCGAACTCGCCCGCCGCTACCCGAACGTCGAGGCGATCGCCGGCGAAGTCAACGGTGCCCGCGGCGGGCGCCACGTCGAGTCGGTCGAGGTCACCAGCCGCTCGGGTACTTCGCGCCGCATCGATTGCGACCTCGTCGCCATGTCGGGCGGCTGGTCTCCGACGCTGCACCTGACGTCGCACAAGGGCCACCGACCGCGCTGGGACGAAGACCGCTCGATCTTCGTGCCGGACAAGTTGCCCGCAGGCATGCGGGTGGCAGGCGCCGCGAATGGCGACTTGACGCTCGGCGAAGCCATCCTGACGGGTTATCGCGAAGGCCTCGCTGCGGCAATCGCCTGCGGCCACACCGGCTCGATGCCCGCCCTGCCTCGTATCCCCGAAGAATCCACCCGGCGCGTGCCGCTCTGGCGTGTCGCGCGAGCGCAGGGCAAGTGCTTCGTCGACTTCCAGAACGACGTCACCGCCGACGACATCGAACTCGCCGAACGCGAGGGCTTCCGCTCCGTCGAGCACGCCAAGCGCTACACGACGCTCGGCATGGCGACGGACCAGGGCAAGACCTCGAACGTCAACGGCATCGCCTTGCTCGCCAGGCACCGTTCCCGCTCCATTGCCGACACCGGCACGACCACGTTCCGACCGCCCTACACACCCATCGCCATGGGCGCGATGGCCGGGCACCACCGCGGCATGGACTTCCGCCCAACGCGCTACGCCCCGTCGCATCGGTGGGCCAGCGAACTCGGCGCTTCGTTCATCGAGAGCGGTCCATGGCTGCGCGCGCAGTGGTTCCCCCGACCCGGCGAAACGGACTGGTTCGAACCCACGTGCCGCGAAGTGAAGGCCGTACGCTCCGCCGTTGGCCTGTGCGACGTGTCCACGCTCGGCAAGATCGACGTGCAGGGCCCGGATGCGCTCAAGTTCATCGAACGGCTGTACGCCAACAACTTTGCGACGCTGGCCGTCGGCCGCACCCGCTACGGCATCATGCTGCGCGAGGACGGATTCATGTTCGACGACGGCACGGCCGCACGCCTGGCCGGGAATCGTTACCTGATCACGACCACCACGGCGCACGCGGTCCAGGTTTACCAGCACATGCACCTGTGCCACCAGACGCTGTGGCCCGATCTCGACGTGCAGTTCGTGTCGGTCACCGACCAGTGGGCGCAGTTCGCGGTGGCGGGTCCGCGCTCGCGTGAACTGCTGCAACGCGTGCTCGACGCGCGGGTCGACCTGTCGAACGCGGCATTCCCGTTCATGGCGTGCGGCGATGTCGTGCTGCGCAACGGCGAACCCGCCCGGCTCTTCCGCATCTCGTTCTCCGGCGAGCTGGCCTACGAGATCGCGGTGCCCGGCCACCGTGGCGATGCATTGATCCGCACGCTGCACGACGCGGGGCAGGACATGGGCGTGGTGCCCTACGGCCTGGAGGCCCTCAACGTGCTACGCGTCGAGAAGGGTCACGTCGTCGGCAGCGAGCTGAATGGCCAGACCACCGCGCACGACCTCGGCTTCGGCCGCATGCTCTCGACGCAGAAGGACTTCATCGGGTCGGTGCTCGGTCGCCGGGCGAACCTGGTCGATCCTGCGCGGCAACGACTCGTGGGTATCAGGACCGTGGATCCGAAGGCGACGCTGGCCGGCGGCATGCATTTCATTCCGCAGCATGCCAAACGCAGCATCGAGCACGACCAGGGCCACGTGACGTCGGTCTGCTATTCCCCGGCCCTTGGGCAATGGATCGGCCTCGGCCTGCTGACCAATGGACCAGAGCGTCATGGCGAGAAAGTCATGGTCGTCGATCCGTTGCGCGGTGCAGAAACGCTGGTCGAGGTCTGCTCGCCCGTGTTCATCGATCCGGAAGGAGCGCGCCTCCGTGGCTGACGCATTGCATTTCGACTACAGCCCGGGACGTCTCGGACGTCGTGATGGCTCGCCGGGCCTGGTCCTGCAGGAACTCACGCAGTTCACCCTGGCCAGCGTCATTGCGCGCAAGGACCAGGCAGCACAGGCCACGGCGGCAGCGCTGCACGCCTTCGGCACCTCGCCACCGGCCACTCCAGCGATCACGACCGGCGGCGAGTTCGCCTTCGTCTGGTCGGGGCCCGGTCACTGGCTGGCACTGGGACCGCAGGCGACGGAGCCGGTTGAAGCGCGTCTCGGAGCGGCGTTCGGCACGCATGCCTCGGTCTTCGACCAGGGCGGCAGCCGCGTACTGCTCGAATTGC
This sequence comes from uncultured Gammaproteobacteria bacterium, assembly GCA_963754535.1. Lineage (GTDB taxonomy): Bacteria > Pseudomonadota > Gammaproteobacteria > Steroidobacterales > Steroidobacteraceae > RPQJ01. The sequence goes on from CAVWGG010000002.1 coordinate 26,803, forward strand.
GCGGTCCGCACGTGCGGGACGTGCTCGCCAAGGGCGTGTCGATCGACCTGCATCCGCGCTCGTTCAAGACGGGTGACGTCGCAGTTACGACGGCATCGCATCTCGCGGTGCACCTGTGGCAGGTCGCGGACGAGCCGGTTTATCGGCTGTTGATCGTGCGCACCTATTTCGACAGCCTCTGGCGCTGGCTTGCCGCATCCGCCGCCGAATACGGCTGCGAGGTCCTGGCACCCGCACCGTACGCATCCCACTCGGCCTGATCCGCCGGAGCGCCGTCGAGCCTCGCCAGCGAGGCTGCCCGCGAGTTCGGGGTCACGCTGCTCAGCTTCGTTCGCGGCAATCGATTCAACGTATACACGGGCCAGGAACGCCTGGTCTACCGCTGAAGGACCACCGACATGCGCCAGGAAGTACGCGATGGCTTTTCTGCCGCCATCGGCAACACGCCACTGATCCGCCTGCGCCGCGCCAGCGATGCCACCGGCTGCGAGATTCTTGGCAAGGCCGAGTTCCTGAACCCCGGCGGCTCCGTCAAGGACCGTGCGGCCCGCGGCATTCTCGATGATGCCGAGCGCCGCGGCTTGATTGCACCGGGAGGTACGTTCGTCGAAGGCACGGCGGGCAACACCGGCATCGGCTTCGCGCATCTCTGCAATGCACGCGGCTACAAGTGCGTCATCGTGATGCCGGACAACCAGTCGCCCGAGAAGGCGGCGCTGCTGCGCACGCTGGGCGCCGA
>CAVWGG010000003.1:0-16524 GCA_963754535.1 uncultured Gammaproteobacteria bacterium
GCCCATGTCGCCCATGCCGCTCATGTCCGGCATGCCGCCATGCTTGTGGTCGTCATCCTTCGGGGCCTCGGCGACCATCACTTCCGTCGTGAGCAGCAGGCCCGCCACCGAGGCGGCGTTCTGCAGCGCGAGACGGGTGACCTTCGTCGGGTCCAGGATGCCCATGTCCAGCATGTCGCCGTAGGCGCCCGTCGCGGCGTTGTAGCCGTACGTGCCCTTGCCTTCCTTGACCTTGGCCAGGACGACGGCAGCGTCTTCACCGGCGTTGGCCACGATCTGGCGCAGCGGCTCTTCGATCGACCGCGAGAGGATCTTGATGCCGATCGCCTGGTCTTCGTTGGAACCGGTCAGGTTCGCGAGGGCCTTCTGCGCGCGGATCAGCGCAACGCCACCGCCCGGGACCACGCCTTCTTCGACGGCCGCACGCGTGGCGTGCAGCGCGTCTTCGACGCGGGCCTTCTTTTCCTTCATCTCGATCTCGGTGGCAGCGCCGACCTTGATCACGGCAACGCCGCCGGAGAGCTTGGCCATGCGCTCCTGCAGCTTTTCCTTGTCGTAGTCGGACGTCGCTTCTTCGATCTGCTGCTTGATCTGGGAGATACGGGCCTTGATGTCGCCCGCCTTGCCGTGACCGTCGATGATCGTGGTGTTTTCCTTCTCCACGACGATCTTCTTGGCCTGGCCCAGGTTGGCCAGCGTGGCCTTCTCGAGCGTCAGGCCCACTTCCTCGGCGATCACTTCGCCGCCGGTCAGGACGGCGATGTCCTGCAGCATGGCCTTGCGACGGTCGCCGAAGCCTGGGGCCTTGACGGCCGCGACCTTGACGATGCCGCGGATCGTGTTGACGACGAGCGTCGCCAGCGCTTCGCCTTCGACGTCTTCGGCGACGACGAGCAGCGGGCGGCCGGACTTCGCGATGCCCTCGAGCAGCGGCAGCATCTCGCGGACGTTCGACACCTTCTTGTCATAGAGAAGGATGTACGGGTTCTCCAGCTCGGCCGACTGGCTGGTCTGGTTGTTGATGAAATACGGCGAGAGGTAGCCGCGGTCGAACTGCATGCCCTCGACGACGTCGAGTTCGTTCTGCAGGCCCGAGCCTTCCTCGACGGTGATCACGCCTTCCTTGCCGACCTTCTCCATCGCGTCGGCGATCGTCTTGCCGATCGACTCGTCGCTGTTGGCGGAGATGGTGCCGACCTGGGCGATCGCCTTCTGGTCCTTGCACGGCTTCGAGAGCTTCTTCAGCTCTTCGGTCGCCGTGATCACGGCCTTGTCGATGCCGCGCTTGACGTCCATCGGGTTGGCGCCGGCGGCGACGGCCTTGAGGCCCTCGCGCACGATCGCCTGGGCGAGCACCGTGGCTGTCGTCGTGCCGTCACCGGCTTCGTCGGAGGTGTTGGAAGCGACTTCCTTCACCATCTGCGCGCCCATGTTCTCGAACTTGTCCTTGAGCTCGATTTCCTTCGCGACCGACACGCCGTCCTTGGTGACGGTGGGGGCGCCGAAGCTCTTCTCGAGCACCGCATTGCGGCCCTTGGGGCCGAGCGTCACCTTGACCGCATTGGCCAGGATGTTGACGCCGCGGAGCATGCGGGCGCGGGCGTCATCGCTGAAACGTACTTCTTTTGCTGCCATGTCTGTGTTCTCCGATTACTTCTCGACGACCGCGATCACGTCTTCTTCACGCATGACGAGGTATTCCTCGCCATCGACCTTCACTTCGGTACCGCTGTACTTGCCGAAAATGATGTGGTCACCGACCTTGATGTCGAGCGCGCGAACGTTGCCGTTCTCGAGGATCTTGCCCTTGCCCACGGCGATGACCTTGCCGCGGATCGGCTTCTCGGCGGCGCTGTCGGGAATGACGATACCGCCCGGCGAGCGGGTCTCGGCGTCGAGCCGCTGGATGATCACGCGATCGTGGAGCGGGCGAATCTTCAACTTGTCTGCCATTGCTGCAAACTCCGTGCTGCTTTGTTCAGCCGTTTTTGGGGAAATTCGGGGTCGCGCTTTTGTTAGCACTCTCCCGTTGCGGCTGCTAATGATAGGCGTGACGAGCCGCTTTTCAAGGGGAACGTGGGGTCCACGCAACGGTTCACGTCCGGCCGGGGTCGCCCACAGCTGCCCTTGAATCGACTTAACTAATTGTTTTTATTAGTTAATATTTTGAAAACTACAATAGCGGCCGAGGCTCGACGCCCATGTAAACAATTGCGATTGATTCTTGAACGGAATCACGCAGCGACAGTGAACGTCGTCCCGGCGAGCCGGTCCATGTATCGTTCGCGTTCGCGCCGACGCCACCCGACGGACCCACAACCTCATGCCATTGATCGCCGCCCTGCCGGTCCGCCGGTGCCTGCGTCTGTTTGCGCTGCTGCTGCCGCTTTTCGCCGCCGCACGTCCCACCCTGGCTGCAGACGGCGACTTCCTGCCCGCGCGCTCGGCATACAAGGTGGCGACATCGGCCGAACCCGACAATCTGGTCGTCCGCATCGACATCGCAGACGGCTACTACCTCTACCGCGATCGGCTCGGCTTCGAATCGGCAACGCCCGGCATCACGCTCGGCACGGCGAGCCTGCCTGTCGGGCTCGAGCATGAAGACGAATTCTTCGGCAAGCAGGTCATCTACCGGGACACAATCAATGTCGGCGTACCGGTCACCTTCAGCGGCGCGCCGCAGGATTTCGACGTCAAGGTGAAGCTGCAGGGCTGCGCCGATGCGGGCCTCTGCTACCCGCCGCAGACATGGACAGTGCGCGTGACTTGGCCCAAAGGCCTGGCCGGAACTCCCGCAGCTCCAGCTGCGACGGCGGCCGCCCCTGAGAAGAGTGGCGGATTCAACCTGCGCTCACTGCTCGGCAGTGGCGCGAAATCCGATGCCGACTTCCTGTTGGCCGACGAGGCGTTCGTCTTTTCGACCGAGAGCACTTCGCGCGACCGCCTGCGGGTGCGCTGGGACATCGCCGACGAGTATTACCTCTACCGTGACAAGGTCACGGTCAAGACGACCGCGTCCGACGTGCAGCTCGGCAGCGTGTCGATCCCCGGCGGCGAGACGCAACACGACGAGTACTTCGGCGAACAGGTCGTCTTCCACGACCAGATGATCGCCGACGTTCCGGTCGTCGCGGCGGCAGGCGTGACCGAAGTGCCGCTCGAGATCACGTACCAGGGCTGCGCCGACGCCGGCCTCTGCTACCCGCCCATCAAGAAGAGCGTGGTCGTGAAGCTTGCAGCGACGACGACTTCGGCAAGTCTGGCAGCCGCGGGCCCTGAGGGCGCGGCGAGGCCCATGCGCTCGGAGCAGGACCTGCTCGCCGACAAGATCCGCGACGGTAACCTGCTCGCCGTGCTGGCGACGTTTTTCGGCTTCGGCCTGCTGCTAGCCTTTACACCTTGCGTGCTGCCGATGGTGCCGATCCTGTCCGGCATCATCGTCGGCGCGGGCAACGGCAAGCCGGTGCCGCGCAGCCGGGCGTTCGCCTTGTCGGTCGCGTATGTGCTCGGCATGGCACTCACCTATACGATCGCGGGCGCTGCCTTCGCGGCCGCGGGCCAGCAGGCGCAGGCCTTCTTCCAGAAGCCGTGGATGATCGCGCTCTTTGCCGCGCTGTTCGTGTGGCTCGCGCTCGGCATGTTCGGTCTCTTCAACCTGCAGGTGCCCGGCTGGCTGCAGGAGCGCGTCTCGCGCATCAGCGACAAGCAGCAGCAGGGAACGCTGATCGGCACTGCGATCATGGGTGCGCTGTCTTCGCTGATCGTGACGGCCTGCGTCGCACCTCCCCTGGTTGCCTCGCTCGCGGTGATCGGCCAGAGCGGCGACGTGTTCCGCGGCGGTGCAGCACTGTTCGCGATGAGCCTCGGCATGGGCGCGCCACTGCTGCTCGTGGGCGCCTCGGCCGGCGAACTCCTGCCGCGTGCGGGTGCCTGGATGGACACCGTCAAGCAGGTGTTCGGCATCTTGATGCTCGGAGTGGCGATCTGGATGCTGGGCCGGATCCTGCCGGGTCCGGTCACGCTCGGACTCTGGGCAGCACTCGCCTTCGTCACCGGGTATTGGCTCCTGATGCTGGGTGGCCGCGATCAGAACCGCGGCGCGACCGTCGTCCGCCGTGGGTTCGGCGCACTCGCCGCCATTTACGGCGTGTTGATGCTTGTCGGCGCCCTGTCGGGACGCAGCGATCCGCTGCAGCCGCTGGCTGGCGTCGTCGGCACACCGTCGGGGCCTGCCGGTGAGGACGCTGTGGGTGCGGTCCATCCCGGGGCGCACTTCAAGCGGATCAAGAGCGTCGCCGACCTCGATGCCGCAATCGCCGCCGCGAATGCTGCCGGCAAGAGCGTGATGCTCGATTTCTACGCGGACTGGTGCGTGTCCTGCAAAGAGATGGAGAAGTACACGTTCCCCGAGCCGTCGGTGCAGGCCGCGCTCACGAACACCGTGCTGCTGCAAGCCGACGTCACGGCCAACGACGATGCCGACCAGGCGCTGATGCAGCGCTTCGGCATCCTCGGTCCGCCGTCGATCCTGTTCTTCGGCCCGGACGGCGCCGAGAAGAAGGACTACCGCGTCGTCGGCTTCAAGCCCGCGACTGAATTCGCGCCGCACATCCAGCAGGCATTCGGGGGCCAGCCGCAATGAACGGCCGCACACTCATCACCATCGCGGCACTGGCCGGGCTCGCTGGCGCGGCCGGCTACTACTTCGTCGTGAAGCCGCGCACGGTCGCCCCGGCCGTGGTGGAGGCGCCTGCTCCGGCAACCGCCGAGCCTGCGGCCGAACCCAAGGCGCAGCTCGCCAGTGTCATTCCAGAGTTCAAGCTGGCCGACCAGGACGGTGCCATGCGCTCGCTCCGGGACGACTGGAAGGGCAAGGCGCTGATCGTGAATTTCTGGGCGACTTGGTGCGCTCCGTGCCGTCGCGAGATCCCGCTGCTGAAGAAGCTGGCAGCCGATCACGCCGACGAGAACTTCCAGGTCGTCGGTATCGCCATCGACTTCCGCGACAAGGTCCTCGACTACGCCAGGGAAATGAAGATCGACTACCCGCTGCTGATCGGGGAGCAGGACGCGCTGGATGCCGCCGCAGCCTTCGGCGTCGATGCGGTCGGCCTGCCGTTCACGATCTTCACCGACACGACTGGCCGGGTGATCGCGCTGCACATGGGCGAGTTGACCGCGGACGAGGCGATCATCATCCTAGCGGCCGTTCGCAACGTGAACGAGGGCCGGCTGGATCCGGTCCAGGCGCGGGCCGCCATCGCCACCGCCTTGGAGGCTTTGCCGCCGCAGCCCAAGCCCGACGAGAAAAGCGGCGGATAAGCTTAGAAACGGCGCTATCTCCGGCGAACCGGAGCACAAACCTGTCGCCATCTGGCGACAGATGGGGGTAGACTGCGCGCCCGACCACGCCTCCAACTACCCGGGCCATGGCGCACATCCTGCTTCTGAACGGACCCAACCTGAACCTGCTCGGCAGTCGCGAGCCCGGCGTCTATGGCCAGGTCACGCTCGAGCAGATTCACGAGCGAGCCACGAAACTGGCGGCGGAGTTTGGACATAAGCTGACCGCGAAGCAGAGCAACTCGGAAGCCGAGCTGATCGACTGCATCCACCAGGCGCCTGACAGCCACGTCGCCTACATCGTCTTCAACCCGGCCGGCTTCACGCACACGAGCGTCGCGCTCCGCGATGCGCTGCTGGCCGTCAAGATACCGTTTATCGAGGTCCACCTGAGCAACGTGCACGCGCGCGAAACGTTCAGGCACCACTCCTACTTCTCCGACATCGCGGTCGGGACCATCAGTGGTCTCGGCGCCGTCGGTTACGAACTGGCGCTGCGCGCCGCCAGCCAGCAGCTCGCTGCTGGCAAGTCCGGCAACGCGCCGCTGCCCAACTGATCGCGATCCGGGGGGATCACACCAAGATGGATATCCGCAAGGTCAAGAAGCTGATCGAACTGCTCGATGAAACGGGCGTCGCCGAGATCGAGATCAAGGAAGGCGAAGAGTCGGTCCGCATCAGCCGTCACCCGAGTGGCGGCACGTTCGCGATGATGCCGCAGCACATGATGTACGGCCCGCCCCCCGCCCCGGCCGCCACTTCTGCGGCGCCCGCTGCGGCTGCCCCCGTCGCGGTCGCTGCGCCCGCTGCCGCCTCGCCGGACCAGACGGTCACGGCGCCGATGGTCGGCACGTTCTATTCGGCTCCGGCGCCGGGCGCCAAGCCTTTCGTCGACATCGGCTCGGAAGTGAAGCCTGGCGACGTCCTCTGCATCATCGAGGCCATGAAGATGATGAACCAGATCGAGTCGGACAAGGCGGGGCGCATCGTCTCGGTGCTCGCGAAGAATGGCGACCCGGTCGAGTTCGGCCAGCCGCTCTTCGTCATCGAATAACCGAGCACCGCCCAGATGCTCGAGAAAGTCGTCATCGCCAACCGCGGCGAGATCGCACTTCGAATCCTCCGCGCCTGCCGTGAACTCGGCATCAAGACGGTGGCCGTGCATTCCACGGCCGACCGCAACCTCAAGCACGTGCTGCTCGCGGACGAGACCGTCTGCATCGGTCCGCCGAATTCTCGCGACAGCTACCTCAGCATGCCGGCGATCATCAGCGCGGCCGAGGTCACGGATTCGGTCGCGGTCCACCCCGGCTACGGCTTCCTGTCCGAGAACGCGGACTTCGCGGAACGTGTCGAGAAAAGCGGGTTCAAGTTCATCGGCCCGCGCCCCGAGACCATCCGTCTCATGGGCGACAAGGTCTCTGCGATCAAGACGATGAAGGCCGCAGGCGTGCCCTGCGTGCCGGGTTCCGACGGGCCCCTGAGCCAGGATCCCGACGAGCTCTTCCGCATCGCGAACGACATCGGGTACCCGGTCATCATCAAGGCGTCCGGCGGCGGTGGCGGTCGCGGCATGCGTGTCGTGCACAGCGACGCGACGCTGCTCCATTCCGTGGGCGTGACGAAGGCCGAGGCGCTGGCCGCGTTCGGCAACGACCAGGTCTACATGGAAAAATTCCTGGAGAAACCGCGCCACATCGAGTTCCAGGTGCTCGCCGACCACTACGGCAACGTGATCTGCCTGGGCGAGCGCGATTGCTCGATGCAGCGGCGTCACCAGAAGATCATCGAAGAAGCGCCCGCCCCGGGCCTATCGGCCAAACAGCGCCGCACGATGAGCGAACGCGTCGCCTCGGCCTGCGCCGAGATCGGGTACCGCAGTGCCGGCACGCTCGAGTTCCTGTACCAGGACGAAGAGTTCTATTTCATCGAGATGAACACCCGTATCCAGGTCGAGCACCCGGTGACGGAACTCATCACGGGCATCGACCTGGTGAAGGCGCAACTGCGGCTCGCGGACGGCGAACGCCTGCCGTGGACGCAGGACGACGTGCAGATTCGTGGCCATGCCATCGAATGCCGCATCAACGCGGAAGACCCGAAGACGTTCACTCCGTCGCCAGGCCCGGTGAAGCTCTGGCACGCGCCGGGCGGCCCGGGCATCCGCGTCGACAGCCACCTGTACACCGGCTACAACGTGCCGCCGTATTACGACTCATTGGTCGCCAAGGTCATCGCCCACGGCGAGGATCGCGACACTGCGATTGCGCGCATGCGCAATGCGCTGAACGAGATCGTGGTGGAAGGCATCAAGACCAATACGCCGCTGCACCAGGAGATCTTCCAGCACGCGGCGTTCCGGGCGGGCGGCACGGACATCCACTATCTCGAGCGTCGGCTCGGGCTGAAGTAGTCGCGGGCGGAGCAGCTCAGGCGGCTGGTCCGCTACCGCTCGCGGAGCCTGGAAAGGCAGACACGCGCTGGTTGCTGGCGGCCGGTCCGGTACCCTTCGCCGAGCTTGGAAAGGCAGACACGCGCTCGGCGAAGGGTACCGGACCGGCCGCTTGCGACACGGCGCGCGTAGCGCCCGGTGGCGCAATGTCACCGCCGACTCGCAGCCAATCTCCACGCCCGCGGCGTCTTGCCGGTCCACCCCCTGAAGGCACGGGAGAACGCGCCCGGCTTCGAGTAGTGCAGCGTTGCCGCGATCTCCCCGATTGGCAGGCGCGATTCCTCCAGGAGCTGCCGCGCAAGCTCACAGCGCAGGTCTTCGAGCAGCCCCTTGACGCTGCTGCCTTCGGCCTCGAGTCGCTCTCGCAACCTGCGCGGCTTGATACCCAGTACCTCGGCGACCCTGTCGGCCGAAGGCGGCATGGCGATGACCATGCGACTCAGGGCTCGTGTCGTCAGCTCGGTAACGGTCGCGGGCCGAGCGGCATCGAGTTCCGCCGCGAGCGCCAACAAGCGGGTTCTTGCGACAGGGTCGGCGCCCGCGACGGGCAGATCGAGGCAGCGTGCCGAAAAGACCAGCGCTGAGTGAGGGGCATCGAACCTGATCGGCGCGCGGAAAAACGCGCGGTACGGTCCCACCGTTCGCGGCCGCTCGTGGGACAACATGACCTTGGATGGCGTCCACTGGGTGCCGCACACGCACCTCATGACGGAACAGGCGATGGCGATGCTCGCGTCCAGGATCTGCGCTGTGCCGGCCGTATTCGGGTGATGGATCAAGTACGAAAGCTTGACGTCTTCGGCGCCCTGAGAGCCGAGCGCGACGACGCCGCCACGGTCATGCAGGTGCAAGTGCGCGATGAACAGGCGCAGCGCCGCATGAACCGACTCCGCATGCCGGAAGAGATGGCCAGCGATTCCGGCTGCGGCAGGGCCGGCTCGAATTCCAAGGAGCAAGCCGAAGTGGGGGCACGCGCTGGCGGCAGCGCATTCGTCGATGAGGCGACCCACGAGACCGAACGGCACGCGACTGGAGGCGTCGGCAAGCGCGCCTTGGTCGACGCCGACGCGCTCGAACACTGACACTGGCTCCACCCCGAGCTCACGGAGCAAGGGCGGGATGGCTTGCAGCGGCGCAACCGACATGTCTGCGGACGCACGGAACACGCTGCGCGCGGATGCTCGCGTCGACGTGCGGGCGATCTTTGGCAATGTCATTCGACCAAGCTAGCGGGACCCGCCGGAAATGTGAAGTTTCGTCTTGCCGGAGCGAGTAGCCTCGAAAGGTTGCACGGGTCGGAGACTACAGATGACCAGGTCACTTCTCGGTATGGCGGTCAGTTGCTGCGCCGTGGGACTGCTTGCCTCGCAGGCGCTTGCGGCAGGGCCTGGGCCGCTCGACCGGACGATCCTGCCGCTGCAGGAGCCATCACGCCCGCTCTACAAGGAAATCGACGCTCGTAACGTGAAGGCGCCACCACGGTTCGAGATCAAGGCACCCGAAGGCGCGCCCAACGTCGTCATCGTGCTGATCGACGACATGGGGTTCGGCGTGCCGACAGCCTTCGGCGGGCCCGTGTCGATGCCCACCCTGGATGCACTGGCCCAGGAAGGCTTGCGTTACAACAACTTCCACACGACGGCCCTGTGCTCGCCGACCCGCGCCGCGCTCAAGTCAGGGCGCAACCATCACACGGTGAACATGGCCTTCATCACCGAGATGGCCACCGGCCTGCCGGGAGCGACGGGGCAGATTCCGAATGCCACCGCACCGCTCGCCGAGACGCTGAGGCTCAACGGCTACGCCACCGCGGCGTTCGGCAAATGGCACGAGACGGCCGCGTGGGAGGCGAGCGTCGCCGGCCCGTTCGATCGCTGGCCGACGCACCAGGGCTTCGACAAGTTCTACGGCTTCCTCGGTGGCGAGACGAACCAGTGGGCGCCGTTCCTCTACGACGGCACCGCCGTGGTCGAGTTGCCGCACGATCCGAACTACCACTTCATGACCGACATGACCGACAAGGCCGTGGCGTGGATCAAGTACCAGAAGGCGCTCACGCCGCAGACCCCGTCGTTCATTTATTTTGCACCGGGCGCGACGCACGCCCCCCATCACGTGCCGAAGGAATGGATCGCACGCTGGAAAGGCAAGTTCGACCAGGGCTGGGACACGATGCGCGAGGAGACCCTGGCCCGGCAGATCAAGATGGGCATCGTCCCGGCGGGCACCAAGCTCGCACCGAAGCCGCCTGCGATCCGGGACTGGGCCACGCTCTCCGCCGACGAGAAGCGCCTGTTCACGCGCCAGGCTGAGGTGTTCGCCGCGTATGCGGAATACACCGATCACGAAATTGGCCGCATGCTCAAGGCGTTTGCGGACGTCGGCCAGGCCGACAACACGCTGGTCGTCTACATCGCTGGCGACAACGGGACCAGTGGTGAAGGCGGGCAGAGCGGCATGTTCAACGAGTACACCTACTTCAACGGCGTGCAGGAGACGCTCGAACAGATGCTGCCGAAGATCGACCAGTGGGGCGGACCGGAGACCTACCCACACATGGCGTCCGGCTGGGCCGTCGGATTCGACTCGCCCGTTCGGCTGGATGAAGCAGGTGCCGTCGGACTTCGGCGGCACGCGCAACGGCATGGTCATGTCCTGGCCGAAGGGCATCAAGGCGAGGAACGGGATCCGCACGCAGTTCGGTCACGTGATCGACGTCGCGCCGACCATCCTCGAGGCCATTGGCCTGCCGGAGCCGAAGGTGGTCAACGGCACGCCGCAGATCCCGATGGAAGGGACGAGCCTCGTCGTACACGTTCGAGGACGCGAAAGTGAAGGAGCGCCACACGACTCAGTACTTCGAGATCGCCGGCAACCGCGCAATCTACCAGGACGGCTGGTTCGCCCGCACGATCCACCGTGCTCCGTGGGAGGCGAAGCCGCGTCGTACCCTGCAGGACAACTCCGCGTGGCAGTTGTACGACACGCGCTCGGACTTCAGCCTGGCGAACGACCTCGCCGCGAAGAACCCGCAGAAGCTCGCGGAATTGCAAGCGGTATACCTGCAGGAAGCCGAGAAGCATCACGTGCTGCCGATGGACGATCGTGTCTTCGAGCGCCTGGATGGAGCCACGGTCGGTCGTCCCGACCTCATGGCGGGGCGCACGTCGCTGACGCTGGCCGAAGGCATGACGGGAATGATGGAAGGCGTGTTCATCAACGTGAAGAACCGCTCCAGCACCATCACGGCGGAACTCGACGTGCCGCAGGGCGTGGCCAACGGCACGATCATCGCGCAGGGCGGCCGCTTCGGCGGCTGGTCGCTGTACGTCAAGGACGGCGTGCCAGGCTACGGCTACAACTTCCTGGGGCTGCAGCAGTCGAGCATCGTCGCAGCCAAGCCGCTCGCGCCGGGCAAGTCGACCGTGAAGTTCGTCTTTGCGTACGACGGCGGCGGTCCCGGCAAGGGCGGCCTGGGCACGCTCTTCGTCAACGGCGAGAAAGTCGGCGAGGGACGAATCGACCATACCCAGGCCGGCATGTTCTCTGCGGACGAAACGGCGGATGTCGGCATCGACCTGGGCACGCCGGTCGTCGAAGCGATCGGGTCAGAAGCCAGGTCGAAGTTCAACGGCCATATTCCGAAGGTGACGGTCGAGGTGGCGAAATGAACTGCATCGGCAGAATCATTGTCTCGACTGCCCGCCTGGTGGTCGGCGTGCAGGCAGTTGCGCAGACGCCCCGGCAGCGAGCCCAGGACGAATGCGAGTGCTAGGCCTGGCGCAGGGTTACACGGTCAAGTAGACGGGGCACTTGCGCCGCGCGAGTTCGGAAACGCAGAAAGAGCGAGCGCGACGCTCTGCTTTTCCAGGTCGCTCAGGCACGGTGTGTCAGGCGCTCGATCCGGCCTGTCCTGGCGCGCGCGTGTCGGCCTTTCCAAGCGCGCCAGGACAGGCCGGATCGGGCGCCTGGATCCTCGCCCGCTCCCTGTCTGCACCTCGATGAACGCACTAGACTGATCGCATGCCCTTCCTGCAACTCAGCCTCGACATCGGCGCGCGCAACCCCGAACCCTACGAGGACGCCCTGTTCGAACTCGGCGCGCTGTCGGTCACGCTGCTCGACGCAGCCGACGATCCCGTCCTCGAGCCGGCACCCGGCGCGACGCCGCTCTGGCCGACGATCATCGTGCGGGCCGTCTTTGCGGCAGGCACCGACGTCAACCAGGTGCGGACGGCACTCAGCTCGGCCCCGGGACTCGACCCCTTGCTCGTCGCGGAGACAGCCCAGTTCGAACCCGTCGCTGATCGTGCCTGGGAGCGCGAGTGGCTCAAGGACTTCAAGCCGATGCGCTTTGGGCGGCGGCTCTGGGTGTGCCCAGGTGGCCAACGACCAGACGCAGTTGCCATCGGACCCGATGTGGACGTGGTCTTGCTCGAGCTCGATCCGGGACTCGCGTTCGGCACCGGCACCCACGCGACCACCGCACTGTGCCTCGAGTGGCTCGATTCTGGCGCAACCCCCGCAGCTGGCGGCGCCAGGCCGTGGCTCGCCGGCGCCGACGTCATCGATTACGGCTGCGGCTCCGGCATCCTCGCAATCGCAGCGCTCCGGTTGGGTGCCCGCCACGCTCTGGCGATGGATATCGACCCACAGGCTCTGCTGGCCACCCGTGAGAACGCCGAACGCAATGCGGTCCAGACCCAACTCCAGATTACCGCCGACCGGGAGGTGGAAAAGTCGCAGGCCGATGTGCTGTTGGCCAACATCCTGGCCGGACCCCTGGTGGAGTTGGCGCCGCTGCTGGCCGACCGGACCCGGATAGGGGGCCGGATCGCCTTGAGCGGCCTGTTGGTCGAGCAGGCAGATGCCGTGACAGCCGCTTACCGGCCATGGTTTGATATCGGCCTGACCGGCGCGAGTGATGGGTGGGGGCTGCTGACGGGCTACCGGCGCGCGCACGACGACGCCCGGACGAAATAGAATAACGACCGATGTATTCCCAATGTCCTGAATGCCTTACGCGCTTTCGCGTGTCGGCGGCTGCATTGCGCGCCGCCCACGGCACCGTGCGTTGCGGCCGTTGTGGCATCGCGTTCGACGCTTTGCCTCGCCTCAGCGACACACTGCAGGGAGACGGTCCGACTTCGGACCTCGGTGAGCCGGTTCCGCCGGGCGCGACCGGCGTGGGGGGCATGACAGGCGCAACGGCCGTCGGCTTGCTGTCCGGCAGCCAAGGCAGCGGCGTTGCGGAGTTTCACTTTTCCGCCGACGACATCGAGCAGGTCTTCATCGACGCGCGCGACTGGCAGAGCCGGTTCGGCGCGTCCTCGTCCCCCGGTGATCGCGCCGGACGCATGGGCGACACCAGCTCCGCCGAACTCGTAGGCTTCCTGAAGGAAGGCGAAACCGGCGATGAAGTCGAAGCCGAGCGCGACGAAAATGACCCGCCGGTCTGGGTTCACGAACCGGAGACGGTGGAGGACATCACGCTCGAAGGCGAGCGCATCCAGATCGAGGGCATCGAAGGCTTCTCGGGGGGTTCGAGGAGGACTTCCTCGAACGCGAGATCGAAAAGGAAATCGACGAACAGCACCGTGCGGAGATCACCGGCTCGCACCGGGGCTTGAACGCGGGCGTGGGCGTGGGCGGGCGAGGTTGCGGCGGAAGCAGCGGCCGCCGATGCCATCGAGCCACTGCACGACCTCGACTCGACCGACCACTTCGAGGTCCTGCGCGACATTCCGGAATCCGCCTTCCCGCAAGAGGAGCCGGACGAGGACCTTACCGACTCGAAGCGCGTCATCGATGCGAACGCGGTCGACTCCACCGAAGTGCTCGCACCACAGCCGGAAGAAGTGAAGCCGGCCGTGGCACCGGTTACGGCACGCTGGCGGCGCCCGGCAGAGCCCGAAGCGGACGAATCGTTCGAAATCGGCGAGCATGATCGCCGGCTCACCGACGATCTCGCCGCCGCCGCCAACGACCGCACCTGGGGCTGGGCCTGGGGCATCGGCGCACTGGTTCTGGCGCTGGCGCTCACCGCACAGCTCACGCATCACAATCGCGTGCAGCTTGCACGCGACGCGACGCTCGGTCCCGCGTTGCGCGAAATCTACTCGCGTCTCGGCATGCCGCTGCCGCCGAACTGGAACCTTGCCGCATTCGAGCTGCGCCAGTGGGGCGCGAACGAATCCGCGCCCACTCCCGCCGGCACGATGACGGTGCGCGCCAGCCTGAAGAACGGCGCCTCCTTTGCGCAGCCGATGCCGCTGCTGCGGCTCGAACTCGAGGACCGCTTCGGTGGCACCGTTGCGCGGCGTGATTTCCGGCCCGCCGAATACCTGAACGATCCGGCCCAGGCGACGCGTCTGCTGCCCGCGGGTTCGTCGACCGAAGCCGAACTCGCGATCGTCGGCGCCACTTCGGAAGCTGTCGGCTACCGGCTCGACGTCTGCCTGAACGATGAAAATGGTGCGGTCCGGTGCGCCGAGCCCACCGGCGCGCCGCCCCCTTCGAGCCAGGCACCGCGGTGAATGCGCCCATTGCCGCGGCGCGCGGGCCATCGCTCGCGCCGCCCCCCATCGTCATCGGCCCCTATCGGCTCGAGGGCCACGCGTTGCTTGCGCCGATGGCGGGCGTGACGGACCTGCCGTTCCGTCGACTCTGTCGACGGCTGGGCGCAGCGCTTGCCGCTGGTGAAATGATCGCAGCGGATCCGCGACTCTGGGACACCGAGTTGTCGCGACAGCGCCGGGATCACACCGACGAGCCCGAGCCGCGAGTGGTGCAGATTGCGGGTGGCGACCCTGAGTTCATGGCGGACGCTGCGCGTCGCAATGCCGATGCCGGCGCGCAGGTCATCGACATCAACATGGGCTGTCCGGCGAAAAAGGTGTGCAACAAGGACGCCGGTTCGGCGCTGTTGCGCGATGAAAGCCATGTGGCAGCAATCCTCGCCGCCACTGCGCGGCGGTGGGCGTGCCGGTGACACTGAAGATCCGCACCGGATGGGCGCCCGATCAGCGCGATGCCGTGAACATCGCGCGCATCGCCGAACAGGCGGCATCCAGGCACTCGCCGTGCATGGCCGCACCCGTGCTTGCCGATTCAACGGCGAGGCTGAGTACGCGACCATTGCTGCGGTGAAACAATCCGTTCGCATTCCGGTGTTTGCAACGGCGACATAGAGTTGCCCGCCAAGGCGATCGAAGTGCTGCGGCGACCGGCGCCGACGGGATGGATGATGGGCGCGCGGCGCAAGGCCGGCCGTGGATTTTCGGCGAGATCGATGCGTTGCTCGCAGGACGGGTCAAGCCTCCTCCTGCCATCCCGGAAGTGCGTGATATCATGCTCACGCACCTGCGCGATTTGTACGAATTTTACGGCCCCGAGCCCGGCGTCAGGATCGCGCGCAAGCACATCGGATGGTATTGCTCAGGGCGCCCGCTGGCGCAGGCGTTCCGTCAGTCCGTCATGCAGGCGGTGTCGGTCGAGACACAGCTCGCGCAGGTGCGAGAACTACTTCGACGCGCTGGAAGACTCCGCGGCCGCCGTGGCGGCCTGACGATTTCTCTCGCGCGCCGCGGCACGACGAACTGAACGAGAGGAAGCCCCGCCATGGCGGCGCGCAGCAAACAAGCGAATACCCGACGCGAGCCGAAACCGGCCAGCCACGCGACCAACGGACACAGCGTGCCGCTGCGTTCGCTCACCGAGCAGGCGCTCGACAGTTACTTCGCGAGTCTCAATGGCCACGTTCCTGGCCATCTGTATGACCTGGTGATGCGCGAAGTCGAGGAGCCGCTCTTCCGTGCGGTGCTCGGTTACTCCGCAGGCAACCAGAGCCGCGCCGCCGACATTCTCGGCATCAACCGCGGCACGCTGCGCAAGAAGCTCCGCGTCTACGGCATCGAAGGCTGAGCCCCCAGTGAACCCACCGATCCAGCGCGCCCTCATCAGCGTTCTCGAACAAGGAAGGCCTGCTCGAATTCGCGCACGAGCTCGCTCGTCGCGGCGTGCAGATCATCTCGACCGGCGGCACTGCCAGGCTGCTGCGCGCCGAAGGCATCGACGCGACCGACGTGTCGGCGGTAACAGGCTTCCCCGAGATCATGGATGGACGGGTGAAGACACTGCACCCGAAGATCCACGGCGGCCTGCTCGGCCGGCGCGGCACCGACGACGCCGTGATGCGCGAGCACGGCATCGAGGCGATCGACCTCGTCGTCGTCAACCTGTATCCGTTCGCCGCGACCATCGCCAAGCCCGGCTGCACCTTCGAGGACGCCGTCGAGAACATCGACATCGGCGGGCCGGCGATGCGCTGCGCGCCTTGGCCAAGAACCATGACCGCGTCGCCATCGTGGTCGACCCGCTCGACTACGGCTCGGTGCTCGCCGAGATGGAGCGCAACGACGGCGGCGTGAGCGATGCAACGCGGCTGCGCCTCGCTGGCGAAGGCGTCACGCGCACACGGCGCAGTACGACGCGATGGTCGCCTACGTACCTGCTCGGCAAGGCCGTGCGCGGCGGCGGCGGCACCGGCCGCGACCGACTTCCCCGACCTGCTGCCGCCTGCAGTTCCGCAAGCGGCTCGACCTGCGCTACGGCGAAAACCCGCACCAGCAGGCTGCGTTCTACGTCGCGAACGACGCGCAGGGCGCGAGCGTCGGCTCGGCCTCGCAGTTGCAGGGCAAGGAGCTCTCGTTCAACAACCTGGCGGA
>CAVWGG010000004.1:0-282277 GCA_963754535.1 uncultured Gammaproteobacteria bacterium
ATCCTGCGGCCAGAGCGTCAGGCCGAAGATGTGGAACTTGCGCGCGGGCAGGTCGAACAGCACCGCCTGGCGTTCGCCCCAGCGAATCCACGGCAGCACGTAGTACAGGCCGAGCAGCGCGAAGACCGCGTAGACGCGGAGCTGCTGGAAGCGGCCCTTGATTTCACGGGGATAGATCTTCTGGCGGGCTGCGTACAGCTCGCCATCGACGGGGGCTTGTGATTCGCTCATTTGGGACTCCGCGTCCCGTCGTCAGTCCCCTCGTCTGCCGGTTCGGGATGCGCCGTTCGCACCAGGTACAGTGTCATCAGGCTCGACAGGGCCGCGACCAGCCAGAAGAAGAAGAAGCCGACCGCGTATCCCGTCATGCGTGTCTGGAAAGCCGGTGGCGGGTAATCGTCGTTGCCCACCAGCACCGGGTCGATGAACCCGAAGCACACCATCGTCGCCACGCTCGCGACGAGAAACGACGGCCAGGCCACGATGGCGACGTCCTGTCCGAGACGCGGCCACCGCAACCTGCCCGTGTAATCCTCAGGAGCGCGCCACACGACTTACTGGCCGGCCGCGAGCTTCGTGACGTAGGCGGCCAGCAGCTTGATGCGCTGCTCGCCGAGTTTGTCGCCCCAGGCCGGCATCTGGCCGTTGCGGCCGTTCATGACAGTCTGTTTGAGCGTCGCGGCATCGCCGCCGTACAGCCAGATCTCGTCCGTCAGGTTCGGCGCGCCGAGCAGCGGATTGCCCTTGCCGTCCATGCCGTGGCACGCGGAGCAAAGCGTCTGGAAGTGCACCTGGCCCGCCGCCGCCTTCGTCGCATCGGCCGGCTGGCCGCTCAGTGTCTGCACGTACGCGACGACTTCTTCCACGCCCGGCTCGCCGATCACGGCGGCCCAGGGCGGCATCGCGGCCACGCGGCCGCCGGCGATGGTCGCGACCACGGTGTCCGCGTCGCTGCCCCATTGCCAGTCGGCATTCGCCAGGTTCGGGAAACCGACGGCGCCGCCGCCGTCCGAGCCGTGGCACTGCGCGCAGTTCTGCTGGAACAGGTTGTGCGCCGTGGACATCGCCTGCTCGTTGTTCACGAGTTCGGCGACGGGCAGCGCGGCGAGCGGAGCCAGCAGTTCGGCAGCGCGCTTTCTCCACGGCCGCCCTCTCTTTCTCGTACTGGCCCGCCTGGGTCCAGCCGCCGACGCCGGCGAAGTTGCCGAGGCCCGGATAGAACGCCAGGTAAAGCAGGCCGAAGGCCACGGTGATGTAGAACAGCCACAGCCACCACTTGGGCAGCGGATTGTTGTACTCACGCAGGTCCTTGTCCCAGACATGACCGGTGTCGGCGCCACCGCCGATTTTTTCATTGGCGGCGCGCGGCTTTGCCGTCCAGCGCAGCAGCCAGAGACAGGCCAGGATGTTTGCGATCGTCAGGATGATGACGAACAGGCTCCAACCACTACTCATGGGGTCTTGCTCCCTTGATCTTTTGCGGGCGAATCGTCCTCGAGCGGCAGGCGCGCCAGCTCGTCGAAATCCGCCTTACGACGTTTGCTGTAGGCCCAGAACACCAGCGCGATAAACGCGACCAGCAGCGCCGCCGTGACCAGTCCGCGTACCGTGCCGATGTCCATGCCTCAGGTTCCCGCCTTGAGGTTCGTACCGAGGCCCTGCAGGTAGGCGATGAGCGCATCGAGTTCCGACTTGCCCGCGACCGCTGCAGCGGCTCCTGCAATGTCTGCGTCCGTGTAGGGCACGCCGACCATGCGCAGCGCCTCCATCTTCTTCGCCGTGAGCGCGCCGTCGATCTTGCCGTCGGCCAGCCAGGTGAAGCGCGGCATGTTCGACTCCGGCACGACGTCGCGCGGGTTCAACAGGTGGACGCGGTGCCAGTCGTCCGAGTAGCGGCCGCCGACGCGCGCGAGGTCGGGCCCCGTGCGCTTCGAGCCGAACTGGAACGGATGGTCGTACACCGACTCGCCTGGCAGCGAATACGGTCCGTAGCGCTCGGTTTCCGAGCGGAACGGCCGGATCATCTGCGAGTGGCAGAGGTAGCAACCCTCGCGGATATAAACGTCGCGGCCCTCCAGCCGCAGCGCTTCGTAGGGCTTGATTCCCGGGGCCGGCTGGGTGACCGACGCCTGGAAATAGAGCGGGACGATTTCGACGAGGCCGCCGACGCTGATCACCAGGGCGATCAGCACGCCGAGCACGCCGACTTTCTTTTCTACTGCATCGTGGTTCATGCGTGATTACCTTCAGGCGGGCTGCACGACGGGCGAATCTTCGGTCGTCGTCCTGGCCGCAATCGTCTTCCAGACGTTGTAGGCCATGAGCAACATGCCCGCGAACACCAGGGTGCCGCCGGCGAGGCGGACCGCGTAGTACGGGTAGGTCGACTTGATCGACTCGATGAAGGCGTAGGTGAGCGTGCCGTCCGCGTTCGTCGCGCGCCACATCAGGCCCTGCATCACGCCGGCGATCCACATCGAGGTGATGTAGAGCACCACGCCGATGGTCGTCGTCCAGAAATGCACGTCGATGAGCTTCGTGCTGTACATCTGCTCGCGCCCGAACAACTTCGGGATCAGCGCGTACATCGTGCCGATCGAGATCATCGCCACCCAGCCGAGGGCGCCGGAGTGCACGTGGCCGATCGTCCAGTCCGTGTAGTGCGAGAGCGAGTTGACGGTCTTGATCGACATCATCGGACCTTCGAAGGTCGACATGCCGTAGAACGAGAGCGAGACGATCATGAACTTCAGGATCGGGTCGGTGCGCAGCTTATGCCAGGCGCCCGAGAGGGTCATGATGCCGTTGATCATGCCGCCCCACGACGGCGCCAGCAGGATCAGCGAGAAGACCATGCCGAGCGACTGCGCCCAGTCGGGCAGCGTGGTGTAGTGCAGGTGGTGCGGGCCGGCCCACATGTACGTGGAGATCAGGGCCCAGAAGTGCACCACGGAGAGCCGGTAGGAATAGACCGGCCTGCCAGCCTGCTTCGGCACGAAGTAGTACATCATGCCGAGGAACGCCGCGGTCAGGAAGAAGCCGACCGCGTTGTGGCCGTACCACCATTGCACCATCGCATCCACCACGCCGGGGTAGATGCTGTACGACTTGGTCAGCGTCACGGGAATGGCGAGGCTGTTCGTGATGTGCAGCACGGCGATGGTGATGATGTAGGCGGCGAAGAACCAGTTCGCGACATAGATGTGCTTCACCTTGCGCAGCGCGACCGTGCCGAAGAACACGATGGCGTATGCGACCCAGACGACCGCGATCAGGATGTCGATCGGCCACTCGAGTTCCGCGTACTCCTTCGAGGTGGTGATCCCCAGCGGCAGCGTAATCGCCGCCGACAGGATGACCAGCTGCCAGCCCCAGAACGTGAACGCCGCGAGCTTGTCCAGGAACAGCCGCGTATGGCAGGTGCGCTGCACGATGTAATACGACGTCGCGAACAGCGCCGAGCCGCCGAATGCGAAGATCACCGCGTTGGTGTGCAGGGGCCGGAGTCGCGAGTAGGACAGGAACGAGTACGGGGGCAGCAGGTCGGGCCACAGCAGTTGCGCCGCGATCAGGACGCCGACGAGCATGCCGACGATTCCCCAGACCACGGTCATGATCGCGAACTGCCGGACCACCTTGTCGTTGTAGTGAGTGGCCGTCATTTTCTTCGGTCGCCTCGGAGAGGATGAGAATGGGTGTCGTTCAGCCTCAGGGCGCAGAACGGCACGCGAATGCTAAAGATCACACGTGCGAAGGGGCAGTAGGGACAGGAATCAAAGCTTCTACGTATTTTCCGAAGTGACTTCTCCGCATTGCGGCTCGGGTGGCGGCGTCGCAAAGTGATCGCGCGGCAACGCGCGTGCCAGCGGGAGGCACACCATGCAACGTCTCGATCGAATCCTCTCCGTGATCGATCCCACAGTGGATGTGCAGGTCGGTGCCGCGAAGGCGGCGCGACTGGCCCGGTTGAGCGGCGCTTCGCTCGAACTCTTCGCCTGCGACTTCGATCCCGCGCTGACGGGACAGCCGTTCTTCGATACCGACACGCTGCGCCGGCTGCGCGAGGAATTCATTGCCGAGCGGGCCGCGTACCTCGAGGACCTGGCGGCAGAGTTGCGTGCCGGTGGGCTCGACGTCTCCACCCACGTGCACTGGGACAACCCGCTGTATGAGGGCATCCTGCGCCGGGTTGCCGAATTCGAGCCGGACCTGGTGATCAAGGACACGCACTACCACTCTTTCCTGCGGCGCGCGCTCTTCACCAACACGGACTGGAACCTGATCCGGCGCTGCCCGGTGCCGCTGCTGTTGAGCCGGACCGCCGACTGGCCCGCGCAGCCGCGCATCCTTGCGGCGCTCGACCCCGGCCACCACGGCGACAAGCCGGCCGCGCTCGATCACGACATCCTCGACGCCGCGCAGTTCCTGGCCCGGGAACTCGACGGAACCGTCGAAGCCGTGCACGCGTTCTTCCCTGCGGCGCTGCTCGCGGCGACCACCGGATTCGCCGGCGTTCCGCTCGCCCCGGACCTGGGCGTCACGGACCTGCTCGAGACCGAACGCACGCGCGTTGCCGCGGCGGCGCGGGAACTCGCGAAGGCGCATGGGCTGGCCGACAACTCGGTACGGGTGCTGCAGGGATCTGCGTCCGAAGTGCTGCCGCGTGTCGCCACCGAGGGTGACGTCGATCTCGTCGTGATGGGCGCGGTGTCGCGCAGCCGACTGCGCGAGGTGTTCATCGGCAGCACGGCCGAGCGCGTCCTCGATCGGCTGCCCTGCGACGTGCTGGTCATCAGGTCGGCGGACTTCCGCGAGAAGCTTCCTTTCTAGTCTAGGCACCGGATCGCACTTTCGGGCGCGCGCCGTCCCTGCAAGGCAGCCGGACATCACAGTTCCGGCGCCCGCACGCGCCGTATACTCGGCCCATCATGTCGACTGCCACCGTCCTGCTCATCAGCGCCCAGCCCGCCGACAAGGCACGCCTGGCCGACGCAATGGCCGCGATCCGCGGCCAGCCGTATCGGCTCGAAGTGGCTTCGTCGCTTGCGGAAGCCCTCAACCGCATCAAGCACGGCCGCATTGACGCGATCATGCTTGAGCTGGCGCTGCCCGACAGCAATGGCCTCACGACCTTCCTGCGCATCCAGCCGAAGGCGCCGCACGTGCCGATCGTGGTTCTCGTCGGCACGGGAGAGGAAGAGGTCGGCACCGAAACCGTGTCGCGCGGCGCGCTCGATTTCCTGCAGCGCGACCAGCTCAGTGCGACGCTGGTCGAACGTGTCCTGCGGTACGCGACCGAGCGCACGCACACGATGCTGGCCTTGAAGGCGTCCGAACAGCGCTATCGCGAGCTTTTCCAGAACGTCACGGCGGGCGTGTTCCAGACGACCGCCGACGGCAAGTTCATGGCGGCGAATCCGGCGCTCGTGCGCATGCTCGGCTACGACTCCGAGGACGAGCTGCTCGAGCTGGACGTCGCGCGCGACATCTACCTGGACCCGGACCATCGCGACAACTGGACCAAGTCGATGCAGGAGACCGGCGAAGTCCGCAACGCCGAGCTCGTGCTGAAGCGCAAGGACGGCTCGAAGATCGTCGTGCTCGAAAATTCGCGCGCGGTGCGCGATGCCGACGGCCGCGCGCTGTTCTACGAAGGCACGCTGACCGACATCACGGCCGCCCATGAACTGTCGCAGCAGCTGTCGTACGAAGCGAGCCACGACGCCCTGACCGGCCTGTCGAACCGCCGCGAGTTCGAGCTGCGGCTGCAGCGCGCGCTCGAGATGTCGCTGGCGACCGGGGCAGAGCACGCGATGCTGTACCTCGACCTCGACCGCTTCAAGACGGTGAACGACACCTGTGGCCACGTCGCCGGCGACGAACTGCTGCGCCAGCTTGCTGAGGTGCTGCAGCAGCGGGTGCGCGCGAATGACGTCGTCGCACGCCTCGGCGGCGACGAATTCGCCGTGTTGCTGCACAACTGCCGCCCCGAGGACGCGCAGCAGATCGGGGCCAACCTGCTGAAGACGGTCGACGAATTCGAATTCATCTGGGGCACGAATAAATTCACGCTGGGCGTCAGCATCGGCCTGGTCTCGATCAACTCGCACTTCAAGCGCCTGACGCAGGTGATGAACGCCGCCGACTCCGCCTGCTACGCGGCGAAGGACGCAGGTCGTCACCGTGTCGCGGTGTACCAGGAAGACGCGCTGCTGCTCGAGCGGCGCCACGGTGAAATTGAATGGGTGGCGCGCGCGAAACGCGCGCTGGTCGAGAACCGGCTGTTCCTGGAGGCGCAGGAGATCCGTCCGCTGGGCCAGCCGCCTGGCGCCGCGCCGCGCCTGCCGCATTACGAATTGCTGCTGCGCATGCTCGACGAGTCCGGACGCGTCGTCCCGCCCGGCGCATTCCTGCCGGCCGTGGAACGCCACAACCTCTCGATCCGCTACGACCGCTGGGTGATCGCCACCGCGATCGAATGGGCGCGGACGCATGCCGACGTCTTCAAGCGGATTTCGCGCATTTTCGTCAATCTCTCGCGCGACAGCGTCGCCGATCCCGAAACGGGCGAATTCATCCGCCAGAGCCTCGCGTCCAGCGGCGTGGATCCCCGTCACATCGGCTTCGAATGCGCCGAAAGCGTCGCAGTGAGCAACCTCGGCAAGGCCAATGCACTGATCATGGCGCTGCGGCGCATGGGGTGTTCGTTCGCGCTCGACGACTTCGGCAGCGGCGTGTCTTCGTTTGCCTACCTCAAGGCGCTGGGCGTCGACTACCTCAAGATCGACGGCATGTTCGTCGGCAACCTGTCGCAGGACCGCGTCGATTACGCGATGGTTCGCTCGATCAAGGAGATCGGGCACGTGATGGGCAAGGTGGTCGTGGCCGAGTCGGTCGAAAGCGAATCCGCGTTGGAGAAACTGCGTGAGATCGGCGTCGACTATGCGCAGGGGTTCGCCGTGAGTCCTCCCAAGGCTCTGGAGGAGATCGGGTCGGTGAGCGTGGCTGACTTGCTCGCGTAGCGCGGGAGGAAGGGGAGGGAGGTCAGGAAGGGGAGGAAGGACAGGAGAGGCCGCGGCGCGGCCATTTATTTGGCTATTGTATTAATCAAATGATTGATTAATATTAGTGGCGTGAACACAGGCCAGATTGCAAAAGCCTCTTCCCGCGGCCCAGGCAGGCCGACCGGTGGTGACGCCGCCGTCCGCGACAAGCTGCTGCTCCATGCGCGCGCCTTGTTCCTGCAGCACGGTTTCGGCAACGTCAGCACGCGCAGGATCGCGGCGGCTGCGGGCACGACGCCCGCGATGATCCACTACTACTTCGGCGACAAGCTCGGCCTGTACCAGGCGATGATCGAGAGCGCCGTGCAGCCGCTGGTCGAAAGTGTGCAACGGCTGGGACAGGCTTCCGGCGACGAAGCGCCTGGCCTCGAGGCCGTGATGCGCGCGTACATGCGGATGGTCGCCGCGAACCCATGGTTTCCCGCGTTGATCATCCAGGAGGTGCTGGCCCAGGACGGGCGGATGCGGGGCGAGTTCATCGAGCGGTTCGCGGGCAAGACGGCGCCGGCGCTGGTCGCGGTGCTGCGGCGCGAACGCGAACAGGGGAAACTGCGTGTCGACCTCGATCCACGGTTTGCCGCGGTCTCGTTGCTGAGCCTCTGCGTCTTCCCGTTTGTCTCGCTGCCGATCACGGGACCGGTGCTCGGATTCCGCCCGGACGGCGAAGAACTCGACCGTTTCATCAGCCACACTGCGCAGTTGTTCCGCGAGGGCGTCGCGGCGCGCACGGAGACGGCACATGACTAGGTTCGCTCCGCTCGCACTGTCTACGCTGCTGCTTGCCGCCGGCTGCGCGAAGGAGCCGCCGGTCGAGGTGCACGGCAGCGTCGAGCGCGACCGGCTGGAACTCATCGCCGAATCGAACGAGCGCATCGTCGAAATCGCGGTGCATGAAGGCGACCATGTGCAGTCCGGGGCCGTGCTCGTGCGGCAGGAGGCCGGCACTGCGCAACCCCGCATCGACCAGTCGCGCGCCTCGCTGCTCGAGGCGCAGCGACGTCTCGCGGACCTGGAGCAGGGCCCGCGCCAGCGCGAAATCGACGAAGCCCGCGCCGCGCTCAGCGGCGCCGAAAGCGAGATGCAGACGGCGCAGAGTGAATTTTCGCGCGTGCAGACGCTGGTGCAGCGCAAGCTGCTGAGCGAGTCGAACCTGGACCAGGCGCGCGCGGCGCGCGACTCTGCGCGAGCGGCGCGTGACGCGGCCCGCGCACGTTACGAACTGCTGAAGCAGGGGACGCGCACCGAGCAGGTGGCGGAAGCCCGCGCCGCCGTCCAGCGTGCGGCCGCAGCGCTGGCCGAAGTGGAGACGGTCGCCTCCCGCTACACTGTCACCGCGCCGCGTGCTGCACTGGTTGAAGCCCTGCCGTACAAACTCGGCGAGCGTCCCGCCGCCGGTCGACCCGTCGCGATCCTGCTCGCCGACGGCGTTCCCTACGCGCGCGTCTACGTGCCCGAGCCGCTGCGTACGCACTTCACCGCTGGCACGAAGGTTGAGGCGGCCGTCGATGGTCGCGCGGAACGCCTCAAGGGCACGGTGCGCTACGTCTCGGCTGAGGCAGCTTTCACTCCGTATTACGCCCTGACACAAAAGGACCGTTCCCGGCTTGCCTACCTCGCCGAGATCACGCTCGACGATCCAGCGGCGCAGGCACTGCCCGCGGGCATGCCCGTCCAGGTTTTCGCGCCAGCTGCAAAGCCATGAGCGCGGTCCCGCAGGAGATGGTCCCGGCCGGCGAGATGGAGCCGGCAATTCGTGCCCGCAGCCTGACGCGGCGCTTCGGGCATGTCACTGCAGTCGACGGCATCGACCTCGATATTCCGCGGGCGCGCATCTACGGTTTCCTCGGGCCCAACGGGTCAGGCAAGTCGACCACGATCCGGATGCTGTGCGGCCTGCTGCAACCGAGCGCCGGCGCCGTTAGCGTGCTCGGCCACGAAATGCCGCGCGACGCAGAGAAGCTGCGGACGCGGCTCGGCTACATGACGCAGAAATTCTCGCTGTGGGACGACCTCACCGTGCGCGAGAACCTCGAGTTCATGGCGCAGGTCTTCGGCCTGCCGGCGCCACGTCGGCGGACACGCGTCGCGGTCGTGGCAGAAGAATTCAACCTGACGTCCCTGTTCAGGCAGCGCGCCGGCACGCTGAGCGGTGGACAGCGTCAGCGCCTCGCGCTCGCGGCAGCGACGCTGCACGAGCCCGAGCTGCTGCTGCTCGATGAGCCGACCAGCGCGGTCGATCCCCAGAGTCGGCGTGATTTCTGGGAGAGCCTCTTCGATCTCGTCGCGCGCGGCGTGACGATCCTCGTGTCCACTCACTACATGGACGAAGCCGAGCGTTGCCACCAGCTCGCGATTCTCGCGAGCGGGCGCATCGTCGCGCAGGGCGCGCCGCAGCAATTGATGTCCGACATTCCCGCGTCCGTGGTGGAGGTCGAGGCACCCGACACGGTCGCGGCCAGGCGTGCACTGCTTGCGGACGGGAGCGTGCTCAGCGTTGCGCAGCTCGGTACGCGGCTGCACGTGCTGATCGATCCCACGACACCCGATCCCGCAGACCGAGTCCTGCAGCGCCTGCGCGCGGCGTCCGTCGCGGCGCAGTCGACGCTGGTGCGAGCCAGCCTCGAGGACGTCTTCGTGGCCGCCACCGGGTTCGGCCGCGAGGGCGGCGACACGCAGGACCGCTGAGCCACGCCATGCTGCTCCGGCTCATCGCGATCACGACCAAGGAAGTCCGGCAGCTGGCACGCGACCGGCTCACGTTCGGCATGATCATCGGCATTCCGCTGATGCAGATCCTGCTGTTCGGCTACGCGATCAATTTCGACGTCCGCGACCTGAACGCGGCCGTCGTCGACGAGGCGAAAACGAGCCATTCACGTGCGCTCGTCGCGGACCTGCAGGCGACCGGCGTGATCGTCCTGCGGCCGCCAAGCCCGAGCCTGCCGGATCTGCGCCAGCGGATGGAGAGCGGCGAGATCAGCGTCGGGATCGTGATCCCCTACGACTTCGAACGCCGTCGGCTGGGCAACGACCGCGCCGTCGCGCAGATCCTGATCGACGGCTCGGAACCGATGATTGACGCGGTCGCGCGCGGACTGTCGTCGGTGCCGTTGCCTGCCAGAGCGGGTGACTACAAGTCACGCACGCCGGTCTTCGAGGTGCGCACGGAATACAACCCCGAGCGACGCACTGCGGTGCAGATCGTGCCGGCATTGATCGGCGTGATCCTGAACATGACCATGGTGATCTTCACCGCGGCCGCCATCGTGCGCGAACGCGAGCGTGGCAATCTCGAACTGCTGATCGCGACGCCGATCCGTTCCTGGGAACTCATGGCCGGCAAGCTGATCCCCTACGTGCTGATCGGACTGGTGCAGACCACGCTGATCCTGACGGTGGGCGCGCGCATCTTCGACGTCCCGATCAACGGCAGCCTGCTCGACCTGTACCTCGCCGCGGCCCTGTTCATCGCGGCCACGCTGACCCTCGGCCTCGTGATCTCCACGTTTGCACGCACGCAGTTCCAGGCATTCCAGATGTCGTTCCTGACGCTGCTGCCGTCCATCCTGCTGTCCGGCTTCGTGTTTCCGTTCGACGGCATGCCGCCACTGGCGCGCATGATCGCGCAGGCGCTGCCGCTCACGCATTTCGTGGAGATCATCCGCGGCATCCTGCTGCGGGGCGCACCGCTCGTCGGGATGCAGGTGCCGGTCATGAAGCTGGGGGTATTCCTGGTCATCACGCTCGCGATCGCGACGCTGCGATTCCACAAGCGGCTCGATTGACTTTCGCATGGCCAGTCCCAGGCACCGGAACCCGCGCCCGGCGCGACGACTTACGCGCCGCGCTCGTACTGGCGTACCCTGCCGGCCTTACCTGCCCTGAGCGATGGCCTTCGCCCTCGCGTCCGCGGGCACCGGGGTCTTCAATGCATTCGAGCTTCAGTCCGGCGGCCATCGTCCTTTGCACTGCGTTCATCCTGGTTCCCCACGGCACGCAGGCCGCGCGCAAGGATCCGGTGAACCTTGAGCCGACGCCCGTGGAACTGCAGGTACCCGAGAAAGATCGCAAGCGCGACAAGACTTACGGCGCGCTTTCCTATCGCCTGATCGGTCCGGCCGTGGGCGGCCGCATCACACGGGTGTACGGCGTGGCCGGCGATCCCAGTACGTATTACCTCGCCGCGGCGCAGGGCGGCGTGTGGAAGAGCGTCAATGGCGGCCACGACTGGGTGCCGCTGTTCGACGAGCAGCCGACGCAATCGGTGGGCTCGCTCGCGGTGGCGGCGTCCGATCCCAACGTCATCTACGTCGGCTCGGGCGAAGCCAACATCCGCGGTAACGTCGCGATCGGCACCGGCATTTTCAAATCGACCGACGCGGGCAAGACCTGGACGCAGGTGTGGAAGACGCGCGGCCAGATCGGCACGCTCGTCGTCCATCCGGGCAATCCCGACATTGCGTACGCGGCGGTGCTGGGCTCGCCGTTCGGTCCGAATGCGGAGCGGGGCGTCTACCGCACCGTCGATGGCGGGCGCAGCTGGCAGCGCGTGCTGTTCAAGAACAGCGACACTGGCGCGTCCGACGTCGCGATGGACCCGTCCAATCCGCGCATCCTGCTCGCGGGTCTCTGGCAGGCCCGGCGCACCCCTTGGAGCATGACGAGCGGTGGCCCTGGCAGCGGCTTGTATCGGTCG
Source organism: uncultured Gammaproteobacteria bacterium (assembly GCA_963754535.1). Taxonomy (GTDB): domain Bacteria; phylum Pseudomonadota; class Gammaproteobacteria; order Steroidobacterales; family Steroidobacteraceae; genus RPQJ01. Next base: position 11,761 of record CAVWGG010000004.1, read on the forward strand.
ATCGACGGCGGCGACCACTGGACGCAGGTCGCCGGCGAAGACTTCCCGATGGACACCCTGGGCAAGATCGGCGTCGCCTTTGCGCCTTCCGACAGTCACCGAGCGTATGCGCTGGTCGAAGCCGAGAAGGGCGGGCTGTTCCGCTCCGACGACAATGGCGAGACGTGGGCGCTCGTCAACGAATCGAACACGCTGAGCCAGCGCGCCTGGTACTACTCGACGATCACGGTCGATCCGCGCGATGCCGACACCGTCTACTTCCCGCAGGTCAACCTGCTGCGCAGCATCGATGGCGGCAAGACCGTGCAGTCGGTCCAGGACAAGCTGCACCACGGCGACAATCACGACCTGTGGATCGACCCGCGCGACCCGCAGCGCATGATCGACGGCAACGACGGCGGCGTGGACGTCACTACCGACGGCGGCAAGACGTGGTTCTCGCCACCGCTGCCGCTCGCGCAGTTCTATAACATCGATGTCGACAACCGGGTGCCCTATCACGTGGGCGGCACGATGCAGGACTGGGGCACGGCCTCCGGTCCGTCGCGCGCGCTGAGTGCAAGCGGCAACGTTCCCGGCCTGTGGCTGAACGTGGGAGGCGGCGAGTCCGGCGATTTCCTGTACGACCCGGCCGAGCCGGGCCACATCTACGCCGGCGAGTACGGCGGCTACCTGTCGCACTACATCGAAGGCAGCGCGCAGAAGCGCAACATTTCCGTGTATCCGTTCAACCCGTCCGGGCACGGTGCGGTGGACCTGCAATACCGGTTCCAGTGGACGGCGCCGCTCGCGACATCGCCGCACGACCCCAAGGTCCTCTATCACGGCGGCAACGTGCTGTTCCGCACGCGCGACCGCGGCCTCACCTGGGAGAAGATCAGTCCCGACCTGACTCGCAATGACAAATCGAAGCAGCAGTGGTCGGGCGGCCCGATCACCGGCGACAACACCGGCGTCGAGGTATACGACACGATTTTCGCGATCGCCGAATCGCCGCTCGCCGCCGGAACGATCTGGACGGGCAGTGACGACGGTCTCGTGTCGATCACGCGTGACAACGGCGGCACCTGGAACACGGTCACGCCGCCGGGCTTGCCGGACTGGGCCAAGGTCGAGAGCATCGCACCTTCACCACACGCTGCGGGTGGTGCCTGGGTAGCGGCCGACGCGCACTGGTCGGACGATCTGCGTCCGTACCTGTTCCACACCAGCGACTTCGGCAAATCGTGGACTCGCCTGGGCAGAGGGCTGCCGGACGATTCGCCGGTGCTGACCGTGCGTGAAGATCCCGCGGACGCGAACTTCATCTACGTCGGCACCGAGCACGGCATATTCATATCGCGTGACGCCGGCGCCAGCTTCGAGCCCCTTAAGCTCAACCTGCCGGCCGTTGCCGTGACCGACATCGAGGCGCGTCATGGCGATCTCGTGCTGGGCACCCGCGGGCGCGGCATCTGGGTGCTCGAGGACCTGGCGGCGCTGCGCGAAGCCACGCCGGCCGCGCGCAACAGCGACCTGCAGTTGTTCTCGAGCAAGCCGGCGTACCGCTTCCGCAACGAATACCGCTGGTCCGAAGAAGGTGGCCTGAAGGATCCGCCGATCGGTGCGCAGATCAGCTACTGGCTGAAGTCGAAGCCCGCAGGCGACTTGTCGATGGAGATCTTCGACGCGCAGGGCCGCAAGGTGCGCACCTTGAGTAGTGTCGCCAGGAAGTCGATGTACGAAGCGGACGATCCGGATCAGCCGACGGAAGCGCCCGAGCCCGAACTCACCAAGGACGCGGGCTTCAATCGCATCGTCTGGGACCTGCGTCACGACGGCGCCCGCCGCCTGGAGAAGGCAAAGATCGATGCCGGCGAACCCGAGGTCGGCCCGATGGTGGTGCCGGGTCGCTACACGCTCAAGCTCATGGTCGGCGCCCCGGGCTCGCAGCAACTGACCGCCTCGCGCGAAATCGAAGTGCTGGCGGATCCGCGTGCCGGCGTGAGCAACGAGGACATCCGCGCCAGCGTCGACTTCACGCTGGCGTCGCGCGACGCGATGAACCGTACCCTCGACGCGATCGAAAACGTCCGTGCTGCGCGCGAGCAGGCGGATGAGCTGGGTGCGCGACTCGCAAAGGAAGGCACGCAGGCCGGCCTGATCGCGCAGGCCACGGCCCTGAGCAAGCGTTGCGCGGACATCGAGGCGCACCTGCACAATCCCAGGGCGGAGGTGGTCTACGACATCCTGGCGCAGAAGGGCGGCGCGCAGTTGTACTCGCAGATCTCGTACCTGTATGCGGTCACGGGCGCGGAAAGCTCCGACTATCCGCCGCCGCAGGGATCGCGCGAACGTCTGGCTGCGCTCGATGCGGAAGTTGCGGCGCTCAGCGGCGATGTGCAGTCGCTGCGTACGAACGAGATCGCACAGCTCGAGGCCGCGCTGAATGCCAAGAGCGTGCCGAGGATACTGCTGCCGCACTAGCCAACTCAGTGAGCCGGCGCGGATTCCGGTGCCTTTTCTGGCTCGCAGAAAGGCGGGCACGCGACAATTGCGGGCAGCCGATCCGGTGCCTTTCCCCGAGCTTGGAAAGGCAGACACGCGCTCGGGGAAAGGCACCGGATCGGCCGCCTGCGAGACTGCGCCTGAGCGACTCCAATCGGCGCGGAAAGATCACAGCGCCGACGGGTGCCCCGCAGTGCGCCGATCGGAGTCGCACGGCGCATGCAGCGTCGACGGCCCGGAGGCATCTCGTCGCGCGATACGGCCACGTCAACTGGTTATCTTTGAGAATGCATAGCAGACATTCGCGGACATTCACATTATGCGTAGATGACCAGGCGCGGCCAGGAGCAGCCTGTCGAGGGCGCAATTCACACGCACAAAAGCGGTCGTTTGATTTCGCTGTCGACATACGGCGGCGCGCCCGCACATGGCGGTCGGGGCTCGGGCTCAGGGCGCGCCGTCCATCAAATGGGGACGTTCGGCCACGCTAGCCGTCCTTTCGTAGCCGATTGCTCATGTAACATGCACGCGGTTCGCCGTGCCCGACCCGGGCAAGTGCGGCGATTCTGTCACGGGAGAAAAGCCATGAACTTCAGAGCTGCTGGCACGGCCATTGGCCTCGCGCTCAGTGCGATTCTTGCTTTTCCAACCGCAGCCATCGGGCAGGAAGGAGGCGATACCGGAACGCTCTCGAAGGAAGCAGCCGCCAAGGTCTTCCCGTCGAAGCCACTCTACTCGCCATATGCAGGGCGTAATTTCCCGACACGCCCGCTCTTCGGCGACACGCATCTGCATACCGCCGCCTCGTTCGACGCGGGCGCATTCGGCGCGCGACTCGGGCCGCGCGACGCATATCGGTTCGCCCGCGGCGAAGAGATCATGGCCTCGAGCGGGCAGCCGGCGAAGCTTTCCCGGCCCCTGGACTTCCTGGTGGTCGCGGACCACTCGGACAACATGGGGTTCTTCCCCGACTTCTTCGCCGGCAAGCCGGAGCTCCTGGCGGACCCGACGGGCCGCAGGTGGTACGACATGCTGAAATCCGGGAAGGGCGCGAAAGCCGCGCTGGAAATCATCATGTCCTTCTCGCAAGGGACGTTCCCGAAGGACCTCATGTATCTCCCGGGTACGCGCGCCTATAAGGCGGCCTGGCTGGATACGATCGCGGCCGCAGAGCAGTACAACGAGCCGGGCCGCTTCACCGCCTTCATCGGTTACGAGTGGACCTCAAACACGGGCGGCAACAACCTGCATCGCAACGTGATCTTCCGCGACAACGCGGACAAGGCGAACCAGGTCGAGCCGTTCACGACCCAGGCGCCGATCGGCAGCGACAACCCCCGCGACCTGTGGAAATGGATGACCGCCTACGAGCAGAAGACCGGCGGCAGCGTGCTTGCCATCGCCCACAACGGCAACCTCAGCAACGGCCGCATGTTCCCGATCATCGAGTCGTTCACCGGCAAGCCGGTCGATCACGAGTACGCCGAGCAGCGCGCGAAGTGGGAGCGGCTGTACGAGGCGACCCAGACCAAGGGCGATGGCGAGACTCACCCGTCCCTCTCGCCGAACGACGAGTTCGCTAATTTCGAGCGCTGGGACTTCGGCAACCTCGACGCCAGCGTGCCGAAGACCAAGGACATGCTCGAGTTCGAGTACGCGAGATCGGCCCTGAAGAACGGTCTCAAGCTCGAGAGCCAGCTCGGCACGAACCCGTACAAGTTCGGCATGGTCGGGAGTTCCGACGCGCACACTGGCCTCGCAGCCATGGAGGAAGAGAACTTCTTCGGCAAGACGACGCCGCAGGAACCGAGCCCGGAACGCCTGACCAACACCTTCGTCAAAAATCCGAAGACTGGCATCACGGTCATGGACTGGCAGGTGAGTGCGTCCGGTTACGCCGCGGTCTGGGCCACGGAGAACACGCGTGCGTCCATCTGGGACGCGATGCAGCGCAGGGAGACCTATGCCACGACGGGCCCGCGCATGGCCGTTCGGTTCTTCGGCGGCTGGGACTTCGACAAGACGGATGCCCAGACGCGCAACCCTGCTGCGGCGGGCTATAACAAGGGCGTGCCCATGGGCGGCGACCTTCACGAAGCGCCGCCCGGTAAGGCGCCGACGTTCCTCGTTGCCGCACTGAAGGATCCGATCGGCGCCAATCTCGACCGCATCCAGGTCGTGAAGGGCTGGCTCGATGCCCAGGGTGAAACGCACGAGCAGGTGTACGACGTCGCCTGGGGCGGCGAGCGCAAGCCAGGCAAGGACGGCAAGGTGCCGTCGGTCGGCAGTACCGTCGACCTCACGACCGCCACGTGGACCAACACGATTGGGGCGCCCGAACTGATCACCGTCTGGAAGGATCCGAAGTTCGACCCGAAGCAGCGTGCGTTCTATTACGCGCGCGTGATCGAGATCCCGACGCCGCGGTGGACCGCCTACGACGCCAAGCGCTACGGCATCAAGCCGCTCGCGGGTACGGCGATGACCATCACGGAGCGAGCCTACACCTCGCCGATCTGGTACACGCCGCCCGCGCGCTAAAGCCACCGTTGCAGCGCTGAATGACGCAGAAGAGATTCCTTCGCGGTACGAGCTACTCCGTTGAGTAGACCGTGACAGCAGGCGGGGCCCAGTGCCCCGCATTTCTTTGATTGGTGACCTGAACGCTGCGATTGGGAGCGTCGATTGAATTTCCGTCGCATCCTCCGCGAGCCGCTGCTGCATTTCCTGCTGATCGGGCTCGCATTGTTCCTGTATTACGGCCACGTCGCACCCCGCGACGGCGATGGCCGGCGCATCGTCGTCACCCAGTCGCAAGTCGACGATCTCGTACGACAGTACCAGGCGACGTGGAATCGGCCGCCGACGCCGCAGGAGCTGTCGAGCATCGTGGAGACGTACGTGCACGACGAAATCCTGTACCGCGAAGGCCAGGCGCTGGGACTGGGCCGCGACGATGCGGTGATCAAGCGACGCGTCCGGCAGAAGCTCGAGGTCATGTCGGAGGAAGAAATCGCGCGCGACGCGCCGACCGACGCTGATCTGGCCGGGTACATGAAGGCGCACCCTGACTCATTCCGCCAGCCTCCGGTCATCAGCTTCGAGCAGATCTTCTTCGCCACGACCGGATCCAACAGGGACCTAGACCGCCAAATCGCCGCAGCACGCAACGCTCTCGAGCGCGGTGCCGACCCAGCGAAACTCGGCCATGCCACGATGCTCCCGAGTCGCGTGGATGAGACGGCACTCGATCTGGTCGCCCACGATTTCGGCTAGCAGTTCGCTAACCAACTGGTGGCGACACGGCCCGGTCAATGGACCGGACCACTGATGTCGGGCTTTGGCGTGCACCTGGTCCGCGTCAACGCGCTCAAGCCGTCGTTGCTTCCGCCGCTGCAGGCGGTGCCACCAGCGGTGGCGCGCGAATGGGAAAATGACCAGCGCAGACGTGCGCTCGACGAGAACTACCGCAAGCTGCGCCAGAACTACGACGTCGTGATCCAGGTGAAGCTGCCACGAGCCTCGCCGACTTGAGTCGATTGCGTCGCTGGCTGCTCTTGTCGCTGCTCCTGCTCGGGGTGGTGGGACCTGCGGCGGCTGATGAGTTTCGCCCGGCCTATCTGCAACTCACACAGATCAACGCGACCACCTACGACGTGCTGTGGAAGATCCCGGCGCTCAATGAGAACGCGACGCTCTCGGTCCAACCCGAGTTTCCGTCCGGCACCGAGGAACTGACGCCAAAGCGCAGCAGCTTCGCCAGTGGTACGGCAGTATTGCGCTGGCGCATCCGTGTCGCGGCCGGACTCAACAGCAGGGCCGTGATATTTCCGGAGCTGCCGACCACCCGCATCGATGTGTTGGTGCGTCTTGCTCGCGCCGACGGCACGGTGCAATTGGCCCGCGTGTTGCCCTTCGACCCGCGCTTCGTCGTTACCGCCAGCCCGGGCACGTTCGAAGTCGCGCAGACGTACACCGTGCTCGGCATCGAACACATCCTGACGGGGTTCGATCACCTGCTGTTCGTACTGGCGCTGCTTATCCTGGTGAACGGCGGGCGCCGCCTGATCGCCACCATCACCGCGTTCACGGTCGCACACAGCATAACGCTCGCGCTCGCGTCGATGGGCGTCCTCCACGTTCCCGGCCCGCCGGTCGAAGCGTCGATCGCACTCAGCATCGTGTTCGTGGCCGGTGAGATCATCCACGCGCGGCAGGGTAACCCTGGATTGACACAGCGCTACCCGTGGATCGTGGCTTTCACATTCGGCCTGCTGCACGGACTCGGCTTTGCCAGCGCGCTGGCACAAGTTGGCTTGCCGCCCTTGTCGATTCCGGTGGCGCTGCTGTTCTTCAACGTTGGCGTCGAAATTGGTCAGCTGATGTTCATAGCGGCCGTGGTCGCGGTGATCGCAGTAGCAGGCTGGATCGCGAACCGCATTCGGCTGCCTCAGCCAGGTTGGCTGTGGCGGATTCCGCCGTACGTCATCGGTGGCCTGGCGAGCTACTGGGTATTCGAACGCGTCGCCGCGTTCTGAGTCCGGCCGACAGCGGCAGGCCTTGATGCGATGTAACCGCATCGACGTTGCATTCGCCGTCGCGAAGTCGAACGAAAGGCTATGGCCGCGTCGACGACATCTTGATGTAATGGCCGGATGCCGATGCGCCGTGCGTACGTGCTCGGCCGCCGAGCACGGTAGCTCAGGCGCCGTAGGTCAGGCCGGGATTCGGTTCATTTCCCGCGCGCATGTTTCTTCGCGCGCAGGGGAATCAACCGAAGACCGGTCCATCACCCACGAACGCGCCAGCAAGCGACCTCAGCGAGCCAGCACGTACTCACCCGGCGCATCGCACACCGGCTTGTATCCCGCCGCGCCCAACTTCGGCGGCGCCACCTTCGTCTTGGTCGAATGCTCGGCGAGCCACGCCGCGAACGTCGGCCACCACGAGCCCTGCGCGGGCTCCACCTTCCCCAGGTACTGCTCGGGCGCAGGCAGCCGTACGCCGGCCTTCATCGTCAGCACGCGGTGGCGACGCTTCGGATGCTGCGGGCCGCTGATGATGCCCGCGTTGTGCCCGCCGCTCGTCAGGCAGAACGTGTAGTCCTTCGAGCGCACGAGCTTGCCGACCTTGTAGACCGACTTCCACGGCGCGACGTGGTCCGTTTCCGTGCCGACGACGAACATCGGCTGTTCCACCGAGGCAAGATCGAGCGTCTCGCCGAGCGCAAAGTAACGGCCCTCGGCCAGGTCGTTGTTGAGGTAGAGCTGGTGCAGGTAGTCGGTGTGCATGCGGTAAGCCATGCGCGTGCCGTCGGCGTTCCACGACATCAGGTCGTTGACGCCCGTGCGTTCGCCCTTCACGTACGTCTGCAGCGACGGGTTCCACAGCAGGTCGTAGGTGCGCAGCATCTGGAACGCGCCGCCCATCTGCCGGCTCTCGAGCACGCCCTTCTTCCACATCATCGCCTCGAGCATGGCGAGCTGCGCGGGGCTGATGAACACCGACAGTTCGCCCGGTTCGCTGAAGTCCGTCTGCGCGGCAAACAACGTCACGGTCGCGAGCCGGTCGTCTTCCTTCTGCGCCATCGTGGCTGCAGCGATCGAGAGCAGCGTGCCGCCGATGCAGTAGCCCACGCCGTGCACCTTGCGCTTCGGCACCACCTTGTTGATCGCGTCCAGGGCGGCCAGCACGCCGAGCGACAAGTAGTGGTCCATCGTGACGTCGCGGTCCTCGGCCGTCGGGTTCTTCCACGAGATCATGAAGACCGTGTGACCCATGTCGGTCAGGTACTTCACCAGGGAGTTCTTCGGCGACAGGTCGAGGATGTAGTACTTCATGATCCACGCCGGCACGATCAGGACCGGCTCGGCGTAGACCTTGGGCGTCGTGGGTGAGTACTGGATCAGCTCCATCAGGGAGTTGCGCAGGATGACCTTGCCCTTGGTCGCCGCAATCTGCTCGCCGACCTGGTAGTTCTCGACGCCGACCGGGCCGAGCCCCTTCAGCATCCGCTGCACGTCTTCGGCCAGGTACTTCATGCCGCGCACGAGGTTCTTGCCGCCCTCCGCGCGCGTCTGTCCGAGCAACTGCGGGTTGGTCGGCAGGTAGTTGTCGGGGGCGAGCAGTTCGAGGCCTTCACGCACGGTAAAGCCGACGACGTTCTCGGCGGCGGCATCGGTGCCAGGCACGCCGTTCACCGCTTCACGCGCAAGCTCGGCGGCCGTGATGAACGTCTGTGCGAGCACGTTGAACGGAAACTTCGACCACGCCGGGTCGGAGTAGCGGTTCGCGTAGGGAGTGCCAGCGGCCTGCGGCGCGACGGGTTCGTCGTGCGGCTTCAATGCGCTGCCCGTGAACTGGGCAAGCGCGATCGCCTTCTGGATCGCGGACTGCGCGATCTGGGCTTGTCGTCCGGGCGCCAGGGCCAGCCGCGACACGACGTTCCACCAGGCGCCACCGAGCGCCTGCGGTGACATGCCGCCGGTCCATTGTGCGATCGCGGCGAGCAGTTCCCGCGATGCATCGTCCGAAATCAGCGACTTTCCCGAACCGACCTTGTCCGCGCCCATCGTGTTCTCCCCCGGAAAGCGGGCTTACCGCACCGCAAAATGACGGTCGAAAGTACCTTGGGCGCGGTGTTCCCGCAAGGCGGGGGCGCCGCTACAGCGACTTGAGGTCGACGGACAGGTCCGCGAGCTGCGCTGGATCCGGGTGCTTGCGCTCGGCGATCCACTTCTTGCCCTGCATGAAGTCCTTCGGGCTGTTGATCGCGTCGACCGCCAGCAGCTCGCCCTGGGCGAAGTAATACAGCGCGAACCGTCCCGAGTCCGGATCGCCTCGCAGGACCGTCTGGTCGTAGCCCTGTGACAGGCCGGCAATCTGCAGCTTCAGGTCGTACTGGTCCGACCAGAACCAGGGGACGTGCTCGTGGCGGGCCGCCTTGCCACAGATGTTCGAGGCCGCGGTCTTGGCCTGCTCGACGGCGTTGTCGACCGATTCGAGCCGCAGCCGGCGACCGTAGCGCACGCTCGGGTGGAAGGTGCAGTCACCGGCGGCGTAGATGTTCGGGTCGGACGTCTGGCATTGCTCGTCCACCCAGATGCCGTTCTCGCAGCGCAGGCCGGCGGCGGCTGCGAGCGTCGTCTCCGGCAGGATGCCCACGCCGACGATGACGAAATCCGCGTCGAATTCACGCTCGCCGCAGGCGACGGCCGCCACGTGCCCGCTGCCGTCTCCCTTGAACGAAGTCACCGACATGCCGCAGAGCACGCGCACGCCTTCGCGTTCGTGCCGGTGCATGTAGAACGTCGACATCTCGGGTGCCGTCACGCGGTTGAGCGGGCGGTCCGCCATTTCGAGCACGGTGACGTCGAGTCCCAGGTGCCGCGCGGACGCGGCGGCCTCGAGCCCGATGTAGCCCGCGCCCACGATGACGACCTTCTTCGAGCCGGTGAGGTCGCCGCGGATGCCGTCCACGTCGGCCATCGTGCGCAGGTAATGGATGCCCGTGAGGTCATAGCCCGGCACTTCCAGCAGGCGGTTGCGACTGCCGAGGCACAGGATCAGCTTGTCGTAGCGCAGTTCCGCGCCGTCGCTGAGGCGCAGGCGCTGGTCCACCCGGTCGATCGCGGTGACCCGCAGGCCGAGCTTCACGTCCACCAGGTGCTGCTCGTAGAACTGGGCGCTGCGCAGCAGCAGCCGTTCGCGCTCCATCTCGCCCGCGAGGTACTTTTTGGAAAGTGGCGGACGGTTGTAGGGCAGGTAGGGTTCGTCGCCGACCAGGACGATGCGTCCGGTGTGCCCCTCGCGACGCAGCGTATCGACCGCCTGCACCGCCGCGTGACTTGCACCGACAATCACCACCGTCTGCTCCGTCATGCCAACCTCTACTGGCCCTGCCGATGACCTATGATGCCGCAAAGCAACATGGCCGGGGGACGCAACGGTGGCTATCCTTGCGCACCAGCCCTGAGCAGTCGATCGCACCAGCGCGCCATCGTGGTGCGCAGCGCCGACGGGATGGCAGAGAATTCGACCCGACCACGGGTCGGCACGGATTCTGCATAAGCAGTCCGAGGTCCCCCCGAGGGGAGGCGGTGCGGTGTGGGTCGTTTCGGTTTCCAACGACGTGGAACCACGGCCGGCCGCCTGACAATGAACACGAGAACCGAGGAGCCCGAAGTCCATGAAGCTGATCAGCGCAATCATCAAACCCTTCAAGCTGGACGACGTCCGCGCCGCCCTGTCCGAGCTCGGGGTGTCCGGCATGACGGTCACTGAAGTGAAGGGCTTCGGGCGTCAGCGCGGCCACACCGAGCTGTACCGTGGCGCCGAATACGTCGTTGATTTCGTGCCGAAGACGCGCATCGAAGTCGCGGTCAAGGAATCGCTGGTCGACCAGGTGGTGGAAGCCATCGTCGCGGCCGCGCGCACCGGCAAGGTCGGCGACGGCAAGATTTTCATCACCGATCTCGAGCGCGCCATCCGCATCCGCACCGGCGAGGCCGACGACCAGGCCCTGTGATGGGCCTGTGATGGGCCTGTGACGCGGCGACCGCGGTTACGCGCTAGCATCGGTTCCGGACCGCCGGAACCGAGGCTGCGATGACCGATCTATCTTCCGCCGAGGCGCTCGAACGCGCCGTCGCCAAGCTGCACCTCGGGCAGCAGCGGCGACACATCTTCCTGTGCGTGGCCGGGGAGAAGTGCGCGCCCGTCGCTCGCTCCGAGGAAAGCTGGGACTACCTCAAGCGTCGCTTCCGGGAGCTCGGCCTGGTCGACGTCGACGGCGGCGTGATGCGGACCAAGGCGCATTGCCTGCGGATCTGCGTCGCAGGGCCGATCGCCGTCGTCTATCCCGAGGGCGTCTGGTATCGCAGATGCACGCCGGACAACCTCGAGCGGATCCTCCAGGAACACCTGATCGGCGGTCGGCCCGTGGCCGACCTCGTCATCACCGAGGCTCCGCTGCCGCCCTGACGCGGGCGCGATTGATTTGCGCTGCCAGCGGCGTCTAACCGCCGGTAAGTCATGCCTGCGGGAATGCCTGCTTCCTGATCGGCACGCTGACCGTCATTATCTGACTCTCATAAACGCACTCCCGGTGTGCCCATGCCTCACGCCATCCGAATCCATGCGCACGGCGGTCCTGAAGTGATGCGCTGGGAAGAAGTCGCGTCCGTTGCCCCTGGGCGTGGCGAGGCATTGGTGCGGCAAACGGCCGTCGGGCTCAACTTCATCGACATCTACGAGCGCACCGGGCTGTACGGTGGCTCATTACCGGCTGGGCTCGGCCGGGAGGCGGCGGGCGTGGTGCAAGCCGTCGGTCCGGGCGTGCGCGATTTCAAGGTGGGCGATCGCGTTGCGTATGCATCGACCGCGCCGGGCTCCTACGCCGATGAGCGCGTGCTGCCGGCGGCCAGCCTCGTGCCGGTGCCGGAAGGCGTCAGCGACCGGCTCGCCGCCGCTGCGCTGCTCAAGGGCATGACGGCGCAGGTGCTGCTGCGCCGGACGTACAAAGTGCGCAAGGGCACGGTCGTCGTCGTGCACGCCGCCGCCGGTGGCGTGGGCAGCATCCTGACGCAGTGGGCGCTGCATCTCGGGGCCCACGTGATTGCCGTCGTCGGCAGCGAACCGAAGGCGGCGATCGTGCGGGCCATGGGTTGCAAGGACGTGCTGATCCAGGGTCGCGACGACCTCGCCGCTCGCGTGAAGGAACTTACGGGCGGGCAGGGCGCGCACGTCGTCTACGACTCCGTCGGCAAGGACACGTTCTTCGCTTCGCTCGATTCACTGCGTCCGCTCGGGCTGATGGTGACGTATGGCAATGCGTCCGGTCCCGTGCAGCCGTTCGCGCCACTCGAACTCGCCAGGCGCGGCTCGTTGTTCCTCACGCGACCCACGCTGTTCTCCTACACCGCCAGGCGCGCAGACCTGCTCAAGTCGGCAGCTGAGCTCTTCGACGTGATCGGTCGCGGGATCGTGCGCATCGAAATCGGCCAGACCTACCCGATACGCGACGTGCAGCAGGCGCATCGCGACCTCAACGAACGCCGCACGGTCGGCTCCACGGTACTGCTGCCCTGACATCTCAACTGCTCCGCCGCCGCGCATTCCCGTTCCTGCTGCTGTCCGTCCTTGCGGCGGCACCCGCATATGCAGCGAGCAAGGAAGTCATGCACGACTGGCCGGCCGGCATTCCTCCGGCGGCCGAACTCGAAGCCTCCGGCGCGGTCATCGGCAAGATCCGCGTGGACGTCGGCGACATCTTCGACCCGACGATACCGTCCGAGAACCATTGGCTATACCGCACCGCGAATAAGCTGCACATCAATACCCGCGAGTCGGTCGTGCGCAACCAGTTGCTGTTCAAGTCCGGCGAAAAGTACGTGCAGCGCGTGGTGCAGGAGAGCGAGCGCATCCTGCGCAACAACGACTACCTGTACGACGCGTGGATTCGCCCGGTGGCCTACGACGGCAGGACTGTCGACATCGAGGTCCGCACCCGCGACACCTGGACCCTGAATCCGGGCATCAACTACAGCCGTCAGGGCGGCGCGAATTCGTCGTCCGTCGAACTCGAAGAAAAGAACCTGCTCGGCAACGGGCAGAAGCTCGCCTTCGGCTGGACCAACGACGTCGATCGCGAGTCCTACGACTTCGAGTTCTTCGATCCGCATTTCAGGTCGACGTGGACCCGGTTCGGCCTGGTCTACAGCGATGCCGACGATGGCAGTACCAAGGCATTGCGCCTCGATCGCCCGTTCTATTCGCTCGATACCCGTCGTGCGGGCGGCGCCTACCTGTTTGACTCGATCCGTGAGGACCCTCGCTACGCCTATGGCGAGGAAGTCGGCAAGTTCCAGAACGACGAGCAGTTCGCCGAGTTCTATTACGGATGGTCGGCGGGCTGGAAGGACGGCTGGGTGCGGCGCTGGACCGCAGGCGCGACCTACCATCGGAACCGCTATGCGGAAGTGAGCGGCGAGAGCCTCGGCGGCCCGCTGCCGGAGGACATCGAACTCGCGTATCCGTGGATGGGGTTCGACCTGATCCAGGACGTGTTCCAGGAGCGGACCAACCAGGACCAGATCGAGCGCACGGAGGACGTGCTGCTCGGCATGCGGGCAGGTGCGCGGATTGGGTACGCGTCCGAGTCGCTGGGCTCCGATCGGGAGGCGCTGGTGCTCAGCGCATACGCGCAGAACGGCTGGGACTTCGGCAACGAGCGCTCGATGTTCGTGACCTCGACGGCAGCGGGTCGCGTCGAGAACGCGGGACTGCGCAACGCGGTGCTGGCGGCCGAGGTGCGGTACTACGCGCGCACTTCGGAGAAGACCAAGTTCTTCGCCACGGTCAACGGCGCCACCAGCGAAAAACTCGACGCCGACCAGCAACTGGTGCTCGGCGGCGAGGAGGGGCTGCGTGGCTATCCGCTGCGCTACCAGGCCGGCACGTCGAAGGCTTTGCTCACGCTCGAGGAGCGCTACTACACGGACTGGTATCCGTTCCGCCTGTTCCACGTGGCCGGTGCGGCATTCTTCGACATGGGGCGCACCTGGGGTACCGACGTCACCGGCGCCACGAGCGACGGGTTGCTGAAAGACGTCGGCATCGGCTTGCGTCTCGGCTCGAGCCGCTCTGCGTTCGGCAACGTCATTCACATCGACCTGGCGTTCCCGCTCGATGGCGGCGACGGCGTCGACAGCGTGCAATTCGTGGTGGAGACCAAGGCCCGCTTCTAGGGGGCCGTGTCGATCCACTCGAGCAGCAATTCGAACGGGCCCGCCTGCTTGTCGCTCACCATCAGCCCGAGCTGACGGACTTTCGCGAGATCGAGCGGACCGACGCCCGTGACCGGGCGGCCGCGAAAGCTGGCAACGAAGCTCGCGACCGGCAATGCGACCTCGGCCCATTCCCCGCGCGGAGGCTGGAAGCGCGCCTGGTATTGCACCCCGTCGAAGCCGTCGTCCGTGCGCGCGGTGAATTTGTAGCGTCGGCCGTCACCGCGGCAACGTACCAGAAAAGCGTGTGCGCCCACCGTGTTCCACGTGCGGGGTTCCGTGCGCACCGACGCGAAGCCGCCGCCGTGCCGCAGCGACACGACGCCGCTGAAACACGCAATGCCGCGCGAATACGGCTGCAGCATGCTCTGCGAGACGCCGCCCATCACCACGTCGTCGATCGGGTGCCAGCTCGTCGTCGCGCCTGCGTCCGCGAAATCGACCAGGCGTTCAGCCAATCTCGATCACCTGCCGGATGGACGCGCCGGCGGCGAGCCGGTCGAACGCGCCGTTGATGTCGTCGAGCCGGATGCGTTCGCTCAGCAGCTTGTCCACCGGCAGTCTTCCCGCGCGGTACCACTCGATGTACTGCGGGATGTCGCGTTCGGGCACGCAGCTGCCGAGGTAACTTCCCTTCAGCGTGCGCTCCTCCGCGACGAGGCTGACGTGCGAGAACGAGACCTGCTGCTGCGGATGCGGCAGCCCTGCGGACACTGTCGTGCCGCCTCGACGCGTGATTCGATAGGCGAGCTCGAGCGCGCGTGCCGAGCCTGCCATTTCGAACGCGAAGGCGACGCCGCCGCCCGTCGCTGCGCGCACGCGGTCGCAACAGTCCGGTTCTGCCGCGTTGACGGTCAGCGTGGCGCCGAGTTCGCGTGCCTTGGCCAGTTTCGACGGATTGAGGTCGATCGCGACGATCGACGTGGCTTCGAGCATGCGTCCTGCGAGCAGCGCAGCGAGACCGACGCCACCGAGCCCGATCACGGCGAGCGACGAGTGCTTCGGCATCGCTGCCGTGTTGACCACCGCGCCCACGCCCGTGATGACGGCGCAGCCGAAGAGGGCCGCTTCCGCGAAAGGCAGCGTGGGATCGACCCGCACCAGCGAGCGGCGCGACACGGTCGTCCACTCGGCGAAGCCCGACACGCCCAGGTGATGATTGACCGGCGTGCCGTGCTGGCAAAGCCGGCGCTCGCCGGACAGCAGCGTGCCTGCGGTGTTCGACGCCAGTCCGGGTTCGCACAGCGCAGGCCGGCCAGCCACGCACGGGCCGCACACACCGCAGCTCGGCACGAACGAGGCGACGACATGATCGCCCCGCTGCAGGTCCGTCACGCCGTGGCCGACTTCTTCGACGACGCCCGCCATCTCGTGGCCGAGCACCATCGGCAGCGGACGTGGCCGGTTGCCGTCGATCACCGAGAGATCGGAATGGCACAGCCCGGCGGCCCGCACGCGGACCAGTACCTCACCGGGTCCGGGTGGCGCGAGATCGAACTCTTCGATCACGAGCGGCTTGGATTGGGCGTAGGGGCCGGGACGACCCAGCTCGCGCAGCACGGCGGCCTTGGTTTTGATCATGGGCCGAGCGTAGCCCAAGCACGCTGCCACCCTCCACTGCAATAATGCGCACGCCGACAGACCGGCGCGCCGTTGGAGTAAGACAGCATGACCACAGACGCAGCGGCCGCGACGCCGCTACCCGCGCGCCGCGGAGAGTTTCCCGTCCTGCGCACGATCACCACGCGCTGGATGGACAACGACCAGTACGGCCATGTGAACAACGTCGTGTATTACTCGTACTTCGACACGGCCGTGAACGGCTACCTGATCGAAGCGAGCGGTTGCGACGTGCGCGAGCTGCCGGCCATTGGCATCGTCGCGGAGACGAGCTGCAAGTTCATGAGCGAGCTGAGCTTTCCGGACACGGTGTACGCCGGGCTCGCGCTCGAGCGGCTCGGCAACTCGAGCGTCGTGTACCGCATCGGCTTGTTCCGCAACCAGTCGACCGAACCCGCCGCCATCGGCCGGTTCGTGCATGTCTACGTCGACCGTGAGACGCGCCGGCCAGTGCCGATTCCGCCGCAGGTGCGCGCGGCGTTGCAGACGCTCGACGATGGCTACGTGGGGTTTTCGCCGCTGCCGTGAACCGCGCGGGGCTCGACCGCGGCTGCGTGAGTTCGCTGGCGTCCGTTCCGGCATGAACCGTCAGGTGGCGCGCGGTCATCCGGGGCCTTGCCCAGAGCGCGTGTCTGCCTTTCCAAGCTCGGGGCAAGGCCCCGGATGACCGCGCGCAACCCTCAGGGGAGCAGCCACCAAAACCTCCCGCCGGAGCAGGAGAGGTGAAACCTCAGCCCTCCAGCGTTTGCCGACCCTTCTGGATCGCGAGCGCACCGCTGCGCACCACTTCGAGCACTTCGCCGAAGTTCGCGACTTCCGCCATGAAGCGGTTGGTGTCGGCCTCACTGCTGGTGAGTTCAATGGTGAAGCTGTCCGCCGCATCCCAGAGCACGCGGCCGCCCGCCCGCTGGGTCGCCGACCAGAGCGATCCGACCTGGGTCGCCTTGGCCTTGACCTTGATCAGCAGCAACTCGCGCTCGAAGTGCTCCTCACGCGTGACGTCCTCGACGTCGACCACGTCCACGAGCTTCAGCGACTGCTGGGTAATCTGGTGGATCACGGCGTCGTTGCCAGTCGTCACCAGCGTCAGGCGCGAGACCGTGGGATCGTCCGTCGCCGCCACGTTCAGCGATTCGATGTTGTAGCCGCGTGTCGAGAACAGTCCTGCCACGCGGGTCAGCGCGCCGGATTCGTTCTGCAGGGTGATGGCGATGATGTGGCGCTGGCTGGTCACGACGGGCTCCAGGAGACAATATCTCTATGATTCTATTGCAAAAACTGGGAGCCTGACGGCCGGGTTCCGAACCCCAGAATAGGGGATCGGATAGCAGCCGCCTAGATGGACGCGCGGCCGCGGCGGCTGTTAGTCTCGTTTGCAGCGCAACATAGCCGTTCCCCACCTGTTTCAACGAGTCCGCCGTGAACAGCATCGCCGCCAGTCCCCTGCCGATCACTCCGTCCGCGCACCCGCGGACCGGCCAGTCCATGAGCGGCGCGGAAATCATCGTGCAGGTGCTGGCGGACGAAGGCGTCGACACCATTTTCGGCTACAGCGGCGGCGCGATCCTGCCGACGTACGACGCGATCTTCCGCCACAACGACCAGCAATCGAAGCTCGCCGAGGGCGCGCGACCGATGCCGCTGATCGTGCCGGCGAACGAGCAGGGCGCGGGTTTCATGGCCGCCGGCTACGCCCGGGCGAGCGGCAAGGTCGGTGTCTGCGTCGTGACGTCGGGGCCTGGAGCGACCAACACGGTCACGCCGGTGCGCGACTGCGCCGCGGATTCGGTCCCGATCGTCGTCATCTGCGGCCAGGTCGGCACGTCCGCGATCGGCACCGATGCGTTCCAGGAAGCGCCCGTCTCCAACATCATGGGTGCCGTCGCCAAGCACTGCTTCCTCGTCACCGACCCGGCCAAGCTCGAAGCCACCGTGCGCACGGCGTTCGAGATCGCGCGCTCGGGCCGTCCCGGTCCGGTCGTGATCGACATCCCGAAGGACGTCCAGAACTGGGTCGGCACGTACCAGGGCAGCGGCATGCTGCCCGTGCGCGGCTACCACGCGCGCATGCAGGCATTGCGCGACCGCAGGCTCGACGACGGTCACGCGGCGAAGTTCTTCCAGATGCTCGGCGAGGCCGAACGACCGCTGATCTACGCCGGCGGCGGCGTAATCAACAGCGAGTCTTCGGATGAGTTGCGCGCCTTCGCGCATGAGTTCGGCATTCCCGTCGTCACCACCCTGATGGGTATCGGCACGTATGACACGACGGAGCCGCTGGCGCTGCACATGCTCGGCATGCACGGCACGGCGTTCGCGAACTACGCGGTGGACGACTGCGACTTCCTGCTCTGCCTCGGCGCCCGCTTCGACGACCGCGTCGCGGCCGTGCCGGCGAAGTTCGCGCGCAACGCGAAGCGCATCGCGCACATGGACGTCGACGCGTCGGAGATCAACAAGGTCAAGCGCGTGCAGTGGAGCCATGTCGGCCTGCTGCGCCCGGCGCTCGAAAAGCTGCGCCTGCAGGGCCAGGCCGCCGGGTTCAAGCGCGACTGGTCGCCGTGGCATGCGCACGTCGCCGAACTGAAGCGCCGTCACGCGATGAACTACGGTCGCGACAGCGAACTGATCCAGCCGTACTACGTGATAGAAGAGATCAACCGTCTGACGCGTGGCGAAGCCGTGATTGCGACCGGCGTCGGCCAGCACCAGATGTGGGCGGCGCAGTACTTCGATTTCCGTGAGCCGCGCCTGTGGCTCACCTCTGGCAGCATGGGCACGATGGGGTTCGGCCTGCCCGCGGCGATCGGCGCGCAGTTCGCCCGTCGCGACAAGCTCGTGATCGACATCGACGGCGACGCCAGCATCCGCATGAACCTCGGCGAACTCGAGACCGTCACCACCTACGACCTGCCGATCAAGGTCGTCGTGCTGAACAACTTCGGCGACGGCATGGTCAAGCAGTGGCAGAAGCTCTTCTTCAAGGGCCGACTGTCGGCCAGCGACAAGTCGCTGCACAAGAAGGACTTCGTCAAGGCCGCCCAGGCCGACGGTTACCAGTTCGCGGTGCGCCTCGACCGCAAGGCCGACGTGCCGCGCGTCGTGAAGGAATTCATCGAGTTCAAGGGCCCGGCTTTCCTCGAAGTGATCATCGATACGGAAGCGGGCGTGTACCCGATGGTCGGTCCCGGCCAGGCCTACGATGAGATGATCACGGGCGATTTCATCGAATCGCGCGAGGCCAGCAGGACGACGGCGGAGCCTGGCGCTTCCGAGATGTTCTGACGCGTCCCTGGCGGCAGCGGCGCGCATGACCTCGTCCTCTGCCCGCCCGCACCTGCCTACATTCGCAGAAGCCGCCCGATTCTGGGCGAAGCTCGGCTTCGTTTCGTTCGGTGGTCCTGCCGGCCAGATTGCCGCGCTGCACCGTGAGATCGTCGATCGCCGCCGCTGGCTCGCCGATGGTGAGTTCACGCGCGCCCTGAACTTCTGCATGTTGCTGCCCGGGCCCGAAGCGCTGCAGCTGGCGATCTTCCTCGGCTGGAAAATGCACGGCATCCGCGGCGGCGTGGTTGCGGGTCTCGGCTTCATGCTTCCGGCCGTGCTGCTGCTGTTCGCGCTCTCGTATGTCTACGTGGCCCACGGGTCGCTGTCCTGGATTTCGGCCCTGCTGTACGGGCTGAAGGCCGCCGTCGTCGCGCTGGTGCTGCAGGCGCTGGTGCGCATCGCTCGCCGTTCATTGCGGTCGTCGCTGCACGTCACCCTCGCGCTCGCATCGTTCGTGGCGCTCGAATTCGCGCGCGTACCCTTTCCCTTTGTCCTGCTGGTCGCAGCGGCGGTGGGCGCGTACCTGGCACGTCAGGCAAAGTCGCAGGAGGGGGCCGCTGCCAACACGGCACCTGCGCGCGGAGCGCAGACCGTCAGGGTGGCTGTGGTCGGTCTCGCGCTCTGGCTGATTCCACTGCTCACCGTGATCGCCACGCTGGGTGGCAGCTCGCTGTGGACGGCCATTTACCTGTTCTTCACCAAGGCCGCGCTGGTCACGTTCGGCGGCGCATACGCCGTGCTCGGCTACGTCACCCACCAGCTGGTCGACACGCTCGCATGGGTGACGGCCGAGCAGTCTGTCGCGGGCCTCGCGCTGGCGGAGACTACGCCCGGCCCGCTGGTCATCGTGCTGCAGTTCATGGGGTTCATGGCTGGCTGGAACCAGCCCGGACCGTTGTCGCCGCTCGGCTCGGCGCTGCTCGCTGGCGCGCTTGCGACGTGGGCGACGTTCCTGCCGTCCTTCCTGTTCATCCTGCTCGGGGCGCCTTACGTCGAGCGACTCACCCGCAACGTGCGCATCGAAGGCGCGTTGGGCGCGATCACCGCAGCCGTCGTCGGTGTGATCGCGACGCTGGCGCTGCTGCTTGCGCAGGTCGTGCTGCTGCCGGGTGGATGGCACGCCACGCCGGACTGGGAGGCCGTGCTGATCGCCTTCGCGGCCTGGTTCCTGCTCGAACGCGCGCGCTGGCCGCTCGGGCCCGTCCTGCTCGCGGCCGCGGCGAGTGGACTATTTCTGCGGTTGCTGCAGCAGTGAGTCGAGCCGCTGCTCGAAGACCTCGAAGGGTTGGGCTCCGGCAATCACTTCGCCCTCGAACTCGCCGTTGACGACACGACCGATCACGAACGACGGTGTCGACGCGATGCCGCTCGACGCGGCCAGTGCCGCATCGGCACGCACCGCCTGCAGCACCGCGGGATCGGCACGGCAGGATTCGAAACGTTGGGTATCCAGTCCGAACGTACCTGCCAGCTCTGCGTAGCGCTGGTGGCCCAGGAGTGACTGGTCGCGAAACAGTGCCTCACGGTATTCCCAGAACTTGCCCTGCTGCCCCGCACAACGCGCAGCCACGGCGGCGGGCAGGGCGAACGAATGGAACGGCAGCGGCAGGTCGCGCGTTGCGAACCGGACCTTGCCGGTGTCCACGTAGCGTTCACGCAGCAGCGGCCAGGTGTCCCGGGCGAACCGCGCGCAGTAGGGGCACTGCAGGTCCGTGAACTCGATGATCATGACCGGTGCATCGGCGGAGCCCAGGATGCGCTGGTCGACCTGCGGAGCGGTTGTCGTGGCCGGAAGGGCGGCGGTCGGCCCTGGGGTCCGGCTGGTCGACGCGCAGCCGGCTGCGCTGGCCAGTGCAACAAGGGCTGGCACGAGCAGTGCGCGGCAGGCCGACGAAAAAATGCTTCTCATGGGGTGCGAGCCTGCGTCGGAAACCGGATGACCGCAAGTGCCGCTGCCCGGACCGTGACGCCCGCGGTAACATCCACGCATGAAGTACCTGCACACGATGGTCCGCGTCACCGACATCGACGCTTCGCTCAAGTTTTACTGTGATGCGCTCGGGTTGCGCGAACTGCGTCGCACCGAGTATCCCAAGGGACGCTTCACGCTCGTGTTCCT
Organism: uncultured Gammaproteobacteria bacterium; assembly: GCA_963754535.1. Taxonomy (GTDB): domain Bacteria; phylum Pseudomonadota; class Gammaproteobacteria; order Steroidobacterales; family Steroidobacteraceae; genus RPQJ01. The sequence continues at coordinate 33,100 of CAVWGG010000004.1, forward strand.
GGCCGCGCCCGGAGACGACGACGCGCAGGTCGAACTCACCTGCAACTGGGACCGCGAGGAGTACGGCACCGGTCGCGCCTTCGGTCACCTCGCGTACGAGGTCGACGACGTCTACGAGTCGTGCCGTCGTCTCATGGAGCACGGCGTCACGATCAACCGTCCGCCGCGCGATGGCCGCATGGCGTTCGTGCGCTCACCGGACAATATTTCGATCGAGCTGTTGCAGAAAGGCGCGGCAAGGCCGCCGGCCGAGCCCTGGGTGAGCATGCCGAACACCGGCGTCTGGTGACCGCGTCACGCATGCGAAGACCGCCGGCACGTTCAGCACGCTGGTCACGGTAGTCGCCGACTGATCGAACCATGGACAGAGCGCCGTCCTCGACCGCACGTCAGCTCTGTGCCGCATGGTCACCGATGATGCTCGCCATGCTCATTGCGTGGTCGGCGCCGGCCGACGCCGGCGAGTTCGGCGCCTCCTGGACCGGCGACCTGGCCACGGTCGCAAGTGGCGGGCTCGAGCGCGGCGACCGGCACATGGGGCTCGTCGAACTCACCTTCGACCAGGGCTTCAAGTTCCTGGGTCGCGAAAACACCCTGCAGCTCTCCGTGCAGCATGTATACGGCGGCGGGTTCTCCGAATTCCAGGTCGGCGACCTGCAGACCGTCAGCAACATCGAAGCCGACGACGGGACGCGACTGCTAGAAGCCTGGGTCGAAGTCCCGTTGACCGCAAGCAGTTCCGTGCTGATCGGACGCTATGACCTCAACAGCGAGTTCGATGCCATCGAGGCCGGCGGGTTGTTCCTATCCAGCTCACAGGGCATCGGACCCGACATTTCGCAGACCGGCGCAGCGGGGCCATCCATCTTTCCGCGCACCGCGTTCGGTATCCGGTTGCAGCAACGCTACGAGCGCGGCCGCACCTTCAGGGTCGCGGCGCTCGACGTGGAAGCAGCATCGGAGGCGCATTACGACGATGCTCCGTTCGCAGGCGGTCCGATGTTCATACTCGAGTACGAATTCCCGCTGTGGTCCTCCCGGTTCAAGATGGGTGCGTGGCGGTTCGGTCGCAGCAAGGCCGGCCTGTCCGATCCGCAGGACCGCGACAGCGAATACGGTGGCTACGCGTCAATCGAGCGCAAGCTCGGGGCGAACCTCGTCGCCTATGGCCGGTTCGGCATGGCGAACGCCGAGGTTTCGCGCATCGGTCTCTACGCTGGCGGCGGCATCGTGCACGACGGGGGCCTCCTGCCGGACCGTCCCGACGCCATCGGCCTGGCGTTCGGTTATGCGCGCAACGGCAGCGAATATGAGGATGCGATGCGCGCGGAAGGGGTCGCCGTGACTGCGGGGGAGCTGGCCTGTGAGCTCACCTGGCGCATTCCCTTCGGCGAGCACCTCGTGCTGCAGCCGGACGTGCAGTACGTCGTCGATCCCGACACCAACCCGGGCATCGCTGATGCGCTGGTGCTGATCCTGCGCGTCGAACTCTCGCTATAGCTGGAACTTCGCGCCGACGATGCGCGGCTCAGGCTCCAGCGCGATGCCGAATTCTTCCTGCACTGAAGCTGCCACGCGGCGCGCAAGCGCCAGCAACTGCGGCCCGGTCGCCTGGCCCAGGTTGACCAGCACCAGGGCGTGCTGCGCCGACACGGCGGCATCACCCTCACGGAAACCACGCCATCCCGCCTGCTCGATCAGCCACGCCGCCGAGAGCTTGCGCTCGGCAGCGGTCGATGCCGGAAAGACCGGCATGCGGCCGAAGCGTGACAGCAATGAGAGTGCGACGTCGTGTGCGACGACGGGGTTCTTGAAGAAACTGCCGGCGTTGCCCGCCACGGCAGGGTCGGGCAGCTTGCGCCTGCGCAGGCGTCGAACCGCCGCGGCCACGTTGCGTGGCGTCGATTCCAGTCCGCCCATCGCGCCAAGTTCCTCGGCCAGCCCGGCGTAGGCGAGGTTCGTCGCGCCGGTTTTCGGCAGCCGCAATTCGATCGCCGTGACGATGCGCCGGTCGGGTTCGCGCTTGAACACGCTGTCGCGATAGCCAAAGCCGCAGCGCTCCGCCGGCAGCCGGTCAAAGGTGGCCGTCTGGCGGTCGTAGCAGTGCACGGCGGCGATGAACGTCCCGACCTCGACGCCATAGGCGCCGATGTTCTGGATCGGCGCCGCGCCGGCCTGACCCGGAATCAAGGCGAGGTTCTCGAGGCCCTGCAGGCCGTGCTCGAGCGTCCAGTCGACGAGCGCGTCCCAATCGAACCCGGCTTCGACGTGCACGAGCACGTGATCGCCGTCGTTGCCCAGGATCCGGGCTGAATGGCACTGCAGGTGTATCAGGCAGCCCGCGAACCGTTCGGTGGCGAAGAGCACGTTGCTCCCTGCTCCCAGCACCATCGCCGGCAGCTTCCGCAGCGCGGGCTCGGCCAGCAGGACAGGCAGCACGGCTGCATCGTGCACGGTCGCCAGGCACTGGGCGCGCGCGTCCAGGTGGAACGTGTTCCAGCGGTGCAGCGGCACGTCCCAGGCGAGCGAATACGCGGCGGCCATCCAACCCTCCAGGGGCGTGCGGCGAAGGACGGTGAGCTTGCCACTCCGCGAGCGCATCCGTCACTATCCATGCAAGGCCGCAGCAGCAGGGCCCACTCCACCATGCATGCAAGAAACACATCGCCGCGCGGCGTCGGCACGGCTGCGGAAGCCCAGGCGTTCCTCGACGCGAACCCCGACATCGAGGCCGTGCAACTCGTCATCACCGATGCGTGCGGCGTCGGTCGCGGCAAGAACGTCGCGCGCGAAGAACTCGCGGCGCTGTACGGCAGCGGCCGCAACGTCGCCGGCTCCATCCTCGGACTCGACATCACCGGCGAGGACGTCGAGGGCACCGGGCTGGTCTGGGAGGTCGGCGACGCCGACCAGTGCTGTCGGCCCGTCGCGGGCTCGCTGGCTCGAGCGCCCTGGCTCAAGCGGCCTTCGGCGCAGGTCCTCGGCACGATGTACGAGCTGGACGGCCGGCCGTCGCAAGCCGATCCACGCCACGTGCTTGCCGCGGTCGTCGCGCGCTGCGAAGCCGCCGGACTGACGCCGGTCGTCGCCGTCGAGCTCGAGTTCTACCTGCTCGAACGCGACACAGCCGGCCGGCTGGTGCCTTCGGCGGGCATGCTGAGCGGCGAGCGCCGCGGCCGCATCGACGCCTATGGCCTCGGCCGCCTCGACGACATGTCGCCGCTGTTCGACGATCTCTATGCGTCGGCGAAGGCGCTTGGACTGCCCGTGCGGACACTGATGTCCGAATACGCGCCGGGGCAGTTCGAGATCACGCTCGAACACCGGACCGACGCCATGCGTGCGGTCGACGAAGCCATCCTGTTCAAACGTGCGGTTCGCGGCGTCGCCGCCAGGCACGGGCGAGTCGCGTGTTTCATGGCCAAGCCGTTTGCGGAACGGGCCGGCTCGGGGATGCACCTGCACGCGAGTCTCGCCGACCGCAGTGGCCACAACGCCTTCGCGGCGGATGATCCGGCCGGCAGTCCATTGCTGCGCCAAGCGATCGGCGGCCTGCGGTCGACGCTCGCCGACGGCATGGCGATTTATGCGCCCAATGCGAATTCGTATCGCCGTTTCCGCTCGATGAGTTACGCGCCGGTCGCCGTCACCTGGGGCGTCAACAACCGCTCCGTCAGCTTGCGTGTGCCGGCCGGACCACCGGCGAGCCGACACGTCGAGCACCGCGTGGCCGGCGCCGACGCGAACCCTTACCTCGTCGCCGCGCTGGTGCTCGCGGGCATGTTGCACGGCATCGGGCACCAGCTCGATCCGGGACCGCCGTTGGAGGGCAACGGCTACGCGCAGGCGCAGGAGGGCACGCTGCCGACGCAATGGCACGCTGCGCTTGCAGCCGCGTCGTCGTCGACGTTCCTGCGCGACACGCTCGGCGCTGGATTCCTCGATGTTTTCCTCGCGATCAAGCGCCAGGAAGCGGAAAAGTTCGGCGCCCTCGTGAGTGACCGCGACTACGAGTGGTACCTCGACACGGCGTGAGCGCGACACGACATAATTTTGCAGCCATCCGGGTGGACTCGGGCCGCGTGACCGGTGCAGCATTAAGTCATGCCGATCGCGGCCGGAGTGAGAGCTGAATCAACGTGAGGCGGGTTGGGCGCGCGGAGAATGCTCCGCACGAACGCCGCATGCCCACCGAGGATCAGCCAGTGACCCGCATTTCCGCCCGCACGATCGCCCGCAGCGTCGCACTTTCGAGCAGGAGTTCCCCGCCCGTGACCATCCACCTGCGCAAGATGTACGTCGACTGCCGATTCGGGCAATTGCACCTGCACACGTCGTTTCCGTCGAGCGGCGGGTTCGACGAATTGACGCCACTGCTGTGCGTATCGCCGCCGACCCTGACGGGCCGTGCGTTCCGCCCGGTGCTGCGCGACCTCGGTCGTGACCGCAGCGTCTACGCGCCGGACCTGCCGGGTGCAGGCGAATCGGACGGGCCCGAGCACGCGCCGCTCGTGGCCGACCACGCAGCAGCGTTCGTCGACCTGATCGACTCGCTGCGTCTCAAGCAGGTGGACGTGATCGGTTACCAGGCCGGTTCGCTCGCGGCCATCGAACTCGCGCTGGCGAAGCCCGAGCAGGTGCGGCGCCTGATCCTGATCGGCGTGCCGTCGTCGGACGGCAGTTACCAGGTCGGCGAGCGGTTGCCGCTGCTCAAGCTGCCCGTGATGATCCTGCGTGCACGCGACGAGTCCTGGGAATCGACCGGACGCACCGAGTCGCTGCTGCGCGATGCACGCCGTGTCGAGCTCTCGCCCCCCGCGGGCAACGTGCTCGACGCGGGTGCCGACGAAATCGTGCGGCTGGCCCGCGACTTCCTCGATCGCTGACACCAGCCGGGGCGGCCGCACGCGCTCATTCGTGCCGCAGCGCGTCGATCGGATTGAGCTGCGCGGCCTGGCGTGCCGGGAAGTAGCCGAAGATCACGCCGATCAACGCGGAAAAGGCGAAGGCCACGACGTTGATGCGGACATCGAACAGGAAGGGCACCTGCAGCATCGGCGCCACGGCCCAGCTCGCCAGCAGGGCCAGCAGCAGGCCGATGACACCGCCGAGGCAGGCCAGCGCGATGGCTTCCACCAGGAACTGCAGCAAGACCTCGCGGCCGACCGCGCCGATCGCGAGCCGGATGCCGATCTCGCGCGTCCGCTCGGTCACCGACACCAGCATGATGTTCATGATGCCGATGCCGCCGACGAGCAGGCTGACCGCCGCGACGGCGCCCAGCAGCGAGGTGAGGATGCGCGTGGTTCCCTGCAGCGTCTGCGAGATCTGCGCCGTGTCGAAGATGTTGAAGTCGTCCTGCTTCGCGCCGCGGATGTTGCGACGTTCGCGCAGCAACGACTGGATCGAGGCCGTCACGGCCGCCATGTCGTAGGCCGGATCGACCTTCACCATCATCTGCCGGACGCTGCGGTTGCCGGTCATGCGCCGCTGCACCGTCTTGATCGGCATCAGCACGACGTCGTCCTGGTCGTTGCCGAAACCGCCCTGGCCCCGCGTCACGAGGGTGCCGATGACCTCGCATGAGAGGTTGCGCAGGCGGAAGCGCTGCCCCAGGGGGTCCTCCGCGCGAAACAGGTTGCGCTGCACCGTCGATCCAATCACGCACACTGCCTTGCCCGCCTGTTCTTCCGCTGCCGTGAACGTGCGTCCGGAGGCGGTTTCCCATTGCTGCGCCGAGAAATAGTCGGACGTCGTGCCATTGACGGACGTCGACCAGTTGGCGGCATTGCGCACGGCCGTGCCGGACGCCTGCGCGAGCGGGGCAACGACGACGACGCCGGCGACCTGGTCGCGGATGGCCGCGACATCGTCCATGTCGAAGTTTGGAGGTGCCGGACCGCCGCCGCCGCGCCCGAATCCCTGGCCGGGCCGGATCTGCAGGATGTTCACGCCCAACCCCGAAATCTGCTCGCGTACCGCGGCCGTCGCCCCGTTGCCCAGCGTCACCATGGTGACGACGGCCGCGACGCCGATCACGATGCCAAGCACGGTCAGGAACGAGCGCAACGCGTGACGCCGGATTTCCCGCAGGGCGAGCACCAGCGTGGGTCCGAGCATGCTCATGGCGCGGCGGCCTCGGCGTGCTCCACGAGCCCGTCGCGAACATGCGCAATCGTGTGCGCGTAAGCCGCCATTTCGGCTTCATGGGTCACCATGAGAATGGTGATCCCGGACTGGTTGAAGCGGGTCAGGAGCTCCATGATCTCGAGCGAGCGCGCCGTGTCGAGATTGCCGGTCGGCTCGTCGGCGAGCAGTACCTGCGGCGAGGTGACGATCGCCCGTGCGATGGCCACGCGTTGTTGCTGGCCGCCCGAGAGTTCGGCCGGTGTGTGATCCCACCAGTCGGCGAGTCCCACCTCGGACAGCGCATGCATCGCGGCTTCGTGCCGCGCGCGCGGCTTCTCGCCGCGGTAGAGCAGGGGCAGTTCGACGTTCTCGAGGGCGTTGGTGCGGGCGAGGAGATTGAAACCCTGGAAAACGAAGCCGAGGTAGCGGCGCCGCAGCAGCGCGCGCTCGTCGCGGGTCAGCTTTTCGACGTGGAAGCCCTTGAACAGGAATTCGCCCGTGGTCGGCACGTCGAGGCAGCCGAGGATGTTCATCATCGTCGACTTGCCCGATCCCGATGGCCCCATGACCGCCACGAAGTCGCCGGGCGCGACGTCGAAATCCACGCCGCGCAGGGCCTGGAAGCTGGCGACACCGGTGCCGAAGGTCTTGGTCACGCCGCGCAGCTGGATCAGGGGACCGCCCCGGCCGGCGCGCGCGGCATCGGGGTCATCGCCCACTGGCGTCCTCCGCTGCGAGTTTTCCGGTGATCACCAGTGCTCCTTCGCGCAACGAGTTTCCCGTGACTTCCGTCAGCGTGCCGTTCGTATCGCCCGTCGTGACGGATACGGGTTCCGGCTCGCCCTGCGCGTTGAGAATGTGGACCTGCTGCGCGCTGCCCCGTCCGATCTGGACCTCGCGCGCCTTGTTGCCCGCGGTTCCGCGCGGCGGACCCGGCAGCAGCACCTTGGTGACTCCGGTGCGCTCGCCACCTGCCGCGCTCGCGTCGGGCGAGAAGCGCAATGCAGCGTTGGGCACGAGCAGCACGTCCTGCTTCTCGCTCGTGACGATTTCCGCCGTTGCCGTCATGCCGGGACGCAGCGTCGAATCCTTGTTGTCCACGGCAAGCACCGCCGTGTAGGAAACCACGGTGCTGGACGAGCTGCCCGCGGTCGTCGAACCGGTACTGGCATTCGCGCCGACATCCACACGTTCGACCCGCGCTGGAAACGTGCGGCCAGGGAAGGCATCCACCTGGAAGGTGGCCGACTGCCCGGCGGCAACCTGGCCCACGTCGGCCTCGTCCACCGCGACCTCGAGCCGCATGACGCTCAGGTCCTCGGCAATCAGGAACAGCACGGGTGCATTGAAGGAGGCCGCCACGGTCTGGCCGGGATCGATCTGGCGCGAGAGCACGACGCCGGTCACGGGCGAGAGGATGAGGGCCTTGGAAAACTGGGTCTGGTCCGACGACAGCTGCGCCCGCGCCTGCGCCACGCCGGCTTCCGCGGTGCGCACTCCCGCGACTGCCCGAGCGTGCTCTGCCCTCGCCGTGTCGAGTTCGGCGGCCGAAGGCACCTTGCCTCCCGACAGGGCGTGCACTTCCTCGAACCGCGCGAGCGATGCCCGTGTCTGCTGCGCCGTGGCTGCGGCCTGCGCGACGTTGGCGAGCGCGGACTGCAGCGACGCCCGGCTTTGCAGGATGGTGTCCTGCAACCGTGCGGTATCGATTCGCGCCAGGACCTGGCCCTTCTTCACCTGGTCGTTGTTGTCGACGTTCACTTCCGTCACGAGTCCCGAGAGTTCCGATCCCACCTCGACTTCGTTCGTCGGCTGCAGGTTGCCCGTCGCGGACACGGTGACGCGCAGCTCGCCGCGTTGCACCGGTGTGGTCGCATAGCTGGGCTGGTCGCTGTTGCGTCCGGTGAAATAGACCCACGCGAGCCCCGCGAGCAGCAGCACGCCGATGACGGGTGCCGCCTTGCGCAACAGGCGCATTCGCGCCGAAGCCGGCTGCCGGCCGAGGAATTCATCGAGCGTCGAGCGCTCCGGACGGGTGCTTGCCTGCGGTTCCATTGGGCCCTTCAGGGGAAAGTGGACGTCAGCGAACGCGGGGAGGGTGCGTTTTCCCAGCCGCCGCCGAGCGCCTTGTAGAGCTGCACGGTCGCCGCCGCACGGTCGGCGTGGGCGGCCGCGCGGCTGGTCTCGGTCGTGAGCAGGCTGCGCTCCGCATCGAGCAGGTTGGCGAAATCGATGATGCCGGCCTGGTACTGGCTGCGCGCCAGCGCGGTCGCGTTACGCGCAGCTTCTTCGGCGACGGCGAGTTCGCGCTCGCGCCGTTCGGTGACGGAGATCGCCACCAGCGCATTCTCGGATTCCTCGAGCGCCACCAGCACGGTGTCGCGGTAGACGGCTAGCGCCTGGATGGCCGCAGCCCGCTGCTGTTCGACGGCCGCGCGCAGGCGTCCGCCCTGGAAGATCGGTGCAGTCAGGCCGGCCGCGAGGCTGCCGAACGATGCGTTCGTGAGATCGCCCCAGTTCGACGAGTTGCCGCTGAGTGAGCCCGACAGTCCCAGCGAGGGATACAGGTCCGCCTCGCGCGCACCGATGCGGGCGGTCTCGGCGAGCAGCGACCGTTCGGCGGCGGTCACGTCGGGACGCCGGCGCAGCATGTCGGCCGGGACAGAAATAGCTGCCGCGATCGCCAGCGGGATCGGGGTCACGGGTTCGAACAATGCGTCGACGGATCCCGGGGCCGACCCCGTAAGCACCGAGAGCCTGTTCAATGCAGACGACAATGCCTGCTCGCGCAAAGGGACGGTCGCAGCGGTTTGCGCGCGCAACTGGCGCGCCTGCTCGAGATCCAGTGCGCCGACGAGCCCGGCCTGCACGCGCCATTGGACGATCTGCAGTGTCTCGTCCTGTGCTGCCAGGTTGGCCCGGGCGATTGCGAGCTGGCGTTGCGCGAGCCGCGCATCGACATAATTCAACGCGACCTCGGCGGCGACGGTGAGCTGCGTCGAGTGCAGGTTCGCCTCGATTGCCGCGAGGTCGGCCGTGGATGCCTGCACCGCGCGGCGCTGGCCGCCGAACAAGTCCAGTTCGTAGCGGGCGTCGAAGCCGGCGCCGTAGGTCGTTCGATCCGGTACCTGCGCTTCTGCGCCAACGCCCATGAGGCGCGATGCGGACGCGCCGAAATCGAGCGTCGGCCACCACCCCGCGCGAGTGCCCTTGAGCGCAGCCCGTGCCTGCCGGACCCGAGCCCCAGCCGCGTCGATGTTCGTGTTGGTGGCGAGCGCCTGTTCGACGAGACCTGAGAGCACCGGATCGTCGAAAGTGCTCCACCATTCCGCGACCACGGCCACGGCCACGGCCGTATCCGGTCGTGCGGACGACGCCTGGAAGTGCGCGGGCACATCCAGCGATTCGGGTGAGGGAATCCGCGGCTCCGGACCGACCGTACATCCGGCACCCGCGAGGATCGAAAGCAGCAGCAGGGGCAGGCGCGAATTCAAGGTCCAATCCAGGCGATGCATCGTGAGCCGAATGGCGGCGCGATGACTACAGTAGCAAGAAGCGCTCGTCGAGTGCCGTGGAACATGCCGTGCCTGTCCGTCCGACCGGCATTCATCACGGACTCCGCTCGACCGATCAAGTTCCCGTCGGTGCGGTGAGACATGCAAGCGGTCGCACCACCCTGCAACGATCCGTAAGATGGCGCTTTCCCAGCCAGTCTGAGTGACTCCATGGCCGGCGCCAGTCTGCTTGCTCTCCTCGACGACATCGCCAGTATCCTGGACGACGTCTCTGTCCTGACCAAGGTCGCGACGAAGAAGACGGCGGGCGTGCTCGGCGATGACCTCGCGCTGAATGCGCAGCAGGTTGCCGGCGTCAAGGCGAACCGCGAACTCCCGGTCGTCTGGGCGGTGGCGAAGGGTTCCCTGGTCAACAAGGCCATCCTCGTCCCCGCGGCGCTTGCGATCAGTGCGATCGCGCCCTGGGCGATCGTCCCGCTGCTCATGGCCGGTGGCCTGTTCCTCTGTTACGAAGGTTTCGAGAAGATCTGGCACCTGCTGGTGCATAGCGCGGAGAGAGACTCGCACCGTCAGAAATTACGCGAGGCCCTCGCCGATCCTGCGGTCGACCTGCGCGCCATCGAGAAGGACAAGATCAAGGGCGCCGTGCGCACCGACTTCATCCTCTCCGCGGAGATCATCGTCATCACGCTGGGCACGGTGGGCACGGCCGAGTTCGGCGTGCGCGTCGCGGTGCTGGTCGGAATTGCGATCCTCATGACCGTGGGCGTGTACGGCCTCGTCGCGGGCATCGTGAAGCTCGACGATGCCGGCCTGTACCTTAGCCAGCGCCAGGGCGGTGGTGTGATCCCCTCGCTCGTGCGCTGGTTCGGGCGCGGCATGCTGGCATTCGCCCCATGGTTCATGAAGCTGCTGTCGGTGCTCGGCACCGCGGCGATGTTTCTCGTCGGCGGCGGCATCCTGGCACACGGCACACCGTGGATCGCGCATGGCATCGAGCGGTTCGCCGCGCAGGGTGCCGGCCTGTCCGGCGTGGGACCGCTGCTGTCGGCATTGACGCCGCTGCTGGCCAATCTTGGCGTGGGACTGCTCGCCGGCGCGGTTGCGGTGGCCATCGTGGGCATCGCCCGGAAAGCTCGCGCTACCAGAGCCTGATCGCGCCCTGCGGCAGGCTGTGGAACCACGCCTTCTTGTCCTTGCGCTTGCGCGTCGCGAGCCAGTGCGCGTTGGCCGAGCTGACGCCTGCGTCCGCCATCGCGGGCACCTTCGGCGGCGCGGCGATCGGCGGCTGACCGACCGCCTGCAGCGCCTGGTTCACGCCCGGCAGTTCCGCCGACAGCAGGCCTTCGAACTGCTTCTCGATGTCGGCGAGCTCGGCCTCGAGCACGTCGATGCGCTCCATCTGGTAAGCGCCCGGCGCACCTTCATAACCGATGAGCGCGCCGTAGAGCTGGTCCGTGTGCTCGCGCAGCCGCTCTTCGCCCGTGATCGCACCGCCTTCCTTGGTCGCAACGATGCGCTTGCGCACGTCGTCGGCCTTCACGTCCAACGCCGCGAGCCGCGCCTTGGCCGCCGCATCGACGGCCGCATTGCCGCTCGCCGCCGCGACACTCGCCCGCAACGCCTGGATGCGTTCGAGCACGGCCGTCTCCTCGCCGAACAGCTTGCGAACGCGCATTGCCGCGTCGTACTGCTGCTTGCGCTGCGCCACCGTGAAGGTCGCGCGCCGGTCGAGACCGACGTCGAACTTCTGCTCGTACACCTCGCCGCCCTTGGTCATGCGTGCGGTGTAGGTGCCCGGCAGCACGCGCGGACCCTGCGTGCCGGCAAATGCCAGCTGCACCGCCGGCGGGACGCGCGGCGGCTTCTCACGCATCGACCACTCGACGCGGTTCAGCCCGCGCCGCTTGCTGGCCGGCAGCTCGTCGATGACCCGCCCGCTCGAATCGAGGATCTCGAGCTTGAGGCTGCCGAACAGGTGGCGCGTGCGCTGGTAGTACGTGATGACCGCGCCGCCCGGCGGGTTCTCGCCCACGAAAACCGCCGCGCCATTGGCCCAGCCGCCCGGTCCGGAGATGCGCTGCTGTACCGGCCGTGCCGCGACGAACGCCGCTTCCTTCGCCATCAGCTCCGTGCCCAGTGCGCGCAGCGGCGTGATGTCGTCGATGATCCAGATGCCGCGACCGTGAGTGGCGATGACGAGGTCGTTGTCGCGCGGCTGGACGACGAGGTCGCGCACGGCGACCGCGGGGAACTTGTCGCCCTTGAAGCCGGCCCACGACTGGCCGCCGTCGATCGAGATCCACAGGCCGAATTCCGTGCCGAGGAACAGCAGGTCGGGTCGCTGCGCGTCTTCCTTGATCACGTGCGCATAGCCACGGACTCCGCGCGGCTCCTGCGGCGTGACGAGGGGTTGCCAGCTCTTGCCGTAATTGCGCGTCACGTACAGCCACGGGTCGTGATCACCGGACGTGTGACGATCGAACGCGGCGTAGGCCGTCGCCGCGTCGTGCCGGCTCGCCTCGACCCAGCTGACCCACGAGGCCTGCGGCAGGCCCTTGAGATTGCCTGTGACGTTCGACCACGTCTTGCCGCCGTCGCGCGTGAGCTGCACGTTGCCGTCGTCCGTGCCGACCCAGATCGTGCCCGCGGCCTGCGGCGATTCGCTGATGGTGTAGATCGTCGTGTGCATCTCGGCGGCCGAGTTGTCCACGGTGACGCCGCCGGTTTCCTCCTGGCGCTGCTTCTGCGGATCGTTGGTCGTGAGGTCCGGCGAGATGCGGTCCCAGGTCTGGCCCTGGTCGCGCGTGCGGAACAGGAACTGCGAGCCCATGTAGAGCGTGCCCTTCTCGTTGGGCGAGAGGTGCAGCGGGGTGTTCCAGTTGAAGCGCAGCTTCTCGCCGGCAAGGGCCTTCGGCTGGATGTCGCGTGCCTCGTGGGTATGCTTGTTCACGCGCGCGATCGTGCCGCCCTGGTATTCGGCGTAGAGGTAATTGCTGTCCGCCGGATCGGAGAACATCCAGAAGCCATCGCCGCCGTACATGTTTTCCCAGCGGCTGTTGGTGATGCCGCCGGGGTAGGCCGAATCACCGATCCAGCTGCTGTTGTCCTGCAGGCCGCCGTAGACGTGGTAGGGATCCTCGTCGTCGACGCTCACGTGGTAGAACTGCGAGATCGGCAGGTTCTCGCCCTTCCACCACTTGCTGCCGCCGTCGTGGCTCTGCCACAGGCCGCCGTCATCGCCGGACACCACGTGCTTCGAGTTCTTCGGGTTGACCCACACGTCGTGGATGTCGCCATGCATGCCCTCGAAGCCGCCCACCACGCTGAAGCTGCGGCCGGCGTCCTCGGAGAGGATCAGGTTGCCGTCGTCCTTGAACACGCGGTCGGCATTGTTCGGGTCGACCGTCATGCGTGCGAAATAAAAGGGGCGCCACACCATCCACTGGCTGCGGTCGCGCGCCTCCCAGGTGGCGCCGCCGTCATCGCTGACATACAGCGCGCTCTGCGGCGATTCGACGAATGCGTAAATGCGCTTTGAATCGCTGGGGGCGACGTTGACCGCGATGCGGCCGTAGGGCTTCTGCGCGAAGCCCCTGTTTCTTTCGGGCGTCACTTCGGTCCATGTCTCGCCGCCGTCGCGCGTCACCATCAGGGCACTTGCCGACGTTGCCGTCGGTGTCTCGCCGCCGGAGCGGAACGTCCAGCCCTTGCGACGGAAATCCCACAGGGCGGCGTAGAGCACGTCGGGATTCTTCTCGTCCATGCTCAGGCTGGCGCAGCCGGTCGAGGCGTTCGGCGCCTTCAGCACCTGTTGCCAGGTCTTGCCGCCGTCGCGCGTGCGGTACACGCCGCGCTCGAGCGAATCGCTCCAGAGGCGCCCGGTGACGCAGGCATACACGGTGTCGCTGGCGCGCGGATCGATGCGGATGTCGCCGATGCGCTCCGAGCCGTCGAGTCCCAGGTGCTGCCAGGTGTCGCCGCCGTCGGTCGTCTTGTAAATGCCATTGCCAATGGAGACGCTGTTGCGTGTCCAGGCTTCACCGGTGCCGACCCACACCGTTTCGGTGTTCCGCTTGTCGATCTCGACCGCGCCGATCGATTGCACGGGCTGGTCGTCGAACACCGGCGTGAAGGTCGTGGCGCCGTCGAGCGACTTCCAGACGCCGCCGCTCGCGGCGCCCACCCACACCATGAGTTTGCCGTCCGGCATCGACACGGCGTCGAGCGACGAGATGCGGCCGCTCATCGCCGCGGACCCGATGTTGCGGGCGCCGAGGCCGGAGATGATCGACGAGTCGAACGCAGGCGCCGCGGGCTTCGCGGGTGCTGCGGCGAAGAGTGCCGACGGCAGCAGGGCCACGGCGAGCAGGGCGGTACGCAGGATATTCATGGTTGGCGCTCCCTTACTTCTGCGCCGTCGCGGGGAACGAGAAATAGTCCGGCGCGATCGCCGGGTTGACCACCGCGGATCGGTACTCGAACTTGGCCGGATCGCCTGCGCCCTTGATGCCGGACTCGATCGAGAGCGGCCAGAACACGCCGCCCACCTTTTCGTAGTTGCCGTAGTCCGTGACCGACGTGCGCTTGACGCCGCGCACCACACGCTGGCTCTCGACGCGGATCTCGAGGAAGTAATCCGGGTCGAGGTAGACGTACTGCACCCCACCTTCCTTGCGCGTGACCTTGAGCTTGTGCGCGGGCGTGCCGTCGACGTCCTCGGTGCCGAGGTACTCGATGAGGTTGCCGGCCGCGGCGGCATCCGGCAGCACGCCGTCGATGCTGGCGTCCTCGATGAATTCCTTCACGTCGTCCGCCGGCATGCGCTCGGGGTCCTTGCGGCCGCCGAACGGGTCGATGCGCCAGCCGTCCTTGCCGTCGTACGCCTGGACCTGCGAGAGGCCTTGCATGCTGACTTCCGCGCGGATCGAATCCGGCCGCTGCTTGGTCTCGGCGAGATCGAGCACGAACTGCCCGCCGTTGACGACGAGCCGTCCTTCGCGGCGCAGTGATTTCACGGCCTGCAGCGCCGCTGCGCCACCCTTGGCCTCGATGTTCTTCGCGACGAGTTCCGTGGCCGTCAGTGCGTGCGCTGCGGTCCCGGCGAGCAGCAGGGCGAGGCCGAGCGCCGCCCGGTGGATGATCTGCATGCGAATTCCCCCAGCCGTGGGTCGAACAAAAGTAGCGATGGATTCTACGCGGCGCGGTGCCAGACGAAAGCGCAAAGGAGGCCCACGGAGATCGCCGCGACCAGCGCCTCCAGGGCCATCACCACACCGGCGGCCCGCAGTGCCGGCACCCGGAGTGAAAGCAGCAGCAGCGCCGGAAAGGCCGAAGCCAACCACAGCAGCAGCCCGTAACTGGCACCGACCACGAACCAGGGCGAGGTGGTGAACGCGGCCAGGCCCCAGCCGAGCCAGAACAGGAGCCCCGCGGCAGCGCCGCACAGGCCGTACAGGGCGGCCGTGTGGAGGACGCGCCACGCCGTGTCGGGACGCCAGCCCGCGGCGTCCAACTCGGGCCGCTGGGCAAGGAGCGCCGACGAAACGGTGCCGGCCCAGAGCGTGCCAGCCAGCCCGCCCGCGAATCCGGCGAACACGGTCATGATCATTTCGATGCGCAAGACGGATCTGCCGTTGGGCCCAGGTGGAGGTTCGGGGGACGAAGGATGGTAACGTACGCGGTGATCCCGCGAGCCATGGCCATGCAAGAAAGTTACATCGAACGCATCCTGAAGGCGCGCGTCTACGACGTCGCCATCGAATCCCCGCTCGAGCCGGCGCGCCGGTTGAGCCGGCGCCTCGGCAACGACGTGCTGTTCAAGCGTGAAGACCTGCAGCCGGTCTTTTCGTTCAAGCTGCGCGGCGCTTACAACAAGATTTCCACGCTCGACGACGCCACGGCCGCGCGCGGCGTGATCTGTGCATCGGCTGGCAACCACGCGCAAGGCGTCGCGCTCGCGGCAAAACGTCGTGGTATCGCGGCGGTGATCGTGATGCCGCGGACGACGCCGCACATCAAGGTGCAGGCCGTGCTCGACCTCGGCGGCGAAGTGGTGCTCGAAGGCGACGATTTCGATCACGCGTTCGAGCACGCGATGGGCGTGGCGCGCCTGCGCGGGCTCACCTTCATCCATCCGTTCGACGACCCGGACGTGATCGCCGGGCAGGGCACGATCGGCATGGAAATCCTGCGGCAGTGCTCGTCGCCGCCGCACGCGATCTTCGTGCCGATCGGTGGTGGCGGCCTGATCGCGGGGATCGCGACCTACGTGAAGTCGCTGTACCCGCAGGTGCGCATCGTCGGCGTCGAGCCCGAGGACGCGGCGAGCATGCACGACTCGCTGCGCGCCGGTGAACGCGTCACGCTCGACCGTGTCGGCATCTTTGCCGACGGCGTCGCCGTGCGCCGCGTCGGCGAGGAAACGTTCCGTCTCGCGCGCAAGTACGTCGACGAAGTGCTGCTCGTGAGCACCGACGAAATCTGCGCCGCGATCCAGGACATCTTCGAAGACAACCGCACCATCGCCGAACCCGCGGGCGCGCTGGCGGTGGCCGGCATCAAGCGCTACGTCGTGCGCGAACAATGCGCGGGCCAGACGCTCGTCGCGCTCAACTGCGGCGCCAACGTCAACTTCGACCGCCTGCGCCACATCGCGGAGCGGGCCGACATCGGCGCACAGCGCGAAGCCCTGCTGGCAGTCGAGATCCCGGAAGAGGCGGGCAGCTTCCTGCGGTTCTGCCGCCTGCTTGGCCGCCGCAGCGTCACCGAGTTCAACTACCGGTACGACGACTCGCGCTCGGCCCGCATCTTCGCCGGCATTTCGCTGTCCGAAGGGCGGCGCGAGAAGGAAGCGCTGCTGGCGCTCGTGGCCGACGCGGGCTACCGCGCAATCGACATGAGCGACGACGAGATGGCGAAGCTGCACGTGCGCTACATGGTGGGCGGCCACGCGCACGGGCTGCAGCACGAGCGCCTGTTCCGCTTCGAATTTCCGGAACGCCCGGGCGCGCTGCTGCGTTTCCTGGAGTCGGTGGGCGCGCACTGGAACATCAGCCTGTTCCACTACCGTAACCACGGCTCCGATTACGGGCGGGTGCTCGCGGGCGTGCAGGTTGCGCCGGAAGACGCGGGGCGATTCACCAGGCATCTCGGCGAGCTTGGGTACGCCTACACCGAAGAGACCCAGAATCCCGCTTACCGCATGTTCCTCGGCGACTGACGCGCGCGGATCCGCACGTCAGCGCGAGGGCAGGTGCGCGTAACGCCGGGGTGCGAACAGCTGGATGAATTCCCCGAACACACGCTCGCTGAGCGGCCCGGCGACCGGGAGATGCCGCTGCGTGGCTGCCTGTATCCGCGCGATGCGGACGGGACTCCAGTGGCGCTCGATCTCACTGCGCCCGCTCGGCAGGTGGAGCCAGCGGTTGATCAGCGCGGCGTCGGCCTCGAGGTGAAACTGGAGTCCCCATGCGTGGTCGCCCAGTCGATAGGCCTGCTGCCGGCAGCTGCGGGTCCACGCCAGTGGCACGGCCTCCGGCGGCGGCTCGAACGTGTACGCGTGCCATTGAAAGACATAGCGCGGCGTCCGCTCGAAATGGCGGAACAGCCGGTCGCCATGCGCCTGTGGACGCGTATGCAGGCGGTACCAGCCGATTTCGGGAACGGCATTCGGCTGCACGCGGCCTCCCATCGCCGCGGCCAGCAGTTGGCCGCCGAGACAGATGCCGAGCACGGGCTTCTGCGCATTCACCGCCTGGCGAATGAGCTCGATTTCGGTCTTGAGGTGCGGGAACAGCTCCACCTGGTCGACGTTCATCGGGCCACCCAGCACGACCAGGCCGTCGTAGCGCCGGACGTCCGGCTGCGCGCCCGGTTCGCGGCCAAAATTCACGTAGCGGATGCGAAAGCCGGAGGCGCGCAGCAATGGGTCGAGGTGGCCAAGCGGTTCCGAGGCAACGTGCTGGAAGACGAGCAGTTTCGACATGGGCGGGCGCTGTGCTTCGAGGGCCCGGTCAGCCGGGCGGAAGTGACCATTGTCGCAGGGTTGATGCAGTATGACCGCCCATGAGCGCCCACTACCTGCCTCGCCGCCTGCCTGAATCGCTGCATCGTGACATCCGCGGGCTGCAGCATCACGTCACGCGCTGGGCGGGAACCCAGGCCGATGCGCCACCGGTCGTGCTGCTGCACGGTTTCATGGATTGCGGCGCGACGTTCCAGTTCGTCGCCGACGCCATCGCGCCAACACGGAACCTGATCGCGCCCGACTGGCGCGGCTTCGGCCGTTCCGGCTGGAATCCCCAGGGGTACTGGTTTCCCGACTACTTCGCCGACCTCGACGCGATGCTCGACTGGCTGGCGCCCGCCACGCCGGTCGATATCGTCGGCCACAGCATGGGTGGCAACGTCGCGATGATCTACGCGGGGCTCAGGCCCGGGCGTGTGCACCGGCTGGTGACACTCGAGGGTTTCGGCCTGCCCGGCGCGCCGCCGGAACTCGCGCCCTGCCGTTACCGCGACTGGCTGGACCAATGGCGCGATCCAGAGCCGGCGTCGGTGTTTCCGAGCCTCGACGTGTTTGCCGGCGTGCTGCGCAAGCGCAATCCACGGCTGTCGGTCGAGCGTGCCGATTTCGTCGCGCGTGCGTGGAGCGAAACGCTGCCCGACGGCCGTGTCCGCCCCTGCTTCGACCCGGCGCACAAGCGTGTCAATCCCATCCTGTACCGGCGCGCGGAGGTCGAGGCCTGCTGGGCCGAGGTGCGGGCGCCGCTGCTGTACGTCGCGGGCGCGGAGTCGGATTTCCTCGAGCGGCTGCAGGGCGCAGGCGCCCCGGAGAACGTGCGCCGCCTGGTGCCGCAACTGGAGCCGCGGATCGTGGCGGCCGCGGGGCACATGGTGCACCACGATCAACCTGCCGCGGTGGCCCGCCTCATCGAGGAGTTCCTCGACCGCCCGGTCCTATAATCGACCGACACCGGCGGCGGAAGAAACCATGACGAAGCGTGCTCCAATGTCCGGGACCAGTCCTGATCTGCGCTTGCCGCTCGCCCTGCTGATTGTCGTGGTCCTTGGACTCGCCTGGTCCGGCATCGGGCCGCACGATCGCCTGACGTGGGTGCTGGAAGTGGTGCCGGTGCTGATCGCGGTCCCGTTGCTGGTCTGGACGGCGCGCAGTTTCCCGCTGACACCGCTCGTCTACGTGCTGATTGCCGTGCACGCACTGATCCTGATGTACGGCGGGCACTACACTTACGCTCTCACGCCGCTCGGCGACTGGATGCGCGAAGCCTTCGGCTTCAGCCGCAATCACTACGACCGTATCGGCCACCTCATGCAGGGATTCGGTCCCGCCATGGTCGCGCGCGAGTTGCTGCTGCGCACGTCGCCGCTGCGACCGGGAAAGTGGCTGTTTGCGCTGGTCACGCTCAGCATCCTCGGCGTCAGCGCGTGTTACGAATTCACGGAGTGGTGGGCCGCGATTGCGGGCGGCGACGCGGCCGGCGCGTTCCTCGGCACGCAGGGCGACGTGTGGGACACGCAGTGGGACATGTTCCTGGCGGGTTGCGGCGCCATCGCGGCGCAGTTGCTGCTTGGGCGGGTTCACGACCGCCAACTACTCCGGCTGGACCCGGTCAACCTGCGGGACAAGCTCCACGGCTGAAGCCTTGGCGCTGGCCGGGCGCTGTCCCGGGCGATTCCACCTCGTGTCGGCCCGCAACCGATGATTCTGGCGGTGTTGCGGGACCACGGCCCGAAAACGGGTCACAGGTCACATTCTTCCGGCTCGTGGTCCGCGGTGACCACGCAGAACGGTGAGCCACGTCGTCTCAGCCGGCCACGGCAGCTCCTACCATCGCCTGAGACGCCGTCGTCGGATGTCGAAGTCACACGCCGTGAATCTGAGCTCAAAAGTCGTCCTGCTGCTCTGCGCCTTGTTCACCGCCTACGGCGCCGCCGATTACATCGTGCAGCGCGAGGTCATCCTGCCGAGCTTCGAGGCGCTCGAAGCGGACCTCGCGCGAACGGACATGGAGCGTGCGACCCGGGCCATCGACAGTGAGTTGACGCAGCTGCAGACCTTTGGCGCGGACTGGGGTAACTGGCTCGAGACCTACGACTTCATGGCCGGCGAGGCGCCCGATTTCATCGAAAACAACATGAACAAGCCGACGATCGAAAGCGCCGGGCTCGAGTTGGTGGCGTATCTCGATGTCGATGCCCGCTTTGTCTGGCGCAAGGGATTCGATCCGGTCACGCACGAGAACCTGGAGTTCAGGATGCTGGAGGCCGACAGCCTGGCAGCGGGGCACCCGTTTCGTGAGGCGATCAAGAGCGGCCAGCCGGCGAAGGGCATCGTCGTGACCGAACACGGCCCGGCCATGCTGGTGGCGGCACCCATCCTGGATGGCGCCGGCAACGGCCCGCATCGGGGCTCCGTGATGCTGGCGCGCCTGATCACGCCAGAAGTCGCTGCACGGCTCGCCGAGCAGGCGCAGGTCAGGCTGCAGGTCAGCACGCCGGACACGTCTGCCTCCCGCACGACTGCGACGACAGCCGCGAACCCGTCCCGCATCGTGCGGCGCGAGACGACGAACGAGGTCTATCGAGATCTTGTCGACATTTTCGGCCAACCCGCTGTCACGTTGCGGATCGACGTGCCGCGTTCGGTGAGTGCGCAGGGTCGCGACGCCATCGGCTACGCGCTTGGGTCGCTGTTTGCAGCCGGCGCCATCGTGCTGCTGGTCATGATCGTGGCGCTGCGTGGCCTGGTCCTGAAGCCGGTCAGCCGGATGACGCAATACGCCGTTGCCATCGGCGAGGGCGACGACTTGACCCTGCGCATGGCGGTGAGGCGTCCGGACGAACTCGGCGTCCTGGCGCACGAGTTCGACAGGATGGTGGACAAGCTGGTGGACGCGCGCCGTCGCATCGCCGATCAGTCGTTCGAAGCCGGGGCCGCGCAGGTCGCGAGCGGCGTCCTGCACAACATCGGCAACGCGATGACGCCGCTCGGCGTGACGGTCGCCTGCCTGCAGGAGCGCCTGCAACACGCGCCTGCGGGCGAGATCGACATGGTCCTGGCCGAGCTCGAGGCTGGCGTCAGCGACCCCGGACGCAAGGCGGACCTGGAGCAGTTCCTGCGGCTGGCGGTTCGCGAGCTGACACGAGTGATCGCCAACTCGGGCGAGGACGTCGATTCCCTCGCGCGCCAGGCCGAAGTCATCCAGCGGACGCTGGCCCAGGAAATCCGCCCAGCGGAATCAGGGCCTGTCGTCGAGTCCGTGCGACTGACGGAACTGGTCGACCGCAGCGTGGAGATGGTGCCGCCAGCGCTGCGCGCGTGCCTGGCCGTTGAGCTTGATCCTTCGGTGGCGCAGACCGCTGCGCTGCGCTTGCCTCGCATCACGTTGCAGCAGGTCTTCCAGAACCTGATCCAGAATGCCGCCGAAGCGGTCCGCCAGGCCGGGCGTGAGCGCGGCACGCTGCGCATAGCGTGCTCGCTCGTGGCCGGGGCCGAAGGCCAGCACCTGTTGCTTCGATTCACGGACGACGGCGTCGGCATCTCTCCCGAACATCTCCCGCGCATTTTCGAGAAGGGCTTTTCCACGAAGTCCCGGGCGACGAATTTCGGCATCGGCCTGCACTGGTGTGCCAATGCGCTCAACGCGCTCGGCGGCAGCATTCGCGCCGAAAGCGTGGGGCCGACGGGCGCCACGCTGCAGGTTCTTGTACCACTGCGCCAGGCACCCGCGGTGCCGGCTGCCCGGGCCGCCTGAGGTCGCGCATGGCTTCCAACAAACGTCAACCAATTCGCGTGCTGGTCGTCGACGACGAGCCGGCCGTGCTGGACGCCTATCGTCAGGTGCTCGGCAAAGCCGCGAGCAGCAGTGCCGACCAGGAGGCAATGAATGAGCTGCGGGCCCGGCTCTTCGTTGCCGTCGCCGGTACACCGACTGCCGTCGGTTCCCTGCCGCAGAGGAACCGGTTCGAACCCGAGTTCTGCAACGGCGCGGAGGCCGCCGTCGCTGCCGTGCGCGAGGCCTGTGGCGCGGATCGTCCGTTCGCCGTCGTCTTTCTCGACATGCGCATGCCGCCCGGTCCGGACGGAGCCTGGGCGGCGGGAAAAATCCGCGAGATCGATCCGCAGGTCGAGATCGTCATCTGCACTGCCTATTCGGACGTCGATCCCGTGGAAATCAGCCGCCGGGCGCCGCCCGAGGACAAGCTGTTCTACCTGCAGAAGCCCTTTCATCCGCACGAAGTCCGGCAGATGGCGCTGGCGCTCGGCGAGAAGCGGGCGAATGAGCAACATCGGCTCACGCAGGTCGAGGACTTCGATCCGCTCACCGGGCTGGCCAGTCGCGCGCGCTTCCTCGCGCACCTGCAGGAAGCGGTGCGTGCTGCCCGCCAGGAAAACCGCCCGCTGTCCGTGCTGTACGTCGACCTCGACAACTTCCGGCGCATCAACGACGTGCTGGGACACATCGTGGGCGACGAGATGATGCGCAACGTGGCGCAGCGGCTGCGGGAAATCCTGCGGCGCGATGCGGGCGCGGCCGGAGCATCCCAGCCGGACGTCGGCACCGATGACATTGCGCGACTCGGTGGCGACCAGTTCATGCTCCTGCTGCGCAACGTCGCCAGCCCGGATGATGCGAGTGCCGTCGCGAGCGACCTGACTCGCCCGCTCACGGCGCCCGCACCGGCGTCGCAGTCTCCCGTGACGCTCACCGCGAGCGTCGGCATCGCGATTTTCCCGAACGACAGCGCCGACGAAGAGGACCTGCTCCGACACTCCGGCATCGCGATGTACGACGCGAAGCGCCGCGGACACGGCCAGTTCGCGTTCTTCGGTCGCGCGATGGGCGACGGGGCGCAGGCGCGCTTCAGCCTTGAGCGCCAGCTCGAGCGCGCACTCGCCCGGAACGAATTCTCACTGCACTACCAGCCCCAGTTCGACCTCGGCACGGGGCTCATCTCCGGCATGGAGGCCCTGTTGCGCTGGACCAATGCCGAACTTGGGGTCATCTCGCCGGACGAGTTCATCCCGCTCGCCGAGGAGACCGGGCTGATCCAGCCCATCGGCGAATGGGTCTTGCGCACGGCTTGCCGGCAATTCAGGGACTGGCTGGACACGGGCCTTGCGCCGGGGCGCATCGCGGTCAATGTCTCCGCGCGCCAGTTTGCCGACAGCAATTTCTGCAGGCTGGTGACGGACGTGCAGCGCGAATATCGCCTGGCGCCCGGCCACCTGGAGCTCGAGATCACGGAATCCCTGATGATGAAGGATGAGGCGCACACCAGGCGACTGCTGTCCGAATTGAGGAACCACGGGATCTCGATCGCCATCGACGATTTCGGCATGGGTTACTCGAGTCTTGGGCGGCTGAGCGAGTTTTCGGTCAACCGCCTCAAGATCGACCGCTCGTTCGTGCAGAACGTCGACGGGCTGGGGCGACATGCGACCATCGTCACGGCCATCGTCGCGATGGCGCGCGCGCTCGGTGTCGATGTCGTCGCCGAGGGAGTCGAGAATTTCGGCCAGCTGCTGCAATTGCAGGACCAGAAGTGCAACGAGGCGCAGGGCTTCCTGCTGAGCAAGCCCTTG
This sequence comes from uncultured Gammaproteobacteria bacterium, assembly GCA_963754535.1. Classification (GTDB taxonomy): domain Bacteria; phylum Pseudomonadota; class Gammaproteobacteria; order Steroidobacterales; family Steroidobacteraceae; genus RPQJ01. Next base: position 56,356 of record CAVWGG010000004.1, read on the forward strand.
CACGCCGCCGAAGCCACGGAGCTGCTCCAGCGACTGGAGGCGAGTACCGCCACCAGCCGGACGATGCGCCTGCGCAGCCTCGCGGGATAGCCGGCCGCGCGCTGTCCAGTGTCGATGCCGTCTCGCCCTGACGTGCACGGCGTCGATTGACGCTCCCGCCAAACGATGCTCTAGTCCGGGGCATCGTGTACGAAGCCAGGCATCAGCCACTGCTGCCGCGTGCAGTCTTCCTGCGCCGCGTGGCCACGCATTTCGGACTGGCCGCAGCCCTTCTCGCGGTGTCGCTCGCGGGCGGCATGCTGGGTTACCGCGCCCTCGAAGGCCTGTCCTGGCTCGACGGGTTCCTGAATTCCGCGATGCTGCTGGGCGGCATGGGCCCGGTGAATCCACCGCTGACGGCGGGAGGCAAACTGTTCGCCGGGATCTATGCCCTGTACGCGGGACTGGTATTCATCGTCACCGCCGCGCTCGTCGTCACGCCGATCCTGCATCGGGTGATGCATCGCTTCCACCTCGGTGACACGGTCTGAGCCGTGACGCCCCTCAGCGGATCGGCTCGTCGAACGCCAGCGCACGCACCAGCCGCACCGGCGGCGAGCCGTACGACAGGACCTGGTCGTGGTACGCCTTGATGTCGAACTTCGCGCCCGCGCGTCGTTCGGCTTCGGCGCGCATGTCGGAGTGTTCCTGGTAGCCCACGAAATACGTCGACAGCTGCGCGGAGGTGAGCTGTGCGCGCACCCACTTGCCGGCGGCTTCACGCTCTTCCTGGAAGCCGGTGTCGACCATGAGTTTCATCGCTTCATCCTGCGTCATGCCGTCGACGTGGATCGCCGAATCCATGATCGCGTTCGTGATCGAGCGCAGGTACCACTTGAGCTGCACCAGCTGCATCAGTGGATCGCCGCCGCGGAAACCTTGTTCCTGCATCACGCGTTCGGTGTAGACAGCCCAGCCCTCGACGAACGGACCGGAACCCAGCATCGCGCGCAGGACCGACGGATAGCGGTTCGAGTGCGCGAGCTGCAGGTAGTGCCCGGGCATCGCTTCGTGGATGGTCAGGTTCGCGATCGAGCGCGTGTTGTATTCGCGCAGGAACGAGTCGACCTGTGCGTCCGTCCATTCCGCCGGGATCGGCGACACGGCATAGAACGTGCGCTGGCCCTTGTCGAGCGGTCCCGGCGAGTCGCAGTACGCGACCGCGACGCCACGCTGGAACTCCGGCATCAGGATCACGTCGAGCGGTTCGTCCGGCACGGTCACGAAATTCTTCGCGCGCACGAACTCCGTGGTCTCGCGCAGCATTTGCTTCGCAAAATCGACGACGCCGTCGCGCGGCGCGCGCTCGGCACTCGCGACGTCGAGCGCCGCCTTGATCGCGGCCTGCAGTTGCGCCGGCGTCGGGGTGACGGGAGTCGGCGGCGCATCGGCGCGACCGGCAAGCACGCGGCGCGATACTTCATACATCCTGGCCCGCGTCGTGATCGCGTCGGCTTCGGCGCGACGCCGGATCTCCGCGCGGTTGAGCGGCGACATCAGCGCGAAGCCGAGCTTCTCGTCGTACAGTTCGCGGCCGATGCGGAAGTCGCCCTTGGCTTGCGGCACCAGCGTCTGCTCGAGCCATTGCTGGTGCGTCTTCACCGCGGCACGCGCAGCTGCGATCGCCTGCTCGAGACGCGCGCGATCGGCCGCAGGCAGCTGCGCGAGGTTCGGCACGACGAGTTCGTCGACCAGGCTCAGCACGCCCGGGTTCTGCTTGACCGCGGTTGCGGCGTGGATGGCCGGGACGCGCGCTGGAACGATGTTGGCGCGCATCTGCTCGAGCAGGCCGGGCAGTTTCTCAAGCCGGGCGGACACTGAGTTCAGACGCTGCGGCAGCGGCGCGAATTCACGCGCCAGCAGGCCGTACAACGCCTGTCCCGCGAGCTGCGTGTAGACCAGCGGATCCCACGACCAGTCGCGATACGTTTCCTCGGACCAGGCGGAGTAGCGCAGCTGGTTCTCGAGCATCGCGGCATCGACCTGGTTGGCGCGCGACAGCTGCGTGTGATCGATGCCCTGCAGTTCACCGAGGACACCCTTTACCCACGCGAGCGTGCGAGCACGGCCGGCCGCGCTCAAGTCGTCGAGTTCGCCGTCGAACCGGTGATCGCCAAGCTGGGTGGCCGAGACCGGCGAATACCGGCCGAACTCGTCGATGTAGCGCTGGCTGAGCGCGTCGAAGCGCGCGTCGGGACTGGCGGCGCCGGCGAGTGCGGCAGGCTGCAGTGCGACGCAGGACGCCAGCAGCATCAGCGCGAAGCAGGAGCGGACGAGGGCGGATGTTCGGTGCATGGATGACGTCTCCGGAGGCGCGTGGAAGTCGCTGTCTGCGACGACGACACGAGAGCATGGCAAGTGACCGATTGTCACTTGAAGTCGTGTCCCGACGCTACTGGCGGTCCACGCGGCGAGCGTGCATCGGCTATCCTGCCGCACACCGATGTGCATCCAGATTCCACGCCAATGCGGGCAAGTCCGCGCATGAAGAGCGAGCGCCGGGCACTGCTGCGCAACGCCGACTTCACGCGCTACATCCTGGCCCGCTTCCTCGGTTCGCTGGCCGTGCAGATGCAGACCGTGGCCGTGGGCTGGCAGGTGTACGAAGTCACGCGCAGCCCGCTCGACCTCGGCCTGATCGGGTTGTCGCAGTTCCTGCCGTTCGTGCTGCTGATCCTGCCGGCGGGGCACTTCGCCGACACGCGCGATCGCCGCCGCATCATCACGGGTTGCTACGTGTTGCTGCTGCTCTGCGCGCTGCTGCTGCTCGCTTTCTCATGGCGTGGCCTGCACACCGCGTGGCCCGTGTTCGGCATCATGACGCTGTTCGGGGTCGCGCGCGCCTTCGCGATGCCGGCGAGCCAGGCCCTGCTGCCGAACCTCGTCGCGCGTGAACATTTCGGCGCGGCCGTCGCCTTCAATTCCTCGCTCTGGCAGGTGTCGACGATCGTCGGCCCGGCGCTCGGCGGCCTGCTGTACCTCGCGGGCGCGACGACCGTTTACGCCACCGTGGCGACGCTGCTGGCCGTGTCGCTGGTGATGCTCGCAACGCTGCGCCGCGGTGGCGATGCGAGCGCTGCCGCCAGCACCGCGCCGCTCGATCGCCATGCGCTGCTCGAGGGACTGCGGTTCGTGCGCGGGCGACGTCCCGTGCTGGGTGCAATTTCCCTCGACTTGTTCGCGGTGCTGTTCGGCGGGGCGACGGCGCTGTTGCCGGTGTATGCCGCCGACGTGCTGCACGTCGGCCCGAGCGGACTCGGCTGGCTGCGTGCGGCACCAGGCGTGGGCGCGGCGTTGACCGGCATCGTGCTGGGCACGTTGCCGGTCACGCGGCGCGTCGGTCGCTGGATGTTCGGCGGCGTGATCGTCTTCGGATTCGCGACGCTCGTGTTCGGCGTGTCGACGAGTTTCTGGATCTCGCTGGGGGCACTCACCGTGCTTGGAGCTGGCGACATGGTGAGCGTCTACATCCGCCACCTGCTCGTGCAACTCGAGACACCCGACGAGATCCGTGGCCGCGTCAGCGCGGTGAACTCCGTTTTCATCGGTGCGTCGAACGAACTCGGCGAATTCGAGTCCGGCCTGGTGGCGGCATGGCTCGGGGCGATGCCCGCAGTGGTCATCGGCGGCTGCGCGACGCTGTTCGTTGCGGTCGCCTGGACCCGGCTCTTTCCCGAGCTCTGGCGGATGGACCGGTTTCCCGACCGGGGATGACAGCTGTATATGCATACAGTAGTCTCGGCGCATGCGACGGGCAGACCGACATCAGGTTGAGAAAGGCCGGGGCGCGGTCACGAACCCAGCGGGGCGCTTCGAATCGACCACGCTCACGCCGGAGGATGACGGCTGGGGCAGCCTCGACGCACCGCTGCCGAACCCCGCGACGACGCTGATCGCGGAGTTTCCGAGGCACGCGATTACCACCAACCGTTCGCCGGACGTCCCGTTCGACCAGTCGCTCAACCCGTACCAGGGGTGCGAGCACGGTTGCATCTACTGCTTCGCCCGGCCCGCGCACGCCTACCTCAATCTCAGTCCCGGCCTCGACTTCGAGACGCGCATCTTCCACAAACCTGGTCTTGCGGCTCTGCTCGCGCGGGAAATCTCGTCGCCGCGCTACGTCTGCAAGGTGCTGCACATCGGCGGCAACACCGACCCGTACCAGCCGGCCGAACGCAAGTTGCGCTCCACGCGCGCGGTGCTCGAGTTGCTGCTCGAGCGGCGGCATCCGCTGTCGATCATCACCAAGGGCGCCCTGATCCTGCGCGACCTCGACCTGCTGCGCGCGCTGGCCGAACGGCAGCTGGTGTCGGTCTTCATCAGCATCACCAGCCTCGATGAAACGCTGAAGCGCACGCTCGAACCTCGTGCGGCGTCGCCGCAGGCGCGATTGCGCGTGGTGCGCGAGCTCACGTCGGCGGGCGTGCCGGTCGGCGTTATGATGGCGCCGGTGATTCCGGCCCTGACGGACCACGAGATCGAGCGCCTGCTCGAAGCTGCGGCCGCAGCGGGGGCGCGACGCGCGGCGTTTCTGCTGCTGCGGCTGCCGTTCGAGGTCGCGTCGCTGTTCGAGAACTGGCTGCGCGAGCACTATCCGGCGCGCGCCGACCGGGTGTTGAACCACGTGCGGGATATGCACGGCGGCCGTCTCAACGATCCCCGGTTCGGTCACCGCATGCGTGGCGAGGGCGCCTATGCGGCGATGGTCGCGGCCCGGTTTGCGGGCGCCTGCCGGCGCCTGGGGCTCAACCAGGACGCCGCGCCGAAGCTCGATACACAGCAATTCCTGCGCGATCCCGGCGCCCCGCAGCAGGCGGGATTGTTCGACTGAAGTTGACTCGGTGCACCGACTTTTCGGCCTGAATCCTTGACGTATACTCGAACGTCCTCGAACTTCGTCGCCGCTGCGCCTGCGCGCAGCCGCAGGAGGACTGCCATGGCTCACGCAAGCTTTGATCGCCGTCTTCCGGCGAGCGTCCGCGCGCGTTTGCGCGCCGCAGCGGGAATGGCCGTGCTCGGCGTCGCTGCGTCCGGCTGCATGACGTCGAAGGTCGACGAGACGCGCCAGATCGCCTCGCCGATCCAGGCCAACGAGTCGATCGTCCTGCTGAAGAAGCCGCAGCTCGAAGGCGTGGGCACCGAGGAAGAATTCCTGGACTGCGTCCAGGAACGCCTCGGCGGCCAGCTCGTCCATCCCGAAAAGGGACAGAGCACGCAGTCGCGCAAGGCTGCGCGCACGCCGTTCAAGATCTACGGCGAGCAGGAATTCACCGACGCGCTGTTTCCGTGGTTCGAGCCGAGCACGGCTCCCGCCAATGCGGACGGCCTGCGCGTGCTGCTGCAGCGGCCCGGCGTCACCGAGCGGCTGCAGGAGATCGGCGTCCGCTACGTCGTCTGGGTCGACGGCAACACCCGCAAGACGGATAGCGGCGGCAGCGTCGCGTGCGCGGTCGGGCCGGGCGGCGGCGGCTGTTTCGGCGTCGGCTGGTGGGAGAAAGAGTCGGGCTACGTCGCGTCGGTCTGGGACATGCAGAACGCGAGCGAGGTCGGCTCGGTCAGCACCGACGTCAGCGGCACGTCCGTGCTGATCGGCGCGATCGCACCGATCCCGATCATCACTCCGGTGCGCAAGACGGCCTGTGATCGCCTGAGTGAGCAACTGCGCGCATTCCTCGTCGGGGACGACCTGGTCGTACCCGGGACCGCCGCTGCCGGGGCGGCCGGCGCCGCGGGTTCGCGTTGACGGTTGAACCGCCGGCCTCCGGACGCATCCAAGCACGTAGGACCAGAGCTGCGGGATTGTCCACGCCGGCCACCGTCCAGGGGCTCCAACGCATGCAACGCATTTCGGGACTGACGGCGGCAGTGTTCGTGGCAGCGGCTTCGCTCGCCACCACCGGCTGCCTCACGACCAGTTCCAGCTCGATGCCGAGCGGCATGCCGAGTTCCGCACCCTCGTCACCGTCCTCCTCCGGCAGTTCTTCGCCTTCGAGCCCCGGTTCGGGCGGCAGCACGGGTCAGCAGTCGCCCTCGTCGTCGGGGAGCCAGGGGTCGTCCTCGCCCTCCTCGTCGGGGAGTGCCGGCCAGCCGTCGCCTTCCGGTAGTTCCGGCTCTTCCGGTAGCGCGGGGTCGTCTGCGCCGGGCGGATCCCAGTCCGGTGGATCGTCTCCGGGCGGCGGCTCCAGCTCCGGCGGTTCCGGGTCGCCCCCACCGCCGCAGCCGCAAGGTTGGCCCACGCCGCCGTCCGCGGGCGGCGCACCGGGCAGCGCGAATTCATCGTCTGGATCACCGGCTGGTGCTGGCGCCGCCGGCGGCGCGCCCAGTACCCAGGGTGATTCGACACGCGGTGGCAGCCAGACTGGCCAGACCGGCCCTACGGGTTCCGCCGGCACGCCAGACCAGTCCGGCGCGGCAGGGTCGGCAGGGGCAGCTAAAGCAGGCGGCACGACGGCCGCGGGTACGCCGGGTCAATCCGGCAGCGCCGGCGGATCGCAGAACCCGGGCGGTGCGAGCGCCGGGTCTGGGGGTGGCGGTAGTGGGCCGATGACCGCCGAGGACAAGCGTGCGCAGATCGATCGCCGCTTCGACGAAACGTTCGCGGTGTTCGACGAGCGCATGCGCACCGAACAGGAAACCATCTCGCAGGAGCGCGCCGGCCGTGCAGGTTCGGCGGGCGGCAGTGGGGCCGAGGGTGCGGGAGGCGGGGCAGGGCAGGAAGGACAGGCAGGGCAGGAAGGGCAGGAAGGGCAGGAAGGGCAGGAAGGGCAGGCAGGGCAGCAAGGCGGTGGCGCGTCCGGCACGGGCAGCGAGGGCGGCCAGGGCGGCGACGTTGCCGCTGGCTCCGGCGCCCAGGGTGGTGGTGGTGGCGTGGGCGGCGGTGCGAAGGGCGGTGGCGGTCCTCGCGACGTGCCGTCCGACATCCCGGACGGCCGCGACGACGACATCGTCGCGCGCCAGTTGCGCGAGGCCGCGATGAAGGAAACGGACCCCGAGCTGCGCGAGCGGCTCTGGGAGGAATACCGCAAATACAAGCAGAGCACGCAGTGACGTCTTCGATCATTTCCGCCGTTTACAGCCACGCGTGGCGCACCTGCTGTGTCGTGCTGGCTCTCGCGCTCGGTGCCGCCGGCTGCGTCGTGCAGGACCAGCGCCCGATGGCGCCCGTCGTCGCGCAGAAAGCGACCGCTGAAATTCCGCAGGCGGAATTGCTCGACGTCGGTGTGCGCATGTTCGATCCCAACATCCCGCCGGACCCGGTAGTGCAGGAAAAACGCGGCATCTACCCGGACGTGCGCAAGGCCGAGTCGCGCTACATGCCTGTCCTGCTGCGCGACACGCTCGAGAGCACCGGCCAGTGGGGGCAGGTGCGCGTGCTGCCGGTGGAAAACGCCGGCAGCGACGTGAACATCCACGCCCGGATCATCGAATCCGACGGCAGCGTGCTGAAGCTCGCGGTCACCGTGACGGACGCGACCGGCCGCACGTGGCTGCGCAAGGACTATGAAGGCGCCGCCGACACGCGAGCCTACAAGGAGGTGCCGGTCAAGCCGCGCGATCCGTTCGACAACGTGTACGCGACGATCGCCAACGACCTGCTCGCCGCGCGCAGCGAGCTCACGCCCGAGCAGCGCGTGCAGGTGCACCAGGTCGCCAACCTGCGTTTCGCGTCCGAGCTGGCGCCCTATGCGTTCAAGCCGTACCTGGCGCACGATCCGAAGCGCGGTACGTACGCCATCGCGCGCCTGCCGGCGGCAGACGATCCGGTGGTGCAGCGCATGGATCGCGTGCACGAGCGCGATTACGCCTTGATCGACACGCTCAACGAGCATTACACGAATTTCGGCGAGACCATCGACGACGCTTACGTCAACTGGCGCAAATACTCGCACGAAGAACTCGAGGCCGAAGCCGAGGCGAAGCGCAAGGCGCTGGCGCGCGGATTGCTCGGCGCTGCAGCGATCATCGGCGGCGTGGCCGCAGGACAGAACACGAACAGCAGCGCAGGCTCGGCTGCTGCGACCGCGGCTGTCATCGGCGGCATCTATGCGTTCAAGGGTGCGCTCGACATGCGTTCCGAAATCAAGATGCACGGCGAATCGCTCAAGCAGCTCGGCAGCTCGTTCCAGAGCGAAGTGCAGCCGAGCGTCGTCGACATCGAGGGCCGCACGCTCGAGCTGAAGGGCTCGGCGGAGCAGCAATACGCGGAATGGCGGCGCCTGCTGCGCGAGTTGTACGAGAACGAGACGGGCCTGCCGGCGACGGCGGCGGACACCACCCAGCCGGCGGCCGGCAAGCGCTGAGTCCAGATCGATGACGAACATGACGGCGCTCGCAGGCGGGCAGGTCGTGGCTGCGCGATACGAGCTTGCGCGGCCGCTCGCGGCCGGCCACGACGGCGCGACGTGGCTCGCGCGCGATACCCAGGCCAACCGGGACGTCGTGCTGCGTTTTCAGACAAGCGGCGACAGGGCCGGTGAGCGCATCCACGCAGTTGTCGAGCACCCGGCGCTGCTGGCACCGCTCGCTACGCACAGTTCCGGCGACGAAACCTTCGATGTCTTCGACTACCTCCCGGGCGGAGAGATCGGCCGCCTGCGAGGACGTCCCTGGACGTTGATCGCGCGCCGGGTGCTGCCGGTGATCGATGCACTGTCGCAACTCCATGCGGCTGGCTGGGTCCACGGCGACGTCAAGTCGGCCAACGTGCTGCTGGACGGCGACAGCGTGCCGCGACTCGTCGATCTCGGCAGCGCGCGCAGGATCGGTTCGACGCAACCGGCTGGCGCGTCGCCGTATTCGACCAGCCCCGAACGACTCGACGGCGTCGCTGCGGCCGCGGCGGACGACATCTACGCGCTCGGTGTGCTGCTCTATGAACTCGTGAGCGGGCATCCGCCGTTCTACCCCGACGTCACGCCGCAGCGCGTGCATGACGAGATTCCGCCACCGGTTGCCGGCAGGCCCGATCCGCCCGCGGCGTTCCGCGCGCTGGTCGCGCGTTGTCTCGCCAAGAGCCCCGCTGACCGGCCGGCCTCGGCGCGCGTCATCCACGAAGAGCTGCAACAGGTCCTCCAGGCGGCCCCGATCGAACCGGTTGCAACCTCCGCGCCGAGTGTTGCGGCGTGGCAGCCACGGCCGCCTGCCGATGCGTTGCCGGTGCAGCCGCAATGGCGGCGCACCACGGGCGTGGCGCCCTCGGCGAAGTCGCTGCGCAGCGAAGGATTCCGCCGCGGCCTCATGGTGGGCGCCGTGGCGTTGGCGCTCGCGGCGGCAGGCTTCACGTTTTTCGTCCTGCCGGGTCTCGTCGACTCGCACACGCCCGCGCCTGCAGTGCCTGCCGCGCCCGTGGTCGCGGCGCCGGCAGCAGCGAAGCCGGTCGAAGACTTCGAGCGGCTCGCAGAGCTGAAGCGCAAGGCCGAGGAGCGTCGCGGGCCGTTGCCAGCGCGCCTGGCGAATCTCGACCAACGTGACGCAGCGACCTGGGGTGGCCCGCCGTACGCGCAGGTTCGCAGCGACCTGGCGGCCGGCGACGCGGCGATGGTCGAGCGCGAGTTTGAGTCCGCGCTCGCGCATTTCGATTCGATGGCGCGCGGGCTCGATCAGCTCGAGAAGAGACTGCCCGCAGTGGCTCGTGCCCGGCTGGCCGATGCGAAAGCCGCGTTCGACGCCGGGCGCGCCGCCGAGGCGCAGGAAAAATACGCCGCCGTGCTGCAGGTCGCGCCCGACGATGCGGCGGCTCGCTCGGGGCTGGCCCGTTCGCAGGTGCTCGACGAAGTGCTGCGCGAAACGGCGGCCGGTGCCCGTGCCGAACAGGCCGGTGATGCCAGGGGCGCAGTCGCAGCCTACCAGCGTGCGCTGAAACTCGATCCGGCAGCGACGGTGGCGCGCGCGGGTGTCGCGCGACTGGGCGCGAGCGAGGCTAACGATGCGTACGCGACCGCGATGGCCCGGGCCATGGCTGCGCTGGCGCGTCGCGACTACGCCGTGGCGCAGGGTTCGTTCGAGCAGGCGGGACGCATCCGACCCGGCACGCCGGAAGTTGCCGATGGCCTGCAGCAGATCCGTCGCGCCACCGAGACCAAATCACTCACCTCCATCGTCGAGCGCGCTGCCGCGGCGGAGCGCGCGGAGCAGTGGTCGGAAGCGCTCGCGCTGTATGGCGAGGCGCTCAAGGCCGAACCTGCCTTGCGGCCCGCGCAGGAGGGGGTCGAGCGTGCGGAGCCACGGGCCCAGCTCGACGCCGAGCTGCAGTCGTTCATCGACAAGCCCGAACGACTCTACAGCCCTGCCGGCCGGGACATCGCCCGCAACGTGCTCGAGCGCGCGGCCCGCGTTGCAGCGCCGGGCACGCGCCTGCAGACGCAGCAGGCACGCCTGACCGAGCAGCTGCGGCAGGCCGAGACGCCGATCAAGGTGGCGCTGGCCTCCGACAACGCCACGGACGTGCAGATCTACCGGATTGGTAAGCTTGGCCTCTTTGAACACCGGGACCTCGAGCTGATGCCTGGCCGCTATACCGTCGTGGGCACACGGCAAGGCTATCGCGACGTGCGCAAGGAGCTGAACTTGCTGCCGGGTGCGCAGCCGTCCACGCTCGTCGTCCGCTGCGAGGAACCCATTTGAGTTCCACCGAACTGATCCTGCGCGATCCGCTCGGCGAGCGCGCGCTGTCGGCTGCAGATTTTCCGGTGAGTGTCGGCGGCCCCGGGCACACGATCGTGCTGCCGGGTGCAGGCGCGGGCACGCTCGCCTGGATCGCCCTGCACGACGGCCAGTTGTTCCTGCAGCCGGTCGAAGGACGCGAACCTCCGCTTTGCAATGGCGCACCGGTGTCGCGTCCGGCGTGGCTGCGTGCAGGCGATGTCATCGACGTGGCGCGCGGCCGGCTGCGCGTCGGCGCACGCGATGGCAGACGCATTCTGGACGTCGAGGATGGCAGCGGCGGCAACCTCACCGTTCCGCCCGCGGCGCCGCTCGTCGAGGTCGTCAGTGGCGGCAGCGAGGTCGGCGAGGAACGCATCGAGGCCGTCACCTTCCGTCGTCCCGACACGCAGGCCGCGACCGACCGGCGCGTCGCGCCACGCGTGCTCGGCGGCCTGCTCGTCGCCGTGCTCGCGTGGGCGACGTGGTTTTTCGCGACCGGTCACGCCGTGAAGATCGACGTTGATCCGGCCGACAGTGCAGTCCGGATGCGCGGCGGCCTCGTGTTGCCCGTGGGTGGCAACCACTTCGCCCGTCCCGGTGACTACACCGTCGAGATCCAGCGCAAGGGCTACGAGACGTTGAGTGCGCCGGTCAAGGTGACGGACGCGCCGATCCAGTCCTTCCAATACAGGCTGGCAAAGCTGCCTGGCATCCTGCGGGTACAGACGCCGGTGGCCGCTCGAATCAGCATCGCGGGCAAGGACGTCGGCCCGGCGCCGGGCGAAGTCCGGCTGCCGGCCGGCCGTCACGAGGTACTCGTCACGGCCCCACGGCACCTGCCGTTCAAGGCAACCGTGGACATCGAGGGGATGGAACAAGCGCAGTCGCTGACGGCGAAACTCGTCGCGGCGTGGGCCCCGGTCACGGTGCTCACCGAACCTGCAGGCGCCACTGTGCTGGTGGATGGCGCCGCGCAAGGCGCAACGCCGGCAAAGCTCGAACTCGACGCCGGCACGCATCGCATCGAACTGCGCCAGGCGGGATTCAAGGCCTGGGTGACCGACGTGCAGGTGGTCGCGAACCAGCCGCAGACGCTGGGTCCGGTGCGGCTCGGCCTGCCCGACGGCACGCTGGTCGTGCGCACCGATCCCGCGGGCGCCAGCGTCAGCGTCGGTGGCGCATTCCGTGGTCGCGCGCCTGTCACGCTCGACGTGCGGCCCGACGTCGCGCTGGGGTTGGTCGCGGCACGCGAGGGCTACGAACCCGCGACCACGCAGCTGACCGTGGGCGCGGGCGAGCGACGCGAAGTGCAGCTGTCGCTGACACCGATCTTCGGCGAGGTTACGGTGATGGCGGAGCCGGCGTCTGCCGAGGTCTTCGCCAACGGCCGCGCGGTCGGCAAGTCGGGACAAGCCATCAAGTTGCCGGCGGCCCGCACCGACATCGAAGTGCGCCTCGCGGGATTCCGCAGCTTTCGCACCACCGTCACGCCTCGCCCTGGCTTGCCGCAGGTGCTCAACGTGCGGCTCGAAGCGGGTCGGAGTGCGACCGACACGGCCCCGGCTGCTACTGCCGCGGCGGCAGGCGGTGCCGCTGCAACTGCTGCAGCGAGTGGTGAAGCGGTGGCTGCCGTCGCGTCGAAAGCCGTCACGCCGACGATCCGTACCAAGTCCGGCGCCGAGCTGCGGCTGGTCGGGCCGGCGAGCTACACGATGGGCAGTCCGCGCCGCGAATCCGGTCGCCGCGCCAACGAATCGCAGCGGGCAGTGGCACTGAAGCGCCGCTTCTACCTCGCCACACGTGAAGTCACGAATGGTGAATACAAGCAGTTCCGCACCCAGCACCGGTCGGGATTCGTGGGGCAGAACACGCTCGAACTCGAGCGGCAGCCGGCGGTCAGCGTGACGTGGCAGGACGCGGCCGAGTACTGCAACTGGCTGAGCGAGCAGGACAGCCTGCCACCTGCGTACCAGTCGCAGGGCGGCAAGCTGACGCTGGTGCAGCCCGCCACGACGGGCTACCGGTTGCCCACCGAGGCCGAATGGGAATGGGCGGCGCGTGCGAATCAAGACGGTTCGCTGCGGAAATATCCGTGGGGCGACGCGCTGCCGGTGCCCGCGGGCGCCGGCAACTACGGCGATCGCCGTGCGCAGCCGTTGCTGCAGACGATCCTCGCCGACCTCGACGATGGCTACCCCGCCACGGCACCCACTGGCGCGTTCGCAGCGAACCCGCTCGGATTCCACGACCTGGGCGGCAACGTCGCGGAATGGACGACGGACCTCTACACGGTGCAACCTGCGAGCAGCGCGGTGGCCGTCGATCCGGTGGCGGCCGGGCCGGGCAACATGCACGTCATCCGCGGCGCGAGCTGGCGTCACGCCACCGTGACGGAGCTGCGCGCGGCTTACCGGGATTCAGGCAACGGCCGGCGCGACGACGTCGGCTTCAGGATCGCACGCTATGCCGAATAGAAGAGAACGACGCTCGACTCCCGTGTCGCTGGCACCGCTGATCGGCTTGACGATCCTGGCGGCCGGCCTCGCCTTCGCGCAGCAGAACCTGCCCGTGCCGACGCCCGCCCGGACGGATCCTGCGGTAGCGGCACCTGCTGCGGGTGCCGAGGCGGGTGGTGACGACGACGCGGCAGCGGGAAAGTCCGGTGAGGAAGCGCCTGCCGCCAGGCCCGCTGACGCGAAAGGCTCGCCGCAACATTTCGAGCCCACCGAAAAAGTCCGTCCCGACTTCGACGTCGCCTTTCCCGTCGACATCTGAACCGCAGGCCCCAGCGCACCATGAAGAAGTTCAAGACCAGTGAGTTCATGTTCGAGGTCTTTTCGCTGATCGTCATCGTGATCATCGTGCAGGGCTTCTACGCCACCGTGGTGCGTCCGCAGGCCGCAGCGGTCGCCGCCGCGGACGTGGCGGCCATGGCGAAGGATCCCGGCTACGCCCCGCCGCGCAACCTCTACGTCATCATCAAGGATTACGAGCAGGAGGTCTGCTTCATGCTCGCGCTCTGGTCCGTTGCGATCATGGGGTACAAGGGCTTCTCGCTGCGGCGCGGACAGAAACTGCTGGGCGCGGACCTGCTGCGCCTGCCGGAAGGCATGAAGATCCTGCCCGAAGATTCGCGCGACTACGCCCGGCAGGTCGAGGCGCTGCCCGACGACATGCGCCATGAACTGCTGCCACGGGCGCTGATGAGCGGCCTGCACCGGTTCGGCGCCACCCGCAACATCCAGGACGTGTCGTCGGCGATTCACGACACGTGCGAACTCGAGTTCGGCCGCCTCGACGCGGAACTCGCGATGGTGCGCTACGTCGCCTGGGCGATTCCCGCCATCGGCTTCATCGGTACCGTGCGCGGCATCGGCGAGGCGTTGCAGCAGGCGCACAAGGCCGTCGAAGGCGACGTGTCCGGCGTCGTGGCGGGCCTCGGCATCGCGTTCAACTCGACCCTGGTCGCGCTTGGCCTGAGCATCCTGGTGATGTTCATGCTGCACCAGATCCAGCTGCGCCAGGAGCGGGCGGTGCTCGACACCGAGGCGTTTCTCGACGAGAACGTCGTGCGGCAGATGATGGTCCGCTGAACGACGGACGCTCGAATATGCTCGCCGTCGAAATCAACGACTCCGGCTTGCTGCTCGCGCGAATGGGTGCGGACGGCGTGCCCGTGGTCGCCGGCGACGAGAGCCCCGGGTTCGCGTTGCTGCACGAAGGCCGCGTGCACGTCGGCGCCGAAGCCGCACGACGTCACCGCGTCGCTCCGCTGCACGCGCAAAACCGGTTCTGGCAGGCGCTCGGCCTCGATCCGCTGCCCTGGTCGACCCGCGGCTTCGCCACGGCGGCGGACCTCGCGCATGCGCATCTTGCAGCGGTGCTGGAGCCGGGCGTGCGCGCAGGCGATCGCGAATTGCTGCTCGCCGTGCCGTCCGGTTACACGCGCGAGCAGCTCGGACTGCTGGTCGGGATTGCGAACGAATGCGGCGTCGTCGTGCGCGGCCTGGTCGATGCCGGGCTCGCCGCGGCGTCGACGGTTGCGCCTTCGCCGTGCATGCTGCATCTCGACCTGCAGCTGCACCAGGTTGCCGCGACGCTGCTCGAGACGTCGCGCGCCGACGGCACGCTGCGTCGCACGCGCTACGAACTGTTGCCCGGTGCGGGCCAGCTTGCGTTCCGGCAGGCGGTTGCCGCGACGGTTGCGACGACTTTCGTCCGTGAAACCCGCTTCGATCCGCTGCACCAGGCAGCGACGGAACAACGCCTGCACGACCTGTTGCCGGCCTGGTTGCAGGCGCTTGCCAGTGCCGACGAGACGGAAGCCGAGATCGAATTCGGCGCGACGGCTTACTGCATCCGCCTTTCGCGCGCGCAGGTCGTCGACGCCGTCGAGGCGCTCACGACCGAGGTCCTGCGCCTGGTGCAGTCCACGCGTCCGCCGGGTGCACTGATGCACCTGTGCTTCTCGCCGCGCATCGCCGCCATTCCCGGCCTCGTGGCACGGCTCACGAGCCTGCGCGATTGCGTGATGGTCGAACTCGCGCCAGGGGCTGCCGCGACGGGTGCGCTGCAGTCCGCGGCTGCCATCGTCCGCTCGGCCGATGCGATCACGCTCGTGCACCGCCTGCCGCTTGCCGGTGCCGCGGTCGCTGACGACCCGGCCCAGCAGTCAGCCGCTGTGCCCGCCGAAGCCATTCCGACGCATGTGCTGTTCAACGGTCGCGCCTGGCCGATCTCGGCGACGCCATTGACGCTGGGATGGTCCGTCGGCGCGGGCGTCCGCGCGTTGACATTGCCGGCGGGGATCGCCGGCGTCTCCCGTTCGCATTGCACCCTGGAACACCGCGATGGCCAGTCCGTCGTTTCCGACCACAGCACCTACGGCACGTTCGTCAATGACGAGCGCGTCGGCGGCCACGTTGCGCTGAAAGTCGGTGACGTGTTGCGGCTCGGCGCACCAGGCGTTGCGCTCGAACTGATCCGCGTGCTGCCGGACCATGGCGCGTCGTAGAAAAAAGTTCGACATCTTCAGCATGTCCTTCCTGGACACGATCTGCTGCGCGTTCGGCGCGATCGTGCTCCTGTACATGATCCTGAATGCCCAGGGCAACAAGGCCTTCAAGGCCCACGACTCGGAGCTGCGCGCCGAGGTGAGCAAGCTCGAGGAGGAGGTGCTGCAGGGCTATGCCGACCTCGTCGTGCTGCGCAACAGCATGAAGACGACGACGACCGAGGCTGAGCGTGCCGAGGGCCTGTCCGACCGCGTGCTGCAGGAAACGGAGAAGACCAGGGAGCAGCTCGCCGACGCGGACAAGACGACGATCTCGCGCCGGGAAGCGATCGAGAAGCTCAAGGCCGACCTGAAGCAGATCGACGAGGAGCGAAGGCGGCTCGTCGCAGGCACGCCGGACCCTGGCAAACCGGGCAACCGGGTGAAAGGATTCGTCGGCACCGGCGATCGCCAGTACCTGAGCGGCCTCAAGCTCGGCGGCGAGCGCATCGTCATCCTCGTCGACGTCTCGGCGAGCATGCTGGACGAAACGGTGGTCAACGTGATCCGGCTGCGCAACATGTCGGAGACGCGCCGGCTGATGTCGGAGAAGTGGCGTCGCACCGTTGCCACTGTCGACTGGCTCACCACGCAGATCCCGCCGAAGTCGAAATTCCAGGTGCTCGCGTTCAACGTCAAGGCGTGGCCGGTCGTGCCCAACAGCACAGGACGCTGGCTCGACGGCAGCGATGCACAGGCGCTGACCGACGTCGTCGTGAACCTGCGGCGCACGGTGCCCACCGACGGCACCAGTCTCGAGAATGCGTTTGCGCTGATGAACACGCTGAGTCCAGCGCCCGACAATGTCTTCATCGTCACCGACGGCCTGCCGACACAAGGCGCAACGCCCCCGGCGATCCGCAAGACGATCGACGGCGACGGGCGGCTCAAGCTGTTCGAGCGCGCGCTGGGCAAGTATCCCAACCGGATCCCGGCCAACGTGATCCTGATGCCGATGGAGGGCGACCCGGCGGCACCGGGGGCTTTCTGGGCGCTGGCGCGCCGCACCAACGGCTCGTTCCTGATGCCTGCGAAGGACTGGCCATGAACCGGCGCCGCGCCCGCGATTTCGAAGTCTTCAGCATGTCGTTCCTCGACACGATCTGCTGCGCCTTCGGCGCCATCATCCTGCTGTTCATGCTGAGCAAGTTCGGCGAGCCCGCTGCGCTCGAGAAGTCGCGGCTCGATCTCGAGGGACGGTTGCTCAAGCTGCAGGAGGAGCGCTACGACATCCGCGGCCAGACCGAGATCCTCAATCGCGACCTCACGGAGCGCGAGCGGCAGCTGTCGGAAGTGAAGCAGAAGCTCGCGCGGCTGCGTGGGGACCTGAGCGACGTCAAGGGCAAGTACAAGGCGAGCGACCAGGACGCCGAGGTGGCGAACAAGCTGCAGGGCCAGCTGGTCTCGGCGCAGCAGCAGCTCACCGAGGAGATGAAGAAGGTGCTCGGCGCGCAATATCGCCGCGCCCCCCAGGATGCCGTCGCCGGCTTACCGGTCGACAGCGAGTACATCATCTTCATCATCGATACGTCGGGGTCGATGGCCAACTACGCGTGGCCGCTGATGCTGCGCAAGATGCAGGAAGTGCTCGACGCCTACCCGCAGGTGAAGGGCTGGCAGGTCATGAGCGACGAGGGTACCTACATGTACCCGTCGTACCGGGGTCGCTGGCTGCCAGACACGCCCGCGCAGCGCAAACTCGTGCTCGACCGGCTGCGCGACTGGTTTCCGTTCAGCAATTCGAGCCCGGTCGAAGGCATCGTCGAGGCGATCCAGACGTATTACAGCTCCGGCCGGCGCATCAGCCTGTACGTGCTCGGCGACGAATTCACCGGGTCCTCGGTGGACTCGGTCGTGCGGACAGTCGACTTGATCAATCGCCAGGATCGCACCGGCCAGCGACGGGTCCGGATCCATGCGCTCGCATTCCCGGTCCGACCGGACGCGCCGCAGTTCACCAGCGTGCGCTTCGCAACCCTGATGCGCGTGCTCTGCGCGCGCAATGGCGGCACGTTCGTCGGCCTGAACGAGCCTGCCAGTTACCGGCGGTGAGGTGTATCTTGGCGCGCATGCATAGCCTCTGTTCATCGCGCTCCGGCGCGCGCGCATTGCGGTCGCTGCGCAGCCCGTTTGCGGCGCTGGTGCTCGCGTTGCTCGCCGCTTGCGCGCCCACGAAGTTCGAGACCCAGTCCGACATTCCGCAGCCGCTGATCGAAAAGATTCCGATCGTGATCGGCGTGCACATGCCGCTCGAATTCACCAGCAAGGTGTACGAGGAAAAGCGCGCAGGGGGCGGCGGCGAGTACAGCATCGGCCTCGGCAAGGCGCAGTCGGCGGGATTCATGCGGGTGCTGAACGCAATGTTCAATCGCGTGGTTCCCGTCGCTTCACCACAGGACGGTGCTGCGACCGATCCGGAAATCCGCGGCGTGCTGCAGCCGGTGCTCGAGGACTACGCGTTCGTGACGCCGGGCGACTCCGGCACGCAGTCGTACGCGGCGAGCCTGCGGTACACGATCCGGCTCTACTCGCCGCAGGGTGAGCTGGCCGAAAGCTGGACGTTCACGGGGTACGGTTCGCAGCCCGCGAGCCAGTTCCCGGGCAAGGGCGACGAGGCGCTGGCCATGGCGACGCGGCTCGCGATGCGTGACGCCGGCGCGAAGCTGGCGGCCGAATTCCGCGAGCAGGCCATCGCGCGTGGATTGCTGCCCTCGGCACAACCCGTGACGCCGCGGGAGGTGGAACTGCCTCCGCCCCCGCCGCGCAACTAGCGGTCGAGTCATTCGCTAGGACTTTTCGCCTTGTGGCTGCGTCGGCGGATCGGCGGGCTTGGCTGCCGGAGGTGGCAACAGCAGGATCCACGGCTGGTTGAACTGCACACCCGGTGTCGCCGCGGGCTCGCCGTTCTCGAACCGTGGCCGGTAGCGCGCCGTGCTCTTGACGGACCACGCGGTCTTCTCGCCGCGCTTCACGTCGCCCGAATCGTCGAGCACCTCGAGTGCGTCCGGCCGCCCCTGCGTATCGACCGTGAACTCGACCAGCACGTTGCGAACCTCCACCTCGGTGGGCGGGCGCTCCGCGTACCGGTTCCAGCGGTCGGGCCGGATCATGTGCAGCAGGACGGGTTTGCCGAAGACCACTTCGGTGTAGCTCTTGCCGTTGAACTTCTCGGTCAGTTGCGCAGCCGCACGCCACGCCTGCTGGTAGTGCGGGCGCGCCCGCTCCGGCTGGTTGCGCAACTGGTACCAGTCGCCGAGCTGGGTCCGGACGTTCAGGACCTGCACCGGCGCAGGCTGCGCTGCCTGGTCGGTGATGTCCGCTGCGCGCAGCAGCGCCCGCTCGCCTTCGGTCGCCATCATGCCCGGCGAATATCCGGACGGGACCATCGCAGCGGAGTCATGAAACATGCTCGCGCGTTCTTCGTCCGGAGTCGTGAGCGGTTGCGCGGCCGGGTCCAGCAGCTGCAGCCGGTTGCAGGTGCCGAGCGCAAGCAGCGGTCCGACGAGACGCGGTGAGTTCGGCCCCTCGGCAGCCTCGACGATCCCGATCGCTTCCTTGAGCGTGCGCCGCGACTGGTCGTAGGCGCCGATACTCGCGTACCAGCGTCCGATGTCCTCGAGCGTCGGCGCGAGCTTCACGCTGGTCGAGCCGTATTCGCGCGTCGCGATCCGCAGCAGGTATTTCTGCGCCTGCAGCGCGTCCTGGTAACGGCCGAGTTCGGTCAGCGAGTCGATGTACTTCTGGACCAGCGGCACCTGCCGCGTCGTGAGCAGGCCCTCGTGGCGGCGCTTGAGCGCGATGGCCTGGTCGAAGCTCTTCACGGCGAGGTCGTGCCGGTTGCCGTCGTGATAGGCCGAAGCGAGGCCGGCATAGGCTCGCGCGAGCCGCTCGTGCAGCGGTCGGCCCGAACTCTCGATCAGCTTGATCACCCGCAGGTACGTGGTCTCGGCTCCCACGTAGTCCTCCGCCAGGTTCTGGACCATCCCCAGGTTCATCAGCGCAACCTGCACGTCCTCGGCGGTGGGGGTGGCCGCCTGCGTCTCCGCGAGTTGCAGTACGCGCTCGGCATGTGGCACGGCCTCCGCGTAGCGTCCGGCGTCGAACTCGGTGCGGAAGCTCGTGTAGGCGTCGGTTGCGCTTGCGGTCGCCGCGTTGCCCGCGTCGCTGGCCGGAAGCGTCGCAACCGGTGCCTCGGGAGCAGGGGTGCCGGACTGCGCGAACGACGTGCCTGCAACCGCGAGACCGGCAAACGCGGTCACGACGAACCATTGGCGCCGCGCGCTGGACCGGGACACCACGATGTGGAGACGGGCACTCACGGCCCGAGACTGACACGCGCGCGGCGCAGCTTCAATCGGTCAACGGCGCTGGAACAGGTAATGCGAGACGATCCATTCCTCGCCGCCGCGGTAGCCCCAGAGTTCGGCGCAGGACATGAAGAAGACGCGCCAGTACACCCACCACTTGCGGGCGTCGGCCTTGCCGTAGGTGGACTCGAACAGCGGCAGGATCGAGGCACGGGCCCGGTCCATGTTGGTCAGCCAGGCTTCGGCCGTCTTCTGGTAGTGCCGGCCTGGAACGTGCCAGTGCTCGCGCAGCTGGAGGTCGGACTGGAAGTACAGCAGCAGGTCGTCGCTCGGCATGATGCCGCCGGTGAAAAAGTACTTCGACATCCAGTCGCCCGGCCCGTCGCCGGAGCCCGTGACCTCGAACGGGTAGGCCAGCTCCTTGTGCGTGAAGATGTGCACGAACAAAGTCGCCTCCGGCCGCATCCAGCCGGCGATGCGCCCCAGCAGCGTCTCGTAATTGCGCATGTGCTCGAACATCTCGACCGAGACCACGCGGTCGAAGCGCCGGCCGGCCGGAAAGTCGAGCACGTTCGCGTCGCAGGTGATCACTTCGACGTTGCGGAGCCCGCGCTCCGCGGCGCGCGCGTCGATGAATTCCTTCTGCGTGCGCGAATTTGAAACGGCGGTGATGCGCGCGTTGGGATAATGCGCCGCCATCCACAGCGTGAGCGAGCCCCAGCCGCAGCCGAGTTCGAGGATGTCTTCGCCATCGCGCAGCCGGGCGCGCTCGCAGGTGAGGCCCAGCATCGCGGCCTCGGCTTCGTCCAGGCTCGTGACGCCGGCGCGGTAGTAGCACGACGAATACTTGAGGTGCCGGCCGAGCACTTGTTCGAAGAACGCGGTCGGCACTTCGTAGTGCTGCTCGTTGGCCTCGCGCGTGGCGATCGCGACGGGGCTCTCGCGCAGCCGCTCGACCAGCCGCATCAGGCTGGCCTGCTGCGCCTCGACGTCGCCCTTGCGTTCGTCACGCAGGCGCTCGGCCAGCAGCCGGCGAATGCCGAAACGGATCACGGCATCGGGCAACAGGTCCCGCTCGAGCAGGCGCAGCGACAGCGAAGGCATGGGTGGGTCTCTCAGCGCCGCGGGCGGGCGATTCTGCCGTTCATCCCGGTCGATTCGACGGGTGCCGTGGCGCGGATTCGACTTCAGTCGCGGGCGTAGAGCGCGAAGCTGCCGTAACCGACGACCCGCTGGCTGTCCCCGGCCGTGTCGCCCGAGGTCCGGCGGTCCAGCAGTTGCACCTCGAGGCCGCGGCGACGCGCCACTTCCATCAGCCCATTGATGCTGTCGGCCCCGCAGGCCTGCGCTTCGGTCAGGTCGCTGCGTCGCTCGACGATGCGCATTGCGGTCTGCTGGTCGAGCGCCTGGGCCTCGACGTGGGTGTGGTGGTGGCTGAGGTCCGAACTGACCATGACGAGTGTCTCCGGGCCGCCCCAGACGGCGTCGAGCGCGCGACCGACCTGCTCGGGCGGCGCAAGCCCCACCGCGATCGGCAGCAGGTCGAAGTCCCTCAGCACGGACTGCAGGAAGGGCAACTGCACCTCGAGCGAATGCTCGAGCGCGTGCGGCGCGTCCGCAATGCCCGCGAGTCCGAGTTCCCGCAGGTGCCGGCGGCCTTCGTCATTGATGCGCACCTGGCCGAACGGTGTCGCGAAATAGTCGCACGAGGGCATGGCCAGGCCGTGCATCTTGACGCGATGGCTCGGGCCCAGCAGCACCACGTGACGGATCCCGGCGGCCGCATCGCCTTCGAGTGTTCGGTACGCCGAGGCTGCCACGGCACCGGAATAGGCATAACCCGCGTGCGGCACCACCAGTGCCTTTGGCAGGCGACCCGCCGTCGTGCCGCCGCTGCCGAGCAGCGTCCGCAGCGCGCAACGGAGGCCTTCGGCTTCCTTGGGGTAATACAGCCCCGCCGCGGACGAGGGTCGCACGCCGCCTGATTCTTTGCCCGGAGCAAGCATTTCGACCCTCTGCGCGCATTGCGCGCCGTGGGTGACTATCTCGCCCCGGTCCGCTCGTCACCAATCGTAGGAATACGCATCCTGTCCGGGGGCAATTCCTACAACGATGCCGTACATGTGCGCTTGCGGGCCAAGTGATCCCTACCGCCGGCGCGATCCGCGCGACTTCGGTCGCGACGAGGCCGGCACGTTCGCGTGCAACTCGTCGAGCCACACCGTCGCCGGCGAATCGCTCGGTGCCCGCCAGTCGCCGCGGGGGGAGAGCGATCCACCCGAGCCCACCTTCGGGCCGTTGGGCATGGCCGAGCGCTTGAACTGGCTGCCCTGGAAGAACCGCTTGAGGAAAACCTCGAGCCATTCGGTGATCACGGCGAGATCGTACGAGCGCCGCTGGTCCGGCGGCACCGTGTCCGGCCATGCGCCGGTGCCGGCATCGCCCCATGCGCAATGCGCCAGGTAGGCAACCTTGCTCGGCCGGTAGCCGAAGCGACTGATGTAGTAGAGGTGGAAGTCCTGCAGTTCGTACGGTCCGACGACCGCCTCCGATGATTGCCCGGGCTTGTCGCCGGCTCCCGGAACCAGCTCCGGCGAGATCGGCGTCTCGACGATCCGGGTCAGCACGTCGATCGTCGCGGCATCGAACTGCCGCGCGCCGACCAGCCAGCGGATCAGGTGCCGGATAAGCGTCTTCGGCACCGACGCATTCACGTTGTAGTGCGACATGTGGTCACCAACGCCGTACGTCGTGAAGCCGAGCGCCAGCTCCGACAGGTCCCCCGTGCCCAGCACCAGCGCGTTGTGCCGGTTGGCGAGCCGGAACAGGTGCGAAGTGCGTTCACCCGCCTGCACGTTTTCGTAGGTGATGTCGTGGAGGGGCTCGCCCTGTGCAGCCGGATGGCCGATGTGCTGCAGCATCAACTCGGCGGACGGGCGGATGTCGATCTCGCCTGCCGTGATGCCGAGCGCCCGCATCAGGGCGTGCGCATTCTCGAACGTCTGGCGGCTGGTGCCGAAGCCCGGCAGCGTGTAGCCGAGGATGTTGGTGCGCGGCAGGCCGAGCCGATCGAACGCACGCACTGCCACGAGCGCGGTCTGCGTCGAATCGAGCCCGCCGGAAATGCCGATCACGACACGCTTCAATCCCGTGGCCGCGAGCCGCTTGCGCAGCGCCTCGACCTGGATGTCGTAGACCTCGGCACAGCGCTCGTCGCGACGCGCCGGGTCGGACGGCACGTACGGAAAGCGTTCGATGCGGCGATCGAGTCGCACGTGATCCGCCGGCACGTCGAGTTCGATCTCGATACGCTGGTAGCCCTCGAGTTGCGCGCGGTGCGCCTGCACGCAGTCACCGAAGGTCGTCCAGCGCATGCGCTCCTGCCGCAGGTGGTCCAGGTCGATGTCCGCCGTGATGTAGCCGCCCTGCAACGGAAAGCGCATCGACTCGGCCAGCCTTGCGCCGTTCTCGTAAATGAGTGCGTGGCCGTCCCAGGCCAGGTCGGTCGTCGATTCGCCGGGGCCCGCGGCCGAGTAGAGGTAGCCCGCGACGCACTTCGCCGATTGTGAGGCGCAGAGCAGGCGGCGGTAGTCGGCCTTGCCGACGGTGACGTCGCTCGCGGACAGGTTCGCGATCACCGTCGCCCCGGCCAGCGCCGCATAGGTGCTCGGCGGCAATGGGGCCCAGACGTCCTCGCAGACTTCCAGGCCCAGCACGAAGCCGGGCACGTTCTTCGCCTCGAACAGGAGCCGCGTGCCGAACGGCACGGTCTGCCCAAGCAGCTGGATCGAGGTGGAGAGGGCCTGCGCCGCCGGCGCGAACTGCCGCTTCTCGTAGAACTCGCGGTAGTTCGGCAGGTAACTCTTGGGCACGGCACCCAACAGTTGCCCGCGGCGCAGCACCACGGCGCAGTTGAACAGGCGGTCGTCCACCCGCAGGGGTATGCCCACCGCGAGTGTAATGGCGATGTCCTTGCTGGCCTCGAGCAGTGTACCCAGGGCCTGCACCGAGCCGTCGAGCAGGGCATCCTGCTGGAACAGGTCCTCGTTCGAGTATGCAGAGATTCCCAATTCGGGAAATACTATCAGGATCGCCTGATTTGAAGCCGCTTCGCGCGCAATCCGCGCCATTTCGACGACGTTCGCCGCCGGAGAGGCTACCTCGACGCTGGGGGTGGCCACCGCCACCCGGACGAAGCCGTGGCGATAAATCGAGTGGAACGGCAGTTCCGCGAGTTGCGGCACGCGAGGCCGGCGGGTTTCCAGGGTCGGGGGCATGCAGGAGTCTCTTCCGGTCAGGTCGAAAGTGTCGGCTTCCCTTTCGGGGCGGGCAAGTGCGATTCTGCGACCCGGGTCGCAGCGGCCGAGCTGCCGGCGTGGCTAGTGTTCCCTCCAGTCTGCAAGGAACTGTCGTGACCACCTCTTTCTTCGACCGAGCCAAGGGCATGTTTTCGCGGGACGAGCCTGTCGCCGCCGACAAGGCGTCCAAGCCCGTGGCGAAGAAAATGACGCAGACGTTTCATGCCGTGAGTATCCAGCCCGGCCGTCTTTGCTGCCACGAGGCGCGCGCACTGCAGGGCCAGCGCTTTCTGTCGCGCGAAGCCCCGACCCTGCCGCTCAGGAACTGCACGTGCGAAAACTGCACGTGCCTCTACCAGCACTATGATGACCGCCGCGCCGGACCTCGCCGTGCGCGCGACATGGGCGTGGCGCTCGACGGTTGGATCGATGTCGACAAGCGTGTCGAATCCGGCCGCGGACGCCGCAAGACCGACAAGACCGGCTGACGGCGCGGACCGCGCCTCAACCGCGCCTGGACGTCACGACTGCATCGCCAACGAACGGATTGGTCCGTCGTTCGTCCCCGAACGTCGACATCGGCCCGTGACCGGGCACGAAGCGCACCTCGTCGCCGAGCGTAAACAGCCGCTCACGGATCGAGCGGATCAGCGTGTCGTAGTCGCCGCCGGGGAAGTCCGTGCGGCCGATCGAACCAGCGAACAGCACGTCGCCCACGAACGCGATCTTGTCCGCGGCACAGTGGAACGTGACGTGACCCGGCGTGTGCCCCGGGCAATGCTGCACGTCGAATACGACGTCCCCGACCTGGACCGTGTCGCCCTGGTCGAGCCACTGGTCGGGAACGAAGCTCTCACAGTGCCCGAAGCCGAACATGCGGCCTTGCTCGGCGATGCCGTCGATCCAGAACTGGTCGCCCGGATGCGGGCCGATGATCGGCAGGTTCAAATCGCGAGCGAGCTTCGCCGTGCCGCCCGCATGGTCGATGTGGGCGTGCGTCAGCAGGATCTTCGTGAGTTTCACGCCGTGTTTCTTCGCCTCGGCGAGCACCTTCTCGAGATCGCCACCCGGGTCGATCACCGCGCCTTCCCGCGTGCGTGGGCACCAGACCAGCGAGCAGTTCTGGGCAAACGGCGTGACGGGAATGATGACGGCCTGCACGCTAGTCCCTGCCAGTGGACGCATCCGGCACGGCGGACGTCGCGTTGCTGCGGACGCCGCCCATCAGCGCGATGCGCATGCCTTCCTCCACGGAGAGTGCCGTCGTCTCGACGAGTTCCCGCGGCAGGAAGATCGTGTATCCGCCCACCATGTAGCTCATGGGCAGGTAGACGGCGACCATGTCGTCGCCGGCCGGGGCCGAGCGTCGCAGCATCTCGTCGGATTCGGCGGTGACGAAGCCGATGACCTTGCCGGGTCCGAACTGCACCAGCACGACCCGGCGCAGGTCGCTGCCCTGTCCTGACGACGGAAAGAACCGCATGAAGTCGCGGATCGCCAGGTAGATCGTCTTGACGACGGGAATGCGCGCGAACAACGCATCCGACATGCGCAGCGCGCGGCCGACGAAGTACGCGTTGACGGCGAGTCCGACGAAATACAGCACCACCAGACCAATGAGCAGACCGAGGCCCGGCCAGTAGTACGGCTCCGGGACGAGCAGCTTGATGACCTTGGAGAACAATCGCTCGGCGGTGACCGCGAGCCAGTAAACGACGTACACGGTGAGGCCGAGCGGCAGGATCGCCACGAGCCCTTTCAACACCGTATTCCAGATCTTGCGCATGCTGTACCTGCTGCCGACGGGCAGGGAGTATGCAGAGCGCCGCCGCGCGCCGCCACCGCATCGCTTATGATTCATCGGCCCACGAAATCGAGTTTGATGCGCCCCATCCTGTCCCGCCTGCTGCTGTCCTCGTTGCTCACCGCTGCGCTGCTCAATGCGCCAGGCGTCGCAGGCGCGCGCGACCGCGACTACCTGCCGCCCGAAGTGGAGCAGGCGATGAAGCGGCAGAAGGTGCCCGGTACCAGCCTGAGCGTGTTCGTGCGCGAGGTCGGACGCGCGGAACCCCTGCTCAGTTACAACTCGACCGTGCCGCGCAACCCGGCGTCGACGATGAAAGTCGTCACGACGTACTCCGCGCTCGAATCCCTCGGGCCGGCCTACACCTGGCGGACCCGGGCGTATGCCACCGGCCCGATCCGCGACCAGGTGCTCGAAGGCAACCTGGTGCTGGTGGGTGGCGGCGATCCGTTCATGACGCATGAGCGCTGGTGGGCGTTCGTGAGCGGCTTGCGGCAGGCGGGCGTCGTGCGCATCGCCGGCGACGTCATCATCGACAACAGCTTTTTCGCGCCCCAGGGCGACGACCGCGGCGCCTTCGACAACCGTCCTGACCGCACGTACAACGTGCTGCCCGACGCGTTGCTGGTGAATTTCCAGACGGTCACGATCAACGCCGTTCCGGATGCGGCGACCGGTTCCGTGCGAGTCAGCGCGAACCCCTGGCCCGCAAACCTCGTGCTCGACAACAACGTCCGCCTCGATCCCGGCCCGTGCAAGCGGGGTGCGGGTGGCATCGTGGTCGCGATGCCCGAGGGCCCCACCGGTAACCGCGTCGCGCTCGCGGGCCGGTACGCCGCGGGGTGCGGTCAATTCTCAGTGCCGCGCGCGGTCATGAAGGCCCCCGATTACGCGTACGGCCTGTTCCGCACGTTCTGGCAGCAGTCGGGCGGGACGATCGGCGGCGGCATGCGCCTCGGCGCGCTGCCAGCCGAGGCGAAGCTGCTCTACACGCACGAGTCGCTGACGCTCGCCGAGGTGATCCGGCTCGTCAACAAGTACTCGAGCAACTCGATGGCGCGCGCGCTGTTCCTGACGATGGGAGCCGAGCGTTTCCCGGGTCGTCCGGCGACGACCACCGCGGGTCGCGAGGCGGTCATGGCGTTCCTGGCGCAGCAGGGCATCGCGGCGCCGGAACTCGTGCTCGAGAACGGTTCGGGACTCTCCCGCAACGAGCGCATCAGCGCCGTGACGATGGCGGACGTGCTGTTGGCCGCCTATCGCAGCCAGTACATGCCCGAATTTGCCGCGTCGCTGCCGCTGTCGGCCACCGACGGCACCCTCAAGCGCCGCTTCAAGGCGCCCGAAATGCAGGGCCGGTTGCGCATGAAGACCGGGTCGCTCGAGGATGTCACGGCGCTCGCGGGTTTCGTCAATGCGGCGAGCGGGCGGACCTTCGTCACCGTCGTCATCCTCAATCACTCAACCGCCTCCCAGGGTCCCGGCGAGGCGGTCCAGACGGCCCTGGTGCAATGGGTTTTCGGGCAGTAAACGGCCCGTCTAATCCTTTGGTCGAATGGCGGTCGGGGCGTCGCGGGACCGCCGCTATACTCGGCGCACGGTAGACCGGGGAGCAGGGTTCCACCGACCATGGCGTACGACAGCAACAATATTTTCGCGCGCATCCTGCGCGGCGAGATTCCCTCGCACAAAGTCTATGAGGACGAGCACACGCTCGCGTTCATGGACGTGTGTCCGCAGGCGGACGGCCACGCGCTCGTCATTCCCAAGGCGTCCGCCGAGAACATCCTCGACGTCCCGCCCGAGTCGCTGGCTGCGACGATCCTGGCGACGCAGCGAGTCGCCAGGGCCGTCAAGAAGGCGTTCGACGCGCCCGGCATACTGATCGCGCAGTTGAACGGGAGCGCGGCCGGCCAGTCCGTCTTCCACATCCATTTCCATGTCCTGCCGCGCCATGCAGGGCTCGACTTGCGCTTCCACGCGCGCGACATGGCAGATCACAAGGTACTTGCGGAGCACGCCGCACGCGTGCGGGCCGCGCTCGAATGACGGTGAACGCGTCCCGGCAGCAGTCCGGGCGCAGGGGAGTCTGACGATGCACAAGCAGCTGTACGAAGTGCCGGCGGCCTTTGCGGCCAAGGCCCGCTTCCGCAAGGACGACTACGACAAGGCCTACGCCGAATCGATCAGCGATCCGGAGGGCTTCTGGGCCCGCATGGGCAAGCGCATCGACTGGGTGCAGCCGTACACGAGGGTGAAGGACGTCAGTTTCAACGCGAACGACTTTCACATCCGCTGGTACTACGACGGCAAGCTCAACGTCTCGTACAACTGCCTCGATCGCCATCTCGCCACGCGCGGCGACAAGACGGCGTTCATCTACGAAGGCGACGACCCCGAGGTCTCGCAGCACGTCACGTACCGCGAGCTCTATCACCGCGTCTGCAAGCTCGCGAATGCGCTGAAGAGCCTGGGAGTACAGAAGGGCGACCGCGTCACCATCTACCTGCCGATGATTCCCGAAGCCGCCGTCGCCATGCTCGCGTGCGCGCGGATCGGTGCAATCCATTCCGTGGTCTTCGGCGGCTTCTCGCCCGATTCACTCGCCGGGCGCATCTCGGACTGCGCGTCGACCGTCGTGATCACGGCGGACGAAGGCGTGCGCGGCGGCAAGAAAGTGCCGCTCAAGGCCAACGTGGACCAGGCGCTGTCGGCACCGGGCACCGAGACGGTCCAGCACGTGCTGGTCGTGAAACGCACCGGGTCGACGGTCGCGATGTATCACCGCGACAAGTGGTACGACGAAGTCGTCGATGCGCAAGCCGACGAATGCGAGCCGGTCGCGGTCGACGCGGAAGACCCGCTGTTCATCCTTTACACGTCGGGCTCCACCGGCAAGCCGAAGGGCGTGCTGCACACGAGTGGCGGGTATCTCGTCTACGCCGCGCTCACGCACGAGGCGGTGTTCGACCTGCGCGAGGACGACGTGTACTGGTGCACGGCGGACGTCGGCTGGGTCACGGGCCACAGTTACGTCGTGTACGGGCCGCTGGCCAACGGCGCGACGTCCTTGATATTCGAGGGCGTGCCGAGCCATCCGGGTCCCGATCGCTTCTGGCAGGTCTGCGACAAGCACAAGGTCACGATCTTCTACACCGCGCCCACTGCACTGCGCGCATTGATGCGCGAAGGTGATGGCCCGGTGAAAAAGCATGCGCGCTCCACGCTGCGCCTGCTCGGGACGGTCGGCGAGCCGATCAATCCCGAAGCCTGGGAGTGGTATCACCGCGTGGTCGGCGACGGTCGCTGCCCGATCGTCGACACGTGGTGGCAGACGGAAACCGGCGGCATCCTGATCAGCCCGTTGCCGGGTGCGATCGACCAGAAGCCGGGCTCGGCGACGAAGCCGTTCTTCGGCGTGAAGCCCGGCCTCGTCGACAACGACGGCGCCCCGCTCGAGGGTGCGAACGAAGGCAACCTCGTGCTCAACGACAGCTGGCCGGGCCAGATGCGCACGGTGTTCGGCGATCACCAGCGCTTCATCGACACGTACTTCCGCACATTCCCGGGTCGCTATTTCACCGGCGACGGCGCCAAGCGCGATGCCGACGGCTACTACTGGATCACGGGTCGCGTCGACGACGTGCTGAACGTGGCGGGACACCGGCTCGGCACGGCCGAGATCGAGAGCGCGCTGGTGGCCCACTCGAAGGTTGCCGAAGCGGCCGTCGTCGGTTGTCCGCACGACATCAAGGGCCAGGGCATCTACGCTTACGTCACGCTCGTGCACGATGCCGAGCCGACGGACGAACTGCGCAAGGAACTGCGTGAGTGGGTGCGGCGCGAGATCGGTCCGATCGCGACGCCCGATTACATCCAGTGGGCGCCGGGACTGCCGAAGACGCGCTCGGGCAAGATCATGCGGCGCATCCTGCGCAAGATCGCGGCGAACGAGCACGAGGCACTTGGCGACATTTCGACGCTGGCCGATCCGGGAGTGGTCGCGCAGCTCGTCGACAATCGGATGGTGCGTTCGTAGCGCTGTCGACACGCGCTGGTTGCAGGCGACCGATCCGGGGCCTTTACCGGTGCTTGGAAGGGCAGACACACGTTTCGTAGCAGGCGTTCGACCCGGCATGTCCTGGCGCGCTTGGAAAGGCAGACACGCGCGCGCCAGGACATGCCGGGTCGAACGCCTGACACAACGCGCCTGAGCGCCTTTGCCACCGAGCCGGAAAAGGCGCACGGCGCAAGCGGCTTCACCGTATCGCGTCCCAACTTTCGGCGGGCCGCACACAGCACGTGACGTGGGCGCATCCGTCTGGCTGCATGCGCCGTGCGGATAGTCGGGCGCGAGGAATGTGGCCATTGCCGCTAATGTTGCCGCCCGACGAGACGCTCAGGCGCCGTCTCGCAAGCGGTCGATCCGGTGTCGTTCCCCGAGCGCGTGTCTGCCTTTCCAAGCTCGGGGAACGACACCGGATCGACCGCCCGCAACTATCGTGTGTCTGCCCTTCCGCTCGCCGGAAGAAGGCAGGAACCGCGCCCCCGCTCTCGCCTCGCCTGGCCGGACTCAGCCGATCAGGTAGGCGAACAGGAAGATGCCGAGCATCGTAAACACGAGCGCGAGCTTGGCCAGCGTGCCGAACAGCAGGCCCATCCACGTCGCGAGTCCCGCCTGCGTGGCCTTGCGCCATTCGCCATGCGACAGCATTTCGCCGGCGACGGCACCGACGAACGGCCCCAGGAGCAGGCCCGGAATGCCGAGGAAAAGGCCGCCCAGCGCGCCCAGTGCGGCGCCGACGATCGCGAGCCTGGAGGCCCCGACGCGTTTCGCACCCATCGCCGTCGCGGCGAAATCGATGACGAACGAGGCGGCGGTCAACACGCCCAGAAACGTCAGCGTGATCCAGCCGACGCGCTGAAAGTCGTCGGCCCACGCAGCCACGACGAGCCCGCCGAAGACGAGCGGTACGCCAGGCAACGCAGGCAGCACTGCACCTGCCAGCCCGCCGAGCACCATGAGCACGGCGAGGCCCCACATCCACACGTTGTTCCCTTCCATGGGCCAATCATGCACATTGCCGGCGCGTTAGTCACAGGGACGACCTCCGCTTGAGCTTTTCGTTGCCTGCCACCCCGATCCTCGACGCGCTGCCCGCCTTGCGGTCGGCCTTGCGTGCGCATCGCAATGCGGTGCTCGAGGCCCCGCCGGGCGCTGGCAAGAGCACAGTGGTCCCGCTCGCGCTGCTGGATGAGCCCTGGCTCGGCGCGGGCCGGCGCATCGTCATGCTGCAGCCGCGCCGGATCGCCGCACGTGCTGTCGCACGTCGGCTGGCACAGATCGCGGGTTCGGAACCGGGACAACTGGTGGGTTATCGCACGCGGCTCGAGACGCGTGTCAGTGCCGCGACCCGTATCGAGGTGGTTACGGAAGGCATCCTCGCGCGCCGGTTGCAGAACGATCCCGCGCTCGAGGATGTCGGTTGCGTGATCTTCGACGAGTTCCACGAGCGCAACCTGCAGTCGGACCTCGGCCTCGCACTGGCACTCGATGCGCAGCGCCACCTGCGCGACGACCTGCGCCTGCTCGTCATGTCGGCTACGCTGGACGGAGCTGCGGTCGCGGCGGTGCTCGGCGATGCAGGCTCCGTGCGATCGGAGGGACGGGCGTTCGACGTCACCACGCAGTACTCGGCTCCGGCGCCCGTCGGCGTGAACCGCTGGCCCGAACCCATCGAGCAGCGCGCCGCTCGCGCCGTCCTGCGCGCGCTCGAGGCCGACCCCGGCGACGTGCTCGTCTTCCTGCCGGGCGCTGCGGAAATCCGCCGCTGTTGCGATGCCATCGCAGCCGGGGCGAGCGACCCGTCGCTGCAGGTGTTGCCGCTGTATGGTGATCTCGACGCCGCGGCGCAGGACGCGGCGCTGCGGCCCGCGCCTGCGGGGCGCCGCAAGGTCGTCGTCGCGACGAATCTCGCCGAAACGAGCCTCACCATCGCAGGCGTGCGCATCGTCGTCGATTCCGGCCTCGAGCGACGGCAACGCTTCGATCCGAACAGCGGCATGAGCCGCCTCGAGACCGTTGCGATTTCTCGCGCTTCAGCTGACCAGCGCCGCGGGCGGGCAGGGCGCACCGCTCCCGGCGTGTGCTATCGGCTGTGGTCCGAGTCCGCGCATGCGTCGCTGGCGGCGCAGGCCGCCCCCGAAATTCTCGAGGCCGATCTCGCTCCTCTCGCGCTGGAGCTCGCGTGCTGGGGTGCCAGCGACCCGCACTCGCTCGCCTGGCTCGATCCCCCGCCGCTGGCGACGCTGACGCAGGCGCAGGACCTGCTGCATCGGCTCGAAGCGATCGACGAGCGCGGGCAGGCCACGGCCATCGGGCGTCGCATGGCGAGCCTGGGAACCCACCCGCGGCTCGCACACATGATCGAACGCGGGGCGGCGCTGGGACTTGCCGATCTGGCGTGCGACATCGCGGGGCTCGTCAGCGAGCGCGATCCGCTGCGCGCGCAGGGCATGACGCGTGACCCCGACCTGCGACATCGCGTCGATGTCCTGCGCGGCGCTCCGGCACCGCCGGGCTTTTCAGTCGATGGTCGGGCGCTGCAGCAGGTGCGTCGTTCCAGTGAGTTGTTTGCCCGGCGCATCGGCCGCGACGGTTCGGCGCGCAGCCAGGGTCAACCGCAGCTCGCGCGCGACCAGGCCGTTGGCTTGTTGCTGGCGTTCGCTTACCCGGACCGCATCGGCATGGCGCGGGGCGGTGAGGGCGGGCGTTACCTTCTGAGCCAAGGTCGCGGGGCCGCACTGCCCGGACCTTCCGCGCTCGCGCGCAGTGAATTCATCGTCGCCGCCGAGATCGACGCCGGCGAACGCGAAGCAAAGTTGTACCTTGCAGCGCCGCTCGAGCGCGCGCTGCTGGAACAGCACTTCGGCTCGCTGGTCACGGAGCAGGACGAAGTCGCCTGGGATTCACGGACGGCTGCCGTCGTCGCGCGTCGGGTGAAGCGCCTGGGTGCGCTGGTGCTCGAAGAGCGTCCGCTGCGCGGTGGGGTCGAAGCCGATACGCGCGCCGCGATGCTCGCGGGCATTCGTGAACTCGGGCTCGACTGTTTGCCGTGGACGAAGGACCTGCAGCAGTGGCGGGCGCGGGTCACCCTGATACGCAACAGTGCGACGACGCCGGAACAGGCCGCCGAATGGCCCGACGTGTCCGACGAGGCGTTGCTCGCGACGCTCGAAGACTGGCTTGCGCCGTGGCTCGATGGCGTGACTCGTCGCGATCACCTCTCGCGTATCGACCTGCGCGGTGCGCTGCACGGCATGCTCGACTGGAACGCGCAGCGCAGGCTCGACGAATGGGCGCCCACGCACCTGACGGTGCCGAGCGGTTCCCGGATTGCCGTTGATTACTCAGGCGCGGCGCCCGTGCTGGCCGTCAGGCTGCAGGAAGTGTTCGGCTGGATGGAGTCGCCGCGGCTCGCCGGCGGTCGCGTGCCCGTTACGCTCGAACTGCTGTCGCCGGCGCGACGTCCGGTGCAGGTCACGCGTGACCTGGCGAGCTTCTGGGCCCGCGGCTACGTCGAAGTGAAGAAAGAGTTGAAGGGTCGCTATCCTAAGCACTACTGGCCGGACGATCCCTATGCGGCGACACCGACGCGCAAGGTCCGGCCTCCGGGTGAGTGAGGACGAGCGATGAGCCACGGTTGCGGACTGCACCGCTCGCTGCTGCCAGGCCTGGCGCTGCTGGCGCTGACGTTGCTCGCCAGCGCATGCACCCCGTTCCGTCCGGACCTGCCGTCCGAACCCGCGGCCAGCGGGCAGTCGTCGATCTCGCAGCAGGGTGTGGGCGCAGTGATCGCGCAGCGGGCACTCGCCCAGGTGGGTACGCCTTACCGTTACGGTGGCGCCGATCCCGCTCGCGGATTCGATTGCAGCGGCCTGGTCAGCTATGCGCACTCGGGCCGAGGGCATCAGCGTGCCTCGCACGGCTGCGGCGCAATTCGTCGCCGCACGCAAGGTAGACCCTGATGCGCTGCGTGCCGGCGATCTCGTTTTCTTTCGCCTCGTCCCGGGCAGTCGCGAAGTGACGCACGTCGGCGTCTACACGGGGCAACGTCGCTTCGTGCACGCGCCGCAGACGGGCAGGAGCGTGGGCGAGGCGAGCCTGGACGATCCGTATTACCGCGAGCGCTTCGCGGGAGCGGGGCGACTTGTATCCGGACGGGCCCGGGGCAGGTCCGCGCGTCAATTCCTCGTCTCGTTGAACGCGCCGCCGTCTCAGGCGTAGTGCGCGCGGCACTCGGTCTCGCGCCCGCGCACGACGCGCTTGCCGGCGAGCGGTCCGTGCGTCTCGGTGACGACCGTGTGCTGGCCCTCGGAGTTCTCCGAGTCGTAATGGAAGATCCGCACCCAGTCCCGCGTGCGCTTCAATTGATGCGCCTGGGCCGTGTTGGAAAAGAGCGCTGTGAACTGCCACCCATCGCGCTCCGCGTGCAGCACGGGCAGCCAGGCTTCCTGCGAGGGATTGAAACGAATCGGAGCGATGGTCGGCAGCGTGCCGGCAGCCGCCTGCTCGCGGTACTGGCGATCGATCGCCAGCAGCGCGCCGACCGCGGGCACCGGACCCACGGACAAGGGTGGCGCGGTGCCGGCGTCACGGCCACGGACGAGCATGGCGTGCAGGCTGGCGCGGATCGCTGCGGCGCGTCGCGGCCCGACGCCCGGCACGTTCTCGAGCCTGCCGTCATGCGCGGCGAGTTCGAGTCCTTCGAGCGTGTCGAGGTGCAGTTCTTCGTGGATGCGTTCGGCGAGCCGATGACCGAGGCCCGGCACCACCGTGAACAGCGCGACGGGATCCGCGGTGCCGCGCAGTCTCTCGAGCTGCGACCAGTGACCGGTGCGGACCATTTCGACGATCGCGGTTGCGATGCCGCGCCCGACGTGTGGCAAGCGATCGAGGCCTTCCACGCCTTCGCGCTCGACGAGCGTCACGATTTCCCCGGCAGGCAGGCGGCAGAGCGTATCGGCGGCTTTGCGATACGCGGCAACCCGATAGGGATTGGCTCCCTGCGCGTGCAACAGGTCCGCGGCTTCACGCAGGCGGTCGGCAAAATCGAGCGCGTGCGCACCGGATACTGGCGAAGCAACGGTCGTGACCGCTGCTCCAGCCTCTGCTGCAGTGAGTCGTTCCATCTCCCGTTCGTCGCGCCCACGGGGGCGACCTGGATAACGAACTGAATGCTCTCGCCTAATGCGACCCCGGACCATTCGGGTTTTACGAGAGTCGCGACAAACCGACTATGATTGGTTGGAACCATTCCGGGAACGCAGGGGGGGCAGATCGTGCGCGCAGCGCTGCGCTGGCTGGGCCGGACAGCAGGCTCGTTGCTGACGGCATTGCTGCTCGTCGGGCTCGGGTTTTACCTGCATTTCCTGTGGTCTGGACCCGAACTGAAGCCCTGGCACCGCGTGCGGTTCACCGCCGAATTCACGGCCTCCGACTACGCCGCAGGCCGTGTCACGACGCTCGCTGGATACCGCGAGCGTGAGCAGCGGCTTCTGGACCAAGTCCGGACTGACATTGCGAACCGCCTGGTTGCTGCCGACCTGCTGCCCTACAACCGGTTCGCGCCGGGCAGTCTCAGCGATCCCAATGTCTGGGCGTTCAACTGGAATCGCACGTTCGTCCTGCAGCCGGCGGGCGATCCCATCGGCGGTGTGCTGCTGCTGCACGGCCTCACGGACTCGCCGTACAGCCTGCGCAGCATCGGCCTGGCCCTATCGGCGCGCGGCTATCGGGTCGTCGGCCTGCGCCTGCCTGGGCACGGCACCGCGCCTTCGGGACTGCTGACGTTCGAAATCGAGGACCTCGCGGCGGCCACGCAACTTGCGATGCGCGACCTGCGCGCAACGCTCGGCGCGGCGAAACCGATTCACATGATCGGTTACTCCAACGGCGCCGCCCTGGCCGTCAGCTACGCCCTCGACGCGCGAACCGATGCCAGCTTGCCGCGCCCCGCGGGACTGGTGCTGATCTCGCCTGCCATCGGCATCACCAGGCTTGCCGCCATCGGCCGCATTCGCACCGGGCTGTCGGACCTGCAGGGTTTCGGACGCGCCGCGTGGCAACTGATCGAGTCCGAAGTCGACCCGTACAAGTACCAGTCGTTCAGCTTTCACGCGGCTGGCACGACGCAGAGATTCACCAGCCGCCTGAGCAGGCGCATCGCCGCGATCGCCGGCAAGGGCGCGGTGCACGACATGCCGCCGATCCTCGCCTTCATCTCCACCGTCGATTCGACCGTGCAAGCGCCCGCCGTCATCGACTCGCTGCTCGGGCGGCTTGCGCCCGATGGCCACGAACTCGTGGTCTTCGACGTGAACCGGCTGGCGGTCGTGCAGCCGATGATGATCGCCGATCCCGCGCCGCTCACGCGACGGTTGCAGGCGCAATCGCAGCGGCCTTTCGCGCTGACGCTGGTCACCAACGCATCGGCCGACACGCTGCAGGTGATGGAGCGACGGTCGCCCGCGCTCGGGACGCGGACGACCGAGCGGCCGCTCGGGCTTTCCTGGCCGCGCAACGTCTTCTCGCTGTCGCACGTGGCCCTGCCATTTCCTCCCGAGGATCCCCTGTACGGCTACGCCGCGCCAGTGTCCGATCGTCACGTGCAGTTAGGGCGGCTCGAGATCCGCGGCGAAAACGGCGTGCTGAACGTTCCGAACTGGATGCTGACCCGCCAGCGCAGCAACCCGTTTCACTCCTATCTCGTCGAACGCATCGAGTCATTCATGGCAGGCGCGCCTTAGAAGCGGGACCGGGCGCCTGGGCATTACGTCTGCTACGATTCGCGCCGCCGCGCAGCGTGGGACGCGCGGATCAGTGCGAAGAATCACAGGGGATCCGCTCATGGCCGAAATGCCCGCCGCTGCCAGCCCATCGACGTCGCCGCTGAAGCCGCCGCGGCGCAGCTTCCGGTCGTTCTTCTGGGGCAGCCTGGTCGGCGCGCTGGTCCTGATCGGGCTCTACACGATGTTCATGCTCTGGTGGAGCTACTCCGAAGGCGAGCGCGCCGGCGTGCTGCAGAAATTCTCCAAGCGCGGCTGGATCTGCAAGACGTATGAAGGCGAGGTTGCGCAATACATCGTGGGTGGCGTCGCGCCGCAGATCTGGAATTTCAGCGTCCGCGACCCGCTCGTCGCCGAGCAGCTGCACAAGGCCGTTGGCCAGCAGGTGCGGATCCATTACGAAGAGCACCGCGGATTGCCCACGACGTGCTTCGGCGAGACCGACTATTTCGCCGATCGCTTCGAGATCATCAACGCGCCGGAGCCAGCCAAGCCGTCTTCGGGGCTCAGCGTCGAACCCTCGGCCGCACCTGCGCCGGCACAGCCTGCCGTGCCGCCGGCTGCGCAGCCCTGACGGTCAGTTGCTGGGATGACGGCCGGCGGCCGCCCGTGACACGGCGGGTGCCGAGCCCGATTCGCGCTCTTCGAAGTCGAGACAGACGACACGGCCGCCGACTTCCGTCAGCGCGAACTTGGCCGGGATCGGCCCGCCATGAAAGCGCGCGGCCAGTTCACCGACACAGCACGATTCCGCCGGCAGTCCTTCGATCTCGTCGCTGAGTTGCAGCCGCTGGTTCAGCATGTCGGGGCACGCCTCCGCCACCGACGCCGAGACCTCCCAACGGTTGCGCGTCTGGATGATCGGCACCGGTCGCTGCAGCGTCCCGCAACGCGGACAATGCGGGTCGCGCCGAACTTCAAGCGACGCGCCCTGGCCCAGCGTCGCGTCGAGCGTCGCCCGGCGCGCCACCGATCCATGTGAACCGGCCGCGATGCGCGCAATCAGCGCGGCGGCCAGCGCACCAGCGACACTCGCCGTTGCGATCCGGGTGACCGCTGCAGCGGCACCTGGCGCTTCTCCTACCGCGAGCTTGAGTGAAGCGATGGGCAGTGGGATGGCCGCGCGCGACGTTTCGCATTCGAAGCACGCGGACTCGGCCAGCGCCGCGAAAGGATAGGCGCCGACGACGGCGAGCGAGCCCTCCGTCCACGCCTGCACCTGGTTCACGCTGGTGACCAGGCACTTGCGGTTCATGCGCAGCCGGGCCTCCTGGTCGCCGATGGTGCACACGGCGAAGTCGTATGCCTGCAGGCGGGCCAGCGTGAGCGTGTGCCAGAAATCGCCGTCGTAGATCGTGTAACGGCTGCGCAGGGGATCGGCGACGTGATGATCACGTTCGAACACGTCGATGCGGCCGATGCCCATCAGTCCGAGGTTGCGGATGAGTTCCGAGCCGATGCGGCCCGCGCCCACGACTGCGACGGTCACGCCTTCCAAGGGCAATCTGCGGTTCGGCTCAGTCGCCATCGTGTCCTTGTTGTCCCGGCGCATCCTGCGGTCGATCAGCGAACTTCGTCCACCTTGACCCATGCCGCGTACTGCGTCAATTCCGAGCGTGTTCCCCAGGTGACGAGTCCGCTGTCGGAGCCGGCCGCACCGTCGACACTGCCCCCGATCTGGATCCATTCACCGATTCTTCCGCTCACCGTCGTGGTCAGGCTGCCCGTTGTGACTGGCGCGCTGCGTCCGTCACCTGCAAATCGCTGCTGACGCGATGAAATCTCGAGCGTCACGCGGTCACCGCTGACGCGCGGCGTAGCGTAAAAGCCGGTCTGGACGTCGCGGAACCCGGTCGACTGGGAGACGACCGGCGGGTAATGCGCCCCGCCTGTGACCGTCGTGGACGTGAACGGGCGCGATTGCCCAAGTGACACATACGTCTCGTAGCCTTCGAGTGCCCGCACGCTCGACACGTTGCGTACGTCGTCGCTCGCGGTGCCACTGCGGACGACGACCTGACCGCCAGTGCTGGCCTGCGGCGGGCGATTGACGCCAACCTGGAGGTCGCCCGACCCGATCGTGCCGGAGCCACGCACCGACGTGCCGCTGCCCTTTGCGTTCGTGACCTGGCCGACCGAGATCAGCAACTGGCGCGGCGCACGGTCGAGGCTCGCAACCGCTTCGCGTATGTGCCCGAGCGTCGCCGCATCCGCGCGCACGAACAGCATGTCGCCGGTGCCGGTGATGGTGGCACCCGGCGGTACGAGCGGCTGCAGGATCGGCAGCAGGTCTTCCGCCGTGCGGTAGTGCAGCGGGATGGTTGCGAGCGATTGCGCCTGCACGGACGGCGCCACGACCAGCATCACGCCCGGCACGCCGGCACACAGTCCCAGCGCGACGAATGCGGATCGCAATGCGCGCTTCATGCCAGCGCGCGCTCGATGGTCGTGACCAGCAGGTCCATGCCCGCCGGCTCCTGGTCGTGCCGGCAGACGAAGCGCTGGTCACGGCCGAGCTTGTAGTACCGGAACGGGCCGCGATCGAGCGCGGCGACAGCTGCATCGGGCAGCCGTGCGAACAGCATGTTGATCTCGACCTTGCCGATCAGTTCGACGCCGCGAATCGCCCGCAAGCGCTGTGCGAGCCGCGCGGCGTTCGCATTGGACTGGCGTGCGCGCTCGAGCCAGCGGCCATCGGCGAGGTAACGATCGAGCTGTGCCGACAGGAAGCGTGCCTTCGACACGACCTGGCCGCCGCGTTTCATCAGGAACGGCACCCTGGCGGCCACCGCGGGATCGAACACGAGCACCGCCTCTGCATTCATCGCGCCATTCTTGGTCGCGCCGAACGACACGACGTCGATGCCGGCACGCCACGTCATCTCGGCCGGAGTGCAGCCGAGTGCGGCGATCGCGTTGGCGAAGCGCGCGCCGTCGAGGTGCACGAGCAGCCCGTGGCGATGCGCGACCTCGCTCAGGTCGCGCAGCTCGACGATCGAATACAGCGTGCCGAAATCCGTCGGTTGCGTCAGGTTGAGCGCGAAAGGCTGCACGCGCGTCGCGTTGCCGCGGCCCGCCAGCGCGAGCGCCTCGTCGAGCGTGGCAGCATGCAGCTTGTAACCTTCGCCGCCGAGTCCCACGAGCTTCGCGCCGGTGAACAACTCGGGCGCGCCGCATTCATACACGTTGATGTGCGCCGTCTCGTGGCAATAGATCGCGCCATAGGCATTGGCGAGTCCGGCGAGCGCGACGACATTCGCGCCCGTGCCGGTCGACAGGGGGAACGCAGCGAGCCCTTCGTGTTCGAACACGCTGCGAAACCGGGCGGTCATCGCTCGCGTGAAGTCGTCGTCGCCGTACGGCGCGGCCGTTCCGTGGTTGGCGGCCACGATGGCCTCGAGCAGTTCGGGCGCGACGGCACCGACGTTGTCGCTGCGGAAATCGTAAACTGCGGCGCTCATTGGACGCGTAAATGGACCCGTGACGGCACACATCCTACTTCAGACCGGGCGGCTGCGGCTGCGGCGATTCGTGCCGGCCGATGCCGATCTGCTGGTGGAACTGGACGCGGACCCGGAGGTGATGCGCTACATCACCTACGGCAAGCCGACGCCGCGTTCGGCTTATGTCGAAACCTACATGCCGCGCTGGTTCGCCATTTACCAGGCGCAGCCGGGGCTCGGGTATTTCGCCGCCGAATGCCGAGACACGGGTGACTTCCTGGGCTGGTTCCACCTGCGCGACGACCGCATCGAGCCGCAGTACGTCGAGCTCGGCTACCGGCTGAAGCGTTCAGCCTGGGGCCAGGGGTATGCGACCGAAGGCTCCCGCGCATTGCTCGAGCACGGCTTCGATGGGCTGGGCATCGAGAGGATTTCGGCCCGCACGCTGCTCGGCAACCTGGCCTCGCAGCATGTGATGGAGAAGTGCGGGCTGCGGCGAGTCGGCGAGTTCGTCTATGCGCAGGACGTCATCGCCGGCCGCAACGAGGAAGAGCGTGCGGCCGTGCAGTACGCGATCACGCGGCCTGAGTGGGTCGCGCTTTCGCAGTAAGGAATTTCTCGCAGTTCGTGCGGCCTGCGTCCTTCTCCGGCAGCTTGCGGCAGATTTCGCCGGTGCGTGCGCGCAAGGTGTCGATCACCTTGGAGGCTTCGCCGGTCTGGCCCCATTCCAGCAGCATCGTGTCGAGCTGCTCGAGCCGCATGCGGGTGCGCTGGTAGAACGCGTCGGGCGAGCCGTCGAGCTCGCCGAGCACCGAGAGGCCCGCGCGCTCGATGCCCTGCACGTCCTCGGGCGTCATCTCGAGCAGGCCCACGAGGTAGTTGTAGCCCCACTGGAAGCGAGTGGCCGGTCCCTGCGCGCCGGCGTACGCGCGCGCGAGCCAGTCCACCGCTTCCTGCTTGCGGCCCGCCTTCTCGGCGAGGTCGGCGAGGTCGAGCATGAAGTAGTACGGCGATTTCGACTTGCCGAGTTCTGCCGTCAGCAGCGTATTGGCCTCGGCCTCGAGACCGGCTTCCCAGTACAGGTTCGCGGCCGCATTGATCGCGGCCTGGCGCGGGTAGCCCTCGGGTGTCGTGGCGTCCACGCGCGCGACAGCCTGGCGTGCTTCGTCGAGCAGTGCGGGCGGCAGCGGTGCATCGGGTGCGTCGAGCCTGGCGAGCAGCACGCGCGCGCGCACGCGCAGCAATTCCTCCGACGCCGACAGCGGCTTGGCATCGCCGCCGAGCTGGCCGATGGCGTCGCGCCATGCGCCGGTGAGCTGTGTGCGCTCCGGCGTGCCGTCGCTCGACAGGAGGCCGATCGCGTCCTTGGGTCCGTACAGCAGGTTGTCGACGTTCGCCGACTGGACGGCAGGTGACGGCAGCATGGCCAGCAGCTTGCGGCGCGCATCGGCGCGCTCGAGGCCGTCGAGCGCCGGCTTCCCGGGCTCCGAGGCGCCGGCAGCGGCA
Source organism: uncultured Gammaproteobacteria bacterium (assembly GCA_963754535.1). GTDB lineage: Bacteria > Pseudomonadota > Gammaproteobacteria > Steroidobacterales > Steroidobacteraceae > RPQJ01. The sequence continues at coordinate 98,298 of CAVWGG010000004.1, forward strand.
CCGAGGTAGTCGAAGAAGAAGCGGGCGCATTCGGCCGGCAGTTCGGCGGGGCAGCGATCTGCCAGCGCGCGGAACGTCGCCAGCTCCTGGTCGGCCGGCAGCACGTGGCCGTTGTCGGTGCTCCACGAGTAATACGCGAGCAGCTTCCAGTCGTTCGACGTCACGGCGCCGCCACTGCGCGCGGCTGCCAGGATGTCGCTGACGGGACGCGCGTCGGCGAGCGCGACGTCGAGAATCTTGGCGTAGCGCGCGACGTCGACGCCGCCCGGCAGGCGCGTGATCTCCGTCCCGTCCGGCTTGAACAGGATCATGGTCGGGTAGCCGACCACGCCGAAGCGCTCGCCGTGCTTCTGCGCACTGGGCGTGTCGCCGTCGAGGTAGACGGGCACGAACAGGCGCGAGCGCTCCTGGAATTCGCGCTTGCTGAAGATCGTCGTCTTGATCTGCGCGCAGGGCGGGCACCATTCGGCGCCCCAGTACAGGAACACCGGCTTGTTGGCAGCCTTGGCTGCAGCGAATGCCGCGTCGACGTCGCCGTCGAACCACTCGATGCCCGGCGGCAGGTGACTCTCGCCGGTGGTTGCCGCTGCCGACACCGACTGGGGTTCGGGCGGGGGCGGCGGTTCTTGCTTGCGGCGGTCACAGCCAACCAGCAGGAGTGCGGCGAGAGCGCTTCCGAAGACGACTGGTTTCAGCTTCATTGCAGGGATTTCGCGCCTAGGCGACCAGGGTCGGGACGCGCAGGATACGCTGTGCCCCCGGGACGTCGCAAAAGCCGGCGTTGCGCCCGCCCGTGGCTGCCTCTATCGTTTTGGCCTTGCCGCGGAGACTGTCGCATGGCCGCTGAACAGGGTTCGTCCGCGAAGGCGATCCTCTATGCCTTGCTCGCCAACCTCGGCATCGCAATCACCAAGTCCGGCGCGGCGGTCTATACCAATTCCGGCAGCATGCTCGCGGAAGCGATCCACTCCTATGCGGATTGCGGCAACCAGCTGCTGCTGTTCCTCGGACTCAAGCAGGCCGAGAAGCCCGCGACGCGTATTCATCCGCTCGGCTTCGGCAAGGTCACCTATTTCTGGAGCTTCCTCGTCGCGGTGCTGCTGTTCAGCGTGGGGGGGCTGTTTTCCATCTACGAAGGCTGGCACAAGCTCCACGAACCCGAGCCGCTCAACAAGGTCTGGGTCGCACTCGCGGTGCTTGCCGTTGCCATCGTGCTCGAGTCGGCCAGCCTGCTCGGCGCGCTGCGCGAAATCGGCAGGATTCGCCGCGGACGCTCGTTCGGGGACTGGCTCAAGCACACGCGCAATGCCGAACTCGTCGTCATCCTGGGCGAGGACATCGCCGCGCTCGCGGGCCTGGCGACTGCGTTCGCTTTCCTGTCGCTGGCAGTCCTCACGGGCGACACGCGCTGGGATGCCGCCGGCTCGATCGTGATCGGCTCGGTGCTGATCATCGTTGCCGTCTTCATTGCCATCCGGATCAAGACCTTGCTGATCGGCAAGTCCGCGGAGCCGCAGCTCGAGCAGAGCATCCGCGACATCATCAACCGCGACACGGCGATCGAGGAACTGCTGCACACGATCACGTTGCAGATGGGGCCGAAAGTCCTGCTCGCGGCAAAGTTGAGGATGCGGGCAGGCCTGTCGATCGAAGAAGCCGTCGCCCACCTGAACGAACTGGAAGTGGAGATCAAGCGGCTCCACCCCGAAGTGGGCTGGTGCTTCGTCGAGCCCGACGTTACCGACTGATCGCGGCCAGCTCGTAGACGAGTCGCGCGGCCGTCCGTGCCGTTCGCGCGTCCGGGGCGTCGAAGCAGGGGCTGTATTCCGCCACGTCGGCCAGCAACAGCTTGTCGCCGCCCGGCGCATTCGCGCAGTCGCGACGCACCTGACGCACCAGCGCCATCGCTCGATGCAGGGGTACGCCCAGTCCCGACGGGGCGCTCACGCCCGGCGCCACCGCAGGGGGCAGCACGTCGAGACAGAACGTCAGGTAGATGCCGTCGCAGTCCGCGACGAAATCACGCAGCTGCGAATCCACGGCCGCATCGCCCATCTCCACGTCGGCCACGTGCCCGACGCCGAGCTTCGCGGCCTGCGCGAACAATGACGGCGTGTTTGCCGTCTCGCTGATGCCGAGGCAGAGGTAACGAAACCCGAGTCCCGCGGCGGCCCGTGCCTCCGCGATCTGCAGGAACGGCGTGCCGGAACTGCCGCGCCCCGGGTGCTCGGGCTGGCGCAGGTCGAAATGCGCATCGAAATTCACGATGCCGAGGCGCTCGAGCTTCCGGTCACCGGCAAACGCAGCCGCGATGCCCTGGTAGGACGCCCATGCAATTTCGTGACCGCCACCGAGCCCGATGACGCGATGGCCCGCGCGCAGCAGTTGCGCGGTGTGCTGGGCGTAGTCCGCCTGTGCAGCCTCGAGGCCGTCGTCCCTGCAGCCGATGTCGCCGGCATCGTAAAGCGCCGCCGCCGAGCCACCGTGCCACGCCAGGTTCGCAAGGTATTTGCGCAGGACCCGGGGACCCGCCGCGGCGCCACGCGCCCATGATTCCTGCGCACGCCTGCGTCGCAGGCGAAACCAAGCAGTGCGACGCCCGGGAAGCTCGCTGAATTCGCCTGCCGCACGACCTGGTGCCATCGCCGGCCGGCATCGCCGTCGATCGCATCCACGCGGCCACGCCAGTCGCCCATGTCGTTGTGCGTTTCGTTCATGCGTCCCGCTCCAGCACGATCTCGCCGCCGCGCACGACCATGCTGCACGGATTGAAGCCGATCCAGTACCCGAGTTCGTCGGGCGTATCGATCGACCACGCTGCAAAGTCTGCGCGGAAGCCGGGCGCGATCTGCCCGTGGCGATCGCCCAGGCCCAGGGCGCGGGCAGCATTGCGCGTGACGCCATCGAGCACCTCGCCGCTCGTCAGGCCGAACAGGCGGCGTGCCATGTTCATCGCGGTCTGCAGCGAGGCTCCCGGCGCCGAGCCGGGGTTTGCGTCGCTCGCGACGGCCATCGGCACGCCGTGCGTGCGGAAGTGGTCGATCGGTGGCAGTCGCGGATCGGCGAGGACGTAATACGCGACGGGCAGCAGCACGGCGACGGTGCCGGCCCGCGCCAGCTCGATCGCGTCGTCTTCGATCGCGTACTCGAGGTGATCGCAGGCGAGCGCGCCGTGACGGGCGGCCATGCGGCTGCCGCCGATGTTGCTGATCTGCTCGGCATGCAGCCGCACCGGCCAGCCGTGCGCTCTCGCGGCGGTAAAGAGCCGGTCGCATTGCGTCGCGCTGAACGCGATGCTTTCGCAGTACGCATCGACCATGTCGACCAGTCCGTGCTCGCGCGCGAAGCGTGGCAACCAGTCCCGGCAGACCAGGTCGATGTAGTCGTCCTCGCGTCCCTTGAATTCGGGCGGTGTCGCGTGGGCCGCGAGCAACGAAGTCACGACGGTGACGGGTAGCCGCTGCTCCAGCGCGCGGGCCGCGAGCAGCATGCGACGCTCCGACTCGAAATCGAGACCGTACCCCGACTTGATCTCGACCGTCGTCACGCCTTCCTGCAGCAGCGCACGCAGGCGCGGCTCGCTGCGTCGCACGAGTTCGTCGACACCGGCGGCGCGAGTCGCGCGCACGGTGTTCAGGATGCCGCCGCCTTCACGCGCGATGTCGGCGTAGCTCGTGCCCGCGGTGCGGCGCGCGAATTCCGCCGCGCGCTGACCGCCGAACACGATGTGCGTGTGGCAGTCGATGAGGCCCGGCGTCAGCCAGCGGCCCGCGAGTTCGATCGTGCGGTCGGGTGCGAGGCCGGCGGGCAAGTCCTTCGCTGCACCGACCCACGTGATCGTGTCGCCTTCGGTGACGACGGCGCCGTCCGCGATGACGCGGCGATCGTCGTCGCAGGTGAGGAGGGAGAGGTGGTGCCAGAGGCTGCGCAATGGAGGGGTCAGGGGATAGGGGATAGGGGATAGGGGTTAGTCGGAAGGTACGGCGAGACCGGCGGCGACGGTGTCTTCAATCCAGGAAGAAATGCCTTCAATCCAGGAACGGGAGGTTCAGGCCGTTCTCGCGCGCACAGTCGACCGCGATCTCGTAACCCGCGTCCGCGTGACGCATCACGCCGGTCGCCGGGTCGTTCCACAGCACGCGCTCGATGCGGCGTGCCGCGGCATCGGTGCCATCGCAGCAGATGACGACGCCGGAGTGCTGCGAGTAGCCGATGCCGACGCCACCGCCATGGTGGATCGATACCCACGTGGCGCCGCTCGCCGTATTGAGCAACGCATTGAGCAGCGGCCAGTCGGCGACGGCATCGGAGCCGTCCTTCATCGCCTCGGTCTCGCGGTTGGGGCTCGCGACCGAACCGGAGTCGAGGTGATCGCGCCCGATCACGATCGGCGCCTTGAGTTCGCCGCGCTTCACCATCTCGTTGAACGCCAGGCCGAGCCGATGACGCTGGCCGAGTCCCACCCAGCAGATGCGCGCGGGCAGGCCCTGGAACTGGATGCGTTCGCGTGCCATGTCGAGCCAGCGGTGCAGATGCGGATCGTCGGGGATCAGTCTCCTTCACCTTCTGGTCGGTGCGGTGGATGTCCTCGGGATCGCCGGACAGCGCAGCCCAGCGGAACGGGCCGATGCCGCGGCAGAACAGCGGTCGCACGTACGCGGGCACGAAGCCCGGGAAGTCGAATGCGTTCTTGACACCCTCGTCGAACGCGACCTGCCGGATGTTGTTGCCGTAATCGAAGGTCGGGATGCCGAGTTGCTGGAAGGCCAGCATCGCCAGCACGTGCTTTGCCATCGACTTGCGCGCCGCAGCTTCGACCGCCGCAGGGTCACTGGCGCGCATCCTGTCCCACTGCTCGACGGTCCAGCCTTCCGGCAGGTAGCCATTGATCGGATCGTGTGCCGATGTCTGGTCCGTCACCGCGTCCGGGCGCACCCCACGTCGCAACATCTCGGGCAGCACTTCCGCGGCGTTGCCGAGCAGGCCGACCGAGATTGCCTTGCCTTCGTGACCCGCCCGCTGCGAGCAGTTCGAGTGCTTCGTCCAGTGTGTCGACACCGACGTCGAGATAACGCGTCTCGAGCCGCTTCCTGATGCGGTCACGACGGCACTCGATCGCGAGCATCGAGGCGCCTGCCATGGTCGCTGCGAGCGGCTGCGCGCCGCCCATGCCGCCGAGTCCCGCGGTGAGGATCCATTTGCCGGTCAGGTCACCGTTGTATTGTTGACGACCTAACTCAACAAAGGTTTCGTACGTGCCCTGCACGATGCCCTGGCTGCCGATGTAGATCCACGAGCCGGCCGTCATCTGGCCGTACATCATGAGTCCCTTGCGGTCGAGCTCGTGAAAGTGGTCCCAGGTGGCCCAGCGGCCGACGAGGTTCGAGTTCGCGATCAGCACGCGCGGCGCATCGGTGTGCGTGCGAAACACGCCGACCGGCTTGCCCGACTGCACCAGCAGCGTTTCGTCGTCGCCGAGTTCGCGCAGGCAGCGGACGATGCGGTCGTAGGACTCCCAGTCGCGTGCGGCGCGGCCGATGCCGCCGTACACGACCAGTTCGTCCGGACGTTCGGCCACGTCCGGGTCGAGGTTGTTCATCAGCATGCGCAACGGCGCTTCGGTGAGCCAGCTGCGCGCGGTGAGCTGCGAGCCGTGCGGTGCGCGAATAGGACCCCGTTGGGTCCGGTAGCGGTTCGAGTCGTTCATGGCGGCGTTATATCATTCCGGCCGTCACTGGAGCCGTCCGCTCCCGGAGAGCCGCATGATCCGCGTGTTTTTCATCCTCTCGCTGCTGCAGCTCGTCGCGTTCTGGAAGATCCTGCCGCGCATGGGGTTCCCCGCCTGGCTCGCGATCATGGCGTCGATCCCGCTCGTGAACCTGATCCTGTTCTACTACCTCGCGCTGTCGCCCTGGCCGCGCGAAGGTCGCTGGAACGGTCCGGTGGGCGGCCCCGCGGGTGGCCCGGGTGACGGCTCTGGGGACAGTCAAGACGACGCGAAATTCTGATAACGTGCCGCGACATTCGCCGCGCGTCGCGCGGTACGCACACACTTTGAGGACGCAGACATGGCCGGCCCGAACGCACCCGATCCCCGCATGGACGTGAACGACCTTTATCGCGAGGACACCTATTCCGATCGCAAGGTCGGCACGATCCGCGTGCTGACGCCGGTAAAGTCCGACGGCTCGACCGATCCGGCACGCGCCTCGGTTTATGTCGGCCAGGCACAGATCATGACGCCCGCCGGCGTGCTGCCGCTGTCGTTCGAAATCCCGGCCACCAACCTCGGAGAGGCCTGCGAGGGCTTTGCCGAAGGCGCCAAGATCGCTTTCGACGAAACGATGAAGGAACTGCAGGAGATGCGCCGGCAGCAGGCGTCGTCGATCGTGATTCCGGACGCCGGCGCGGCCGCCGCACTCGGCCAAGGTGCGCCGCCTCGTGGAAAGATCCAGTTCCCCTAGGGGAAAGCGACTAGGGGTTGGGGGTCAGGGGTTAGTCAGAGGGCCGGCGATGCCGACCTTCTTGTTCTTGGATCACGTCCAACCACGCGGTCATAGGTCCATTTCCCTATCGATTAACCACTAGTCGGTTGGCCGTAATACGTAGCCGGATCAGTTGGTTGGGTCAAAAGTGAGAGCCAGTTCTGCTGCATAGCAGCAAAACAGGTTTAGGATCATTTCCAGTCGGGTACCGACGGAGGAGACGATCATGGAAATGACCTGGATGGAAACCTTCCAACTGCTTGGCCTCGACCTCCTGGCCGTCATGTTGCTCGCGCTTGTCGGCCTGGACGTCGTCGAACATGCAGTCCATTCGGCCTGGGAGACGGCACGTGCGCGCAAGCCCGGGACACCCAAGGCCGTAGTCGCCCCCCGCGTGAACATCGGCGGCTTCAAGCACGTCTGAGTTCGTCACCGGCGGTTCGGCTGACGCCGGCTCACCGACCGAGTGCCGCGACACACGCGGCGACGGTTTCCTGCGAATAGTCGGTGAATTGCCCCGCGCGCGACTTGCGTTGCCGCCATTCCCACGGCGCCACCCGATCGGCGGGTGGCAGGCGCCAGAGTCCCCGTCCCTGGTCGCGCGCCGCTTTCTCGTACGCGCAGTACGCGGGTTCGTCGGCATAGCGGCGATACGTCCACGCATTGCCGGTCTTGATCATTGCCGCGTTGATGTCCTGGCCATCGAGCCACACGCGCGCGACCAGCCGGTCGTAGCGGTCCTGCTCAAACGGTTCCACTTCGACCGCCTTGCCGAAGATCAGCTGCGACAGCGCGGCCTTCGCCGCCTTGCCGTTCGGCTGGCCGGACTCGGGCGCATCGATCGCGTGGAAGCGGATGCGGATCATCCCGGAGTCGAGCCGGATGTCGGCCGTGTCGCCATCCACCACGCCCACGACGACCCCCTGCAGCACCGGGCGGTCACTGGCGACGGCAGCACTGGTCGTGACGACGAGCAGGGCGAACAGCACGGCATGGAGGCGTCTATGCATGCGCGCATTCTGCCCGTGCCGCGAATCTGCCGGAACCGAACTCAAATGCGACGCGGCACGAGGACTTGCGGCGGCTAGCGTAGAGCCGTCGGGCCATGGTGGCCCGGGAGGCGCACGCATGAAGACCGCACCGACGCTCGATCAATGGCTGACTCGATGGATCCTGTCGCTCATGGCCGTCTCGCTCGTGATCGCAGCGACCGGTGCGAGCGCGGGCCTGCCGGGCGAGCCGTCCCGCCACTCAAGTTGCCCGGCAGCGTCGGGTCGTGAGCCCTATGCGCCCCGTGGCTTCCTCGGCTACGCCTGCCGCGACGATCGCTGCAGCTCGCACAAGTCCGGTTTCGACTGGGCCGAGCGCAATGGGATCGCTGACGCTCGTGCCTGCACGTCGCGCAACGACCCAGCGTTCGCGGAGGGATGCCGCGCCTTCGCTGACGAAGCGGTGACCGCCGAGCAGGCCGGCTTCGAGTGGGCCCGCGAAAACGAACTGGTCGATCGCTGCCACTGCGCTGGCGCCGGTCCGGGCTTCGAGGCGGGCTGCGCGGCCTACGTCACCGGGTTTGCGCAGTGATGGTGGGACGAGTGGTGCGCGGCGTGCGACGAATCGTTACCGGGGCTCGGGCCGCCCCGCTAAGCTCCCGCGGTGACTCTCGACGACCTCCGCCGCAACCGCAACCTGCTCTTCTGGGCGCTGCACACGCTCGGCTGGAGCGCGTACCTCATCACCCAGTACCTGGGTGCGCTGCTGTATGAGAAGCCGACGTCCTACGTCAAGGTCGTGTTCGCGGCGGCCGCCGGCGGCTTCCTGCTCTCGGCGCCGCTGCGCTACCTCTATCGCCGCCTCTGGGGACGGCGGTTCGTCCTGGTCGTTCCGGCCGTGCTGTTCGCGTCCTGGTTCGTCGCGCTCTGCTGGCGCGTCATCATCAACTCGTCGTACCTGCACTGGGTCGAGACCGGGTCGATGGCCGGCGAGCCGTGGTACGGCATCTTCGCCGGCACCCTCAGTTCGACCTACCTGCTGCTGTGCTGGTCGGGCCTGTACTTCGGCATCAAGTACTACGAGGCGCTGCAGGAGCAGCGCGAATCGATGCTGCGTGCGTCCGCGCTCGCGCAGGAAGCCCAGGTGAAGATGCTGCGGTACCAGCTGAACCCGCACTTCCTGTTCAACACGCTGAACGCCATCTCGACGCTGATCCTCGACAACCAGGGCAAGATCGCCAACCAGGCCGTCGGCCGGCTGTCGGATTTCCTGCGCTACACGCTTGACCAGGACCCGATGAAGAAGGTCACGTTGCGACAGGAGCTCGACGCGCTGAACCTCTACCTCGGCATCGAGCAGCTGCGCTTCGGCGACCGGCTCAAGCTCGACTACGACATCGACGAGAGCGTCACGCAGGCACTCGTGCCGTCGCTGGTGCTGCAGCCGCTGGTCGAGAATTCGCTCAAGTACGCCGTTGCACCGCGCGAGGAAGGCGGCCGGCTCCGCATCGAGGCACGCGAAGAGCAGGGCCGGTTGAAGCTGGTGGTGCAGGACGACGGCCCCGGGCTGCCCGTGGGCGTTGAACTCGGTGCCGGCCGTGGCGTAGGTTTCCGCAATACGCGCGAGCGGCTTGCCGTCCTCTACGGGGACCAGCAGAAACTCGCCGTGCGCTTTTCCAGGCCGGGCCTTCGGCTCGAGATCACGATGCCATTCGAACGGGCGACGCAACCGACATGACCATCCGCACCCTCATCGTTGACGACGAGCCCCTTGCACGACGGGGCCTCGAACTGCGGCTCAAGGATGCAGCCGACATCACCATCGTGCGCCAGTGCGCCAACGGTCGCGAAGCGATTGCCGCCATCGCCGAGGAAGCGCCGGACCTCATGTTCCTCGACATCCAGATGCCGGGCCTGTCGGGGCTGGAGGTGGTCGCTCAGGTGCCGCAGGAAAGCATGCCGATGGTCGTGTTCGTGACGGCGTTCGACCGCTACGCCATCAATGCGTTCGAGGCCCACGCGCTCGACTACCTGCTCAAGCCCGTGGATGACGCGCGTCTCGCTGCCGCCCTCGACCGGGTGCGCGCGCAGTGGCAGCAGAAGCAGGCGATCGCCCAGCGCGAACAGCTGATGGCGCTGCTGGCGGACGTGAAGGGCAATGGCGAAATCTCGCCGGAGAGCGCTGCCGCCGCCGCGGGTGCGGCCGACGCACGTCGCTACGCGAAGATGCTGCCCATCCGTTCGGGCCGCGAGACGATCCGGCTCGACGTGACCACCATCGACTGGATCGATGCCGCGGGCGACTACATGTGCCTGCACGCGGATGGGCAGACGCACGTGCTGCGCGCCACGATGAAGGAACTCGAGGACATGCTCGATCCGCAGGTGTTCCAGCGCGTGCACCGCTCCACGATCGTCAACCTGGCTCGCGTGCGCTCGCTGCGGCCGCACCTGAACGGCGAATGCTTCCTCAAGCTGCAGTCGGGGCAGGAATTGAAGCTGAGCCGCAGCTTCCGCGACAAGGTGGAGATGCTGCTCGACCGGTCCGGTGTCGCGCCTCACGCCAACCGGGCCTGAAGGCCGCCTGCCGCAGCTTTGCGACGCCGCGCCAGGGAAGCTCTGCACGGGTCCGCAAGCGCTCGCGCAGTGTCGCAGGCTGGCGCATCGCAAGCGTCCGGTCCGGTACTGTTCCCAGAGCGCGTGTCTGCCTTTCCAAGCTCGGGGAACAGTACCGGACCGGACGCGCCAGCGACGACGCCCTGCACTAAGCGGAAATACCCAGCGCGCTAAGTGTCGTTGGCAGCGCCGGCCTCCGACATTTCGATGTGCGTCGCAAAGTCGAAGAAACGTTCCGCGTTATCCTTGCAAAAGAGGACACGCCGACCATGAGACCCGAGGAACCCGTATCGCGGATCATGACCGAGACGGTGGTCGTGATCGAAGTCGACCGTCCCGTCAGCGAAGCGCTCGACTGTTTCCTGCAGTATCCAATCCATCACCTGCCCGTCGTTCGCGACAGCCGCCTGGTCGGGATGCTGAGTTCCGCCGACCTCATCAAGGTGGAGTTCTTCGCGCCGCGAGGCGCGGGTAATCGCGCGGCTTTCCTCGATGCACGTTTCCGCATCGAGCAGATCATGCGTACGCCCGTCACGAGTCGCCGGCCGTTCACGAGCCTGGACGAAGCGGCCACCCTGATCATCGGGTCAGGCGTGCATGCGATGCCCATCGTCGACGACGAAGATCGTGTCATCGGGATCGTGACGACGACGGACATCATCCGCGCCCTGCTGCACGGGCCACCCCGGCGCGGCACCGTGGAGGCGGACCTGGCCCCCGCAGCACCGCCGCAGGAAGACACGCCGGAGGGCCGTGTCTACCACCGCAAGCCGACGGACCAGGAATACGGCGTCGCGCTGCAGGCGGCGGAGGTGCTGCACGTCGAGGCCCGCGATCCAAAGTTCCTCGGCAAGACGCTGCTGTATCTCGACCAGCGTCGCGCGTACCTGGAGAAAGTGCTGGCCCTGGCCGACAGGTACCTCGTGGCCGGGCAGGACGAGCACAACCATGCCCAGTTGCTGAAGTCGATCCTCGCGGCCAAGCGCGTGGAAGAGCACGCGACCGGCACGGCGCGCGTACCGTTCCCGCTCGAATGACGGGCTGACGTCCTACAACCGTGCCGCCAGTCGCGATCCCTGGTCGATCGCGCGCTTCGCGTCGAGCTCGGCGGCGACGTCCGCGCCACCAATCTTGTGCACGGTGACGCCGGCGTTCTGCAGCGGTTCGTACAACTCGCACAGCGACTCCTGTCCCGCGCAAAGCACCACGTTGTCGACCTCGAGCAGGGTGGGCTTGGCGCGTGCCTCGCCGAAGCTCACGCGCAAGCCGCGTTCGTCGACGCCCTCGTAGTTCACGCCACCCATCATCTCGACGCGCTTCATGCGCAGCGCCGCCCGGTGAATCCAGCCGGTGGTCTTGCCGAGGCCCTTGCCGAGCGGCGTGGACTTGCGCTGCAGCAGGTAGACCTGGCGGACGGGCGGTTCGATCGCAGGCGTGGCCAGGCCGCTGCGCGCGGTTGCCGGATCGGTCACGCCCCATTCGCGCTGCCACGCGGCGAGGTCGAGGGCGCTGGAATGCCCGGCCGAGACGAGGAACTCGGCAACGTCGAAACCGATGCCACCGGCACCGATCACGGCGACGCGCGGCCCGCATTCGTGACGGCCCAGCAGGACGTCGGCATACCCGAGCACGCGGCCCGAGGCGCGGTGCTCGTCGGCCCCGGGAATCGATGGATTGCGGGGCGTCACGCCGGTCGCCAGCACCACTTCGTCATAGCCGCTGTCGCGCAGCAGCGGGACGTCGGCGCGCACGCCCAGCCGCACGTTGACGCCCGTGACCTGCAGTCGCCGCCGGAAGTAGCGCAGCGTCTCGGCGAACTCTTCCTTGCCCGGCACGCGCCTGGCCAGGTTGAACTGGCCGCCGATCTCGGCGGCGGAATCGAACAGGTCGACCTGGTGGCCTCGCTCGGCGAGCACGGTGGCGCATGCGAGTCCGGCAGGACCGGCGCCGACGACTGCGAATTTCCTCTGCTTCTGCGCCGGTTCGTAGCGCAGTTCCGTTTCGTGGCCGGCGCGCGGGTTGACCAGGCACGAGGCGATCCTGCGCTGGAAGACGTGATCGAGGCAGGCCTGGTTGCAGGCGATGCACGTGTTGATTTCGTCCGCGCGCCCCGCAGCCGCCTTGTTCACGAAGTCCGGGTCTGCCAGCAGTGGACGCGCCATCGACACCATGTCGGCATCGCCGCCCGCAATAATCTGCTCGGCGACGTCGGGTGCGTTGATGCGATTGGTCGCGCACAGCGGAATGCCGACCTGGCCTTTCAGCTTGCGTGTCACCCATGCAAACGCCGCGCGCGGCACCGACGTCGCGATCGTGGGCACGCGGGCTTCGTGCCAGCCGATGCCGGTGTTGATGATCGTCGCGCCCGCGCGTTCGATCGCCTGCGCCAGTTGCACGACTTCGTTCCAGTCGCTGCCCTCGGGCACGAGGTCCAGCATCGAGAGCCGGTAGACGAGGATGAAGTCCTTGCCCACGGCCTCGCGCGTGCGCGCAACGATCTCGATCGGCAACCGGATCCGGTTCGCGAAACTGCCACCCCAGCCGTCGGTGCGCCGGTTCGTGTGCGCCGCGATGAACTGGTTGATGAAGTAGCCCTCGGATCCCATGATCTCGACGCCGTCGTACCCAGCCTCGCGCGCAAGCGATGCGCAGCGCACGAAAGCGCGGATCTGCCGCTCGATCCCGCGCTCGCTCAGTGCCCGCGGGGTGAACGGCGAAATCGGCGACTTCAAGCGCGTGGGTGCGACGGCCAGCGGGTGGTAGCCGTACCGGCCCGTGTGCAGGATCTGCAGCGCGATGTGGCCGCCTTCGGCGTGCACGGCATCCGTGATCGGGCGATGCCGTGCGGCGGCGGCACGGGTCGTGAGGCGGCCGGAGAAGGGCGCTGCCCAGCCTTCGATGTTCGGTGCAAACCCGCCGGTCACGATCAGGCCGACGCCGCCGCGCGCACGCTCCGCGAAATAGGACTCGAGGCGCGTGAATTTCTTCGGGTCGTCTTCGAGTCCGGTGTGCATCGAGCCCATGAGGACTCGATTGCGCAGCTTCACGAAGCCGAGGTCGAGGGGTGCGAGCAGGCGCGGATAGGGCGAGTTCATGGCCGGCAGCTTAAGTTGTCGCGCTCCTCCGTGGTACTGTCCCGGGATCGCTCCGGGGAGGTTTCATGATGCAATGTCCGAAGTGCGGGTCTGCGCTGAGCCCGTTCTCAGCGGGATTTTCGGCCACGATCCACCGCTGCGAAAGCTGCCACGGCATCGCGTGCACTGACGACGCGCTTTCGGACCTGCAGCGCCAGTGGTTCCTCTGGCCGAAGCACGATCCGCGCGAGATCGACCCCGGTGCGGCGCGCGAAGGCCGGCGTTGGAACGAAAAGCCTGACGTCCCTTGTCCGGGTTGCGGCGCGCAGATGCATACGATCCAGGCGCCGGGCCAGCAGCACATCCGTCTCGAACGCTGCGTGCCGTGCCGCATGACGTTCTTCGACGCCGGCGAAATGACGGACCTGCGCTTCGACACGCTGGCTGATTCGCTGCGCGGATTGATGGCCAGGCTCCGCGGCGGCTGAACCGCCGTCGGGTCAGAGGATGAGTCGGCCCAGGTAGTAGGCCAGCGCGGCCATGATCGCGGCCGCCGGCATCGTGACGATCCAGGCGATCACGATATTGCCGGCCAGACCCCAGCGCACGGCCCGCACGCGCTGCGCCGAGCCCACGCCGACGATGGCGCCCGTGATCGTGTGCGTCGTCGACACCGGGATCCCCAAGCTCGACGCCATGAACAACGTGATGGCGCCGCCGGTCTCGGCGGCAAAGCCACCGACCGGACGCAGCTTCGTGATCTTCTGGCCCATCGTCTTCACGATGCGCCAGCCGCCGAACATCGTGCCCATGGCGATGGCGATGTAGCAGCTCACGATCACCCAGTTGGGCGGCATGGCCGCATCGGTCGACGTGACGCCGGCGGAAATCAGCAGCAGCCAGATGATGCCCATGGTCTTCTGCGCGTCGTTGCTGCCGTGGCCGATGCTGTAAGCCGCGGACGAGGCGAGTTGCAGGCGCCTGAACCAGCCGTCCACTTTGCGTGGCGCGGACCGCAGGCATATCCACGAGACGGCGACCATGATCAGCCCGCCGAGCAGCATGCCGAGAACGGGCGAGATGAAGATGAAGGAAACGGTGCGGACGATGCCCTTCATCACGAGCGGATCCACGCCCGCCTTGGCGATCGTGGCGCCGATCATGCCGCCGATCAGCGCGTGCGACGAACTCGACGGGATGCCGTAGTACCAGGTGACCAGGTTCCAGATGATCGCGCCGATCAGCGCACCGAAGATCACGTAGTGGTCGATCGCGCCGGGATCGACGATGCCCTTGCCGACCGTGGCAGCCACCTTGAGGTGGAAGATGAAGATCGCGACGAAGTTGAAGAAGGCCGCCCAGGCCACCGCGTAGTGCGGTCGCAGCACGCCCGTGGAGACCACCGTGGCGATCGAGTTCGCCGCGTCGTGGAAGCCGTTCATGAAGTCGAACGCGAGCGCCAGCGCGACGAGCAGCACCAGCGTCGCCAGCGGAATCGTGAGCCCGGCGTCCATCAGACGTTTTCCACGATCACCGATTCGATGATGTTGGCCACGTCCTGGCACTTGTCGATGGCTTCCTCGAGGTATTCGTAGACGTTCTTGTGCTTGATCAGCTGCCGAACGTCCATTTCCTCGCGGAAGAGGCGGGAGATCCCGTCACGGGACACCCTGTCCGCGTCGCTTTCGAGCTGGTCGATTTCTTCGGTGAGCGCAAGGGCCTTTTCGGCATCGTCCATCGACTTGAGCAGCGCGACGCCGGCCTGGACCCTGACCGAGCACTGCTGCAGCAGTTCGGCCAGCTGCAGCGACGCGGGTGGCAGCGTCTGGATGTCGAACAGGTGCATGGACTCGGCCGCGTCCTGCATGAGGTCGAGGATGTCGTCCATGCCGGAAATGAGCCGGTGGATGTCGTTGCGGTCGAACGGCGTGATGAACGTGGAGTGCAGGACCGAAACGGTCTCGTGCGTGATCTTGTCGGCGCTGCGCTCGATGTCGCCGATGCGCTGGATCAGCTCCGCACGGCGGACCGTGTCGCCGTAGTGCTGCACCAGTTCGACGACCGCATTGGCGCCCTCGACGATCAGCGTGCCGTGGCGGTCGAACAGCGCGAAGAACCGCGTCTCGCGCGGCATCAGGGCGGACAACCAGCGCATTTCGGACCCCCAAGCCTGTCGGTTTCGTTCTGCTGCGAAGTATCTGCGATCCGGGCGGATCGTGGTAGCGTTAGCAGGCCCGTAGTTTCCCCCGGGCCCCCTCGATTCCCGTGTCAAAGTCGCCCCACGACAGCATCCGCATTCGCGGGGCCCGGCAGAACAACCTGCGGGGCCTCGATCTGGACGTTCCGCTCCGCCAGCTCGTCGTCGTGACGGGCGTGTCCGGCTCGGGCAAGTCCTCGCTCGTCTTCGACACGGTCTATGCCGAGGGCCAGCGCCGCTACGTCGAGACGTTCTCGCCGTACGCGCGGCAGTTCCTCGACCGCATGGATAAACCCCAGGTGGAACGGATCGAGGGCATTCCGCCAGCGATCGCGATCGACCAGACCAATCCCGTGCGGACCTCGCGCTCGACCGTGGGCACGATGACCGAGCTGAACGACCACCTCAAGCTGCTGTACGCACGCGCCGGCCAGCTGCACTGCCGGGGCTGCGGCGGTCCGGTTCGCCGTGATACGCCCGATTCGATCTACGACTCGCTGGTTCAGCGTGCGCAGGCTGCAGGCGATCCGCGGCTGCTCGTCACGTTTCCCGTGACGGTGCCTGCCAATTTCACCGCAACGGAAGTGCTCAAGCTGCTCGAGCAGCAGGGCTATACCCGCGTGCATGCGAGCGAAGCGCAGAAGCTCGAGATCGTCCAGGACCGCTTCCGGCTCGGCATCGTCGATCGCGGCCGGGTCATCGATGCAGTCGAGGCGGCACTGCGGGTCGGCCGCGGACGCGTGAACGTGCGAGTGTCCTCACCCCAGCGCTCGCCCGCTGCAGCGTTAGACGGAGCTGGCAGCGGAGAAGGTGAGGGTCGTGAAACAGTCTGGCGCTTCTCGACCGACCTGCATTGCGCCGACTGCGACATCCACTACCGCGACCCGACGCCGAGCCTGTTCTCGTTCAACTCTCCGCTCGGCGCTTGCGAGACATGCCGTGGCTTCGGCCGCGTGATCGGCATCGATTTCGGGCTCGTGACCCCGGACACGGGCAAGTCGCTGCGCGGCGGCGTGATCAAGCCGTGGCAGACCGAGTCGAACCGGGAATGCCAGGACGACCTGCTGCGCTTCGCGAAGAAACGAGGCATTCCCGTCGATACGCCGTGGCGAGAGCTCACCGCGGCGCAGCAGCAGTGGGTCCTCGAAGGCGAAGGGCCCTGGGAAAGGAAAGTCTGGTACGGCGTGCGCCGGTTCTTCCAGTGGCTCGAAACCAAGAGCTACAAGATGCACGTGCGCGTGCTGCTCGCGAAGTACCGCAGCTACACGCCGTGCCACACCTGCAATGGCGCGCGGCTCAAGGAAGAAGCGCTGCTGTGGCGGCTCGCGGACCGCGAGCGGCCCGGGTCCGGCCTCAACATCCACGAACTGATGCTGCTGCCGCTCGACGCGTGCCTGTCGTTCTTCGAGCGCATCGCGCTGCCCGCGCCGCTCGATGAAGCCGCCGACCAGCTGCTCGGCGAGGTTCGATCGCGCCTCGGCTTCCTGGTCCGCGTCGGGCTCGGGTACCTGACGCTCGACCGCCAGTCGCGCACGCTCTCGGGTGGCGAAGTCCAGCGCATCAGCCTGACCACGGCGCTCGGCACGTCGCTGGTCAACACGCTGTTCGTGCTCGACGAGCCCTCGATCGGGCTGCACCCCCGCGACATGCGCCGCGTGATCGAGGTGATGCACCGCCTGCGCGACAACGGCAACTCGCTGCTGGTCGTCGAGCACGACCCGCAGATCATGCTGACGGCCGATCGCGTCATCGACATGGGGCCCGGCCCGGGCGAGCACGGCGGCCAGATCGTGTTCGAAGGCACGCCCGCCCAACTTGCGGCGCGCTCCGACACACTGACGGCAAAGTATCTGTCGGGTCGTCTCGACGCGGTGACGGCAGCCGGCAGGCGCGGTGCGCCGGAGCCCGGTGTGCCGGCGATCAGGATCCGCGGCGCGACTGAACACAACCTCAAGAGCCTCGACGTCGAGATTCCACTGCGGCGACTGGTCTGCGTATCGGGTGTGTCGGGTTCGGGCAAGTCCACGCTGGTGCAGGACGTGCTCTATGCGGGCCTGCGCCGCGCGCACGGCAAGCCAACCGAGACGCCGGGCGCACACCGGGCGCTCGAAGGCGCGGAGCTCGTCGGCGAAGTCGTGATGGTCGACCAGACGCAGATCGGCCGCACCACGCGCTCGAACCCCGCGAGCTACGTCGGTGCGTTCGACGCGATCCGCAAGCGCTTTGCGCGCGATCCCGTCGCGGTGCAGCGCGGCTACACGCTCGGCACGTTCAGCTTCAATTCCGGCAACGGGCGCTGCCCCACCTG
The DNA here is from genome assembly GCA_963754535.1 of uncultured Gammaproteobacteria bacterium. Lineage (GTDB taxonomy): Bacteria > Pseudomonadota > Gammaproteobacteria > Steroidobacterales > Steroidobacteraceae > RPQJ01. The sequence goes on from CAVWGG010000004.1 coordinate 115,967, forward strand.
CGGTGGCAACGGCTTCGAGCACGTCGAGATGCAGTTCCTCTCCGACGTGTACTTGCGTTGCCCGGACTGCGACGGCAGGCGCTTCCGCCCGGAGATCCTCGAAGTACGGATCCGTCGCAACGAAGGCAAGGCGCTCAGCATCGCCGACGTACTGGAGATGACCGTCTCCGAGGCGGTGGCCTTCTTCGCCGACGACCGGGAAGTGCTCGACCGGCTCGAGCCGCTCGCCGCGGTCGGTCTCGATTACCTGCGGCTCGGCCAGCCCGTGCCGACGCTCTCCGGCGGCGAGGCGCAGCGGTTGAAACTCGCGGGCCACCTGGCCGACGTGAAGCCGGCCAAGGGGAAATCGGTGAACGCCCCCAATTTCCGGGGCACGCTGTTCCTGTTCGACGAGCCGACCACCGGCCTGCACTTCGACGACGTCGCCAAGCTGCTCGGCGCGTTCAAGCGCCTGCTCGATGCCGGGCATTCGCTGCTCGTCATCGAACACAACCTCGACGTGATCCGTGCGTCGGACTGGATTCTCGACCTGGGCCCGGAAGGCGGCGACGGCGGCGGACGGCTGCTGGTCGCAGGCACGCCCGAACAGGTTATGGCCGAGCCCGCATCACACACGGGTCGTGCGCTGCTCGACTTCGACGTGGAACGTGCGGCGGTCCTCAAGGCCGGTCGTGCATTGATCCCGGCGATGGCATTGCCCGCGGTGGTGCGTGACGCAGTCGCCGACCGCGCCCGCGATTCGATCGTCGTGTACCGTGCACGCGAGCACAACCTGCGCGACATCGAGGTCACCATTCCGCGCGATGGCATGACCGTGCTGACGGGTGTTTCCGGTTCCGGCAAGTCCACGCTCGCCTTCGACATCATTTTTGCGGAGGGCCAGCGACGCTACCTCGAGTCGCTCAACGCGTACGCCCGGCAGTTCGTGCAGCCGGCATCGCGTCCCGACGTCGATGCCATCTTCGGCATTCCGCCGACGGTCGCGATCGAGCAGCGCACCAGCCGTGGCGGCCGCAAGAGCACCGTCGGCACGCTGACCGAAGTGCACCATTTCCTGCGACTGCTGTACGTGAAGCTCGGCGTGCAGCACTGCCCCGACTGCCACGTGCCGATCGAGCCGCAGAGTGCCGATTCGATCGCCGCCCTGCTGTTGCGCGAGGCGAAGGGCCGCAAGATCGAGCTGTTCGCGCCACTGGTCGTGTCGCGCAAGGGTTACTACACGGACCTTGCAAAGTGGGCACTCGCAAAGGGTTACGCTGAATTGCGCGTCGACGGCGCAATGCTGCCGACGGCCCAGTGGCCCCGGCTTGATCGGTTCCGCGAGCACACGATTGAACTGCCGGTGGGCACCGTGAAGGTCGGTGCCGCGACAGAAGCGTCGCTGCGGACCGCGCTCGACCGCGCGCTCGAATTCGGCAAGGGCGTGGCGCACGTCGTCGACAAGGGCCGCACGCGCGTCTTCTCGACCCGTCGCGCGTGCCCGTCGTGCGCGCGCAGTTTCGCCGAGCCCGATCCGCGCATGTTCTCCTACAACTCAAAGCACGGCTGGTGCGAGGCATGTTTCGGCACCGGCCTGCAGATCAGCGGCTTCGACGAGGAGCAGTCCGGCGAGGAAGCCTGGTGGAACGACTGGTTCGAAGGCGAAGCCACGGCGTGCCCGGCCTGCGATGGCCAGCGGCTGAACCCCGTCGCACTCAACGTCACGTTCAAGGGTAAGTCGATTGCAGAGCTGTCTGCGCTGCCGGTCGAGAAGGCGCTGTCGTTCTTCGACACGCTGCGGTTGCAGGGACGCGAGGCCGAGATCGCCCGCGACCTGCAGACGGAAGCGAAGTCACGGCTCGCATTCCTCAACGACGTCGGGCTGGGGTACCTCTCGCTCGACCGTTCGGCGCCGACGCTTTCGGGCGGCGAGGCGCAGCGCATCCGGTTGGCGGCGCAGTTGGGCTCGAACCTGCAGGGCGTGTGCTACGTACTGGACGAGCCGACGATCGGCCTGCATCCGCGCGACAACCGCATCCTGCTCGATTCGTTACAGAAGCTCGCCAGCAAGGGCAACACGCTGCTCGTCGTCGAGCACGACGAGGAGACGATCCGTCGCGCCGATCATCTGCTCGACCTCGGGCCGGGCGCCGGCACGCGGGGCGGTCACGTCGTGGGCGAGGGGACCGTCGCGGACCTTGTTCGCGCCCCGCAGTCGCTGACCGGCCGCTTCCTCGCGCATCCGCTGCGCCATCCGCTGGTGCCGCGCCGCCCGGTGACGCGCAAGACACCGAGCCTGGTCGTGCGCGGCGCGCAGTTGCACAACCTGCGCAGGACGAAAGGACGTTTTCCGCTCGGCCGACTCTCGCTGGTCACGGGCGTGTCGGGTTCGGGCAAATCGACGCTGGCGCGTGACGTACTGCACGCGAACATGAGCGTCCGCACGTCGAAGCAGAGCCGGCGCAAGGCGCCGCAATGGGTCGGCTGCGATCGCATCGACGGAGCCGAGGCGATCGCGCGCGTGCTCGAGGTCGACCAGGCGCCGATCGGCAAGACGCCGCGCTCGTGTCCGGCAACGTACGTCGGCTTCTGGGATGACGTGCGCAAGCTGTTCGCTGGCACGAACGATGCGAAGGTTCGCGGCTATGGCCCGGGGCGGTTCTCGTTCAATACCGCGGGCGGACGCTGCGAGGCCTGCGAGGGCCAGGGCGTGCAGACGATCGAGATGAGCTTCCTGCCGGACGTGAAGGTCCTGTGCGACGTCTGCGGCGGTCGTCGCTTCAACGCCGAGACACTCGCCGTGACATGGCGCGACCGCAGCGTCGGCGACGTGCTCGGCATGAGCGTGGACGACGCGGTGGGCTTCTTCGAGGCGCACCCGAAGGTGCACCACGCACTCACGCTGCTGCAGGACGTCGGCCTCGGCTACCTGACCCTCGGTCAGCCCAGTCCGACGCTCTCAGGCGGCGAGGCTCAGCGCATCAAGCTCGTCACTGAACTCGCGCGCCTGCGTCCGGGTCGCGAAGGCGCGGTGCAGACGCTCTACGTGCTCGACGAACCGACCGTTGGCCTGCACATGGCCGACGTCGAAAAGCTGATCCGCGTGCTGCATCGACTGGTGGATGCCGGCAACACGGTCGTGGTCATCGAGCACAACCTCGACGTGATCGCGGAGGCTGACTGGGTCGTGGACCTCGGTCCCGAAGGTGGTTCAGGCGGCGGGCGCGTCGTCGCAGAAGGCCCGCCCGAGCAGCTGGCCGCGGCACCGCGCGAATCGCATACGTCGCGCGTGCTGTCGGAGTTCCTGGCCGAGCGCGGGCCGCGCTAACCGCGCTCGTAAGCGCGGCGCACTTCCTCGGCCAGGATCGCGATGCCCGCTCGCACGCTCTCCGGCGGCTGCGCGTAGCTCAGGCGCAGGCATTCGTGCTGGTGCGGGTCTTCCTGCCCGACGCCCGGGAAGAAATGATGTCCCGACAGCACGAGCACGTCGCGCTGCTTCAGCCGCCGATAGAGCTCTTCGCTCGAGATCGGCAGGCCCGGGAACCACAGCCACAGGAAGAACGCACCCTCGGGCCGGTGGATTCGCAGCGGCAGTCCGACGCAGGCTTCGCGCAAGGCCTGCACCGCCCCGGCACTGTGCGCTGCGTAATGCGGGCGCAGGTGATCGCGGCAAAGACCGGCCAGTTCACCGCTGCGCAGCAGCGGCTCGACGATGACCGGTCCGGTCGACGGCGGCGCCAGCGCGGCCGTCGCATTGAATGCGGTCAGCGCTTCGATGATGGATTCGTCCGCCACGATGATGCCGGTGCGTGCGGCCGGCAGTCCCAGCTTGGAGAGGCTGAGGCACAGCACGACGTTGGGATTCCACAGCGAGTCGAGGTGCTCGTGCTGAATGCCGGGGAAGGGCAGCCCGTAGGCCGCGTCGATGATGAACGGCACCTTGCGCGCGCGGGCCAGTGCATCGAGGCGCTGCAGCTCGTCCAGCGTGAGCACGTTGCCCGACGGATTGGTCGGGCGGGAAACGCAGAGCGCGCCAATGTCGGCAGGCACTTCGAGCCGGTCGAAGTCCACGAAGTACTTGAAGTACCCGTCATCGAGTTCGCGGATGCCTGCGGGCTGCGCGTGCAGCATCCCAGGCGTCAGGCCGACGTCGGCGTAACCGATGTACTCCGGGGCGAGCGGCAGCAGGATGCGGGATCGTCCGCCGTCGGTGCGTTCGCCGGCGAACAGGTTGAACAGGAAGAAAAACGCCGACTGGCTGCCGCTCGTGAGTCCGACGTTGCCTGCCGTGATCGGCCAGCTGAACTCATTCCACAGCGACTCCGCCACCGCTTCACGAAACCCGAGGTCGCCTGCGGGGCCCGAATACCCCGCGATGAACCGACCGAACTGCGCAGGATCCGCCGCGATTTCCGCGAGTCGCCGCCGGTAGACGGCCTCGACCGCAGCGATGCGCGCGGGATTGCCGCCGCCGAGCATGCGGACGTGCGAGCCGCCCCGCGCCATGGCGGAACCGAGGTCCGCCATCAGCTCGAGCGCGCCCGTGGGCCGCGCCATGCGCTCGCCAAACCTCGTGCCGAAGGACCTCATGTAGACTCGCCGCCTGCGTGAATTCGCGGCGAATCATACGGCAATCCCCATGGGCGGCATCCGGGCGATCATCTTCGACCTCGACAACACCCTCTGGGACGTGTGGCCGGTCATCGTGCGCGCCGAACACGCGATGCACGACTTCCTGGCGCGCCACTATCCCCGGGTGACCGAGCGGCACGACCTGCGCTCGATGCGCGACGTGCGTGCCCGCATGGCGCTCGACCATCCGGCGATGCGGCACGACTTCACCTGGCTGCGGCTCGAGGCCCTGCGGAACCACGCGCGCGAGGCCGAGTACCCCGAGGCGATGGCCGACCAGGCCTTCGAGGCATTTTACCGGGCACGCAACGAGGTGACGCTCTACGACGACGTGCGGCCCGCCCTTGACGAGCTGGCGCGGAACTACCGGCTGTTCGCGCTCAGCAACGGCAATGCCGACCTCTCCCTGTGCGGCATCGGCCAGTATTTCGAGATGGGCCTGGCGGCGCGCGACGCGGGGATGCTCAAGCCCGATCCGCGCATTTTCGAGATCCTGCTCGAGCGTGTCGGGCTCGCAGCCCACGAGGTCGTGCACGTCGGTGACGATGCGGAAGCCGACGTCGAAGGCGCGCGTGCCGCAGGCGTGCTGCCGGTCTGGCTCAATCGCGAAGCCGCGGCGTGGCCGCGTGAATCGGCGCCACCCGAACTCACCATCCGTGGCCTGGATGAACTGGCGACTGCTCTTGCGCGCGCGGTTCAGGCCCGCGCGAGCACGTAGTCCAGCACCGCCGCCTCGTCATCGAGCGGCAGGCAGGGCAGGCCACTGCGCGCGGCGAAAGTCGCGGCATCGTCGGTAGCCACGGCCAGTATTCCCGCGTCCTCGAAGGCCAGCGGTGCCTGCCCGCAGCTGGCGCGGTAGACCTCGAGCCGCAGGTTCACTTCGCGCTTGAAGCCCTCGACCAGCACCAGGTCGCAAGGTGCGAGCTTCGCCAGCAGTTCCGACAGCGCGGGTTCCGGTGCGCCACGATGCTCGTGCAGCAGCGCCCAGCGCTCGGCGGATGCGACCAGCACTTCGTGCGCGCCCGCCTCGCGATGCAGGTAACTGTCCTTGCCGGGACGATCGACATCGAACGAATGATGCGCGTGCTTGATCGTCGACACGCGCACTCCGCGCTGAGAGGCGAGTCGCACCAGCCGCGTGACCAGGTGCGTCTTGCCGGAGTTCTTGCGGCCCACGATGCCGAATACTTTCATGCTGCACTGCCGTTGAACCGATCGCTCATGGTACCGGTCCGTGCGCTGGTGCGCAGAACTCGCGATGTGGTCCTTGAAAAGTCTGCGCGACTGCCGTTAGTTTCAACTGCGCGGGCAGGAACTCGCGGCTACGCGAGATCTGTCAGCAGGCGCAAGCGCTGGCTGCCAGGGGCAATGCAGAGGAACGCAGCATGACGGGCGACCCGACGATCGACGTGCGCAACCTGCGGGAGTTCTTCCGCGATTCGGTCCATGCCGCGCTCGAGCGGCAACGGGTCGAGGTAGACGATCACACGGAGCACTACGTCGTGAACCTGCTCACGATGTTTGCGCGATCGGAGGCTTTATTCGATGACGCCTCCGGCAGGACGCAACTGAAGCCCCTCGTACTGATGCTGGCAGAAGCGGGCGCGGCGCCAACGCGCGAGGAACGCCTGCGGACATTGCAGCGCCTTGGCGATGTCTCGCTCTTCGTGGCTGGTTTCTTCGCGCAGAGCTTCGCGCGACGACTGGTCGACATCGACTACCACATCGCGATGGGGGGGCGCGCATACGGCACGCTGGCGGACTCATGTCGCACCGGCGCGCGCGGTCGCGCATTGAGCGCCGTCTTCACCGAGCTTGCGCAGAAGTTCCAGCGGCTCGTGGACGCGCTGAACGACGTGAGCGAGATGGCGCATCGCCACGATCACCGCGACGTGCTGCGACAGTACGAAATCTGGCTCAAGACCGGCAGCCCGCGCGCGCACGGGATCCTGCGCGGCCTCGGCGTCGAGCCGACCGTCGTGCCGACCGGACGCACTCCCAACTGAGGCCCTCCCCACCGCACCGGGCGAATTACTCGCCCTTTTCTTTCTTGGCTTCGGCCGCGCGCTTGGTCTCGATCCAGTTCGAGAGTTCGCGGAGGCTCTTTTTCTTCTTCCGCTCGGTCTTGCCAAGCGCACCGCTGTCGTAGGGGTTGTAGCCGACCTTCAGCCCTTTCGGGTTGTGCTGCACTGAGTTCGGCGCGTCGTCATCGACGACGTCGAGGGCCGGATCCACCAGTGCCCGCAGGCGCTCGATGGCGCCAAAAGTGTCGTCCGCCTGCAGCACGGCGTCGTTCGCCCACTCCCAGGTCATGTTGCCGCGGTCGTCCTCCGCCACGCGACCGGGCCCAGCCGGTTCGGTGGAAGGCGGTTTCCTCGCCGGATCGCACGGCGGCTTGCGCTTCGTTTCGTCGGCCATGGGGCGTTTGTTCGGTCTTCTTAGGGACGGAGGTCCTTCGCGAGGTTACAAAATCCGCGACCTCGGGAATGAGCGTCAGTTCACGTTCTGGATGGAACCGCCTGTCCGGCGCGCTTCTCGGCCTGCAGGCGGGTCTGGGCCCAGATCAGGCCGATGATCGTCTTGGCGTCCTGCAACTTGCCATCCGCCGCCAGGGCCGCAGCCTCGGTCAGTGGTACCCACTGCGCCTCGAAGACCTCGTGTTCCTCGGGGGCGGCATCGCACGGCGAGAGGCCGCGGGCCAGGAATACGTGGATGACCTCTGTCAGCACGCCGGGCGAACTGAAGAACTGGCCGAGTGAGTCCCACAGCCGGGCCCTCACGGCGGCCTCTTCGGCGAGTTCGCGCTGGGCGCATTCCAGGGGCGGCTCGCGGTTGTCGATCTTCCCGGCCGGCAATTCCGTGATCCAGCCACCGGCGGCATGCCGGAACTGGCGCAGCAGGCAGACGCGGTCGTCCGCGTCCACGGCGACGATGACGGCACCGCCGGGATGGTGGGCGATCTCGAGTTCCGCGACCGTGCCGTTCGGCAGCTTGACGCGCTCGATGTTGAGCTGCAGGACCTTGCCCCGGTAAACGTTGCGAACCCCTTCGGTCATCCGTACCCCTGAGCAACCAATCCGTCATTCTGCATTTGGTGCGGTGCACCATGCCAGCCCGCCGTGTGGTAGCGTGGCGGGACAGCGGCAGCGGATGCCTGTCGCGGGGAGCTGGGGATGACCACTACGACGACGATCCCGGACGCGCTGCAACGGCTGCGCACCACGTTCGCGACAGGCAAGACCCGCCCGCTCGAGTGGCGGCTCAAGCAACTGAGCGAACTCGAACGGATGGTGCGCGAGCACGAAGCCGACTTCGCCGCGGCCCTGCAGGCGGACCTGCACAAATGTGCGTTCGAAACCGCGCTCAGCGAGCTGGGCTTCGTCGCCAGCGAAGCGAAATACGCGCGCAGGCACCTGCGCCGCTGGGCGCGGGCCAAGCGCGTATCGACACCCATGATGGCGCTTCCGGGCCGCAGTTACATCCAGCCCGAGCCCAAGGGCGTCGTGCTGATCATCGCGCCGTGGAATTATCCGTTGTCGATGGTGTGCGCGCCGCTGGTGGGTGCGATCGCCGGCGGCAACTGCGCGGTGCTGAAGCCCTCCGAGGTCACGACACATACGTCTGCCGCGCTCGCCCGGCTCATACCACGCTACCTCGACAACGATGCGTTCGCGGTGATCGAAGGCGGCGTGGAGGAGACCACCGAGCTGCTCGAGAATCACTACGACCACATTCTCTACACGGGCAACGAGCGCGTGGCGCGCATCGTCATGACCGCGGCGGCGAAGCACCTCACGCCGGTGACGCTCGAACTCGGTGGCAAGAGCCCGTGCCTGGTCGACAAGAGCGCCGACCTCGACGTCGCGGCATCGCGCATCGCGTGGGGCAAGTTCATCAACGCGGGGCAGACCTGCGTCGCGCCGGACCACGTGCTGGTGCACAAGTCGGTGGCTGCGCAGTTCGCCGACATCCTGGCGACGAAGATCAAGGAGTTCTACGGCGAGGATCCAAGCCAGAGCCCGGACTACTGCCGCATCGCGAGCGAGCGCCATACGGCACGGTTCGCCAGGCTGCTCCAAGGCCAGCAGATCCACACGGGCGGGCAGGTGGACGTGGCGACGCGTTACGTCGCCCCGACGATCGTGCTCGATCCGGATCCCGCATCCGAGCTGATGCAGGAAGAAATCTTCGGCCCGGTGCTGCCCATCATCACCGTCGATGACATGCATCACGCGATCCAGTTCGTCGCCGACCGCCCGAAGCCGCTCGCGCTCTACCTCTTCACGAAGAGCGAGGCGCTGGAAGAGGCGGTGCTCGACAGGCTGAGTGCCGGCAGCGTCTGCATCAACGACGCCGTGATTTTCATGGTCTCGCCGGAATTGCCGTTCGGCGGCATCGGCAACAGCGGCATGGGTCGTTACACGGGCTGGTACGGCTTCGAGACGTTCAGTCACATGAAGCCGGTGATGAAGCGCAGCTTCCGCTTCGATGCGCCCCTGCGTTACCCGCCGTACACCGACGTCAAGCGCAAGATCATGGAACTGGTTCGCTGAGATCCGGCTTGGCTGCCCGCCAGGAAGGCGGTGGCTGGACCCGATCCAAGCGTCAGTCCGGCCGGCGATTGCGCGCCTGGCGCTGAATCTTCCCTCATGGGAGCGCGCCCGCACGCATTGATAAAATACGGCAGGTGACTCGCGATAGGAGATGCCTCATGAAGACGATCAAAGGCGCATTCCCGTTCATAGCTGCGCTGCTGCTGGCAGCCGGGCCTGCCTTGGCCGACAAGTACAGCGACACGGTTAGCCTGTTCAAGAACGCCGGGCAGAGCGCGTCGTTCTTCGGCAACAGTTACGGCTACGCGGTGTTTCCGACGATCGGCAAGGCCGGTCTCGGAATCGGCGGCGCCCACGGCGAAGGCCGTGTCTACCAGCAGGGCAAGTACGTCGGCGACACGAAGATGACCCAGCTGAGCATCGGCTTCCAGGCCGGCGCAGAAGGCTTCAGCGAGATGATTTTCTTCCAGGACAAGCGTGCCTTCGACGAATTCACGTCCGGCAATTTCGAACTCGGCGCGAACGTCAGTGCAGTGGTGATCACCGCGGCCGCGTCGGGGACTGCCACCACCACGGGCTCGACGGCAACGGCCAGCGGCGGCAAGAAGGACGCGAAGACTGCCGGCAAGTACGAGAAGGGCACGGCGATCTTCGTCATCTCGAAGGGCGGGCTCATGTACGAAGCCTCGGTCTCGGGGCAGAAGTTCTCGTACAAGCCGTTAGGCAAGCAGTAGTCGCACGGCGAATTGCAGCGATCGCGCACCCTGCGGCACTACTGCCGCGGGGTGATGCGGCTCAGGGTTCCAGCGATCCGGCATACGCCGCCACGGCGATCATGTCCTCGATGCCGAGATTTGCGACGACTGGCTGCATCGCGGCACCCGCCGGCGCGGCCCTCGTGCCTGCCCTGAACGACAACAGCTGGCGCAACAGGTAGCTCGGCGAGCGCCCGGCGAGCGGCGGGAAGGCGCCGCTGCCGCGCAAATCCGGACCATGGCAAGTGACGCAAGCGATCGTGGCGCCGTCCGCGCCCGTCGTCGTTGCCAGCGCCTTGCCGCGCGCGAGGCTGCCGACGGGCACGTAGGCCCGGTACGTCACGTTGGGGTCGCGCACCTCGTGCCGCCCGGAGTCGACAGGAACTTCGATCAGTCGAGCACCCAGCGGTTCGTCGCCCCCGCCCTCGATCGCGAAGTAGATGAAGCGCACTTCCTCGGTCCTGGGCACGCGCGCGGACTCGACGATTTCGACCTTGCGGCGCATCGGCAGTTGCGAGAAGTACGCCGCCGCCTCGGCAATCTCGGCTTCGGTCGCGCTTTCCGCAACCTGCTGCATCAGGCCCGAGGGGCGGTCCGGCCCCGTCCACGCGCGCTTGCGAAGGTGACTGCGCATGTCGGCAACCTGCGCCCGGATGTAGTCGGCCGACAATCCGGCGAGCGCGGCGTTCTCGGGCCGGCCCGTGCCGTCCGGCAGGTGACAGTAGGCGCAGGCGAGGGTGTCGGGCCGACGACCTCGCGCGACGATGTCCGGCATCGGCGAGTGACGTTCGGGGAACCAGTCGGGCGCTGCGAAGAAGTCCTGGAGCTGCGCCCGGGTGAATGCGACACGGCTCCCCGGCACGCGGAGCTGCACCACGTCGTCGTGCGTTACATCCGGCGGAGGTGGGTTCGTGTACCCCGGAAACGCCCAGGCTGGAACCGCGAAGCCGGGTTCCGCCGTGTAGGCGGTCGAGGTCGCTGCTGCCATCAGCAGCAGCGTGCACAGGATCGACCGCGGACTTCTCAGCACGACCCCTCCTGGTGGAATGTTGCAGACGCAGGGGCGACCCCTTGCGTCTCGCTGCCGGCGTGTGGTTCCGGGTCTCGACGTTCAGCGGTTCTTCGAGTGGTACTCCGCGTTCGGCATCATGTCGATGGCCGTTGCCACGCGATTCGTCATGTTGAAGAACGCCGCCACGGATGCGATGTCCCAGATCGAGCGATCATCGAATCCGACGTCGCGCAGCGCGGCCCGGTCGGCTTCGAGGATGGCGTCGGGTGACACCGTCAACTTGTGCGCGAAGTCGAGCATCGCGCGCTGCCGCGGCGTCAGCACCGCCGCACGGTAGTTCATGATCAGCAGCTCGCCGAGCGCCGGATCGCCGGACAGTTCGCGCACCGCCTGCCCGTGCGCCACCTGGCAGTAGTAGCAGCGGTTGGCCGACGACACGACCACGGCGATCATCTCCCGCTCGAGCTTGCTGAGCGGCGATTCGTCGAGCATCAGGTCGTTGTAGAACCCGCTGAACGCGCGCAGCTTCTTTTCGTTCCAGCTGTAGGCGGCGAGCACGTTCGGCAGGAAGCCGATCCTGTCGTCGCAGATGCCGAAGTACTTCTGCAGGTCGGGCGGCAGCGACTCCCGCGGCGGAACCGGCAGGTCGAGCGCCGTCACGTGCGGCGGCTGTGACGGGTAACGATCGGCCGGCGGTGGCTCGCTGCTCATCGGGGTTCCTTGTCGTTGCGTGCAGGCAATTTACTGGTCGACGCGGTCGACCGAGGCCTGTCCTGAAATGCGCGCGCGGATGTGGGCCCACGACATGCCGATGCCGAGCAGCAGGCCGAGGCAGGTCAGCACCACCCAGGCCATCGTCGATTTGTCAGCCGTGGAGAGCCAGCCCTGCGTGACCATCCACCAGACGATCGCGGCAAACAACGCGAGCAGCAGTACGACGCCCACCGTGCCCATCGACGAGAACGTCGAACGGATGAAGAACAGCCAGGCGCCAAGCAGCAGGATGCCGGCGATCACGACCACCGGCTGGATCGGCGTCAGGTTCTGCTGCAGCCAGTGGTAGTACGAATGCCCGCTTGGGTTGAAGGTCAGGAAGACGATCGCCAGTGAAAACGCCACGCGCATGACGATGCTGCCGATGTCGAATTCGTCGCTGTTCCCTTTCGCCATTTTTATCCAACCCTCTGTGATCGAAACGACACCCCTTGGGGCCGGCATCTTACTAACCCCTGTCCCCCAATCCCTAACCCCTGGCACTGGATATCCATACAGCTGCTGCCTATAGTGACTGCCTGCCATGCCCCTCTCGAGCACCGCCTTTGCCAAGCTGAACACCGCGCAACGGGACGCCGTCGCGCACGGTGAGCCGCGCGTGGGTGGCGGCCTGCTGGCATCACCGCTGCTGGTCATCGCCGGCGCCGGCACGGGCAAGACCAGCACGCTCGCGCACCGTGTGGCACGGCTGCTGCTCGCCGGCGTGCCGCCCGAGCGGATGCTGCTGCTCACGTTCACGCGCCGGGCCGCGCTCGAGATGACGCGCCGTGCGCAGAAAGTCATGGCGGAGGCGCTCGCAGCCCAGGCCGGTTCGACGTCGCGAGTTCCCGAGAACCTGCGACTGCCGTGGTCCGGCACGTTCCACTCGATCGGCAACCGCCTGATCCGCGAATACGCGCCGCGGCTCGGCCTCGATCCCGCCTTCAGCGTGCTCGACCGTGGCGATGCCGCCGATCTCATGGACGTCGTGCGCCACCGTCTCGGCTTTTCGAAGACCGTGAAGCGCTTCCCGCGCAAGGACACTTGCCTGGGGCTCTACTCGCATCGCGTGAACACGCAGCGCCCGCTGCGACACACGCTCGAGACGGCGTACCCGTGGTGCCTCGAGTGGGAGGAGCAGCTGACGGCGCTTTGCCGTGCATACGTCGAGGCGAAGCTCGAGCAGCAGGTGCTCGATTACGACGACCTGCTGCTCTACTGGCACGTCATGACGGCCGACCCGGCGCTGGCCGCCGAAATCGGCGCGCGTTTCGATCACGTGCTGGTCGACGAATACCAGGACACCAACGTCGTGCAGGCCGAGATCCTGCTGCGGATGAAGCCAGATGGCTCCGGCCTCACCGTGGTGGGCGACGACGCGCAGTCCATCTATTCGTTCCGTGCCGCCTCGATCGAGAACATCCTGCAGTTCCCGCAGCGCTTCACGCCGCCGGCGCGGATCGTCACGCTCGAGGAGAACTACCGCTCGACGCAACCGGTGCTCGACGTCGCCAACGCGCTGATGGCCGAGGGCGGCCGGCAATACCGCAAGCACCTGCACAGCGTGCGCGGCCCGGGCGCGTTGCCGCAATACGTGACGGTGCTCGACGAGCAGGCGCAGGCCACCTTCGTCGCCGACTGCGTGCTCGAAGCCCGTGAACGCGGAGTCGACCTGCGCCGGCAGGCCGTGCTGTTCCGCAATGCGGATCACAGCGACGTGCTCGAACTCGAGCTCATGCGGCGCAATATTCCGTACGTGAAATACGGCGGCCTCAAGTTCCTCGAGGCCGCGCACGTGAAGGACCTGCTTGCCGTGCTGCGCTGGGCCGATAACCCGCGCAACCGCATTGCGGCGTTCCGTGTGCTGCAATTGCTGCCCGGCATGGGTCCGGCCAATGCGCAGCGCGCGTGCGAGGCGTTCGAAGCCGCGGGCTTCTCGTGGCAGGCGCTGGCAGTGCATCCGGTGCCGGCGGCAACGCGGGAAACCTGGACACCGCTCACGACGTTGCTGCGCGACATCGGCGCCGAGAACGCGCCGTGGGAAGGGCAGGTCGCGCGCGTGCGCCAGTGGTACGAGCCGCAGCTCGAGCGTTTGTACGAGGCCGCCCACGCGCGGCGCGGCGATCTCGACCAGCTCGAGCGCCTGAGCCAGCAACACCTCACGCGTGAATCGTTCGTCACCGAACTCACGCTCGATCCACCGCAGGCCACGGGCGACCTCGCGGGTGATCCGCTGCTCGACGAGGACTATCTCGTGCTGTCGACGGTGCACTCGTCGAAAGGCCAGGAATGGGAGTCGGTGCACGTGCTGAACGTCACCGATGGGACATTTCCTTCCGAGTTCGCGGCCGGCCGGGCCGAGCTATTGGAGGAAGAGCGGCGCCTGCTTTACGTGGCGATGACGCGGGCCCGCACCGAGTTGCGATTGATCGCCCCGGTGCGCTTCTACGTCACGCAACAGGCGAGCCTGGGCGACCGGTACGTGCACGGCGCGCGCAGTCGATTCCTGACCGAGTCGGTCATGCAGGGATTCCAGCGGGTGACCGCCGGGGAAACGAAGGAAGGATTCGGCGCACACAAGGCAGCCGCTGGCCCGCGCATTGACGTCGCGAACCGGTTGCGGGACATGTGGTAAGCAGGCGAATCGAAGATTCGCCTGCAGGCGCGCGATCCCGCCGCACCCTGGAGGGTGCTTCGAGCGCCAGGGAGAGAAGGCCGCAACCCGTAGGCTGCGGCCTTCGTCAGGCTTGCTGGTTCGGCCGGGACTGGGCTTCAGGCCTCAGTCCCGCACGGGGTTACCAGCGGCGCTGACCGCCGCCGCCACCGCCGCCGCCGTAGCCGCCGCCACCGCCGCCACCACCGCCGTAGCCGCCGCCACCGCCGCCCGGACGGCCACCGCCACCCGGACGACCGCCGCCACCGCCGCCGCCGCCGGTGCGGGGACGATCCTGCGCTTCATTGACGCGCAGGGGACGACCGCCCATGTTGAAGCCGTTGAGCGCCTGCATGGCGCGCTGGGCATCAGCCTGCGGCATTTCGACGAAGCCGAAGCCGCGCGGCCGGCCGGTCTCGCGGTCAGTCGGGAGGGCAACGGATTCGACGGTGCCGTGCTGGGCGAAAAGCTCGCGCACGTCAGGTTCCGTCGCTGTGAAAGGCAGGTTGCCCACGTAAATCTTGGTCATTCGAACATCCTCAGAAGTAACACATCAAACCGGGACACAGGCGTCATTGCCTGGCCGGCACTACTCAACACTCATTCAAACAGGGGCTCGCAGCCGTGAGTCATTCGTGTCGCCTGGCTGATCCAGCCGGCGCTCCAGCGACGGTTCCTGTCACCTGATCGAAGACGTTTCGGCTCGAAACTAGAGGCGCCGACTGGCGCTCTGCAAGACACGTACGGGCAACGATCGCGCCGCATGCTACCACACGCCCCCTGAAATCAAGCCCGGGCGGCACGGACGACCCGGGCGCACGTCCAGACCGGATCTTACGGCAGCAGGCCGGACCGGGGTGGAGAGGGGCAGTGAGCCCATGGGCAGGGTCGTCATGGAATGGTCGGCACCAGGCGAAGCGAAGGATTGAATCCTCGGAACTCGGCTCGTTATTCGAATGCGTCTCGGTGCCGTTTTCGCGCTGGGCGCTCGTTGGTCAAAAACTGACCAAGGCCGAATGTACTTGCAGTTTGGGGAGGCTGCAACCTAAATCGTTGATGCAGCGCAAAAAAATGCTGCCCGATGCCCCGGGATTGGCCGCGACGGGGAGGGGGTGGAGCGTCAGCGCTGGGCCCGGTCGATCCAGTACTCCAGGGTCCGGAGGTTGCTCCAGAACGACACGTCGTCGTTCCACAACTGGGCGAGGACGTCCGCCGAAACGGTATGGCCGGATGCCGATCCCGCCAGCAGGCGGGCGAAATCGAGCGGCGCGGCAGGCCGGGGGTCAAGGGTTTCTTCGAGCATCGCGGGTGCACCATTGGCGTGTGACAGAGCGTCATTGCATCGCCGACCCATGAACACCCGATGAACTCGCCGTGAACATTCAATGACTTGCGACGTGGGTTACGCAGCGCCCGGCACGCGAGCTGGTTGTCGATGCGCATGGCGGTGCCGTCCGGGCCAGTGCTAAGGTTTGCGGCTGCCCTCGACCGAGCCACCCCATGGAAGCCTTTCTCGTCTCGACCGGTGTCGTCGCACTCGCCGAGATCGGCGACAAGACACAGCTGCTCGCACTCGTGCTCGCGGCGAAGTTCCGCAAGCCGCTTCCCATCATCCTCGGCATCCTGGTCGCGACCGTGGTCAACCACGCGGTGGCCGGTGCGGCGGGTGCGTGGATCTCGGCGCTGGTCGGACCGACGGCGATGCGCTGGATCCTCGGCCTGTCGTTCATCGCGATGGCGGCCTGGACGCTGGTGCCCGACAAGTACGACGACGATGAGAAGAAGGACGCCGCACCCCGATTCGGCGTGTTCGTCACCACGTTGATCGCGTTCTTCCTGCTCGAGATGGGCGACAAGACGCAAATCGCGACCGTGGCGCTGGCAGCGAAGTACAGCTCGCTGGTGGCGGTCGTCGCGGGCACGACGCTCGGCATGATGCTGGCGAACGTCCCGGCGGTGCTGCTCGGCGAAGTCGCCGCGAAGAAGCTGCCGATGCACATCGTGCACCGGATCGCCGCCGCGATCTTCCTTGCGCTCGGCGTCTCCGTCCTGCTCGGGTTCGGCTCGCTCGGCTAATCCCCGGTCCGACGCGCAGAGCGCGTCGCGCGCGGCACGTACGTCACGCCGCGATCTTGCCCGGCCGGTCGACGCCAAGCTTGGCGCGCAGGTATTCCATGAACGCACGGGATTTTGCCGGCAGCCAGCGGACCGGTGCGCCGCCCGGCTCCAGCGGCGCGTACGGCAGCAGCAGCATCAGTCCGACGTACACGAGGACCATGGCGCCGCCCGTGCCGAACAGCAGCAGGACGGAAATCACCCGCAGCAGCGTTACGTCCAGTCGGAAATGGCGCGCCAGCCCCAGGCATACGCCGCTGATCACGGCGCCTTGACTGACCTGCTGCAATGACCGCAGCGTCGCCTCGTGCGTCGACGCCGCCGATGCGGGTCCATCGCCCGGCGCCTGCACCGACCCGATCTCCTCGAGGGCGGGCGCCAGTTCCGCGAGTGTCACCACGGTTTGCTCCGGACGCAGGCGACGCGTGCACTGGTCAGCTACGGCCTGCTCGAGGTCCGCGAGGATCTCCTGCGGGTCCGGATCACCCTCCAGCAGGCTCGTCGACTCGGCGAGGTACTGTTCCAGTCGCGCATGCGCCGCGTCGTCGAACTGGAGGACGCTGCGATTGAGACGGACGGTGGTGGCAATGCGTTGCATGGTTCAGTGTCCGAAGTTCGCGATCGTGCGGTTGATCAGGTTCCAGTAGTCGTCGAGCGCCGCGAGCTGTGCGCGACCGGTGTCGGTGAGCCGGTAGTACTTGCGCGGTGGTCCCACGTCCGATTCCCTCCACTCGTACCGCACCAGGTCCTCGCGCCGCAGCTTGCTGAGCAGGGGATAGAGCGTGCCTTCCTGCGTGGCGAATTCCGTGCCGGCGAGCTCGCGCAGGATATCCGGCACATACATGCTCTTCGCGCCCACGATCTTCAACACCAGGAACTCGAGGAGTCCCTTGCGGATCGGAGCCAGCTTGGATTCGGCAGCCATAGTTTTACTAGAACAGTACCTTGTCTAATAACAGTACCTGTTTCAGCAATACCCTGTCAACAACTCCGGCTTGCCGGGCTGTTGGTGCACCCTGGGGATAGCGCTAGGGTTCGAGGTACGTGTAGCCGACGAGTTCGGCTTCGTAGAACCGGCGCATCGACTGGCTCTCCGGCAGCGTGATGCGGCCTTCGCGCACCGCACGCTCGCAGTCGCGGGCGAACTGCGGGATCAGCCGTTCGACGTCGTACTGCATGTAGCGCAGCACTTCGGCCGCCGAGTCGCCCTTCACCGTTTCCTCGATCCACCAGCCGCCCTCGTCGTGCAGCTTGATGTGCACGACGTGCGTGTCGCCGAAGAGGTTGTGCAGGTCGCCGAGCGTTTCCTGGTAGGCGCCCACGAGGAAGAACGCGATGTAGTAAGGCTCGTCCGGCTTCAGGTCGTGCAGCTCGAGCGAGCGCTTCGTCTCGCGCAGGCTGACGAAGTGATCGATCTTGCCGTCGGAGTCGCAGGTGATGTCGGCCAGCACGCCCGTGCGGGCAGGACGCTCGTCGAGCCGGTGCACCGGCATGATCGGGAACAACTGGTCGATGGCCCAGCTGTCGGGCAGCGACTGGAAGATCGACAGGTTGCAGAAATAGATGTCGCTCAGGATCGTCTCGAGGCCTTCGAGCTCCTCGGGCACCGAATCCAGCTTGCGGCAGAGATCACGGATCTTGGCGCAGGTGGCCCAGTACAGCCGTTCGACCAGGCCGCGGGCCTCGAGGCCGAGGTAACCGACGCTGAACATCTGCAGCGCCTGTTCGCGTGCCTGCAGCGCGTCGTGATAGCACTCGACCAGCCGGCGCTCGGAGACCGAGCGGTAAGCGTCGAGCAGGTCCTTCACCGGCTGCGGGATTTCCTTGCCGCGGACTAGCTGCTCGTCGGCCTCGGTCACGCGGAAGCGGTCGAGCTGCGAGCTGCCGAGCACGTCGCAGATCAGCAGGCTGTGGTGCGCGGCGATCGCGCGGCCCGATTCGCTGACGATGACCGGATGATCGATGCCGCGCGCGTTGCACACGTTCGCGATGCGGTAGACCACGTCGCTCGCGTATTCGGCCAGCGTGTAGTTCATCGACGATTCGTAATTGGTGCGGCTGCCGTCGTAGTCGACGCCCAGGCCACCGCCGATGTCGATGTACTGCAGGCCGGCGCCCATCTGCTTGAGCTCGGCGTAGACGTGCGCGAGCTCCGTCACGGCGTCCTTCACGCGGCGGATGTCCTGCAGCTGGCTGCCCGGATGGCAGTGCACGAGCTGCAGGCAGTCCTCCATCCCGTGCTCCTTGAGCACGCCGACGAGGTCGAGGATTTCGGTGACGAACAGGCCGAACTTGCTCTTTTCACCCGACGATTCGCGCCAGCGGCCGGCGCCTTCGCTCGCGAGCTTCACCCGCACGCCGAGGCGCGGACGCACGTCGTACTTCTTCGCGTGCTTCAGGATCAGGGCCAGCTCGCTGAAGTTCTCGACGACCGGGATGATCGTGCGACCGAGCTTCGCGGCCAGGATCACGGCCTCGATGTAGCTGTCGTCCTTGAAGCCGTTGCAGATGATCAGCCGCTCGGACTCGCCCTCGGTCAGCGCCATCACGGCCAGCAGTTCGGGCTTGGAGCCCACCTCGAGGCCGAAGCCGAACTCGCGGCCATAGCCGTAGATTTCCTCGACCACCAGCCGCTGCTGGTTGACCTTGATCGGGAACACCGCGCAATAGCGGCTCCTGTATTCGTTCTCGGCGATCGCGGTGGCGAACGCGTCGCGCAGGCGCGTCAGGCGGTGACGCAGGATGTCCGAGAAACGGACGACCACGGGCGTGGACAGGTCACGCGCGGCAAGACCGGTGACGACCTCGTGCAGGTCGATTTCCCGGCCCTCGGTCCAGTCGGGACGCACGACGGCATGGCCCGCGGCATTGATGCCGAAGTAGCCGTTGCCCCAGGCGTTGACGCCGTAGAGCTCGAGCGAGTCGTCGACGTTCCAGGGGCCGGTGTAGCCAGTCTTGCGTTCGGGGTTTTCCACTGTCTTGGTCGTTCCACCTGTGTCCGGTGTTCAGGCCGGAAAAAAGAGGCGCGCACGATAGTCACTGTGGGGGCTGACGTAAACAGAAATCTGGGGAAAGGGGTTAGGGGATAGGGGTTAGTCGGAATGCGCAGCTCCGCGTCTGAAGTCCAGATGCGTGCAGCCAGACTGCCAGACCACTGCTACTACTCCGACTAACCCCTAACCCCTATCCCCTAACCCCTTCCTCGCGCCACCGGGCGCGAGGGGTCCCGCGACCACTCGCTCCAGCTGCCTGGGTACAGACGCGCTCCGGGCAGGCCGGCGTGCTCCATCGCGAGCAGCAAGTGGCAGGCGGTGACACCCGATCCGCACATCGTGATCGTGTCGGTTGGAGCGACCGGACCGAGGGTTTGCGAGAACGCGCTGGCCAGTTCGGCGGGCGGCAGAAACCGGCCGTCCGCAGCGACGACACCCGACGACGGGTGGTTGAGCGCGCCGGGAACGTGGCCCGCAACCGGGTCGATCGGCTCGACTTCGCCGCGATAACGCTCCGCGGCGCGGGCATCGAGCACCCGGCGCTGCGGATCGAGCGCAGCGGCCTGCGTCGTATCGGCATCGACACAGGCGCCCGCATCGGGACGAGCTGCGAAGCCGCCCGCCGGGCGCGTCGGGGCCGGATCCGTCGTCGTCGGCAGGCCGAGCTGCAACCAGCGCCGCAGTCCGCCATCCATGACGGCGACGTGTCGATGACCGAGCCATTTCGCCGTCATCCACCAGAAACGCGACGCCCACATGCCGGTGGCGTCGTCATACGCAAGCAGCAGCGAGTCGTCGTCGACACCCCAGCGCCGCAGCCGCGCCGCGAAGTCCTGCGGATCGGGCAGGGGATGCCGGCCGCTCTGCAGCGACGTCGGCCCCGCGAGGTCATGATGCAGGTCGGCGTGGATGGCGCCCGGCAGATGGCCGCGCAGGTAGGCCTCACGCCCAGCGTCGGGACGCGCCAGTTCGTAACGGCAGTCGAAAACCAGCAGGCGCGAATCTCCGAGCCGCTCGGCGACCTGTTCCGCGCTCACCAGTGTTTGCCATGCCATCGTCGCTTCCTCCATGGCTGCCAGTACAATCCGGATGAACCTGCGCCGCAAGGGGCGCGGCGGAGGATTCATGGCCATCGAAATCTACTGGGGCAGCGGCAGCCCGTACTCCTGGCGCGTGCTGCTCGCGCTCGAGTACAAGCGACTCGCCTACGACTCGCACCTGCTGCAGTTCTCGAAGCAGGAGCACAAGTCGCCGCAGATGCTGCGGATGAATCCGCGTGGCCGCGTGCCCGTGCTGAAGGACGGCGACTACGTCGTGTTCGAATCGCTGGCCTGCCTGCTTTACCTCGACCGCAAATACCCCGAGTACCCGCTCTTCGGCACGTCGGCCGAGGAGGCCGGGACGATCATGCGCGTCATCTGCGAGTACCAGGCGTACGCCGAACAGCACGTGACGCAGATCGTGTCAGCGGTGTTCCTGGACCAGCTCGACCAGCAGGCCGAGGAAATCACCAAGGCGATGCACATCGTCGGGGGCGAGGCGCGCACCATCGAGGGGCGGCTGAGCAAGTCGGACTGGCTCGTCGGAGAGCAGCCGTCGGCGGCCGACCTGACGGTCTTCCCGGGCATCATGCTGCTGCGCCGTGCCATGGAAAAGCGCGAGGCCGGGGACCTCCGGTCGCGCTTCCTGCCGATGGAATCGACCTATCCGGCGATCGCCCGCTGGATCGGGCGCATGGAACAGATGCCGGGGTATGAGCGGTCCTATCCGCCGCACTGGCGCGACCTGGCCAACCGGAGCTGACCCCGTGGCAGGGCGGTGCATCCGGCCCCGGGAGGTTTCACGGTAAACTAGACCGCTAGCCGCCCGTGCGGGCCGGCCAAACAGGATTCCCGATAGAAAAATCATGACCAGTTATCCCGTTCACGTCGTCTTCCCCGGCCGCCTGATCTTCGTTGGCTTCGGCAGCATCGGCCAGGGCGTCTTGCCGCTGATCCTGCGCCACGTCGGCATCCAGGCAGACCAGATCACGATCGTCACGGCCGACGAGGCCGGCGAGAAGATCGCGCAGGAATATGGCGTGCGTTTCGTGAAGCACGCGCTGACGCGCCAGAACTTCAAGAACGTGCTCGACCCGATCGTGGGTCGCGGGGACTTCCTGCTGAACCTGTCGGTCGACGTGTCGTCGCTCGCGCTGATCAAGTTCTGCTGGGAAAAGGGCTCGCTCTACCTCGACACCTGCATCGAGCCGTGGCCCGGTGGCTACACCGATCCCACGGTCTCGCCCGCGCGCCGCACCAATTATGCGCTGCGCGAAGAAGCGCTGACGCTCAAGGACTCGAAGCAGCGCGCGCCGACGGCAGTGCTCACGCACGGCGCCAACCCGGGCCTCGTCTCGCACCTGACGAAACAGGCGCTGCTCAACATCGCCGCGGACACGGGTGTCGAAACGGTCGAGCCGGCCACGCGTGCCGACTGGGCGGCGCTCGCGCACAAGTTGGGCGTGAAGGTCATTCACATCGCCGAGCGCGACACCCAGGTGGGCAACCGGCCGAAGGAGCCGAACGAGTTCGTCAACACCTGGTCGGTGGACGGGTTCGTCGGCGAAGGCTGCCAGCCCGCGGAGCTCGGCTGGGGCTCGCATGAAAAGAACTGGCCGCGCGACGGCAAGAAGCACGACTTCGGCCGCGGCAGCGCCATCTACCTGATGCAGCCCGGCGCGGCGACGCGCGTGCGCACCTGGACGCCG
Source organism: uncultured Gammaproteobacteria bacterium (assembly GCA_963754535.1). Lineage (GTDB taxonomy): Bacteria > Pseudomonadota > Gammaproteobacteria > Steroidobacterales > Steroidobacteraceae > RPQJ01. The sequence goes on from CAVWGG010000004.1 coordinate 138,161, forward strand.
ATGGCCGGCCCGTTCCACGGTTTCCTGATCACGCACGGCGAGGCCATCTCGATCGCCGACTACCTCACCGTGAAGAAGGGTGAGCAGGTCGTGTATCGACCGACGGTGCATTACGCCTATCACCCGAGCGATGCCGCGGTGCTGTCCGTGCACGAGCTCGCCGGTCGCAACTGGCGCATGCAGGACAGCAAGCGAATCATGATGGACGACATCGTGAAGGGCGTGGACGAGCTCGGCGTGCTGCTCGCGGGCCACAAGAAGAACGCGTACTGGTACGGCTCGCAGCTCTCCGTGCAGGAAGCCCGCCAGCTCGCGCCGCACAACAGCGCGACGTCGCTGCAGGTCACGGTCTCGGCGATGGCGGGCCTGATCTGGGCGATCGAGAACCCGAACAGCGGCATCGTCGAACCCGACGACATCGACTACAAGCGCATCCTGGAAATCTGCCGGCCTTACCTTGGCCTGGTGGTGGGCGAGTACTCCGAGTGGCACCCGCTGGTCGATCGCGGCCGGATGTTCCCCGAAGACCTCGACGAAACGGATCCCTGGCAGTTCAAGAACGTGCGCGTGGTGTGACCATGCCCGGTGGTGAGGGCGGCTGCCTCTGCGGCGCGATCCGTTATCGCTTCGCGCTGCCGCCGCTCTGGGTGGCGCATTGCCACTGCACGATGTGCCGACGGGCCCAGGGCGCCGGCTTCGTCACGTGGGTCGGCACCAACGGCGAGGATTTCGAACTCGTTGGTGATGCGGGACGGCTGCGCACCTACCGTTCATCGCCCGAGGCGACGCGCAGCTTCTGCGGTCGCTGCGGTACGCCGCTCTTCTTCGAATCGACCCGCTGGCCGGGTGAGCTGCACATCACGCTGGGCAGCGTCGACCCGCCGCTCACCGCGCAGCTGCAGCCACAGGCACACGTGCACTGGGCGGAGCACGTGCCGTGGATCGGCGAGATCCAGGACGGCCTGCCGCGTCACGAGGCGTCCGGTTCCTCGTAACGGATGCCGACGACGACGTAAGAACGCCGTCCGCCCGGAATCTCGATCGTGACTTCGTCGTCGACGCGCTTGCCCATCAATGCGCGCGCGAGCGGCGAATCCATGCTGACGTAACGTCGCGCCGGATCGAGCTCGTCGGGCCCGACGATGCGAAACTCGGTTTCAGTGCCGTTGTCGTCTTCCACCTGCACCCACGCGCCGAAGTAGATCCGGCCGCGGTCGTCCGGTGGCCGCGTCACGACGATCATTCCCTCGAGCCGCTTGCGCAGGAAACGCACCCGGCGGTCGATTTCGCGCAGCTGCCGCTTGCCATAGATGTATTCCGCGTTCTCGGAGCGGTCACCCTGCGCCGCTGCTTCCTGCACGGCCTTGGTGACCTGCGGGCGCAGGACGCGCCACAGCTCGTCGAGTTCGGCACGCAGCCGGCGCTCGCCCTCGGCGGTCGAATACCTGGAGCCTGGCGTGGTGGGAATTCGGTAGCGGGTCATGTTTTCAGCAGGCAGGCGCTGGGCGCCGGAATAGTGTGCACGTGGTCACGGAAAAGACCGGGTCCTGACAGTAGCTTGCCGTCCATGGCCATCAAGTTCTATGCGCATTTCCTGGTCGAGCAGCCGCAGCCGCGGGGGCTCGAGGAATTCCGCGGCGTCGTCGAACTGGACAGCCAGCCGCGCCCCAACAAGGGCATGAACGAAGCGACCCGGATCATCGCGCGCAACTTCGGCCGCTCGCAGCAGGACGTCAAGGTCCTGCAGTGGGCAAGGCTGCATTGAGCCTCACGCTGCAACGGTTCCCCTGGCGGACTTTTCCCTTCCCTTCGACCAAAGTCCGCCGACTCCAGCCCCGGGCCCAAAACCCGGGGCTTTTTTCTTGCCGGACGCCGGCTTTGTCACGCGCGAATCGGCGCGTTCAACACTTCCCGTTATGATCCGTGCTGGCCTGACCTTGGCGTCGCTGCCCAGGTTCACGCACAGCATCGAGGTTCGTTCGGAGGCTGGACATGCAAGCGCGCATCGCTGGTGCCGTCATCGCCTGGTGTTGCCTGTTCACCGGCGGTACGGCGCATGCCGGGCAGGCGGACACCGTCTTCCTGAACGGAGCCGTCTACACCGTCGACGCGACCCACCCGACCGCTGCCGCGGTGGCGATTGCGCAAGGACGCATCGTCTACGTCGGCGCCGACGCCGCCGCGCGGAAATACGTCGGCAGCAAGACTCGCGTCATCGACCTGCAGGGCCGCACGCTGCTGCCTGGTTTCCAGGATTCGCACCTGCATCCGGGCCTGGCGCCGAACCCCGACACCACGCTCGACCTGGGCGGGCTGAAGACGCGCGAGGAAATTCTCGGGCGCATCCGCGCGTTTGCGCTGGCCCATCCGGGCAAGCTGTGGATCGTCGGCACCGGCTGGGCCGAGTCCGCGTTCCTGCCGAGCGGCCAGCCCACGCGCGAGATGCTCGATGCCGCCGTGCCCGATCGACCCGTGTTCCTGACCAATAACTCGCAGCACATGGGATGGGCAAGCTCGCGCGCGCTGGCCCAATCCGGCATCGTGCCGACCACGCCCGACCCGCCGAACGGCCGCATCGAGCGGGACGCAGCCGGTCTCCCCACCGGCGTCGTGCAGGAAGCAGCCATGGACGTCGTGCGGAACGCCATCCCGCCGCTGTCCACGGCTGAGATTGCGGATGACCTGACGGCAGCGTTCAACGACCTGAAGCGCAATGGCATCACGGCCTTCGTCGACGCCGCTGCACGCCCGCCGGTAGTGCAGGCCTATGCGGCGCTGGCGCACGCTGGCCGCATCGACCAGCGTGCGCACATCTGCCAGTACTACGACCCTGCGCTGGACGATGAGCTGCAGGTGCGCGACCTGTTGAGCCGCCGCAAGGACTTCGTCGGCACCTCCGTCGATGCCGGCTGCGTGAAGATCGTGCTCGACGGCGCGTACGGCTCGCACACGGTCGCGCTGCTGGAACCCTACAGCGACGAGCCGGAGAGGTTCGGCCACGGCCAGCTTTTCCTCGCTCCCGGGCGTCTCGAGCGTGTCGTCGTCCGGCTCGACGCCGAGGGCTTCCAGGTCCACGTGCACGCGCTTGGCGACGGAGCGGTGCGCGCGTCGCTCGATGCGTTTGCGGCAGCCCGCCGCGTGAACGGCGTGCGCGACTCGCGCCACACGCTGGCCCACCTCGCGCTGATCGACGCTGCCGACCTGCCGCGCTTCAAGGCGCTCGGCGTGGTCGCGAACATGTCGCCGCTCTGGAATCGCGGCGATCCGTGGGAGACCGTGTTTGCGCCGAAGATGTTCGGCTCACAGCGCAGCGCGCAGATGTACCTGACGCGCTCGCTGCTCGACTCGGGGGCCACGCTCGTCTGGGGCTCGGACTGGCCGGTGACCGGCGTGGATCCACTGGACGGCATCGAGACCGCAGTCACGCGGCGCTATCCGGGGGGCAGGAACTCGGAAGGTGTCGCAGATTCGTCATGGCTTCCGGCTCAGCGCGTGACGTTGCCGGAAGCCGTGGCGGCGTACACGGCGTCGGGCGCGTACCTGCTCCATGACGAAGCCGAGCGCGGCACGATCGCCGTCGGCAAGCTTGCCGACCTCGTCGTGCTGAGCCGCAACCTGTTCGCCGCCGATCCGCTGGCCATCCACACCATCGAGGTCGACATGACCCTCGTCGGCGGCCAGGTCGTGTTCGAACGACGCTAGACGTCCCCGATCCTGAGCACCGCGATAGCGAGCCGCACCTCGATCAGGAAACTCACGAACGCTGCAACCAGTGCGGCCATCGCGAGCACGAACAGGAATGCGAGCGGCGGCGCCAGGTTCAGCGGGATGAACGTGCTCGAGAACAGCAGCGCGATCACGATCGCCACCAGCAGCGCCGCGACGGTGCCGAGCGTGACTGCCGTGTTGATGTAGCGGGCGCGCTTGGACAGGGCTTGCAACTGGCCGCGAATGCGTTCCACGTCGCGCGCGTCGGGCAGTCGCAGCTGCTGCTCCATGTTGCGCGCACGGTCGACGATCCGGGCCAGGCGGCTGATCAGCACGCCCAGGAACACCCAGATACCGGACAGCAGGAATACGGGCGCGAGCGCGAGCTGGATCGCGTGGGCGATGTCGACGACCTTGATTCCATCCATGGCAACGTTCTCGCGGGGGATGCGCGAATTGTATGCGCACGCGCGTTGCAGCGTACGGGAGCCTCCCGCACCATCGCTGCATGACGGCCCCCACGTTCAAGGATCACTTCTCGCGTCAGTCGGCGGATTACCGCCGCTATCGGCCGGGATATCCGCCGGCGCTGATCGAGTGGGTGGCCGCACAGGCGCCGGACTGCGTGTTCGCGGTCGACTGCGCCACGGGGAATGGGCAGGCGGCCGTCGCGTTGGCAGAGCACTTCGACACAGTGCTCGCCGTCGACGGCAGCGTCGCGCAGCTAGAGCGTGCGCAGCCGCATCCACGCGTGCGTTACGCGCGGGCGATGGCCGAGCACCTGCCTGTGCCTGATGCATCCGTGTCACTCGTCGCCGCGGCGCAGGCCGTGCACTGGTTCGACTTCGAGCGGTTCCATGCGGAATGCCGTCGCGTCCTGAAGCCGCGCGGTGTCCTGGCCGTCTGGACGTACGAGAAGTTCCGCGCCAGCCCAGCCGTCGACGCGGTCATGGACCAGTTCTACGTGCACGTCATCGGGCCGTACTGGCCGCCCGAGCGGCGCTACGTCGACGAGGCTTACGCGACCCTCCCGTTCCCCTGGGCCGAGGTGCCCGCGCCGACTTTCCAGCTGCAGACCGAGTGGTCGCTGGAGCAGGCTATCGGCTACCTCGCCAGCTGGTCTTCGGTGCAGCGCCATCGAGACGCCCACCCCGGCCAGGACCCGCTGCCGGCGGTCGAGGCGGAGCTGGCAACGCTCTGGCCTGCGGCTGGCACGCTTCGTCTCAACTGGCCGATCCACCTCAGGCTGGGTCGAATCTGATTCCTCTATACTTGCCGGCCTTGCAGCCCGCTGCGGCCGCGTCCCGCATAAGTCACGGAGTCATTAGACATGCAGTTCCGTTGGTCCCTGCCCATTGCCCTGACGATCACCCTCGCTGCCTGCGCCACGCCGAAGGCGCCCGAGCCGCCCGCCGCCCCGGCCGCGCCCGCGATTGCCGCGGTGCCGGCCGCGCCCGCGCTGACGTCCGGCCTGTTCCTGCAGAACTTCGACCGCTCCGTGCGCCCGCAGGACGACTTCTACCGGTTCGTCAACGGCACCTGGCTGAAGAACACCGAGATCCCGGCCGACAAGTCGAACTACGGTGCCTTCACGCTGCTCGCCGACGAAGCCGAGAAGAACCTGCGCGTGATCGTCGAGGAAGCCGCCGCGGCCAATGCCGCTGCGGGCTCCGACCAGCAGTTGATCGGTGATTTCTACTCGAGCTTCATGGACGAAGCGAAGGCGGAGCAGCTCGGCCTCACGCCGTTGCAGCCCGAACTCGACCGGATCGCGGCCATCAAGGACCGCAAGCAACTGCTCGCGTACCTGTCGCGCGCGCAGCTGCTCATGATCGACAACCCGATCGGCGCACAGATCTTTGCGGACGCGACCAACCCGGACCTGAACACCCTGTGGGTGACGCAGTCGGGCCTCGGCCTGCCGGAACGCGACTACTACTTCTCGAAGGACCAGCGCTTCACGGAAATCCGCGGCGCGTACGAGAAGCACATCGACAACGTATTCAAGCTCGCCGGACGCCAGGATTCCGCCGCGGTCGCGAAGAAGCTCATGGCGTTCGAGACGCGCCTCGCCAAGGCCTCGTGGCCGGCAGTGAAGATGCGCGACATCGAGGCGCTCTATAACCCGACGTCGGTGGAAGGCGCGGAGAAGGCGACGCCGGGCCTCGACTGGTCGACGTGGCTCACGGAGATGAAGCTGCCGGGCACCGGCCAGATGGTGCTGGCGCAGAAGGACTACTTCCAGGAAGTCGGCAAGGTCGTCAACGACATGCCGCTCGCCACGTGGAAGGACTACCTCACGCTGCGCACGATCGACGCGTATTCGCCGTACCTCAGCAAGGCGTTCGTCGACGAGAACTTCGACTTCTACCAGCGCACGCTCACCGGCACGCCGCAGATCAAGCCGCGCTGGAAGCGCGCGCTCGGCGAGCTCGAAGGCTCGACCGGCGACCTGCTCGGCAAGGAATACGTGAAGCGTCACTTCCCGCCGGAAGCCAAGCAGCGCATGGACCAGCTGGTCGGCAACCTGCTCAAGGCATTCGACGTCTCGATCGACGAGCTCGCCTGGATGGGCCCGGAAACCAAGAAGGCCGCGCACGACAAGGTCGCCAGCTTCACGGTGAAGATCGGCTACCCGACCAAGTGGAAGGACTACACCGGCCTCGTCACGCGGAAGGACGACCTGCTCGGCAACGTGTTGCGCGCACGCGAAGTCAACGTCCAGCGCGAGCTGAAGAAAGTCGGCCAGCCGGTCGACAAGACCGAGTGGGGCATGACCCCGCAGACGGTCAACGCCTACTACAACCCGCTCGCGAACGAGATCGTGTTCCCCGCGGCGATCCTGCAGCCGCCGTTCTTCGACATGAAGGCGGACGATGCCGTGAATTACGGCGGCATCGGCGCAGTGATCGGCCACGAGGTCAGCCACGGCTTCGACGACGAGGGCCGCAAGTTCGACGGCAAGGGCGTGCTGCGCGACTGGTGGACCGCCAAGGACAATGAACTGTTCATGGCACGTGCGAACGCGCTCGTGCAGCAGTACAACGCGTACAGCCCGATCGCCGGAATGAATGTCAACGGACAGCTCACGCTCGGCGAGAACATCGGCGACCTGTCGGGCCTGGCCGTGGCCCACAAGGCCTATCTCATCGCCCTCGACGGCAAGGAAGCGCCGGTGCTGGACGGTTTCACCGGCGAGCAGCGCTTCTACCTCGGCTGGGGCCAGGTCTGGGCGCGCAACTACCGCGACGACGAACTGCGCAAGCGCCTGAAGACGGATCCGCACAGCCCGAGCGAGTACCGCGCGAACGGGATCGTGCGCAACATGCCGGCGTTCGCCAAGGCGTTCGACGTGAAGGAAGGCGACAAGCTGTACCTGCCGCCCGACCAGGTCGTCCGTATCTGGTAATCCAATCTGGTAATGTCGCGTTCGATTCAGGGGTGGGTCGATCGGTCATCAAGGAGAACGTTCCGATGCGAGCCTTGCAAGCACTTTTGCTGATGGCGGCGGCCCTGCTGCTGTCCGGCTGCGGTTACAACACGATCCAGGTGCAGGACGAAGCGACGAAGTCAGCGTGGTCCGAAGTCGTCAACCAGTACCAGCGCCGTGCCGACCTGATCCCGAACCTCGTCAACACGGTGAAGGGTTTCGCCGCGCAGGAGCAGGCCGTGCTCATCGGCGTCACCGAAGCTCGCGCCAAGGCGACGCAGGTGCAGGTGAAGGCCGACGATCCTGCTTCGCTGCAGCAATTCCAGGCTGCGCAGGGCGAGCTGTCGAGCGCGCTCTCGCGCCTGATGGTCGTGGTCGAGAAGTACCCAGAGCTCAAGTCGGACCAGAACTTCCGTGACCTGCAGGCGCAGCTCGAAGGCACCGAAAACCGGATCACCGTGGCGCGCAATCGCTACATACAGGCGGTGCAGGACTACAACGTCACGATCCGCAAGTTCCCGACCAACCTCACGGCCATGATCTTCGGCTACAAGGTGAAGCCGAACTTCACGGTCGAGAACGAAGCCGCCATCGCGAAGCCGCCGACCGTGGACTTCAGCGCGCCGCCGGCCACTCCGGCGCCGGAGCCCACGCCCGCACCTGCGACCAACTGAGGCACTCCTCGCGTCGCGTCCCCCACGGGGCGCGACGCGGGGTGATCCCATGGTCGCCGCGTCGTTCCCGCTCGAATCCCGTCCGCTGCTGCGAGGCCTGTTGCTCGCGGCGTGGCTGTGGCTCATGGCTGCAGTCGTCGCGCCGGCATTCGCGCAGCAGGGCCTCGTCGCCGTTCCTCAGCTCACCGCGCGAGTCACCGACCTCACCGGCACCTTGACGGCCGACCAGTCGTCCGCGCTCGAAGCCAAGCTCGCGGCGTTCGAGCAGTCGAAGGGCAGCCAGGTCGTGGTCCTGATCGTGCCGACGACGCAGCCCGAGGCCATCGAGCAGTATTCGATCCGCGTCGTCGATCAGTGGAAGCTCGGCCGCGGCAAGGTCGATGACGGCGTGCTGCTGCTCATCGCGCTGAACGACCGCAAGGTGCGGATCGAAGTCGGTTACGGCCTCGAGGGTGCACTGCCCGACGCGACGGCCAACCGCATCATCCAGCAGGACATCGCGCCCGCGTTCAAGCGCGGCGATTATTACGTCGGAATCAATACCGGCGTCGATCGCATCATGCGCGTGATCGAGGGCGAGCCTTTGCCCGAGCCCGAGTTCAGCCCGCCTGCGGCTGGCATCCCCGGCCTGGTCCATCTGCTGCCGTTCCTCTTCATCTTCGCGCTGGTCGGCGGCTCCATCTTCCGGCGCCTCTTCGGTCGCGTGGGTGGCGCGCTTGCCACGGGCGGCTTGGTGGGTTTCCTGACCTGGATGCTCATCAGCATCCTCGGCATCTCGGTCTTTGCGGGCATCATCGCCTTCGTCTTCACGCTCCTGGGCGGCATGGGTGGCGGCCCGGGCGGTGGCGGCGATGGCTGGGCCAGCCGTCGCCACGGCAGCGGGTGGGGCTCCGCCGGTGGCTTCGGTGGCGGATTTGGCGGTGGCGGTGGCTTCGGCGGGGGCGGTTTCGGCGGCGGAGGCGGCGGGTTCGGGGGCGGTGGCGCCTCCGGCGGCTGGTGATGACCATGGACTGGAAGCGTCTGTTCCGTCACCTCTTTTCGACGCGCCGTAAACTTGCGCGCCTTTTCCCTGTCCAAGCGCTCGAGGCAATAGAGCGCGCGGTCGCCGAGTCCGAACTCGCCCACAGCGGCGAGATTCGCGTCGCCATCGAAGCGGCGCTCGAGCCGCACGAGATCTGGGCAGGCAAGACGCCGCGAGACCGGGCGCTGCAGGTTTTTGCCGCCCTGGGGGTCTGGGACACCGAAGCGAACAACGGCATCCTGATCTACGTGCTGCTGGCCGACCGCGACGTCGAGATCGTGGCTGACAGAGGATTCAACGGTCGTGTCGGCGCGGCGGAGTGGTCCGCAGTCTGCAACACGATGGAAGAGAAGTTCCGCGCCGGGCAATATGAGCGGGGTGCGGTGGAAGGAGTGCACGCAGCCGGCCTGCTGCTGGCCCGTCACTACCCGCCGTTACCCGGCGGACGCGACGAAGACGAACTGCCGAACCGCCCTGCCGTGCTCTGAACGGCGGTGGGCCGTTCGACACTGACCAAGGGTGGAACGTGAACGAAATTCGAATTTTTTCCGTCCTGCATGACGCTCGGCGTGCTGCGCTCGGCGTCGCACTCATGACGCTCTCGGGTTGCAGCGTCTTCACGCCGAAGCAGGAGCCGCTGCCTCCGGCCGAACCGCCCAAGCCGCAGTATGCGGAGCCGCTCGCGACACATACGTTCCCGTACGACCCGAAGTCCACTGCGGTCGTCGGCACGCTGCAGGCGACGATCGCGACCGAGGAAGACACGCTTCCCGACATCGCGCGCCGCTTCAACCTCGGCTACGACGAAGTGGTGAACGCCAACCCGGGCGTCGATCCGTGGCTGCCCAAGGCGGGCACGCGAATCGTGTTGCCCACGCAGTTCGTGCTGCCGGACGCGCCGCATGACGGCGTGGTCGTCAACCTCGCGGCGCTGCGCATGTATTACTTCCCGAAGCCGGCCAAGGACGAACAGCGCGTCGTGGTTACGGTGCCGATCGGCATCGGCATGGTTGGCTGGGCGACACCCGAAGGCACGACGAAGATCGTGTCGAAGCGCAAGGATCCGGTGTGGACCCCGCCGGCTTCTGTGCGCAAGGAACACGCGGCCGAAGGCGACATCCTGCCCGCGCGAGTGCCGGCCGGGCCCGACAATCCGCTCGGTGCGTTCGCGATGAATCTCGGCTGGCCGAGCTACCTCATGCACGGCACCAACAAGCCCGCGGGCGTCGGCATGCGCGCGAGCCATGGCTGCATCCGGCTGTATCCGGAAGACATCGCGACGCTGTTCCCGCAGTTGCCGGTCGGCACGAAAGTGACTGTCGTGAACCAGCCGCTGCTCTACAAGGTGCAGGACGGCCGGCTCTACGTGCAGTCGTTCCCGCCGCACGAGGAACACCCGGAAGCGAAAGCGGCGGCCAAGGGCCAGCGCTTCAACAAGAAAGTGCAGGAGAAAATGGCGCAGCGAGCAATGCCGGCGGCCGTCACGATCGACTGGACGCTCGCGGAGCAGGTGGTGAACGCATCGAAAGGCGTGGCCGTGCCCGTCTCGCTGCCCGCCGTCGGCCTCGACCAGTTCCTGGCGTCGGCGCGGCTCGTCGAGAATCGCATTCCGGCGGGCGCGACGTGGGACGGCAGCGACCGGCCGGTGCCGATCCATGAGGCGGCAGCGACCGCCGCACCGGTCGTCGCGAGCGGCGGACGCTAGGCGACCGTGCGCGGACTTCCCGCCCGCTGCTACCTCGACGCTGCACGCGCACCACTCGAATATTCCGCCATCTTCGCGCCGAGCTGGCAGTTCGTCTGTCACGCTTCGGACCTGCCCGCGTCCGGCACCGCAGTGCGCTTCGATTGCGGTGGCCGCTCCGCCGTCGTGCTGCGGACGAAAGCGGGAGGCCTGCACGCATTTCGCAACGCCTGCCGGCACCGGGGCGCTCGCCTCGTCGAAGGCGACTCGCACACCGGGCTGGCCTTCTGCATTGACGGGCGCTTCCGTTGTCCGTACCACGGCTGGACGTACGACGAGTCGGGCGCGCTCGCGAGCATTCCCGCAGGGCAGCAGTTCGATGCATTCGACGCCGCGGCTCACTCACTGCATCCGTTGCACGTCGCCCGGTGGCGTGGCCTCGTCTTCGTGGCCTTCGAGACGCCGCTGCTTGCGGTCGAGCAGGTGCTCGACTCCGTCGCCGGAGCCTGGCCCGACCTGACCTCGATGCGTCGCGTGATCGAACCGCGCGCCACGCCCTGCGCGGCCGACTGGAAGCTTGCCTGCGAGCACACGCTCGACACCGCGCACTTCGACATTGCGCGGCCCGTCCCCAAGCCGCGCCTGTTCGGGCCGCCAGTGTTCGAGCAGGGGGGGAGTGAGGCGCTGCGTGCGACAGCCGAACTCGCTACGGGTGCGGTCGGCGACACATGGTCGTCCCGCATGTACCGCCGGTTGCTCCTCGACCAGCAGCCGGCCTCGGCGCGCGCAGAATACGTCTACCTCTGGCCGAACCTGTTGCTGCAGCTGGCGCCCGACGGTCTTTCCATCCTGCAGGTATTGCCGGGCAACACCGGTCAAAGCACGTTCCGCGAACTGCGCTACGCAGCCCCCGATTCGAGCCGCGAAATGCGGCTGTTGCGTTACACGCACCAGCGTGTGCGACGCCAGGCACTCGCGGTCGACGTGCGCATTCTCGCGCGCGTGCAGCAGGGACTTGCAGGGTTGGGCGCCGATGAAACAGGCCCGATCGCGACGGGCGAGGCCGGGTTGCGCTGGTTTGCCGACTGCTGCCGCGCACACCTGTCGGCACCCGCAAAGAGGTCAGGCAATCCCACGCTGCGCGGCGGCAGTCGCCGCAAGACGTCCCCGCCCGTCGCAGCCTCAAACTGACTCGACCACCACCGGTTGGGGTGTGGACCGCTTCGAATCCCAATAAGTTGTGGTATTTTAAGGCAAATTTTTCAGGCGGGGCGCGGCCTTGCGCGAAATTGCCCATGGCGGCATCACAGTGACGGAAGCGGTTGGCGCAGACCAGCCGATCGTTCGCTTGCCGACGGCGACGACGGGCTTCATCGGTCGTGCGTTGCGCGGCCCCGTGAACCGTCCCGTGCGAGTGCGCAATTACGCCGAGTACCAGCAGGTGTTCGGCGGGTTGTGGCAGCCAAGCATGCTGTCCTATGCCGTCGAGCAGTACTTCGAGAACGGCGGCCGCGAAGCGGTCATCGTGCGCGTCGTGAACGGCGGGGCGCCCGCCACCATCAGCCTGCCTTGTGGCGCAGAAAAGCTGGTGCTCGAGGCGCTGAGCCCCGGCTCGCGCGAAGTGCTGCGAGCCTCCGTCGACTACGACAACATCGCGCCCAACGAGGAGGACCGCTTCAACCTCGTCGTGCAGCGAGTTCGCTCGCTCGGTTCCGAGCACATCGAGGACCAGGAGATCTTCCGGCGGCTTTCGACCGAACCGGGCACGACACGATTTGTCGTCGCGGCGCTGCAGGAATCCCTGCTGGTGCGAGTGCGCGGCGCCGTGCCGCACGTCCGTCCGGACCGCACGTTCCGTGCGGGCGCGCGTCATCCGATCGGTTACGTCGACTCGAATCCCGACGGTGACGACGGCTCGCCCCTTACCGATTACGACCTGATCGGCTCGGCCGAGCGCGGCACCGGCCTCTTCGCGTTGCGCGATGTCGAAGACCTCCATTTCGTCTGCGTGCCGCCGCCTGCGCGCGATCGCGACATCGGGCCCGGCGTGTTGCTCGTCGCGGCGCAATTCTGCCGTGACCACCGCGCGCTGCTCGTCGTCGATCCGCCCGCTGCGTGGCAGACGAGCGAGGATGCGTTGCAGGGCCTGCGCGAGCTCGCGTTCCAGAGCGATTCGGCGTTCCTCTGCTTCCCGCGCGTGCAGGCGTTCGACCGGCTGCGCGGCCGCTACGAGCCCTTCGCCAACAGCGGATCGGTCGCCGGCGCGCTCGCGCGCATGGACTCGCACCGTTCGCCGTGGGACGGCCTGCCCGATGAGCAGATCCTGCTGCGCCCCGGCACGCGACCCGTGAAGCTGCTGACCGACGCCGACTGCCAGAGGCTCACGGCGCAGGGCATCAATCCACTGCATTCCGTGCGAGCGAGCGTTGCCAGCACGGCGCCGCTCAAGACGCTGGCGCGGGGAACGGGGGCCGGTCCCGAGAGTTCGCTGCTCACGTTCCGCCGGCGGCAGTTACTCACGATCAACAGCATCGAAAGCGGCACGCGCTGGGCGCGCTTCGAAGGGCGCGACCGCCACACCTGGCCGCGCCTTGCGCGACAGGTGCATACGTTCCTGCTCGGGCTTGCCGCGAGCGGCGCCTTCGGCAAGGGTGCCGACCTGCAGCAGTTCGAGGTCGTCTGCGACGAGCACATCAACACGTCGGACGATGTCAGGAATGGCGTGGTGCATTGCCTGGTCTCGCTGCCCACGCCGCGCATCGGCGAGTACCGCTCGTTCATGCTCACCCATCGACTCGAGGGCAGTACAGTGCGGGCCGTGAAGCCGCGGGAATTGCCGCCGGGCACGCGCTTGACCGTGCGCGAGCGGCCACGTCCCGGGATCGACGATTCGCTCGAGGACACCGCGCCGCGCCGGACGCTGGCGCAGGAGTTGTTCGCGCCGACCCCCGATCAGCGGCCCGCTGCGCCCTCAGGCGCCCTGCGACCCGAAGCCGCCGCCGCCCGGCGTCTCGATCTGAATTTCATCGCCCGGCTCTACGGCGAGCCCGAACGTCGCGGCGACCGTTTCTGAGTCTGCGCGACCGCGCCGCCTGATCGTATTGCGCCCCGGTGCCCCGGGCGCGCCTCCCTCGAGACCGAACGGCGCGATGCGTCGATGATTGGCGAGCACGTTCGCAGTCATCGCCTCCCGGAACTCCACGCGTCGCACGAGACCGTCGCCACCGTGGTGCCGGCCCGCGCCGCCCGAGCCGCGACGAATCGAGAACTCGCGCAACAGCACGGGGAATCGCGTTTCGAGAACCTCGGGATCGGTGAGCCGCGAGTTGGTCATGTGCGTTTGCACGCCGCTCGCGCCGTCGAAGTCCGGACCGGCGCCCGCACCGCCCGCGATGGTTTCGTAGTACTGGTAACGCTCGTTGCCGAACGTGAAGTTGTTCATCGTGCCTTGTGACGCGGCCTGCAGCCCCAGCGCTCCATACAGCGCATCGACGATGCACTGCGAAGTTTCGACGTTGCCCGCGACCACGGCTGCGGGCGCGATCGGATCGAGCATCGACCCGTGCGGCACGACGATGGTCAGTGGCCGCAGGCAGCCCGCGTTGAGCGGGATCGGCTCGTCGATCAGCGTACGGAAGACGTAAAGCACCGCCGCCGTCGTGACGGCGCGGGGTGCGTTGAAGTTGTTGGCTTGCTGCAATGAGGTGCCCGTGAAATCGACGGCGGCCGTGCCGGCCTCAGCGTCGACGGCGATGCGCACGGCGATCGCCTGGCCATTGTCCATCTCGTAGCGGAAGCTGCCGGCGCGCAGCCGGCGGATCGCGCGGCGCACGCAGCGTTCGGCGTTGTCCTGCACGTGACCCAGGTACGCGAGCAGGGTGGCGCGTCCATGGTCGGCCGCCGCGCGCCGCAGTTCGCGTTCGCCACGGGAATTCGCTGCCAGCTGTGCCCGCAGGTCCGCCAGGTTCTGCGGGAAGTTCCGCGCGGGCCAGGGATTGTCGCAGAACAGCTGCCGCAGCCGGGCCTCATCGAGCACCCCATCGCGCATGATCCGTGTCGGCGCGACCAACGTGCCTTCGTCGTCGATGGTGCGACTGTCCGGCGGCATGGAACCCGGCGAGATCCCGCCCACGTCGGCGTGATGCGCGCGCGAGGCCGTGAAGAATTCGATGTGCGAGCGGCCCTCGTCGAAGACTGGTGAAACGACCGTCATGTCCGGCAGGTGGGTGCCTCCGGCGTACGGCGAGTTCACGAGGTACGCGTCCCCGGGAAGCATGTCGCTGCGGAACGTCTCGAGCACGGCTGACACGCTCGCGCCCATCGATCCCAGGTGCACCGGCATGTGCGGGGCGTTCGCGACCAGGTTGGCGTGGGCGTCGAAGATCGCGCACGAGAAATCGAGCCGCTCCTTGATGTTGACCGAGCTGGCCGTGTGCCGCAGCACCGCGCCCATCTGCTCCGCGACGTGCATGAACAGCGCGTTGAACACTTCGAGACGCATCGGGTCCGGTTCGGCGACGGACGCGTCCGTGTGCATCGTGCGTCGAGCGGCCTGCTGCCGACCCAGGGTCAGCAATCCGCCTGGTGCAACGTGGCCCGCCCAGCCAGGCGCGATCCAGCTCGTCGCGCCGTCTTCGCAGAGCAGCGAAGGGCCGCGCAGCCGGGCGCCCGGCGCGAGATCGCGGCGCGCGACGACCGGCACCGTGCGTGCGGTCCCCTCGATCCATACCGCAGCGCTCGAGGAGTGCGGTACCGCGCCCACGGCATGCAACGACGGCGCGCCGGTACTGACGGCCGGACTTGCCGCAGGCACACGCTCGATCGCTTCGGCCATGACCGAGCCGATGACCAGCGCCGCGGTGGCGTCGGCAAAACCGTAGAGTTGGGTGTGCGCGTCCAAAAATGCGCAGCGCAGCGCAGCCGCTGGCTGCCACGGGATTTCGATCGTGGTGTCCGAGCCCGCGAGCCGCACGTGCGCGGTGGCTCGTACCTCGATCCGCGCTGCGTCGATGCCCTGTCGCAGCAGGTCGTCACGCGCGTCGGTTTCGAGCGTGCCCAGCGCGTGCAGGCTGGACTGGTGTCCCGGGGTATCGAGCGCAGCTTCGACCGTGCGCCGGCGGATCGCGCGACGACTGGTCAGTCCGATGCCGTACGCGGACAGCACGCCCGCGAGCGGATGCAGCAGGACTTCGTTCGCGCCGAGCAGTTCCGCAACCGCGCAGGCATGCTGCCCCGCGGCGCCGCCAAAAGCGAGGAGGCCGAAGCGTGCAGGGTCTTCGCCGTGGTGCAGCGCCAGCTCCCGGATCGCGTTCGCCATGCGCGCGCAGGCAACCTGCAGGAACGCCTCGGCCAGCGCCTCGACGCTGTACTCGAGTCCCGATTCGTGGCGGGCCGCGGCGGCCAGTTCGGCGAGTCGCGCGCGTGAGGCGGACGGATCGATCGGCTGGTCGCCGGCCGGCCCGAAGACGTGTGGAAAGCGATCCGGCGGAATCCGTCCCAGCACGACATTGCAGTCGGTGATCGTCGCTGGCCCGTTGCGGCGGTAACACGCTGGCCCGGGATCGGCGCCGGCCGAGGCAGGCCCCACCTGCAGGCGGCCGTCGGCGAACCGCAATACCGAACCGCCGCCCGCGGCAATCGTGGTGATGTCGACCAGTGGCGTCTGCAGGCGCACCCCGTCGATCTCGGCGGCGAATCGCCTCGGGATTTCCCCGGTAGACAGGCTGACGTCCGTCGACGTGCCTCCCATGTCGAAGCCGATCAATCGTCGTGGGCCTGCCGAGGTCCCGGCCGCAATCATTCCGACCACGCCTCCCGCGGGGCCCGACAAGACACCGTTCACGCCGCGGAATCCCTCCGCATCGACGAGCCCGCCGTTGCTCTGCATGAACGCGACGGTCGCGTCGCCGTGCGCTGCGCGCAGGCTCGCGCTGAAGTCCTGCGTGTAGCGCAGGAGGACGGGAGAGAGGTAGGCATCGGCCACGGTCGTGTCGCCTCGAGCCACGAAGCCGAGCAGCGGCGCGGCGGCGTGCGATGCGATCACTTCGTCGAATCCCGCAGCGCGTGCAATCGCCGCGGCGCGGATCTCGTGAGCCGGATGGCGGAACCCGTGCAGGAACGCAATGGCCACGGCCTCGATTCCTGCTGCTCGCGCCGCTGCGAGCGCGCGGCCGAGCGCGTCCTCGTCCAAGGGAGTCAGAACCTGTCCCTGGGCATCCACGCGTTCGGGAACTTCCACGACGTGCCGGTACAACGGGGACGGGCGACGGATCGCGCGCGCGAAGATGTCGGGTCGTTCCTGGTAGCCGATCACCAGGGCATCGCGCATCCCCTGCGAGGTGACCAGCAGCGTCGGCGCTCCCGCACGTTCGAGCAATGCGTTGGTGGCGACGGTCGTGCCGAGCCGCACCGAGGTGACGTGACGACCGAAGGTGGCGCCGTGCTGGTCGAGCAGCAGGCCGATGCCGCGCAGTGCCGGGTCAGCGGGTCGATGCGGGTCCCGCGACAGGACCTTGCAGGTATGCAGCGAACCGTCCGGCGCGGTGCCGACCACGTCGGTAAACGTACCGCCTCGATCCACGGCGAACGCCCAGCCGACCGTCTCGCGTTGTTCAGTATTCGGCAATCGAAACCGGCTCCCATGCAGGCAGTCCGTATTCTGTCAGACCAACCACCCGCTCTGGTGCTGCCCGTCGAATCCGTGCACCGCCCATGTCATGCCTGGGCGGGCCGGAACGCGGGGCATGGCATGATGCGCCACATCATGTCGAAGCCTGCACGTCCTGCCCGGCCCGCGCGCCCCGCACTTCGCACGCGCGCACCTGCCGACAGCGATGAACGCGAGCGGCGGATCGCGGCGATCGTCGAGGTCGTGCGCAGGATTCCTCGTGGCCGCGTGACGACGTACGGGTCCGTCGCGGCACGCGCAGGACTGTCGCGCCAGGCTCGACTCGTCGGCAAGGTGCTTGCGGGTCTGCCCCCGGACAGCGGGGTGCCGTGGCAGCGTGTCGTGGCGGCTGGCGGGCGCATCGCCTTCCCGGAAGGCTCGCCGGCACGCGAGCGGCAGATTTCCCGCTTGCGTGCCGAAGGGGTCGATGCCGCACGCGGCCGGGTAGACCTGATCCGGCACGGCTGGGGCGCGCCGGTGGGCGATCTGGACCAGTTACTGTGGTCCGGCGAATGAGACCCACACCGCGTTACGCAGCGCGCGAAAGCCGTATCATCGACGGCATGCGGACTGGAGCAATTGCCGGATGACCGAGCGCTACGTCGTTTTTTCCCACGGCAAGGACAGCGAGCCGTGGGGCAGCAAGATCGCCGCGATGGCAGAAATTGCGCGCGAGGAGGGGTTCCACGTCGAATCCGTCGACTATCGCGGGATCGAGGATCCGCAGGCACGCGTGACGCGATTGCTCGCCTTCTGCAAGGACCTGCGTGGATCGCTGGTGCTGGTCGGTTCGAGCATGGGCGGTTACGTGTCGGTGGCGGGCTCGTCCCTGCTGCAGGCGCGCGGCATGTTCCTGCTGGCGCCGGCGCTGTACATGCCCGGCTACGACAAGTTCAGCCCGCGGCCCGCGCACTGCCCGACGACGATCGTGCACGGCTGGCGTGACGAAGTGATCCCGGTCGACAACAGCATCCGCTTCGCGAAGGAACAGAAGGCGACGCTGCACGTCGTCGACTCGGACCACCGGTTGCTCGACCAGATTCGCGCGATCAACCACTTCTTCGCGTACTTCCTCTTTCAGATCGACGAGTTCCTCTGAGGAAGGGAGGAGGGGGGCAGGAAGGACAGGAAGGACAGGAAGGGGCGGAATGGAGGAGTCGTAGTCCGCAACGCGCTACGCGCGGAGAAGGTCAATTCTTGCACCGTTGTCGCTCCCTCTCCTTCCTGTCCTTCCTGTCCTTCCTGCCCCTTCCTCCCCCTTCCTATAGAATCCCATCCCGGGCGCCCGCCCCGGGGAATCACCATGCCTGTCGCTGCCAGATTGCCTTTCGCCGCCATCGCAACGCTGCTGCTCGTCGCGTGCGGATCCCCCGCGCCCGAACTGCAGGACGATGCCGCGGAAGAGGCGGCAGCGCGGGAACTGGGTCGGGACACGGACAAGGCGGTGCTGGACGACATGATCCAGACGCAGGACAGGGCGCGTGCCGTGGAGGGCGTGACCATGGACGCCAAGCGCAACCTCGACGAGGCGGTCGACGCCCAGACGGGCGGCGAGAGCGACGAGTCGGGCGACAATTAGCGTCGCGCCGCGAATACGGCGGAGCGAGACCATGCAGCGAATCCCCGAACCCGAACTCATGGACGAGGCTGAGCAGGCGCGCGCCTATGCGATGGCCGACTTCGCCGAGCCGAACGAACGCTTCGTGGGTTATTTCGAGACGGAGTTTCCCGACCTGCAGACCGGGTCGGTGCTCGACCTCGGCTGCGGCCCGGGCGACATCGTCTTGCGGCTCGCCACTCGCCACCCCGGCCTCACCGTGCACGGGATCGACGGGTCGGCAGCGATGCTGCGGTTTGCCAGCGAAAGCCTGCACGAATCCCCGGAACTCGGTGGTCGCGTGCAATTCATCGAGGGACGGCTGCCGGGCGCCACGCTGCCCTTGCCGGGATACGACGCGGTCGTCAGCAACAGCCTGCTGCATCACCTGCACGATCCGGGCGTGTTCTGGCGTGCGGTGCGTGAGGCGGGTGTTCCAGGCGCTGCGGTACTTGTGATGGACCTGTTCCGGCCCGGCTCCGCGGCGGCGGCACGTGCCATCGTCGACCAGTACGCCGCGAACGAGCCCGAAGTGCTGCGCGCGGACTTCTTCGCATCGTTGTGCGCCGCTTTCGAGCCGGACGAAATTCGCGCGCAAGTGCGGGCGCATGGTCTCGACGGATTGAGCGTAAGGACAGTCTCCGACCGGCATCTGCTCATCACGGGCCGACTGCCACGGCGATGAGCGACTTCTCCGCCTTCGAGCGGCTCGCCCTGCCGATCGTCCGCGGCCTGGTCGCCCTGTGGGTGCGTCCGTCGGTGCTGCCGGACGACGCCAAGGCGCGGCTCGGGGCGGGCCGTGTACCCGTATACGCACTCGAGAAGCGCAGCGTGATCGACCTCGCGGTACTCGAGTATGTCTGCCGTGAGCGTGGTTTGCCGGATCCGCACCTTCCGGTCGGCACCAAGCCGGTGCTGCGCGATTCGCTGATTTTTCTCGAGCGCCGCACCGGGTTTTTCGGGCAACGCATCGATCGCCGCATGCCCGAAGCATTGCGCGCACTCACCGCTGCGGTTGGCGAGGACATCGCGTTCGATCCCGAGCTGATTCCGGTGAGCCTGTTCTGGGGCCGCGCCCCGGACCGCGAGCGCACGTGGTTCCGCCTGCTGCTCGCCGAGGACTGGGACATCGGCGGACGCTTCCGCAAGTTCCTCTCGCTGCTCATCAACGGCCGCAACCTGCTCGTGCTGTTCGGCGAGGCCATGCCCGTGCAGCATGCGATGTCGGAGACGCGGGGCATGCCGCGCGGTCCGCGCCGGATGTGGCGTCAGCTGCGCGTCCAGTTCCGCCACCAGCGCGCGGCGACCATCGGCCCAGACCTCTCGCATCGGCGCACGATCGTGACCGAAGTGCTGCGCACGCAGGCGGTGCGCGCTGCAGTGCGCCAGGAAGTCCGGGACAAGAAGGTCTCGCGGCGCGACGCGCTGAAGGTGGCGCGCGGGTACGCGTACGAAGTCGCGGCCAACTATTCGCACGCGTTCGTCGTGTTTGCGTCGGGAATTCTCGGCCGCCTGTGGAACCGGCTCTACGACGGCGTCGAGCTCGCCAATTTCGCGAGCCTGCAGTCGGTCGACGAAGGCAGTGAAATCGTCTACGTGCCGTGCCACCGCAGCCACATGGACTACCTGCTGCTGTCGTACGTCGTGTACCACAAGGGCTACGCGGTCCCGCACATCGCGGCCGGCATCAACCTAAACATGCCGGTGATCGGTTCGCTCCTGCGCCGCGGCGGCGCTTTTTTCCTGCGCCGCAGCTTCGGCGGCAATGCGACGTACTCGGCCGTGTTCTCGCGCTACCTCGGCGCGATCATGGCGCGCGGCCACTCGATCGAATATTTCATCGAAGGCGGGCGCAGCCGCACGGGGCGCCTGATGCATCCGAAGACGGGGATGCTCGCCATGACCGTGCGTGCTTACGTCCGCAATCCGGCGCGCCCCGTCGTGTTCGTGCCCATCTATTTCGGCTACGAGCGCCTGGTCGAAGGCCGCACGTACATCGGCGAGCTGTCCGGGCGCCCGAAGGAAAAGGAATCGGTCCTCGGCATGCTGCGCGCGCTGCCCGAACTGCGCAGCCGCTTCGGCAAGGTGTACGTAAGCTTCGGCGAGCCGCTGCCGCTCGACAACGTGCTCGCAAGCCACGTGCCGGGCTGGAATCGACAGCAGCCCGTCACGGAAGAAAAGCCCGCGTGGTTGTCGCCGCTCTGTGTCGACCTTGCGCGCCAGATCATGACGCGCATCAATGCGGCCGCATGCGTGACGCCGGTCAACCTGATGGGCACGGTGCTGCTCGCGACGCCACGGCAGCGCATGGGCGAGGCCGACCTCGCCCGGCAGCTCGAGCTTTATGCATCGCTGATGCGGCAGGCCCCGTATTCGCCCCGCGTCTGGGTCACGCCGCTCGATGGCCAGTCGATGATCCGGCATTGCGACTCGCTGCGCATGCTGTACCGGCAATCGCATCCCCTCGGCGACATCATCGGCATGACTGAGTCGACCGCGGTGCTGTCGAGCTATTACCGCAACAACGTACTGCACCTGCTGCTGATGCCTTCGTTGCTGGCAAGCGCGTTCCTGAATAATGCGTCGGTGCGGAGGGTCGACCTGCTGCGGCTGGCGGGCCGCGTCTACCCGTACGTCGCCGACGAGTACTTCCTGCACTGGCGCGAAGACGAATTGCCCGCGGTGGTCGATGAGTTGCTGGAGGACCTGCTGAACCATGGCCTCCTGACGGCCTCCGAAGACCGCAACGAATGGCGGCGGCCGGCGGCTGAGTCGAGTGAGGCCGTGCAGCTATCGGTGCTGGCGCGCATCAGCGTGCCGATCCTCGAGCGCTACTACCTCGCAATTTCCCTGCTGCTGCGCTCTGGCAGCGGCCGCCTGACGCAGGAGGCGCTCGAGCGACAGTGCCAGCTGACCGCGCAGCGCATGGCGATGCTGTACGAACTCAACTCACCCGAGTTCTTCGACCGCGCGCTGTTCGGAAAATTCATCGAGCGCCTGCGCTCGCGCAACGTCATCAGCGAGGCTGCCGAGGGCAGGCTCGTCTTCGATGCGCGGGTACTCGAGGCGGTCGCCTCGGACGCGCAGTTCGTGCTGCACGAGCAGATCCGTAATTCCATCCTGCAGGTCGTTCACCGCTGAGCCCAAAAAAGAAGGCGCTGGTCCCGCCAGGGGTGCGCCTTAATTGGGGAGCGTTAGGGAACCGATCATACGCAGCAACGCCGGTCTTGCAGCGGGACGGCGGCCGCGCGGGCCGTAGGCGTCGGACTACGCAATATTCGCGGGCGCCAGCGCGGCTCGTCGCGGGTTGGCCTCAGCGAATCAGGTCGTTGCGAATCGCGTAGCTCGTGATCTCGGCGTTGCTCTTCATCGACATCTTGTCGAGGATGCGTCGCCGGTACGTGCTGACGGTCTTGACGCTGAGGTAGAGTTTCGCTGCAATCTGCGAGACCGACTCTCCTTGCGCGAGCTTGCAGAAGATCTGGAACTCGCGTTCCGAGAGCTTGCCGTGCAGCGGGGCGTTCGAGTCGCCGCATACGCCGGCGACGAGCTGCTCGGCCAGTTCAGGACCGACATAGCGTCCCCCGCGCGCGACCGTTCGCAGTGCCCGCATCAGCTCGGGCGCTTCGGTGCCCTTGCCGATGAAGCCGCTCGCTCCGCCACGCAGCACGTTCAGGCCGAACTGGGCCTCGGGGTAGCTGCTGAGCACCAGCACCTTGGTGTGCGGGTAATGGGAGCGGGCGTAGCGCAGGACGTCGAGGCCGGACATGTCCGGCAGATAGAGGTCGAGCAGCATGACGTCCGCTGACGTCTCCTTGAGCCTCTCGAGTGCCTCCTTGCCCGATGTCGCCTCCGCCACCACGCCAAGGTCCGGTTGGGCGTTGATCATCGACCGCAAGCCGGCGCAGACGACCTGGTGGTCGTCGACCACCACGACTGACGTTTTCCTCATGACTGTGCATCCTGCCGCCGCGCCATGCGGTGTTCGCGGTCAGTGTACCCCCGCGCCGGACACTCTCGGCGGCGCTGTCGGAACAATCCTACAACCCTGAAAACCGGCTGCCAGTGGCAGGCATACTGGTGCGGGCGGGGGAGTGGACTCAGGGGAGTTCCAGGAATTGACTCGTTCCAGAAAAAGCACGAAACGATCGCTGCCCGAGGACACGGCAGCGCTGGTGGCGCACCTGCAGCGCAGGCTCGAGGACGAACGCGCGCGCGTTGCACGACGCCTGCACAACGACGTCGCAGGAATGCTTGCCGCCGCCCGGATGGACCTGTCGCGCATCGCCGTTCGCGTCGCGGACGATCTCGAGTTGCGTGACCACTGGCCAGGGTCGATCAGATCCTGGAGCAGGTGATCCAGAACGCGCGTTCGGAGATGCAGCGCCTGCATCCGGCATTGCTCGACCACTTCGGGTTGTCCGTGGCGTTGCGGCACATCGTCGAGGATCGCTGCCGGACCGCTGGGGCGGAATACACGCTCGACCTGCCGGAGTTCTGCCGGGGGCGTCGCCGCGCCAGCGTCCCTGGCGACGTTTCGCGTCATCGAGTTGCTGCTGGAAGGAAAGCCGTTGCGTCGCGTCGCCTTGCGCCTGCGCGAAAGCGCAACGGGCTCTCAGTTGCTCGCCGAAATCGAAGGTGTCGAGGTCCGCGACGCTGCGGCCAGCGAGGACCTGCAGGCGCTGCGCTCCTGGCTCGAGTCCATGGGAGCAACGTGGAGCGAAGCGCACCGCGGCGATGTCGCAACCGTCGAACTGGCGGTGCCGCGCGCAGAACTGGCTGCGGTTGCCGCGCCGGACGCCTGAACTGCGCCGGTCTGCAGCGAACGCGCTGCGAAGGCCTCGAGTCTGACGCGGGATTCCGGATGAGTCCGACATCTGCAGGCTGCTCTGTAGCGGAGGCTACGTGCAGCGCCTGCGCGTTCGCGCGCGAGGAGGAATGCATGAACATCCTGGTCTGGTTGGTTGTCGGCGGCATCATCGGGTGGATCGCCTCGCTGGTGGTCGGCACCGACGCCCAGCAGGGCGTGCTGCTGAACGTGGTCGTCGGCATCGTCGGGGCAATGCTTGGTGGTTGGCTGATCTCGCCGCTGGTTGGCGTCGGCACCATTAACCAGGGGGCCTTCAACCTGCCGGCGCTCGGCGTGTCGCTGGCCGGTGCGGTCATCCTGCTGGTGATCGTGAACCTGGTTCGACCTGGCAAGGCGCGCGGGTAAGGTCGCCCGCGGCGCGGACCGGCACTGCGCAGCGTCCAGCAACGGCAGGGGCTGAACTCACTTCCCGGCACCTGCCGCGCTCTTGCGCTGCGCGACGAATGGCACCGATCAACTCGTCGGGGTCGCCGGTCTTCGCAACGTATTCGCAGCGGTCTGTCTGCGCGAGCACGGTGCTCAGGCCGCACTGGTCGTAACCGCTGTAGACCACGATGGCCATGGCTGGGCAGGACTGTCGCAACTGCACGAGGGCGGGCACGCTGGATTCGCCACCCAGATCGAGGTCGAGCACTAGCACGTGCGCAGCGTGCTTCGCGGCCGCATCGAGCAAGTCGCAGGTGCGACCGACGGTGCCGTGGACCTGCATGTCGGGCTCGGCCGCGATCAGTGCGCGGATAGCTGCGGCCAGATCGCGGTTGTCTTCGGCCACGAGCACGCGAATGCGGTTATTGCCGGATTCCATGCAGTCATTCTAGCGCTGCGGGCTGCGGCCGACGGGGTGACCTGCGAGCGGCCGCTTGTGTGAGGGGTGTCCTACGGCCACACGGACACTGTGCCGAGTTCGCGCCCGTTCCGCGGTGCCTACAGTGATCTGGGGGGAACAGGGATGAAGCTCAGGGCCAGGGAAGACCCGGTCACCGCCTCCGGTCGTTGCCATGGATGACGGCGACCGGCGCGGGTGACTCGCTCGATCTTTGCGCCGGATTCCTGCGGGCAACTGCCCTGCGCCCCCCGCGGGGCTCCTGCGGTCGCCGTACGGCTCCTCAGTCGTCGAACTTCTTCTGGCGCAGTACCTTGACCTTGCCGCGCTGCGTCTTGCCCTCGAGGCGCTTCACCTTCGATGCCCGGGTCGGCTTCGTCTTGCGACGCGGCTTGGGCTCGACCAGGGCTGTCACGATCATCGTCCGCAGCCGCTCGAGCGCATCGGCGCGATTTTGTTCCTGCGAGCGCAGGCGCTGCGCATCGATGACGATCATTCCCGCTTCGGTCATGCGGCGTCCCGCCAGGCGCTTCAAGCGCGCACGCGCATTCGGCCACAAGCCGTCCCATGAGGCTGAGTCGAAGCGCAGTTCGACGGCGTTCGAGACCTTGTTGACGTTCTGGCCGCCCGGGCCCGACGCACGCACGGCGCGGAACTCGATCAGGTCGTCCGGAATCGCCAGCGATTCGTTGATTTCGAAGGGCACGGCCCGGCCTCAGTCACGGGTGGCGACAGGCGAGGAGGGCGCCATCTCGACGCGAATCTCGCGCTGCGTCACCGGGATCGTCACGCCGTTTTCCTTGAAGAGCTTCCAGATCCGGCGGTTCACGTCCGAGCGAACGTTGTTCACGCCTTCCTGCGGGTCGGGAATCCAGAAGCGCAGTTCGAGTTCGATGCCGCTGTCGCCGAATCCCATCAGGCGCGCGACGGGAGCCGGCTCGTGCAGGATGCGGGGATGCCCATCGGTGGCCCGCAGGAGCAGCGCCATCGCACGCTCCGGATCGTCCTGTAGCTCACGCGGATCGGCAGCTTCAGGCGCACGCGCGGATCCGTGTAGCTCCAGTTGATCACCGGGTTGGTGATCAGGTGCTGGTTCGGCACCAGCGTCTCGACGCCATCGCGGTCGCGCACGACGACGTAGCGGCCGCGCAGCTCCTCGACCCAGCCGAAGCCTTCGGTCGTCGTGCCCGTCGTGCCCGTGAAGCTGATGACGTCGCCCGGCTTGATCGAGCGGTCCATCAGCAGCACGAAGCCACTGACGAAATTCGCCGCGATGCTCTGCAGGCCGAAGCCGAGACCGATGCCGATGGCGCCGGTGAGCACGTTGAGGGTCGTGAGATCGAGCCCCGCCGCGTTCAGTCCGACCAGCGCGGAGATGCCGACCAGGAACGCCTGCATGAACTTCGCGATGCCGATGCGCATCGTCGGGGCGAGCGCGTCGAGCTTCAGCACGCGCCGCTCGAGCCAGCGGGATACCCAGAGCGCAAGCAGCACGAAGACGCTGACGGTGACCAGCAGCTTCATGACCGACCAGACGGAGATGCGCGTCTTGCCCGCCTGCATGCCGATGCCGTCGAGGACGCGGATGACCTCGTCGCCCCAGCCCAGCAGGTGCAGTGAAAGGAAGATCCAGATCACGCCGGTGATCGCGGCGCCCCAGCCCTTGAGCCGGGCACGCGTGCCGAGCGACACGCGCACCACGTACACGACGAAACGGATGAACAGCGCGAGGCCGGTCAGCTGCACGGCGGCATCGACCATGCCCGCCCGCTGTCCGCTCGCGTGCATCAGCCCGTCGGCCGCGGCCAGGATCATCAGCGTCAGCGCCGGCGGTGCGCTGATGTAGAGCAGCTCGCGCAGACGGTCGGAAATGTTCTCGGGCTCGGGCGAGACAGTGATGCGTGCCCGCGCGTAGACGGCCGCCCACCACCCGAGCGCCACCGCACCGGCTATGACGGCCAGCTGCAGGAAGTTCTCGGGCTGTTGCAGGGTCGCCAGGGCGTCGCCGATCGCCTGCAGCTCGGTTCTCATCCCGTCACGCGTTGAGGTCCGGGATGAGCTGGCTCTCGAGGCGCGCGATCTGGTCTTTCAGCAGGAGCTTGCGCTTCTTCAGCCGGCGCAGCTGGACCTGGTCCACGTAGAGGTCGAGTTGCAGGCGATGGATCACGTCGTCGAGGTCGCGGTGCTCGATGCGCAGGCCCCGCAAGCGGTGCAGGTTCTGGAACGTCTCGGTGTCGACGTTGTCCGTCTGTTCAGACATCGCAGGCGCTGTTCGTGGTCCGGTACGGGGCAGATACTTTAGCCCCCGGCCGCGCAAAAAGGGAGCTACTCCAGCCCGATGGTCTCCACGCGCTGGCCGAACATCACGACGAAGCCCTGCCGCCGGGTATTGCCGTCGAGCGTGTAATCGAAGAGGTAGGTGCGCTCGAAGGCCAGCCGCCCGCCGGCGGCCCGCATGACCTTGATCGACCGGAACGCGACGGTCCCGTCGAGCAGGATGCCGCCGGTCGCGACGCACGTTTCGCGGGCCGCGTCGTTGGCCCGTTCACGCGCCCCGAGCGCGTCGTGCCAGAACAGCACGAAGCCGGTGAAGGCGATGCACAGGAGCAGCAGGCTCCAGGAGAGTTCCACGGGTACGGCTCAGAACAGCTTGTGCCAGTGGCGGGAGGTGTCGCCGATCGCGAGAAAATGCGGGTTCAACAGGGTGTCGCGCTCGTTGTAGCGCAGGGGCAGGCCATCGAGCGTCGTGACCGAACCGCCTGCAGCCTCGACCACGGCCTGGGCGGCCGCGGTGTCCCATTCGCAGGTCGGACCCAGGCGCGGATAGAAGTCGGCCGTCCCCTCGGCAACCAGGCAGAACTTGAGCGAACTGCCCATCGGCCGCATCTCGTGCGGCCCGATCCGTTCGAGCACGCTGTCGAGCGAATCGCCGCGGTGTGAGCGACTGCCGACGATCACCAGCGGGTCGCCGGCGGGCAGGCGCACCTGGATGGGCCGTGCTGCGCCACCCTCGTGCACGACGAACGCGCCCACGCCTGCGATGCCGTAATACACGAGGTTGAGCACCGGTGCCGAGACGACGCCCAGCACGGGCTTGTGGTCGCGGATCAGCGCGACGTTGACCGTGAACTCGCCGTTGCGGTTGATGAATTCCTTGGTGCCGTCGAGCGGATCGATCAGCCAGAAATCGTGCCACTGGTGCCTGACGGCCGGCGCGTGCTCATCCGCCGATTCTTCCGAAAGCACCGGGATTTCCGGGGTAAGCCGCCGCAGGCCGGCGCTCAGGATGTCGTGCGCTGCTCGATCTGCGCGCGTGATCGGCGAATCGTCGGCCTTGTATTCGACTTCGTGGCCGGATGCGTACACCTCGAGGATCGCGGTGCCGGCGGCGTCGACGAGACGCAGGACTTCGGGCAACAGCGACGCAGGGTCGCGGGTCACGGCAGCGTTCAAGCTCATCTCCCGGTAATGGACGGCCGTATCATACCGGCCCCGTCCACCCGTCTGCGTCCCCGAACGCCCTGCGCCGATGCCCGACTTTCCGCTCCCCGACTGGTCCCGCGTCGACGTCGTGTGCCTCGACATGGACGGCACGGTGCTCGACCTGCATTTCGACAACCTGTTCTGGCTCGAGGTGCTGCCGCGGCGCTGGGGCGCAGCGCGCGGCCTCGATTACGACGCGGCCATGACGCAGCTCAAGCCGCGGTTCGAGGCGAAGCGCGGCACGCTCGACTGGTACTGCGTCGATCACTGGAGCGAGGAACTCGGGCTCGACATTCCCGCGCTCAAGCACGAGTTGCGCGAGGAAATACGCTACCTCGACGGCGCCGCCGAATTCCTCGACCTGCTGCGCGGCCTCGGCAAGCGCGTGCTGCTCACGACCAACGCCCATCCGCTCAGCCTGCGGGTGAAGGACTCGCAGACGCAGTTGTCACGGCACTTCGACGAACTCGTTTCGTCGCACGAATTCGGCGTGCCCAAGGAACATCCCGGGTTCTGGGTGGAGCTTGCGCGCAGGCACGACGTGCCGCTCGCCCGGACGCTGTTCGTGGACGACAGCGCGGCCGTGCTGCAGGCAGCACACCGGGCGCAGGTGCGTTGGATTTACCAGGTGCTGCAACCGGACTCGACGCGACCCCCGCATCCCCCGGTCGATGGCATCGCCGGGGTGCGCAGGCTGGCAGACCTGCGCGATTCGGTCGTGGCTCAGCTCTCGGCAGGCGCCGGGCCGGAATCGCCGCCGCCGTGAGGTGCGCCAGGGCCTTCGCCCTGCGGGGCGCCGGAGCGCCCGCGTCCACCGCGACGGCGTCGCTTCTTCGGCGCGCCTTCTGCCCCTGCGCCCGCATGTCCGGCGCCGTCTCCCGCGTTCGCGGGCCGGGGTGAGGGCTCTGTTCTCGCCCCCTCGCCCGCACCAGCGGAAGGGGGTTGGGGCGAGGCGCCCTGCGAGGGCCGCGACTGCGACGGACCGTCGCGCCGCGGACCGCCACCACTGCTGCTACTGCGACTGCGTCCGCCGCCGCCTCCGCTGCGAGGAGGGCCGCTGCGTCCGCCGCGTCCACCACCGCCACCGCTGCCGCCACGTGAACCACCGCCCGGGCCGCTGAAGCGGCGGCGCTCGTAGCGCGGCACGGTGATTTCCGCGAGCAGCTCCTGCGCCACCGGGGCGACGGCAATCTTGCGGCCGATGTAGTCCTCGATGTCCGGCAGCGACTGCACGTAGTCTTCGCAGCCGAGGCTGATCGCATCGCCTTCGGCGCCGGCACGCGCGGTGCGGCCGATGCGGTGCACGTAGTCTTCCGGGTCCTGCGGCAGGTCGTAGTTGAAGACGTGGCTGACGTCGGGGATGTGCAACCCGCGCGAGGCCACGTCGGTGCCGATCAGGATCGCGAGCTCGCCGCTGTGGAAGTCGCGGATCATGCGCAGCCGCTTGTTCTGCGGCACGTCGCCGGAGATCGCTTCGGCGTTGAAGCCGTTGGCCTTGAGCATCGACTCGAGTTCTTCCGCGCCGCGCCGCGTGTTGACGAAGATCATCGTGCGGTGCGGGTCCATCTGCTTCAGCAGGCCGACCAGCAGGCGCGGCTTCTCGTCCATCGACGGGTAGTAGACGACCTGGCGCACGCGATCGACCGTCATCTTGTCGGGCTCGATGCGGACGAGTTCCGGGTCGTTCATGTGCTCGAACGCGAGTTCGAGCACGCGCTGCGCGAGCGTCGCGGAAAACAGCAGGTTCAGCCGCTGGTCCGGGCGCGGGCAGGCGCCGCATGATGTAGCGGATGTCGGTGATGAAGCCGAGGTCGAACATGCGGTCGGCTTCGTCGAGGATCACGACCTGCACGGCGCGCAGGTCGAACACGCGCTGCTTGTAGAAGTCGATCAGGCGGCCCGGCGTGCCGATCAGCACGTCGACGCCTCGCTCGAGGATATGGCGCTGCTTTTCGTAGTCGACCCCGCCGAAGGCCAGGCCGAGCGTCAGTCCCGTGTACTGGCCCAGGATTTCCGCGTCGTGATGGATCTGGACGGCGAGTTCGCGCGTCGGCGCGATGATCAGCGCGCGCGGTGCGTTGACCGGGCGATCGGCCGGAGCGTCCTTCCGCAGCAGGTTCGAATACATCGCAACCAGGAACGCGGCGGTCTTGCCGGTACCCGTCTGGGCCTGTCCCGCGATGTCGAAGCCGGCGAGCGCGCGCGGCAGGGTCTGGGCCTGGATCGGGGTGCAGCGCTCGAAGCCGGCGTCGGCGATGCCGCGGGCGAGCGACTCAGGCAGGTGGAGGTGAGTAAATGAAATATCGCTGAGGTGTGTGTCTGACATCGGTCCCGGATCGGCGCATGTGGCCTTGCAAATTACGGAAAAGCGGGTTCAAATAACCGGAACGCGGATTCATCCGCTCCCGCCTGAGCATGTCGCCGGCCGATCGGGCCTGAGTCCCGGTCCCACCTTACCGGTGAACCCGACCGGCGGACCCGGCGCAACGGAATCCCATTAGAACTCCAGTCAACGGCCAGCAATCTCGATAGTTTGCCCTACGCGGACCCCTGCCGTCACCCGATTCCGGGGACGCACACAAACCCCTCAAGAAAGAACCAAGTGCCCAAATACCCTTTTCAGCCAGCGGAGGTAATCTCTGGTGAGCCAGCAGATCGTTCACGTCTCGGACTCGAGCTTCGAGCAGGACGTGTTGAAGTCGAATATTCCCGTCCTTCTGGACTTCTGGGCTGAGTGGTGCGGACCATGCAAGATGATCGCACCGATGCTGGATCAGATAGCGGCGGAGTACGCGGGGAAGGTCCTCGTCGCGAAGATGAACGTGGACGAGAACCCCAAAACACCAATGAAGTTCAGCGTCAGAGGCATCCCAACTCTGATCCTGTTCAAGAACGGTCAGCTGCAAGGCCAGAAGATCGGCGCGGTCCGCAAGGGCGACGTCGTGGCTTTTCTGGACAGCAACCTGTGAGAGGTTACCTGGGCAACCAGAACCGCAACCGGCAGCAAGGCAACAAGCGCGGTCGTGGGGGCGGTGGCCCGGACGGTAATCGTGGCCCGCGGCAGGACGAACTGCCGCCGGACGATTACCTGATGGAAGGCGACGACCTCGACGTCATCAGCCCGGCCGAGCTCGAAGCCAGCCGCAAGTCGATGAACCTGAGCGAGCTCAAGCACAAGCCGATCCCGAAGCTGCTCGAGCTCGCCCAGTCGATGGGCCTCGAGAACCTGGCCCGCTCGCGCAAGCAGGACATCATCTTCTCGATCCTGAAGGCGCATTCGCGCAATGGCGAGAGCATCTACGGCGACGGCGTGCTCGAGATCCTGCAGGACGGCTTCGGCTTCCTGCGCTCGCCCGAACAGTCGTACCTGGCGGGCCCCGACGACATCTACATCAGCCCGTCGCAGATCCGCCGCTTCAACCTGCGCACCGGCGACACGCTTTCCGGCCTGATCCGGCCGCCGAAGGATGGCGAGCGCTACTTCGCGCTGCTGAAGGTCGGCGAGATCAACTTCGATTCGCCGGACAACGCGCGCAGCAAGGTCCTCTTCGAGAACCTCACGCCGCTGCATCCGACGCGTCGCTTCAAGCTGGAGCGCGGCACGGGCAGCACCGAGGACCTCACCGCGCGCATGATCGACCTGATCGCGCCGCTCGGTAAGGGCCAGCGCGGCCTCATCGTTTCGCCGCCGAAAGCCGGCAAGACGATGCTGCTGCAGAACATCGCCAACTCGATCACCGGCAACCACCCCGAGGTGTACCTGATCGTGCTGCTCATCGACGAGCGGCCCGAGGAAGTCACCGAGATGACGCGCACCGTGCGCGGCGAAGTCGTGTCGTCGACGTTCGACGAACCGGCCAGCCGTCACGTGCAGGTCGCCGAGATGGTGATCGAGAAGGCCAAGCGCCTGGTCGAGCACAAGAAAGACGTCGTGATCCTGCTCGATTCGATCACGCGCCTCGCGCGCGCCTACAACACCGTCGTGCCGAGCTCCGGCAAGGTGCTGACGGGCGGCGTGGACGCCAACGCGCTGCAGCGGCCGAAGCGCTTCTTCGGCGCCGCGCGCAACATCGAAGAAGGCGGCAGCCTCACGATCCTCGCCACCGCGCTGATCGACACCGGTTCGCGCATGGACGACGTGATCTACGAAGAGTTCAAGGGCACGGGCAACAGCGAAATCCACCTCGATCGCCGCATTGCCGAAAAGCGTGTCTACCCGGCGTTCAACATCAACCGCTCCGGCACGCGCCGCGAGGAGTTGATCACGTCGTCGGAAGAACTGCAGAAGATCTGGATCCTGCGCAAGCTCCTGCACCCGATGGACGAACTGGCGGCCGCGGAATTCCTCATCGACAAGATGAAGGACACCAAGACCAACGGTGAGTTCTTCGAGGCGATGAAGCGCTGACCGCGCAGTCGGAGCGCGTCCGGGGCATCGTCGCGATGCTCGTGTCCGTGGCCTGTTTTTCGGTCATGGACTCGATGCTCAAGCTCCTCTCGGGGCACTACCCCTCGCTGCAGGTCGCATACCTCCGCGCGGCGTCGTCGCTGCCGTTCGTCCTTGCCGTCATCGCGATCCGCGGACGGCTCGGACGGATCCGGCCCGTCAATATCCGGCTGCACCTGCTTCGCGGCGCGCTCTCGGTGCTGATGCTCTACAGCTTCATCACCGCGGTGCGCGAATCCTCGCTTGCCACCACCTATTCCATCTTCATGTGCGCGCCGCTGCTCGTGGCTGCGTTGTCCGTGCCGATGCTGAAGGAAAAGGTGGTCAGCGGGCAGTGGTTTGCCATCGCGGTCGGCCTGTCGGGCGTGCTCCTCATGCTCGGGCCCGTGAATGGCCAATGGCTGTCGACGGGCTCGCTGTGGGCCATCGTCGCGCTGTGGACGTACGCCTTTGCGGTGGTCTCGCTGCGCCTGCTGTCGCGCACCGATTCCACCGAGAGCATGGTGCTCGGGTTCACGCTGTTGTTGATGATCGGCGCGGGTCTGCTGGCGATTCCGGGTTGGGAACCGATTCATTGGGGCAGGGACCTGTTGCTGATCCTGGGCGTAGGCGTCATGGGTTCCATCGGCCAGAACCTGATCACGGTCGCGTTCCGCAGTGCGCCGGCGGCCGTCGTCGCGCCGTTCGAATACACCGCGATGCTGTGGGGCGTGCTGCTCGATATCGCCATCTGGAGCGTATATCCCAGTGCGCTGACGCTGATCGGCGCGTCCATCGTGATCGGCGCAGGGCTGTACCTGGTCCAGCGCGAACGGCGGCAGGCCGCGGTTGCGGCGGGGACGTCTGCGCCGCTTTAGTTTGTCGTGGCGTCCGGCAGATGCTGCTGGGGCGGGTTGAGGCAGGGTCACGACCCGGTGCCTTTCCCCGAGCTTGGAAAGGCAGACACGCGCTCGGGAAAGGCACCGGGTCGACCACCTGCGACAGGGCGCCTGAGCGATGTTTTCGGGCACGCCCGAAAACCTCGCACGGCGCAGCAGCGTCACCGTACGCAAACCGCAGCAGCCGTCGCTGCGTAGACCGGATGCCGCAGCGCGGCGTGATTGATTCGTCCGGCAGGTCTAGTCTCCGTCGACCGCATCAGCGGTAAGCGTCAGCGAGGGAGACGAAATTGTCGGACCGGAACAAGATGAATCGCAGGCAGTTGCTCGGCGCCGGCATGGCGCTGCCGCTCGGTGCAATGGCGGGTTCGGCCAGCGCAGCCGAATCGTGCGCCGTGACGCCGAAGCAGACGACCGGCCCCTTCTACCCCGTCTTCGAGCAGGTCGACAAAGACGTCGACCTCACGCGGTTGACCGGGCATGGATCACCGGCTCGTGGTGAAGTGATTCGCGTGCAGGGCCGCGTGCTGGACGAATCGTGCAAGCCGGTCGAAGGTGCGCTGGTCGACCTCTGGCAGGCCGACTCGAACGGCAGGTACGGGCATCCGGCCGATCCCAATCCCGCGCGCCCGGACCCGAACTTCCAGGGCTGGGGACAGGCGGTGACGGACGCCGAGGGCCGCTATTCGTTCAAGACGATCAAGCCGGCGTCCTACCCGATGGAATTCCTGGCGGACGGCAAGCCTGACAAGAATGCGGGCTATCGCACTCCGCACATTCACTTCCGGGCCTCCAGGCGCGGCTTCGTCGAACTTGCGACGCAGATGTATTTCGCGGGCGAGAAGTTGAACGACGTCGACATCGTCCTGAAGCGGGTTCCGGCAGCAGACTGGCCGAAGGTCATCATCAGCCCTGGCATGGGCGGTACCGACGGCGTCCCGGTGTTTAAGTTCGACATCACTATCGCCAGGGCGTGATCCTGGAGGCTTCGCTCAGGCATACGGAGCTGGGTCAACGATTCGGATACCTGGTCCCGCTCGCCCGGAAAAATGCGAGCGGACCAGGCACCGAATCGATGACCTGAGCGCGGGCGCCTGGGCTAGTTCGCGGGAACACCCGCGAACGTCGCACGGCGCAGCAGCGGTACCGTACGCAATCCGCCGCAGCCGCCGTATGGCTGGATCAGGCGTGGCCTGGCCGCGAAACCCCAAATTTGCTGCCGGACATTCGCTGTTGGGCTTGCTCGGCCATTGGGCGCAAGCCATTGGCTTTCTGCGCGCTTCGGCTGGATGTCGATGCGCCGTGCGACGTTCCCGGCTGCCCGGGAACCAGCTCAGGCGCCGTACTGCAAGCGTTGATCCGGGGCCTTTCCCCGAGCGCGTGTCTGCCTTTCCAAGCTCGGGGAAAGGCCCGATCAAACGCTTGCTACGACACCCGTCCCCTATCCCCGGGTAAGCCCCGCGCAACTCGCTGTGGCGCTACGACTCCCGCGCGATCGCGCGGTAACCGATGTCCTTGCGGTACTGCAGCCCTTCCCAGCAGATCGTGCCGGCCAGTTCGTAAGCCTGTTTCTGCGCGGCGCGCACGGTCTTGCCGAGGCCGACGGCGCACAGTACGCGTCCGCCGTTCGTCACCACCTTGCCCTCGGCATTCAGCGTCGTGCCGGCGTGGAAGACCTTGCCCGGCATCTTCGCCGCCGCGTCTAGGCCGTGGATTTCGTCGCCCTTGCGCACGTCGTCCGGATAACCGCCGGCGGCCATCACGACACCAACCGCGGCGCGCGGATCCCAGTCGACTTCGACGCCTTCGAGCCT
The DNA here is from genome assembly GCA_963754535.1 of uncultured Gammaproteobacteria bacterium. Classification (GTDB taxonomy): domain Bacteria; phylum Pseudomonadota; class Gammaproteobacteria; order Steroidobacterales; family Steroidobacteraceae; genus RPQJ01. The sequence continues at coordinate 173,257 of CAVWGG010000004.1, forward strand.
GCCATCGAGCGCGGCTTCGCACAGCGACGACGAGGTCGGAGCGCATGCGTGCCAGGATCGGTTGCGTCTCGGGGTCGCCGAAACGGCAGTTGAACTCGAGCACGTTGGGCGTGCCGTCGGGGTGAATCATCACGCCGGCGTAGAGGAAGCCAAGGTACGGCGTGCCTTCGCGCGCCAGCGCCGCCACGGTGGGCAGCATCACTTCACGCATGATGCGCTCGTGCATCTCGGGCGTGACGACCGGCGCGGGCGAATAGGCGCCCATGCCGCCGGTGTTCGGGCCTTCGTCGGCGTCGCGCAGGCGCTTGTGGTCCTGCGACGTGGCGAGCGGCAGCACGGTCGTGCCGTCGACCATCGCGATGAAGCTGGCTTCCTCGCCTTCGAGGAATTCCTCGACGACCACGAGGTCGCCGGCCTTGCCGAAGCGACCGGCAAACATGTCCTGCGCGGTCGCCACCGCTTCGTCGGTCGTCGCGCAGATGACGACGCCCTTGCCGGCGGCGAGCCCGTCCGCCTTCACGACCAGCGGCGCCTGCTGCGCGCGAATCCACGCCGCGTCGAAGTTGTCGCGCGTGAACTTGGCGTACGCCGCGGTGGGAATCGCGTGGCGCTTGAGGAAATCCTTGGTGAAGGCTTTCGAGCCTTCGAGCCGGGCCGCGAGCTTGCTCGGGCCGAAGCAGCGCAGCCCCGCCGCCGCGAACGTGTCGCAGAGACCGATGACGAGTGGCGCTTCCGGGCCGACGATCGTGAGGTCGATGTTCTCCTGCCGCGCGAAGGCGAGCAGGGCGGGAACGTCGTCGGCTGCGATGTCGACGTTGGTCGTGTTGGGTTCGAGCCGCGTGCCCGCGTTGCCCGGCGCGACGAAGATCTGCGACACGCGCGGCGACTGCGCCACCTTCCACGCCAGTGCGTGCTCGCGGCCGCCGAACCAATGATCAGGACTTCATTCGCGCACCCAGCCAAGGGGTAGGGGTTAGGGGATAGGGGTTAGTCGGAAGGCGGAGCGCTGCGCGCAATGTGTCCTCGCAGTGGCCCGGAAGATGCCGCATGCCGGTGAACACCATGGCGATGCCGATGTCTCATCGGACCGCAGGCGATCATCTTCGTTGTCGCGCATCGACGCCGCCCGGCTGGATCACGGCCTTGATGCCGTGCTCGGCCGCCGCGTCGAGACCGTCGCGGAACGGGAAGAACGCGTCGGACGCCATGGCCGAGCCCGCAGGCTCGAGCCCGCCGTCGCGCGCCTTCATGGCGGCGATGCGCGTGCTGTAGACGCGGCTCATCTGGCCGGCGCCGATGCCGATGGTCATGCCGTCGCGAGCGAAGATGATCGCGTTCGACTTCACGTACTTGCAGACCTGCCAGGCGAAGGTGAGGTCGAGCAGTTCCTGCGCCGTCGGCGCGCGCCTGGTGACGACCTTGAAGTCCGCCGGCGCGACCATGCCGAGGTCGCGAGTCTGCAGCAGCAATCCGCCGTTGACGCTGCGCAGTTCCACGCGGCTGTTGCTCGGCGTGAACGGCCCGGTGACGAGCAGGCGCACGTTCTCCTTCTTCGAGCAGATTTCGCGCGCTTCCGGCTCGACCGACGGCGCGATGATCACTTCCACGAACTGGCGTTCGATGATCGCCGCCGCCGTCTCTGCATCGAGTGGCCGGTTGAACGCAATGATTCCGCCGAAAGCCGAGGTGGGGTCGGTGCGGTAGGCGTTGTCGTACGCCGCGCGGATCGTCGGCGCAACGGAGACGCCGCAGGGATTTGCGTGCTTGACGATGACGCAGGCAGGCGCTTCGAACTGCCGCACGCATTCGAGCGCGGTATCGGCGTCCGCCAGGTTGTTGAACGAGAGCTCCTTGCCCTGCAACTGCGAGGCCGAGCCAACGCTCGCGCCCTGCGCGTCGTTCGCGACGTAGAACGCCGCCTGCTGGTGCGGGTTTTCGCCATAGCGCAGGTCGAGCCGCTTGCGGAACTGCAGCGGCAGCAGGTCGGGGAAGTCGGCCGACGCCGTGCCGCCACTGCCGCTGGAGCGCACGGCCTGCGACAGGTACGAGGCGACCATCGCGTCGTACTGCGCCGTGTGAGCGTACGCCTTTGCAGCGAGGCGGAGGCGCGTCGAATCGCTGACGCTGCCGTCGTCGCGCTCCATCTCGGCGAGTACCGAGCCATAGTCGAGCGGGTCGACCACGACGGCGACGCGGTCGTGGTTCTTGGCCGAGGCGCGCACCATCGCCGGCCCGCCGATGTCGATGTTCTCGACGGCGTCCTCGAAGGTGCAGCCGGGCTTGGCGATGGTCGCAGCGAACGGGTACAGGTTGACGACGACGAGATCGATCGCCTCGATGCCGTGCTCGCGCATCACCGCGTCGTCGGTGCCGCGTCGGCCCAGCAGGCCGCCGTGGATCTTCGGGTGCAGGGTCTTCACCCGTCCGTCCATGATCTCGGGGAAGCCGGTGACCGCCGACACGTCGGTCGCGTCGATGCCTTCGGCGCGAAGCAGCCGGGCCGTGCCGCCGGTCGAGATGATCTGCACGCCGCGACGGGCGAGCTCGTGCGCGAATTCGAGCAGCCCTTCCTTGTTCGAGACGCTGATGAGGGCTCGCTGGATCGGTGGGTTCACTGGGGGCTCAGCCTTCGATGCCGTAGACGCGGAGTTTCTTGCGCAGCGTGCCGCGGTTGATGCCGAGAATGTCGGCGGCGCGGCTCTGGTTGCCCGCGGAGTAGCCGAGCACCGCACGGAAGAGCGGCTCCTCGACTTCGCGCATCACCAGGTCATACAAATGACCGGGAGCGTGGCCATTGAGGCTCGCGAAGTAACTGTCGAGTGCCTGCTCGGTGAGCGAGCGCAACGGCACGCTGTGTCCGTTGGTCGCGTGGCTGGCCGGTTTCGGCTCGCGCCGGGTATTCGCTTGTTTGCTGCGCGCCGCCATGGCGGGGCTTCCTCTCGTTCAGTTCTCGTGCCGCGACGCGAGAGAAAAATCGTCAGGCCGCTACGGCGGCCGCAGAGTCTTCCAGCGCGTCGAAGTAGTCCCGCACCTGCGCGAGCTGTGTCTCGACCGACACCGCCTGCATGACGGACTGACGGAACGCCTGCGCCAGCGGGCGTCCTGAGCAATACCATCCGATGTGCTTGCGCGCGATCCTGACGCCGGGCTCGGGGCCGTAAAATTCGTACAAATCGCGCAGGTGCGTGAGCATGATATCACGCACTTCCGGGATGGCAGGAGGCGGCTGGACCCGTCCCTCGAGCAATGCGTCGATCTCGCTGAAAATCCACGGCCGGCCTTGCGCCGCGCGCCCGATCATGATCCCGTCGGCGCCGGTGGCCCGCAGCACTTCAATCGCCTTGGCGGGCGAGTCGATGTCGCCGTTGGCAAACACCGGAATGCGAACGGATTGTTTCACCGCAGCAATGGTTGCGTACTCGGCTTCACCCTCGAAGCGGCAGGCCCGGGTACGGCCGTGCACGGCGAGTGCCTGGATGCCTGCCTCTTCGGCGATGCGTGCGATGTTCACGGCATTGCGCTGATCGGGCGCCCAGCCGGTGCGGATCTTCAGCGTCACCGGCACGTCGACGGCCGCCACGGTGGCGGCGAGGATTGCGGCCACGTTGTTTTCATCGCGCAACAGCGCCGAACCGGCGTCCTTGTTGCACACTTTCTTCGCCGGACAACCCATGTTGATGTCGATGACCTGCGCGCCGGCGTCGACGTTGCGGCGGGCGGCGTCGGCCATGAACTCAGGGTCGCCACCCGCAATCTGCACCACGCGCGGCTCGGGCTCGTCGGTGTGATCCCTGCGCCGACGCGACAACTCGGTGTCCCAGAGTCGCGGATCCGCTGCGATCATTTCACCGGCGGCAAGGGCTGCGCCCAGCCGTCGGCAGAGTCGACGGAACGGCAGGTCCGTCACGCCCGCCATCGGCGCAAGCAGCGCGTGACCCTCGAGCCGATAGGGCCCGATGACGATGGGGGGGGGCGCGAGCGATGGCCCGCGCGCCGCAGCAGTGGGCGCGCTCACTGCGGTGCGTGGCTCGAAGGAGGTGGCGCGCCGGTGGGCTCAGCGCACTGGACCGCGCCATTTTCATCGTGCAGGCAGACGTCGAGCCGGTAGCCGACGGCTTCCGGCGTGGTGCCGACGATCGCGAGTTCGGCTTCGGTCGACGAACCCGCGGGCAGCAGGCGCGTCGCCTGGGCGGGATCTTCCAGGTATTCGGCGGGCCGGAAATCACGTCGCGCGACGGTGCCCCCGAAGCGATCCTCGAGCTCGAGCCGCAGCAGCGGCATCGGCTGCGCGAAGGAGGCGCCGTTCTTCAGGCTGGCGCGCACTGTCATCGTGCCGGCGGCGGTGGGCGCGGATTCGTTCGCGCCCCACTGTCGCAGCTCGAATGCGGCGAGGTTCCAGTTCGGCGGCAGCGGCCTGCCGACACGCGAGTAGATTTCGCGCAGCACGGGACCGATCGTCGCGTCGCGCGCGAGCTGCAAGCGGTAGTGATGGGCGAGCTGCGCGGAAAGCGACAGTGCCAGCACCAGTGCGCCGATGCCCCAGGCCAAGCCCCGGCTGCGTTGGTTGGCAGCGGCAGCGAGATCGTCGGCGAGCCGGTGATCCTGCTCGCCGATCTCGAACGATTCGTCCGCTGCAGGCTCTGCCAGGCGTCGCCAGCGTGCCGCAACCGGTGCCACGGCCGGTTTCACTTCTTCTGGCGGTGGTGCGAGCGCTTCGGTGGACTCGACCGCGATCGCTGCAGCGGTCGCCGCCACGGCGGCAGGCAGCATTTCGAGGGGAGCCATCGGTGCGTCCGGCTCATCCGCTGCATACTCCGCGTGAACCGCGCCCGCATCAACGACGTGCTTTGAGTCGGCGCGGTCCTCGACCGACTCCTCGTGCGGGAACACGGATTCCGGAGCGTCCCGCAGGACCTCGAAGCGATCGGTCGAATCAAGGTCGTGCGGCTCAAGGTCGTGCGGCGGCTCAAGGGCGTCGGTGGCCGCTGCTTCCGTCGCAATATCACCCACCACGTCCGCGCCCGCGTTCAAGCCCCGGTGCGTGCCCGTGATCTCCGCGCGGTGCTGCTCGTCGATCTCCTTTTCGATCTCGCGTTCGAGGAAGTCCTCGTCGAACCCCCCGAAACCTTCGATGCCCTCGATCTGGATGCGCTCGCCTTCGAGCGTGATGTCCTCCACCGTCTCGGGTTCGTGGACCCAGACCGGCGGATCGTTGGCGTCGCGGCCGGCTTCGACCTCGTCGCCGGTTTCGCCTTCTTTCAGGAAGCCCACGAGTTCGGCGGAGCTGGTGTCGCCCATGCGTCCGGCGCGATCACCGGGGGACGAGGACGCGCCGAACCGGCTCTGCCAGTCGCGTGCATCGATGAAGACTTGTTCGATGTCGTCGGCGGAAAAGTGAAACTCCGGCAAGCCGCTGCCTTCGCTGCCGGAAAGCAAGCCGACAGCCGTTGCGCCCGTCATGCCCCCCACGTCGGTCGCGCCCGGCGGAACCGGCTCGCCGAGGTCCGCGGTCGGGCCGTCTGCCTGCAGCGTGTCGCTGAGGCGGGGCAGAGCGTCGAACGCACTGCCACACCGGCCGCAACGCACCGTGCCGTGCGCGGCGCGCAATGCAGCCGCCGACACGCGAAAGCGCGTAAGGCATTCAGGACACTGGGAATACATTGGTCGTTATTCTATTTCTTCCAGGCGTCACATGGCGCGCCGGTAGCCTGTCAGCAGCCCCCACCCATCACGTGCGCCGGCCAGGCCGATATCAAACCATGGCCGGTAAGCGGCTGTCACGGCACCTGCCTGCTCGACCAGCAGGCCGCTCAGGGCGATCTGGCCCCCGATCCGGGTGCGGTCGGCCAGCAGCGGTGCCAGTTCCACCAGCGGTCCGGCCAGGATGTTGGCCAGCAGCACGTCGGCCTGGGCCTTTTCGACCTCCCGGTCAGCAGTTACCTGGAGTTGGGCCTGCACTGCGTTGCGTTCAGCGTTCTCGCGGGTGGCCAGCAGCGCCTGCGGGTCGATGTCCATTGCCATCGCGTGGCGGGCGCCCAGCCGGAGTGCTGCGATGGCGAGGATGCCGGAGCCGCAGCCGTAATCGATGACGGCGGCCCCGGCGAGCCATGGCTTGGCGCCTCCAGGACCGGGGGTCGCGCCTGAATCGAGCCACTCGAGGCACAGTGCCGTGGTCGCGTGGGTGCCGGTGCCGAACGCGAGTCCCGGATCGAGCTCGAGCAAGACCACGTCCATGTCGGGCCCGATGGCGGCGGGGTCGGGTCGCTGTCCGCCAGGACACACCCAGAGCCGCTGCCCGAAGCGCATCGGCTTGAAGTCCTTCAGCCACTCGCGCTCCCAGGCTCGATCGGCGACGGTTTCGAACCGGGCTTGCCCGGCGACGAGCAAGGGATCGAGTCCCGGCGCCGAGCTGAGTGACGCTCGCACCTGGTCGGCGTCGGCGTCTGCCGCGAAGACTGCGCGCACGACGATCGTCGGCCAGAGCGGCATCGCGCCGGGTGCCGGCTCCAGGACCGGGTCGTCGGCCGCGTCGAGCAGCGTGACGGAGAGCGCGCCCAGTTCGAACAGCGCGTCCTCGTAGAGCTCGGGGTTGCGCGCGCCGATGTCGAGGCTGAGTTGCAGGAAGGGCATGCGATCAGTCTAGTGCGTTCTTCGAGGTGCAGACAGCGCGTGGAAATTTGCAGGCATTTGATCCGGAACCTTCCCCCGAGCTTGGAAAGGCAGACACGCGCTCGGGGGAAGGTCCCGGATCGAGCGCCTGACGACACGCGCCTGAGCGACCTCGAAAACGCAGAGCGCCGCTGTCGCGCCTCGTGCGTTGCCGAGCTCCCACGGCGCAAGTGACTTCGACATATACAGACGCAAAGAGAGCTGACGGCCTCGGCGTGCTGCCGTCAGGCGCATGAATCAGTGTTGCCGTAAGTCGGTTGCGAATGTCTCAAATCGACCCGAAGCAGACCTTTGGGCGGGTGTCGTTAAATGGCGGCTGGATTGATTTGCGTTACCGCCATCCGCTCGAATCGATTGAATAGCGTCAGGCCGCGATCTTCAGTCCGACGGAGATGCCGGACTTAGCACACAGGCCGACCAGGTAATCGAGCGACAGCAGCTCAACCTTGCCGCGGGTGATTTCGGACACGCGTGGTTGCGTGATACCGAGGCGCTTCGAGGCCTGAGCCTGCGTCAATTCTTCCCGCTCTATCCACGCGCGCAACGCTTCGGCGAGTTTTGCCCGCAGAAGCATGACTTCCGCCTCGTGCGGCGGGAAGCCAAGGTCGAGAAAGACATTTCCACTTGATTCGGTCACTTTCTTAGCCACGTTTCACTCCTTCGGCGAGTTCACGCGCGATCCGGTAGCGCTGCATCGCGAGGTCCAGATCGGCCCGGGCCGTCTTTTGCGTCTTCTTCTGGAACGCGTGCAGTACGTAGACAGCATCCGTAAATTTCGCGACGTAGATCACCCGGTACGCTCCGCTCGCGTCGCGCACGCGAATCTCACAGGTGCCGGGGCCGACGCTGCTCATGGGCTTCCAGTTCTCAGGGTCCCGTCCGACCTGAACCATGAATAATTCATGGCCCGCGCGGGCGCGCACTGCTACGGGAAACGCGGCGAGGTCGTCGCGGGTGCTGCCAACGAAGCGGACGGGCTTCATGACATTATTATACGAATGTTCGTATGCTCGTCAAGAATACTCTAAAGCGGACGATCGAACCGAACAAGCGACCCTAATGAGACAGCGACGGCACGCTTGGGGACGCCAGACGATGCAAGTGCTTTTGAAGGCCATGCTTCAGCGCCGGAAGCGATGCGATCCAGCTTGCGACCATGCCGGCACCGGCTCCCCATGACGACCCGAGTTCACCTTGTCCAACGGACGTCGCAACAATGTCTGCGAAAAAGCTGGCGACCAACCCTCCCAAGAATCCGTAAAACACCGCGCGCCATATGACGCTCCACCAAATTGGCAACACGACATCCCAGTTGAGTTGCATGAAGTGGATTCCCAATTTATTCGACTTTGTGACTGTCAGATGGGCAAGGCGAGGAAAGCCGCGCTCACATATGCGTCTGCTTCTGGCCGAACTCGGACTTTCGCCCCGACGGCGTAATCAAGCAAGCACGGAGTAAAACGCGCGGACTGGCGTGCGCACCGGCATCCAAACCTCCGCTGGCTCGGCTCAAACGCAGCCGCCGGCGGTGACGTTGCGCCACCAAACGCTGCGTGCGCCGTGCGAAGTTTTCGGGCTCGGCCGAAAACGAGCCCAGGCGCCGTGTTGCACAAGCGATTGATCCCGGCCTTTCCCCGAGCGCGTGTCTGCCTTTCCAAGCTTGGGGAAAGGCCCGGATCAATCGCTTGCAATCAGCGCTTGTCTGGGGCGTTCAGCCGATAGACCGCGCACTGCGCACGCGCAGCTTCGGGGTGGCGCAACCAACCAGTCGCAGCTACTTCAGCCCGAGCCGCCGCTCGAGGTAATGGATGTCCGTGCCGCCCGCCCGGAACGCCGCATGCTGGAAGATTTCCTGGTGGAGAGGCGTATTGGTCTTGATGCCTTCCACCACGATCTCGTTCAGCGCATTGCGCATGCGCGCGATCGCGGTGTCGCGATCCTCGCCGTGGGCGATGACCTTGGCGACCAGCGAGTCGTAATACGGCGGCACGACGTAGCCCGTGTACAGGTGACTGTCGACGCGGATGCCCGGACCGCCCGGTGCGTGCCAGAGCCTCACCGGACCCGGCGACGGCGTGAACGTCTTCGGATCCTCTGCGTTGATGCGGCATTCGATCGCGTGGCCGCGGATCTGCACGTCGTCCTGCGTCCACGGCAGGCGTTCGCCGTCCGCGAGCCGCAGCTGCGCCTTGACCAGGTCGATGCCCGTGATGAGTTCGGTCACCGGGTGTTCGACCTGGATGCGGGTGTTCATCTCGATGAAGTAGAACTCCTCGTCCTGGTACAGGAACTCGAGCGTGCCGGCGCTGCGGTAACCGATCTCGGCGCAGGCCGAGGCGACGCGCTCGCTCATCGTGCGGCGCTGCTTGGCGGAGAGGCCCGGAGCGGGCGCTTCCTCGATGATCTTCTGGTGGCGCCGCTGCATCGAGCAGTCGCGTTCGCCCAGGCAGATCACGTTGCCGTAATGGTCGGCGAGCACCTGGAACTCGATGTGGCGCGGCTTCTCCAGGAATTTTTCCATGTAGACCTGGTCGTTGCCGAACGCGGCCAGCGCCTCGGCCTTCGTCACGCCCACGGAATGGAGCAGCGTCGCGTCGCTGTGCACGACACGCATGCCGCGACCGCCGCCGCCGCCCGACGCCTTGATGATGACCGGGTAGCCGATGTCGTTCGCGATGCGGAAGAGTTCGTCGGGGTCCTGGCTGAGGGGTCCGTCGGAACCCGGCACGCAGGGCACGCCTGCGGCCTTCATCGTCTTGATGGCCGAGACCTTGTCGCCCATGAGACGGATGGTCTCCGGGCGCGGGCCGATGAACTTGAACCCGCTCTTCTCGACGCGTTCGGCGAAGTCCGCGTTCTCGGACAGGAAACCGTAGCCGGGGTGGACCGCGACCGAATCCGTGACCTCGGCCGCGCTGATGATCGCCGGCATGCTGAGGTAACTGTCGCGTGAATTCGGCGGACCGATGCAGACCGTCTCGTCCGCGAGCAGCACGTGCTTGAGGTTGCGGTCGGCCGTGGAATGCACGGCCACGGTCTTGATGCCGAGTTCACGGCAGGCGCGGAGGATTCGAAGTGCGATCTCGCCGCGGTTGGCGATGACGACTTTCTCGAGCATCGGGGCGGCGCTCGGCTATTCGATGACGAAGAGCGGCTGGCCGAACTCGACCGGGTCGCCGTTCTTCGCGAGCACCGAGACGATGCGCCCTGCCTTGTCCGACTCGATCTGGTTCATCATCTTCATGGCCTCGATGATGCAGAGGACGTCGCCCGGCTTCACTTCCGAGCCGATGTCGACGAACGGCTTGGCGCCCGGCGCCGGCGCCGAATAGAACGTGCCGACCATCGGCGCCGTGACCGTCTGGTCTGGCGAGGCGGCGGCAGGCGCAGCGACCACGACCGGGGCCGCCGCCGGCGGGTGCCGCAGGAGCGGCGGCCTGGGCGGGGGGCGGGCCGTACATCATGTGCTGCGGCATCATCGCGAACGTGCCGCCACTCGGGTGACGGCTGATGCGGACCGACTCTTCGCCTTCCTTGATCTCGATCTCGGCGACGCCCGTTTCATCGAGCAGTTCGATCAGCTTCTTGACCTTGCGGATATCCATCTTGGTGTGATCCCCCCGGATCTCGATCAGTTGGGCAGTGGCGCGTTGCCGGACTTGCCTGCAGCGAGTTGCTGGCTGGCGGCGCGCAGTGCCAGTTCGTAACCGACAGCGCCGAGACCACTGATGGTGCCGACGGCGATGTCGGAGAAGTAGGAGTGGTGCCTGAACGTTTCGCGCGCGTGCACGTTGCTCAGGTGGACCTCGATGAACGGAATCTTGACGGCCAGCAGCGCGTCGCGGAGCGCGACGCTCGTGTGCGTGAAGCCGGCCGGATTGAAGACGATGTAGGCGACGTGGCTGTCAGGCGCCTGGTGGATGCAGTCGATCAGCTCGGCTTCGGAGTTGCTCTGCTTCGCCGTCAGCTTATGTCCAAACTCCGCCGCCAGTTTCGTGGCTCGCTCGTGAATCTGCTCGAGCGTGACCTGGCCATAGACGCCTGGCTCGCGACTGCCGAGCAGGTTCAGGTTGGGTCCGTTGAGAAGCAGGATGTGCGCCATGGCCCTGGGTCGGTGGAGGCGTGGTCGGGCGCGCAGTCTACCTCCATCTGTCGCCAAATGGCGACAGGTTTATGCTCCTGATCGCCGGAGATAGCACCGTTTTCTCCGCCTATCCGGCGCTTTTCTCGTCGGACTTGGTCTTTGGTGGCAAGACCGCCAGGGCCGTAGCGATGGCGGCCCGCGCCTGGACCGGATCCAGCCGGCCCTCGTTCACGTTGCGCACGGCCGCTAGGATGATGATCGCCTCGTCCGCGGTCAACTCGCCCATGTGGAGGGCGATCACCCGGCCACTCGTGTCGGTGAAGATCGTGAACGGCAGGCCGACCGCATCGACGCCGAAGGCGGCGGCGGCATCCAGCGCCTCCTGTTCCCCGATCAGCATCGGGTAGTCGATCTTCATTTCCTTGGCGTAGTCGAGGACCTTGTCGCGGAAGTCGATCGCGATGCCGACGACCTGGAAGTTCTCGTCGGCGTGATCGGCGGCCAGTTTCTTCAGCAGCGGGATTTCGCGACGACACGGAGCGCACCACGTCGCCCAGAAATTGACGATCAGCGCCTTGCCCTTCCAGTCGTCCCGGAGCGAGCGCATGACGCCGTCCTGGTCGGCCAGCTTGAACTCGGGGATCACCGCCGCGAGCCTGGACGTCGGTGCCGGTTCGGCGACGCTCCGGCAGCAGGCGCGGTGCCTCCACCACGGCCGGGGCGGTCGCACGCGGCTGCACGACGAAGTAGTAGCCGGCCGCGCCGGCGAGTCCGGCCAGTGCCGCGATGACGATGAGCGTGCGGCTGTTCATTGCGGCGGGCCCCCGAATGCCTGCTGGATGTGCGGCGCGAATTCAGTCGCCGGCTTGAAGCCGACGACGCGGTAGTCCTTCTTCTCGGCGCCGTCCGGGCCGAAGAACAGGATCGACGGCGGACCGAGGATGCCGAAGCGCTGCATCAGCGCCTGGTCGGCATCGTCGTTGGCCGTGACGTCGGCCTGCAGCAGCACGGTGTTCGCGAGCGCGGCCTGCACCGACGGCTCGGGGAACGTGTACTTCTCCATCTCCTTGCACGACACGCACCAGTCCGCGTAGAAATCGAGCATCACGGTCTTGCCGGACGCATTCGCGGTGGCGATCGCGGCATCGAGGTCGGCGACGCTCTTGATCCGCTTGAAGTGCGCCCCGGGATGGACCGTGCCCGCAGCGCCATCACCGGAAGACCCCGGCGGCGTGCCGATCACGCCCGCCAGCGGCTGCAGCGGATCGCTGCGTCCCGACAGGGCGCCGACGAGCATCAGCACGCCGTAAATCGCGGCAAGTGCGCCGAAGCCACGGCGGACCACCGTCGACGCCGCTGGTTCATGTCGCGGCCACCCATCATCAGGAGCCAATACCCGGTGACGAAGGCGAGTACGGCCCAGAGTCCGAGCGTGACCGGGCCGGGCAGGATGCGGCCCAGCATCCAGATCGCCACGCCGAGCATCATGATGCCGAACACCTGCTTGACGGTGTCCATCCAGGCGCCCGCACGCGGCAGCAGTTCGCCCGGCCGATGCGCCCACGAGCAGCAGTGGCGCGCCCATGCCGAGGCTCATCGCGAACAGCGCGGCACCGCCGCGGAACACGTCGCCGCTCTGGCCGATCACCGCGAGCGAGGCAACCAGGGGCGGTGCGACGCAGGCCGTCACGATCAGCGATGACAGCGCACCCATGATCGCCGTGCCGATCAGCGTTCCCTGCTGCTGCTGGTCGCTGAGGCGCGAGACGCGCTCCTGCAGCCAGCCCGGCACCTGCAGGTTGAAGAGACCGAACATGCCGAGCGCGAGCCACACGAACAGCGCGGCGAAGAGCGCGATCATCCACGGCTTCTGGAAGAACGCCTGCGCCTGCTGGCCCGCGGCCGCGAAGGCGGCGCCCGCGATCGTATAGGTGAGCGCCATGCCGAGCACATACGCGACCGACAACGCGAACGCCCGGCTGCGCGGCACCGGCTTGCCGTTGCCCGCGCCGACGATGATGCCGGACAGGATCGGCACCATCGGCAGCACGCAGGGTGTGAAGGCGAGCAGCAGGCCGAAGCCGAAGAACGTCGCCAGCACGGCGAGCAGGTTGCCGTCGCGGATCTTGTCGGCGAGCAGGTCCTGCTCCGAGCGCATGGGCCTCGCCGCGCCCGTCAGGATCCGCGGCTGGCAAGCTGGCCGACGGCCGTCGTCGCTGCAAGCTGCACGACCACGGTCTTCTTGATGGGCGGGTAGCAGAGGCCGGCGTCGGCGCAGCCCTGGTACGTGATCTCGAGCGGCACTTCGGTCACGCCTGCCGCCGCGACGACCGGCACGTCGGCGATCATCTGGTCGTGGAAGACGACCTGTTCGCCGAAGTACTCGTCGTGTTGCGTCTCGCCGCCGGGGATCGACACGCTGCCGAGCTGCACGTCGGACGCGGTCGTCTTGACCGTGACCTTGTCGCGGTAGAGGTAGTACTCGTCGGCGATGTCCCAGCGCACGCGCATGCGGTCGCGCGAGGTGCTCTCGGTCGACAAGACGAACGCCTCGTCGGCCAACAGGAAGTCCGCATCGGACTTCGCGCCACTGCCGAGCAGTGAGCGCAGGTTGAAACCGCCACTCTTCCGGGGGCGGCCGCCGTCGCAGCTGGAGCGGCGGGAGTTCCGGCCACGCCTTTGGGCCACGTCACGCGCACCGTCCAGGTCTGCGGCGGGTAGCAGAGGCCCGCATCGGCGCAGCCCTGCAGCTTCACCTTGACGTCGAAATCCTGCGGCGCGCCGCTGAAGGTGACCGGTACGCCGACCTTGACGGTGTCCCGGTAGATGACCTGCTTGCCGAAGAATTCGTCTTCGTGGTCGAGCCCGACGGGCAGGCTCGCCGTGCCGAGCGTGATGCCGGGCGTTGCCGACTCGAAGCCGAGCCGATCGCGGTAGAGGTAGTAGCCGGCAGCGATGTCGATGCGGACGACCAGCTCGTCCGGTGCGGCCGATGTCGCCACCTTGTACGCCGAGCGCGCGGGCAGGAAGTCGTCGTCTGCAGCCAGGGCTGGGACGTGCGGCGGCGAAAAGCGGCAGCAGCAGCGCAAACAGACGCAGGCATCGGCGGACCGGCAGGGCGGCGATCAATGGCATGAGGTTGTGGGTCCGTCGGGTGGCGTCGGCGCGAACGCGAACGATACATGGACCGGCTCGCCGGGACGACGTTCACTGTCGCTGCGTGATTCCGCTCAAGAATCAATCGCAATTGTTTACACGGGCGTCGAGCCTCGGCCGCCATTGTAGTCTTCAAAGTATTAACTAATAAAAACAATTAGTTAGGTCGATTTAAGGGCGAGGCTGCGGGCGACCCCGGCCGGACCTGAACCGTTGCGTCGGACCCCACGTTCCCCTTGAAAAGCGGCTCGTCACGCCTATCATTAGCAGCCGCAACGGGAGAGTGCTAACAAAAGCACGACCCCGAATTCCCCCCAAAACGGCTGAACAAAGCAGCACGGAGTTTGCAGCAATGGCAGACAAGTTGAAGATTCGCCCGCTCCACGATCGCGTGATCATCCAGCGGCTCGACGCCGAGACCCGCTCGCCGGGCGGCATCGTCATTCCCGACAGCGCCGCCGAGAAGCCGATCCGCGGCAAGGTCGTCGCCGTGGGCAAGGGCAAGATCCTCGAGAACGGCAACGTTCGCGCGCTCGACATCAAGGTCGGTGACCACATCATTTTCGGCAAGTACAGCGGTACCGAAGTGAAGGTCGATGGCGAGGAATACCTCGTCATGCGTGAAGAAGACGTGATCGCCGTCGTCGAGAAGTAATCGGAGAACACAGACATGGCAGCAAAAGAAGTACGTTTCAGCGATGACGCCCGCGCCCGCATGCTCCGCGGCGTCAACATCCTGGCCAATGCGGTCAAGGTGACGCTCGGCCCCAAGGGCCGCAATGCGGTGCTCGAGAAGAGCTTCGGCGCCCCCACCGTCACCAAGGACGGCGTGTCGGTCGCGAAGGAAATCGAGCTCAAGGACAAGTTCGAGAACATGGGCGCGCAGATGGTGAAGGAAGTCGCTTCCAACACCTCCGACGAAGCCGGTGACGGCACGACGACAGCCACGGTGCTCGCCCAGGCGATCGTGCGCGAGGGCCTCAAGGCCGTCGCCGCCGGCGCCAACCCGATGGACGTCAAGCGCGGCATCGACAAGGCCGTGATCACGGCGACCGAAGAGCTGAAGAAGCTCTCGAAGCCGTGCAAGGACCAGAAGGCGATCGCCCAGGTCGGCACCATCTCCGCC
The DNA here is from genome assembly GCA_963754535.1 of uncultured Gammaproteobacteria bacterium. GTDB lineage: Bacteria > Pseudomonadota > Gammaproteobacteria > Steroidobacterales > Steroidobacteraceae > RPQJ01. The sequence goes on from CAVWGG010000004.1 coordinate 188,292, forward strand.
AACAGCGACGAGTCGATCGGCAAGACGATCGCCGACGCGATGGAGAAGGTCGGCAAGGAAGGCGTGATCACCGTCGAGGAAGGCTCGGGCCTGCAGAACGAACTCGACGTCGTCGAGGGCATGCAGTTCGACCGCGGCTACCTCTCGCCGTACTTCATCAACAACCAGACCAGCCAGTCGGCCGAGCTGGAGAACCCGTACATCCTTCTCTATGACAAGAAGGTGTCGAACGTCCGCGAGATGCTGCCGCTGCTCGAGGGCATCGCGAAGTCCGGCCGCCCGCTGCTCGTCGTCGCCGAAGACGTCGAAGGCGAAGCGCTGGCGACGCTCGTCGTCAACACGATCCGCGGCATCGTCAAGGTCGCGGCCGTCAAGGCCCCAGGCTTCGGCGACCGTCGCAAGGCCATGCTGCAGGACATCGCCGTCCTGACCGGCGGCGAAGTGATCGCCGAGGAAGTGGGCCTGACGCTCGAGAAGGCCACGCTGGCCAACCTGGGCCAGGCCAAGAAGATCGTCGTGGAGAAGGAAAACACCACGATCATCGACGGTCACGGCAAGGCGGGCGACATCAAGGCCCGCATCTCCCAGATCAAGCAGCAGATCGAAGAAGCGACGTCCGACTACGACAAGGAAAAGCTGCAGGAGCGCATGGCCAAGCTCTCCGGCGGCGTTGCCGTGATCAAGGTCGGCGCTGCCACCGAGATCGAGATGAAGGAAAAGAAGGCCCGCGTCGAAGACGCGCTGCACGCCACGCGTGCGGCCGTCGAAGAAGGCGTGGTCCCGGGCGGTGGCGTGGCGCTGATCCGCGCGCAGAAGGCCCTCGCGAACCTGACCGGTTCCAACGAAGACCAGGCGATCGGCATCAAGATCCTCTCGCGGTCGATCGAAGAGCCGCTGCGCCAGATCGTGGCCAACGCCGGTGAAGACGCTGCCGTCGTCCTGGCCAAGGTCAAGGAAGGCAAGGGCACGTACGGCTACAACGCCGCGACGGGCGCCTACGGCGACATGCTGGACATGGGCATCCTGGACCCGACGAAGGTCACCCGTCTCGCGCTGCAGAACGCCGCCTCGGTGGCGGGCCTGCTGCTCACGACGGAAGTGATGGTCGCCGAGGCCCCGAAGGATGACGACCACAAGCATGGCGGCATGCCGGACATGAGCGGCATGGGCGACATGGGCATGTGATCACGCCTCCCCTCTCCCGCCTGGGCGGGAGAGGGCGTGTGATACGAGAAGGCCCCGACTGCGGGGCCTTCTTTTTTGCATCAGCCGCGAGCGGCGGCTGGGCGCAGACTCAGGGCGTGCACGGCGGGGCGTTCAGGGCGGCCCCCTGGCAGAACGGCTCCGCGTGCGGGATCGCCTGCAGGTACTCGAAGATTGCGCGCAGGTCACGGTCCGTCATGTCCTGGTACACCGACCACGGCATCACCTGCAGCCAGGGGCCGAACGCAGGGTGTGCATTGTCCGGGTCGATGCCCGTGCGCATCAGCGAAACGAATTCCTGGTAGCGTTCTTCCCTCGTCATCGTGCTCGCCGGATCGGGCGTGATGTTGCGCGAGCGGAAGGGGCCGAACGGTCGTCCGCCGGCCATGTAGTGCGCGGTATTCACCATCTTGGGCTGGCCTCGGTACGGGTCGCCACCGTCTGCGTAGTTGGGCCACGTGTGGCAGTCGTTGCACCCGGCCTGCGCGTTGACGATGTAGCTGCCGAGACCGACCAGCGCACGGTTCTTGCCGTCGAGGTTCAGCGGAACGGGTGCGATCTCGAAGCCGCGCTTCACCTTCGACTCATCGGATGGATCCATCGCGGCTGGCGCTGCAGCCATGGGCTTGATCTTCGGTTTGGAGCCGGCCATGGCGGCAACGGGCAAGGTGAGCGAGGCGGCTAACAAGACAGCCGCGACGGCAGGTCTACTGTTCATCGGAGTCCTCCTGGACGATTCTCTTGGCGATACGCTGCAGATCGCCTCCGTGAAGTGCGCCATGCGCGCTGGTGTGGTCGTCTTGCGGGACGGAGGCCTGGCCGCGGCACGAAGATACGCCCGCGCGTTCTGCAACAATGTCCTGAACGCCGGAACCCGTACGTAGGACAGGCCCTACTCAGGCCGGCCGCGGGCCCGCAGGGTGATTGCACGCGACTTTGCGCCTCGATGAACGGGAAAACGTCCGCGTCGATAGCGGTGGCAGCGCCGTCATGGTACGAAAGCGGCTGTCAATTTCGCTCCGGACCCGGGCCTCTCACATGCAGCTGATCTGGCTCTCGCTCGCCATCGCGTCCACGGTCGCTTACCACGTCATCCTCAAGATGACGCCGGCGGGAGCCAACCCGTTGCTGTCGCTGATGGCGACGTACGGCTCCGTCGCACTGCTGTTTGCCGCCGTGCTCGTGCTCGCCCCTGGGGATTTCGCGTGGCGGGAAGAGGTGCGCCAGCTCAACTGGACCGCCATCGCCCTCGCGTTCGCGATCATCGGGCTGGACCTGGGGTTCATCCTGCTCTATCGCAGCGGATTCGAGGTGAGCCTGGGCGCGCTGGTCACGCAGACCGCGGCCGCGATGCTGCTGGTCGGCATCGGATTGCTGGTGTTCCGTGAACAGCTGAGCCTCGCGAACGGGCTTGGTATTGCGCTTTGCCTCGCAGGGCTCTGGCTGGTCAATCGCCGCTGAGACGGCGGCCATTGTCCGCTGCGCGTTCGGTGGCGTGCTCGGCGCGAATGCGTTGCACCGTCCACCAGACGAGCGTGCCGACGACGGCGAGCATCAGGGCCATCAGCACGGCCATCTTCGGGCCCGCGAGACGCCAGGCCTCGCGCAGGCCGAAGATCACACCGATCGGCGTGCTGATGAGCAGGATGGGTCGGGCGATGCGCACGCTGGCCGCCTAACGCCGCTTCTTGTCGTGTTCTTCCCAGCCCGACGACGGCATCGCATCGAAGAACATCTGGACCCGGTGCAGCAACTGGTTGTGGTCCGCCCACGCAACCTGCTGATCGAGCCGTTCCATGCGACCTTCTTCAGTGGGTTCGGCCTCGAGGTCACCGTGGACGAGGGGAGCTGGCGGCGGTGTCTTGCCCCGTTTCTCGGCCTCCTCGACCAGCATCTGGTGCAGGCGCTCCCAGTAACGCAGTGTTGGATAGGTGCGGCCGCGCAGCCGGTGGTGGTCCAGCAGGCGTCGCGCCTGGCTCGTCGGTTTGCGGATGGTGGCCATCGGTCGACTCCTTGCAGGCTAGCCTAGCTCTTTCGGCGCAGGCTTCAATCCGTATCCGTTCACTCCTGGCCCATCCGGTATGCTCGCCCCGCAAATGCCAACGGGGGAGGCGAACATGACGGTAGCGTTCTGGTGCGTGCTCGTGGCGGGCCTGTTGCCTTATGCCGCAACGCTGACGGCAAAGATCGGCGCCGGGGGATTCGACAACCGCAATCCACGGGACTGGCTGAGCCAGCAGGACGGCTTCCGCCGCCGTGCCAATGCTGCGCAGCACAACGGCTTTGAGGCGTTTCCGCTGTTCGCTGCAGCCGTCATCGTCGCGCATCTTGCCGGCGCGCCGCAGCCGCGTGTGGACCTGCTCGCCGTGATCTTCGTCCTGGCGCGCTTCTTCTACACGGCGTTCTACGTTGCCGACCTCTCGACGCTGCGTTCGCTGGCATGGTTTGCCGGTATCGGCAGCGCGGTCGCTATCTTCCTGGCCGCGGCGTAATCCGTCAGCGTCCCCAATAGGGCATCTGTTTGCGGTTGCGCCAGAGGCCGTCGGCCGCGTAGACGGCGAGCGCCGTCCAGATGAACGCGAACCCGATGCCGCGTTCGACGGTGAAAGCCTCCTTGAAGACCAGCACACCGGTCAGGAACTGCAGCGTGGGGCCGATGTACTGCACGAGCCCCACCGTTGACAGCGGAATCCGGCGCGCACCGTAGGCGAAAAGCGCGAGCGGCAGCGCCGTCACGAGGCCGCTTCCGAGCAGCAGCGCGTTTATGTGTGGTGCGGCGTGGCCGAATGCGGCCGTGCCCTGCAACTCCAGCCAGGCGAGGAAGCCGACGGCGAACGGCGCGAGCAGCAGCGTCTCCGTCGCCAGTCCGGGCACGGCTTCGACCTTGACCACTTTGCGGATCAACCCGTAGCCGCCGAAGCTCGCGGCCAGCACCAGTGCGATCCACGGCGGCCGGCCCGCGACGACGGCGAGATACAGCACGCCGAGCGCTGCCAGGCCAACGGCCGCTTTCTGCGCCGCGTTGAGCCGCTCGCCGAGCAGGAGCACGCCCAGCACCACGTTCAGCAGCGGGTTGATGAAGTAGCCGAGGCTCGCGTCGATCACGTGGCCGTTGGCGATCGACCAGACGTAGATCAGCCAGTTGATGCTGATCAGCACGGCGGTGATCATCAGCCGGTACCGCGTGCCGGGATTCGCGAGCGCGGTGCGCACCGCGCCCAGCTCACTCCGCCACGCCAGCCAGGCGAAGACGAGCAGGCAACTCCAGACGATCCGGTGCGCCATGATCTCGAGCGCTGACAGCTCGTGCAGCGGCTTCATGTACAGCGGCAGGAAACCCCAGATCGTGAATGCGCCGATCGCGGCCGCCAGTCCACCGCTTTCGCGCGCTGTAGCCGTGGTTCCGGGCGCTGGGTTCGGGCTGCTCATGGGGCGCGCATTGTTGCACGCTGGCCGGCGCCGGCTCGTGGAAAATCCGGAGCGCGGGGCCGGTGCGGTCAGGTCAAGCTCGCGCCATGGACTCTCGTCTCGACACCGGCCGCCTGCGGCGCGAATGGCGCACGATGCAGGTCATGGTGGGAATACATTGCCGCGGGCATGGCCATTCCTGTTCGCCGGGCCAGGACCTGTGTGCCGACTGTGCCGGGTTTCTCGACTACGCCGAGCGCCGGCTGGAGAAGTGCCCCTACGGCCCGGCCAAGCCCACGTGCGCCAAGTGCCCGATCCATTGCTACAAGCCACAGCCACGGGAGTTTGCGCGAGAGGTCATGCGCTATGCGGGGCCGCGCATGCTGCTGCGCCATCCGTGGCTCAGCCTGACCCACTTTGCCGACAAGGCTCGCCGGGTCGAACACCCGATGACCGCACGTCGCAGCCGGCGTGACGAGGGTAAGTCGGAGCGTTAGGCCGCGCGGCAGGCCTGTTCGTCGAGCAGCAGGCGTCCGTCCTGCTCGTCCTTCAGGAACCCGTTCTGCGGACGCCACGCGAGCGCCTCGCGCTTGCGCTCGAGCACCTTCGCGTCGACGTCGTCGACGAGTCGTACGCGCGGCGACAGTTCCAGGCTGCGTTTGCGGTTGATCCAGCTCAAGTTCATTTCGATGCTCTCCATGGCGCGCGCCCTACGGCTTGCCTGTATATGTGCATGGCCCGTGCCAAGCGCTGTGGCACTCGCTTTCGCGAGGCACGGCGCGGATTGCGACATAACGGGAGCGGGCCGCTTGCTTGTGGTGTCAGGTTCCCCGACAGCGGCGGACGCCTACGGAGCGTCGAACCCTTTCATTCTGACAAATTCTTCGATCGTCGCGCGCTCGGTACGCAGCGTGTTGATGGCTTGCGACGTATCCGCGTAGCCGAGCGCCATGCCGGAAAACAGCATGAGGTTCGCAGGTACTTCGAGGCGCTTCTGTACGGTAACCGACACAAGCGACCAGATCTCCTGCGCGCACGTGTGCAGGCCGTGCTCGCGCGCGAGCAGCATAACCGTCTGCATGTACATGCCGACGTCCGACCACTGCGGCGCACCGAGGCTGCGGTCGAGGTAGAAAAAGAGGCCGACGGGCGCGCCGAAGAAATCGTAGTTGCGCGCGAGCTGCAGCAGTCGCGCGAGCTTGTCCTCGCGTGGTATGCCGAGAGTCGCGTACAGGTCTTCACCGGCCTTGAAGCGGCGCGTGCGGTAGGGCTCGCCCAGGCCGGGCGGGTAGATGTCGTATTCCTGCGTGCCGTCACCGCGCGGATTCGCCATGACTTGCGCGCGCACCGCCGACTTCAGTTCCGCGAGCGGTTCGCCCGTGAGCGCGTACACCCACCACGGCTGCAGGTTGCCGCCGGAAGGCGTGCGCCGGGCGGCGTCCAGGATCGCGCGCACCGTGTCCCCGGGGACCGGCGTGTCGAGAAACGCGCGGCAGCTCATGCGGCTCGCAACGGCTTCGCTCACGTTCATTGGCGTACCTCCTGCCGGCGGGCGATTCTGCCAGAAGCCGGACGCTGCGGTTTGACCGTGTCGCGGCAGCGGCCGTTTTTCGCTACGCTGCGCGCGCGTTGACCGAGGTGCGCATGCAGGATCTGAAGCAGTTCGTCATCGATATTCCCGACTTCCCGCAGCCGGGCATCCTGTTCCGTGACATCAGCCCGCTGCTGCGCCGGCATTTCGGGGCCACGATCGAAGCGGTCGCGAGCCTCTTTACCGAGCGGGAGTGGGACACCATCGATGCCGTCGCGGGCATCGAGTCGCGCGGCTTCATCCTTGCAGCGGCCCTGGCCGAGCGTCGCGGCAAGGGCTTCGTGCCCATCCGCAAGAAGGGCAAGCTGCCGCCTCCCGTCGTCGACATCGCCTACGACCTCGAATACGGCACGGGCGTGCTCGAGATGCAGGCCGGGCAGGGCCGGTTGCTGCTCATCGACGACGTGCTCGCGACCGGCGGCACGCTCACGGCGTCCGCGGCGCTCAGTCGCCAGGCAGGGTACGTCGTGCAGGGCGTCGGCGTGCTGATCGACATCGGCATCGCGCCCGGCTTCCGTTGCGAGGACCACGTGCCCCGCATCGTCCTCCAGTACGGTTGAAGCCGCCGCATGAGCGAGCCCGCATGACGCGCACGCTCCCGGTGCCGGACGCGATCCGGGCCGGCATCGTCGACAAGCTCGAGCGACTCGCGGCCCGTCCACGGCTGCCGGACACACCGGCTGCCGCCTCGATCGAAGCGAGCCTCGAATTCGTCTGGGCCTGCAGCGCGTTTTCCGCAGATGCCTGCCTGCGCGACGAAGGGTTGCTCGAGTGGCTCGCAACGCAAGGCCGTCTGCTCGAGCACGCCGATGCAGCGTGGTATGCGCAGGCGGCGGACGATGTCGCGCAGCCGGGTCGGAACGACGATGCGACGTTCATGTCGGCGCTGCGCATTTTCCGGCGCCGGCAGCTCGTGCGCATCGCGTGGCGCGATCTTGCGGGGTATGCGCCGATCGAGCAGATCCTGGCCGAGCTCTCGTGGCTTGCCGATGCCTGCATCAACGTGGCGTGCCGCCAGGCGGCGGCGCTGCTCGGCGCGCGTCACGGCGTGCCCCAGGACGCGCATGGCGTCGACTTGCCGCTGCTCGTGCTGGGCATGGGCAAGCTCGGCGGTGGCGAGCTGAACTTCTCGTCCGACATCGATCTCGTATTCCTCTATGCCGGACACGGCGATACGGCAGGCGCGCGACCGCTGGCCCACGAAGAGTATTTCGTGCGTGCGGGAAAGCGCGTGGCGCAACTGCTGGGGACGCCGACGGATGACGGCTTCGTCTATCGCGTCGACCTGCGGCTGCGCCCGTTCGGCGACTCGGGTCCCGTGGCCGTGAGCTTCGACGCGATGGAGGAATACCTGCAGCAGCATGGGCGCGACTGGGAGCGCTATGCCTACGTGAAGGCGCGTCCCGTTTACGGGGCAGCATCGGGCTTCGCTGACCTCTACCGCGATGCGCTGCGTCCATTCGTCTATCGCCGTTACCTCGACTTCAGCGTGTTCGAGTCACTGCGCGCGATGAAGGAGCTGATTGCACGCGAGGTCGAACGCCGCGAACTGCAGCAGAACGTGAAGCTCGGCCCCGGCGGCATCCGCGAGATCGAGTTCATCGTCCAGGCCTTCCAGTTGCTGCGCGGCGGCAGCACGCCGCGGCTGCAGACGCGGAGCCTGCTCGAGGCGCTGCCGCAACTGGCCGGACAGAAACTGCTGCCGTCCACTACCGTGGACGAGCTGCTCGAGGCCTATCGCTTCCTGCGGCGGGTCGAGAACCGCCTGCAGGAGTGGAACGACGAGCAGACGCACGAGCTGCCCGTCGATGATCACGCCCGCGCGCGGCTAGCGCTCGCCATGGGGCTGCCCGGCTGGCCCGAACTCGCGCGTCAGCTCGAGCACCATCGCGGTCGCGTCAGCGCGCATTTCCAGCGCGCGGTGTTTGCGCCCGGCGCCACGACTGCCGACGACGAGGCGAGCGCGGACCTCGAGCACATCCTCGATCCCGAGCTCGACGATCCACGCAGGCGTGAACGACTCGCGGTGCTGCAGGCTCCGGACCTGGTCGAGCCGTTCCTGCGACAGCTCGACCAGTTGCGCGAGGGCGCCTATTACCGGCGTCTCGACGAGACCGGTCGTCGTCGATTGCAGGTCCTGCTGCCGCGCCTGCTGCGGGCCGTGGCGCGCGTTCCGAATGCTGAAGCTGCGCTGTCGCGCGTGCTGAACGTGATCGAGCGCATCGGCGGTCGCACGGTGTACCTGGCGTTGCTCAACGAAAACGCCGTGGCGCGCGAGCGGCTGTTCGAGCTCTGCGCGCATTCGCAGTTCCTGTCCGACCAGATTGCCGCGTTCCCGTTGCTGCTCGACGAACTGCTCGACGAGCGGTTGTTCGACGCGACGCCGACGCGAGCCGAGCTGGCCGTCGAGCTGCGCAACCGCATGGCGAACTGCGCGGCCGACGATACCGAGGAACAGGTCGAGGCCCTGCGGCAGTTCCAGCGGGCGGCGATGTTCCGCATCGCCGTCCCGGACCTCACTGGCCGTCTGCCACTCATGAAGGTGAGCGATCGCCTGACGGACCTGGCGGAACTGCTCGTGCAGGAAACGCTCGACCTCGCGTGGCAGCAGATCGTCGCGCGGCACGGCGAGCCGTTGTGCGGACCGACGGAGGGTGCATTGCGCGCGGCCGGCGTGGTCGTCGTCGCGTATGGCAAGTTCGGCGGCATCGAACTCGGTTATGGGTCGGACCTTGACCTGGTCTTCCTGCACGATTCGAGCGGCGAAGTTCAGCGTACCGCCGGCCCGCACGTCGTCGACAACGGCGTGTTCTTCCTGCGCCTCGTGCAGCGGCTCGTGCACCTGCTCACGGTGCATTCGGCCGCCGGCCGCCTGTACGAGGTGGACACCCGCCTGCGCCCGAGCGGCAAGGGCGGCCTGCTGGTGCAGAGCATCGAAGGCTTCGCCGACTATCAGCGCACGGACGCGTGGACCTGGGAGCACCAGGCGCTGCTGCGTTCGCGCGCGGTTGCAGGTGGCGCCGCGCTCAGGAATCGCTACGAGGCGCTGCGGGTCGAATTGCTGCGTACGGCGGTGCGTCGTCCGACGCTGCGCGACGACGTGCGTTCGATGCGCGAACGCATGCGTTCGGAGTTGTCGAAATCGAAGGCGGGCGAGTTCGATCTCAAGCAGGACGCGGGCGGCATCACCGACGTCGAGTTCCTGGCCCAGTACTGGACGCTGCTCTGGTCGGCCCGCCATGCGGAGCTGGTGACGTTCTCAGACAACATCCGCCAGCTCGAGAGCCTGGCCTCGATCTGCCTGGTGCCGCAGGACACCGTCGACGTATTGACCGCCGCCTACCGGGCCTACCGGCAACGGATGCACCATCTGTCGCTGGAAGGCGGTGAAAACGTCGTGCCTGCAGTCGAGTTCGAATCGACCCGTGCCGCGGTCACGGCGATCTGGCGGGAAACGATGGAGCCGGGCCTATAATCCCGCCACTCACTTCAGGGCATCCCTCCAATGGCTGAACTCCTCGTTCCGATCTCGCCCGGTGAACTCATCGACAAGATCACGATCCTCGAGATCAAGTCGGCGCGCATGACCGATGCAGCGAAGCTGCACAACGTGCGCACGGAACTGACAGCGCTCAACGACACCTGGCGCGCGTCTGCCTATTCAGCCGTGGACATCAGCGCCGAGTGGACTGGCCTGCGCGACGTGAACGGCCAGTTGTGGGACATCGAGGACCGCATCCGCGACAAGGAACGGGAGAGCCTGTTCGACGCCGAGTTCATCGAGCTCGCGCGCGCGGTGTACGTGACGAACGACGAGCGTGCGGCGATCAAGCGCCGCATCAACAGCAGGCTCGGGTCGGCGCTGGTGGAAGAGAAGAGCTACAAGGATTATCGGAAGTAGGGGAAGGGAAGGAAGGACAGGAAGGACAGGCCGCGACTGATTCCTCGAGCCTGCCACTTCGGTGTCGACCGCTTGAGCCCGCAATCGCCAATCTCGAACGCATCGAGCCAGCCGTCGACTTGCGGGTGTCGATCGATCTCGAAGCGGGTTACGGCGCGTGACCGGAGGACGTCGACTACAGCGTGACCTGCGCAGTCGGCATCAACCTGGAGGACGGGATAACAGAGGAGACCGGCATTTACGGGATTGAGGACCAGGTCGCCCGCATTCGCGCCGCACGTGCCGCGGCCGACCACCTGGCCGTGCCGACCTTCGTCAACGCCGGCACTGTTTTTTTCTGCAGGCCACAGTCCCGAGGCACACGACGCGGGTCTCGTGCTCGCGGCAATACAGCGGGCCACGGCCTACGCGCAGGCGGGCGTCAGCAGATTTTTCGTGCCGGGAATCTTCAAGCCGGAACAGATTCGTGATGTGCGCGCCGCTGCGACATTGCCGGTCAACGTCATGATGATGGCGTCGTGGCGGTCGCATGCCGAACTCGCGCAACTCGGCATCGCCAGGATCAGCTATGGTCCCGGCCCGTATCGGGAGGCGATGAAATTCATCGAGCAGGCGGCCCGCAAGGCAATCCAAGGCACGTGACCGAGCCCGGGCGGGGCAACGGTATCGGCGGTTTTCCAGCACGACTTGGCGCAAGCGCCAACTCTTGAGTCCTTCCTGTCCTTCCTGTCCTTCCTGTCCTTCCTCCCCTTCCCCTACTTCCTCAGCGTGTACTCCGCGCTGCAATAAGGGCACTTCGCCGCGCCGGTTTTCTCGACGGCCAGGAACACGCGGGGATGCGAATTCCACAGGTGCATGCCCGGCATCGGGCAGGCGAGGGGGAGATCGGCCACGGTCACCTCGTACTGGTGCTGCGCATTCGGCTGGATGAGCTTGTCGCTGCGTTCGGCCGTCACGGTGATGCTGCCTTTGCGTCGAAGTGGGAACCGGTCGCCCCGGTCCGGGCGCGCATTATCGCGCAGCTGCCCTCACCCGCGCTACGCGCGACCTCCCGCTGCAGCGGGAGAGGTGTCAGTGGCCGGTGGGGGTGCGTGGCGCGCCCGCCAGCATCAGTTCGTCGAGTTTCTCGACCGCGTCGTCGACCTCGATCAGGTCCATCACGCCCGGCGATTCGATTTTCTCGGTCCACGGCAGGCCCTGTGCCGACCGATTGAGGAAGCGGGTCGCGGCGCGGTCGTAGCGATCCACGCACCAGCGGCGGCTGTAGTACGGGCCGCTGCGCTCCGGATTGGTGGCGGCATAGAGCCCGATGACCGGTGTGCCCACTGTCGTGGCCATGTGCGCCGGTCCCGAATCGGGTGACACCAGCACCGTCGCCCGCTGCAGCGTCGCCAGGAACTCGAGCAGCGTGTCGCGCCCGATCAGGTTGCGGCACGGCTGCCGCATTTCCTGCTCGATGCGCGCGCCGTATTCGAGCTCGAGCGGACTGCGTCCGCCGCACAGCAGTACTTCCATGCCGTGACGCTCGACCGCGTGATCGGCGAGCGCGGCGTAGCGAATGGAGCTCCAGTTGCGCAATTCGTGGCTCGAGCAGGGACTGAGCATGAGCGTGGGCCGGGTCGGATCAGGGATCGCCTCGTTCGCATAGGCCAGGGCAGGCTCCGGCAGCGGAATGTCCCAGCGCATCGAGCGCGTGGCGACCCCCAGCCGCTCGGCGAAGCCGAACAGGCTGTCGAGCACGTGCTCGCGCGACCGCGCCTCGATCTTGGCGTTGGTGAAGAGCCACTGGCCTTCACGTGCCCGGGCGCGGTCGAATCCCAGCCGGTGCCGGGCAGGCACCATCATCGAAGCGATGCTCGCGCGCAGGGCCAGCTGCATGTGCAGCAGTGCGTCGAAGCGCCGGCCGCGCATCTGCGCGCGCAGGTCGCGATACCCCTGGGTGCCGGCATTCTTGTCGAACACGATGAATTCGATGCCGGGGAGGTGGCCGAGCAGCTTGTGCTCGAGCTTGCCCAGGATCCACGTGACCTGCGTCGACGGCCACGCTTCCTGCAGCGTGCGGACGACTGGCAGCGCGTGACACACGTCTCCCAGCGCCGACAGGCGCAGGATGCAGATCGACGACGGCGGCGTGGTGAACAGGGGCGGCTTCATCGGCGGTTCGAAACGGTAGGCAGCGGCGTCGGGATCGTGAACAATCCGCACCGATGAACGAAGCAGCCGCCGCCGGGGAGGAGGCGCTCGCGCGCGGGGCGGGCGGCGCGATGCTATACGATGCCTCCTGTCTCCACCATCCAGACACGTCCGTGTTCGATCCGTCGCGCTGGCAGGCGCAGGGCGCGCTCGAGACGACGCGCGGCGGGCGCGGCACGGTTGCCTTCGTGCGCGCGAGCCAGGACCAGCGCTGGGTGCTGCGCCACTATCGCCGCGGCGGACTCATTGCCCATCTCTCGGACGACCTCTACGTGTGGACCGGTGCCGACCGCACGCGCGCGTTCAAGGAGTGGCGCCTGCTGCGTCAACTGCGTGCCTGGGGGCTGCCCGTGCCCATGCCCGTGGCGGCGAGGTACCAGCGCGCAGGGCTCTGCTACCGTGCCGATCTGCTCACCGCCGAACTGCCCGTGCGCCGCACGTTGACCCAGGCATTGCAGCAGGCGCCGCTGCCGGTCGGGGCATGGCACGCGATAGGCCGGTGCGTCGCTTCGCTCCACGCGCGCGGCGTGCAGCACGCCGATCTGAACGCGCACAACCTGCTCGTCGGCCCGACCAATGACATCTACGTGCTCGATTTCGATCGCGGCCGCATCCGTCCACGCGGAGCCTGGGAACGGGCGGTGCTCGTGCGCCTGCGGCGTTCGCTGCAGAAGGTGACCGCGGCCCTGCCGGCCGATCGCTTTGACGACGCGCACTGGCGCGCGCTGCTGTCCGGCGCCGGGACAGGCTGACGGCATCCATGCGCCTGTTCTACGTCTTGCTGATCTACCTCGTCGCGCCCCTCGTGATCGCGCACGAAGCGTGGAAGTCCCTGTTCAATCCGCAGTACCGCGGTCGTCTCGGGCAAAGGCTCGGCTTCGTGCAGCGCTCGACGCGGCCGGGATCGGTGTGGATTCACGCCGTGTCGGTGGGCGAAGTGCAGGCCGCGGCGGGGCTCGTCACGGAGTTGCGGCGCCGTCATCCGGCGTTGCCGATCGTGATCACTACGGTCACGCCGACGGGCGCACAGCGGGCCAAGTCGCTGTTCAAGGACGGCTTGCAGATCAGCTACCTGCCATACGACCTGCCGGGATCCGTCAGCCGCTTCCTGGACCGGATCGCGCCGCAGGCGGTGATCATCCTGGAGACGGAGATCTGGCCCACGCTGTACCACGAACTCGGCCAGCGGCGAATTCCGCTGCTGCTCGGCAGCGCGCGCGTCTCGACCCGGTCCGTCGATCGCTACCGGCGCATGGCATCGCTGTTCCGCGACACGCTGTCGCACGGCATCCTGATCGGCGCACAGACCCCTGCTGACGCCGAGCGATTTCGCGCGATCGGCGCAGCGCCGGGCCGCGTGCAGGTGACGGGCAACATCAAGTACGACCTGGCGATTCCAGCCGCGACGGTCGACGCTGGCCACGCGCTGCGACAGCAATGGGGTGCAGGGAGGCCCGTGTGGATCGCCGGCAGCACGCACGAAGGCGAGGAAGAGGCCTCGCTGGCAGCGCACGCAGCCGTGCGTGCACGCCATCCCGATGCGCTGCTGCTGCTGGTGCCGCGTCACCCGCAGCGCTTCGATTCGGTGAGTGCGCTGCTCCGCAAGCGCCGGGTGCCGCATGCGCAGCGCAGTTCGGGCAAGCTGCCCGCACCGGGCGACGCGGTGTTCCTGGTCGATACGCTCGGCGAGTTGCAGATGTTCTACGCGGCCGCGGACATCGCGTTCGTCGCGGGCAGCCTGGTTCCGATCGGAGGGCACAGCCTGCTCGAGCCTGCCGTGCTCGGACTGCCGATGCTCTCGGGTCCGCACACGCACAATTCGCAGGACATCGCCGACATGTTCGAACAGGCCGGCGCACTGCGCATCGTGCGCAGCCAGGAAGAGCTGGGCTATCGCCTGATCGAGTGGTTCGGCGACCCGGAAAGGGCGCGCGCAACGGGCGCCCTCGGTCGCGAGGCAGTGGCGGCCAACCGTGGAGCGGTCGACCGCCTGGTCGCCATGATCGAGCCGCTGCTTAAGATTTCGGCCTGACGACCGGCAGCGCAGTCGGCTGCGTCAGGAAGCCGTTGATCGCGTCGAGGTCGTCCTGCTTCAGGCCACCAGTGGCCGATTCGAGGCGCACGATGTTGATCAGGTAGTCGTAGCGGCTGCGAGCGTAGTCACGCTGCGCTTCGAACAGGCGACGACGCGCATCGAGCACGTCGACCGTCGTGCGCGTGCCGACCTCGAAGCCGGCTTCCGTCGCTTCGAGCGCGGTCTGGCTCGACTTCACGGCCTGCTGCAGCGCCTGCACGCGCGCCTTCTCGGCGAGCACGCCCAGGTATGCATCGCGTGTCTCGCGCTCGGCCGAACGCATGGTGCCCTCGAGTTTCTCGCGGGCCGCACGGTGCAGGTGCACCTGCTCGCGCACGCGCGATTGCGTTCCGCCGCCGCTGAAGATCGGAATATTCAGGCGCAGGCCGATCACGTCGCTGGTCTGGCTCGAGTCGGCCGAGCCGCCCACACGGTCGCCCGCGCCGAGGCTGCCGGACGGGTCGAACGACTGGTTGGTCTGCGTCGCGTCGCGATTGCTCTCGTTGTACTGCGCGAAGAGATCGACCGTCGGCAGGTGGCCGCTCTGCGCGATCTTGGCGTTGGCACTTGCCACTTCCGAATTCAGGCGCGCGGCGACCACGCTGAGGTTGTTCGCGAGCGCGAGATCGACCCACGCCTGCTCATCCTGCGGGTCCGGCTTGTTGAGCGGCATCTGATCTGCCGGCTTCACCAGCGCCTGGTAATCCTTGTCGGTGAGTTCGCGCAGCACTTCCTGCGAGGTGGCGAGTGCGCGCTTGGCGGCAATGACGCCGGCCGTCGCGCTGTCGTGCGCGGCGCGTGACTCCTGCACGTCCGTGACTGCGATCAAGCCGACTTCGAAACGCTTCTCGGCCTGTTCGAGCTGCCGGCTGAATGCTTCGAGCGTGGCCTGCGCGGCCTCGAGCGTGTCCTCGGCGGCCAGCACGTCGAAATAAGCCTGCGCGACGCGCACGAGCAAGTCCTGTTGCGCAGCGCGATACGTCGCCTCGGCCACCGCCACCTCCGAATCGGCGCGCTTCAATTCCTGCCATTGGTCCCACCGGAACACGGTCTGGGTCAGTTCGGCGCGGTAGTCCCAGTACTGGCTGACGTCGGTCGAACTCTTGTTACCGACCGTGACGATGTTGCCCGTGGTCTGGTTCACCTGCGGAAAGGTCGACTCGCCATCGGAATTGGCCGTGTAGACCTGGCCGCCGACGTTGATCTGCGGCAGCAGCAGGGCACGCGCCTGCGGCTTGACCTCGAGCGCGGCCGCGCGCCGGGCCTCGGCTTCGCGGACCAGCGGGTCGCTGCGGACCGCGTCCAGGTAGACCTCGATCAGGTTCTCGGCGCGGACCGGGGCCGTGCCCAACAGGGCAGCAGCGACGCTGCAGGCGAGAAGGAAGGATTTCTTCGTCATGAGTACACCGTGGCGGCCGCAGCCGCGCAATTGGTCAACTAGTGTTGTACTAGACTATATCACCTGCGGGTCGATTGGCTAGCCCCCGGGCCCGCAGGTTCAGAACACGAATTTGGGAGGCTCCGGCGCGTGCAGGAGGGCGGGCATCCCCGTCTCAAACAGACTCTCACGGGACCAGTCCGACGGCCCGGTGCGCGTCACCCGAACCGCCTCCAGCATCGTGCCGCAGCCGACGCACGCGAACAGCCGGCCGCCGACCTTGAGCGCGCGTTCGAAACGGGAATCGTAGGCCGGCAGCGAGCCCGTCAGGGCGATGACGTCGTAGGCGTCACGTTCGGCGAGCTGCATGGCATCGGCCGTTGCGGCGATGACGTTGTGAATGCCGGTGCGCGCAAATGTCTGCGTGGCGCCGGCGACGAAGTCCGGGAACAGGTCGATGGTGAGCACGCTGCGGGCAAGCTGCCCGAGGCAGGCCGCGAAGAAGCCGGAGCCGGTGCCGACTTCGAGCGCGCGCTCGTGCGGCTGGATCTCGAGCGCCTGCAGGATGCGGCCTTCGACCTTCGGGGGCAGCATGCACTGGCCATGCGCCAGTGGCACGCTGGTGTCGGCGAACGCAATCTCGCGATAGGCGGCGGGGACGTACTCCTCGCGCGGCACCTGCTGCAGGGCATCGAGCACCTTGAGGTCCAGGACCTCCCAGGCGCGGACCTGCTGCTCGATCATCTGGCGGCGGGCGAATTGGACGTCGAACATGCGGGTGATTCCAGTGCGGGGGAGTCGGGGATCCGGCGGCGCGGCCCGCGCGAAGGTTAAGGTCTCGGCACCGGCGCGACAAGCCAATCTGCCTGTGGATTATGGTGAATCCGGGGGGTGCGCGCGATACGTTCCTATATGCTGCTGTCGCAAGCCTGGGGCATGAACGAAAACAACTACAAAACCTTGCTGGAACGCGGCTGTCCGCGGCCGACAGGGACATGGCCAGTCCGGAGAATGACACCGTGATGTTCGCGCTGATCCTGCTGGGAGCCGTGGCGGTCGTGCTGGCCGTCGCGCTGCTGCAGCGCGCGCGCGAAATCCACCGCCTGCGCGAGCTCGGCGAGCGCCTGCAGGCCGTCGCCGACAGCGGTGACCTGGCCGAGCGTCTCACGCCGCATGCGGGAGAGGGCAGCGCCGGCGAGATCGCTGGCGGCGTCGACCGCCTGATCGAGCGACTGCAGGTCGAGAGCTCGACACGCGAAGAGCGCGAGAGTGTCTACCGGCGGCTGCTGGAAACGATGCACGAAGCGATGCTGGTCGAGCGCGACGGCATCCAGCTCGCGAACGCGCGCTTCGCAGAACTCACGGGCGTGGCGAATCCCGGCAAGCTTTTTGGGCGCCGGCTCGCCGACCTCGTCCATGCCGACTACGCCGAACTCGTCACCGAGTACCTGCGCCGCCACGCGGCGGGCCAAGCCGCGCCCGCGCGGCTCGAGGTCGAACTGCAGCCGGATGCCGCTGGCAAGCCGCACCGTCTCGAACTCAGCTTTGCGCGCACGATGCTGGATGGGCGTCCCGCGGTGATGGTGACCGGCGTCGAAATGTCGCCGCACTCGACCGCCGAAAAGTCCGCCTCGCGCGGCCACGGCAGCGCCTGGGAAGCGCTGGATTCACTCGCTGAAAGCGTGCTCACGACCGACGCCGACGGACGCATCGTCTACATCAATTCGTCCGGCGAGCAGCTGATCGGCAAGCCGGCGAGCGAGATCCTCGGCCGCACGCTCGGTGACGTCATCGAGCTGGTGGACGAAGGCGACCGCAGGGCCGCGAGCGACCCCGTGCGTCAGAGCCTGACGACCGGCACGCGAGTGACTCTCGGCCGCCGCGGCATGCTCGTGTCGGCCGCAAGCGAAGGCGAGCGTTCGATCGAATTGACGGTGTCGCCCATGCGCGATGCCAATGGCCGCGTCGACGGCGCCGTCATCGCCCTGCGTGACATCAGCGACCTGCGCGGCATCACGAAGGCAATGACGTACCAGGCGAGTCACGACGCGCTGACCGGGCTCGTGAACCGCCGCGAATTCGAACGCCGCCTCGAGGAAGCGCTGGATGCGACGCAGGGTGGCGCGCGGCACGTGCTGTGCTACCTCGACCTCGATCGCTTCAAGGCGGTCAACGACGAAGCCGGCACCCACCTCGCGGGCGACGCCATGCTGCGCGAGGTCGCCGCGCTCATCAAGGACGCGGTCCGCGACTCGGACACCGTCGGCCGCATGGGCGGCGACGAGTTCGGCATCCTGCTGGCGGGTTGTCCGCTCGAGAAGGCGCGGCAGATCGCCGACGACGTCGTGCGCGCGGTCAACGACCACCGCCTCGTCTGGAAGGACAGGATCTTCAGCATCGGCGTGAGCATGGGCCTGGTCGAAGTCACGGCCGAAAGCACCTCAATGGAAGACCTGCTGCACGCGGCGGATTCCGCCTGCTACGTCGCGAAGAACCAGGGTGGGCACGTCCACGTGTACTCGGCGCGCGACGAAGCCGATGCCCGCCAGCGCGGTGAAATCCTGTGGCTGCAGCTGCTGCAGTCGGCGCTCAAGGACGACCGCTTCGAGCTGCACGCGCAGCCGATCATGCATGCGTCGCCGGACGTGCAGGAAGGCGGCCCCGGACTCGAGATCCTGCTGCGGCTCAAGGACGACAAGGGCGCGCCGATCGCCCCAGCCGAATTCATGCGCGCGGCCGAACGCTATCGCCTGATGCCGCACGTGGACCGGTGGGTCGTGCAGACCTCGCTGACCTTGCTCGCGCGCGGTGCCATCCGCCTCGCGCCCGACCGCAGTCTCTGCATCAACCTGTCCGGGCAGACACTAGGCGACGGCGCCTTCCTCGAATTCGTGGTCGATTGCTTCGATCGCACCGGCGTCGCGTCGAACCGCATTTGCTTCGAAGTCACCGAGAACGCGGTCATCACCAATATCGAACACGCGCGCCGCTTCATCGGGGTGCTGCATGGCATGGGTTGCCAGTTCGCACTCGACGACTTCGGCCGCGACCTCAGTTCGTTCGCGAACCTGAAGAACCTGTCGATCGATTACCTCAAGATCGACGGCTCGTTCATTCGTAACCTCGCCTCGGACAACGTCAACCAGGTGATGGTGACCGCGATGATCAAGCTCGCGAAGTCGCTGAACTTCAAGGTGATCGCCGAGCAGGTCGAAGACCTGAGCGCACTCGACTCGGCGCGCCGAATGGGTGTCGACTTCGTCCAGGGCTACCAGGTGGGTCGTCCCGCGCCGTTGCCGCTCGCCGGCTGACAGCGGGAGTCCTGCAGTCGGGCTCGCGCACGGGCGCGGCGATCGATGACAGGAAACGCTTTCCCACTCCGGTATCCTGCGGGCCGTGATCACGATTGACTCGCTCTTCGTTTACCCCGTCAAATCCTGTGGCGGCATAGCAGTCATGCAGGCGCAGTTGACGCCGCGCGGGCTGCAGTACGATCGCGAGTGGATGGTGGTGTCGCCCGACGGACGCTTCATCACGCAGCGCGAAGAGCCACGCCTGGCGCTGGTCAGTACGGCGCTGCAGGATGGTCACCTCGAACTCTCTGCGCCCGGCCTGCCGCAACTGGCCGTGCCGCTGCAGCGACCCGTCCGTGGCGCGTCCGTCGAGGTCATCGTCTGGCGCGATCGCGTGCAGGCCTTCGATGAAGGTCATGCGGCCGCGACCTGGCTCGGCGAGCACCTGCGCCGCGACGTGCGGCTCGTGCGTTTCGACGACGCTCGTCCACGACCTACGGACCCCGCGTGGTCACACGGGCTCGCTGGCACGAGTGCGTTTGCCGACGGCTACCCGGTGCTGGTGCTTTCGCGCGCTTCGCTCGACGACCTGAATTCGCGCCTGCCGTCACCGCTGCCGGTCAACCGCTTCCGGCCAAACGTTTTGCTGGATGGCTGTGCGCCGTATGCCGAGGACGCGATCGGCGCCCTCGAAAGCCAGTCCGTGCGGCTGCGGATCGTGAAGCCCTGCACCCGCTGCGTCATCACGACGACGGACCAGGCTACGGGCGCGCCGCAGGGCGATGAACCGCTGCGCACGTTGAAGGCGTATCGCTGGGATGGCGCCCTGCGCGGCGTGACGTTCGGCCAGAACGCGATCGTCGAGCGTCCGGGCCGGCTCGAAGTGGGCGCGCTGCTGACGACTGACTAGTGACTGGTGACCCGCCGATCACTCATCACGAGTCACTTCCCAGAGCGCAGTGCTGCGATACGCGTAGAAGTAAGCGGCGACGTACGCCGGAACGATCAGCAGCGTAAGCGCCGCCGTGAACAGGGCAACCGCGCGATCGCCAAGCATGACCGGAATGAGCATCACCGCGTTGGCGAACAGGACCAGCCAGAACACGGCGCGCCAATAGCGTTCGCTGCCGATGCGACGTTGCAGCGCGTAGCCCCAGAGTGCCGTGAGGAGCGCGGCGCTCAGTGTCCAATTGGCGAGCGTGAGCGCGGTCACTTCGCCGCCGCTGGAGAGATTCACGGCTTCGCCTGCCAGCACGCCGAACGTGAGCACGACGGCGTACGCGACCCAACCGGCCTTGGCGCCGCTCAGTGGATGCGCGGACACGTCAGTAGTGCGGCGGGATCTCGACCCCGTTCGGGTCGCCGCCGCGGTCCTCGAGTTGCTGCACCTGCTCGACCAGTCGCTGGTTGCGGTCGCGCAATGCGTCGAGCTCGCGCTGCTGCCGGTACAGGACGTCGCTCAATTCCTGCAGTGCGCGTTCGAGGTGCGCCACCTTGAATTCGAGTGCGTCGATGCGATCGCTCATCGCGCTGCCGCCGGTGCGCGATAGTCGGCGGTGACGACGCCGACCTGCAGTGCTTCCGCCTCGTGGTCCAGCTCGCGCCACGTTTCGGCCAGCGCAGCTTTTTCCCATTCACGCATCGCGGGAAGTTCGAGCAGGCGCTGCACGTACTGCGGGGCGTTGCCCGTTGTGTCGATGCCGTAGGTGCGCACGCGGTAAGCCACGGGGCAATAGAACGCATCGACCACCGTGAACTCGGGGCCGGCGAGGAACGGTCCGCCGAAGCGCGCCAGGCCTTCGTTCCACAGTTCGTCGATGCGGCGGATGTCCGCGACGAGCGCGGGCGGCTGCGTGTGCAACTGCACGCGCAGTCCGACGTTCATCGTGCAGATGTTGCGCAGCGTGGCGAAGCCCGAGTGCATTTCGGCAGCTGCGCAGCGTGCCCAGGTGCGCGCCCCGGCGTCGGCCGGCCAGAGGCCCGGGTGACGCTCGGCGAGAAACTCGCTGATGCCGAGGGAGTCCCACGCCACGGTGTCACCGTCACGCAGGCATGGCACCTTGCCCGAGGGCGAGAAGGCGCGGAACGCATCGAAGTTCGAGCCGCGTGCAAATGGCTTGATGTGCTCGACGAACGGAATGCCACGCGCACGCAGCAGGACCCATGGCCGCAGCGACCACGAAGAATAGTTCTTGTTGCCGATGTAGAGCTCGTACATGGTGGGCCTCCTGGTTCGTCCGCGTCCGGCGCGGGGCCGCATGATACAGCCGCGCGCGGTCAGTACTTGTGCGTCGAGAGCAGCAGGTTGGTCTCGGAGTTGGCCACGCCTTCGATGCGGCGTATGCGGCTCAGCACGCGGTCGAACTCCTCGAGCGTATCGGCGCGCAATTCGGCGATGATGTCCCAGCGCCCATTCGTCGTGTGCAGCGCGGACACGGACGCGTCACCCCGCAGGGAACGCAACACCTTCTCGACGTTGTTGCCCTCGACCGCGATCAGCATCAGCGCCGTGATGCGGCGGCCTTCGTCGGGTGCTGCCAGGCGGACGGTGTAGCCCGCAATCACGCCTTCCTGCTCGAGCCTGGCAATGCGGTTCTGGACGGTGCCACGGGCTACGCGGAGGGTGCGCGCAATGGTGGCCGCAGGCAGGCGGGCGTTACCACGCAGGAGGCCGACGAGTTGGCGGTCGAGGTCATCCATGGGGCACCCGTCGATCTGGCGAATTGATCAATTATGATGACGAAGCGATCAAATTATAGACCATATAGATAGCTTTGCTGGCTTCCTGTTGGCTCCCCCGCGACCGATCATGCTCCGACGGGCCCGTGATTCGTCGTTCTGTGTCGGCCCGCGCAAGGGGGCAGCGATGGTCGACTATATCGGCGTCAGTGACATCCAGCGCATCGTGAATGCGGTCGGACCGGCGGAATTCATCGCCCGGCTGGCGGGCGAAATCGAGGCCGATTACCGGCGCTGGCCCGAGTTCGAGAAGTCGCCGCGCCTCGCGAGCCATTCGCCGGTCGGCGTCATCGAACTGATGCCGGCGACCGACGGCAAGCTGTACGCCTTCAAGTACGTCAACGGCCATCCCAAGAACACGGCCGAGGGCCTGCTGACGGTCACTGCGTTCGGCGTGCTTGCGGACGTCGACACGGGCTATCCGTTGCTGCTCTCCGAACTCACGGTGACCACGGCATTGCGGACGGCCGCGACGTCGGCCCTGGCGGCACAGCAGCTGGCGCGTCCCGACAGCCGCGTGATGGCGTTGATCGGGAATGGCGCACAGAGCGAGTTCCAGGCCATCGCGTTCCACCGTCTGTGCGGAATCCGCGAACTGCGGCTCTACGACGTGGACCCGCAGGCCACGGCCAAGCTCGTGCGCAACCTGGCTGCCATGCCGGAGTTGACGGACCTGCGCGTGGTGCGGACGCACTCCGCGGCCGAGGCCTGCAAGGGCGCGGACATCGTCACCACCGTCACGGCGGACAAGCGCAACGCGGTCATCCTGACCCCGCCCATGATCACGCCCGGCATGCACATCAACGGCGTCGGTGGCGACTGCCCGGGCAAGACGGAGTTGCATGCGGACATCCTGCGGTTGCCGGACATGCGCGTCGTGGTCGAGTTCGAGGCGCAATCGCGGATCGAGGGCGAGATCCAGCAGATGCCGCCGGACTACCCGGTGATCGAACTCGCGCAGGTCCTGCGCGGTGAAGCGGTGGCACGACGCTCGGAGCGTGACATCACGCT
Organism: uncultured Gammaproteobacteria bacterium; assembly: GCA_963754535.1. Taxonomy (GTDB): domain Bacteria; phylum Pseudomonadota; class Gammaproteobacteria; order Steroidobacterales; family Steroidobacteraceae; genus RPQJ01. Next base: position 211,083 of record CAVWGG010000004.1, read on the forward strand.
GTTCGACTCCGTCGGCTTTGCGCTGGAAGACTACTCGGCATTGCGATTCCTGCACGCACTCATCTCGCAGCAGCGGCTCGGCCGCCGCGACCTCGACCTCGTGCCGGTGCTCGACGACCCGAAGGACCTGTTCGGCGGGACGCTGGCCGGCTCGCCGGGCGTCGCGCGGCCCCGCAAGCGCAAGACGGCTTGAGATGACGCCATGACCGGAACCATCGCGTTGATCGGCGCTCCCACCGACGTCGGCGCGGGCGCGCGCGGCGCTTCCATGGGTCCGGAAGCGTTGCGCGTCGCACAGCTGCAGGCCGTGCTCGAAGCGCAGGGCCTCGCAGTGATCGATCGCGGGAACCTGGGCGGTCCGCCGAATCCCTGGCAGCCTCCGGACGGTGGCTACCGTCACCTGCGTGAAGTGGCGGAATGGAATCGACTGGTGCACGAGGCCGTGCTCGAAGAGCTTGCTGCCGCAAGGCTGCCGATGCTGCTGGGCGGCGACCACAGCCTGGCGATCGGGTCGATCAGTGCCGCCGCGAAGCACTGCCGCAACACGGGACGCAAGCTGCGGGTGCTCTGGTTCGACGCGCATGCCGACTTCAACACCAACGTCCTCACGCCGAGCGGCAACGTGCACGGCATGCCAGTCGCCTGCCTGTGCGGTCACGGCCCGTCGGAGCTCGTGTCGATCGGTGGCCAGGTGCCTGCGATCGATCCCGCGCAGCTGCGGCAGATCGGCATCCGCAGCGTCGACGCCGGCGAGAAGCGCTTCGTGCACGAGGTGGGCATCGAAGTCTTCGACATGCGTTACATCGACGAGATGGGCATGCGGCACACGCTGGAGCAGGCCCTGCTCGGCGTCGATGACGACACCCATGTCCACGTGAGCCTCGACGTTGACTTCCTCGATCCCGACATCGCGCCCGGCGTGGGCACGACGGTGTCCGGTGGGCCGACCTATCGTGAAGCGCAGCTCTGCATGGAAATGGTGGCCGACACGGGCCAGCTTGCTTCGCTCGACATCGTCGAGCTCAATCCCGCGTTCGACGTCCGCAATCGCACGGCCGAAGTTGCCGTGGACCTGATTGGTTCGCTGTTCGGCAAGAGCACCCTGATGCGCAAGTAAGGTGCTTCCGGCGACACGGCGGGCGCGGTAATCTGCGCGTTCCGCAAGCAGCGAGCCGCAAGTTCTCACCATGCGCTGGATCCGCATTGCCCTGTTGGTCGGCCTCGCCGTGGCGGCGGCCAGTGGCTGGTTGTCGCGCGAGACACCGCGCGGAACGGGCACCGGACCCGAGATTGCGTCGGAGTGGGGTTCCGCTGCGTCGCAGCCGGACGTCACGGGATTGCCGGCCGAGGCACGGCAGACGCTGCGGCTGATCGAAGCGGGCGGACCGTTTCCCTACGACCGTGACGGCGCGACGTTCCAGAACCGGGAGGGACGATTGCCCGCGCAGTCCCCCGGCTACTATCGTGAATACACGGTGACGACGCCGGGATCGTCCGATCGCGGAGCGCGCCGCATCGTGAGCGGTGGGAACCCGCCGGTCGAGTTCTATTACACGGACGACCACTACCGCAGCTTCCGCCGGATCGAGGTGCCGCACCCATGACCGAGCTCGTGCGCGATGTCGCACTGACCGACGACACCGTGCGCGGCATCGAGCTGCTGGCGTCGTCACTCGACTGGCCGTGCTACGTCGTCGAGCTCAGGGGTTGCACGGACAAGACGCAGCTGCTCGAGCGGTGCGCCGACGTGCTGCGGTTCCCAAGCTGGTTCGGCCAGAACTGGGACGCGTACTTCGATTGCCTCGTCGACCTTGCAAGCGCCCGCCGGGCACGCGGCTGCGTGATCGTGTTGCGTCACGCCGGCGAGCTGCGGGTGACCTCGCCTGAGGCATTCGATACGGCCCGCTCGATCCTGGCGGATGCGGCCAAGGTGTGGAGCAGCCGCGGCGTCGCGATGCGCGTGTTCGTCGAGGCCCTCTGAAGCGGCTGCGGTCAACGCGTGGCTCGCGGCCAGAAGTGCGAGCGAGGCGAATGTATCGTCCGATTCATTGCTGACCGTCCGGGCAGCGGCTGTTGGCTGTCCCGCGGTTGCTCTATACGCGTCAGCCAGACCTGATGCGGGCTCCAGGATCCCGACTCGACACCATCGTGTGCGTTCTCTTCGGTCGGAATCCGATTGTTCGCCGCATTGTCGGCATTGCTTGCCATGATGGTTGCCCAATTCATAGATCGCTTCCTGCTTAATTGCTTGCGGTCACTCGGCCGGTTGACGGACTGACGCTGCGTCAGTCGCGACTCGTCCTGCTCGCGTGGCCCGCGTGGGACATGGCGCCGTGTCGCCAGGAATTATCCAGCGAGCTCTGGCGTCGGAAGTCGTCCAGCAATGATCGAACGGTGATCGTGAGGCCCAGGGCAGTCACGATGAAGATCATCGCTGCCGGACCAATCAGCGCAAGCGACCACATTTCCACATCGCGGTCCTGCTCGATTTTCCGTCCATTCGCGACCCAGCTGGACTTCCAGTCGGAGTCGTACGTCCGGGTCGTCGGCAGTTCGCCCCGCAACGTGTTGAGCGCGCGCGGCGATTCAAGGCGGGCAGTGTCGGCTGCCTCCCGATGCGCGTCTGTACGGCATCGAACAAGAATCTTGTGGGAATCCAGCTCCTTTTGGAGCGGACGCGGCGCAGGAAGACCCCTCGTCAGCCGCCGGGTGGTGTCGCCAGCCCTTCGATGCGGTCCGTTTCGCGCTTGACGACCGAATAGCACTCACAGCACAGCTGCTCGAGTCGCGGTCGATCGAGCACGGTGATCTGCCCGCGGCTGTAGCCGATGACGCCGAGCTTCTGCAGCTTGCCCGCGGCATCGGTGACGCCCTCGCGGCGCACGCCAAGCATGTTCGCGATGAGTTCCTGGGTCATGACGAGCTGGTTGGACTTCAGCCGATCCAGTGACAGCAGCAGCCAGCGACACAGTTGCTGGTCGACGGAATGGTGCCGGTTGCACACCGCGGTCTGCGCCATCTGGGTGATCAGCGCCTGCGTGTAGCGCAACAGCAGGAGTTGCAGTCCGCCATTGCGATGAAACTCGTCCTTCAAGCGCTGGCCAGCAAGCCGGTAAGCGTGGCCTGCGCTCTGCACGATCGCGCGGCTGGGTGTCGTGTCACCTCCCATGAACAGCGCGATGCCGATCAGGCCTTCGTTGCCGACGACCGAGATTTCCGCCGATGCGCCGCTTTCCAGCACGTACAGCAGTGAAACGATCGAGTCGGTTGGGAAGTAGACGTATTCCAGGGCGTCGCCCGACTCGTACAGCACCTTGCCGAGCGGCATCGCGACGAGGCGCAGGTGCGGAAAAACGCGTTCACGCTCTTCGGGTGAGAGCGCAGCCAGCAGGTAGTTCTGCTCGGGAGGGTGTTGCTTTGGCGAGGCGGTGGTGTCCGTCACTGCGGCCATCCATGTCTTTGCGGCGCCTCAGGATACATTGGGATCGCGCGTCCGTACGCCACCGTACAAGACTTCTGCGGCTGGAATCGTGTAGGAATGAGCCTACTAGTGATCAATTCATTGCCCGCGCGTAGGTGTCCTGGTTCGCGAAATAGCAGGCACACGCGGAAGCCTCGAGACCTCGGCGATCCAGTACCGTGATGTCACCGCGGCTGTAGTGGATCAGCTTCTGCTGCTGCAGGGACCCTGCTGCATGCGTCACGCCTGCGCGACGCACGCCCAGGATGGACGCAAGCGACTCGTGCGTCGAATGGAAGTGGTCCGAGTGCGCCCGATCGCGGGTCATCAGCAACCAGCGAGCCAGCCTTGCCTCGACGACGTGGAACCGTGTGCAGGCGGCTGTCTGCGCCGACTGGCACATGACGACGTAAACGTAGCGCTGCAGGCGACCGCGCAGGGCAGTGCAGCGTTCGAGCTCGTCACGAAAGGTGGCAGCGTCGATTTGCCAGGCCGTCCCGGCGTCTTGCACCAGGGCCAGTGACGGTGCGATGGCCACACCAAGCACCAGCGACGTGCCCAGCATCCCTTCGTCACCGACGAGTCCGACCTGCAGCTGGTCGTGTCCGTGGAGCGTAGCGATCAGCGAAACGGAACCGCCAGTGGGAAAGTAGACGTCACGAATGCGCTCGCCCGGTTCATACAGCACGTCCGCCGTTTCCAGTTCGATGGAACTGGACTTGCCGAGGAGGCGGCGGCGGTCCGCGTCAGGAAGGCCGGCCAGCAACCGGTTGGTCGCCACGGCCCGCCTGGCAGTATTTGTCGGAAGGTGCGTCATCGCGTCTGCTGTCACCTCGAACGGCGACCGTGAAAAGACAGCCCGGGAACGTTGCCGAACCCGGGCCGCGCCGCGTGCGTGGGGGTGCATCGCACGCGGTGCATCAGGTCAGGCTCTTCGGCCCTGGATCACGTTGATCAGCACGACGACGATGGCCAGCACCAGCAGGATGTGAATGAAGCCGCCCAGGGTGTAGGAGCTGACCAGCCCCAGCAGCCAGAGCACGGCCAGTACGACTGCGATGGTCCACAACATTGTTATCTCCTCGTTTCTTCACGTGGCGTTCGGGTGTTTAAGAGTCAATCGGCGTTGTCAGTTCAGGACCAGTTCGCCGTTCTCGACCGGGATGCTGCTGCCTGGGTCATGGTCCATCCGTACCGTGCCGTCGTGGTCGCCAAGGCGATAGCGCACCTGGTAGCCGTCGGGCTTCTGCACCGAGTCGTAGACCGTGCGGCAGCGCTGCTCGACCGACTGGGTCGTATTGTTGTCCTGCATGTGCTTCTGCACCTTGCTGCCGGCATAACCGCCAGCCGCTGCTCCGGCGACGGTCGCCACCGTCTGGCCATCGCCGTGACCGACCTGGTTGCCGAGCACTCCGCCCGCGACCGCGCCGATGAGGGCGCCGGTCACGCGCTTGGGATCCTTGACAGCGGCCTGGCGTGTGACGACTTCACTGCCGCAGACTTGCCGTGGCGTCTTGACCGTGCGCGTCATGGACTCGACGTTGAGAACCTTCGCAGACCGTCCCTGGTCCATTGTCTGGTAGCCTGCATAAGCACCGGCCGCAGTGACTGCGATGCCGCCAACCACCAGCCCGGTAAGTAATGATTTGTTCATCCGACTTCTCCATTCGACGGCACTCCATCCGGAAAATTTCCGCGACGAAACTGCGTGGTCGATGTCCTGCAGGCTACTCGGGCTGCTGCGGGGGTCTGTTCGCTACCGCACTGATCGCCATGCGGCACCTGCGTCCATAACTGATCGCTATGTGCGCGAGCGTACCGAACGTAGCGGGACTGCCGCGGATGATTTCTACATGCGCCGCTTGCTTCATGTCGTCGTCCTGTTGCTCGCGCTCTCGGCCTGCAGCACGTTGCCCCGCGTCGCACCGGAAAGTGCACCTGCCACCTCGCCGGTGCAGGTCGAGGGCGCACGTGGACCGCTGCCTGCCGCGCGCAGCCGCGAGATCCTCGCCGGACTCGAGCACGGCGCCGACGACACGGCAATTTTCGATCGCCACCTCGCTGTCGAGCAGGCCGTGACGGGAACGCCGCTCGTCAGCGGCAACCGGGTCCGCCTGCTCGAAGACGGGCCCGACACCTATCGCGCCATGTTCGCCGCCATCGCTGCCGCGAGCGACCACATCAACATGGAGACGTACATCCTCGAAGACGACGAAGTCGGCCGGCGCTTTGCGCAGGCGCTGATCGAGAAGCAGCGACAGGGCGTGCAGGTCAACCTGATCTACGACAGCGTGGGCACGCTCGACACGCCGGACGAGTTCTTCCAGCACCTGCGTGACAATGGCATCCGCACCCTGCAGTTCAATCCGGTCAATCCGGCGACGGCGAAGGCGGGCTGGGAGTTGAACCAGCGCGACCACCGCAAGCTCCTGATCGTCGATGGCCGCACCGTGTTCCTCGGCGGCATCAACATCAGCAGCGTGTACTCGAGTGGTTCCGCTCGCCGGCCGTCGAAACCGCGGCCCGACGCCAAGCAATCGTGGCGGGATACGGATCTGCAGATCGAAGGGCCGGTGGTCGCGGAATTCCAGAAGCTCTTTCTGGCCACCTGGCTGGCACAGCAAGGCGAGCCGCTGGCGCCGCGGAATTTCTATCCGTCGCCACAAGCGCAGGGCAAGGAAGTCGTGCGTGCGATCGGCAGTTCGCCCGACGATGAATTCAGCCTGATTTACGTGACGCTGCTGTCGGCAATCGCCAGCGCCGAGACCGAGGTCTGGCTGACCAACGCCTATTTTGTTCCGGACCCACAGCTGCTGGCTGCGCTGAAAGCCGCGGCCGCGCGCGGTGTCGAGGTGCAGGTCGTGCTCCCCGGGCGCACCGACTCCGCGCTGGTCTTTCACGCCGGACGGTCTTACTACGACCAGTTGCTGCAGGACGGCGTCATCATTTTCGAACGACGCGATGCACTCCTGCATTCGAAGACGGCCGTGATCGACGGCGTCTGGTCCACGGTCGGCTCGACCAACCTCGACTGGCGCAGCTTCCTGCACAACTACGAGGTCAATGCCGTTGTGCTGGGGACCGAGTTTGGCGACCGGATGCGCAAGGCGTTCGCGCGCGATGTCGCGCAGTCCGAGCAGATCACGCTCCAGCAATGGCGCGAACGCTCCATCTCACTGCGCCTGAAGGAGCAATTCGCCCGGCTCTGGCAGTACTGGCTGTAACGGTCGCACGGTGCCGTGCGGGCTCAATGCGTTGGAACGGCAGAGGTGACTCGCCACACGGTGTTCCCTACGTCGTCCGCGACCAGCAAGGCCCCCTTGGCATCGATTGCGACGCCGACGGGCCGGCCGCGTGCGTTGCCGGCTTCATCGACGAAGCCTGCGAGTACGTCGAGCGGCAGGCCGGAAGGCCGGCCATCGACGAACGGCACGAAGATCACCTTGTAGCCGCTGCGGGGCCGGCGGTTCCACGAGCCGTGCTGCCCGATGAACATGCCTTGCTGAAACCGTGAGGGCAGGGCGTTGTGGGTGGATTGCACCAGCCCGAGCGACGCCGTATGCGCGCCCAGGGCATAGTTGGGCGCGATCGCGGTGGCCACCAGGTCCGGCCGCTGCGGCGTGACCCGCGTATCCACGTGCTGCCCGTAGTAACTGTAGGGCCAGCCGTAGAAGGCGCCGTCCTGCACCGCTGTCATGTAATCGGGGACGAGGTCATTGCCGAGTTCGTCGCGCTCGTTGACGGTGGTCCACAGCGCGCCCGACACGGGTTCCCATGCGAGACCATTCGCGTTGCGCAGCCCCGTCGCGAACACGCGGTACTCCCCGCTGCGAGCGTCGATCTCCCAGATCGCTGCGCGACCTGCTTCTTCGGCCATGCCGTGTTCGGCGACGTTGCTGTTCGAGCCCACGGTCGCATACAGCTTGCTGCCGTCCACGCTCGCGATCAGGCCTTTCGTCCAGTGGTGATTGCGTGGCCCGGCGGGAAGCGCGGTGACCTGCATGCCTGAGGCTTCGATGTGCAACTGTCCCGGCCGATACGGGAACCGCAGGACGGCGTCAGTGTCGGCGACGTAGAAGTCGCTGCCTGTCAGCGCCATGCCGAACGGGGAATGGAGGCCCTCGAGAAATGCGCTGCGCAGGTCCGCCACGCCGTCGCCATCGGTATCTCGCAGCAGCGTGATCCGGTTCGCGCTGGGCGTGGCTGCGCCAGCCTTCTTCATGAACAGACGCATCACGCGGTTCTTGATTCCCGTCGAGTCGGCAGGCTGCGGCGGTGCATTGGTTTCTGCGACCAGCACGTCACCGTTGGGCAGGACGTACAGCCAGCGTGGATGGTCTAGACCGCTAGCGAAGGCATTGACGGACATGCCGGGTCCAGCCTGGGGTTGCGTACCCTGCGGCCAGCCGACTGCGGCAGCCACGTGCACCGTTGGTATGAGCGTCTGGTCGGGTGAAGGAAGTACGGGATGCGGGCCGAGCCCGTCGACACCGGATAGCGGCTCGGTGCTGCACGCCGTCGAACAGGCGACGAGCGCCAGCGCGACAGCGACTGGATTGCGATGCCGGTTCCTACGTTCCATGGGACTGCGCGCACTCGATTTGTAAGTGGTCTGTGGGTGCACGCTGGCGTCTGCGCTGACGGACGTCGGTACGCTGGCGCACAGACTGAACGTCCCGTGACTCCTACTGTCTCCAGTCTGGTCGGATGAGAAACATCGACCCTTGGCTGGCTGCACCGAGGTAGGGCATGGGACTGTTGACGACCGAGCACGGCAAGGCGGGGTATCTCGCTGATTTTGTTCTGTATGCCGTCGCTTCCGCGACGTTAGCCGTGTTGCTCGCCGTCGTCGCCCCGCACGCGCGACGCGCAGAAATCCTGGCATTTGCCTTGCTTGGCCTCGCAGCCTGGACGCTAGTCGAATACGTGCTGCATCGGTTCGTACTTCATGGCATCCAGCCCTTCAAAGCGTGGCATGCCGAGCATCACTGGCGTGTCGACAATGCCGGGCTGCGGCAGGTCAAGCGGCACCATGCATTGCATCACAGTTCGATCGCGGCTCCGGGCGGCTACGGCGTGAGCAGCGCCTTCTGGGATCTCGTCTTCGGGACAAACGGTCCGTCCGGCGGCACCGCGCACAACCCACCTGCGACGAGTTGATGCGGTCCATCCTGAGCCACATCGTAGGATCCGACGGTGAATCCGCCTTTGCGTTTGCCGAGGTCATCCGGGCAGAAATATTCAGTGCCGAGCGACTGGAGCAGCACGCCGCGAGCCTGGCTGCGGCGCAGGCTGTCACTACGCGGCCGGTCGCGGTCCGGCCACTGACCGCGCGGCTGCGCGACAACCACCGGGCGCTGCTCGAAGCGCATCGAGCCATCGCCCGATCCATAGCCGCGGGCGGGGCCATTACGCCGGCCGCCGAATGGCTCGTCGACAACTACCACGTCGTCGAAGCCCAGATTCGCCAGGTGCGCGATGACTTGCCGCCCGGTTACTACCGGCAACTGCCGAAGCTGGCCGACGGTCCGCTGGCGGGCTATCCGCGCGTGCTCGGGCTGGCGTGGGCCTTCGTCGCGCACACCGACAGCCGCTTCGACACGAACCTTCTGCGTCAGTTCGTGATTGCCTATCAGCGGGTACAACCGCTGACGATCGGCGAACTGTGGGCAATCGCAATCACCCTGCGGATCGTGCTGATCGAAAACCTGCGACGCGCAGCCGAGTTGATTGCCAGCCGGCGCGCTGTCCGACAGCACGCTGACCGCATAGCGGACCGGCTCCTCGGCGCCGGGGGCAGGGAAGCGCAGCCGTTGGCCAAGGTTCTGCCCGAGCTCGAGAGCGTCCAGTTGTCGACGACCTTCGCCGTCCAGTTGCTGCAGCGGCTGCGCGACCAGGATCCGGAGGCGACGCCTGCACTCACGTGGCTCGAAGCTCGCCTGGCGACGGCTGGCACCACGGCGGACGAAGTCGTTCGCGATGAGCACCAACGGCAGGGAGCCTCGAGCGTAACCGTCCGCAACGTGATCATGAGCATGCGCGCGATCTCTGCGGTCGACTGGGCGGATTTGTTCGAATCCATGAGCCTCGTCGACTCCCTGCTGCGCGCAGACGTGGATTACGCACGGTCGAACTTCTCGACGCGCAACCGTTGCCGCCACGCGATCGAGGAGCTGGCGCGAGGTTCGTGGCACTCGGAGCTTCAGATCGCGGAGCACGTGATGCAGGTCGCGGGCTCGGGTGGCACGCGGCGCGAGCGCTATCCCGGCTATCACCTCATCGCGCGGGGGCGTCGCGCCTTCGAGGATCGGCTCGGGTTTCGGCCGACGATGCGCGCGCGACTTACCCGGTTCATCGCGCGCATCGGCATCCACGGCTACATAGCCGGCGTCGCCCTGCTCGCGCTCGTCACGCTGGCGTGGCCTTTGTCGGTGCTGCTGAGCGGCGGCATCGGGATGCTGACACTCATCGTGCTCGCTGCGACGGGTCTCGTTCTTGCGGTGGATGCTGCGATGGCCGTTGCCAACAGCAGCATCACCAGCCGCTTCGGCGCCAGGCCGCTTCCCGAGATGGAGCTCGAGGACGGCATCTCCGCCGACCTGCGGACGCTCGTTGTCGTCCCCATCCTCCTCACGAGTCCCGAGGCGCTCGCCGAACACATCGCGCACCTCGAGATTCACCACCTGGCGAGCCTGGACGGTGACGTGACCTTCGCTCTGCTCTCGGACTGGGCCGATGCGGCGTCAGAACGGATTGACGGCGACGCGGTGCTGCTGGAAAGCGCGGTCGAGGAAATCCAGCGCCTGAACCGCAAGTACGGCCCGTCTCCGGCGGGTGATCGCTTTCTGCTCTTCCATCGGCGCCGGCTGTGGAACGCGGCGCAGGGCGTCTGGATGGGGTGGGAGCGCAAGCGCGGCAAGCTGCACGAACTGAATCGCCTGCTGCGCGGCGCAATCGACACGAGCTTCATGGCCGTCGATGCCGCGTCGCCCCCAGTTCCTGCCGGCGTGCGCTACGTGGTGACGCTCGATGCGGATACGCGCTTGCCGCGAGACACCGTGCGGCGGCTGGTCGGCAAGTTGGCACACCCCCTGAATGCGCCGAGCGTCGACGAGCGCAGCGGACGCGTTGTCGACGGCTACGCGATCCTGCAGCCAAGAGTCGCGTCGTCGTTACCGCTCGGCTACGAAGGATCTCGCTATCAGCGTCTCGTGTCCGGGGCCGGCGGCATCGATCCGTACGCGTCCGCCGTGTCCGACGTGTACCAGGACCTGTGCGGCGAGGGATCGTATGTCGGCAAGGGCATTTACGACGTCGACGCTTTCGAGGCGGCGCTGGCGGGTCGCGTTCCCGAAAATACCCTGCTGAGCCACGACCTGTTCGAAGGCATCTTCGCGCGGGCCGGACTCGCTTCGGACATCGAACTCGTGGACGAATATCCCGCGCGCTACGCGGCGGCGGCGGCTCGCTCCCATCGGTGGGTGCGTGGCGACTGGCAGTTGCTGCCGTGGGTATTCGGTTGCGGTCCCGGGGACATCGACCGTCGCCGGCGTGGCATTCCGCTGCTCGGTCGCTGGAAGATGTTCGACAACCTGCGCCGGTCGCTGATGGCGCCGGCGAGCGTGCTGAGCCTGGTGATCGCATGGACACTGCCGCTGCCGCTCGCAGCGATCTGGACGGCCTTCGTCGTCGCCATGCTGGCTGTTCCAACGTTGCCATCGTTGCTGACCGGACTCGTCCCGCGTCACGGCGGTATCGTACTGCGAAGCCACTTTCGTGCCGTCGCCGCTGACGCGCAGCTGGCCGCGACCAGGACGGCACTGGCCCTGGCGTTGCTGGCCCACCAGTCGTGGTTGATGTGGGATGCCATCGGCCGAACGCTGTACCGGCTGTTCGTCAGTCGACGCAAATTGCTCGAATGGGTCACGGCGCAGGAGCAGAACAGCAGGCGTCTCGACGTGGCCGGGCACTACCGCCTGATGGCGGGCGCTCTCGTCATCAGCCTGGCGGTGCTCGGGCTCGTTGCGATGGGGCAGGCGAGCGCACTGCTCGCGCTGCCGTTCATACTGGCGTGGCTGTCGTCGCCGCTCATCGCGTGCTGGGTGAGTCAGCCGTCGCGGGTCGCCGAATTGCAGCCGGTTTCCGACGTCGACGCCGCCGCCCTGCGCCTCGTCGCCCGTCGCGCCTGGCATTACTTCGACACGTTCGTCACGGCCGCGGACAACATGCTGCCGCCCGACAACTTCCAGGAGGAGCCGTGGCCGGTACTCGCCCACCGCACGTCACCGACCAACCTGGGCCTGTACCTGCTGTCGATCGTCACGGCACGTGATCTGGGCTGGGTCGGCACCGCCGACGCCGTCGCAAGGCTCGAGTCGACGCTCGCGACCATGGGCCGGCTCGAGCAATGCCATGGTCACTTTTACAACTGGTACGACACGCAGGACCTGCGGCCGCTCGAACCACGTTACGTCTCGTCCGTGGACAGCGGCAACCTGGCGGCGCACCTGCTCACGCTGGCCAACGCCTGTGACGGAATGATGGCCGGGGCCGCGGATGCGGCGCAGGTGTTCGCCGGGATCGGCGACGGCCTCGCACTGGGCCGTCAATCGCTCGGGACGGCCATGGATGACCGGCTTGCCGCCGCGATCGCAGCGTTTGGCGACGAGCTGTCGGATCGGGCCGCGAGGTCAGAGCCGCTCGCCGCAAGCCTCGACGCGTTGGCGGTTCGCGCCGGTGCGGTGGTCGCTCTGGTGGCGCGGCTGGCCAGCGAAGGTAGCGACGAGAGGAGTGCGGAGACCGCAGCGTGGGCCAACGCCACGTTGCATACCGTGGAAAGTCACTTGCGGGACCAGGTGCCGCTGCCCGGTTCGAGTGCCGATTTGATTTCGCAGCGACTGGCGACGCTGGCCGCCGCGTCACGACGCATGGCCGAGGCGATGCGCTTCGACTTTCTCTTCGACCAGGAGCGCAAGCTGCTCTCGATCGGCTATCGCGTGCTCGAGGGCAGCCTCGATCCCAACTGCTACGACCTGCTCGCGTCCGAGGCACGGCTGGCGAGTTTCGTCGCGATCGCCAACGGCGACGTCCCGGCACGGCATTGGTTCCGCCTCGGGCGCGCCGTCGTCCGCGTTCGTCATGGCGCGGCGCTCGTTTCGTGGTCCGGCTCGATGTTCGAGTACCTGATGCCGTCACTCGTCATGCGCGCGCCCGCCGGCAGCCTGCTCGAACAGACGAGTCATCTCGTGGTTCGTAGTCAGCAGGCGTATGGCAAGAGACTCGACGTGCCCTGGGGGATCTCGGAGTCGGCCTACAACGCGCGTGACCTCGAGCGCACATACCAGTACTCGAGTTTCGGCGTGCCTGGACTTGGCCTCAAACGCGGGCTCGTCGAGAACACCGTCGTCGCGCCGTATGCAACGGCGCTGGCTGCGATGGTCAAGCCACACGCCGCAGTCCTCAACTTCGCGCGGCTCGAGAAGATCAATGCGCGGGGCCGCTATGGCTTCTACGAAGCACTGGACTACACCGCGCGCCGCCTGCAGGACGGCGAGCCGTTCGCCATCGTGCGTGCCTACATGGCCCACCATCAGGGCATGACGATCGTGGCGCTCGCCAATACGCTGCTCGACGGACTGATGCGCAAGCGATTTCACGCGGAGCCTCGCATCAAGGCGACCGAACTGCTGTTGCAGGAGCGGACGCCGCGCGAAGTGTCGGTTCCCGCTGCGAGCATCCCGGAAAGCGGCATTCCGGAATGGTCCGACGACGTCATGCCGGCGCTGCCGCGCACGATCGGCACGCCGCATCACGCGACACCGCGCACGCGAGTGTTGTCGAACGGTCACTACGCCGTGATGCTCACGGCTGCCGGATCTGGCTACAGCCAGTGGCACGATCTGGCGGTCACGCGCTGGGCGGCCGACGTCACCTGTGACGCGTCGGGCTCGTTCCACTACCTGCGCGATGTCGACACCAGCAGGGTCTGGTCGGCAGGGTATCAGCCGACGGGCGTCGAACCCGACGCTTACGAGGTTACATTCAGCGAGCACCGGGCCGAGTTCGTCCGCCGCGACGGCGACCTGACGACGACGCTCGACGTGGTCGTGTCGGCCGAGTGCGACGCCGAGGTTCGCCGCGTCTGCCTTTCGAACATGGGCGATCGCGTCCGGACCATCGAAATCACTTCGTATGCGGAAATCGTGCTGGCGCCGCGCGCTGCCGACGAGGCGCATCCGGCGTTCTCCAAGCTCTTCGTGCAGACCGAACACTTGCCGGCGATCGGCGTGCTGCTGGCGACACGTCGCCGGCGCTCACCTGAGGAGCCGGGCGCATGGGCTGCCCATCTCGCCGTCATCGAGGGTGATTCCGTGGGGCCCGGCCGGTTCGAAACGGACCGCGCCAGCTTCATCGGGCGCGGTCGGCAAGCGCGCGCCCCGGCCGCGCTGGCGGGCGATCCCCACGCAGCAGGCAAAGTGGGAACCGTGCTCGATCCGATCTTCAGCCTGACGCGCTGCGTGCGTCTCGCCCCGGGCACCACTGCACGCATCGCGTTCTGGACGCTGGTTGCACCCTCCCGGGAGGAGGTACTGGATCTCGTGGACCAGCACCGGGACGTGCCGGCCTTCGATCGCGCCGCGACACTCGCCTGGACGCAGGGCCAGGTGGAACTGCACCACCTGGGAATCGCGCCGGACGAGGCGGTGCTCTTCCAGCGCCTGGCCGGCCACCTGCTTTACAACGATCCGGCATTGCGCCCGTCGTCCGAGGTGCTTCGGCGCCGTAATGGCGGGCAGCAGGCACTCTGGGCCCACGGCATCTCGGGCGACCTGCCGATTGTTCTCATCCGGATCGACGACACGGACGATCTCGGCATCGTGCGGCAGCTGCTGCGCGCATTCGAATACTGGCGCCTGAAACAGCTGAACGTCGATGTCGTGATCCTGAACGAGCGTTCGTCCTCCTACGTGCAGGACCTGCAGTCGGCGCTGGAGTCGCTGACGCGCACCGGCCTGTCACGGGTGAAGATTCACGGCGAGTCGGTGCGCGGCGGCGTCTTCAACCTGCGCTCCGACGTCATTCCAGGCGAAACACGCCTGGCCCTGCTGGCTGCGGCGGGCGCCGTGCTGCTCAGCCGTCACGGCAGCCTCGCGGAGCAACTCGACCGGCTGGAGCAGGATCCGCCGCTGGCACCGCCGCCGGTCGCCGCCGTGCGCTCGCGTCGCGACTCGACCGATGCATCGCCCGACATGCCGTCGCTCGAGTTCTTCAACGGACTCGGCGGCTTCACGCCCGATGGCGAGGAATACGTGACGGTGCTGCGTGACGGCGAGCGAACCCCTGCGCCCTGGGTCAACGTGATCGCCAACGCCGGTTTCGGGTTCCAGGTCTCGGCCGATGGCAGTGGCTGCACCTGGGCGGGCAACAGCCGTGAGCATCGACTCACGCCGTGGTCGAACGATCCAGTCGGGGATCGGTCCGGAGAGGTCCTTTACGTTCGCGACGACGACAGCGGCCTGCTGTTCGGGCCTACAGCATTGCCGGTCCGCAACGCAAATGGCGAGTACCTGGCACGGCACGGGCGCGGTTACAGCCGGTTCGAGCATACGCGGGCCGGCATCGCGCTCGACCTGCTGCAGTTCGTTCCTGCCGGCGAGTCGGTCAAGGTGTCGCGGCTGCGCATTCGCAATCTTTCGGGTCGCACGCGTCACCTGACGCTGACGGCCTACGTGGAGTGGGTGCTCGGCACGTCGCGCAGCAGCACCGCGCCCTTCATTGCGACGGAGATTGATCCGGTCACACGCGGCATGCTCGCGCGCAACCTGTGGGGTGGTGCAGACACTAGTGTCGCGTTCACGGACCTTGGCGGCCTGCAGACCGCGTGGACCGGCAACCGCATGGAATTCATCGGACGCAACGGCACGCTCGAGCGGCCCGCGGCACTCTCGCCAGGAGCGAGGCTCTCGGGTCGAACCGGCGCCGGTCTCGACCCCTGCAGCGCGCTGCAGACCTCCGTCGCGCTTGCCGAGAATTCTGCCGTCGAACTGGTCTGGCTCCTGGGTGAGGCCGACAGCACGCAGGCCGCCCAGGCCATGATCGCGCGCTGGCGCAGCGAGGACGTGGACGCCGCCCTGCAATCCGTTCGCGCGGACTGGAGCGCCGTGCTCGACACCGTCACCGTGCGTACGCCGGACCGCTCGTTCGATCTCATGCTGAACGGCTGGCTGCTGTACCAGACACTCGCGTGCCGCCTCTGGGCCCGCAGCGCGTTTTACCAGGCGAGCGGCGCCTACGGCTTCCGCGATCAACTGCAGGACACGATGGCATTGATCCTGGCGAAGCCCGCCCTCGCACGCGAGCACCTGTTGCGTGCCGCCGGCCGGCAGTTCCTTGAAGGCGACGTGCAGCATTGGTGGTTGCCGCAAACCGGACGTGGCGTGCGCACCCGTGTCTCCGACGATCGCGTCTGGCTCGGCTATTGCGTCGCGCACTACGTCGAGACGACGGCTGACGAGGGCGTGCTCGACGAGATAGTGCCGTTCCTGGACGGGCCGGCCCTGCAGCCGGGCGTAGCGGACAACTTCTTCCTGCCAACCGCAGCCGATACGGCGGCGACGCTCTTCGAGCATTGCGCGCGCGGACTCGACGGCAGCCTCGGGCTCGGCTCACACGGCCTGCCGCTCATGGGAACTGGGGACTGGAACGACGGGATGAATGACGTCGGCGCCGCGGGACTGGGCGAAAGTGTCTGGCTGGGATGGTTCCTGCACTTCGTGTTGTCGGCATTCGCGCCGCGTGCCGAGGCAAGGGGCGAGCATGGGCGAGCCACGAGCTGGCGCGCACACGCGGCTGCCCTGCGATCGTCGCTCGAACAGCACGGTTGGGACGGCGACTGGTATCGGCGCGCGTACTTCGACGACGGCACCCCGATGGGATCCGCAGCGAACGCGGAATGTCGCATCGACTCGATCGCGCAATCGTGGGCAGTGCTGTCCGGCGCCGCGGATCCGGCGAGGGCGGTCCAGGCGATGGCTTCGCTGGACCAGCACCTGATCCGGCATGAGGACGGATTGGCGCTGCTGCTGACACCGCCCTTCGACCACTCAGCGCCCGATCCCGGTTACATCCAGGCCTACCCGCCGGGTATCCGCGAGAACGGCGGCCAGTACTCGCACGCTGCCGCATGGGCGGTAATCGCGTTCGCGCAGCTCGGTGACGGCGACAAGGCTGGCGAGCTGTTTGCAATGCTGAATCCGATCAATCACGCGCTCACGCACGACGACGCATTGCGCTACAGGGTTGAGCCTTATGTCGTGGCGGCCGATGTCTATTCGGAGACGCCGCACGTCGGGCGTGGCGGCTGGACCTGGTACACGGGCTCTGCTGCCTGGACGTACCGGGCAGGACTGGAATGGATCCTCGGTTGCCGCATGAGCGGAGCGACGTTGCTGCTCGATCCCTGCGTCCCACGGACCTGGAGGGAGTTCCACGTCAGCCTGCGCTATCACGCAACGCGCTATGAGATCGAGTTTGAAAATCCAGGCGGCACCAGTCGGGGGCTCGTCACGCTGCAGCTCGACGGTGTCGAACTCGCTCCGCGGCCAGGGGTGGTGCCGCTGGTCGACGACGGCGGGACTCACCGGGTCCGCGCCATCCTTGGATGAGGGCAACACCACGCTGCGCGACCGCGGTCGCCGGCACTCACAGGAGAATCCCCGTATGACAACGCAGACTTATCCTTTTTCGCTTCCTCCGCTGCCTTTTGCGCCGGACGCGCTCGAGCCGCATTTCGACGCGCGGACGATGAGCATCCACCATGACGAGCACCATCGCGTGTACGTCGAGCGGCTGAACGCAGCACTGAAGGACCATCCGGGCCTGCACGGCAGGACCATCGAGAACCTGCTGCGCAACCTGAACCGCATTCCGCCGGACATCCGGCCTGCGGTGCGCAACAACGGCGGTGGGCATCTCAATCACTCGTTGTTCTGGAGCCTCATCGCCGCGCCCGGCCAGCAGGCGCCCATGGGTCCGCTGCTCGACGCAGTCACCGAGAACTTCGGTTCGTTGGAAGCCTTGCGCTTGAAGTTCCGCGAAGTCGCGATCGGCCACTTCGCCTCCGGCTGGGCGTTCCTGGTTGCCGATGCCAGGAAGAACGCACTCGAGGTGTTGTCGCTGCCCGATCACCATTGCGTGCTTGGCGCGCACCAGACCGTGCTTCTCGTCTGCGACGTCTGGGAGCACGCGTACTACCTGAAGCACCAGCAGAGGCGCGCGGATTACGTGGACTGCTGGTGGCAGGTCGCCAACTGGCAGGAGGCCGCCCGCCGGTTCGGCCGCACGGTCGAGGCCGCCGCATGACCGCCGCTCCGCCCGCGGCATTGGAGCAGGCGCTGGAACAGAGCCATGACGTGAAGGCCAAGGTGGCGGCGTGCGCGGACGACCTGGCCTTGAAGAACGACGCGGCACAGCAGGAGATCGCCGATGGCGCGACGACACTGTCCGCGGACAAGGCGTTGCAGGACAGCCAGGTCGTCGAAGCGACGGTGCAGGAGTGTGCCGACGATCTGGATGAGGTCACCGCCACCCTGGCCAGGGGCATCGCCGACATCAAGCAGGTCGAGGTCGCGCTCACCCGGTCGCGCGCAGCCCTGGTGGAAGCCGAGACAGCGCTGTTGGCCGCACAGGCGGACGAAAGGCACGCGACGATACGTGCGCTGCATGACGCGGCAACGGGACTGCCCAACCGCGTCCTTTTCGATGATCGCCTGACGCAGGGAATCTCGCTGGCAGAGCGGCAAGGCGGGATCCTGGCGGTGATGTTCCTCGACCTCGATGGTTTCAAGGGCGTCAACGACGGTCATGGCCACGCCGCGGGAGACCTCATCCTCCGTCAGGTCGCAGACCGACTCTCGCAACATGCGCGCGACGAGGACACGGTCTGCCGCACTGGCGGTGACGAGTTCCTGTACTTGCTGGTCAATCCGAAGTGCACGGCTGATGTCGAACGGAAGGCCGTCGCCGTGCTGGGCGACATTGCCCGGGAGATCGAGGTGGGAGGGCGTGGCCTCGTCATTCGCGGGAGCATCGGCATCGCCCTGTATCCAGGCGACGGCACGACGGCCGACCAGCTCGTCAGGAACGCCGACACGGCGATGTACCGCGCCAAGAATGGCGGGTGCGGCTACGTCCTGTTCGGCACTGCCGGGGGAAGCGCAGTCGCCTGACTCGGCGCGGCTACTCCGAGGTCTTGCCGTCGAAGTGCTCGTCGTCGGCCTCCGCGTCGGCGCGGGTGTGGTGCACGACGCGGTCGCGGTGATTCGGCGGTGAGTACACCGTGTACAGCTTCAGTGGCGTGGTTCCGGTATTGATGATGTTGTGATTCGCGCCCATGGGCACGACGATCGCGAATCCGGACTTCACAGGCGTTCGCGTGCCGTCCATTACCACGATTCCAGTCCCTTCCTCGACGCGGAAGAACTGGTCGAGCTGGTGGAATTCCGCGCCGATTTCTTCACCGGGCGCCAGCGCCATCAGCACGAGCTGGGAGTGCGTCGCCGTGTATAGAACCCGGCGAAAGGCATCGTTGCCGATAGCCAGCTTTTCGATGTCCTGTACGAAGCCTTTCATTGCACTTCCTCGTGTTGATGGCGGGAGCCACTGTTAATCCTGACGATTCATTTGCGGGCGATCTGTACGCCAGTGAACAGACCCGTCGGTGGGCCATGACGTCTACAGCAGGGACTCGCTGGATCTCGCCGAAATCAAGGAGATCATGGTCGACATGGCGCCGAACGGCGCATCTGATCCAGCGGGACCACGCCGGCGCGAGCAAATCCAATTTCTACCTAGCCCCTGGTAGTCGCTTGGAGAGCAGAATGTAAAGCGGAAGGGAAGGAATCCGACACCGCGGTCGCGCACGCGCTGACATGCGTCACCCCTCCTGACATGTTGCAGTCGGACGCTGCGCGAATCTCACCGGGTCGAGTAAACGGAGATGCACAAATGTTGTGGACCGTTGCAGTTATCCTGATCATCCTCTGGCTCCTGGGCCTGGTCACGTCATACACGATGGGCGGCTTTATCCACATCCTGCTGGTCATCGCAATAGTGGTCGTGCTGCTCAACATCATTCAAGGCCGGCGCGCGTAGCGCTCGTCGGGCGCGGTAGGCGCTGCAGTCATCGGCTAGCGCGGTTGATGACAGCGCTGGCCTCGAGTCGCGCAGTTGCGACTGCTATTGCGTGCCCGACGTTACAAGCGGCCCAGCAGGAACAATACGAGCACGATCACGAGCAGCGTGCTGACGATTCCGCTCGGGCCGTAGCCCCAGCTGCGCGCATGCGGCCATACCGGGATGACTCCAACCAGCGCCAGGACGAGAAGGATGAGAAGGATCGTGCCGATGCTCATGGTGTTCACCTGTAAGTCTTGATGTCGATGCCAACCGTCGTGCGCGACCGGCGGTTCCTCAGCTCAGGCTAGTCGCATCGAGTTCCCCCATCTGTATGCCAACGTACAGACTGGCAGAGCGCCCGTTACGTAACGTGTGCTCATTGCCGCCAAATCCGGAGCAACCTGTCGTCTGTCTCCCTTGGGTCGTGGCGTGCACACAAGGAGACCGCTATGAAGATTGCCAGTGAATCGCTCAGGCGTTTCGCGCCGTTGTTTGTCGTGGCGGCTTTCGCCCTGATGGCGCAACCGGCCGCCGCCGATAGTTCCGCGATGCCGGGTGGCCCTTGGCGCCAGACCTGCGAGGACGCTTCCATTCGCGGCGGCATGCTGTATGCGCGGTGTCGGCAGGATAACGGCCAATACCGCTCGACGTCCGCATTGCTCCTGTCCACGTGCCAGGGCTACAGCAATCGCAACGGGCAGCTGTACTGCGACAAGAATGGCGACTATTCCGCCGGTTCGCGCTGGAGCGGTTCGTACGGCGAATCCTGTCGTGACATTTCCGTGGACAAGCACGGCCGGTTGAGCGCCACCTGTCCCAAGGCCAACGGCAAGTCCAATCGCACCAATATCACGCCGCAGCAATGCCCCAGCTATCGGGCCGGCAACAACAACGGCAAGCTGGTCTGCGAGTCGCAGGGCAACGTCAGCAGCCGCTGGGACGGGTCGTTCCAGAAATCCTGTCGCGACATTTCCATGAACTCGTCCGGGACACTCACGGCCACGTGCCAGAACTCAAGCGGCAACTGGCAGCGACCTGGGACGGGTCGTTCCAGAGATCCTGCCGTGACATTTCCACGGATTCGTCCGGCTCGCTGACGGCCACGTGCCAGACCATGAACGGCAACTGGCAGCGGACCCGCCTAGGAGCGCGCCAGTGCAGCAGCTATCGCGCCGGCAACAACGATGGCCAGCTGGTTTGCGAGAACTAGGCATTGCTGATGCGGCTGCTGCCGCCGTTTGAGGCGGCAGCAGCCGGCTGAGGGCCGGCGGCATCCTGGGACCGCCTTGCGGTGTTTACGCATGGCCACGGGAAATCGCATGCCCTAGAAATCGGGCATCATGCGAACCGAAATCGAACACAG
The DNA here is from genome assembly GCA_963754535.1 of uncultured Gammaproteobacteria bacterium. GTDB lineage: Bacteria > Pseudomonadota > Gammaproteobacteria > Steroidobacterales > Steroidobacteraceae > RPQJ01. Next base: position 232,082 of record CAVWGG010000004.1, read on the forward strand.
CCTGTACGACGGGATGAAGCACGAGCAGGGCCGCGAAGGTCCGCCGCCCGGCTTCCCCGAACTGCCACTGGTCCCGGGCGGGCGCTACACCGACCCCGCGTTCCTGGAACTGGAGCAACGGTACCTGTGGCGGCGCTCGTGGCTCTACGCGTTGCACGTCGATGAACTGCCGCGTCCCGGCAGCTACCGACTGTGGCGCAAGACCGGCGCGCCGATCATCATCGTGCGCGACAAAGAGAACCGCATCCGGGCCTACTACAACACCTGCCGGCACCGTGGTGCGCCGCTGGTCGAGAAAGAGCAGGGCGAGACCAAGGGGTTCTTCTGCCGCTACCACGGCTGGACTTACGACCTCTCTGGCCGGCTCACCGCGGTGCGCGAGAAGCGTGACTTCCCAGGCATGGACACCTCGTGCTTCGGCCTCAACGAAGTGCGCTGCGAGCAGTTCGGCAACTTCGTCTTCATCAACGAAGACCGCCAGGCGGCACCGCTGCTCGAGTCATTGGGCCCGATCCCGAAGCATCTCGAGAACCTCGGCTTCGACAACATCCGGCACATCGCCAGCTCGAGCTTCGAGATCGCGTGCAACGTCAAGATCCTGCTCGACGCTTTCCTCGAGACCTATCACCTGAAGTCGATCCACCCGCAGACCGTGGACCGCTTCCTCGATTCGCGCGGGACGCACATCGTGCTCTGGCCGTACGGCAACTCAATGATGTGCACGCCGCACCGTCGCGCGGAGTGGCGTGATCCCGGCGCGGTTGGTATGCCGGAAGTCCCCACCGCCGAGCAGATCTTCCTGAACCAGAATCCGTCGTACAACTTCTATCCGAACCTCATCACGCCACCCGCAGCCACGGGGACGCCGTTCATCACGTTCTGGCCCAAGACCGCCCGCAGCATGACGGTGGACGTGCACTGGTTCGCCCCAGAGGGGGCCGAAGGCCACGAACTCTGGCCCACGCGCATGTCAAACTTCGAGCGCATCCTCGAGGAAGACACGCAGTTTGCGCCGCGGATCCAGGAGTCCGTCGAAACGGGGGGCTTCCGGGGCATCTACCTGTCGTACCAGGAACGGCGCATCTACCACTGGCACGAGGAACTCGACCGTCGCATCGGGCCGGAGAACGTGCCACCCGAGCTGCGTGTGCGGCCGATGCTGGATCCGTGGCTCGCCACGGAATGATGGCGGGTGACTGTCGTGACTGAACCAGACGCAGGGTCGTCGGGCGCGGTACCCAGTTACCAGGACTACCTCGCGCAGGACAGTCGCGAGGTGCCGCGGTCGCTGCTCGAGCGCTCATCGCGTGACCTCGGCAACGCTCCGCTCGATGCGTCGCGCTATACGTCGCAGGCGTTTTTCGATCTGGAAGTCGAGCGGATGTGGATGCGCGTCTGGCAGATGGCGTGCCGTGAGGAGGAGCTGCCCGAAGCGGGCGACACGATCGTCTACGACGTCGTGGGTCGATCGCTGCTGATCACCCGCCAGGCCGACGGTTCGATCCGCGTATTTCACAATTCCTGCACTCATCGCGGGCGCAAGTTGCTGCTCGCGAACGAGCACGTCGAGCACTTCCGTTGTCCGTTTCATGGCTTCAGCTGGCAGCTCGATGGCAGCGTGCGTTCGATTCCGTGCCGGTGGGACTTCGGGCACGTCAGTGATGGCGACTTCCGCCTGCCTGAAGCGCGGGTCGGTACGTGGGGCGGCTTCGTCTTTGTCAACTTCGATGCCGGCGCGATTCCCCTCGAGCAGTACTTAGACGTCGTGCCGGATCACTTTTCCCGCTGGCGCCTCGAGGACTGCTGGAAAGCCGTGCACGTCGCGAAAGTCATCCGCTGCAACTGGAAGGTGGCGCAGGAAGCCTTCATGGAGTCGTACCACGTCGTTGCGACGCATCCACAGATCCTGTCGATCATCGCGGACGCGAATTCGCAGTACGACGTCTACGGCAAGCACGTGAGCCGCAACCTCGCGGCGTTCGGCGCACCGAGCCCGCACCTCGGCAGCGGGAAAGTGGATCCGCAACAGACGCTGGACGGCATGTTGCAGCTGATGGGCCGCAAGCCGGGTGCGCTGGGCGCCGTGACTGCCCAAGAGGCACGCGGGCCGCGCGCACTGCTGGGCGACATGAACCGTCGCGCTTTCGGCCGTGCCTTCGAAGGCGACTACAGCAACGTGACTGACGCGGAAACGCTCGATGCGATCGTCTACAACGTGTTTCCGAACTTCTCGCCCTGGGGCGGGTTCGCGCCGAACATCGTCTACCGCTGGCGCCCGCATGGGCGCGACGTCGGATCGTGCGTCATGGAAGCCATGATCCTGAAGCGGCCGGAGCGGGGACAGCCGCGGCCGAAACCGGTGCCAGTGCACTGGCTGCGCGACGATGAAAGCTGGTCGGAGGCCAGCGAGTTGCCAATCCTCGGGCCAGTCATCGACCAGGACATGAGCAACATGCCCTACGTGCAGGAAGGCCTGCTGGCCTCCGGAACGGGTCGCGTGCAGCTCGGGTCCTACCAGGAAAGCCGGATCCGGCATTTCCACCAGACGCTCGACGCGTATCTGCAGCCCTGAGGCGTCGCGGTGCCCCGCGACCGCTTCCCGCGTTCCGGTATAAGGTAGGCGCCGGTTTCACGCGGGGAGTCGAAGCATGTTGATTGCGGGTCGCAGGGTTCTGGTCGCGGCCGTCGCCGGTTGCCTGTGTTCGGGACTGCTCGCAGCGCCCCGACAGGCGTCGGCACAGGATCTCGACCTGCTGAACGTCACGCTGGTCGATGGCACCGGCGCCGCGCCACGCAAGGGCATTACCGTCACCGTGCGCGGCGGCAAGATCGCCGCGATCGTCGAGCGGGCACCCGCTGCAACGACCGGTGTGCGACAGATCGACCTCGGCGGGCGTTACCTGTTGCCCGGATTGATCGACGCGCACTCGCATATCGAGTCCCCTGCCGCGGCACTGCGTGCGCTGCAGTCGGGCGTGACGACGTCGCGGGTACTCGGCGACACGAACCTGCAGGCGATGGGGACGCGCGACCTGATTCGCGCCGGGTACGTGCCCGGACCCGATCTCCTCGTCTCACCGGGGCACATCCGGCCGAAGCCGGGCATCGCGTTCTACGAGGTCTACCCGCAGTTCGGCGACGCGATCGACGGTGAGTTGCGCGGGCCGGATCGCATTGCCGAGGCGACTCGCGCGCTGATCGCAAAGGGCGCGGACGTGATCAAGGTCGGCGCAAGCGAGCGGGCGGGGCTCGCCACCACCGATCCGCGCAAGCAGGAGCTCACCGAAGACGAAATCCGCGCGGCCGTCACTGAGGCCGCGAAAAAAGGCCTCTACGTAGCGGCGCATGCGCACGCTCGCGCGGGGGCCGCTGCCGCGGTGCGCGCCGGCGTCCGCAGCATCGAGCACGGCACGTGGGTGGACGATGCGACGCTCGACGAGATGAAGCGGCGCGGCACGTACTTCGTGCCGACCCTTGCCGTGATGAGCCCGCTAGGCGATCCGCAGGGCAACTCGGCCGAGGACGTGGCGCTGCAACTGCGTACGCAATCGATGATGGGGCCGCTGCGCTCCGCCGTGCGCAAGGCGCACGCGCTGGGCATCTCGATCGCTGCCGCGACCGATGGCAGCTACGCCGACAAGGACGACACCGGCCGGATCCGGATCGCGCACGAAATGGCCATGCTGCGCGAGCACATCGGGTTGACCCCGCTCGAGTCGATCACGGCGGCGACGCTCAACGGCGCACGCGTGATCGGCATCGAAGGCCGCACCGGCAGCGTCCGCGTGGGTCTCGAGGCCGATCTCGTGGCCTACGACGGCGACCCGCTCACCGACAGCAAGACGTTCTTCGAGCCGCGCCTCGTCGTCAGTGACGGCAAGATTGCGGTTGAGGGGGCGGCACTCTAGCGTCGGATCGCTGCGCGGCAAGTGCCGCAGGGAATTCTTGTCATGTCCAACGCTGAGCGATACTCGAGCGACGTCGCGTTCACGCCCGCGGTCAAGGCGATCCAGGACCGCAAGGGCTCGCGCGATAATTACGCGCGGATGGAGGAGGGCGAAGGCTGGTCGACGACGATCACACCGGCGCTCGCGGCCTTCATTGCCGGGCAGGACAGCATTTACCTCGGCACCGCCAGCGCCGAAGGCCAGCCGTACATCCAGCACCGCGGCGGCCCACGGGGTTTCCTGCGGGTCGTCGACGAATCGACGCTCGCCTTCGTCGATTTCAAGGGCAACCGGCAATACATCACCCAGGGCAACCTGTCCGAGAACCCGCAGGCCTTCATTTTCCTGATGGATTACGCGCGCCGGCGGCGGTTCAAGCTGTGGGGCACCGCGTGGTTCGTCGAAGGCGACGCCGATCTGGTGCGGTCGCTGATGCCGGACGGATACCGGGCGCAGCCGGAGCAGGTGTTCATGTTCAGCCTGTCGGCGTGGGATGCGAACTGTCCGCAGCACATCCCGAAACGCGTCGACCTGCGCGAGATGGAGGCTGTGATCGCCGCGAAAGACCGCAGCATCGTCGAGCTGACCGAACGGGTGGAAGAGCTAGCCCGGCGCCTGCGGGAGCTTGGAGCCGACTGCGGCTAGCCAGTCGTCAGCTCAAGCACCCGCAGTCAGCTCGATGAATTCCGGGTCGTTGCGGATGGGGTCGAAGTCGGGGTCGTGTTTCATCCAGCCGAAATTGGTGACGCCGGCAGCGACTGCCTGGCGCAGCGTGTCAATTGCGCGCCGTGTCTCGCCCAGCCTCGAGTACAGGCAGGCGCCGTTATAGAGCATGACTGAATCGCCCGGGCTCAGTTCGAGCGCAGATGCACCCTCCGCGATCGCTTCGTCCCGTCGTCCGACCTCGAGCAGGGTGATGGCGTAGAACATCCTGGCGCGGGCGTCGTCCGGATTCTGCAGCAGGTAGTTGGGCAGCAGCTCGAGCACCTTGCGGGATACGGCCTCGGCTTCCGCAGTGCGCCCGAGACCCGTGTAAGTCTGTTTCAGATCGCTGTGCGCCATGTAGAAGCCTGGCTTGATCTCGATGACCCGCTGGAACAACTCCAGCGCTTCTGCCAGGTTCCCGGTCGAGAATTGAATCCGCCCGAGCGTCCAGTACGCGATGAAATCGTCGGGATCGAGCTCGATCGCCTTCCTGCCGGACGCGGCGGCCTCGTCCAGCTTGCCCCAGATGAAATAGGACAGCCCCATGGCGGTGTACGCCTCCGCCAGGCTGCTGTCGTACATGAGCGCCTTGAAGCTCATCTCCTGCGCCTTGTCCCGATACTTGTCCTCGCGCGAGAACCACTGGTACATCTGGCCGTACGCGCTCGAACAGGCGGCATACGCCGCGGCATACCGTGGATCGAGCTCGATGGCTTTCTCGAAGAGCTGGATCGCGCGCTCGGTACCACGCCGGCTCAGGCGGTAGAGGAAGTCCTGGCCGCGCAAGTACAGATCGTAGGCATTGGCATTGACGGTCTGCCGCTTGGTCAGCGACACCTTCTCGGAGAAGGTGAGCTTGAGCTTCAACGCATCGACGATCTGGCTGGCGACCTGCTCCTGGATATCGAAGATGTCGTCGAGCTTGCCTTTGTAGGTGTTGCCCCAGATCTGGCGGTTGGTTTCGACATCGACGAGCTGGACGGTGATGCGGACCGAATCCTGGAACCGGCGCACGCTGCCGCCAACGATGTAGCGCGCGCTCAGTTCGCGGCCGATCGCCCTGATGTCCTGCTTCTGGCCCTTGAACTGCATCGACGCCCAGCGCGACACGAGTTCGATCTCACTGACCAGCGACAATCTCGCGATCAGTTCCTCGGTCAGGCCATCGCTGAAGTAGTCGGTCTCGCTGTCCGGGCTGATGTTGTCGAAGGGCAGCACGGCCAAGGCGCCGCGCTCGATCGTGGCATCCGCTGTCGCCGTCGAGGGCGCGGCGGTCGGCTTCGCGGGCGCTTCCTCTGCGACGCGTGCGGACTTCGCGTCGCGCGGCGGAGCGATGGCGACGCCCGCTCGTTCGAGCGAGCGCAGGATGATTCTCAGGTTCTCGTCGGCATCGCCCTGGTAGAACTCGATGTGCTGGATGCCGGCGAGCGGGTACTTGAGGCTGGCCGGAATCGTGGTCGGCTCGAGGTGCACGGGCAGGATCTGCCCCTTGCGCTCGCTGACGAGCACGACTTCCTTGGCGACGTTGTGCGAGCGGGCCGCTGCCGGACTGATCGCCAGCAGCAGCACCTTGGCGCCTTCGAGCGCGTTGACGATCTCCTCGCCCCACATCGTCGCGCCGTCGATCCCGCCTTGGTCGATCCACAGGTCGACGCCGGCCGCGCGCAGGCGTGCAGCGAGGTCGAGCACGCGCTCCTTGTCTTCGCGCGAGTAACTGATGAAGACGTCAGCGAATTGAGCCAATGGAGTCCTTCCGGGTGGCCATTTCTGCGCGGCCGCAGCTACAGGCCCCCATTCGAGCCTGTCTTCCAACCCAAGGCTAGCTTACAGCGGTGGGGCTGAGAAGGCGCGCGCTGTGACTCGAGCCTCGCTTTGCCATGCCTGCCATCCGCCTGCTGCAGCGCAACATGCGGGTGTACTGCCGTTCGCCGACATGAGCGGCGACCCGGAGCAGGAATACTTCTCGGACGGCATCACCGAAGACATCATCACCGACCTCGGCAAGATCTCGGCGTTGTCGATCGTGTCGCGCAGCCTGATTTGCGCGCCCGCGACCCGACCGGGTCGACTCCTTCATATCATCCTCGCCCGGGGCCTCGTTGCGGATCCCGGAAAGCCGCATTGAGCGCGTAGACGAGTCGCGCCTAGAAAGGTCCAGGTCGGCTGTGGTGCCGATCGTGACCGGCGAGGCCCGCCATGACGCTATCCGCACGCATGATTCGCATTCTGCTGGCGTTCGGCATTGCAACCTGCTTCGATTGCAACGAGCGCTCGCGCACAGGATTCGGCTGCACCTGCAGCGACCCAGGCACCGTCTCCTGTCGGCGCGCCGGAGAGCTGGCGCGGCTTCTACTTCGGGGCCGGCGGCGCCTATTCCAATGTCAGCGTGCTCGTCGACAATGGTGACTGTTACTACGACTGCTACTGGGGCGACTACTACGACTACGACGAGGGCGACGCCGATGTCGGCTATACGCTGCACGCCGGCTGGCGCTTCCACAAGTACGGTGCGCTCGAAGTCAGCTATCTCGACGTGGGTCCCATCGGCTGGGACCAGGACCTGGTCTACATGCCGGAATTCAACGGCTACTACAACAACCGCATCGAGTACTCGGCCAAGATCACGGAAGTGACGGCGCTCGGGATCCTGCCGTTCGGCGAGATGTTCGAGGTCTATGCGAAGCTTGGCGCTGCGTTCAGCGAGGGAGAGAGCGTGCAGCGCCTCGACGAGTCGTTTGGCGACCAGGCCATCATGCGCAGCGTGAGCGACAACGGCACGGACATCGTATGGGGTCTCGGCGTCGGAGTCACTTTCGCGCAGGTGTTCCACGTGCGGCTCGGGTTCGAGTCCGTCGGCATCGACGAGGACGTGCTGAACACCCGCAACGATACGACGCTCGATTCTTTCGTTCTCGAGGGCCAGTTCCGCTTCGGCGGGTACTGAGGCAGGCGTCGCGGCGGCCATTGTCCGAACGCCCCGTTCCCGTCCATGATGTGGGCTTCCGGCCCTGATGCGGCCACGCGGAGCCCGACCCCGAGCCATGAGCGAAGTCGTCCCACCCGCTCGTCGCCGCGGCACCGGGCGCAGCCCGCGCGCAACAGCGCCCGTGCTCGCGCCGCTGCCGCGACTCGAAGTCCCTTGGTCACCGCTCGAGGTGCTGACGGCTGAGCAGGTCGAGCGGATTCTCGTTGCCGCGTTCCGCGTCCTCGAGGAAGCCGGGCTCGAGATTCGCAGTACCGTCGCCCGTGAAATCTTCCGCCGGGCGGGGGCTCTCGTCGACGACGAAGCGCAGTGCGTGCGAATGGGCCGTGACCTCGTCGAGGCGCAGCTTGCGCATGCACCCGAAAGCTTTCGTGCTGCGCGCGCGCAATCCCGAACGTCACCTGCACGTCGGCGGCCGGGTGGTCAACTTCGGTCCGGTCAATGGTGCGCCCAACGTCAGCGATGCCGAGCGCGGCCGCCGCTTCGGCGACATCGCCTCGTTCCGCGACATTCTCAAGCTGACGCACACGCTCGGCGTGCTGCACTGGCAGGGCGGCATCGTCGTCGAGCCCGTCGACGTGCCGGTGCCCGTCCGCCACCTGGCGGCATATCGCGCGCACATCGAATGCGCCGACATCGTCTGGGCGGCGCGCGGAGTCGGCGGCATCCAGGCCGCAGACGCCATTGCGATGTCGGCGATCGAGCACGGCTGCTCGATCGACGATCTCGCCGCACGACCGACGTTGATGACGGTCACCAACGTCAATTCGCCCCGGCGAGTAGACGAGGAGATCCTCGACAACATCATCGTCATGGCGCGCCACGGACAGTGCGTCGTCATCACGCCTTTCACGCTGATGGGGGCGATGGCCCCGATCACGCTCGCCGGCGCACTGGTGCAGCAGACGGCCGAGGCGCTCGGCATCATCGCTCTGTGCCAGCTCGTACGGCCCGGTGCACCGTGCGTGATGGGCGGCTTTACCTCGAACGTCGACATGCGCACGGGTTCGCCGGCGTTCGGCACGCCGGAGTACGTGAATGCGGCGCTGGCCACGGCCCAGATCGGGCGGCGGCTGCGCATTCCTGTGCGCACGAGCGCCGTCAACGCATCGCCGGCGGTCGACGCGCAATCCACCTACGAGACAGCGTTCTCCCTGCAGGCCGCAATACTGAGCCACAGTCACCTGGTCAACCACGCGACGGGCTGGCTCGAAGGCGGACTGGTGGCGTCGCTCGAAAAGATCGTGGTCGATGCGGAGCTGCTGCGCAGCTGGGCGGAAATCCTGCAGCCGATCTCGTTCACCGACGACGACCTCGCCGTCGACGCGATCAAGGGTGTGGAACCCGGCGGCCATTTCTTCGGGACGGCCCACACGCTCGAGCGATTCGAGAAAGCGTTCTACCGCCCGTTGCTCTCCGACTGGTCGAACTTCGAGAGCTGGAGTGAAGCCGGAGCCAAGGATGCGACGCGACGTGCCACCGACGTCTGGAAGCGGTTGGTCGCGGAGTATTCGCCACCGCCGCTCGATGCCGCGGTGCGCGAGGCGATCGCTGAATACGTCAGCAAGCGCTCGGCGGAGCTCGGTAGTGACGCGCCGTAATCCCGCCTGCGCCGCGAAGCCCGGCATGACCAGCGCGATCATGAACGCCCGCATGTATGCCGTGACCCCGGCGGTCGAGGCGGCGTGGCGTTCACTGCTGGAGCGGATCACGGCGGAAGCCGGTGTTTACTTCGAATACGCTCCGTACCCGGCGCCGCAACCGCTCGAAACCCTGTGGGCGCGTCCCGACCTCGGTTGTGTCTTCATGTGCGGCTATCCGGTCGCACTGCAAATGGCCAACGTCGTGCCGCTGGCGGCGCCGATACCGCGTGCCGCGTGGGCGTCAGGGCGCCCCGTCTACCGGTCGGATCTCATCGTGCGCGACGACGCGCCCTTCCGCAGACTCGAGGACACCTTCGGTGGCCGTGCCGGCTGGACGGTCGAGCACTCGCATTCCGGCTTCAATGCACTTCGCCATCACCTTTTGCGGTACCGCACGGTGTCGCGGCCGGCACTTTACGGCGAGATGGTTCCCAGCCTCGTGACCGCACGCGCGATCCTCGACGCGGTGCGCGAGAACCGCATCGACGTCGGGCCGCTGGATGCGTACTGGCACTTGCTGATCGCCGAGCACGACCCGGCGCTGACGGCAGGCATCCGCGTGCTCGACTCCACCGATGTCGCGACACTGCCTGCATTCGTGACTGCGGCGTCGACTCCCGCCGCCACGATCGACGCGCTGCGCAGCGCGTTTGCTCACGCCTCGTTGCAGCCGTGGTTCAGCGAATACGCGGATGCACTGCTGCTCGACGGCTTCGCGGCGGTCGATAAAATGGACTACGCGCGGACGCTCGAGTGGGATCGCGAGGCGAAGGCTGCAGGGTATCCATACCCGGCCTAGCGACCTGGCGTCGGGCTTCAGGCTTCAGGCAACGCTTCCCGACGGCGCGCGTCCCAGCGGATGCTGCGGCTGGTCGTGCATCCTGAACAGGAAACGCCGCGCGACGTCGAAGTAGGTCGAATACACGAGGCTGCCGTTCTCGGCGAGCAGTCGGTCGCGCGCCATCTTGTACCGGGTGTTGTACCGATACCAGGGCAGCAGCGGGTCCTCGTGATGCAGGGCATGCAGGTTGTTGAACAGGAACAACGGCCCCAGCACCCACGAATTCTCGACGATTGCCGTGCGCTCGTACGCGTTGGCCAATGCCCTGTGCTCGGCAAAGGACCGGATCAGCAGGATGGCGTTGCCCGGGATCACCATGGTCACGACGTAGAACCAGAGCGGAATGCTGCAGACGACGGTGATCCAGTACACGACCGGCACGCACAGGATCAAATGCGTAATCCACGCCGCGCGTGCACCAGGCGCATTGCGTGCAAACGCTTTGGCCTCGCGTACCAGGAACCGACCCATGCGCCACCACGAGCCGATCAGCATGCGGCCGGCCAGCGTCAGCTGCAGCTGGAAGATCCAGCGGCCGAAGGCCGAGCGTTGCGACCACGACTCCGGCGTCACGTAGTTCGATTCCGGGTCGTCGATCGGATCGGTCAGCCGGTCGTTGATGTGATGCACCAGGTGCGAGCGGCGATAGCGGTCGTAAGGAATCCACAAAGACAAGGGCAGGATGCCGAACAGGCGGTTGAGCGCCGTCCAGCGCGTCGGGTGCCCGTGCAGGATCTCGTGCTGCAGCGAGCTGTGAAGCGTCAGCAGCACTGCAACGCAGGGCGCGACGATCCAGGTGGGCCATTCACCATAGGCCCGGGTGAGCGTGAACCAGCCGCCGTAGACAAAGACGATCAGGGCGACGGTCGGCCACTCGATCGCGGGCACGGCCGCGACATCGCTGCTCGGCCTTTCCAGTGCAGTTGATGGTGCGCTCATCGGTTCTTGTCGCGCGGGGAGGGCGGTATCGACCCGATCTTAGCAAAGCGCACTGTGACGGTGAGATCAGTGAATCCGGTTCCGTGCGGTCGGCATGAAACGTTGCTCGGCAAGTCGCATGCCGTCGTAGAGCAGGATGGCCATGAGCCCGGTCACGAGGCCGCCCTGCAGGACGAAGGCCGTGTTGTTCGAGAGCAGGCCCGCGATGATGACCTCGCCGAGTCCCCTGGCCGCGACGGTGGAGCCCAGGGTCGCGGTGCCGACGTTGATGACCAGTGAGAGTCGCACACCTTCCAGGATCAGCGGCAAGGCCAGCGGCAGTTCCACCTGGCGCAACCGTTGCCAGCCGCTCATGCCCATGCCGTCGGCCGCATCGAGCACCGGCTGCGGGCAGCCCTCGAGGCCCGCGATGGTGTTTTCGAAAATCGGCAGCAGGCCGTAGGCGAACAAGGCAATCAACGTGGGTGCCAGGCCGAATCCCACCAGCGGCACGGCGACGGCGAGGACAGCCACGGGCGGGAACGTCTGTCCGACGTTCACCAGGGTGCGGGACAACGGCAGGAACTGCGCGCCCGCCGGGCGCGTCACGAAAATGCCGAGTGCAACCGCCACCACGGTGCTTGCCGCCGCGGCGATCAGTACGGTCCACAGGTGCGAGAGCGCCAGCTCGAGAACGTTGCCCTGGTCGTAGATGGCCGGGGCACCGTAGTCGTTCAAGGGCGCAAACACCGGTGCGAACGCCTGTGGCACGACGAGGAACGCGATCAGCAGGCCGAGGATGGCGAGGCGTGCTCCCAGTGCAATGCGGCTCATGCTGCCTGCCGCCCCCGCGCGAGGATGCTGGCCAGCGTCACGTGACCGATCGGGTCGCCATCGGGCCCGATGACCGTCGCTGCCGCCGCTCCGTTCCAGACGAGTTCGGCCAGCACTTCGCGGAGTGTCACTGACCAGGCGAGCGCGGGGCCGTCCACCTTTCCCGGCTCGGCGACTTCACCTGCCGTCGTCAGCGACAGCAGCTTGAGCGCCTTGTCGCCCGAGCCAATCAGTTGCGAGACGAAGGGGTCTGCGGGCTGCGTAATCAGCATGGCCGGCCGGTCGTGCTGCAGCAGTCGCCCCTGGCTCATGACGGCGACGCGGTCGCCGAGACGGAACGCCTCGTCGATGTCGTGGGTCACGAGGATGATCGTCGTCCCGAAGCGTCGCTGGATGCCGAGCAGGTCGTCCTGCGCCTTGCTGCGGATGATCGGGTCGAGCGCGCCGAATGGCTCGTCCATCAGCAGCACGTTCGGCTTCGCCGCAAGGGCGCGGGCCACGCCGACCCGCTGTTGCTGGCCGCCCGAAAGCTCGTGCGGAAACTTCATTGCGTACGTGGCCGGGTCGAGCTGGAACAGTTCCAGCAGTTCGATGATGCGCTCGCTGACGCGATCCTTGTCCCAGCCGAGCAGCCGCGGCACGGTCGCAATGTTGTCGGCCACGGTGCGGTGGGGGAACAGGCCGAGGCCCTGGATCGCGTAGCCAATGCGACGGCGAAGCAGGTGTGCAGGTTCGCCCGTCGTGTCGTTACCGTCGATGAGTACGCGACCGGAGGTCGGCTCGACCAGCCGGTTTATCATCCGCAGCAGCGTGGACTTGCCCGAACCCGAAGTGCCGACGATCGTCGTGATCGTGCGCGGCTCGATGACCATCGACACGTCGTCCACGACCGTGGAATCGCCGTAGCGCTTGCAGAGATTCTCGATCTGGATCATCGCGGCACCCGGCGTGTGAGATCGGTCAGTGCGTCGAGGACGACCGAGGCGGAGAAGGCCAGCACGACCGTCGGAATCGCGCCGAGCAGCACCAGGTCGATGGCCGTCTGGCCAATGCCCTGGAAGACGAAAGCGCCGAAGCCGCCGCCGCCGATCAGCGCGGCGATCGTGACCATGCCGATGTTCTGTACCAGCACGATGCGAATGCCCGTCAGGATCGTCGGCAGGGCGAGCGGCAGTTCGACCTGGCGCAGGACCTGGCCGTTGGTCAGGCCCATGCCACGCGCTGCGTCGACCGCAGCGGCCGAAACCCGGCCGAGACCGACCACCGTGTTGCCCACGATGGGCAGCAACGAATACAGGAACAGCGCAATGACGGCGGGGGCCGCGCCGATGCCGCTCACGCCCAGCGCGGAAAGCAGCGGAAACGCAGCCGCCAGGGCGGCGAGCGGCGCCATCAGGATGCCGAACAGCGCAATCGATGGGATGGTCTGCACCATGTTAAGTGCGCCGAGCACGGCATCCCGCAGTCGCGGCTGGCGATGGCAAAGCACGCCGAGCGGCAGCGCGACGATGACTGCGGCTCCGAGGGAGCCCAGGGCCAGCAGCAGGTGTCGCTGCGCCTCTTGCGCAAACCGCGTGGCGTTCACGGTGTACTCGCGCATGATCGAGAGGTCGTCGAAAAAGCCCGAACCGAGTGCGGCGAGGGTCACGGCGAGGAAGCCGACCAGCGTCGCTACGCGCAGCGCGGGGCCGGGCCGCAGCCGCGTCAAGGCGTCGGTGGCGAGCAGGCCGAGCGCGATCAGCACGATCCAGAATCCTGCTCCGGGTGCGACGCGCACGACGCGGTTGCCTGCTGGCGTCAGGATGTCCGCCGCCGATGCGACCGTGATGACCAGCGCCGCCATGCCGATCAAGGCCGCCAGCAACCGAACGCGCGGGCTCTGGATCAGCACTGCGACGGCAGCCGCCGCGACCAGCGTGAAATACAGTGCGAACGCGGCGATGGGCAGAAGATCCAGCAATGCGCGCGGCTCGCCTGGCACGATGCGGTTCGCCTTGAAGACGATCAGCGGCAGCAGCGCGAGGGCAAGCGCTCCCGCCAGGCTCAGCAGCACGCCCAGCTGATCGATGCGCTGCATGCGTGTGGCCTCTCTTGTCATCGATTGCTCGGTGGGCCGATGAAGCCCTTGGCGCGCAGGTAATCCCCGGCGACTTCCTCTGTGGACTCGCCGTCGATCTGCACGCGTGCGTTCAGGGCCTGCAGGGATTCGCGCGTAAAGCTCTCCATCAATGGCCGCACGATGCCGGCGATCTCCGGGCGTGCCCGCAGCACCGACTCGCGCACGATCGGCACCGGAGCGTAGACGGGCTGGTCCTTGCGGTCGTCCTCGAGCAGGACGAGGTCGGCCGCGACGATGCCGCCGTCCGTGCCGTACACCATGGCCGTGTTGATGCCATTGGTGCGCGCGGCCGCTGCGCCGATGGTAGCGGCCGTTTCACCGCCCGCGAGCACGATCTTCTGCCGGGGCTCGAGGTGAAACGAATACGTCTTCTCCAGCGATCGCAGCGTGCCGCCATTGGCGAACTCGGCCGAGCACGCGAGCTTCACGGCGCCGCCTTCGCGCACCCAGCGCGCGAAGTCGCTCATGGTTACGAGCCGATGCCGGGTGGCCAGGTCACGTCGCACTGCAAGCGCCCAGGCGTTGCTGGCTCGCGCCGGAGCCAGCCAGACGAGGCGGTTCGCCTCGAGATCGAGCTTCGAGCCCAGTTCGTAACCGAGTTGCAGGTCCTTCCACGCGGGATCGTTTGGTCGGTTGAAAAAGAAGCCGGCGTTGCCCGTGTACTCGACGTAAAGATCGATCTCTCCGGCCAGCAGCGCCTTGCGCACCACGGGCGTGGCGCCGAGCGTCATCCGGTCGAGCGTCGGAATGCCGCGATCCTCGAGCAGCAGGCGGATCATCTGGCCGAGCATTGCCGACTCGCTCGAGAGCTTGGACGACACCACCACCGGCGGCACGGCCGCGTGCGCGACTGCGCCGATGAGCAGCAGCACCGCGAGAGTGATCGCCTGCAGGACACGCGCCAACGGCAGCCTCCACGCATGGCCCGCGGCCACGGTCGTGCCACGGTGTCCGGACTCGCGGGGGTCGTCAAGTCCAACACGCAGCGCGGTCGCGTCCGTGCTTGTCAATCACTGGTCGGCATGGTCACATCGC
Organism: uncultured Gammaproteobacteria bacterium; assembly: GCA_963754535.1. GTDB lineage: Bacteria > Pseudomonadota > Gammaproteobacteria > Steroidobacterales > Steroidobacteraceae > RPQJ01. The sequence goes on from CAVWGG010000004.1 coordinate 247,107, forward strand.
GCGTCCACCCGGGGAGCGATTGCATGAAGTCTTCTGCAAGGGCCGTGATCATCGGCGGCGGCGTCGTCGGCGCCAGCACCCTGTATCACCTGGCGCGGATCGGCTGGACCGACGTGCTGCTGCTCGAGAAGAGCGAGCTGACCTCGGGTTCCACCTGGCACGCGGCTGGCGGCATGCACACCTTCAACGGTGAAGCGAACATCTCGAGGCTGCAGAAGTACACCATCGACCTCTATCGCGAGATCGAGGAACTCTCCGGCCAGTCCTGCGGCCTGCACCCGAACGGCGGCCTGATGCTCGCCGCGACCCAGGGCGAGCTCGACAGCCTGAAGCTCATCTGTTCGCGCGCGCGTTACCTCGGGATGGAAACCGAGATGATCACGCTCGACGAGGCCGTCGAGCTGAATCCGCTGATCGACAAGCAGCACTTCATCGGCGCGCTGTGGCGCGCGGACGGCGGCCATTGCGATCCGTCGGGCACGACGCACGCGTACGTCAAGGCGGCGCGCAAGCTGGGCGCGTCGGTCGAGCGCTTCACGCGCGTGCTCGAACTGAACCCTCGCGCCGATGGCACCTGGGACGTCGTCACCGACAAGGGCACGGTGCACGCCGAGCACGTGGTCAATTGCGCGGGACTCTGGGCCCGCGAAGTGGGGCAGATGGCCGGCGTCGAACTGCCGGTGCTCGCGATGGAGCACCACTACCTGCTGACCGAGGACATCCCGGAGCTGCAGGGCCGGTCGCAGGAAATCGTGAACACGACCGACTATGCCGGCGAGATCTACATGCGCCAGGAGCGCGGCGGCGCGTTGATCGGCACCTATGAGCCGCACGGCAAGGTCTGGTCGCCGGTGCAGACGCCGGACGATTTTTCGATGCAGTTGCTGCCGGACGAGTTCGAGCGGCTGGCGCCGTACTTCGAGGTCGGCTTCGAGCACTTTCCGGCGCTCGGCCGCGCCGGCATCCGCAAGGCGATCAACGGTCCCTTTACGTTCGCGCCCGATGGCAATCCGCTCGTCGGGCCGGTGCGCGGGCTGCGCAATTACTGGGTGGCCTGCGCCGTGATGGCGGGATTCAGCCAGGGCGGCGGCATCGGCCTCGTGCTGTCGCGCTGGATGGCGGAGGGCGATCCGGGCCAGGACATCCTCTCGATGGACGTCGCGCGTTTCGGGCGCTTCGCGACGCCGAAATACACGTCGATCAAGGTGCCCGAGAATTACGGTCGCCGTTTCCGCCTTGCCTATCCGAACGAGGAATTGCCGGCAGCCCGACCCGTGCGTCGTTCGCCGATCTACGACCGACTGCTCGCTGCGGGCGCGGTCATGGGCGCCAACTTCGGGCTCGAGCACGCGTTGTGGTTTGCGCCGCCGGGCGTCGCGCCGACCGAGACCCCGACGTACAGGCGCTCCGAGGCCTTCCCGATCGTGCGCGAGGAATGTCGCGCGGTACGCCGCACTGCCGGACTCTATGAGACGAGCAACTACGGCAAGTACGAGATCACGGGTCGCGGTGCCCGGGCGTGGCTCGACAAGGTCTTTGCCTGCCGCATCCCACAGCCCGGACGCCTCGCCCTTGCGCCGATGCTGAATCCTGCCGGCCGCATCGTGGGTGACCTGTCGATCGCATGCCTGGCCGAGGATCGGTACTTCATCGTCGGCTCAGGCTTCGCCGAGGAGTTCCACCTGCGCTGGTTCTGGACCTGCGAGCCGCCGGCCGACGTCTTCGTGCGCTCGGCGGCCTCGACCCTGTGCGGCTTCTCGCTCGCCGGCCCGAACTCACGCGAGATCCTGCAGCGCCTCGTGCGCAAGGATCTCGCCGCTGCCGCCTTCAGGTTCTTCGACGTCACCGAGACGGCCGTCGGCTACGCGCCCGCGATCGTCACGCGGGCCGGCTTTACGGGCGAACTCGGCTACGAAATCTGGACCACGCCTGATTACTTCGCGTCGCTCCATGATGACCTGCGCGAGGCGGGGCAGGGCTCGGGCCTGGTGCTGTTCGGCGGCCGCGCGCTGTCGTCGCTGCGCCTCGAGAAGAACTACGGTTCGTTCAACAAGGACTTCCGGCCCGACTACACGCCGGGCGAGACAGGGCTCGATCGCTTCGTGGACTTCGGCAAGTCGGAGTTCATAGGGCGTGAAGCGGCATTGGCCGAACGCAGCACGGGACCGAAACGCCGCTTCGTCGTGATGGAGGTCGAGGCGCACGATGCCGACGTCGTCGGCTACGAGTCGATCATGCAGGACGGCAAGGCCATCGGCTACGTCACGTCGGGTGCGTACGGGCACTGCGTCGAGCGCAGTCTCGCGGCAGGTTACGTGCCGACAGCGCTCGCGCGGGACGGCGAGCGTTTCGAGATCGACATCCTCGGCAATCTTTGTGCGGCGACAGTGCGGTTGCAGCCGCTCTACGACCCTGAAGGCCGGCGATTGCGGGGGTGAAGACCCGTCCGGTCGACGATCAGCGTTCGATGCGCACCGCGTGGCGCCGCCGTCACTTCGGCGTCAAGTTCGCCTCTGCATGCATCAAGCTGAGTCCTGTGGCGTGCCTGCGCTGGAAGCCCTTCCACAGCGTGACGTCGCCACCCGGACTGCGGGCGCTCCATGGGGTCCCCTGGGGTGCGTCCCACTTGCCCTTGCTCGACTCCACGACCAGGCCATCGATGTACGCGCTGCGACTGGCATCGTCCTTCACGTAACGGTCGAGGAACGCCGTGACGAAGTGCAGGCTGATGCCGATCAGTCGGTCCTTGCGCCACACCGCATCCTCGAACCAGTCCTGGTTCCACAGGTCCGTCCGCATCTCGAGTGGCGCCGGGCCGAGGCCTAGCGCGTGACCGCCGCCCAGGAACGTGAGCAGGTAACGATTCGAGTTGACTGCCTGGTCGAAGTACGCGCGCGCACCGGTCGTGTAATCGACGGTGAGGTCATGATCGCCAGCGATCAACAGCAGCGGCGACTTGATGCCCGCGATGCCTTCGGCACCGAACGCGCCGAACGCACCGCCCGCTGGCGCAAACGCGACGACCGCCTTCACGGACGGTGCGACGAGAGCGGCGCTGAGTGCGCCGCCGCGTGCATACGGCTGCAGGAGTCCGCCGGGAACGTTCGAGACGAGACCGCCCGCAGGGTCGAGCGAGGCGCCACCGGCGGCAAGCACGCCGTAGCCGCCCATCGAATAGCCGATCAGCGCGGTACGTGTCGGGTCGACTTCGCCGGACTTGCCCAGCGAATCCTGCAATTCCCGCGCGACGAACGCGATGTCGAGCGGGCGGCGCAGGGCCGCCTGCGGAAAGCCGGCCGGGTTCAGGTACATGTCTTCGTGCCGGATCGCAGCGACGACGTAGCCCTTCGACGCGAGGTTCTCGGTGAGCCAGCTCATGCCAACCGGGACGTTGCCGTAGCCGTGCGCCACGATCACGAGCGGAAAGCGGCTGCCATCGGGTTTCGCATCACGCACCGCCAGTCCCGGGATCCTGAATTTCGCAGGGGGCGCGGGCGGTTCGGATTCCATCGCGTCTTCGTAAGTGACCGGCGTCGCGCCGGGCACGGCCCTGGCGGGATACCAGATCTCTACCTTGAGGCTGCGGTCGTGCTTCGCCGGGACACCGGTCCTGGGATCGATCGCGCTGAGGTCGAGCTGGTCGCGGTCGACCAGCGTGATCGAACGTACGCCCACGGCGTGTTCGCCGAGCGCGGCGAGTTCCGGCGCGTCGATGCCGGGCCGGCTCGGTGCGTCGGCAGCTGTTGCTATTGCAGCCGCGGCAAAGCTCAGCGCCCACAGGCCGCTCGCGAGCAGTCGTTTCGTCATTTTCATCGTGGATTCTGGCCTCTTGGTCGGGACGCGGGACCGGCGATGCGAGAACGGGCCCGTTGGGTCCGCCGACCGGTACTATAACGGAGGAACGTAAAACACCAAGGCGGCCGCGCAGGCCCCGGACGTTGCGACTGCAGGGGGCCCGCTTGAACGCTCTTCCGATTGACCGGACGGACGCCGAATACAAGCGCCTGCGCAGGCAGGTCTTCTTCGCGATATTCGTGGGTTACGCCGCGTACTACCTGGTGCGCATGAACCTGTCGCTCGCGATCCCCGACATCCTGCGCGAATACCCTGGCTACACCAAGGCACAGCTGGGCACGGCGATGACCGCGCTGTCGATCGCTTACGGCGTCTCGAAGTTCCTGATGGGCTCGGTGTCTGACCGCAGCAATCCCCGCTGGTTCATGCCGCTTGGCTTGCTGCTATCGGCCGCGGTGACCGCTTCGTTCGGCCTGTTCAAGGGCATCTACGCCTCGTTGACGCTGATCATCCTGCTGCAGGCCCTGAACGGCTGGTTCAACGGCATGGGCTGGCCGCCCTGCGGCAAGACCATGGTGCACTGGTTCAGCGCGAATGAACGGGGACGGGTGGTGTCGCTGTGGAACACGGCGCACAACATCGGCGGTGGCCTGGTCGCGGCGCTGGCAGTCGCAGGCGTCGCCCTGTTCGGTGACTGGGGCGCCAAGTTCTACTTCAACGCCCTGGTGGCGGCTTCGATTGCCGTGCTGGTGTACGTGCTGCTGCGCGATTCACCGCAGACCTGCGGCCTGCCGTCGATCGAGCTGCACCGCAACGACATGCCGGCGAATTATTCCGAGCACTCCGAGCGCACGCTCGGCTTCCGTGAGATCTTCTTCTCGCACGTGCTCAACAACCGGCTGCTCTGGGCCATTGCCGCGGCGAACGCGTTCGTGTACTTCGTGCGCTACGGCGTGCAGAACTGGATCCCGACCTACCTCCAGACGGCGAAGGGTTTCTCGTTCCACGAGTCGAGCGCGGCGTGGTTCATGTTCGAGTACGCCGCGATACCGGGGACGATCCTGTGCGGCTGGGCGTCGGACCGCATCTTCGGAGGTCGCCGAGGCCCGGCGACCATCCTGTTCATGGGGCTCACGCTGATGGGCCTGGTCGTCTACGGATTGAATCGCACCGGGCCGCTGTGGATCGACATGGCCTCGCTGATCGTCATCGGCTTCTTCGTGTACGGCCCGATCATGATGATCGGCCTGCACGCGCTCGAACTCGTGCCGAAGAAGGCGGCAGGCACGGCGGCGGGCTTCACCGGCTTTTTCGGCTATGCATTCGGTTCCGCCATCGCCGGCACGGGCGTCGGCTGGATTGCCGACCGCTGGGGCTGGGGCGGCGTGTTCGCGACGATGATCTTCTGTTGCGTGATGGCGATGGCGTTCGTTTCACTCACGCTGCAGCAGCGAGCGCCGGCGACGGACGGTCGGTGAGGGCGTTCGTTCCGGGGCCTTGCCCAGAGCTTGGAAAGGCAGACACGCGCTCTGGGCAAGGCCCCGGAACGAACGCCCTCATCGAGCGCGCCGTACGCCGCGCTTCACGGTCGCGCAGGAAATGCCGGCCATTCGACGGCGTCGATCCAGATCGGGTTCGAGTACGCCTTCAGGCCGGCGATGTCCTCGACCTCGAGCGCATACCAGGTGTGTCCTGACGCCGTGGGCTTGAACTCGACATGCGCTTCGCGCGGCCCATCGCTGAACACCTGCGTGAATGCCACGGTGTCCGCGCCGATCAGCTTGACCTGCTTCAGCCCGGTCGCCGACCGCAGCCCGAACGCAAGCGGGAAGGGTGTGCCCGGCTTCACCTTCAGTTCGCTGCCGAACATCACGGCCGGTTCGATCAGCGGGCCGTAGGTCACATAGGCGTGGCCGTTCTTCACGGCCTCGGCGTAGGAGGCCGGCGTGAGTGGACCGTCGACGTGACCGAACGTCCGGATGCGTCCCGATTCGTGGTTCCAGACGTCGTGCACGTCCGTGCCGCCCGACAGGTAGTAGCGATGGCCGGCGTTCCAGAGGAGTCTCATCGCTCGCATCACGTCGCTGTCATACGGCACGTCCGAGTTGACTTCGGCAAGGTCGAAAGCGGGGTTGAAGCCGCCCGGCACTAGTCCGGCGCCGAGGCTTGCGAAGTAGCCGTACGGAATGAACGGGTGATTCGACTGCACGACGATTGCACCGTGGCGACGCGCTTCACCGAGCACTTCGTCGATGGTGGCCGTTGCCGTGTCGATCGCCAGTTTCTGGCCCGGCTTGAGCGGCCATGCATTGAAGTGGCCCCACGACGGCGACAGTTCGAGCGAGGGAATGAACGGGACGCCGCGCGCTGCGGCGATCTGCTGCAGCGGCGCGTGGCTTGCCGTGGAATCGTGATCGCTGACGAACAGCAGATCGAGCCCGGCGGCCAGCTGCGAACGGGCGAGGTACTCGGGCGGCGTGACGCCTTCCGCCTGGTCGGCGTGGTGGTGCAGGTCGGCTGAGTACCATCCGCTCGCGGGCGGATCGAACAACCGCACGAGCGCCACCTTCGTCGCTGCGGTCCGGCCCGGTCGCACCTCGAGTGTCACCGCCTGGTTCGGACCGAGGAATCCGCCACCCGACGAAACGGTGAAACCGTAGCTGCCCGGCGCCATCGCTGCCTGCAGCCGGCCCTTGCGGTCGAGTTCGGTGAAGAACGTGTTGCGGCCGAGGAACTCGACCAGCTGCCGCTGGCCCACGGTGATGCCGATGCGTGCGTCGAGCGGCTGCGAGGTGCGTGCATCGACGACTGTGAAGTCGACTCGGCCCGGCGGCTCGACGTCGCCGAAATCCGCAGTCATCACCGCACCCGCGGTGACCTTGACGGGCACTGGTTTGCCCTGCGAATACCCTTTGCCCGTCGCGTAGATCGCGTAGTCGCCAGCGGGCAATCGCACGTCGTAATGACCGTCGTCGCCGAAGCTCCAGGCGTAGGGCGTGCCCAGCTTTGCAATGACTACGACAGGCTCATGCACCGGCTTGCCGTCGCGAGCCGTGACCGAGCCGCGCAGCGTGCCCGCTGGCAAGTGGCCGCGCTCGATCTCGGCTGCGACGGCCGGGCCCAGGTCGCCACGCGCACCGACCTGCAGCCACGCATCGAAGGTACGTGACTCGCCCGGTTGCAGCGTGTGCTGCAGCAGCAGGTCCTTGGAGCGCGAGCCGACGAAGTTCATGTACGGCGCATGGAGCGTGATGCTCCAGTCCTCGTCGTAAGCGACGGCGCGGTCAGCCAGCGCACCGGTCGATTCACCTTCCTGCAGGTCGCCGAGCCCCGGGATGCCGAAGAAATAGCCGGCACTGGGCCACAGCGTCTGGCCCGACAGCAGGTCGGCGAGTGGCGCGTCGCCGCCGTTGGTCATGACGGTCTGCATCTCGATCCGGTCGGCATTGGAGCGGAGCGTGTACGTGGTAGCGATCGTGACCGTGCCCCAGTCGCGCGTTGCCTTGATGACGACTTGCTGCGGCCCGCGCTCGACGATGTCCACCTTCTGGTAGGTGTTGGGCCAGGCCGACCAGTTGTTCGGAATGAAGTCGGCGAAGACGACACGGTCGCGCGCTGGCTTGCCCGCCACAACCGGCCCGATGTCGACGATTGCGCCGCGAGGCACGCCATACGGAACCGGACTCTCGACGGCGAGTGCGAACGCCAGTTTCTCGTTCATCACCGTGATGTCGCGCGCTGCCGTTGCTTCGCCGTCGGGGATCGGCGTGGGCCCGATGATCACCTGTGCGGAGGCGTGCGCGGGACTCGGGTGCGCGGCTGCGATGAGCAGTGCGAGAAGGAGGGGTCGCCCGGAAGCGCTGCCAGTCACGTTCGTCATGCTCGCCCCATCATGGCGTGGCCGTGGCTCACTGCAGCAACGGCCGCAGGGCTGCGATCAGGCGGTCGACGTCTTCCGCCGACGTGTAGTGCACCAGCGAAACGCGGACCACGCCATCGGCCGTGTCGATCCCGAGCGCCTGCAGCAGCCGCCACGCATAGAAGTTGCCAACGCCCGCGCCGATGCCGAGCCGCGCGAGTTCCGTGGCGATGGAGGCGGACGACTGACCGGCCACGGTGAAGGCGACGGTGGGCGTGCGAGTCGCTGCGGTGGTCGAGCCGATCAGGCGCACCTTGCGGCAGCTGGCGAGAAAATCAAGCAATGGCTGCAATCGTTCGCACTCGTATTCGCGGAACAACTGTCGGACGGCTGCGGCGCGCCCCGGCTGTGCAAGGGCCGCGTAGCCATGGCGGGACGCGACGGCTTCCATGTAGTCGATCACGCCATTTATCGCAGCCACTTGCGGATGGTCGGGCCCGGCAGGGGTGAAGCGGCCCGCAAGCGCGTGGCCCTTGAAAAAATGGGCCTGGGAGGGCAGCTGCTCCGCAAGTGCCTTGCGCACGTACATGGCGCCCACGTGCGGGCCGTAGACCTTGTAGAGCGAGAACAGGTAGATGTCGGCGCCGAGTGACGCGACGTCGGGCAGGCCATGCGGGCAGAAACAGACGCCATCGACGACGGCCAGCGCGCCGGCGCGATGCACGCGGTCCGTGATTTCCCGCACCGAGTGGATCGTGCCGACCACGTTTGAGCTGTGCGTAAATGCGACCAGGCGGGTCCGCGCACCCAGCAGCGCTTCCAGGTCCCGGACGTGCAGCGCGCCGTCCGCATCGACCGACCAGGTGCGTACGACGATGCCATCGTCCTGCAGCCGGCTCCAGGCGCCGACGTTCGCTTCGTGATCCTGGTTCGTGACGATCACTTCGTCACCGCGCTGCAGGTGCCGTCGAAACGCCTGCGCGAGCACGTACGTGTTCTGCGACGTGGACGGGCCGAAATGCAATTCGTCCGTGGCCACGTTGAGCCATGCAGCCATGCGCTCCCTTGCGCGGTCCATTTCCGCGCCGGCACTCGCCGAAGGTTCAAATGCGTAATACGGCTGCACTTTCGTCGCGCGATAGAAGTGATCCAATGCAGCGATCACCTGCCCGCAGGCGAACGAACCGCCGGCGTTCTCGAAGTGCGCGAATCCGGCGAGGCTGCGCTCGGCAAATGCAGGAAACTGCGAACGGACGAAGGTCAGGTCAAGTCCCGTCACGGGTTGAAGGTCCTTATCGACTCAGGCGCCGAGCGCGCCGGGCAAGGCGGCCAGGAACAGGTCGACCTCTTCGCGACGCCCGATCGTTACGCGTGACCACGTGTCGTAGCCCTCGAACGGCCGGCCGACCTTGATGCCCTTGGCGAGCATGCGGTCCCGGAATAGTTGCACTGGCATCCCTGTATCGAAGAACACGAAGTTGCCCTGCGCGTCGGTGTGCGGACGCCCGATGCGATCGAGCGCTGCGTGCACGCGGGTGCGGTCGGCCAGGATGGCTTCACGCGTGCTCTCGAGGAACCCGGCATCGCCGTAGCTTGCCAGCGCGGCGTCGACGCCCGTCGAGTTGGGCCACACTAGCGACAGGTCGGCGAAGCGCTTCGCGATGGCCGCGGACGAGATCGCATAGCCGATCCGCAGTCCCGCGAGCCCGTGAATCTTCGAGAACGTCCGCAGCACGATCAGGTTGGGCACTTTCTGCACGAGGGACGTGGCGGCGCCGACGCCCCCGCCGTCGACGAAATCGATGTAGGCCTCGTCCACGACCACCGTGGTCGTGGCAGGCACCGACCGCACGAATGTCTCGAGCGCGTCGCGCGAGACGGCGGTTCCGGTCGGGTTGTTGGGATTGCAGACGTAGACCAGGCTGGTCCGCTCGGTAACGGCGGCGCGCATCGCGTTCAGGTCATGACGATGAGCGGAGTCCGGTGCGACCCACCGCACCTTCAGGCCCAGGCGCCCTGCGAACTCTGGCAATTCTTCGTACGTGGGTTTCGAGGCGACGAGCTCGCTGCCCGGCATGGTCGTCGAAGCGAGCAGCGCCGCCATGCGCAGGAGTTCGCCCGACCCCGAACCGACGACGACCTGCGCGACCGGAACTCCCTCGCGTGCCGCTACCTGTGCCGCAAGCATGTCGATCGACGAGTACGCATAGCGCGGCACTTCACCGATGCTGGCAAGGATCGCCTGGCGGGCCGCCGGTGATGGCCCGTAGGGGTTCTCGTTGCCGTTCAGCAGGATCGTGCCCAGCGGTGGCGCCGCCGGTCTTGCCCTCGCGAAGCTGGGTTGCGGGGCCAGTGGGGCGAACAGGGCGGCCGCCCCGAGAAGCGCGCTGCGGCGTGTCAGGCGCGGCGGAGGAAGGGCGTCTTCGTCGGCACGGCTGACAGGCGATTCGGTGGGCATGAACGTCTCCTCGGTCGACGAGCGACGCTACCACGCTTGGCGCGGTCCGTGACACGGTCTGCGATTCAAACGCTGGCGCAGGAAGCGCCGCCCGGCTCGCGCTACCGCGGGGCGACGGTCCTGCGGTAGGCGTCGAGCTCGGCCTGGTAACGCGCCCGCTCTTTTTCGAGCTCCGCGATTTCCGCCTTGAGCCGGCCGATGCGTTCAGCGGCCTGCTTGGTGTCCAGCACGCCCTGGGTGCGTTGCTCAGGCGTGGCCTTGGTATCGATCACGTCGAACGCGCTTTCCGCCACGCGGTCTTCGAGGCGCCGGATCTCCCGGCGCTTGTCCTCGATCTGCTCGTCTGCCGCAGTGACTCGACGTTCGCGCACGTACAGCGCACGCCCGTCGTCGTAGGCTTGCTCAAACGCTGGTGCGAGCTCGGCGGGGCAGGTGTCGTAATAAGTGTAGCCGTTCGCGCCCGCCCGATAGCCGTTGTGCGGCTGGCAGTACTCGCGCAGCCCCGCTTCGCGTCCTGCGAGGTAGGCGTTGAGGTCCGGAGTGACTCCGTACTCCGCACACGCGCGCCGATGCTCCCCGATGCGGTCACCCGGTTGTCCGGCCACACCGTCTTCGTAACCCACGGTGCGCCAGTCGACGTTGCGGCATTCGTCCTTGCTCATTTTCGCGGCACAGGCCCCGAGCAGCAGCGTGCTGCAGGCAAGCGCGAGCGTCGTTGACTTCCGGGAGCGGGCAGGGCGCGACACAGGCAGATTCCACGAATATGCAGGATGCACGACGGCAGGGAAGTTAGGCCTGTCGGGCAAGTGGCGGCGTGCCGTGGGTCACGGTATCGCGCGCTCCCCCACGGTGCGCCGGTGTTGCGCCGGCTAGGGGATCCAGCCCCGTGCGATCGCCTTGCGGCCGAGCAGCACCAGGCCGATCGCGACCAGCAGTACCAGCCCCTGCAGCACCACTACGATCGAACCGCTCGTCTGCACGACGTCGCTCAGCACGAACAGGCCGAAGTCCTGCACGACCAGGGCGACCAGGGACGCGACCAGCAGCGGCAGCGCCCAGCGCTTGCGCCAGATGAGGCCGACGCAACCCAGCGCACCGCCCCAGACCGCGATGGCCGTGGCAGCGACGGCCCAGGCCGGTCTCGATTCGTACAGCGCCTGCTGCGCTGCGCTCATCTTCGCGATGTCGTCGGGCGTGAGCATCACGTCGCTGAGATACGCTCCGCACCCCATCAGGTTCCAGAGCAGCGCGGCAATCGTCACCGGCAGGTACCACTTCGGCGCTGTGTTCATCGGATCCTCCTGGTCACGGCTCGGAAAGGATCAGCTCGCGCGCCGGCGGTTCGGCCGCCGCGCCCGCAACGTTTCGCGCGGTCCGCCTTCCGGAGGAGGCGGCAGTTCCGGCAATGGCGCCTCGGCTGTCATGCCGGCCACGATCATGCGGCGCATTTCCGCATCGGCGGCTGCGTCGGTCTCGATCGGCGTGTACGACTGCAGGCGATTCTCGACCTCGCTGCAGGTGCGCTGGTACAGGTCCCTGGCGCCGGCTTTTTCCCAGGTCTCGCGATTCTCGCGGTCGATCACCGGGTTCGTGAGGTAGAGCTCCTGCGGCCAATGGCTCAGCGTGTGCGGCGACGTGATCAGGTGGTCGTTCGCCAGCAGGTCTTCCACCAGCTGCTTCGCCGGCAGGTCTTCGATGATGGTCATGTCGCGCACGAAGTGCAGGCACTGGCCGCACACCTCGTTGTCGAACACGAGCTTCGGCAGGCTGAACGTGAGCACGAAGTCGAGCATGCCCGGGCCCGAGACCGAATTGACGCCGGCGATCGCCGCCAGCAGCGCGCTGCTGAACGTCTCGCCGCCGGCCTGCGCGTCGAGCGACTTGCCGTCGCTGAGCGCCATGTAGGCTTGTGTCGGCAGGCCGAGCGACTTGGCCACCGCGACGTAAGCGACGTTGAGGTGCTGTGCCTCGATGGCCGCCATCGGCGAACTCGCGGACTTCATATGGAACGTCGCCGGGGCGCCGCCGAACAGCACGGGCGCGCCGGGGCGGACGATCTGCGCCATCGTGATGCCGGTCAGCACGTCGGCCACGTGGAACACCAGCGCGCCCACGAGCGTCACCGGCGCGATCAGCCCCATCAGCGTGACGGGCACGATCTCGACGGGAATGCCGGCCTCGACGCAGTCGAGCATGTTCTGGCACGAGTCCTCGCCGTAGCGGAAGTTGCCCGTCGCGGTGATCGTGAAGATCGACATCGGCTTCGCGACCAGCTCGGCCCGGTCGCGGCGGAACAACTGCATCATGTCGCGCATGCGCGGCACGCCGTGTTCGGTGAACGCTCCGGACACCATCGGTTTCTTCGAAGTCGTGAGCAGCATGTACAGGCGCCAGGCGTCCGACACCTGCGACTCGATGTCCTTGTTGGTCGAGAACGCCGTGGCCAGGTAGGCGATATGCTCGAGGCCGTCGCAAAGCCGCGCGTATTCGATGAAGTCGATCGAGTTCGACAGCCGTGTTTCGCCCGTCCGGTGGTCGAGGATCTTGAGGCCGCTCGAGCCGGGCACGTAGTGGACGTTGTTGCCGCCCAGTTCAGCGTGGGGCTGGCCCTCACGGTTGAAGAGCGTGAACGACTTGGGCGCCGTGGCGATGGCGCGGTCGACGACCTCCGGCGGAAACAGGACGCGCGCGCCATCCGGAGTGGTCTTCAGCCCGTGGTCGAGCAGCCGCTTGCGCATGCTGGCGCCGCGGATGTCGATGCCCGTTTCGGCGAGGATGCGCTTGGCCTCCGTGACCACCTTGGCGCACAACTCGGGGCTGATCACGTTCAGCGTCGGTCTCATCCTGCTTCTCCCGCGGGGCCCGGCTTGGGGGCGCCTTGTCTCGCTCGATTGGCGAACCCGGGATTATCCAAGGGCGGCGCGCCTTAAGCTACTCCGCGCGTCCGCCTGTGCCCGTTATCGTGGGCTATAGTCTGCGCTCAACCAGGGGGACTCACGATGACAACACGGAACGTCACGCTGCAGGTCAATCGCAGCTCGCACGGCGCGACACGAGTCATCGAGACCGGGATGGCACCTCTCGCCCCTGGCCAGGTGCGCTTCAGGATCGAGCGTTTCGCCCTGACCGCCAACACGGTGACCTACGCCACGACCGGCGATACGCTCGGCTACTGGGATTTTTTCCCGACTGGCGAGCCGGGCTGGGGTTGCGTGCCCGCCATGGGTTGGGCGGAGGTGGTCGAGTCGCTGCACGCCGACGTTCCGGCCGGCGGCCGCTACTACGGCTGGTACCCGATGGCCCGCTACGTCGACATGACCGTCTCGCCGAACACGGATGGATTGCGTGACGAGGGGTCGCATCGAACCGCCCATGCTCCCGTGTACCGGGCCTACACGGCGACGACCCGCGATACGCTCTACCAGGCGGGGACCGACGCGGAGGATCGGCATGCGCTGTTGCGCGGACTGTTCCTCACCGGCTGGCTCGCCGAAGATTACTTCGCCGACAACGACTGGTTCGGTGCGCGACGCGTGCTGGTGTTGTCCGCATCGAGCAAGACCGCGATCGGATTTGCGCACTGTGCAGACGCCCGCGCGGGCATCGAAGTCATCGGTGTGACGTCGGCGCGCAACCACGCGTTCACGCACGCGCTTGGTTGCTACGACGAAGTGGTCACCTATGACGACGTGGGGACCATCCCGGCAGACACGCCGATCGTTGCCGTCGACATGGCCGGCAGCGGGCCCGTGCTGGCGTCGGTGCACTCGCATTTCGGCGACCAGTTGCGGCACTCGATGGCGATCGGCCGCAGCCATCACGAAGCGCCGTCGCGCGTGTCCGGCATGCCGGGACCGAAGCCGGCTTTCTTCTTCGCGCCGACGCAGGTCAAGAAGCGCGTGCAGGACTGGGGTCCGCGCGGCTACCAGGAACGGGTCGTTGCCGCGCTCACGGGTTTCGTCGACTGGAGTCGCGCGTGGCTTCGTGTGCAGCATTCGCACGGCGCGGCGGCCGCGCAGGCGACATGGACTGAGGTCCATGCTGGCCGCGTCGCAGCCGACATCGGGCACATCGTTTCGCTCTGGGATTAAACTTCGCGGCTGCACAGACCGGCGCATCGTCGGTCGAACCGACTGCGCCATCGAGGAATCCGTCTTTGTTCAAGAAGTTTGCACTGGCTGTCTCGGCAGCCGTCCTGGTTGCGTCCCCGGCGCTGGCGGAGCAGGCCGGGGATCCGTTCAACTGGCTCGAAGAGATCGAAGGCCCGCAGGCGCTCGACTGGGCGCGCGCCGAGAATGCGCGGTCGCTGCCCGTCCTCGAGAGCGACCCGCGCTTTGCCGTGATGCGCGCGGAGGCGCGTGCGATCCTCACCTCACCCGCCCGCATTCCGACTGGCTCGATCCACAACGGCGCCGTATACAACTTCTGGCAGGACGACGTACACGTGCGCGGCGTGTGGCGCAGGGCCAGCGTCGAAAGCTATCGCAAGGGCAAGCCCGCGTGGGAGACGTTGCTCGACGTCGATCGACTGGCGCAGGAGGAAGGCGAGAACTGGGTCAGCGGGCGGTTCGATTGCCTCTCGCCCGAGTACCGCCGCTGCATGATCGAGCTGTCGCGTGGCGGTGGCGACACCTCGACGTGGCGCGAATTCGATACGGCCACCAAGTCCTTCGTGAAGGACGGGTTCGCGATCCCCGAGGCGAAGTCCGACGTGTCGTGGGTCGACGCCGACACGCTCATCGTGGGTACGAACTGGGGCGCCGGGACGCTGACGGACTCGGGCTATCCGCGCATCGTGAAAGTGTGGCGGCGCGGCAAGCCGCTGGCCGCAGCGCCCACGCTCTTCGAAGGCATGAAAGAGGACGTCGCGGTTCGCTCCTTCGTCGACCAGGACGGAGGTGCGCAGCCATTCGTCGTTCGCGCCGTGTCGTTCTTCGAGGCGGAATATCACTACGCACCCGGCCTCGAGGAATCCTCGAAGCTCCCGCTGCCGCTGAACTCGAATATCGAGGGCGTGCTCGACGGGCGCGCGATCTTCACCTTGCGGGAAGCCTGGAATTACCAGGGCAAGGTGTACGGCCAGGGATCGGTCGTCGCGTACGACCTGAAAAGCGGTGCGGCGGAGCCGGTGTTCGCTGCCAACGAAACGCAGTCGATCGAGAACGTCGCCATCGGCAAGACGGGCCTGGTCGTGCAGTACCTCGAGAACGTGTCCGGCAGGGCGACACGCGTAGCGCGCACGAAGCAGGGCGAGTGGCGGGCCACTCCGATCGAGCTTCCCGCGAACGGGGTGCTGAAGATCGCGTCCGCGGGCGGCGGCACGGACGATGCGATGCTCTCGTTCGAGAGCCTGACTTCGCCCCTCACGCTCCATTACGTCGGCAAGGACAACGCGATCAGGAGGATCTTCGCGACACCGGCGGCCTACGACGCCTCCGATGTCGTCGTCGAGCAGCGATTTGCAACGTCGACCGATGGCACGAAGATTCCGTACTTCGTGATGGGCAGGAAGGCAGTGCTGGCGAAAGGCGGCGCGCCTACGGTGCAGTACGCCTATGGCGGCTTCCTGGCGGCGACCCTGCCGGTCTATTACGAGGATCCGTCGCGGCCGCAGCACGGCGCGCTCGCGGGCAAGCTCTGGGTGTCACGCGGCGGCGTGCTCGTGCTGTCCAACATCCGCGGCGGGTCCGAGTTCGGCCCGCGCTGGCACGATGCGGGACTCAAGGCTGATCGGCAGAAGGTGTTCGATGATTTCATCGCCGTCTCGGAAGACCTGATCCGCACGGGCGTCACAGCGAAGGGCAGGCTCGGTGCCATCGGCCGCTCGAACGGCGGCTTGCTGATGGGCGTGGTCATGAACCAGCGGCCTGACCTGTATGCAGCCATCGTCTGCGGCGTGCCGCTGCTCGACATGCAGCGCTACACCAGGCTCGGCGCGGGCGCATCGTGGGTCGCGGAGTACGGCGATCCGGACACGGCCGACTGGTCGTACATGTCGCAGTGGTCGCCGTACCAGAATCTCCGCGCCGACGTCGCGTATCCGCCGGTCTTCTACTACACCTCGACCAGGGACGATCGGGTGCACCCGGGCCACGCGCGCAAGGCCGCGGCGAAGCTCAAGTCGTTCGGGCGTGACTATTTCTATTACGAAAACATGGAAGGTGGCCACGGCGGCACCGCCAACCAGGACCAGCTCGCGTATCGGATTGCGCTCGAATACACCTACTTCGCAAGGCAGCTGATCGGCGACGCCCAGTAAACCGGCGGCCCGCTGCGCCGAGCATGACGGAGGCCATGCCCGGCAGGCTCCGGTCATTCCACGACGAACACCACGGCCGTTCGTGCCGGTATCGTGAACCGTCCGGTTCCGGCGTCATAGTACGATTGCTCGGCGGCCCGGCGATCGCCCGCGCCGGGCGCCCGGTGCACCGGGTGCAGGACGTAGTGCTTGCCGCGCTCGCTGTCGAACTGCAGGGTGTGTGCTGCGGTGTCGACGTTGACGAGATACAGCACCTCGCTGAAACCTGCTCCCGGATAGCCGCGGCCCTGCAAATGCCCGGCGATCACCTCCGGTACCTGGCCCGGCCCTGTATTCAGGAAGCGCAGGCGCTCCGTGACGTCGGCCGCGCTGCGCAGCCGGAACAAGGTGGAGCTCGAGCGGATGCGCAGCAGGTCGTTGAACGTGGCCCGAGTCCACGCTATATCGGTGGCGGTCGGCTTGAGCTCGGGATCCGCGAGGCGCGGTCGCATCAGCGGCCAGCTCGCCGCGTTGTCCTTCGCTGGTGGCAGGCCGGTGCCGAAGAAGTTGTCCTGCCCGGTCCAGTCGATGCGGTTGAACCAGTCGCCCGAGTCGAAGCTGTTGCGGTCCATCGACTTGCTGCGCAGCAGTTCGATGCCCGCGTGATAGTAGGCGATGCCCTGGCTGAAAGCGTTCAACGCCGCGGCGAGAATCTGCGCACGCGCCCGGTCGGCGCTCGAGGTTCCGAGCGGCAACTTGAAGGCGTGCAGGTCGTAAAGCGTCTGGTTGTCATGGTTCTCGACGTAGTTGACGACCTCTCCCGGCGCAGTCACGTAACCGGCGGGCTGGTTGCCCGCGTACGGAACCTGTTCCAGGAGTGTGTCGCGGCCGTCGAACGTGGGCAGGCGATAACTGCGCAGCGATCCGGCCAATCCCACTCGAACCATGTCGGCCGTGCGCATCAGGTCGGCGGCTGTCACCGTAGCGGGAGCATCCGCGTTGGGGTCGTAGCGCAGTCCGTTGACGTAGCCCTGCACACTGACCTGGCGTGCATCGTTGTCTCCGGCCCCGCCGCCGCGGATCGCGTCGCGCGCACGGTCGCTGAACGTCGCGATGCCGCTGCCGTTCAGCGAGCGCTGTGAGGCCTGCACGAAACGCGCGCCATCGGCGACTTCGCCGAAGTTCCAGCCCTCGCCGATCAGCAGCACTTCGCGCCCGGTTGCGGCGTTGACGCGCTGTCTGCAGTTCTTCCATCGCCGCACGTGGCTGGTGCCCCATCAGGTCGAAGCGGAACGAGTCGATCCGATACTCGCGCGCCCAGGTCACGGCCGAGTCGGTCATGAGCTTCGCCATCATGCGGTGCTCGGTCGCCGTGTTCGCGCAACAGGTGGAGGTGGTGACGCGGCCGGCTTCGTCCAGGCGATGGTAGTAACCGGGCACGATGCGGTCGAGCACGGACCACGAGTCCTGCCCCGACGCGTAGGTGTGGTTGTAGACGACGTCCATGCCCACGCGTAGTCCGGCGCGGTGCAGCGCCTGCACCATGCGCCGGAACTCGACGACGCGCACCGCGCCATCGGCGGAATCGGTCGCATAGCTGCCTTCCGGCGCAGTGAAGTGCACCGGGTCGTAGCCCCAGTTGAAGCAGTCGCGCGCACTGACGGCGGACACCGCCTGCTGTTGCGACTCGCCGTCGGGTGGGCCGGCAGGCGTCGGCGTGACGCAGCCCTTTTCCGGCACCGAGCCGAGGTCGAACACGGGCAGCAGATGCACGTCGGTGATCCCGGCCGCCGCGAGCGACTTCAGGTGACGCATGCCGTCGGTGTCGTCGAGCGTGAAGGCGAGGTACTTGCCGCGGTAGTCCGGCCGCACGGTGGAGTCGCCGATCGAGAAGTCGCGCACGTGCAGTTCGTAGATCACGGCGTCGGTGGGCGCGTGCACGCGAACCGGGGTTGAGGCCTGGTCCCAGCCCGGTGGTTTCAGCTTCGGTGAATGAAGATTCGCGATGTAGCCGCGACGCGAGTCGGTCGTCAGGCTGATGGCATACGGATCCGTCACGCGGTTGCGCACCAGTCCGACGCCGTCGACGTGCACGTCGACGAGGTAGGTGTAGTAGTGGCCGGACAGATCGCGATCGACGTCCGTCGACCAGACTCCCGTACTGGAGTCGCGCCGCAGCGGCTCGAGCGATTGCGCGGGTCCAATGCCGTCTCGGTGCAGGCACAGCGCCACGTTGCGCGCGGTCGGAGCCCACAGCGCGATCCGGGTGCGATCCGGCGCGACCGTCGCACCGAGTTCCGCGTCCGCGGCACCCGCGTACAACGCGTCCAGTGCCCCGGGCGACTGCAGGCGCGTCGCCCGCAGCACGCGGCCGTCTGCACCCTCCTGCACGAGCAGCAGCTGCTGGCGATGGAGTTCGCGCAGGGTGTCGGCGGCAACCGGCAACCGCAGCGTGACACCGCCCGCGACATGACGAAAGCGCGCGGCAACTGCGGGTGGGAGCGCGTCAGCGTGCAACTCGAGGTCGAAGGCACCGGTTGCACCCGCGACCGGGGTGCCGGGCTCCGCGGTCATGCGGCTGTCGGTCGAATGGTGCAGCCGGAAGCGTCCGCCGGATTCGACGCCGGGCCAGCGCAGGAGCTGGGGATCGAGCCAGATGGCCCGCGCATCGGGCAGGGGCGTCTCAGCTGCGGCCTGCAGCACGGTCGCATGCGAGGCGGCATCGCAGTCGGCGAGGGTCGGCGACGCCATCGACGGCTGGGCGCCCATGGCGCACATCACGCCCCCGACAAGCATGAACCTCATCGCCGTCTCCTCGCTCCGGACGGGGCAATGATGCCATGCAGTCCGTAGCTGCATCGCGCGAACTCGACGCCGGGAAAGACTGGTCGGGTTCAGTCGAGACTGCGTGCGGAGTCTTCCAGTGCGCTGCGCACGTAGCTGCCGGCGCGATCGAGCCATTCACCCGGCGTGCCGCCATCCGGCTCGGAGGCGCGCCAGACATAGAGCTTGGCGCGCGTCGCAGCGCGGTGGCTGCGGTAGAAGTGGAGCAGGGCGTCCGGCGCTTGATCGGCGAGCTGTGCCAGGCAACCGCGCAGCAACGCGCGCCCGGTTGCCTCATGGCCGCTGCGTGCGCACTCCAGGTGCAGGAAGCTCAGCTCCTCCGCGCGATCGAGCACCCGGAGATCGCGGTCGAACTCCAGGCAGTCGATGATGGCCGGCGAATCGTCGAGGTAAACATGTTCTGGCCGCAGGTCGCCGTGCGCCTCCACCACGCAGCCACTGGCGGCGCGCTGCGCGACTAGCGACGAATGCTGCGCGATGAAATCCCGTTGCAGCGCAAGCAGGGTTTCATTTCCGGCGATGCCCGCAGGCGCCAGGACCCGATGGTTCGCCTCGACCTGCCGCCCGACACGGGCCACGAACGCGGGTCCATCGCTGATCGCCGGCGCGGCCGTGCGATAGAATTCGGCGAGCAAGCGTACGACCGGTCGCAGTGCTTCCGGGTCGACCTCGCGGCGCGCCAGCTGCGCATCGAGCAGTCGGGCGCGGTCGAGACGGCGCATGCAGACCAGCCAGTCCACGATTGCGCCTGGACCATCGATCGCGAACCGTCCGTCCGCGTCTTGCGTCAGGGGCGCGGCGCCGAGGTACACGCCGGGCGCGAGCCGTTGGTTGAGGCGGACCTCGGCGAGGGAGTCGAGGCGGCGCGCATCGAGCGAGCCATAGTCCATCGTGTCGCGGCGGACCGGCTTGCGCAGCTTCCAGGCGCGGTCGCCGATCAGGAATACCCAGGCGAAGTGCGTCTCGATCGCTTCGTCGTCGCGCCCGCAAAAGCCGCGCAGGAATGCGACTTTTGCATCCAGTGTCGGAGGATCAGCCGGCATCAGGGTCGAGCATAGCACTAGGCAAAACTGCGAATGGTCGTCTGGCGGCCGTAGTGGAACATGAGTGTGCAGCGAACGGTGACTTGCCATGAAGCACAGGTTCCTCGATCGAACGGACGCCGGCAGGGGATTGGCCGGCATGCTTACCCGCTACCGCGCCGACACGAACGCGGTCGTGCTTGCCTTGCCTCGCGGCGGAGTGCCGGTGGGCTATGAAGTGGCGTCAGCACTCGGCTTGCCGCTCGACGTCTTGGTCGTGCGCAAGCTCGGCATGCCGTCACAGCCGGAACTCGCGATGGGTGCCGTGGCGAGCGGCGGCGCTTTCGTCCTGAACGAGGACGTGGTGCGCTACCTGCCCAGGGGCAGTGACGCGGTCGAGCAGGTCAAGGCGCGCGAATTGCAGGAACTGGCGCGGCGCGAAAAAACCTACCGCGGCGACCGGCCCGCGCTGCAGATGCGCGGTCGCACGGGAATCCTCGTGGATGACGGGCTCGCCACAGGCGCTACTATGGAAGCCGCAGTCCGCGCCCTGCGCAGCCTGCATGCGCAGCGCATCGTGGTGGCAGTGCCCGTCGCGTCGATCGAAGCACGCGAACGCATCGCTGCCGTGGCTGACGAGGTCGTCTGCCTGCAGGCCCCGCCGTTCTTCAGCGCGGTCGGCCAGTGGTACGAGCGCTTCGACCAGACCGAAGACGACGAGGTCCGGGAGTTGCTGGCCCGCTCCCGGGAGGCGTGCGGGACAATTCATTCCCGCGTCGTATAGATCTCCAATGCCCCATAGCCGCGCTGGTCGATGCGATCGATCCGCGCGTCCAGCGGTGGATGAGACTTGTACAGCTGCGCCAGGCGCGCCGATTCGCTGCCGAGCGCAGTGAGCTTCTGCAGCACCGCATACAGTGCCAGCGGGTTCATCCCGGCCCGAGCAAGATAGAACTCCGCGGCTTCGTCCGAGCGGAATTCGGCTGCGCGATCCAGCGCAGACAGCATGATGGCCGCGCCGTTCTTTTCCGCATACCGCCTGGCGTAGCTGCCGGCGACGCTGTCATTGCCGGTGTCGACTTCCCGTAACGCCAGATCCTTGCCGGTGGTCGCCATTTCCTGCTTGTGGATCACGTTGTAGTGATCGCGTTGCACGCAGTGACTGATCTCGTGGCCGAGCACGGCCGCAAGCTCGCCGTCGGATGACAGCAGCTCGTAGAGGCCGTGCGTGATCAGGATGAAGCCGCCAGGCGCAGCGAAGGCGTTGACCTCGGGCGTGTCGATCACGCCGAAGGTCCACGGCAGTTCAGGGCGACTGGATTGCGACGCCAGCCAGCGTCCGACCAGGTTGACACGGCGTTGCGCGCCAGCATCGTTCCATAATGGGCGCGCACCGAGTATGCGACCGGCGATCTCCGGGCCGAGCGCGAGCTCCTCCGCTGCAAGCTCGTCGTCGGCCTTGGGCAGTGCCCTGGCTGCCGCGTCGAACTTCGGGTCGACACTGACGCCCAGCGACCCGAGCAGGCCGCTCACGGATTTCGTCAACGCCGCCTTCGAGGGGGCCGGTTCCCCAGTCGACGTCGCCGCCTTCCTGGCGTGCTTCGCCTCGGCCGCATATGCCACGCCCGTCGCTTGCCAGCCCTGCTCGCGCGCGTAATGCGCCGCAGCCGCGGCGTCCACTCGATTGCCGATCATCGCGTCGAGCTGCGCGCGGTCGAGTGCCGCGGATTTCAGGTCGCTTTCATCGATTCCACGAACGCCGGCAGTCTCCGTGACGCGACCCTGGCCGGCCTTGCCGCCCATCAGCACCCGCAGATTGGCCTCGCTGTCCTCGACGCTCGCATAAGCCATGCGTACGTCATTGACCCGGACGAAGCCCGGCGTGCCGGCAGGCATGTGCAGCTGATACCAGAGGCCTTGCTGTGCGGAAATCTTCACCTGGGTATCGCGTTGCAGGGTCGTGACCCTGGGTGCGTCGAACCTGGGTTCGGCATACACGTCAACGGCGGGCTTCTGCACGACGGCGGGTACCTCGGCCGCACCCAGGCTCAATACCATCAGTCCGACCGCGACCAGAATGCGTTGAATGGCGCGCATTACGACCCTCCCGACGAGACATCCATGGGATTGAAGAACGCCGCCCGCTGCGCCAGCGGCCAATCGGTCGACGCAGCCACCGCCTGGCCAACGAGCTCGCGCAGGCGCCGTCGCTCGCCGCGATCACAGTCCTCCACGGCGTCGTCGATCTCGGCACACGCGAACGCGACGCGCACGCTGCCATCATCAGGCAATCGTGCGTCGTGTTCGGCCAGTTGCCGTTCGAGCCTCGCGAGATCGCGCATCGCGGCAGTGCGCGCCGCAGCCTCGCTCTCGCCGTGCCAGATCAGCACCATGAGGTCGCTCATGGCGTCGTGCAGCCAGCTCTTGCGTTCAACCACGCCCTCCAGCATCACCGCATCGCTGCCGGCATACAGGAAGCGTCGCAGCCGGCGATTGTACTCGCGCCGCCGTCGCGCTTCGGACCTGCCGTCGAGATGAGCGTCAGGCACGAAGCGCAAGCGCGCGATCGCCAGCCAGCGATCCCTGCCGGGGACAAACTCCGGCAGGAAATCGCCATTGCCGACCGCACGCCCGCGCTGAACCCCGGCGTAGAGGCGGCACAGGCCGAAGATCAGGCTCACGAAGCCGACGCTGGCGAAGATGTCGAAGAAGAACCCGAACCACGTGAGGCCGATGAATGCGGCGCTCAGCATTGCCAGGTTCGCGGCGACGAAGATCGAGTCGATATCGGTGGCCGGTTCGCCACGGTAGAAGGCGAAGGCAGCCAGCGCGACCAGCCACATGGCAATCGCATACTTGAGCCAGGCGGGCGGGGCACGAATCGCGCTTCCCGCGATCACCGCTTCGGTGGCCTCTGCCAGGACTTCCACGCCTGGCATCACCGGATCGACAGGAGTGGGTTTCGCGTCGTTGAGTCCGGCGGCCGTATAGCCAACCAGGATTACGCGATCTTTCAGTGCAGGTAACGCGCTCGTCGCATCCCGGCAGACGGCCTTGCCGCCGGTCAAGAGATCGGCAGCGCTGACGCTCGGCAACCGGGCTTCCCGTCGCCAGTTTGGCCGCACCGCAGCGGCAACGTACTGGGGCGATCGCGGCGCGACCGTCGTCGCCAGGCGCAATGGCAGCGAGGGCAGAGCCCAGTCGCCGACGGTCTCGCGCAGTGGAATGTCACGCAGCACGCCGTCTTCATTGCGGGTGACGTTGGCAAGTGCACTGAACGCGGCCATCGCCTCGCCGTAGGGCAGCAGCAGCGCGACTCGCGGATCATTCTGTGGGTGGCGTGTCAGCGCAAACGCCGCCGGGGCCTGCGAGGCACGGATTGGCGAGTCCTCGTCATAGTCCGGATGCAGTCGCGTGGAATTGAACAGAAAGCGGCCGTCACCGCCCTTGGCCATTGCCTCCAGGGTCTCGTCGCCGAGCGGATCGTTCGGCGAGCGATCCGCAAACAGCACGTCGTAGCCGACCGCGCGCACCCCGGCGCGGTCCAGTTGGTCGAGCAGGTCTGCGTGCCGCTGTCGGCTCCACGGCCAGCCGCCTTGGTTGCGAGAGCGGAAGTACTCGATCGAGCATTCGTCGATCTCGACCACCACCACGCGGCCCGAAGGCTTCGGTTCAAACGGCCGCCACTGCACTACGCGATCGAAGATCGCGTCTTCGGCCGCATTGAGTGAGCGAGCGTGGCTCCAGTCCCAGCCGAGCCAGGCGATCGCGCCCACGGCGAGCAATGGATAGAACGCAAACTGCAGCCGCAATGCCCAGCGGGAAAGCGGCCTGCGGTAACCGCGTTCGACCTTCGTCCACCCGCGAATGAAGCCGTGGCCCAGCGCAGCCAGGCTCGCGTCGAGCCAGGCGAGTAAGCGGTCCGTGAGCCGACCGGCCATCGACGATTCCCCCTTGGCCGGATGATGTCAGGTTTGCCGAACGTTTCGAGAGGGTTGCAGGAAAGTGCGGGCAAGCGCACCTCACCCCGCTACGGTGCGCCCCTTGGCGTCAGCCCCGGTCTCCCAACCTTCGAGCTGACCGCTGACCGGCAATTCACGCACGCGCACTCCCGTCGCGGCGAAGATCGCATTGGCGATCGCCGCACCGGCGGGCGGGACGCCCGGCTCGCCGATGCCACCTGGCAGTCCCTCGCTCTCGATGACGTGCACGTCCACGACGTGTGGCGACGCCCGCATGCGAGCGACCCGGTAGTCGTTGTAGTTCGACTGTTCGACCCTGCCCTCGGCGAAGGTGATTCCGCTGTAGAGCGTGTTGCTCATGGCCATGACGAGCGCCCCCTCCATCTGTGCTCGCGCACGGTCGGGATTGGCGACGAAGCCGGCGTCGACTGCAACGGTCGCGCGCGGCACGAGCACGGTCCCGTCTGGACGCACCTCGACCTCGACGACCAGCGCAACGTACGAAAGGAAGCTGCGATGCACGGCGATGCCTCGGCCCCGGCCGCGCGGCAGCGGAGCGCCCCAGTCGGTGCGCTGCAGCACCGACTCGACCACGCGGCGCGCGCGAGCGGTGTCGAGCGGATGGTCCGCCCACGGCGCGCCGTAATAGGTGTCGCCCGCCCCGACGAGACCGGCCTTGGACAGGTCGATCTTGCGATCCGGGCCGATGAGTTCGAGCAGGAAGGCCGCCGGATCCTTGCCGACCGCGTGCGCGAGTTCGTCGACGAACGAACCGATCGCAAAGCCGTGATGGATCGCGTTGACGCTGCGATACCAGCCAATGCGCGCGTGCGCGACGGCGGGGCAGACTTCGACGCTCATGTTCGGCACGTCCCAAGGGACGTCGCTGGCGCCGTTGGTCAGTTCGTCCGGCGTGGGCCCTGTGAGGTTCGGCGCAAAGGTCGCGCTGATCGACGGGTACGCCGAGCGATGCAGCCACGCGGTCACGTTGCCCGAAGCATCGAGCGCGGCCTCCAGTCGGTGCGCGGCAACGGAGTGATAGTACGAGTGACGGAAGTCGTCTTCGCGGCTCCATTGCACGCGCACCGGGGCACCGGTCTCGCGCGCGAGGAAGGCGGCCTCGCAGATGAAATCCGGCTTGGACTTGCGGCCGAAGCCACCGCCAAGGAGCGTGACGTGCACGGTGACGTTCGCTGCGTCGACCTTGAGGTACTCGGCGATCGTGTTGCGCGCGTCGTTCGGCGACTGCGTCGGGGCCCAGGCTTCGACCTTGCCGTCCTTCACGCGGGCGACCGCCGCCAGCGGCTCCATCTGTGCGTGCGAGAGGTACGGGACGTGGTATTCGGCGCTCACCTTGCGTGCCGCCGCCGCGAGAGCGGCAGCGGTGTCGCCGTTCATGCGCCCCGGCTTGCCAGGCGCGCGGACGCTTGCCTCGAGCGTCGCCTTGTACGACTTCGAGTCGTGCGAACCGTTCGGCCCAGCGTCCCAGGTGATCTTGAGTGCGTCGCGCCCGCGCAGCGCCGCCCAGGTATTCGTCGCGATCACGGCGACGCCGCCGAGCGGGAAGAAGGCGCCGGGGATCGGCGTCTCCGGTATGCGCACGATGCGTTCGACGCCGGGCACCTTGCGTGCCTCGCCGTCGTCGACACTCACGGCCTTACCGCCCCAGACTGGCGGCCGTGCGATGACGGCTACCTTCATGCCGGGCAACGTGACATCTGCGCCGTAGACCGCCGTGCCGGTGGTCATCGGCACCAGGTCGATCGACGGCATCTTCTTGCCCTGCCACCGCCGCTCGTCGGGGCGCTTGATGCGCACGCTTGCCGGTGCCGGCATCGCAATTTTGCGGGCAGTCGTGACGAGCTCGCCGTACGGCTTCGTGCGGCCGGTCGGGCGGTGCACGACCTCGTGCTGCCGGGCGAAGACTTCGGCAACGTCCACGTTCCATTGACTGGCTGCCGCGGCCTCCAGGAGCGCGCGTGTCGTTGCGCCGGCTTCCCGGTACTTGTGCAGGAAGTCGCGGATGCTCGTGGAGCCATCGGTGTTCTGCGAGCCGTACTTCGGGTCGCCCACCGCCTGCTCGACGCGACACTTCACCCAATCGGCTTCCATTTCGTCGGCGATGATCATCGGCATGGTGGTGCGGATGCCCTGACCCATCTCCGAGCGGTGGCAGACGATCGTGACGGTGCCGTCGTCGGCGATGCGCACGTATACGTGTGGCGACCATGGCTCAGCGGCGAGGGGCTCGGCCGCATCGAGACGGCGCACGCCGCCCGGTCCGAATGCGATGACGAGGCCGCCCATCCCGAGGAGCTGGAGGAAGGTGCGGCGTTGCAGTCCGTGCGGCCGGTCGACGCGTTCCAGGGTCGCATCGAGTGAAGCCGGCTGCTCAGCCGGTGCCTGGGGCGCGACCGCGCGACGCACCCACGGCAGGAATTCGTTCGCGCTCATGAGCTCTTCTCCGCCGCCGCCTTGATCGCCGTGCGAATGCGTGGATACGTGCCGCAGCGGCACAGGTGACCATTCATCGCCGTGTCGATCTGCTGGTCGGTCGGCCTCGGCGTGCGCTGCAGCAATCCGGCGGCCTGCATGATCTGGCCTGGCTGACAGAAGCCACACTGCGGCACGTCTATTTCGCGCCAGGCCACCTGCAACGGGTGCTCGCCGGTGGGGTGGAGTCCTTCGATCGTGGTAACCGCCGCGTCCTGGAGGTCCGACATCGGCACCTGGCAGGCGCGGGCGGGTTTCCCTCCAACGTGCACGGTACAGGAGCCGCACTGCGCTACGCCGCAGCCGTACTTCGTGCCGGTCAGCGCGAGTTCGTCGCGCAGATACCAGAGGAGCGGCATGGTGGGGTCGCCGTCGAAGGAGCGACGGGTGCCGTTGACGGTCAGCGTGATCATCGGGGCTCCGGGGCGAGTGCACGGATGTGCAGAAGACGGAGAATGCACTCGAGGTGCGGCAGTATCAATTCCGAGGGCCGTCCAACCGGGCGCGCAGGCTGACGACCGGCCTGGCGGAGGTCCGTGCGGATCAGGTGCCGGTGCTGCGCGGCGTCCAGCGCCCTGCAAGCGCCGCAATGTATTCCGGACCGCTATCGCAGCAGCCGCCGATCCATGTTGCACCTGCCTCCACCCAGCCCTCGCTGGCGACCAGGTATTGCTGCGGCGACAGTGTCTGTACGGCGCTGGCGTCGAGTGTCGCCTGGTCCGCGGCTTTTTCGCAGCTGTTCGCATAGGCACCAAGCGGCCGGTCGGTGCAGCGTCGCATGAGTTCAAGCGCCGGTTGCACGAGCCCTGTCGGCACGCAATTCACCATGTAGCCCTCGACGGGTAGCGACTGCAGCGCCGCGATGCCCTGCTCCAGCGACTCACCGCCGCGGATGAGCGGTGCATCGAGACGCAGGTTCCACGATACCCACAGCGGCAGGCCACACTCTGCGGCGGCGCGCGCGGCGGCTACTGCCTCACGGACGGTCGTCAACGTTTCCGCGATGACGAGGTCGACGTCCGCCGCGAGCACGCGCGCGATGCGCAGGTACGCTGCGTACAGATCGTGTTCGGGCGCGACGAGATCGGACTGGTAGGTGGTGTCAAGCGGCGGCAGCGAACCGGCGACACGAACTTCGGGGCGGCGATTCGCTGCGCGCGCCTCGAGTGCAAGCCGGCACGCCAGTCGCGTAAGTTCCTCGAGTCGATCGGCCATCCCGACCCGTGCGAGCAGGTTCGGCACGACGGCGTAATTATTCGCCGTGATGACGTCGGCGCCCGCGGCGATATAGTCGCTATGGACCTGCCTCACTGTCCCCGGATCGTGCACCAGCGCCATGGCCGACCAGGCGGAACTCCTGTAGTCAGGCACGGTGGCGCCGCGAGCCCTGAGTTCCGTACCCATGGCGCCATCGAGAATCGTGATTCGCGGCGCCACGCTGCTCATCGCGAACCCCGGCCGCCGCTCAGCGCTTCGGCTTCACGAACCTGAGCGTCATGCGGTCGCTTTCACCGATGGCCGCGTACTTCGCCTTGTCCTCGTCGCCCAGGGCGAGCGTCGGGGGCAGGGTCCACACGCCCTTCGGCCATTCCGTCGTGTCCTTCGGGTTGGCATTGACCTCCGATGCCCCGTCAAACCGGAAGCCGGCCTGCTCCGCGAGTGCGCGCACGGTCGAGACCTTGATGTAGCCGCTCGATCGCTCGCGCTCGGCGCTCGCAGATTCAGGCAGTCGGTGGTCTTCGATGCCCAGCACGCCACCTGGCTTGAGCATGGCGAAGATCTCGCGGAACGCCGCCTCGCTGTAATCCGTCTTATCCGCCTGCATGTAGCCCATCTTCCAGTTGTGCACGTTGCGGAAGGTGAGCACGACGTCGGCTGTGCCCGGCCCGACGCCGGTGCCGCCGAGTACGGTCGGGAAGTTCGCGCGCTCGACCTTGCCGTAAAGCGCCGGGTTGGCATCGAATCGCTTGGCCATCGACTCGGCGCCCCTGCCTGCCGGTGCGGCGGCGATCAACTTGCCCTTCCCGGCGAGATAAGGCGCGAGGATTTCGGTGTACCAGCCACCGCCCGGCCACAATTCGACGACGGTGTCCTTCGGCTTCACGCCGATGAAACTCAGCGTTTCGACCGGATGGCGATACTGGTCGCGTGCACGGTTTGCCTCGGAGCGCTGGGGTCCCGCCACGGCCTGCTCGAGCGCCTTCTGCGCGGCTTCACCCAGTCCACCGTGATCCTTTGCCTGCACCGTCGCTCCGCCGAACAGGCCGACGCTGGCAAGCGTTGCGGCAATGATGGTCAGACGCATGGTTCCCTCCTGCTACCGAGTGACTTTCGAGTCCCGGAGCATGGGTGGCGGTCCCGGCGGATGCAAGTGTCGGCATTCGTGCAACACTAAGGTGTTCATAGCCGCCAATCGTCATGAAGGGGGTCCGATCCTATGCAGCACCCGATGGCGTTCCTCGCGACGCCGGCGCGTTTTCCGCTGCGGAAGAACGCGTTGGTGGCAGTGGCCTCGCTGGTTCTTGCGGCCTGCGGCGGCACCGACAATGACGGGAGCGCTGCAAGAACCGGCAACGTGAATCAGCTGCTGTCGAAACCAGCGCCCACGCCCGAACTCGCACCCGAGCCCGCACGCGAACTCATACCAACCATGCCAGCGGTGTTGCCGAAGGATGGAGAGCAGCCGTTACTGGAAGCGATCGCCAGCCGGTATGCCGTGGAAAGACAGCTCGAATTCAAGGCGGAAACCGGCCGGGTCAGCCCCCTCGAACTGGCAAGAACCCGTGCCAACCTGGTTCGGGCGGAGGGAGACCTCGCCGGAATCAAACGCAACCTCGCGCTGCTTTCCAAGGCCGGGTTGCCGACCTATGCCCTGATCCACCATGTCGCCGAGGACGGCATCCTCAGGGCCTGGCTCGTCTTTCCGGACGGCGGGGTCGTCGCTGGCGCGACGGCAGGCCCCTATGCCGGCCTCGGCACCTTGCAGGGCGGCCTCGGCGTCGAGCGGATCGCCGGGACTCGTGGACCGCAGCTGAAAGGCCAGGAAAGGCAGCGACTCGATGCGGATGCCGATGCGGACGTTGACGCTGGCACCGACACCATCGGTAATCCCGATGTTGAACGCGGCGCGGGCAGACGCGACAACTCGCCTGAGTCCATCCGGAAGCGCCAGGAGGTGCTGGCCGACGCCGCGGCAATGTTGCTGCCCGGCGCTATTCGCGAGGTTCTCGCGGCGGGCGCGGGGCGCTTGCTGGTCGTGCCGGTCAGGGATACCGGAACGGCGCCTTACGCGGCGTTGCCGATCCGCAATGCGGATGACTTCGCCGCCAGGAGATGGTCCTTCGTCGTAATGCAGGACCTGAGCGTATTGGCTGACGTCAAACGCGACGTCGGCTTCGACATGGGCAAAGTCGATCTCTCGAAGTCGGTGATCGTCGGCGATCCTGCCGACATGCGCGATGTGCAATACAGTTTTCCGGCGTTACCCGGCGCCAGAAAAGAGGCCCTGGCGATCGCCAGGGAGCTCGGCGTCGACCAGCGCAATGTCTTCATCGGCGCCGACGCCAAGCGTAAGAGTGTCGAGGCGGCTATCAACCGCAGCGCCGGCGAGGGCGTCATCTACATGGCGACACATGCCGTTGCCAACCCCCAGAATCCACTGACACGCGGCTTCGTGGTCCTCGACCAGACGAACTGGTTCGCTGGCGAGATTCGAACGGCGAAGTTCAAAGGGTGGAGCAAGAATCCGCCCCTGGTCGTGATGAGCGCCTGCCAGTCCGCGCTTGGCCGCGTCTTCGATGGTGGGACATTCGGCGTTGCGCGCACCTGGACCACGGCCGGTGCCGGCCAGGTCGTCGCCAGCCTCTGGAACGTGAGCGATCTCGCCACGTACCGGCTGATGACGCGTTTTGTCGCGGGCCTGAAGCAAGGCAAGGCGCCTGAGCTGGCCATGCAGGCCGCACAGCTCGAGACGATCAAGGATTACCCGAACGATCCGAAGATGTGGGCGAGCTTCACGATCATAGGCAGACCGACGATTGCCAGCAGCCCGTGAAAAAACGCCGGGTTAAAGCGTCTTTGGAGTCGCGACGCGATTGAGGTTCTATGGGTTCCGATCAAGACGGACGACGCCAGATGCCTGGTACCAGCGCAGTGCCCGTTCGTACGCGGCATTGCAGGCGTCCGTGCGTTCCACAATGTCCCTCGGTGCGAGCTTGCTCATGAAGTTGCCGAAGTCGCGATGCACTGCATCAGTGCCGCAGCGGGCATGCAACCAGAGGTTGATGCCGAGATAAACGTCGTCCGGTGATCTGGCGACGTACCCGCTCAGCAGCGTGGGCAGCATCGTGGCGGACGGAGTGATCGCGCAACAACGCAGCTTTACGCCCGGCACGGACGAGATGATCTGGAAGAACGTCATGCGCGTGTCGGCGACTTTTCGCAAGGCGCCGTAATCGTGCTGAAATCCGCCCGTGCTGGAGAACGTGTGCGGTTGATGATCGCCGAAGACCAGCAACACGTACGGGCGACCGGTCCGAGCCTCGATGTCGGCGAGGTAACTCTGTAGCGACTGCACGGCAGTCGTCGTCGATTCGAGCCGACGCAGGTACTCATGCAGCGCGCAGTTGGGAGTGAATTCCTGCGTGTCGACGAATCGGACTGCGAAGCCGGCGGCATGGCCGGCGACGCAGTCGTGCGGCGAATGGTTCTCGATGAAGAGCACATAACTGAAAAATGGCGCATGCGGCGAGGCACCCATGGCCGTGCGAACGCTAGCTGCCACTTCGCGGTCGGTCTTCATCCAGTCGCCACGACCCAGGTCTCTGCTGTCGCGAATGGCTTCAAACCCGTAGTTCGCATACGCGTTGCGGGCATTGTAGAAATCGCCGCCGTGCGGAAAGAACGCCGAGGTCCGATAGCCGTGCTCGCGCATGTAGCGGGCGATGCTTCGATCCACGAACGGGGACAGGGAAGCGTGGGTATACATCCCCGCATAACCGAACAGCCTCGAGTCCAGGCCGACGATCGTCTCGAACTCGGTGATCCAGGTGCCTCCACCCATCGCATTCACGCGCAGCAATCCGCTTGCTGCCGTGTGATCGCCAGCCCGGAACAGCGCATCGTCCCATTTGCCCTCGAGGCGAAACGTCGCTCCCGGATCGAAGGTCGACTCGGCAAGGACGACCATGATGTTCGGCTGCATTCGCGAGCCGGCCGTCCCGGCGGTGAAGTCCATGTATTGCAGGACCGCCGTCCGCACCTCCTCCGTGCTCGGAGGTGCGACGCCACTTTCGTCCCGGTAGATGTCGCCGGTCGACTGCGATTCGAGATTGTAGGAGTAGCCGAGAAAGGGCAGCGCGCCCATCCTTTGTGCCAGGCCGGCGACGCCTTCGAGTTGCCACGTCGAGTTGTCCAGCGCTGCGTCGGCGTAGAGCGTCTCGAGTCGCGCAAGCCCGAGCATGGCCACGATGCAGATGGCTGCGAGGCGCAGCATCGGGTCGCGCCACAAGGGTCGCGTGCGGTGACTCGCCAGGAAACGAGTTGCAGCGATCAGGCCGGCGACAAGCCAGCCCAGCGCGGCGACCGTGATGGCAAAGGCGACGACGTGCCGGGTCCAGTGGGGCAGGGCGAGCGCGTCCCAGAGTCCAGCCGGGTTGACCAATGCGATCTTGATGTCGAGGACCGTCAGCGGCAGGCTGGTGAGGCCGATCTTGACGCGGTTGATCCAGCTCAGCAGCACCTGCAGTGCCACCACGCCTGCAAGGGTCGCCATGCCGAAGGGCGCCGGCAGCAATACACAGCCGGCGGACACAAGGCCGAGCAACACCCAGGCTGCGGACTCGACGGGCCACGCCACCGATGCTGCTACTGAGCAGGTGACCAGCAGGCCCACGGCCGTCCATCGCAGCCATGTTCGGCGGTCCTGGTTCATTGCAGAAAGGTTACAGGGTCAAGGCCTGGCCGGTCGCGAGGATCTTCTGCTGGCGCGCCACGGTCAATGGCAGGCACCATCGGCCGGTGTCCGACGTTGCATACCGCGCCCATGATCCCGCGCCGACGGAACCTGCGCCGGAACTGCTCGTGGGCGGCAGCGCCGCCTACACCTGCATGTGGCGCCTGGTGCGGCAGGCGCGGACCGCGGTCGAACTCGAGACGTACATTTTCGAGGCGGGTGCGGTCGGCGACCGGTTCCTGGCCGAGCTGACCAGTGCGGCGCAACGCGGGGTCCACGTACGGGTGCTGGTGGACGCGTACGGTTCGGACACGCTGCGCCAGGACTATTTCGCGCCGCTGATCGCCGCCGGCGGTGAAATGCGCTGGTTCAACCCGAAGCGACTTCTGCGCCTCAACTTCCGCAACCACCGCAAACTGCTGCGTGCAGACGATGAGGCCGTGATCGGCGGGCTCAACATTGCCGACGCGTACGACGGCGACGGCCTCGAGGCCGGCTGGCGCGACTTCGCCGTGCGCGTTGACGGGCCCGTGGTGGACGCGCTCGCCATGAGCTTCGCCCGGATGTGGGATCTGTCTGCGTTCGGTCGACGCGAGTTCCGCCGCTTCTGGCGCACGGCTCCGCAGCTTGTGGCTGGCGTAGACGAGCAGCCCGAGTTGCTGCTCTCCGGGCCGGGCTGCCGCACGGCCGAGCTGCGTCGGCGGCTGCTGTTCGACATTCGTGCCGCGCGCCGGATGCAGGCCTGGGCCGCGTACTTCCTGCCGTCGCGACGCATCGGCGCTGCGATCCGTGACGCCGCCCGCCGTGGCGAGGTCGACATCATTCTTGGCGAACGCAGCGACGTGCCGGTCTCACGCTGGGCCAGCGAGCGGCTGTTCAAGCGTTTCCTGCGGGCCGGATTGAGAATCCATTGTTACCGGCCGCAGATTGTCCACGCCAAGGCGGTGTTGCTCGACGACGTCGTGTACCTGGGCTCCAGCAACCTTGACGTGCGCAGCTTGCTCATCAACTACGAGCTGCTGCTGCGGCTGCCGTCCGCTGCGCTCGCGGCCCGCCTGCGTGCCGAATTCGAGGCTGACCGGCAGCTTGCCGACACGCTGGACCCGGTGCGCTGGCGGCAGGAACGTCGCTGGTGGCAGTCGCTGCGATCGTATCTTGCGTACCAGTTGCTGGCGCGTCTCGATCCCTACCTCGCGACACGCAGCCTGAGGTCGTTGCGCTGATGCACCGTGCCGGTCCATGAGCCGGAGTCCGGTGGTTCCGATCGTGCAGTAGACTACGAAGTCCGTCATCCGACCGAACCGGCCGCCGTCATGCTGACCCACGTCCTGTTCTTCCTTCTTGGCCTTGCAGCCTTGATCGCCGGCGCTGAGTCGCTGGTACGCGGAGCCTCCAGGATCGCGCTGTCGCTGGGCATCTCGCCGCTCGTCGTCGGCCTCACCATCGTCGCGTTGGGCACGAGTTCGCCCGAGGTGGCCGTGTCGGTGGGCGCCGCCCTGAGCGGCAACACCGACATTGCTGTCGGCAACGTGGTGGGCAGCAACGTCTTCAACGTGCTGTTCATCCTCGGCATCAGCGCGGTGATCACGCCGCTGGTCGTGCACTCGCAGATCATCCGCCAGGAAGTGCCGATCATGATCGGCGCCTCGGTGGTGCTCGGGATCATGATCCTCGACGGCACGCTCGGACGCGCGGAGGCGGCCCTCCTGCTCCTGCTGCTGGTCGTCTATGTGATCTTCCTGTTGCGCCAGTCGCGCGCCGAGACCGCAGAGATCCGCGATGAATACGCCGGTGGCATCCGCCGCTCGGGTGAGTGGGACAGCCACTGGTCCGTCCAGGTGCTGCTGATCGCGGTCGGCCTCGGTCTGCTGGTGCTCGGGTCCAACTGGCTGGTCGACTCGGCGGTGGCCTTCGCGCGGGCACTCGGAGTCAGCGACCTCGTCATCGGCCTCACGATCATCGCTGCCGGCACGTCCATGCCGGAGGTCGCCACCTCGATCATGGCGGCGATCCGCGGCGAGCGAGACATTGCGGTTGGCAACGTGATCGGCAGCAACACCTTCAACATACTGGGCTGCCTCGGGGTGTCGGGAGTCGTGAGCCCGACCGGTCTCGGCATCGCCCCTGCGGTGCTCAACTTCGACATCTGGGTCATGATTGCGGTGGCGATCGCCTGCCTGCCGGTGCTGCTCCTCGGCCGGCAGATCGGGCGCAAGCGCGGCCTGCTGTTCCTCGCCTACTACGCTGCCTACGTCGTCTACCTGATCCTCGGCGCGCAACAGCACGACGCGCTCGACGAATTCTCGGCCGTGATGGTGAGCTTCGTGCTGCCCATCACCGTCGTCACCCTGGTGGCAATGGTGGTGCGCCAGCAGGAGATGCGGCCCGGGCCGGACGGCTGACTGGCTCGTGCGCAGCCGCATCGAGCGGCGGCTCGCTCCGCAAAGGAAAGGCCCCGTTGCCGGGGCCTTTCGTCTCAGTCGTCCGTGATTGGTGGGGCGCGTCGCCCCTGGTCGCCAATCACTGATCACTTCCTCAAAGCAGCGG
>CAVWGG010000005.1:0-58948 GCA_963754535.1 uncultured Gammaproteobacteria bacterium
GTCTCGCTGCGCGCCTTCAAGGATGACTCTTCGCTCCTCGCCGCGACATCGGCACTGCGCCTCGAGGAGATTTCGTTCAAGACCTGGCACCCCGAGGACGAGGACGTCATCAAGTTCCTCCGCATCGCCACGACGCCTGCCCTGCAGCCGGTGCTCGTGCATTGCCGGCACGGCTCCGATCGCACGGGCACGATGGTGGCTGTCTATCGAATCGTCGTCGACGGCTGGACCAAGGCGGAAGCCACCGACGAGATGATCCATGGCGACTTCGGCTTCCACCCGCTGTGGCAGAACCTGCTGCGCTACATCGAGGCATTGGACGTCGACGCCATCCGCGCGCAGGTGGCGGCACAAGGTCCGTGGCGCAGTCCGAAATGTCGCGCCTTTCATGCGGACGCGCGATCGGCGCATAGTGCGTGGACGCAGAAGAATCGAACTCGGGGGAGAAGTCATGGATCGACTCTGGATGTTGCTTGCACTCGTCCTGGCCGCAGGTGCTGCCCGTGGCAGCGCAGTCGCAGGCAGCGGCGAGTTCCACCGACGGACAAGTACGCGGTCGCCGACCGCATCTTCGCCGACTACGTGCTCGACGCGCACATCCCCGGCCTGGTCTACGGCATCGTCATCGACGGACAGCTCGTCCACGTCGGCACCTATGGCGTGCAGGACCTGGACTCAAAGCGCCCGGTCACGCGCGACTCGTTGTTTCGCATCGCGTCGATGACCAAGGCGTTCACGGCGCTGACCGTGCTGAAGTTGCGTGACGATGGCCGCCTGCGGCTCGACGCACCGGCCGCGGACTACGTGCCGGAGCTGCGTGCCTGGAAGTACCCGACCGAGGACACCGCACCGCTGCGCGTGCGTGACCTGTTGAACCACGTGTCAGGCTTCGTGACCGACGACCCGTGGGGCGACCGCCAGCAGCCACTGGCGGAGGCGGACTTCACGCAGATGCTGCGCGCTGGCGTTCCGTTCACGTCGGCACCCGGGACGCGCATGGAGTATTCGAATCTCGGCTACGCCCTGCTCGGCCGCATCATCACCAACGTCTCGCAACAGCCCTACGCCGATACGATCACCAGCACCCTGCTGCAGCCGTTGGGAATGGCGTCGTCCGGGTTCGACGTGGAAAAAGCGCCGCTCGAACGACGCGCCCTCGGCTACCGCTGGGAAGACGACGCGTGGCGCATCGAGCCCACGATGGGGCCCGGCGTGTTCGGCGCGATGGGCGGATTGCAGACGAGCGCCAGCGATTACGCGAAGTGGGTGGCGTACCTGCTGTCCGCCTGGCCGGCACGCGATGGCCTGGATGCCGGTCCCGTCCGACGCTCGACCGTGCGCGAACTCGAAGCAAGGCTCGAACTACCCGTCGCTGCGCCAACGCAGTGGCAA
This sequence comes from uncultured Gammaproteobacteria bacterium, assembly GCA_963754535.1. Taxonomy (GTDB): domain Bacteria; phylum Pseudomonadota; class Gammaproteobacteria; order Steroidobacterales; family Steroidobacteraceae; genus RPQJ01. Next base: position 1,393 of record CAVWGG010000005.1, read on the forward strand.
AGGCGGCGCCACGGCCTGTCGCCTGCCGACCGCGTATGGCATGGGCATGAACGCCGCCACCGACTGCGACCTGGGATCGATGCTCGTTCACAGCGGTGGCTACCCCGGCTACGGCTCGCACGTGCTGCTGCTGCCGGACCGCGGCATCGGCATCTTCGCGTTCGCCAATCGCACCTACGCTGGCACGTCGGCGCCCGTCTGGGATGCGGCGATCGCGCTCGACAAGGCCGGGCTGCTGGGGAAGGAACGCCAGATGCCGGTCAGCGCGGACCTCGCCAACGCGTATCGCGCGCTGGGTGCGATGTATGCAGCCGGCAGCGTTGCCGCCGCGCAGGGCCAACTGGGAATGAACTTCCTGCTGGATCGCGATGCGGACCACTGGTCGAGCAGACTGGCGCAGCTGAAGGCAGGCGTCGGCGACTGCGACACGACGGCGGCGGTGGAGCCGACCGGCGCGCTCTCAGGCGACTACACGTGGCGTTGCACGCATGGGCGACTCAGCGGCTCGTTGTCGCTGACGCCGACGCAACCGCCGCGCATCCAGGAATGGGAGATCGAGCCGCTCGCGCCCTGAGCGTCGGAGCGGCTCGGTCACGCAGGCCGCCCCCAGCAGAACCCGCTGCAGTTCGTGCCGCCGAGTAGGTTGGCGACATCGACGGCACTCGATTCTTCGTCGTTGCAGTACAGGCCCATGCCAGAATTGCCCGTGGCATCGGTCGTGGGCGGCCACAGCAGCAGGGTCGAATCCAGGGCGAGGTTGATGCCGGAGAAGACATTGCCCTGGATCTTCGAACCAATGATCTGCGCCGCACAATTCGCAGTGCAGTCGACGCCGTTGGCGCCGTTGTCACTGATGTCGCCGCCGTCGATGACGAGCGTCGCTGCGAGGTAACCTTTGACACCATCGCCGCCGTTGCCGGTGATCGTGTTCCCGAAAACATAGGCGGTCGAGCCGCCTGCGATCAGGACGCCTGTTTCCCGGTTGCCGGTGATGACGTTACTGCCACCAATGTGCGCCCCGGAGGCGCCCCACGCCGAAACGCCATTGCCGGGCTTGTTCGCGTCGGTACCGTTGTCCGAGATCGTGCTGGTGCCGATCGTGCCCTGCGAGCCGCGACCCAGGTCGATGCCGTTGCCACCGTTGTGGCTGATCGTGCTGCCGTTGACCGCAAGCGTCGAGTTGGCCTCGGTGCTGATCCCGATGCCCGGGTTGTCGAGGACCTGGCTGGTGGCCAGCCGCAGGACGCTGCCCCTGTTCACCAGGACACCCGCGCCGCCGGTCAGCTGCACCGTGCAGCCAGTGACGTCGGCGTCACCGACGAAGATGCGCATTCCGTCGATGGCCGTCTGCTGAATCACGGTGTTCAGCTCGCGGACCCGTGCGAATCCTGGACATGGATGCTGACTCGACCGCCCGTGACGGAGTTGTCGATCGTGGCCCGGCGGTCGGATCTCGATGGTGTTCACACCTGCATCCGGTCCGTGAATGGTGCCGCCCGCGACCGGATCACCCTGGAGCGTGACGTCATCGCGCACGATCCGGACGGATTCGTTGCAGGTTCCCTTGACGACCACCACCAGTGGCTTGCGCGCGTCACCTTGCGTGAGCGCCTGCGCGATCGTCTTGCCGGCATTGCAGTCGACGGTGAGCGTCAGAGCCTGCGCCGAGAGTGGCGCGAGCACGCCGGCGGCCAGCACTGCGCCAATGACCCTATTGAGCGATTTCATCGAGCCCTCCCGCAACCCGTCATGGGCTGCTCAGGTAATCCGGCGAACCACGGTGTCCTTCGTGGATGGACGCGGAGGGCAACCGGCATCGCCGGCCGTCCAGCGGCTCCGCCACGTTAGGCGCATAGACCGCCCTGACCAGACATTCACCGGCTCCTGTCTTCACGGCGGCCAAAGCCATCTCCCTCGCCTTCCTCGCCCCGAACCGATCCACGTGCATGGGATCCTTGCCGTAGATCGCGCCGCCGCCGAGCGGGACCCTCGGCCCGTAGTAATCCATCACCAGCTTGCGTCCGGTCTGGCCGTTGTCCTTGCGGCTGCCTGCGTCCGAAAGCGGGCCGTTCGGGTTCACCAGCAGTTCCACCTCGGGCCACGTCGCGGTCCATCGCCTGTCCAGGCTGCGCAGCTGGCCATAGCGTTGCCCGAGCACCGCGCTCACTCGCTGCGCCAGCTCCAACACGCTCACGGACTCGGGATGCTCGAGCGTCACCAGCAGGTGCTCGAGCGCGAACCCGTCATCGTCCTCGCGCAGGCGGACGATCAGCTTGCCGTCGGGCCCGCAGCGCGAGAGTTCCCCGCCCTGGCACGCCTCCCACAGCGCGGTGCGGAACTCCAGCGCCAGGAAGTGTTCGGGCGGCAGGTACTGCACCTTGTCGTCGTAACCGGCCCAGCCGATCACGATCGCCTGGTCGTTGACGTGGCGCGTCCAGATCGTGGGATCGACGTCGTAGCGGCAGACGCAGTTGGTCACTTGCCAGGGGTCGCGCCTCGCAGCGGGGTTCACCGCACGTGCAATCGAATCGAGCGCCTCCACCGCGATCCGCTCCACGTCGAGCGCCGGGCCGCGCGCCGCGTACCCGCCCGACAGCCACAACTGATCGCACCAGATCGCGGCCTCGATCTGCGCGTATGCCTCGGGGTCCACGGCGAGCGCCGCCTGCACGAGGCTCTCCGCCACGAAGTCGCACAACTTGTCCGGGTGACCCGGCAATACCGCTTCGCTGACCCGGATCATGACGGCAACCTCCCGAGCTGCGAGTAGGCAAGGCCCGCGTTCCTGAGTTGCGCTGGGTTACCGTCGCGCGTGACGATGGCGTGCAGGCGCGTGTGCCGTGCGAGTGCGGCGAGGCGTTGCTTCGCGATCGTCTCGACGAATCCGTCCGTGACGATCACCGCGCAGGCGGGCCGCGTCTGCTCGACGTGCGCGAGCACGCACTCGAGGCTGGTGCCGCCCGACGTGCCGGCCTTGAGCACGCCACACTCGATCACCGCCGGCACCACTTCCGTGCTGAACGCCCAGAACGGCCGGCGGATCCACCGCGACAATCGCCCGAGCAGCGCCACCACCAGCGGCATCTCGGCATTCATCGAGCCCGAGACGTCGAGGTACACCTGCGCGCGACCTTCGGGCCGCAATGCCGTGGCGCCCCATTGCGCTTCGGGCAGGAACGGCGACCACGTGGCGCGCAGGAACGCGCGGCGGTCGGAGGTCGAGAGCACGGGCAAACGCGCGGTGACGGGCACGGGTGCAGCCGGCGCGCCGGGTGCGGGCTCGAGGTGCCTGCGCAGAACGGCCAGGGTCCTGGCCTGCCACTCCGCGATCGCAGCGTGCCTGGATGTGATGAGCAGTTCGTAACGGTTACCGCCGGGGCCCGGGTTGCGCCAGATGCCGCCGCCGTTCATTTCCTTGCGGGCGCGATCGAGCGCGTGTTGCAGCGCCTCAGAGAGCGGCGCGTCGTCCTCGTGGTTGCCGAGCAGGTCGTCGAGGCTGGGCAGCGCAGCGTCGCCACCCTCGCCTGCTGCGTTGGCCTCGCCGTTCCCGGGTCGCGACAGATCGCGGGCGAGCTGTTCAAGGTCGTCGGCCAGCAACTTGCCTGCGTACAGCCCGGCCCAGGCGTGCCACCAGGACGGCACGGGCGGGTTGCCCGAGTGTGTGTGGCTGCGGTAACGGACGATCTCGGCACCGTCCATCGGCCGCAGCAGCGGCATGAGGCCCCCGGTGCTGCCGTAGTACGTCGACATCAGGCTCGAGTACTTCTCGCCCAGCTGCCGATGGATGATCGCATTGATCACCGCATCGACGGCGAGGTGGCGCGCTTGCGTCGGCGTGCCGCGCTCGTCCGTGTGACGCAGCAGCACGTGCAGGAACTCGTGGCACAGCAGCGCCTTCACGTGCTCCTCCGTGCGACAGTGCTGGTTGATGAACGCCAGGTTGATCAGCAGCCGTGGCTGCGGCTCGTTGGTCACCGCGAGTGTCGGCACGGCCTCCGTGAACTCGACCGACAGGATCTTGAGCACCGCGCGGATCGCGAACGGGTTCTCGTCCATCAGTTCGTGCATCAGGGCACGTACCTGCATCTTGTTCATGCGTAGAACCCCGTGGGCTCGTACAGCTCGACGCGTCGTGTGAGGCTCGCGCGTGTCCACAGCACGGGACGCGATGGGTCGTACTGCCAGGCCGTGCAGAGCCCGAGCAGCAGCGCCTGCTGCAGGATCGAGTCGTCGGTGCCTCGTGCCACCTGCACACCCCAGCGGGCGTCGGGCACGGTGCGGACCAGCAACGGCGTAGCCGGGGCTGCAAAGCGCTCGCGCAATCGTTCGGCGTCATCGAAGCCAATGCGCGCCAGGGATTCGAGTACCGCCTGCAATGGATCCTTGTCGCCGAAGTGCAGCCCGGCACGGATCACCTGTGGCAGGCGGATGCGCGACGCCTCGTCGCGCAGGACGCTCGCCACCACGCGCTCCGTGCGCCGTCGTGACATCGGACCGCCGGTGTTGGCGGAGTACCCCGCGCAGCGGCTCGACCAGCAGCGATACACCGGGTCGCGGACCGGGACGGGGAAGACGATCACGGCCTTGCTCCCGCACCGGCGACGTTCTGCTTTCGCAGCCGTTTCACGCACTCGTGCAGCTGAGGTTCCAGGGTTGCAGGCGACGGCAGCGCGATCCCGCGCACCAAGCAGGCCGTGAGGAACTGTCGCGCCCGTACGAGCCGGGTGGCGCGCAACGGGGCGAGCACCTTGCCGATCTCGGCGATGACTGGGTGGCTGCTGCCCTGCTCGCTCAGTCGCTCCTGCCACGATAGTTCGCCCTCGGCGTCGAGCAGCGGCACGGCGAGCTTCGCCAGGTCGTTCATGCCTTCGGCACCGATCGGCAGCTTGCCGCCGAGCGCCGCAGGATAGGTGACGAACGCGAACGCGGCGGCGCGATCCGCAGATTCGATCGCAATGAGTTGCGCGATGGCCTGCGAGCCTTCATCGGGATCCGTGCAATGGTCGAGCAGCAAGCCGAGCTTGCGCGGCAGGCTCTGCTCCGCGAGGAACGCATGGATCCACGCGCCGGCCTCTTCGCGCGACGCATCCCAACCCGCGCGATGCGCGGCAGCGACCACGGCAGGTTCGACTGCCTGGCCCCACGTGGCGTGCGGCAGGCTGCACTCGAGCACGCTCTTGAAGGTGGCCGATGTCGCACGACCGGCGACGATGGTCGCGGCGACCAGGCTGCGGGCCAGCAATCGCGCGCGCCGCGGAGAGATGCGGATGCGAGCCCCGTTCAACGCGCTGACGACGGTGGTGACGTAGGCCGTCACCCGTGGTGGGCACGCATTGGCGTGTTCGCTGAACGACGCGCGCCAGGCATTGACCGCAACGCACAACGCCTCGTTGCGAGGAGTGACGACGCCCTCGCCGGACGGAGCGACGATCGCCTGCTGCTGCGCGTGGGTGAGGTCACTCCAGTCCGCGGCGGTGACGATCAGCGCGAACCGGTCGGCGAGCGCGGGGTCGAGCGCTTCCGAGCCGGAGTAGTCCTCGCTGCCGCCCTGGTCGGACGTGCACGGGTTCATCGCGGCCCAGCGGTAACGGAGTCGTTGCAACGGCAGGCCCTGCAGCTTGCGCTCGTGCACCAGCGAGAACAGGCGGTTCTGGTGCTCGGGCTTGCAGCGCGAAATCTCGTCGATCAGGACGGACTCCGCGCCCCACACGGTGGCCGGCGTCTCGAGGAAGCGCACGGCTGTATGCGCCTCGTCGGGATACGGGAAGCCGACCAGGTCGTCGAACGAGATCAGGCTCGCGTTGTAGTGACGGTGCTCGAGCCCCAGCGCTTCCGACAGCGTGTTGAGCAGGAAGGTCTTGCCGGTGCCGCTGCGACCGACCAGCAGCAACGGGTCTGCGGTGACCAGTGCCGCGAGGATGGTGGTCTCGTGACGGTCAAAGCCGTAGACGCCGAGGTCGGCCAGGTGGACGGAATGCATGTGTCGCTCCTTCGTTGCCCGGGGTCGGGCCGCATCCGCCGAAATGGCGATCCACCTTGCCGAGCTGGCAGGTTGGCCGGAGCAGGTGCCCCGTTCTTGATGCAGGGGTGATTATACATGCGGCAGGCTCAGGGAATGAGCCTGGGCGATCGCAGGACCTGACAGGACCGGCGCTTGCCATTACGATCCCGGCATGCAAACCCATCCTCGCGCTGACCTCGGCCCTCTCCTGCTGCGTCAGGAAAGCCCTGCCGCATCCGGCAGGCGCTGCGCCACGCTGCTTTTCAGCATCGGCATCCTGGCGGCAATGACGGCAGCGGCGGATTCCGTCCCGCTGCCCACGTTCCCCGAAGCCTCCTACCGCAAGCACATCGAGGTGCTGTCGTCGGACGCCTTCGAGGGACGCGCGCCGGGCACCGAAGGCGAGAAGAAGACGCTCGCCTACATCGAGCAGCAGTTCCGGGCGGCGGGCCTGCAGCCGGGCATCGGCAACAGCTTCCTGCAACCCGTGCCGGTCGTCGAAATCATGCCGCACGCGGACGCCGCGATGCAGCTGACGGGAGCCGGCGGCAAGTCGCTCGCACTGAGCAGTCCTGACGACGTGGTCGTGTGGTCGAAGCGGCCCGTGCCATCGACGGGCATCGCGAGCGCCGAAGTCGTCTATGCGGGTTACGGCATCGTCGCGCCGGAGTACGGCTGGGACGATTACGCCGGCCTCGACGTGCGCGGCAAGCTGGTGCTCGCGCTGGTCAATGATCCCGGTTACGCCACGCAGGACCCGAAGCTCTTCACGGGCAATGCGATGACCTACTACGGCCGCTGGGACTACAAGTTCGCCGAGGCCTTGCGTCACGGCGCGGCCGGCTTGCTCGTGATCCACGAGACCAAGGCAGCGGGTTACCCGTGGGACGTGCCGCGCAACGGCGCGACCAAGCCGCAGTTCGACCTGCGCATCGAAGACTACGCCACCAAGCGCCTGGCGCTCGAAGGCTGGATCACTGAAGACGCTGCGTCACGCGTGCTGTCGGCAGCGGGCATGGACTTCGCCGCATTGAAGAAGGCTGCATCGATGCGCGGCTTCAAGGGCAAGGCGACCGGCCTCTCGGCGACCATGTCCGTGCGCAACGACGTGCGCAACGCGGTCTCGTACAACGTGGTTGGAATGGTGCCCGGGAGCAAGCGTCCGAACGAGGCCTTCGTCTACACCGCGCACTGGGATCACCTCGGCAAGAACGCGGATCCGAAACCGGGCGAAGACGCCATCTTCAACGGCGCGCAGGACAACGCGACGGGAATCTCGGCGCTGATCGAACTCGGGCGCGAATTCGCCGCGCTGAAGCCGGCGCCGGAACGCTCGGTGATGTTCGTCGCCGTCACCGCCGAGGAATCGGGCTTGTTGGGCAGCGAATACTTTGCCGCGCATCCTCCGATCCCCGTCGCGCAGATGGTCGCTGGCATCAACATGGATAATCTCTACTCCGTCGGCAAGACGCGCGACATGACCGTGATCGGCTACGGCAAGTCCGAACTGGACGACGACCTGCTGCGCGCGACGGCGAAACAAGGCCGTGTACCGAAGCCGGAGCCGTCACCCGAGAAAGGCTTCTACTACCGCTCGGATCACTTCAACCTGGCAAAGGTCGGCGTGCCGATGCTGTACACGAAGTCGGGCATCGACAGCCCGACGCTGGGCGCGGAGCACGGCAAGCAGTGGCTCGCCGAATACACGGCGAAGCGGTACCACCAGGCGTCGGACGAGTACTCGCCCGACTGGGACGTGAGCGGCACGCTGCAGGACCTGCAGGTGTATTACGACGTGGGGCTGGGCATCGCGAACTCGTCGCGGTGGCCGAACTGGCGCGCCGACAGCGAGTTCCGGGCGATCAGGGACCAGAGCCGGAAGTAGACCCTCACCCCAGCCCTCTCCCGCCGCAGCGGGAGAGGTGACAGAGCCCTATTCGCGGACGACCAGCTCCGCGATCTGCGCCGGCTCGTCGCCGCGATCCATGTCGGCGACCACGTCGAACACCGTTCCGCCGCCGGTGCGGACCTCGATGCCTTCGAGCTTGAGGTGAGTCGGCTGTCCGTCACCGTCGACGATATCGGTCATGACGACCGCCTGGTCATTCGCATCGAGCCAGCCGAACCGGCAGCCCATCACCGGCCCGTCAATGAGCGCATCCTCCGTGTCTTCTGCGCACGCGAGGAATGCGACACGCCCGTCGTCAGTCACGGCTGCGTCCGTGAACCCGAATGGCACGCCCGCCAAGTCGCCGAGATGGACCTCGAATATGCGGCGAACCGGCGGGAACGGCTGGCGGCCATCGAGCCAGCCCAGGAACCTGTCCAGCGCAACGTCGAGGATGGCATTCCACGGCTCGAAGCCGCGCTTGCCATTGCCCCGCTGCAGCAGCCGCAGCCATTCGCCCTGCACCACGGCGCCCTCGATGTTGAGCCGGGCTCCGCGCGGACCGCTATGCACACGCAGTCCCGCATAGAGATCCTCGCCCGACATCTGCTGCGCCATCGCGCCTTTGCCCGGCGCAACCGTCACGATCTTCTCGCGCTGCGGGCTCGAGCCGGATCCGAACGCCACCAGCCGGCCGTCCGGCAGCACGATGCAAGCCTCCAGGTCGAGCTTGAGCTTCTTGTTGCCACGCTCGTCATCGAATACTCGCGCACCCTCCGGGCCGGCGGGCAGCAGGATCGGATACGTCGATCCGGTCGAGGGATCGAGCACGGCGAGCGCGCTGACGTCGTCCTGCAGGATCACCAGGCGACTGCCCTGCCGGCGAATCGAAGAGGCAGCACGCACGTGGGCGGGCAGGTCTTCCAGCGGGTGGGCGCCGTGATCGTAGACGAGCGGTCTCGGGGTGCCGAGCGTCGCGGTCAAGCTCGATGAAAGCGAAGAGTGCAGCGTGTGAAGTTCGGTGGGATGTGGCATCGGGCGACATTGAGCGGGCTGCGCTGCACGTGGTCAAGTGATGTTTTCAAGACGACTTCGTACTTCTCTTGCGGGAGTGCAGCTGTCATCCTCCCGCTGCCATACGCGCCGTCGTCGACGTGCCACTGGGGGAACGCAGATGAAATGGGTTCGTCGGGTATTGATTGTCATTGCCATCCTGGCCTGCGGATTCGTCGGCGCCGCTTTCCTGACGGCGCTACGCACCGAGCGTCCCGTAGGTTTCCAGGTGGCTCGAGCGACCGGCGCCGACGGGCAGCCGTTCCCTGTCGGCGTGTGGTATCCGACCCACGCGCATCCCCGACCGACGACGTTGTTGGGCCCCCTGTTGATGGACGTCGCGGCCAACGGCCCGGTTGCAGGAAGCGATTTACCCCTGGTAGTGATCTCGCACGGCAACGGCGGCGGGCTCGGCAGCCACGCGGACCTGGCCCTTGCCCTCGCAGACGCCGGCTATGTTGTCGCGGCGCCCATGCACGCCGGTGACAACTACGCGGACCAGGGCGCCGTCGGCTCGGTGTCGTGGCTCAGTGGGCGTAACCAGCAACTCCGCGCCACCGTCGATTACATGCTCGGTAGCTGGCCGGGCCACGACCGCATCGACCCGGAACGTGTCGGCGCGTTTGGATTCTCTGCAGGCGGATTCACGGTCTTGACTGCCGTTGGGGCCCAGCCTGACCTGACCATCATTGCAAAGCACTGCACCGGTTCGCCTGAGTTTGCCTGCGATTTACTCCGTCACGCCAAGTCGCCTTTACTGAATTCCGCTACGCCGGGCATGGGTGGTGCCTTCGTGCCCGACGCGAGAATCAAGGCAGCGGTCGTGGCAGCGCCGGGCCTGGGATTTGCGATGGGCCCGAACGGGTTGGGCAATGTGAGCGTGCCGATTCAGCTCTGGAGCGCCGACCAGGACACCAACGTCCCGTATGCCACCAACACCAGGTTGGTTCGCGAAGCACTGGAGCCACGAGTAGAGTTTCACGCGGTTCCCGGGGCTGGCCATTTCTCATTTCTCGCGCCCTGCGGCCTGCTCAGGCCTCCCGGCATTTGCTCGGATCCTGCACAGTTCGACAGAAAAGCCTTCCACGTGAACATGAATGGCAGCGTCGTCGCGTTTTTCGACAAGAACCTGAAGAGCGTGGGTCCCCGATAAGAACCCTCGCCCCCACCCTCTCCCGCTGCAACGGGAGAGGGCGCGACGACTGCTAGGCGGCTTTGCCGGCGGCTAGCGCCTGCACGTCCGAGGTCCTGAGCGCCTGGCCACCGATGGCCCAGTCGCCGCTATTGATCTCGTTGATCTTGACCCACGTGACGCCGCGCATGTTTTCACCTTCCACTTCGATCATCGCCGCGGTGACCTTGGCGATCATCTCGGCCTTCTGCTGCGGGGTGAACACGTCTTTGATGACATCGATGGTAACCAGGGGCATGTCGTCTCTCCTTCCGTCGGTTGAATGCGAGTTGCGCGGGCTCGAGCCCGGGACCTCAGGGATTGGGCGCGGAATTCAGGTGGCACCGGGCCAGCCGGTCAGTGCGCCGCCTGGGCGATCACGCCTTCGAACGGCAGCGCGTCCACCGCACTGTTGAACGCGATGAACAGCGTGCAGGCCTCGGCTCCGTTGCAGCGAGCCGTGTGCGGCAGCCGGGCCGGCCCATAAGCGTAATCACCACGCTTCAAGCTGGCAGTTGGATGGCCGGCGTAGGTCACGTCGAGCTGGCCGGAGACGAGCACCATGCGTTCGGCCGAGGTGTGCGAGTGCGCCGGAATGGTATAGCCCGACGGCACACGCAGGAACACGTCGGCACCAGGCTCGGCAGGGTTGCCGTGCAGCACCGAGATCTTGCAGCCGGGCGGGAAGATGGCAGGGCAGTCACCCCATTGCAGATCAGTGGCCGCTTCGGAAAGGGCCAAGGGGCGATCCGACACGGGCGCAACCGGGGTTTCGGCGTTCAGCACGCCAGCAGCACCCAGGAAAGCGAACAGGATGGCGGACAGGGTCAGTCGGTGGATGGGCCGGGTCATGGTCATATTCCTTGGTCTGGCGGCAGGTGGGCAGAGATTGGCAGCCCGCGCCGGCCGAAGCTTGCAGAAGGCGTGGAGAATTCATGTAGGTTTCGCGGAAGTTTCACGGCAGGCTTCTGGGAAGGTTTCTGGGCGCGCACTGCGTCCGGCGGTATCCTGCGGCCCATGCTCTACCGGTTCGGCACATTCGAGCTCGACACGGCCAGGGCCGAACTGCGCGCCGGCGGCGCGCCGCATCCCGTCGAACCACAGGTCTTTGCCCTGCTTGCATTGCTGGTCGAAAACCGGGAACGACTGGTCTCCAGGGACGAGATCCTCGACAAGATCTGGGACGGGCGCATCGTCTCGGATGCCGCACTCTCGAGTCGCATCAAGTCGGCACGGCAGGCGCTCGGTGACGACGGCCAGGCGCAGCGATTCATCCGGACGGTCCACGGCCAGGGCTTCCGCTTCGTCGCCGAGGTGAAGGTCGCGAGGGCCGTACAGCTCGCCGAGCCTCCGCCTGCCGAGCTGCCCGCTGGCCAGCACACTGATCCGCCGATGCGGCCCTCGATCGCCGTGCTGCCGTTTCGCCTCGTCGGCGACGCTGGCCCGTACGCTGCAATTGCCGACGCCCTGCCCCACGAACTGATCACGGAGCTGTCGCGACTGCGCTGGCTGTTCGTCACGGCGCGCGGCTCGTCGTTTCGCCTGCGCTCCGAAGACGCCGACATGCACGAAATCGGTCGCGTGCTCGGGGTCCGGTATTGCCTGACCGGCACGGTGGACGTCGCCGGCTCGAACCTCGTCGTCACCGTCGAACTCGTCGATACGCGCAGCGGCGGCGTCGTCTGGGCCGACCGCTTTGCCGGCTCGATCGACGACGTGCACGCGATCCGCGAGGACATCCGCTCACGGATACTGACGGCGCTCGAGCTGCAGATTCCGCTGCACGAAGCGAACCTGGCCCGGTTGACCGTCACCGAGAACCTCGACGCGTGGTCGGCGTACCACCTCGGCCTGCAGCACATGTACCGCTTCAACCGCACGGACAATGCCGCGGCCACCGCGCTGTTCCAGCAGGCGGTCGCGCAGGACCCGGGCTTTGCGCGGGCGCACGCGGGGCTGTCGTTCGTGCACTTCCAGACCGCGTTCATGCGGCACACGGACGACATCGCCGGCGAATCCGACCTGGCGCGTCGCTTCGCGCAGCGAGGCGTGGAACTCGACCCGCTCGACCCGTTCGTGAATTTCACGATGGGTCGCACCTACTGGCTCGCGGGCGACCTGGAAGGCGGCCTGGCGTGGCTCGAACGCGCGACCACGATCAGCCCCAACTACGCGCAGGGCATTTACGCGCAGGCCTGGACCGAGACGCTCGCGGGACGTGGCTTGCAGGGCCGCGCGCATGTCGACCTTTCGATGCGCCTGAGTCCGCTCGACCCGCTCTATTACGCGATGCTGGGGACGCGGGCCTTCACCCACATGGTCGTCGGCGAGGACGTGGCCGCCGCCGAATGGGCAGAGCGCGCGGCGCGCTCGCCGGGCGCGCACGTGCTGATCGCGATGATCGCCGCCGCCACGCACGCCATGATCGGCGACGACGCGAAAGCCGCGGCGTGGGCCAGCGATGTGCGCATCCGCAACCCCGTGCTCACGCGTGCCGATTTCTTCCGCTCTTTCCCGATGAAGTCCGAAGTCACCCGTGCGCGCGTCGCAAATGCGCTCGTGCGCCTCGGGTTCTGACGCAGGAACATTTGCGACGACCGAATTGCAGGAGATGACCGTGCCGCTGGTACTGAAAAAGAGCGTGAAGCAACTGGTGGACGAGGCGCTCGCCGAGATCGAGACGCTCACCGTCGATGAGGCGCGCGCCCTGCTCGGCCGGCCCGACGTCACGTTCATCGACTTGCGCGACCCGCGCGAACGCTGGCGCGACGGCGGCGTGCCCGGCGCCGTGAATGTCACGCGCGGGATGCTCGAGTTCTGGATCGATCCGGCAAGCCCGTATCACAAGGACTTCTTCGCCTCGGGCAATCGCTTCGTCTTCTTCTGTGCAGGCGGCTGGCGTTCTGCATTGGCAGCAAAGACGGCCCAGGACATGGGACTCACGCCCGTGACCCACATCGACGGCGGGTTCGGCGCCTGGAAGAAAGCAGGCGCCCCGGTCGCAGCGGTCGAGCCGACGCCCGCACGGTAGGATCACCCCATGGCCGATCCCATCGACTCGCTGCTCGAAACCCCCGATGCCCTGACGCAACTGGCCGTGCAATACGGCCCGCGCGCGTTGTCTGCGTTGCTGGTGCTGGTAGCCGGCTTCTTCGTGATGCGCTGGGTCGCGAAACTCGCGGCGCGCGGCCTGGGGCGGTTGCCGCTGGAGCAACCGGTGCGCGACCTGCTGCTGCGTGTCGTGAAGATCCTGGTGCTGCTCCTGTTCCTGCTGCTCGCGCTGCAGAACCTCGGCATCGACCTGCTGCCGCTGCTCGCGGGTCTCGGCATCGCCGGCGCGGGTATCGCGCTTGCGCTGCAGGGCGTGCTGGGCAACGTCGCCGCGGGACTCACGATCATCTTCACGCGGCCGTTCCGCGTCGGCGAGTACATCTCGATCGCAGGCGAGGAAGGCGTCGTAGACAAGATCTCAATCTTCAGCACGACGCTGCGTCACAGCGACCTCTCGCTGGTCGTGATCCCCAACCGCAAGATCGCCGGTGAGATCCTGCACAACTACGGCGAGATCCGGCAACTGAACCTCAGCGTCAACGTGGCTTACGGCACCGACCTGGACCTCGCCGTCGGCGCGGTCCGCGAGGTGCTGGCGAACAATGCACGTGTGCTGAAAGACCCGGCGCCGCTCGTCGCCGCGGCCGCTCTCGGTGAGTACGCAATCTCCATCGTGATCAAACCATGGGTTACGGTGAAGGATTACGGGGCCGCCGCCGGCGAAATAAATCCGGCGGTCGTCGAGAGCTTCCGCCTGCACGGCGTGCAGATTCCCGTGATCAGGACGGCGCGCTAAGCCATCGAGTGCAGCCCGATGAGGTTGCCCTCGGTGTCGATGGCCAGGACGATGTGACCGTACTCGCCGATCGACATCTTCTCGCGCTGGATCTTGCCACCGGCTTTTTCCACACGTCCGGCCTCGACCGCGCAGTCGTCGCAGCCGAAGTAGACCATGGTGCCGCCAGGCGTCGAGGCCATGCCGTGCGTGCGCACCAGCGCCCCGCCGGCGCCGGGCCGGTCGGGCGACATCTGGAAGGCCCACATCTCGAGGTCCTGGTCGACGGCGCCGAGTTGCTCGAGCTTCACGCCGAGGACGGTCTCGTAGAAGCGTCGAGCGCGGGCCATGTCCTGCACGTAGATCTCGAACCAGCGAACGGCGTTTTCTGCCATGAGGAGTCTCCTTGCAGGGAGGTTGATTACGCCATTGATTTCCGGATATCGCCCGCGATGTCGTCGATCGCTTGCCATGCCACCGACGTGATTTGCGGCAATCCCGCGAAGCCGTGGACCATGCCAACGTAACGACGGGCCATGACTTCCACTCCTGCGGCCCGCAGTCTCTCGGCGAACGCCTCGCCTTCGTCACGCAGTGGATCGCACTCGGCGGTGACGACGCTGGTCGGCGGAAACGCGGCGGGATCCGCGCGCAACAACGACACGAGCGGGTTCGTGGCGTCGGCGGGTTCGGACAGGTACTGGCTCCACGCCCACTGCACGCCGTCGCGCGCCAGCAGGTGCCCGCGCGCAAAGGCGTGCATCGATGCGGTCTCGCAAGCGGGATCCACCATCGGATACAACAAGGCCAAATGTCGCACGCCGGGGCCGTTGCGATTCGCGCGCAGTGCCGTTGCCGCAGCAAGATTGCCGCCGGCACTGTCGCCGCAGAGCGCAAGGCGTTGGCCATCAAGGCCCAGGCTTGCCGCGTGCTCAGCAAGCCAGCGCAGTGCCGCCGAGCAATCGTCGATCGCGCCAGGAAAGCGTGTTTCGGGCGCGCGCCGGTAATCCACTGCGATGACCGCGCAACCACTGCTGGACGCGAGCCGGTGGCAGATCGAATCGTGTGTATCGAGGTCACCGAGCACGAAGCCGCCCCCGTGACAGAACACGATGACCGGCCGATGGAGGTCGTCCGCAGGCCGATAGATGCGCACGTTCAGCGGACCTGCAGGTCCCGGCAGCACCCGATCCTCGACCGCATGGAGCGGCGTTTTCGGCGCAGTGATCAGGTACGCCTTGTTGCCGGCCCGCATGACGTCGGCCGTGACGTGCGCAGGCGGCGCACGTAACTCGCTGCGCTTGTCGGCGAGCAGCGCGGCGAAGGCCGGATCGACTGGCATTGCGGATTCCCCAGCGTCGCGCCGCCCGTCAGCGCGCCGCCACCACCTCGATTTCGACCAGCGCGCCCGGCAGCGGCAGCGCCGCGACCTGCACGGTGGTTCGCGCCGGCAAGTTGCCCTTGCTCGCTTCCCCGAAGTAGCGCGAGTACGCCTTCATCAGTCCGCCGAAATCCATCCCGCCGCCCTTCGCCGGGTCGCCCACCATGAAGACGTTCATCTTCACGACGTCGGCCATCGTGAGCCCTGAGGCGGCGAGTTCCTTCTCGATCTTGGCGAGGACACTGGCCGACTGGGTTTCGGTATCGCCGAGACGCTCGATGCTGCCGGCCGGTGCCTCCGGCTTGGCGACGTCCGCCAGGGTGCCGCTGACAAAGACGATTCGCGCAGCGCCAGGCACGGCCACGCTGCTCGCGATCGGAAAGTCACCCAGTGACCTGCGCACGATCGCATCGGCCGCAGGCGCGGCGAGCGGCAGCGCCAGCACTGCACACGTGAACGACGACGCAAAAAGTCTGCGGGCGGATGTCTTCATGGAACCTCCTGTCGGTCTTCCCGAGAGCGCTGCAGTGCAAAAAAAGAGCACGGATGCGAAACGCATAGCATACTCAGTCCAGAATAACGCTCGCAGGGAGATCGCACGTGGCCTCGACAGATACGTCTCGCAGAAGATTCCTGCAGGCTTCCGGCGGCGCGTTGGGCATGGCGTGGCTCGCTGCCAGCTGGCCGCAGGTCGTCGCTGCAGCCGGGCATGCGCACCAGATGGCCATGGATACGGCCGATCGCAGCAAGTTCCTGCTGCTGAACGCGGCGCAGGCCCGCGACGTCGACGCGATTGCCTCGCAGATCGTCCCGAGCGGCGCCACGCCAGGAGCGCATGAAGCCGGGGCCGTCTATTTCATCGACCATGTGCACGCGGGCGTATGGAAGGACAACGCACCGGATTTCATCGCCGGGCTCGCCGACTTCCAGGCGAAGTGCGCGAAGCACCATCCTGGCGTCGCGCAGTTTGCAGACCTGTCGTTCGACGACCAGACCGCGTACCTGAAGCACATCGAGCACACGCCGTTCTTCGGCGGCATGAAGTTCCTGACGGTGACTCGGACTGCTGGCGTTGCCCTCGTACGGCGGCAATGCGGACAAGCTCGGCTGGAAACTCGTCGGCTTCGTCGATCAGCACGCGTGGGAACCGCCGTTCGGGCATTACGACGCCGAATACGCAGGGTTCGTGCCTTATGCGAAGTCCGCGGAGCAGCAGTCATGAGCGCGCGCAAGTTCAAGCCCGACGACACCGTCGACTTCGTCGTGGTGGGTTCGGGGGCCGCCGGCGGAGTGATGGCACGCGAGCTGTCGCAGGCCGGGTTCGAGGTGCTGGTGCTCGAGCAGGGGCCGCGCTTCACCGCCGCGGACTTCCGCCACGACGAGCTGGACTACTGGTTCAACGGCGCGATCACCAACAAGCTCGACACGAACCCACAGACGTTCCGGAAGACCGCGACAGAGAAGGCAGAGCGCGTCACGGAGTTCCCCGCCGCGTGGTACGCGCCGAACGTCGGCGGCAGTTCGGTGCACTTCACCGCGAACTTCTGGCGCCTGCACGAGGTCGACTTCAACGAGCGCAGCCGGCTGGGCGCGATCCCGGGAACTACTTTTTCGGACTGGCCGATCACTTACGCCGAACTCGAGCCCTACTACACGAAGGTCGAGTGGGAAGTCGGCGTGTCCGGGCTGGCCGGCGCAAGCCCGTTCGACCCGTGGCGCAGCAAGCCGTACCCGATGCCGCCGCTGCCCGTCAAGTCATCAGGCGTGCTGCTCGAGCGCGGCGCACGCAAGATGGGTTGGCATCCGTACCCGGCGCCGATGGCGATCGCCTCGGTGCCCTACAAGGGCCGCGCCGCCTGCGCGCACTGCGGGTTCTGCATCGGCTTCGGCTGCGAGATGCAGGCGAAGTCGTCGACGCTGTACACCATGATCCCCGAAGCCGAGGCCACGGGACGCTGCGAAGTGCGGCCACTGAGCTACGTGTCGCGCATCGAGACGAACGCGGCGGGCCGCGCGACCGGCGTCGCCTATTTCGACAAGGACAAGCGCGAGCACTTCCAGAAGGCACGCGCGGTCGTCGTATGCGCCAACGGCGCCGAGACGTCGCGGCTGCTGCTGATGTCGGCCAATGCGAAGTTTCCCGACGGGCTCGCGAATTCGAGCGGCTATGTCGGCAAGAACCTGATGTTCAACACCTACGCCGAGGTCAATGCGCTGTTCGAGCACGAACTGAACGAATTCAAGAGCGCGCAGGTCACGCGCGTCGTGCACGACTGGTACGACTCCGACCCGAAGCGCGGCTTCTACGGCGGCGGCGGCATCGATTCGCGCATCGGCCCGATGCCGATTGCGTGGTCGTTGTTCGCGCCACCGCCGGATCGCACCTGGGGTACCGGGTTCAAATCGCTGCTCGAGGCCCTGCCGCGAGCGATGATCGTCGCCGCTCACGGCACGTCGTTGCCGCTCGAGACCAACCGCATCGACCTCGATCCTGAACTGAAGGATGCCTGGGGCCTGCCCGCGCTGCGCATGACGTACAAGGATCATCCGGACGACCTGGCGATGGCGCGTTACCTGCAGGATCGCGGCGTCGAGTCCATGCAGGCAGCCGGCGCGCTCGAAGTCTGGAAGGAACCCGGTCGCCGAAGCGACCGGCGGGCCGCACCTGCTGGGGACTGCGCGCATGGGCAACGACCCGAAGACGTCGGTCGTCGACAAGTACCACCGGTCGCACGACATCCGGAACCTGTTCGTCTGCGACGGCTCGAGCATGGTGACGTCGGGGCGCGGGCAACCGACGATGACGATCCAGGCGCTCGCCTTCCGGGCCGGCGACCACATCGCCCAGTTCGCGAAGCGCGGCGAGATCTGACGGTCAGCCTGCCCGCATGCCCTCGAGCCGGCGCGCCACGATCGCGTCGGCTTCCGCCATGATGCGGTCGACCAGTTCGCGGCAGGTCGGCACGTCGTGGATCAGGCCGGCGACCATGCCGCACGACCATGCCCCCGCTTCCATGTCGCCCTGCTGCATGACCTTCACGTAGGCCCCGGCGACATACTCGCGGACGTCGTCGATCGTCGTCGCGGCGCCCTTCTGCTTCTCGATGGCGACGACCTTGTCGACCGCGGCGTTGCGCAGCACGCGTTCCGTATTGCGCAGCGGCCGCATGATCAGGCGGGTGTCGAGCTCGCTGGCCTGCACCAGCGCCTGCTTCACGTTCTCATGCACGGGCGCTTCCTTCGTCGCGATGAAGCGCGTGCCCATGTTCATGCCTTCGGCGCCGAGCGCGAGCGCCGCGACGAGGCTGCGTCCGTCAGCCATGCCACCCGAGGCGACGAACGGGATCTTCAGCGCCTCCGCCGCGAGCGGCAGCAGGATGAAGTTGGGCACGTCGTCCTCGCCGGGGTGCCCACCGCACTCGAAGCCGTCGACGCTGACCGCATCGCAACCGATGCGCTCTGCCTTGAGCGAATGCCGCACCGACGTGCACTTGTGGATCACCTTGATGCCATGCTGCTTCAGCACCGGCATGTACTCCTCGGGACTGCGGCCCGCGGTCTCGACGATGCGCACGCCCCCTTCGACGATCGCCTGGATGAGTTCCGCATACGGCGGGTTCGCAAACGTCGGCAGGAAGGTCAGGTTCACGCCGAACGGCTTGTCGGTCATTTCGTGGCAGCGCTTGATCGCCGCCGCGAGCTTTTCCGGCGTGCCGAGCGTGAGCGCCGTGATCATGCCGAGCCCGCCGGCGTTGGAGACGGCCGACGCGAGTTCCGGCAACCCGACGAAATGCATGCCGCCCTGGATGATCGGGTGCTGGATGCCGAAGAGTTCGGTGATGCGGGTCTTCATGGGCGGCCTCGGAATTCCTGTTGACGACAACCCTTTATTGTCGCCGATCCTGTCGTCAACCGCTCATCCTCGCACGGCCGCAACAACGAGCTCAAAAAGAGGACCGCGGCGGACGCCCTTACGGGGCGCCCGTCGATGCCTCGCGAATGCGGCTGCGCGCTTATTTCCTGGACGCGGCGACCTTCCTTGCTTCAGCCAGCGCCTTGTCCGCGGCGCGCTTCGTGCATTCCTTCGTGTCCGGCCCGGAGTCTGGATACGCCTTGCCTAGCTTTTCACAGACCACCTTGGCCGCCTCGCTGATCCGCCATTCGAGCGTCGCCACATCCGTCGTCTTGGCGAGATCGAGGTCCGCGTAGCTGACGCGGCTCGACATCACGACCTTGTAATAGCCCGGTGCCGGGCTGGCCGCCTCAGCCTTGCCCTCCTTCACGATGGGCGAGGCCTCGACCACGATTTCTTCCAACGGCTGGGCCAGGACATTGCCCCAGGCCACGCACGCCGCGACCGACACTGCGACCGCCAGGAGTTTCCTTCTCATGACGTACTCCTTCCAACTCGGAGCCTTGGCGTGCCGGGTCGGCACGCCCTTCGCTCTAGAACCCTAGCCTAGTGCTGGCGAACACGAGGGGAAATTCGCAGTGTAGGAGAAGCATGGCTGTATTAATGACTAGGCCGGTATCATGCAGTCACATGAACCTGGCCCGCCGAGTACTCATCGTCCTGTTGGTCGTGATCGCCGCCCTGGTCGTGGTGATCGCGTATCGCACGGCAACCTACACGCCGCCCACCGGCGAGCCGGCGACAGCTGTCGACCTGGCACCGGTCGTGCGCATCGACGGCACGCTTGCTGCAAGGCACCTGGCGGAAGCCGTTCGGTTCCGCACTGTCAGTCACCAGGACGCGCGGGACAATGACTGGGCCGAGTGGGACCGGCTGCACGCCTGGCTCGCGGCGGCCTACCCTGCGGCGCACGCTGCCATGACGCGCGAAGCGGTCGCCGGCCACACGCTCGTCTACACGTGGCGCGGCGTGGACCCGTCCCTGCCGCCGATCGTCCTGCTGGCCCACCACGACGTGGTACCGGTGACGCCGGGCACGGAGCAGGACTGGACACACCCGCCGTTCGATGGCGTGATTGCCGATGGCGCCGTGTGGGGTCGTGGCTCCGTCGACGACAAGGGATCGCTGATCGGGCTGTTCGAGGGCATCGAGTCGCTGGTCAGCACGGGGTTCGTGCCGCGTCGCACGGTGTATGTCGTGAGCGGACACGACGAAGAGGCCGGCGGCAAGGGCGCCCACGAAGCAGCGCGGCTGCTGAATTCCCGCGGCGTGCGCGCAGAGTTCGTGCTCGACGAAGGACTGGCCGTCATTTCCGATTTCCCGCTGCTCGGCCGGCCCGTGGCACTGATCGGCGTCGCCGAGAAAGGCTACGCCACGTTGCGGGTCACGGCGCCCGCCAAGGGCGGACACTCGTCGGCACCGCCACCGGAGACCGGCGTCGAAGTGCTCGCCAAGGCCGTGCTCGCGATCACCGGCAAGGCATTTCCGCTCGAGTTCAAGGGACCCGCAGCCGACATGGTGCGTGCACTCGCACCGGACGCATCCCTACTGGTCAGGGTCGCCGTGGCGAACGAGTGGTTGTTCGGCAAGTTGCTGGTCCGACAGATCGCATCGACGGCGGTGGGTGCTGCGACACTGCACACGACGATCGCGCCGACCATGTTGCGCGGCAGTCCAAAGGAAAACGTATTGCCGCAGGATGCGACCGCCTGGATCAACTACCGCATCGCGCCGGGAACGACGGCTGACGACGTGATGCGGCGCGCTGCCGACGCAACCCAAGGCCTCGGCGTGCAACTTGCCTGGGAAGGCCCTGCCTACGATCCTTCGCCCGTGTCGTCGAGCACGTCGCAGGCGTACCGCGTGATGGCGGCACTCGCAGCGGGCGAAGATCGGACTCCAGTCGCGCCCGGCCTCGTCACTGCAACGACCGACAGCCGCCACCTGGCTGGAATGGCGGAGGACATCTACCGCTTCCAGCCGATCGTGGCGTCGATCGGCGAACTGCAGATGATCCACGGCACCAACGAGCACATGACGACCGACAACCTGCGCCGGACGGCTGAGTTCTATGCGCGCCTGGTCGCGACCGTGACGCGCTGACCCAAGGATTCCGACCATGCCCAACGCAACGTTACCGGCTGCCGTCGCTGCCGAGCGCCTGGAAACACGAGGCCGAAGTGGCCGGCTCAGTTACTACGTGGCGGGCGCGGGCAAACCCATGCTGCTGCTTCACAGCATCAACGCGGCCGCCTCGGTCCGCGAGGTAAAGCCGGCGTTCGATCACGCGATGCGCTCCCATCGGGTGTATGCGCCGGACTTGCCTGGATACGGTTTCTCGGACCGGTCGGACCGACCCTACGACATCAAGCTGTTCTGCGACGCCATCCGCGACATGCTGGACGTGATCGCACAGGAACATGGCAAGGCGCCGGTCGATGCGCTGGGGTTGTCGCTGTCGGCCGAGTTCCTTGCACGCGTGGCGGTGGAGCAGCCGGCCCGTTTCCGCACGCTGACACTGGTGACACCCACGGGATTCCGCCGCGGCTACGACAAGATGCGCGCTGCCGAGGGCACGAGCCGGGAAATCCCCGGCGTGTATTCGACCGTGACGTTTCCGGCGTGGCGCGGCGCGCTGTTCAACGGGCTCGTGAGCCGCTTGAGCATCCGGTATTTCCTGCGACGCACGTTCGGCTCGAAAGACGTCGACGAGGGTCTAGTCGACTACTCGTGGCGCACCACGCATCAGCCCGGCGCGGACCGCGCGCCGTTCGCCTTCCTGTCGGGCAGGCTGTTCAGCGCGGACATTCGTACCGTCTACGAAAAGCTGGCGCTGCCCGTGTGGCTCGCGCACGGCACGCGTGGCGACTTCGCGGATTTCTCGGAGTCCGACTGGGTGCGTCAGCGGAAGAACTGGCAGGTCCAGGCCTTTGACACCGGCGCGCTCGTTTACTTTCAGCAGGCGGAGTTGTTCTGCCAGCGGTGGGACGCGTTCCTGTCGCGCCAGTGATTGGCGGAAGGGGTGGGATTCGAACCCACGGACGGCGTAAACCGTCGGTAGTTTTCAAGACTAGTGCCTTAAACCGCTCGGCCACCCTTCCACATGCGAAACCTTAGCCGCGGATGACGTCCGCGTTACCCATGTATTTGCGCAGCGCCCGCGGAATCACGACGCTGCCATCGCCCTGCTGGTAATTCTCGAGCACCGCAACGAGCGTGCGGCCCACCGCGAGGCCGGAACCATTCAGCGTGTGCACCGGCTCGGGCTTGTTCGTCGCCGGGTTGCGCCACCGTGCCTGCATGCGGCGCGCCTGGAAAGCCTCGCAATTCGAGCACGACGAGATCTCGCGATACTTCTGCTGGCCCGGCAACCACACTTCGATGTCGTACGTCTTGGCACTGCCGAAGCCGACGTCACCCGAGCAGAGCGCGACGACACGGTACGGCAAGTCGAGTCCCTGCAGGACTTTTTCAGCGTTGCCGACGAGAATCTCGAGTTCGGCGTACGAATCCTCCGGCTTCACGACGTGCACCAGCTCGACCTTCTCGAACTGGTGCTGGCGGATCATGCCGCGCGTGTCCTTGCCGTAGGACCCGGCCTCGCTGCGGAAACACGGCGTGTGCGCGGCATAACGACGCGGCAGCGTGTTCGCCTCGAGGATCGAATCCCGCGCGAGGTTCGTCACCGGCACTTCGGCTGTCGGGATCAGGAAGAACTCCGCCTCGCCGGAGGTGACCTTGAACAGGTCGGCCTCGAACTTCGGCAGCTGCCCCGTGCCCACGAGCGAGCTGCGCGCGACCAGGTACGGCACGTACATCTCGGTGTAACCGTGCTCGCCCGTGTGCAGGTCGAGCATGTACTGGATCAGCGCGCGATGCAGGCGCGCGAGGCCGCCCTTCAGCACCACGAACCGCGCGCCCGAAATCCTGCCGGCCGCTTCGAAATCCATCGCGGTGTTCGCGAGCTTCTCGCCGATGGCGACGTGATCGAGCGGCGCGAAATCGAACTGGCGCGGCGTGCCCCAGCGACGCACTTCGACATTGTCGCTTTCGTCACGACCGTCAGGGACGCTCTCATGCAGCGTGTTCGGCAGGCCGAGCACGAGTTCGTCGAACTCGGCCTGGACGTCCGCGAGTTCCTTGTCGAGGCCGGCCATGCGGTTGCCGAGTTCCTCGCCGACGGCCATCAGCGACGAAATGTCCTGCCCCTGGGCCTTCGCCTTGCCGACGCTCTTGGCGTGGGAGTTGCGGGCGGCACGCACTTCGTCCGCGGCGACCTGCGCGGCCTTGCGACGATCCTCGAGCGCCTGGAAACGCTCGACGTCGAGCTTGAAGCCGCGACGCGCGAGGTTGGCGGCGACGGCGGCAGGGTCGGAACGGAGCAGGCGGGCGTCGAGCATGGAGGGTCAGCCGGGAGTGTCGGTAAGTGGCGAATTGTAACGTCTTGCCCCCGGTCCCGCCTGACGGGAGCGGTGACGCAAGCTATTTGCCGCCCTTGGGCCCGGACAGCGAGCGGAACCGCTCCAGCGCCTCGCCGATCTTGATCTCGAGTCCGCGTGGCACCGGCTCGTAGTAGCGCGCAGGCTCCATTTCGTCGGGGAAATACTTTTCGCCCGCCGCAAAAGCCCCGGGCTCGTCGTGGGCGTAGCGATAGCCGTCGCCGTAGCCGAGGCCCTTCATCAGTCTGGTCGGCGCATTGCGCAGGTGCATGGGCACGTCGAGCGTGCCGTTGTTCTGTGCGTCCGCCATGGCCGCCTTGTACGCCAGGTAGACCGCGTTGCTCTTGGCCGCAACGGCCATGAACACGACGGCCTGCGCGAGCGCGAGTTCCCCTTCCGGGCTGCCCAGGCGTTCGTAGGCCTCGGCTGCTTCGAGCGCGAGTTGCAACGCGCGCGGGTCCGCATTACCGATGTCTTCGGAGGCCATGCGGATGACGCGCCGGCACACGTAGCGGGGATCACACCCGCCATCGAGCATGCGACAGAGCCAGTACAGAGCCGCGTCCGGATCCGTCCCGCGCACGGCCTTGTGCAGCGCGGAAATCTGGTCGTAGAACTGCTCGCCTTTCTTGTCGAAGCGGCGATAACCACCGGCGGAGACCTCGCCGGCGATCTCTTCGGTGATCGTGCCCTCACCTGCGCGCGCCAGGTCTGCCGCCACTTCGAGCAGGTTCAATGCGCGGCGTGCATCGCCGTCCGCGGCCCTTGCGAGCGTGGCGATCGCCTCATCGCCGGCCTTGACCGCTTCGGCGCCGGATGAAAACTCGCGCTCGAGCGCACGCCGCAGCACCTGCTGGATGTCGTCGGCCGTGAGCGATCGCAGCACGTACACGCGGGCGCGGGACAGCAACGCGCCGTTGATCTCGAACGATGGATTCTCGGTCGTGGCGCCGATGAAGCAGACGGTGCCGTCCTCGACGTACGGCAGGAAGGCGTCCTGCTGCGACTTGTTGAAGCGATGCACCTCGTCCAGGAAGAGCACGGTTCGACGACCACTGCCCGCGCGCATCTGCTGCGCCTGCTCGACGGCGGCGCGCACGTCCTTCACGCCGGCCATCACCGCCGACAGTGCGAGGAACTCGGAGTCGCAGGTCTTCGCGACCAGGCGAGCCAGCGTGGTCTTGCCGGTGCCGGGCGGGCCCCACAGGATCATCGAGTGCAGGCTGCGGCCTTCGAGCAGGCGGCGCAGCGGCTTTCCCGGCGCAAGCAGGTGCGACTGGCCGATGAACTCATCCAGGCTCGCGGGCCGCATGCGGTCGGCGAGCGGGCGGAAGGGAACTACCGGACCAGCCACGACTCGACCCGCTGCGCCCAACCGCCGGTCAGCAGCGCGGCCAGCAGCAGCCCGACCGCGACGCCCGCGGTGTTGGCCGCCATATCGTAGACGTCAGCGGTGCGGCCGGCCCGCATCATGTACTGCCCGGCTTCCATCGAAGCACCGAGGGCCAGCAGCGCAACCACGACGGTCCACCAGCGCGGCCGGGCGAAGATTCCGGTGAACCACACCGCGAGGAACATGTAGGTACTGAAATGTTCGACCTTGTCGAAACCCTGGGGCACTTCGCCGCCGAACGCGCTCTGCAGGCTGCCCCAGGCGACGAGGAGCACGAGCACGACGCTCGCGGCGATCCAGAACGGTCGATAGCGGAGATCGAGCATCGGCATCCTGTGCAACTGGCTGGCCACGCGACCGCGTTCGGCCGTCAGCGTGCCGCGGCTTCGCCGATCACGTCCGCTCCTGGCGGCGGCACGAAGCGAAACAGCGAATCGTCGAGCACGGCGCCACGCTTGACCTGCGCGAACTGGATGGTGGTGGTCTGTCCAAGCTTGTCGACCAGCTCCATCGCGGCAAGTTCATTGCGGGCATCGAACGCCAGGCTGACCCGCTCGAAGTCGGAGCCTTTCTGCCTCGGTGCCAGCCGGCACCAGGTCCAGTTCTTCTGCTGCTCGACTGGCCCGGCCGTGAACGCGTCGCCGACCTTGCCAGAGCCCGACAGCAGCATCGCGGGCGTCGCACCGAGCCCCTGCTCCAGCAAACGCACGGTGACCTGGTCGAGATCGGGATCGTACAGCCAGAGCTTCTTGCCGTCGGCGACGATCGTCTGTGCGTACGGCTGCTGGTAGTCCCAACGGAAGCGATTGGGGCGCGAGATCGACAGCGTGCCGGTCGCGCGCTCGGTGACCTGGCCCTGCTTGTCCTGCACGATCTGCACGAACCCGGCCGACAGGGTCTTCAGCGAGCCCAGGTACGCATCCACGCGCGAGACGGAGTCCGCGGTGAACGCGGCGATGGGAAGGAGGAGCAGCGCTAGAAACGCCGGAGCCCTCAGCTGCGCCCGGGTCATTTCAATCCACCTCGGGCGGAGGCGGCGCCAGGACTTCGCGCGAGCCGTTGGTGTTCAGCGGCCCGACGAGGCCCGCGGCTTCCATCGCCTCGATCATGCGAGCGGCGCGGTTGTAGCCGATCTTGAGACGGCGCTGGACGCCCGAGATCGACGCCTTGCGGCTCTCGGTGACGATCTTGACGGCCTCGTCGTACAGCGCGTCCTGTTCGGCGTCGGCGCCCTCGCCGCCCTCGCCATCCTCGCCCGGCAAGCCCGGGATCGGCATCGAGGGACCGTCGAGGATCTCGTCGATGTAGATCGGCGCCGAATGCGTGCGCAGCGACGACGCGACCTTGTGGACTTCCTGGTCGGACACGAATGCGCCGTGCACGCGCACCGGGTGCGAGGTGCCGGGCTGCAGGAACAGCATGTCGCCGTGGCCGAGCAGGCTCTCGGCGCCGCTCTGGTCGAGAATCGTGCGCGAGTCGACCTTGGCCGACACCTGGAACGCGATGCGCGTCGGGATGTTCGCCTTGATCAGGCCGGTGATGACGTCGACCGACGGCCGCTGCGTCGCGAGGATCAGGTGGATACCCGAAGCGCGGGCCTTCTGCGCCAGGCGTGCGATCAGCTCTTCGACCTTCTTGCCGACGATCATCATCATGTCGGCGAGTTCGTCGACGATGACCACGATGAACGGCAGCGGCTCGCAGAAAGGCACGGTCGCCGGGTCGCCGCCCGGAGGCAGGCGCTTCATCTCGATCGGGTCCTTGATCGGCGTGCCCGCATCGGCGGCGTCTTTCACCTTGCGGTTGTAGCCCGCCAGGTTGCGCACGCCGGCGGCGGCCATCAGCTGGTACCGGCGCTCCATCTCAGCGACGCACCAGCGCAGCGCGTTCGCCGCCTGCTTCATGTCGGTGACGACCGGCGCCAGCAGGTGCGGAATGCCCTCGTACACCGAGAGTTCGAGCATCTTCGGGTCGATCATGATCAGCCGGACGTGCTCGGGCGTCGACTTGTAGAGCAGCGACAGCACCATCGCGTTGACCGCGGTGGACTTGCCCGAACCCGTGGTGCCGCCGACCAGCAAGTGCGGCATGCGGCCCAGGTCGGCGACGACCGGGCTGCCGCCGATGTCCTTGCCGAGCACCAGCGCGATCGGCGACGCCATCTCGTCGTAGGCCTTCGACTTGATGATCTCGCCCAGCGTGACCATCTCGCGCGTCTCGTTCGGGATTTCGAGGCCCATCGTCGACTTGCCCGGAATGATCTCGACCACACGCACGCTGATGGCAGACAGCGCGCGCGCGAGGTCTTTCGCGAGGTTCGAGATCTGCGCGACCTTGACGCCCGGCGCCGGTCGCAGCTCGAAGCGAGTGATGACCGGGCCCGGATGCACTTCGACGACTTCGGCCTCGACGCCGAAATCACGCAGCTTCAATTCGACGAGGCGAGACATGGCCTCGAGCGCTTCGGCGGAGTAGCCGCCGACACGCGCGGGCGGATCGTCGAGCAATGACAACGCCGGCAGCGCCGTGGCGCCCGGCCGCTCGAACAGCGCGACCTGCTTCTCCTTCTCGACGCGCTCGCTCTTCTCGACCTTGGGCGCAGGCGACTCGATCTTCGGCGGCTTGCGCTCGGCGACCTTCTTCTGCTCTTCGCGCACGACGACTTCGCGCGCCTGCTTCACTTCCTTGCCGATGCTCTGGTCGCGGCGCTCGGACAGCCGCTCACGCACGAACGAGAAGCCACGCAACACCCCGTTGCCGACGAAGTCCATGACGTTGAGCCACGACACCCCGGTGGCCAGCGAGACCGAGCCCAGCCACACGGCGAACAACAGCAGCGTCGCGCCGAGGAAGCTCATCGAGTTGGCGAGACCCTCGCCCAGCAGCGAGCCGACGACACCGCCCGCCGTGTTGGGGAAACCATCGCCGGAGAAATGCAGCGTGGCGAGGCCGCAACTGCTCGCGAGCGCCAGGAAGAATCCGAGGCCGCGGAACGAGGCCGAGCGACGGTCGACCGGTTCGCGGCTGCCGCGCGCCTGGAACAGGCGGTACCCCGCGATGCCCAGCATGATCGGGAACAGGTAGGCCGGCAGCCCGAACAGCACGAAGAACAGGTCGGACAGCCAGGCGCCGAACGGGCCGATCAGGTTGGTGACCGGGCCGGGCTGGCCAGTAGAGGAAAACGCGGGATCCGCCCTGTCGTAACTGACCAGAGAGGCAAACAGGATCAGTGCCAGTGCACCGAAGATCCAGAGCGCGCTTTCGCGCAATCCGCGGGCCACGTTGGCCGCCTGGTCGCCGCCGTCGGCGCGCTTCGCTTCCGCCTTAGCCAAAGATCATCACCTGATAGTTCAAGAGTCGAACGTAACCCGTTGGTTTACATAAGGCTACCGCCATCGGAGAACGGCCGCCACCTCGGCATTGGCGACACGCACCGATTTGCTGGAATCGATGGGTGTCCCCGGTTTTCGGAATGCGCATGAGGGCAGCACCTGCGGTGCTTTCCGTCGGCCGGTGAGAGGCTTACCATGCCGCGCCTTCGTCGGCGCAATGCGCAATTTTCGAGCAAGGAATTATACATGAGCGACCCCCGCCACTCGCGGCTGATCATCCTGGGATCCGGTCCCGCCGGCTACTCAGCCGCCGTCTATGCAGCGCGGGCCAATCGCAAGCCGCTGCTCATCACCGGCATGGAGCAAGGCGGCCAGCTCATGACGACGACCGAAGTCGACAATTGGCCGGGCGACCCGCACGGCCTCACCGGCCCGGGCCTGATGGAACGCATGCGCGAACACGCCGAGCGGTTCCACACCGAGATCCTGATGGACCACATCAACGAGGTGGACTTCAGCAAGCGCCCGTTGCTGCTCAAGGGCGATCGCGGCGACTACACCTGCGACGCGCTGATCATCGCAACCGGCGCGAGCGCGCAGTACCTGGGCCTCGAGTCCGAGGAGAAGCTCAAGGGCCGCGGCGTCTCGGCCTGCGCCACCTGCGACGGCTTCTTCTTCCGCGGCCAGCGTGTCGCGGTCGTCGGTGGCGGCAACACGGCCGTGGAGGAAGCGCTGTACCTGTCGAACATCGCCTCGCACGTCACGCTGATCCATCGCCGCGACAAGCTGCGCTCCGAGAAGATCCTGCAGGATCACCTGTTCGAGCGGCAGCGCGCCGGCGCCGTCGACATCGTCTGGAACCACACGGTGGACGAGGTGCTCGGCGACGACACTGGCGTCACGGGCGTGCGCGTTGCGGCCACGGACGGTTCGGGCACGAGGGACATCGAAGTCGCGGGCCTGTTCATCGCAGTCGGCCACGTCCCGAACACGCAGATCTTCGCGGGCCAGCTCGACATGAACGGCGGCTACATCGCCGTGAAGTCGGGCACGGCGGGTGGCGCAACGGCGACGAGCGTGCCCGGCGTGTTCGCCGCCGGCGACGTGGCCGATCACGTCTACCGCCAGGCGGTCACTTCGGCGGGCACGGGCTGCATGGCAGCGCTCGACGCGGACAAGTACCTGGACGCCGTGGATGCGGCTGGCCACTGACATGCCGTGCCGCTGAAGGCCGAAGTCCTCGGCCGCATCGCCGAGGTCGACGCCCACGACTGGGACGCGCTCGACCGTTCCGGCCACCCGTTCCTGAAGCACGCGTTCCTCGACGCCCTCGAAGCCACCGGCTGCGTCGGCGTCGATTCAGGCTGGATTCCGGCTCACCTCGTGGTGCGCGACTCGCGCAGCGGCAAGCTGGTCGCCGCCGTGCCGCAGTACCTGAAGACCCACTCGTGGGGCGAGTTCGTCTTCGACTGGAGCTGGGCACAGTCGTACCAGCGCTCGGGCCTGGAGTACTACCCGAAGCAACTGTCGGCGATTCCGTTCACGCCCGTGACAGGTCCCCGCTTCCTGCTCGCACCAAGGTTGCAGGCAGATGGCACCTGCGCCGACGACGTCTCGCAGCTGGAGCTGCGTGACCAGCTGGCGGCCCTGCTGCTGGAGTCGGCGCGGCACGCAGCCGCATCGGGTGCGCACGTCAACTTCACGCTCGACGAGGACCAGGCTGCGCTCGAGCGCGCCGGTTTCATGCGCCGGCACGATTGCCGCTTTCTCTGGCACAACCGCGGCTACCGCACGTTCGACGATTTCCTCGCGACGTTCCGTGCCGACAAGCGCAAGAAGGCGAAACGCGAACGGCGCAAGGTCGAGGAATCGGGCATCGCCTTCCGTTCGCTTGCCGGCGAGGACATCGACGCCGGCCTGTGGCACACGATCTTCAGTTTTTCCGAGCGCACGTTCCTGCGCCACGGCAACGGGCACTACCTCAACGTCGAGTTCCTGATGCGGGTCGCCGCCGCGCTGCCAGGCACGGTCGTCGCGAAAGTGGCGGAGCGCGCGGGTACGCCGGTTGCTGCGGCCATCTTCTTCGAAGGCGGAGGCTGGCTCTACGGTCGCTACTGGGGCTCGGCGAGCCAGGAAGATTCGCTGCACTTCGAGGCCTGCTATTACCAGGGCATCGCGCACTGCATCGAGCGCGGCCTGCAGTTCTTCGACCCGGGCACGCAGGGCGAACATAAACTCGCGCGCGGCTTCGAACCGACGCGCACGACGTCGGCGCACTGGCTCGAGCATGACGGCTTCCGCACTGCCGTCGCGCGCTATCTCGAACGCGAGCGCGAAGCCGTGGACGATTACATTGCGGCCGCCCGCGAGCACCTGCCCTTCCAGCGCGCGGCACCATGATTCCCTGGCTCAAACCCACGGACCCGCCCGATGTTTTTCCGCCGGTCACGAGCTCACTGACCGACCCCGATGGCCTGCTCTGCGTGGGCGGAGACCTGCGCCCGGAGCGCCTGCTCGCGGCCTACCGTCGTGGCATTTTCCCCTGGTACTCCGAGGACCAGCCCATCCTGTGGTGGTCGCCCGATCCGCGCATGGTGCTGTTCCCCGACGAGCTGAAGGTTTCGCGCAGCCTGGGCAAAGCCTTACGCAACCGCGGGTTCCGCGTGACGTTCGACACGTGTTTCGACAGGGTGATCGCGATGTGCGCCGACAGCGGCGCCCGCGCGCATGAAGGCACCTGGATCTCGCCCGCCGTGCGGGCGGCGTATGGCGAGTTGCACCGGCTCGGATACGCGCACTCGGTCGAGGTCTGGCTCGACGACCGCCTCGTCGGCGGCCTCTACGGACTGCTGCTCGGCCGGATTTTCTTCGGTGAGTCGATGTTCAGCACCGCGACCGACGCCAGCAAGGTCGCGCTGCACGACCTCGTGCAATGGTTGCGGAAGTACAACGTCGAGTTGATCGACTGCCAGGTCGCCAGCGATCACCTGTTCACGCTTGGCGCGAGACTGATTCCGCGAGCTGAATTCGTCGCGCACCTCGAGCGCGGGATTCCCACCCTCGCCCCGGTCACCGCTCCCGGCGACGCCCGCTGAAAAGCGCCTGGCTGGGCGTGGCGCGGCGCGCATTCTGTTTGCTTTCAAACGGGCCTTTATGCAGAATTCGCGCGGCTTTTGGGGTGCATGAGAGGGTGCATGTCGAAGGAAGATGCGATCCAGATGGAAGGCCGCGTGGTCGAAACGCTGCCCAACACGACGTTCCGCGTGCAGTTGCAGAACGGGCACCTCGTCACGGCTCACATCTCCGGCAAGATGCGCAAGAACTACATCCGCATCCTCACGGGCGACACCGTCACGGTCGAGATGACGCCGTATGACCTGACCAAGGGCCGCATCGTTTATCGCGGGCGCTGAGCGTCCTGCATCGCCCGTCCGGTTCCGTGCCGGCGGGTCTTGGGTTGAAGAAGGCCGGCTTTGCCGGCTTTTTCGTTTCTGGCCCCGCGCGAGAGGCTTTCAGGCGTTCGGAAACGACAGGGACGGAGTCCCGTTCCTGTTCCGGCGAGCGGAAAGGCAGACACGCTCGCCGGAACAGGAACGGAACCCCGTCCTCCGTTGCCGGCGCCTGGGCGTCTCGTCGGGCCAGAACGAAAAGCGGCAATAGCGGGTGTTCTGCAGGCCCGACGATCCGCACGGCGCAAGTAGCCGGCCGGGTGAAGAGGTGCTCAGTGTCGAGTGGGGTGCGCGCTGCGGCAGGCCAGCAGGAAGCTGATTCGGATGCGCGGGCCCAGGCTGCCCCGCCCTCGATGACGGCGCTGACGCGAGGCTTGGCAGCCGGTGAAGCTGCCTGCGCCGTGCGACTTTTTCCGCTTTAGCGGAAAAGGCGCCCAGGCGCGTGACGTCTAGCCTTCGGTCCGGTGTTCTTTCTGGCGAGCGTGTCTGCCTTTCCGCTCGCCAGAAAGAACTCCGGATCGATGGCCATCGACCTTCACTCGCCCTGAAAACGACCTCCCCCGCTAACAGCGGGAAAGGTCACTCGAGCAACGCAGGCTCGTCCGCGCTGCGAGACTCGACCTTGAGCGCCCCGTCATTGCCGACGCTCACGAAGGCATGACCGCCATGCTCCAGGCTGCCAAAAAGCAGCTCTTCCGCAAGCGGCCGCTTGATGTGCTCCTGGATGATGCGGGCCATCGGCCGCGCACCCATCTTCGGGTCGTAGCCCCGCTTCGCGATCCACGCCCGCGCGCCGTCGTCGATGTGCAGCTGCACGCCCTTCTGCTCGAGCTGCGCCTCGACCTCGACCAGCAGCTTGTCGACGACGCGCTGGATCGTCCGCTCGTCGAGCGGCCCGAACTGCACCACCGCATCGAGGCGGTTGCGAAATTCCGGCGCGAACATCTTCTTGACCGCTTCCATGCCGTCGCTCGCGTGGTCCTGCGTCACGAAGCCGACAGACGGGCGGCTCATGTCCGCGGCGCCCGCGTTGGTGGTCATGACGATCACGACGTGACGGAAGTCCGCCTTGCGACCGTTGTTGTCCGTCAGCGTGCCGTGGTCCATGACCTGCAGCAGCAGGTTGAATACGTCCGGGTGCGCCTTCTCGATTTCGTCGAGCAGCAGCACGCAGTGCGGGTGCTTGGTGATCGCTTCGGTCAGCAGGCCGCCCTGGTCGAACCCGACATAGCCCGGAGGCGCGCCGATCAGGCGCGACACCGTGTGCCGTTCCATGTATTCCGACATGTCGAAGCGCACGAGCTCGACGCCGAGCGTGAGCGCGAGTTGTCGCGTGACTTCCGTCTTGCCGACGCCCGTCGGTCCGGCGAACAGGAACGAGCCGACCGGCTTGCGCTGGTCGCCGAGGCCCGAGCGCGCCATCTTGATCGACGCAGACAGCGTGTCGATCGCCTTGTCCTGCCCGTAGATCACGAGCTTCAGGTTGCGGTCGAGGTTCTTCAGCACGTCGCGGTCGTTGCTGGAGACGGTCTTCGGCGGGATGCGCGCGATGCGCGCGACGACGTCCTCGATCTGCTCGACCGTCACGAACTCGGCACGCTGGTCGAGCGGCTTCAGCCGCTGGCGCGCGCCCGCCTCGTCGATCACGTCGATCGCCTTGTCGGGCAGGTGACGGTCGTTGATGTGGCGGGCCGACAGTTCTGCCGCCGCCTTGAGGGCTTCGTCCGTGTACTTGACCCCGTGATGCTCCTCGAACCGCTGGCGCAGGCCGCGCAGGATCTCGATCGTCTCCGGCACCGTGGGCTCGACCACGTCGATCTTCTGGAAGCGGCGCGTGAGCGCGTGGTCCTTCTCGAAGATGCCACGGTATTCCTGGTACGTGGTCGAACCGATGCAACGCAGTTCGCCATTCGCGAGCGCGGGCTTGATCAGGTTGGACGCGTCCATCACGCCGCCCGAGGCGGCGCCCGCACCGATCACGGTGTGGATCTCGTCGATGAACAGGATCGCGCCCGGCTGCTTCTTGATCTCGGCGAGCACGCCCTTCAGGCGCTTCTCGAAATCGCCGCGGTACTTGGTGCCGGCGATGAGCGAGCCCAGGTCAAGCGAGTACACGGTGCTGTCCGCCAGCACGTCGGGGACCTTGCCCTCGACGATCATGCGCGCGAGGCCCTCCACCAGCGCGGTCTTGCCGACGCCCGCCTCGCCCACGTACAGCGGGTTGTTCTTGCGGCGGCGGCAAAGAATCTCGACCGTGCGTTCGATCTCCATGGCGCGGCCGATCAGCGGGTCGATCTT
Source organism: uncultured Gammaproteobacteria bacterium (assembly GCA_963754535.1). GTDB lineage: Bacteria > Pseudomonadota > Gammaproteobacteria > Steroidobacterales > Steroidobacteraceae > RPQJ01. Next base: position 35,537 of record CAVWGG010000005.1, read on the forward strand.
GCCTTCCTGCGCGAGCTTGTTCAGGTTGGTGGCGAACTTCTCCAGCGCCGAGGCGCCGTCCGCGTCGCGCTCGCCCTCCGGTTGTGCGGCCTGCTCCTCAGCGGAGCGCTGCGGCGCGTCCTCCGACTTGGACAGCCCGTGGGAGATGAAATTGACGACGTCGAGGCGCGAGATTTCCTGCAGTCCGAGCAGGTAGGCCGCGTGCGAGTGCTTCTCGCTGAAGATCGCGACCAGCACGTTGGCGACCGAGACTTCCTTCTTGCCGCTCGACTGGACGTGGAAAACGGCCCGCTGCAGCACGCGCTGGAAGCCCAGCGTGGGTTGCACTTCGCGGTCGTCGTCCTGCTTCAGGCGGGGCGTGGTCTGGTCGACGAAATCCTTGAGCTCCTTGTGCAGGCGCGTGGCGTCGGCCCCGCACGCATTCAGGATCTCCCGGACCTTGGGGGTATCGATGATGGCGAGCAGCAGGTGCTCGACCGTCATGAATTCATGCCTGGCCTCACGGGCGCCCTGGAAGGCCTCGTTCAGGCAGATCTCGAGTTCGCTGCTCAACACGGCTTCAGGCCTCTTCCATGGTGCAGAGTAATGGGTGCTGGTGCTGCCGGGCATAGGTCATGACCTGCGCAACCTTGGTTTCCGCGATTTCGAAGGTGTACACGCCGCATACCCCCTTGCCCTTGGTATGGACCTCCAGCATCACCCGCGTGGCCGTGGTGCGGTCCAACCCGAAAATGTGTTCCAGGACGTCCACCACGAATTCCATCGGGGTGTAGTCGTCGTTCAGGAGCACGACCTGGTAAAGGGGCGGCCGCCTGGTCTGCGGCCGGGCCTCCTCCACGATCAGACCGTGGCCCTGCTGTGTATGTTCCTCGCTCATTGCCCGCCTGAATCGCCTGAAGGTCCTATATAGGGCCACCCCCTCTCCCTGACAAGGAGCGGGGCTGACTTCGTGAGGCAGCTACCGGACTGCCAAAACGAGAGGTGGTCATCCGTATGACACGCAACTGTATTGAGAGCCTGTCGCCTAAGTCCGTATGATGCCGCATCCCGTGAAACGTCCTTGCCGGACGGCCACTTAGCCAGAGACCTGATGCAACTGCCCCCGAGCGTGAACGAGCGTTTTGGCCGAATCGCCTCCGCCGCACAAGGCGCCCGGTCCGCTGGGTGGCAAAAGCTGCTGCCGTTGGCCGTTTCCGCGTTGCTCGTGGTTTTGCTCGCGTGGCAACTGGTACAGCTTACATGGACGCTGGTTGGGGCCAGCAATGGGGTGGCGCCCGCCACGAACGCTCCTGCCGCCGTCGCGCCGCCCCCGGTCCGCACCGTGGACGTGGCCTCGATCGTCAATGCGCACCTGTTCGGCGCGGCCAACGCCCCCGCCGCCGGCTCGACCGATCCGAACGCCGTGGCGGCCTCCCAGATGCCGCTGGTACTGGTCGGCACCATCGCCAACACGGATCCCACGCTCGGGTACGCCATCATCGGCGAGAGCGCGGTCTCCGCGAAGGTGTACGGGGTCGGCAAGACGATTACGGGTGGCACCAAGCTCCATTCGGTCTACCCCGACCGGGCGATTCTCGACCGGGGTGGAAAACTCGAGGCCCTGCTGCTGCCCAAGAAGTTCCAGGGAGGCGGCATGTCCGCCGCCGCACCCCTGCCGGGCGCCAGTCCGGCGGACCCGATGCTCGGGGACCGCCTGCGCCAGCTCGCGGCGACCAACCCGGCGGCCATCACGGACATCCTCCGGCCGCAACCCGTCTTCAAGGACGGCCAGCAGCGCGGCTATCGCATCTACCCGGGCCGCAACCGCAGCCAGTTCAACAAGCTCGGCTTGCTGCCCGGCGACCTGATTACCGCCATCAATGGCACGCCGCTCGACGACGCGTCGCGCGGCATGGACATCCTGCAGACCATGAACACCGCCTCTGCGGTGACCATGACCGTCGAGCGCAATGGCGAATCGGTGCAGGTCAACGTGAACAATGCCCAGATCGCCGCAGATGCGGCGGCTGCGGCGGCCCAGCCGGAGGCAATCCCGGTCAATGAAGTGCCGGGCCAGCCCGGCAGTTCCGCGGAGTGACGATGAAGCACAAGCTGTTCCAACGATCCACGCGGCTGGCCGCACTCGGCCTTGCCCTGGTGCTGGCGGTGGGAACCTTCCCCACCTCGGCAGGGGCGGAAGCGCAGGGCATGATCACGCCCAACTACAAGGACGCCGACCTCTCGCAGATCATCGAGGCGGTCAGCGCCGTGACCGGCAAGAACTTCATCGTCGACCCGCGCGTCAAGGCGCAGGTCACGATGCTGTCGTCCACGCCGATGTCGCCAAACGCCTTCTACGAGGCGTTCCTCTCGATCCTGCAGGTGCACGGCTTCGTCGCGGTGCCCTCGGGCGACACGATCAAGATCATCCCCGATGCCAATGCACGGCAGGTGCCAGCCAACGACCTGCCCAGCCGCGTCAGCTCGACCTCCGACGAAATCGTGACGCAAGTGGTCGCGGTCAAGAACGTGAGCGCGGCGCAGCTGGTGCCGATCCTGCGCCCGCTGATCCCGCAGTACGGCCACCTGGCCGCCTACCCCGCCTCCAACATGCTGATCATCTCGGACCGCGCGTCGAACGTGAACCGGATGATGCGCATCATCCAGCGCATCGACCAGCAGGGTGACGAGGCAGTTGACGTCGTGCAGCTGCAGCACGCCAGCGCCGCCGAAGTCGTGCGCATCATCAACAGCCTGTACACGGGCGCGGGCGCCGCGGCCGAAGGCGGCGGCATGCCGCAGGTGAGGATCATTGCCGACGAACGCACCAACAGCGTGCTGATCAGCGGCGAGACGTCGCAACGGCTGCGCCTGAAGACGCTGGTCGCGCACCTCGACACGCCACTCGCGACGGGCGGCGACACGCAGGTGCGCTATCTCAAGTACGCCGACGCAGAAAAGATCGCCGCCAAGCTGCGCGAGCAGATCCAGGGTATCGCGGCGGCGGCAATGCCGCTGACGGGGGCGGGTGGCGGCGCCGGTGGCGCAGCCTCGCCGATGCTTTCGGGCGGCAGCGGCGACAAGAGCGTCAGCATCTGGGCCGAACCGCAGACCAACGCGCTGGTCGTCACGGCGCCGCCGAAAGTCATGCGTTCGGTCATGGCGATCGTCGATCGCCTGGACATCCGCCGCGCACAGGTGCTGGTGGAAGCGATCCTCGTCGAGATGTCGGCCGACAAGGCGATGGACCTGGGCGTGAACTGGTTGGTCGCCGATACGGACTCCAACGGCAAGTCCCTGCCGGCGGGCGGCTTCGTCCAACCCGTGGACGGCACCGGCATCGGCCAGATCATCCAGGGCGTGCTGAACCCGGATGCGATCGCGGGCCTGCCGAGCGGCCTGACGATGGGCCTCGGCGAAATCGTCAAGGGCGGCACGAGCTGGGCCGCGGTGATCCGCGCCGTGGGCGGCATCGGCAACACGAACATCATCGCGACGCCTTCGATCGTCACGCTCGACAACGAAGAGGCCGAGATCAAGATCGCGCAGGAAGTGCCGTTCGTCACCGGCCAATACACGAGCCAGGGCATCCCCGGCACCGGCGGCCAGGTCAACCCGTTCCAGACCATCCAGCGCGAGGAAGTCGGCAACATCCTCAAGATCACGCCGCAGATCAACGAGGGCAGTTCGGTCCTGCTCAAGATCTCGCAGGAAGCGTCGAGCATCGCGGCGAGTTCGCAGCAGGTCAGCACGAACGACCTGATCACCAACAAGCGCACGATCACGACCAACGTCATGGTCGAGGACGGCGGCATCATCGTGCTCGGCGGCCTGATCTCGGACGAGGTCCGCGAGAGCAACTCGCAGGTGCCGTTCCTGGGCTCGATCCCGATCATCGGCGAGCTGTTCAAGACCCGCAGCGTCGACAAGGTGAAGACCAACCTGATGGTCTTCATCCGCCCGCGCATCCTGCGCGACGGCACCGACGCCGCCATCGAGAGCAACGCCAAGTACAACTACATCCGCAAGCAGCAGCTCGATCGCAACGATGGCCGCGTGCCGCTGATGCCGGGCGAGCGCCAGCCGACGCTGCCACTGCTGGAGCAACTGGTGCCGCCGGAGTTGCTGAATCCCGCGCGTGAGGCAGCCGCAGCCGGCGCGACGCCCGCGGAACGCATGCACGGATCGAGCTCGGGCACGCCCAGCAGTGATCAGACGACAGGCATGTCCGAACCGGCGACCCCGACGACGCCGTTCGGCACACCCGCGACCGCGCCGCCTCCTGCGCCGCAGCCGCCTCCCGGAACCAATCCGTGAGCACCACGGCCACCGACGAAGCGATCCTGGCTGCGGCGGGCAGGGTCACCGACCCGGTCCGTCCGCTGCCGTTCGCCTTCGCCAAGCGTCACGGCGTGCTCGTGCGCGACATCGCGGAGGAGAGCGCTGACGTGGTCGTGCGCGAAGGCGCCTCGCCGCTTGCGCTGGCCGAAGTGCGACGGCACCTGCGCCGTCCGCTCAAGCTCGAGCGCGTGAACGTCGAGCGCTTCGACCTGCTGCTGCGCGAGGCCTACGAGGCTGGCTCCGGCACGACGATGGACGCGATGGGCGGGCTCGAGGAAGAAACCGACCTCGCCAACCTCGCCCAGGACATCCCGGAACAGTCCGACCTGCTCGAGAGCGAGGACGAAGCCCCGGTCATCCGCCTGATCAATGCGCTGCTCACGCAGGCGGTGAAGGAGAACGCGTCCGACATCCACGTCGAGCCGTTCGAAAACCGCCTCGTGATCCGCTTCCGCGTCGACGGCGTGCTGCGTGAAGTGCTGCAGACCAAGCGCGCGGTCGCGCCGCTGATCGTCTCGCGCATCAAGGTCATGTCGCGGCTCGACATCGCCGAAAAGCGCCTGCCGCAGGACGGCCGGATTTCGCTGCGCATCGCGGGCCGCGCCGTGGACGTGCGCGTCTCGACCATCCCTGCGGGTCACGGCGAGCGCGTCGTGCTGCGCCTGCTCGACAAGCAGGCCGGCCGGCTCGACCTCAACTCGCTCGGCATGGACAGTGTCACGCAGGGCCAGATCGACGAGCTGATCCACAAGCCGAACGGCATCCTGCTCGTCACGGGCCCGACCGGTTCCGGCAAGACCACGACGCTGTACGCGGCGCTCGATCGCATCAACGACCGCACGCGCAACATCATGACGGTCGAGGACCCGATCGAGTACTACATCGACGGCATCGGCCAGACGCAGGTCAATACGCGCGTCGAGATGACGTTCGCGCGCGGCCTGCGCGCGATCCTGCGCCAGGATCCTGACGTCGTGATGGTCGGCGAAATCCGCGACCTCGAGACCGCGCAGATCGCGGTCCAGTCGAGCTTGACGGGTCACCTGGTGCTGTCGACGCTGCACACGAACACGGCCGTCGGCGCCGTCACGCGACTGCGCGACATGGGCATCGAGCCGTTCCTGCTGGCATCGTCCGTGGTCGGCGTGCTGGCCCAGCGGCTGGTTCGCGTGCTGAACCCGGCGACACGCGAAGCGTATACGGCCGGCGAGTACGAGCGTCGCCTGCTCAACCTGCCCGACGACGCGCCCTCGCCCACGCTGTACCGCCCGAGCCCCCGCGACCCCAGCGGCGGTTACCGCGGCCGCACCGGCATCTACGAACTCGTGATCGTCGACGAGCACATGCGCGCGATGATCCATGACGGCGCCTCGGAACTCGAACTCGAGCGCTACGCCCGCATGCGGACGCCCGGCATCCGCGACGATGGGCGGGCCAAGGTGCTCGCCGGCGTGACCACGATCGAGGAAGTCCTCAAAGTCACGCGCGAGGACTGACGGCGCACCATGGCGGCTTTCCTGTACGTTGCGGTCGACGCGGGTGGCCGGGAGCGCAAGGGCGTTCTCGAGGGCGACACTGCGCGTCACGTCCGGCAATTGCTGCGCGACCAGGCGCTGCTGCCGGTCTCGGTCACCGAGGTGGTCGGCGAGCAGAAACAGGCCGCCGTCGACGGTGTCTCCGGCCGCAAGCTCGCGTTCAGATTCCAGCGCGGCCTGAGCGCGTCGGACCTTTCGCTGGTCACGCGCCAGCTGGCGACGCTCGTGAAGTCCTCACTGCCGCTCGAAGAGGCGCTGCTCGCGGTGTCGCAGCAGACGGACAAGCTGAAGGTGCGCAATACCCTGCTCGGCGTGCGCTCGAAGGTCATGGAAGGCTACACGCTCGCCGACAGCCTCAACGAATACCCGAACAGTTTCCCCGAGCTGTACCGCGCGACCGTGGCCGCGAGCGAGCAGTCGGGTCACCTCGACGCCGTGCTCGAGCGGCTGGCCGATTACACCGAGAACCGCGAAGAGCTGCGCAGCCGCACGCTGGGCGCCCTGCTCTACCCCGTGATGCTGTTCGTGGTGTGCGTCGCGATCGTGTTCTTCCTGCTCGTGTCCGTGGTGCCGAAGGTCGTGGAGGTCTTCCGCAACAGCGAGGCCGAGCTGCCCATCCTCACGCAGGCGCTGATCGCGGGCAGTGACTTCCTGCGCGAGTACGGCGTGTTCCTGATCATCGGTATCGGCCTGTGCGCATGGCTGTTCTCGCGCTGGCTGCGCATCGAGTCCAACCGTCGCCGGTGGCACGACCTGCTGCTGCGCCTGCCGCTGATCGGCAAGATCGTGCGCGGCTCGAACACCGCACGGTTTGCGCGCACGCTGAGCACGCTCACTGCCAGCACCGTGCCGGTGCTCGAGGCGCTGCGCATCTCGGGCGAGGTCGTCACCAACCTGCCGATGAAGGCGGCGGTCACGGATGCCGCGATCCGCGTGCGCGAGGGCGCGCCGATCGGCAAGTCACTGGCCCAGAGCCGGCTCTTTCCGCCGATGATGATCCACCTGATCTCGAGCGGCGAGTCGAGCGGCGAGCTCGACACGATGCTCGAGCGTGCGGCGCACCACCAGGAGCGCGAGCTGGATTCGCTGCTGCAGGCGCTGGTCGGACTGCTCGGCCCGCTGATGATCCTGGTGATGGGCGGGCTCGTGCTCGTCATCGTGCTCGCGATGCTGCTGCCGATCTTCGAGCTGAACCAGCTCGTCAAGTAGCACGCACCTCTCGCACGCAGCGCCTCGCGCTGCCACGGGTCCGTGCTTCCTCCACGCTCCGGGTCGACAGCGTGGGGCGATGCAGACGCCGCGCCTCGCGCTGCCACGGGTCCGTGCTTCCTCCGCGCTCCGGGTCTACCGCGCATCGCAAACGAACAAGTTCGTTTGCGGCGAACCTTGCTCGAGCGGGAGCGAAGCGATGGTGTCAGCGCAGTAGCGACCAGGCCGCAGTGCCGCTTCGCTCCTGCGCTCGAGCGGCGGCGTCCGACACGGAGCGCGGAGGAAGCACGGACCCGCCGCAACGGCGAGTCGTTTGGGTGCAGTGACGCGGAAATGGGGCCGATCAGAACAGCGACCACTGGCTGGACGACGCAGGCGTCACAGCGAAACCATCGAGGACTGCCAGGCCGGCAGCACGTGGAGCCAGTTCCGGTCTTCCTGCGCGCCCCGTGTCGAGCGCCGCCGCTCGAGCGTTGGTGTGAGGCGGCATCACTCCATCCGACCAGCCGCTGGCACCATCGCCGAACACCCGCTCGAGCAAGGACCGCCGTGAATCGTGCGGGTCCTCCGCACGATTCACGATGCGCGCGAGACCCCGGGGCGCGTAGGAAGACCGGACCTGGCTCTGCGTGCACGACCGGCCCCGCACTCCTTCCTCAGGCTGCGGCCTCGGCTTTCAACCGTGCCGCCTCTGCGGGCCCGAGGAAGCCCTCGATCCAGCGCCGCGACAGGTACAGCAGCGGACTCAAGCCCACGGCCGCCACCATCTTGTAGCAGTAGTTCACCGTGCCGACGGCCAGGAACAGCGAGATCGGCCACTGCTGCGGCCCGAGCACGAACGCGATGTAGAGCACGACGAAACTGTCGATCAACTGCGAGACGGCGGTCGAACCGGTCGCGCGCAACCAGATCCAGCGTTCGCCGGTCAGCTGACGGATGCGATGGAAGATACTCACGTCGATCAACTGGCCGACGAAGAACGCGGTGATCGAACCACCGATCGTCCACAGGCCCTGGCCGAAGACGTTGCCGTAGGCGGCCTGCATGTCCGGCACGCCGCGTTCCGTGTTGACCGTGACCCAGAAGTCGGCGGGCGCCAGGTGGATCGATGCGTACGCGAACAGGAAGCCGTACGAGATCATCCCGATCGCAGCGTACGAGACGAGGCGCACCCCGCGACGGCCGAAGTATTCGTTGATGACGTCCGTCAGGATGAAGACGATGGGCCAGATGAGGACGCCGGCGGTGAAGCTGAGCGACCCTTGCTGGCCGAACAAATCCCAGCCGAATGGCGGCAGGCCGAGCGTCTTCTCGAGCGCAAAGATCTTGACGCCGACGAACTCGGCGACGACGGCATTGCCGACGAAAAATGCAGTCAGCAGGACGAAGAGGCGCGTCGAACGCGACCCCAGCAAGGACACGGACATCGGCGGGTTCCCCTGCTTGCGCGGAATCTGCGCGTCGGCGGGGAGCTTACTCGACTTCGTTCAGGCGCTTGCGCAGCTTCTCGAGCACGCTTGCCTCCCAGCCGAAGTCCTCGGCTTCCGCCGGCAGCGCGGGCAGTTCATCGACTCGTGCGGCCACGCGGCTCAACGCCACGAACTCCCAGTCGCTGGCAATACGCTCGTCGTTCGGCTTCGGCATTTGGTTGATCGTCCAGGCGCTCGGGCAAGGCAGCCAAAGTACCCGGCCGGTGCGAAGCCGGATGTGAGCCCGGTCACGAACCTGCCGCCGACAGGGAATCTATGGCAGGTCGTCGTCCGGCAGGCCTCCCCGGCCCTTCACGATCCGCATGAGGTCGCGCCTCTCCCGCTTGTCGGGGCGCCCGGTGGAGACCGGTCCTGACAGCCGGTTCAATTCGCGCATGTGCGCCCGGCCAGCCTCGCTTTCCGCCGTTTCGCGATAGTGTTGGCGTGCCTCGGCCGCCGGCCCACGCCGCGCGGGGATCGACACGACGTCGACGACGAACCGCTCGCGTTCCCGCGTGATCTGCAGCCGGTCGCCCGGCTTCACCACGCGCGATGCCTTTATTCGATCGCCGTCCACCTGCACGTGCCCGCCGTCGACGGCCTCCTGCGCGAGGCTGCGGGTCTTGAAAAACCGGGTGCACCAGAGCCATTTGTCGACTCGAAGCGAACCAACCGAGCCGCCGGGGCTGTCCTGTTCATCGTCGGCGCCATGCCGGCGCGACGGATCGTTTTTGCGGGGTGCCACGGCGCGATTATAAGGCCCTTATAATCCGCGCTCCGTACCCGCAGGCGCCCCACCCCATGGATCGTGGCTTTCTCGACCGACTGGCCGCCCAGACCGAAGACCTGAAGGGCGCCGGGCTCTTCAAGCCGGAACGCGTGCTCAGTTCGCCGCAGCAACCGGTGGTCAAGCTCGCCGATGGCCGCGAACTGATCAACCTCTGCGCCAACAATTACCTCGCGCTCGCGAACCATCCGTCGATCCGCGAGGCCGCGCACCGGGCTCTGGACCGGCACGGTTACGGCATGGCCTCGGTGCGCTTCATCTGCGGCACGCAGGACGTGCACAAGGAACTCGAGGCGCGCCTGAGTGCGTTCCTCGGCATGGACGACACGATCCTGTATTCGTCGTGCTTCGACGCGAACGGCGGCCTGTTCGAGACGCTGCTCGACGAGCAGGACGCGGTGATCAGCGACGCGCTCAACCACGCGAGCATCATCGACGGCATTCGCCTGTGCAAGGCGCAGCGCCTGCGTTACGCCAATGACGACATGGACGAACTCGAGACGCGCCTCAAGGAAGCGTCGGGCGCGCGCGTGAAGCTCATCGCGACCGACGGCGTGTTCTCGATGGACGGCGTGATCGCGCGTCTCGGGGAGATCTGCGACCTGGCGGACCGCTACGGCGCGCTGGTGATGGTCGACGACTCGCACGCGACCGGTTTCATCGGCAACGGCGGCAAGGGCACGCCGGAGTTCCGCGCCGTGATGGGCCGCATCGACATCCTCACGGGCACGCTCGGCAAGGCGCTCGGCGGTGCAGCGGGCGGCTACACGGCTGCGCGCAAGGAGATCGTCGGCTGGCTGCGGCAACGCTCCCGCCCTTACCTGTTCTCGAACAGCATCCCGCCCGTGATCGCGGCAACGACCCTGCGCGTGCTCGACCTGGTCGAGGACGGCGACGAATTGCGCTCGAACCTGCGCCGCAACACGACCCACTTCCGCCGGCGCATGAACGAGGCCGGCTTCCACCTCGTGCCGGGCGAGCATCCGATCGCGCCGGTCATGCTGGGCGACGCGGCCCTCGCCGCGAAATTCGCAGAAAAACTGCTGGAGCGCGGCGTCTACGTCATCGGGTTCTCATACCCCGTCGTCCCCATGGGCAAGGCCCGCATCCGCACGCAGATGACCGCGGGTCACTCGCTGGAGCAACTGGACCGGGCCATCGAGGGGTTCATCGCCGTCGGCCGCGAACTCGGCGTCATCCGCTGATGCCTGGCCGGCGAACAGACCGATCGAGGCGCGAACCGCGCCGCTGGAGAGCCGCAGCATGAAGGCATTGGTCAAGGCAAAAGCCGAGCCCGGGATCTGGATGGAAGAGATTCCGGAGCCCAAGGTCGGCCCCAACGACGTGCTGATCAAGATCGGCAAGACCGCGATCTGCGGCACCGACATGCACATCTACCTTTGGGACCAGTGGGCGCAGAAGACGATCCCCGTGCCGATGGCCGTGGGCCACGAGTACGTTGGCACAATCGTCGAACTGGGCAGCGAGGTCCAGGGCTTCAAGGTCGGCGACCGCGTCTCCGGCGAAGGCCACATCACCTGCGGCTATTGCCGTAACTGCCGCGCCGGGCGTCGCCACCTCTGCCGCAACACCGTCGGCGTCGGCGTGAACCGCCAGGGCTGCTTCGCCGAATACCTCGTGATTCCGGCCTTCAACGCGTTCAAGCTCAGTGACGCGATCACGGACGACGTGGCATCGATCCTCGACCCGTTCGGCAACGCGACGCACACGGCACTTTCATTCAACCTGGTCGGCGAAGACGTGCTGATCACGGGCGCGGGACCGATCGGGATCATGGCCGTCGCGATCGCCCGCCACGTGGGCGCGCGCCACATAGTCATCACCGACGTCAACGACTACCGGCTCGATCTCGCGCGCAAGATGGGCGCGACGAAAGCCATCAACGTGAGCCGCGACACGCTCGACCGGACGATGACGGATCTCGGCATGGTCGAAGGCTTCGACGTCGGCCTCGAGATGTCGGGCAACCCAACCGCGTTTCGCGACCTGCTGCGCACGATGCACCACGGCGGCAGCGTCGCGCTGCTCGGCATCCCGCCCGGCGACACGGCCATCGACTGGAACCAGGTGATCTTCAAGGGCCTGGTGCTCAAGGGCGTGTACGGCCGCGAGATGTTCGAAACCTGGTACAAGATGTCGGCGATGCTGCAGAGCGGCCTCGACATCTCGCCGATCATCACGCACCGGCTGCCGATCGCGGAATTCCGCGACGGCTTCGAGATCATGCGCAGCGGCCAGTCGGGCAAGGTCATTCTCGATTGGGCAGCGTGAGGAAGGGGTTAGGGGTTAGGGGTTAGGGGTTAGTCTGAATGGTGCTGCTGCAACGTCCAGTTCAGCGACACCTCCGACTAACCCCTATCCCCTATCCCCTAACCCCTGGTTTGCGGCCTTCCCCGGTCGTTGGGCCGTCAAAAATGGTTAAAATCGCAACCCGGACTCCCCCACAGGAAGCGAAGCCATGCCCCTCGTCTCGATGCGCCAGCTGCTCGACCACGCCGCCGAAAACCACTACGGCCTGCCGGCGTTCAACGTCAACAACCTAGAGCAGGTCCGCGCGATCATGGAAGCGGCCGACGAGACCAACAGCCCGGTGATCATGCAGGGCTCGGCCGGCGCGCGTAAGTACGCCGGCGAGGCGTTCCTTCGCCACCTGATCCAGGCGGCCATCGAGGCGTATCCGCACATCCCGGTCGTCATGCACCAGGACCACGGCCAGTCGCCGGCGGTCTGCATGAGCGCCATCCGCTCGGGTTTCTCGAGCGTGATGATGGACGGCTCGCTCAAGGAAGACGGCAAGACGCCCTCTTCCTACGAATACAACGTCGAGACCTCGCGCAAGGTCGTCGACTTCGCGCACTCGATCGGCATCACGGTCGAGGCCGAACTCGGCGTGCTCGGCTCGCTCGAAACCATGAAGGCCGACAAGGAAGACGGCCACGGCGCCGAAGGCCACATGACGCGCGAAGACCTGCTGACCGACCCGGACCAGGCTGCCGACTTCGTCAAGCAGACGCAGTGCGACGCGCTGGCGATCGCCATCGGCACCTCGCACGGCGCCTACAAGTTCACGCGCAAGCCCACGGGCGACATCCTCGCGATCGAGCGCATCAAGGAAATTCACGCGCGCATCCCGAACACGCACCTCGTGATGCACGGCTCCTCGAGCGTGCCGCAGGAATGGCTCGAGGTCATCCGCCAGCACGGCGGCCAGATGAAGGAAACCTACGGCGTGCCGGTCGAGGAAATCGTGACGGGCATCAAGCACGGCGTGCGCAAGATCAACATCGACACCGACATCCGCCTGGCGATGACCGGCGCGATCCGCAGGCACATGTCCGAGAAGCCTTCCGAGTTCGATCCGCGCAAGTACCTGGCCGACGCGCAGGCAGCCGCACGCGGCATCTGCAAGCTCCGCTACGAAGCTTTCGGCTGCGCCGGACAGGCCTCGAAGATCAAGCCCATGTCGCTCGAGAAGATGGCCGAGCGTTACAAGAAGGGCGAGCTGAACCAGATCGTCAACTGAGTGAACAGGGACTGGTGATCAGTCGATTGGTGACCAGTGACCCGTCGGAAGGGGCGCCACGGCGCCCCTTCTGCTGTCGGCGGCCGGACGGCGCTCATTACGCAAGAAGACACCCAACATGACTTCCCTGTTCGACCCGGTCCCGCTGACTCGCGGCCCCGGCCTGAAGAACCGCTTCATGCTCGCGCCGCTCACCAACCTGCAGAGCCACGTCGACGGGACGCTGTCCGACGACGAGTACCACTGGCTCACGCTGCGCGCACGGGGCGGTTTCGGCGCCACCTTGACCTGCGCATCGCATGTGCAGGCGCAGGGTCAGGGCTTTCCCGGCCAGCTCGGCTGCTGGTCGGACGCGCACCTGCCCGGGCTGGCGCGACTCGCAGCGGGCATCAAGGCCGCCGGCAGCACCGCTTACGTGCAACTGCACCACGCCGGCATGCGCTCGCCGAAGGAGCTGATCGGCACGCAACCCGTCTGCCCGTCGGACGACGAAGAAACGGGATCGCGCGCGCTGACACTGGCGGAAGTCGAGCAGCTGCGCGAGGACTTCATCGCCGCGGCGGTCCGCTCGGAACGCGCCGGATTCGACGGCGTCGAACTCCACGGCGCCCACGGCTACGTGCTGAGCCAGTTCATGAGCAGCACGTACAACCGGCGTGAAGACCGTTACGGCGGTTCGCTCGAGAATCGCTGCCGGCTCGTCCACGAAATCATCGCTGGCATCCGCACCCGCTGCCGCCCGGACTTCACGCTCGGCGTCCGCGTATCGCCGGAACGATTCGGACTGCTGCTCGGCGAGATGCGACAGGTCGTCCAGGGCCTCATGCACGACGGCAGGCTCGATTTCATCGACCTGTCGCTGTGGGACGTGTTCAAGGAGCCGAACGAGGATGGGTTCAAGTCGAAGCCGCTGGTCGACTGGTTCATGGACCTCGACCGCCGCGACGTGAAGATCGGCGTGGCCGGCAAGATCATGGATGCGGCGACGGCGCGCAAATGCCTGGAGCACGGCGCGGATTTCGTCACGATCGGTCGTGCGGCGATCCTGCACCACGACTTCCCCGAGCGCGTGCGTGCGAACCCCCACTTCGTGTCGATGCCGCTGCCCGTGGGCGTCGAGCACCTGCGTGCTGAAGGCCTGGGCCCCGCGTTCGTCGGTTACATGAAGACGTGGAAGGGATTCGTCGCTGAGACGTAACGCCGGCACCGATACCGCACTTGCGTCGCGTCGTGGGCGACCGATCCGGGATCTGCCCTCGATCTTGGAAAGGCAGGCGTGTTCTCTCAGGGCGTCCGATCCGGGACCTACCCCCGAGCTTGGAAAGGCAGACACGCGCTCGCGGGTAGGTCCCGGATCGGACGCCCGTGATGCGGCGCATGCAACGTCGAGAGTGGATGATCCGGAGCCTTTCCCCAAGCGCGTGTCTGCCTTTCCAAGCTTGGGGAAAGGCTCCGGATCGTCCGCTCGCAGCACCGCTGCGTGACCGCTCAGGCGCTCCAGCGGATCAGTCCGGTCCAGGCCGTAAACAGCACCAGCACGCCGAAAGCGATGCGGTACCAGGCGAACGGCACGAAGGTATGCGTCGCCACGTAGCGGATCAGCCAGCGCACGCAGACGAACGCCGAAACGAACGCGGCCACCATGCCGACGACCCAGATGCCGAGGTCGTCCATCGACAGCAATTCGCGTTCCTTGTACAGCGAGTACAGGGACGCGATGCCCAGCGTCGGGATCGCCAGGTAAAAAGTGAATTCGGTGGCGACCTGGCGCGACAGCCCGAACAACATGCCGCCGATGATGGTGGCGCCCGACCGGCTGGTGCCCGGGATCAGCGCAAAGGCCTGCGCAATGCCGACCTTCAGGGCATCGAGCGGCGTCATCTCGTCGACCGAGTTGATGCGCACGGCGTGGGTGCGGCGTTCCGCCCAGAGGATGATGAGGCCGCCGATGATGAAGGCGGCGGCCACGGTCGGCGCGTTGAACAGGTTGGCCTTGAGGGCCTTGCCGAACACCATGCCGAGCGCCGCAAGCGGCACGAACGCAATCGCGATGTTGACCAGCAACCGGCGGGCGAGCGGATCGCTCGTTGCGCCTGCCAGGACCGCGCCGATCTTCGCGCGGAACTCCCAGACCACCGCCAGGATCGCGCCGGACTGGATGACGATCTCGAACAGCTTGCCGCGCGCGTCGTGAAAATCGAGCAGCGTCGCCGCGAGGATCAGGTGGCCCGTGCTGGAGACCGGCAGGAACTCGGTGAGACCTTCGACGACCCCGAGGATGGCCGCCTTCAGCAGCAACACGGGGTCCATAGCGCTCAGTCCGGCGAACAGGCCAGGCAGTACATGTAGGTGTTGCGCGGATCGCTCAGGCGCGACAGGCGATCGAGCTCCGCCACCACCGGCTGCACGCTGCGCGGCAGCAGTTGCTGCAACATCGACTGCGGCACCAGCGGCGCCAGTATCTGCGCGATCGAGGCGCGGATACGCAGGCCGAGCGCTTCGCCGAATCCGACCTCGGAGTCGTAATACTCGACGTCGTAGTCCTTGCCGAGCTTGGCCAGCTTCGCCGCGAGCTTCACCGCGTCTTCGTAGCCCCCGAGCTGGTCGACGAGGCCGAGCCGCTTCGCATCGACGCCGGACCAGACGCGGCCCTGCGCGATCGCATCGATCGCAGCGACGTCCTGCTTGCGTGACTTGGCCACCATGCCGATGAAGCGACGGTATTCGTGCTCGATGCTCTGCTGCAGGATGTCCCTGGTCGGCTCGCCCATCGGCCGCACCGGGCTGAACTCGCCGGAGAGCGCGGTGGTGCCCACGCCATCGACGTGCACGCCCATGCGTTCGAGCGTGCGCTGGAACGTGGGGAACATCGCGAAGATGCCGATCGAGCCCGTCAGTGTTGCCGGGCTCGCGACGATGCGGTCCGCATCCATGGCAATGTAGTAACCGCCGGACGCGGCGAGGCTGCTCATCGACGCGACCACCGGCTTGCCGGCGGCCTTCAGCTCGTCGACCTCGCGCCGGATGACTTCGCTCGCGAAGGTGCTGCCACCCGGGCTGTCGATGCGCAGCACGACGGCTTTGACGTCCTCGTCGAAGCGAGCGTCGCGCAACTGGGCCGCCAGCGTGTCGGCGCCTATCGTTCCCGGCGCCTGCTCGCCCGGCACGATTTCGCCCGAGGCGACGATCACGGCGACCTTGTCGACCGGCTTGGTCGACAGCGCCTTCGAGGAATTCACGTTCGCGAGGTACGACCACTGGTCGACACCCTTGTACGAATGCGAGTCCTCGTCGGTGCCCGTGATTTCGGCCAGGCGTTCCTCGACGCGGTAACGCCCCTCGAGATTCGTCACCAACCCGGCCTCGAGCGCGAGCTTGGCGAGGTCGCCATCGACCTTGCGCAGCGACTGTGCGGAGTTGTCCGCATAGTCCTGCAGGACGGCCGGCTTGATGCCGCGGGCCGTCGCCACGTCGGTCTTCCAGGTCGTCCAGACGGAGTTGAGCCAGGCGAGGCTTTCTTCGCGTTCGGCAGCCGACATGTCGTTGCGCGTGAACATCTCGACGGCCGACTTGTACTGGCCGACGCGGAACACGTTCCAGTCGACCGACAGCTTGTCGAGCGCGTCCTTCACGAACATCCCGTAGTTCGCGAAGCCGTCGATGTAGGCGATGCCCTGCGGATCGAGGTAGATCTCGTCCGCGTGCGCGGCGAGGTAATACTGCGGCTGGTCGTAGTACTCGCCGAAGGCGACGACCGGCTTGCCGGTCTTGCGGAAGCGCTCGATGGCAGCCGCGACTTCCTGCAGCTTGGCCGTGCCGCCGCCGTCGAGCCCGCCGAGGTCGAGGTAGAGCGAACTGATGCGCTCGTCTTTCCTGGCGGCGTCGATCGCGTCGACGACGTCGCGCAGCCGCGTCTGGGTCGGGCCCTGGCGCAGGCTCTCGCTGACGGCGCGCTCGAACGGATCGCCCGAGAGCTGTTCGACGAGGGGACCCTGCGGCGCGATGACGAGCGCCGCGCGGTCGGGAACCAGCGGGATCGGCCGCGAGAACACCGCGCCGATCACGCCGAAGATCAACAGGAGCAGCAGCAGGTGCAGGACCTTGCGCAGGCCGTCGAGGCCCACCCAGATCCAATGCAGCACCTTGCGGATGGCACGCATTCCCGCGCGCCCCTGCCGGCTTAGACCTTCTCTTCGATGCGGGCCGACTTGCCCGTGCGCTCGCGGAGGTAGTACAGCTTGGCGCGGCGGACGTTGCCACGGCGCTTGACCGTGATCGCGCCCAGCGCCGGGCTGTAGCTCTGGAACACGCGCTCGACGCCTTCACCGTGCGAAATCTTGCGCACCGTGAACGACGAGTTGAGGCCGCGGTTGCTCTTCGCGATGACGACGCCTTCGTACGCCTGGACGCGCTCGCGGTCGCCTTCCTTGACCTTCACCTCGACGACGACGGTGTCGCCGGGACCGAAGTCCGGAATCTCGCGAGTCATGCGCTCGGCATTGAGCGCGGCAATGATGTTGCTCATTTCTTCACCTTAGTCACGGTTCTGTCCCTGCTCTCGTCGCGTCGCATCCTGCTCCGCCTGGTATTCCGCGAGGAGCCTGCGCTCCTCGACACTCAATTCTCTCTGCGCCAGCAGGTCCGGCCGGCGCTGCCACGTGCGGCCGAGCGCCTGCTTCAGGCGCCAGCGCGCGATCGCGGCGTGGTTGCCACCGATCAACACCGGCGGCACCGCGCTTTCCGACCAGACCTCTGGCCGGGTGTAGTGGGGCCAGTCGAGCAGGCCGTCCGTGAAGGACTCCTGCACCGCCGACTCCGCGTCGCCGAGCGTGCCAGGCAGTAGCCTCGCGACCGCGTCGATGACCGTGAGCGCCGGCAGTTCGCCGCCGCTCAACACCACGTCTCCGACCGAGACCGATTCGTCGACGCATTGTTCGACGAACCGCTCGTCCACCCCTTCGTAGCGGCCGGCCACCAGGACCAGCTCCGGGAGCCCGGCGAACTCGGCGACCTTGCGCTGCTTGAGCGGGGCACCGTCGGCTGCCAGATACACCCGGCGGGCCTGCGGCACCTTTGCCGCCGCCTCCGCCATGGCGAGCCGCAAGGGCTCAGCCTTCAACACCATCCCGGGGCCGCCGCCGTAAGGCCGGTCGTCCACCGTCTTGTGCACGTCCGTGGCGAACTGCCGCGGGTTGACCGTTTCGACCGCGAGCACGCCGCGCTCGAGGGCCCGCCCGAGCACGCCGAACTGGAGCGCGTGCTCGACGAACTCGGGGAACAGCGTCACGACGACGATGCGCATCGACCGCGTCTCCGTTCCCAGTCCGCCGCCCAGTACGCAGCCCAGTACCCAGTTCAGTCGTCCTGATGCCAGTCGACCGTCACGCGCCCGGCGTCGAGGTCCACCGCGACGAGTCGCTCGGGAACCATCGGCACCAGCCTTTCGACCTTGTCGTCGCGCAACACCATCACCGGGTGCGCAGGCATCTCGAGAAACCCGTCCACCCGGCCGAGGGTGACGCCTTCGCGATTCACCACCTCGAGCCCCAGCAGGTCGTGCAGGTAGTGCTCGTGCGGCCCGGCGTCGGGCAACTCGGAGCGGTCCACCTGGATCTCGGCACCGTTCAGCAGTCTTGCTGCGTCCATGGTGTCGATGCCTTCGAGCCGCACCGCGAGGTTCTGCCCTGCCCGCTTCGATTCCAGGACCCGGACCCGCCGGGACTGGCCTGCCTGGACCAACGTCCACTGCGGGTAGTCTGCGATGCCTGCCGCAGGCTCGGTGTAGGAACTGACCTTCACCCAGCCACGCACGCCGTGGGGCGCGCCGACCCGGCCCAACACCACAGCGCGAGGGCTCTCTGGCCCGGAGCGCGCTGTCATGTCGGCAAGAGCGTGACCGCGGCTCAGGCCGCAGCCGCGACCTGGACTTTGCGGTGGACCTTGATCAACTGCTTCACGCGATCAGACGGCTGGGCGCCGACGCCGAGCCAGTAATCGACGCGCGACAGGTCGAGGCGCAGTTCTTCGCTGTTGCCGCGAGCGACCGGGTTGAAGAACCCAACCTGCTCGAGGGAACCACCGCCGGCGCGGCGGCTGTCGGTCACGACCACGTGATAGAAGGGTTCCTTCTTACCGCCGCGGCGCTGCAATCGGATCGTCACCATTCTTGTCCAAGCCTCAGTGTGCACGGTCGGTCACAAGGGCTGTGTCCGGCCAAAAAAGAGCCGCGAACTATATCGAAATTTCAAGGTAAAAGAAATACTTGAGGAAGGGGTTAGGAAGGTCAGGGGTTAGTCGGAGGTGAGGCTCGGCGTCAGGCTCATCTGCACTTCCGACCGACCCCTAACCCCTGACCCCTATCCTACCCCTAACCCCTAACCCCTTCCCATGGGCATCCGGCCCGCCATCGACCGCATCATGCGGCCCAGGCCGCCCTTGCCCATGCCCTTCATCATCTTCTGCATCTGCAGGAAGTTCTTGAGCAACCTGTTGATTTCGGCCACCTGGGTGCCCGAACCGGAGGCGATCCGGCGCTTGCGCGAACCGTCGATGTTCTTCGGGAAACGGCGTTCCCGGGGGGTCATCGAGCAGATGATCGCGATCTGGCGCTTGACCTCCTTTTCGTTGCCCTGCGGCATCTGGCCCGCCTTGGCGGCCAGTTGGGCGGGCAGCTTGTCCATCAGCGCCGCCATGCCGCCCATCTGCTCGATCTGGCGCAACTGCCCCAGCAGGTCCTCGAGGTTGAAGTCCTTGCCCGAGGCGACCTTGCGGGCGAGCTTTTCGGCCTCGTCGCGGTCGACCTGGCGGGTGACCTGCTCGACCAGCGACAGCACGTCGCCCATGCCGAGGATGCGCGAGGCCATGCGGTCGGGCTGGAATGCTTCCAGGGCGTCGGGCTTCTCGCCCGTGCCTACGAACAGGATCGGCTGGCCCGTGATCTGCCGCACCGACAGGGCCGCGCCGCCGCGCGCGTCGCCGTCTGCCTTGGTGAGCACGACGCCGGTGAGGTTCAGCGCTGCGCCGAACGAGCGCGCCGCGTTCACGGCGTCCTGGCCCGCCATGCTGTCGACGACGAACAACGTCTCGATCGGGTTCAGCGCCGCGGAGAGTTCGCGCACCTCCGCCATCATTTCTTCGTCGACGTGCAGTCGACCGGCCGTGTCGACGAGCAGCACGTCGTAGACGCCGCGCCTGGCCGCGGCGAGCGCATTCAACGCGATGTTCAGCGGCTTTTCCGTGGGGCTTGCGGGCGCGACGTCGACTTCGAGCTGCTGGCCGAGTCGTTCCAGCTGCAGCAGTGCCGCCGGGCGGCGCACGTCGGTGGAGACGAGCAGGACGCGCTTTTTTTCGCGCGTCTTGAGCCACAGCGCAATTTTCGCCGCGGTCGTCGTCTTGCCTGCACCCTGCAGGCCGGCGAGCAGGATGATGGCGGGCGGTTGTGCGCGCAGGTTGAGCGGACGCACGCCCTCGCCCATCACGCGGACGAGTTCGTCGTGGATGACCTTGATCAGCGCCTGGCCCGGCGTGAGGCTCTTGTGGATCTCCTGGCCGACGACCTGCGCCTTGACGCCATCGATGAAGGTCTTGACTACGGCCAGGGCGACGTCGGCCTCGAGCAGCGCCATGCGGACCTGGCGCAGCGTGTCGGAGATGTTTTCTTCGGTCAGCCGGCCGCGGCCCCGGAGGCCTTCGACGACGGACGCAAGACGGGCGGAAAGCTTGTCGAACACGCTCTGGAGACCTCAGTGGGACGGCCGGCCCGGAGGGGCCGGCCTGCGAGTGCGCGATTATAGGGCGTGCGGGGGTCGGGATTACCGTCCTCCTCAGCCCCCCGGGTCCATGGCATCATGCCAGTCGTCCAAAGCCACGCTGGTCCCCGCGCTTGCTGTTGCCACTGATCGCCGTCGCCTGCTACGTCATTGGAGCCATCTGGCTCGCCACCGCCACGTACCAGCATCGCAGCGAACCGTTGTCGGCCCACGGCCGCGGCGGCCGTATCGCAGCGGTCGCGATTGCCAGCGTAGGCGTGCTGATCCATGTGATCGCGCTGATGCAGGAGCGCCACCTGGCGCCCGGCGCCGCCCTTTCGCTGGGCGACACCCTGGCCCTCGTCTCGCTCACGATCGCCATCACGGCGATCGTGATGGCGCTGAAGTCCGGCCGCCGCGGCATGGCCGCGCTGCTGCTGCTCATTGCAGCAATCCTGGAAGCGGCCTTCTCGGAGGGCGCGCGCAAGTTTTCGATCGGCCAGCCGGGATGGGAACTCGCATTCCACGTCGCGATGGCGACGACGGCCTTCGCGTTCCTGACGATCGGCATGGTGCTGGCCATCGCACAGGTGATCGTCGACCGCCGGCTGCGCAGCCGCCAGCCGCTCGGCCTGCTCAAGATCCTGACGCCGCTCGAGTCGCTCGAGTCCGGTTGCTTCCAGAGCATCCTCGCGGGCTTCACCGTGCTGACGCTCGCGCTCGTCAGCGGCGCCTTCTTCGTGCAGGACCTCTTTGCGCAGCACCTGATCCACAAGGTCGTGCTCGCGATCATCGCGTGGGTCGTGTTCGGCGTGCTGCTGCTCGGCCGCTTCAAGTTCGGCTGGCGCGGCCGCCAGGCACTGCGCTGGACCTTCGCGGGCTACACCCTGCTCGGCCTCTCCTATTTCGGCAGCAAACTGATCCTCGAGAACATCCTCGGCAAGCACTGGGGCTGAGCCGGCATGGGCGACTTACCCGTCAGTACGCTCGTCTTCCTGCTCGTATCTGCTATTTTCCTCTCCGCTTTTTTCTCGGGTACTGAAACGGCGCTGATGAGCGTCAATCGCTACCGGCTGCGTCACCTCGCACGCGAAGGCAGCAAGTCCGCCAAGGTCGCCGAAAAGCTCCTCGAGCGACCGGACCGACTGATCGGGATGATCCTGATCTGCAACAACTTCGTGAACTCCGCGGCCGCGGCCATCGTCACGCTGATCGCGCTCTCGCTGGGTGGCGAGGCGTACGCTGCCATCGGCGTCGGCATCTTCACCGTGGTCCTGATCCTCTTCGGCGAGGTGGCGCCGAAGACGTTCGGCGCGCTGTACCCGGAGCGGATCGCGCTGCCGGCCGCCGTCATCTACAACGGCATGCTCAAGGTGCTCTACCCGGTCGTCTGGCTCACCAACCTGGTGGCCAACGGCGTGCTGCGCCTGATGGGCGTGAACCGTGACCAGGCCAGCCGCACGTCGCTCAGCAGCGAGGAGCTGCGCACGGTCGTCGCCGAGGCGAGCACCGTCATTCCGCACCGCCACCAGCGCATGCTGATGAGCATCCTCGACCTGGAAAAAATCACGGTCGACGACATCATGGTGCCGCGCAGCGACATCTACGGCATCAACCTCAAGGACGACTGGGACGACATCGTCGAGCAGATCCGCGAGTGCCGCCACACGCGCATCCCGGTGTACGACGGCGAACTCGAGTCGCTCGTCGGCATCCTGCACATGAAGAAGGTGGCACGGATGCTGGTGCGCAGCGAATTCGAGCGCGAACAGCTGGTCGCGCTGGCCAGGACGCGCGAGCCGTATTACGTGCCGGAAGGCACGTCGCTCAACCAGCAGCTGCTGCAGTTCCAGCGGCAGCGACGGCGTGTCGCGTTCATCGTCGACGAATACGGCGACGTGCAGGGACTGGTGACGCTCGAGGACCTGCTCGAGGAAATCGTCGGCGAGTTCACGTCCGACACCAGCATCCTGCACAAGGACGTCCACCGCGAGCGCAACGACAGCTTCGTGGTGAACGCGTCGGCGAGCGTGCGGACGCTGAATCGCAAGATGGGATGGACGCTGCCGGCGACCGGCCCGCGCACGCTGAACGGCCTGATCGTCGAGCAGATGGAGACGATCCCGGCGCCGGGCCAGCGGCTGCGCATCGGCGATTACTCGCTCGAAGTGCTGCAGGTGACGGACAACGCGGTGAAGACCGTGCGGCTCACGCAACCTGCGGTCGCGAAGCTCGACAAGCCGAGCTGAAGGTCATTTCCGCGCGGGTTGCAAGCGACCGACCCGGGACCTGCCCCCGAGCTTGGAAAGGCAGACACGCGCTCGGGGGCAGGTCCCGGATCGATCGCTTGCGACACGGCGTATGCCGCGTCGAGAGCTTCGGAACGCAGGCCCCGGCCGCGGTGCGTCGATCACCGGCTGCGTGCGACGTGCGAGTTGCCGGCGCCCGGGCCGGCAACTCGCTCAGTCGCATTTTCACAGGCGGTTGATCCGGGGCCTTTCCCCGAGCGCGTGTCTGCCTTTCCAAGCTCGGGGAAAGGCTCCGGATCAACCGCTTGTGGCACCAATGCGTGTCTGCCTTTCCAAGCGCGACAGGACATGCCGGAGCGGACGCGAAGACCCACGCTGTCAGAACGCCTTGTCGAGCGCTTCCGACAGGCGGCTCACGCCCTCGATCTCGATGCCATCGATCACGCCCTTGCGCGGCACGTTCGCTGACGGCACCAGCGCGCGCTTGAAGCCCTGCTTCTGCGCTTCGCGCAGCCGTTCCTCGCCGAACGGCACCGGGCGAATCTCGCCGG
>CAVWGG010000006.1:0-325872 GCA_963754535.1 uncultured Gammaproteobacteria bacterium
ACGTCCAGGCAGACTTGCGCGTCCAATGACTTGACATCGGACTCTTTGCCGAGCGCGTACGCCGCATCGACGCACGCCCGCGATCGTTCGTTCAGCTGCAAATACCCGGCAAATTCGGGCCAGAATTCCGTCGTGTCGGCGGCTCGAGCGGAATCGACGACACAGCAGAGACAAAGACATGCGACGACGAGGGCGCATCGCGTGCTCGCTGTGGCTTTCTCGTCGACCAGCTGCTGCATGAATGTCCTTATCGAGCGGCTGACCAGCGCGACCTCATTTCGGGTACAGCAGCGTCAACTGCAGGCGCAAGCCCCAGCCCTCCGGGCCGTCATTCGGCCCCTCTGCCCAGTACTTTCCAGCCACCGCGAACTGGAGGATCTGCGGCCCGATCTTGAACAGTTGCCCCGCCTGCACGATCAAGGGCACACCCCACTGTTCGGCTTCCCAGTCGTAGGCAGACTCCGTATACGCACCAATCGTCGTATGCGTCTTGGTGGTGTAACTGACGAACGGTTGCAGGGTGGTCACACTGACGTCGGCGCGGTCGTCGCTGCCGGCGACGGACCAGACGTGACCGGCGAGGATGCCCACCGTCCACGGCCCCATCTGCTTCAGGGCCACGCCCGTCGGCCCGATTCCCCACTTTTCGGTGCCGAGCACGTCGTGCGGTCGCCGTCGGCAGCAAGAACACCGGCCCTGCGCCCCAGATCCAGCCGCCGGCCGTCGGCGCCTTCGGTGAAAAGAAGAAGCTGGGAGTGATGTCGCCCAGGCCCGATTCGTTCAGCGCGGTCACCGGGAAGTCCGCCTGGTCGATGAGCGGAATGAGGGTGCGCGTGATCAGGTTCCAGTCCTCGTTCAGCGAGAACGGGATCACCGGCTGGATGACCAGTTTGCTGACCGTGGCGCCGTCGTTGGCACCGCCGTACTCGTCGCGGTTGTACTGCAACGGCACGCTGATCAGCGAGGCCACCGGGTTCGCCAGCTTCTTGGCGAGCTCGGCCGCCTGATCGTCCTGTGCCTGGGTTGGCACGGCAAGCAGCAACGCACTGATGGCGAGCGGCAGCGTCCATTCGTGGCGTGTCATCTTCGTTCTCCCCTGCTGATGCGGACCGACAGAGAACGCCGCGCGTCTCATTTTTGCGTGGCGCGGAATGCGTTGAACGCCCTCCAGGCGGCTACTCGTTCTTCAGACGTTTCGAGCCTTCGATGATCGGGTGCCATCCGGACACCAGCGAGATCATGAACACGTCCATCTGCAGGTCGTCCGGCGCGTTGTCGCTGGCCGTCGACTTGTAACTGAAGGTGAGCCCGAGGTTGTCGTTGATCTGGTAGCCGAGCGTGAGACCAAAGCCGTAGTTGTCGAGCTTCTCGCCCTTGACCCCGTCGACAGTCGCCTCGCCGCCGTTGTACCAGGCCGCATCGAGCGAGCCCCACAGGTGCTCGGTGAAGTCACGCGTGAGGTGCGCGTCGATCTGGTACAGCGGATCGGTTTCCATGGTCTGCCCGACGAGATCGGTGTTGTCACCGAAGAGCCAGACGGCAGGCAGGAACTCCAGCGTGGTGCGGCGGCCCGGCACCCATGCGCCGAGTTGCCAGACGATGGGAAAACCGACGCGGCCGTACCAGCGGTTCTGCCCGATGTTCAACGGCTGGCTGCTGTCGTATTCACCGATCGGTATGGCAAGGTCCACCAGCGCATCGAGCGAGAAGCCCGGCTCGTAGCGGATGACGTCTGGGATGTTCTTCTGCGCCTTGGGGCCGATCAGGTTGAGGTTGAACTCCACGGTCGGGTCGCCAAAGCCGCTCACCGACTGCGAGACCGGCTCGCCACCCGGAGTGATGACGTCGCCCGAGATACGTCCCATGGGCAGCAGCACTGCTCCCATGGCCGCGCGATCGAACAACGTGAAGGTGCGCGCGTACCCCGCCAGCGCCATGGTCGCATCGAAGTTGGCGCCTGGCGTAACAGTGTGCGCAGCATCGAACGGATTGGTGTTGCCGCTCATGGACGAAACGATCAGCGGCACCGCGTTGGCGCCTGACAGCGTCTTCCAGTAAAAGCGCGGTGGCACCTGCGACATCGCCTGCAACGGGCAAAGCACGCCCACCGCAAGGGCCGTCAGCGCGATACCGCGCAGGCCTGCCGTGGATTTCATCAGGCTGCGTACGAAGTTCATGGCTTGATCGTCCTTAGTGGTTCTATTCGTCGTCGCTTGACGTTTACGGCTTGGGTCCCGCCATCATGTCTTTCGGCGGCACGAACTGCCCCTGGTAGATGAGCGGCGGGAAGCCGTCGTCGACCGGGACACGCGCCGGCAGCTGGTCGTAGAGGGTTTCGAACGGTCCGCGGCTCGGCAGGATTACGTTGTTGGCTTTGGCATAGCCGTCCCATACCGCGAGCAGCGCCTTCACCTTATCGGGATTCTGCGCGGCAACGTTCATGCGCTCACCGACATCGGTCGCGACGTTGTACAGCTCCCACTCGCCTGTGCCGTAAGGCTTGAACTGCCAGCGCAGCTTCCAGTCGCCCTGCCGCACTGCGCGGTTGCCGAAGATCTCCCATGCGAGATAGTCCTGATCCGTACGTGGCGATTCGGCGCGACCGGCCAACATGTCGTTCCACGGTTTGCCGATCAACGCGGGCATCGCCTTGCCGTCGCTGCTGGTCTGAGGATAGCTCGCGCCGGCAATCGACAGCAGCGTCGGCATGATGTCGGCGACATGCATGAGTCCTTGGTTGATGCTGCCCTTTGGCCGTTGCACCACCGGACCACTGACGATCAACGCGTTGTGGACTCCGCCTTCGGCGACCCAGCCCTTGTACTGACTGAACGGTGTCATTGACACCTGCGCCCACATCGGACCGTAGCCGACGTACGAGCCCGGATCGCCCCAGGCGTTGGGGTTGGTCTGCGACCAGCGGGCCGACGCGAACAGGTAATTGAGCGTACCTGGCGTGCCCGCGATCATCTTGAAGAGGTCGGTACCTTCGGCGCCGTTGTCACCGAAGACGATGAAGATCGTGTTGTCGTACTCGCCGATCTGCTTCAGGTGGTCGATGAGGCGGCCGACGTGATGATCCATGTTCTCGACCAACCCGGCATAGAGTTCCATTTTCCGGCCGAGGATCGCCCGGCTCGCCGGTGCAAGCACGACAGGGTCGGGCAGGAAGTACATCCGCTCCGCCAGTTGCGTGCCGGCCGGCATGATGCCGAGTTCGATCTGCCGCTTCAGCCGTTCCTGCCGTACCGCATCCCAGCCTTTGTCGTACTCGCCGACGTGACGATTCCGCCATTCCTTCGGCAAATGGTAGGGGTCGTGCGGCGCCTGGTGCGCTACGTAGGCGAAAAATGGCTTGCCGTCGCCATGGTTCGCGTCGATGAACCCGATCAACTTGTCCGTGTAGGTCTTCGTCGCGTAGTAGTCCTTCGGCAGCTCCGTCAGGTAGCGTCCGTCTTCCGTGAAGGTCGACTTGGGAGACGCGCCCGTGAAGTTCCACATGTCCCAGTAACTGCCCGCCCCGTCGAGCAGCGAAAAATCGCGCTCGAAGCCGCGCGCCGCCGGGATCCGGTCCGGTGCTTTGCCAAGGTGCCATTTGCCGACCATGTAGGTGTGATAGCCGGCGTCCTTCATCAGCTGCGGCAGCGTGACTACGTTCTTGTTGAGGTAGCCCTCGTAGCCCACCAGGCCGCGCTGATTGGGCGCGGTCCACTCGGACATGTTGCCCAGGCCGTTCAGGTGCGTATCGACTCCGCTCAGCAGCATGGATCGCGTGGGCGAGCAACTTGCGTGGGTGTAGAAGTTCGAGAAACGCACGCCCTCCTTGGCCAGGGCGTCGAGGTTCGGCGTCTTGATCTCACTGCCGAACGAACCCAGGTCGGCGAAACCGAGGTCGTCGCCGAGAATGATGACGACGTTAGGCCGCTTCGGCTGAACCTGGGGCGGCCGCCTGCGCCGGGCGCCCGCGGAGAACAAGGCTGCGTGGAGGCCCGCGATCACGGCGACACTGGCTCGAGTCACGTTGGCTGATACCACAAGAAATTCTCCTGTGCGGGCCATCGTCGGAATGGGACGCGGTAAACTTTGGAATGAGGAAAAACAGCCGGTGTCGGCGCTGTCCGAAAGTACACAGATCGGACTGTCGACAGTGTCCGAGCATCCGTCGGCCGCGGTCTATCGGAAATCCGCAGAACGAAACGACGATGGGGCATTCCACTACACCCGCTCAACCGGCGTCACGGTCGTCGACATCAGCGACTTGACGGCCGCCAACGCTGGCATGGCCGTGATCGAACAGGATGGAATGTCACTGCTGTCGCACACCTCTGCGCGCGCGGCGAGTGATCGTGCGCCTCAGATCAGCCATCGTCGTCTATCACTCGACGAATCTGCCTGTCCGGACACGCACGCGTGCGCAGAACGGTCTGCTGGCCTACGTCACGTTCGGTCCGCGAGCCGCTGGCACCGTGGAGGGACTCGAGGTTCGTCCAGGCATGCTGTTGGTGGCGGAGCCTGGGACCGAGGCTGGATTCGTCGTCGATCCGGGCTATGAGAGCGTCGCATTGCTGGTACCCGCCGACGACATCCGGGCGCACCTGTCCGCCCGCCAGCGCGCCGGCGAGTTTCGCTGGCCACGCGGCGTGGAAGTACTGCGTACCGATCCGGCCCAGGCCCGGGCGCTCTTCCGCTGGGGAAAGCGCCTGGCGGTCGCCGCGTCAAGGAAGCCTGCGCTGTTCGAAGAGGGGCGTCCCGAGCGGGAAGCCGCCCAGGTCGAGTTGCTGGAAGCACTTCTCACGGCGCTGCGTTCGGCCGACAAACTCGAGCCTACCGGCACGGAAAGAACACGACAGGGCTACAGCCGGATCGTCAAGATCGCGGAGGATCACGTGCTCTCCCAGGTCGGCGAGCGCCTGCAGGTATCCGATCTGTGCCGGGCCGCCGACGTCAGCGAACGCACGCTCGAGTACGCCTTCAAGGACGTGACCAGGCTGTCCCCGATGGCATACCTGGTGCGACTGCGCCTGCACTGGGTGCACGCCACCCTGCTCGCTGCAGAGCCGGGATCAACCCTCATCTCGACCGAGGCGCTCAAGTGGGGTTTCTGGCACTTCGGCGAGTTTTCCCGTGCGTACAAACAATGCTTCGGGGAGCCACCGTCGCGAACCCTGCGACGCGAACCCGACAGCACTACGGCCATTCCCGCGCAGTCCCGCAGCACGCCGGCATGAAGGGCAAACCAACTGCAGCCGAAAATGCGGTCACGGTGGTCGACATCAGCGACCCTACCGCAGCCAATACCGGTGTCGAACTACTCGACCTGGATGCAGTGCAACTCCAGTCACTGCCGCTTCGAGTTCGGCGGGTGATGATTCGCCTCGAATCGGCCGCTGTCGTGTTCCACTCGACCAACCTGCGCGTCCGGACGCGCACCAGCGTTCGCAGTGGCTTCCTCGCGTACGTCACGTTCGGCCCCCAGGCCCACGGGACGATCAATGGCTTGCCGGTTCGCCCCGGGCTCTTGCTCGCCGCAGAGTCGGGGATGGAAAACACGTTAGTCGCCGAAGGCGGCTGGGAGAGCATTACTTTTCTCTTGCCGCCAGAGGACATCCTTGCGCACCTGACGGCCCGGCAGCGCGCTGCCGAGTTTCATGTGCCAGAAGGAGCCGAGCCTTTGCAGGCCGACCCGGAAAGCGTTCGGCGACTGTTCGATTGGGGGAAATTGCTGGTGGACACCGCCTTGTTCCAGCCCGCACTTTTCGGGGAGCAAATGAAAGAGCGTGTGAACGCGCAGAACGAACTGCTCGAAACACTGCTTGCCACACTGAGGGTGGCTGATGGCTTCGAGTCCACACGCAACGACCGCACTCGCCAGGCACAAAGTGTCATCGTGAAGACCGCCGAGGACTATGCAATGGCGCAGCCCGGCGACCGTCTTTACGTGACCGACCTCTGCAAGGTCGCGCGGGTGAGCGAACGGACACTGGAGTACGCGTTCAAGGAGATCATGGGATTGAGCCCCGTGACTTACCTGTCGCGGCTCAGGCTGCATCGCGTACGGCAGGCGCTCCTGGCTGCGACGCACGGATCGACGACGGTCACGACCGAGGCGCTCAACTGGGGCTTCTGGCATTTCGGCGAATTCTCGCGCGCATATAAGGAATGCTTCGGCGAACTGCCATCGGAAACATTGCGCCGCAAGCCTTGAGCTGACGCGATCGTGCGGAATTCCGATAGGCGGCACGACCGACTCACACGACACTGCGCTCCGCAAAATGCAGAAACACTCTGCAGGGGGAGCAACTTGTCCACACAGAATTTCGATCGCACGTATTTCGCCGACGGGCAGTTCGGCCGGAAGACAAACACCGCACTGCAGCAGGGAGTGCGAGCGATTCTGTTCGCGGCGCTCACCACCAATGCAGGCTATCGCCGGCGCGCAGGATGCGGGAGCCCAGCAGATCGAAGAGATCGTCGTCACGGCTGCCCGGCGTGAGCAGTCGTTCCAGGACGTGCCGATGGCCGTCAGTGCACTCAATGCACAGCGCCTGCTCGACACCGGCGTCATCGAGTTCGCGCAGATCGCCTCGCAGGTGCCCTCGCTCGAAGTGGAGGGCAACACCAACCCGTTCACGACCTCGCTGCGCATCCGCGGCATGGGCAACCTGGCCAACATTCCAAATTTCGAGCCCGCCGTCGGACTGTTCATCGACAACGCCTATCGCTCGCGCTCCGGCGTCGCGATGGGCGACCTGCTCGACGTCGAACGGATCGAGGTCCTGCGCGGGCCGCAGAGCGTGCTGTACCCGAAGAACGTCACGGCCGGCCTGATCAACGTCATCACGAACCGTCCGACGGACGACTTCAGCGCCTGGGGCGGGGCCAGCTTCGGCAACCTCAACTACTGGCAACTGCAGGGTGGCATCAACGGCGCGCTGACCGACGGCGTACGCGGTCGTCTCGCCGCGGTGACCAGCGATCGCGACGGCAGCTTCGACGACAGCGTGAATGGCACGAACAGTGGCGGCTATTCGCGCACCGCGTTGCGCGGCCAACTCGAGTTCGACATCGGTGATCGCGCCAGCCTGCGGCTCATCGCCGGCTATTCCACGAAGGACGGTGACTGCTGCTCACCGGATGTCCTGCCGGGGGCCGTCTCGACAAGGTTCCTCGGCTTGCTCGGCCGGCCCGTGGACGCCAATCCGCTCAATCGCAAGACGACGTACAGCGACCCGTATCATTTCGAGGGCGACCAATACGACCTGCTGGCCGAATTCAATTATGAGTTCGACTGGGCCGTGCTGACCTCGACCACCAGTCTCGATCACTTCGACGTCGAGTCACAGATCGATGCCGAGCAGTCGGCGTTCACCGCTGCCGTGTTCATCGACCGCCAGGAATCCGACGCTTTCGGCCAGGAGTTTCGCCTGACGTCGGCGGGCGACGGGCCCATCTCCTGGATGACCGGCGCCTACTTCTACGACAACGACTTCACGCGTGGTTCGCTCTCGCCGAACGAACCGATGCTGGTGCTGGGTGCCGACATCGTTCCGCTGCCCGCGCCGTTCAACGGCGCCCCCGGGGACCAGTCCAGCTTCCAGTCGCAGAACGACACGCGTCACTGGAGCCTGTTCGGCCAGGTCGACTGGCAGGCGACGGACAGCATGAAGCTCTCCGCAGGCATGCGCTACATCGACGAGAAGAAGTCCATCAACGTCCGCTCGGTCTACCAGGTCGCCGCCCTGCCGAGCCTGGCGCTGAACACGACGGTGCCGACACCGATCGTCGCCGACCTCAGCACCGACGGCCTGGCATGGAACCTGAGCGCGCTGTTCGACATCGCGGCAGACACCACGCTCTATGCCACGATCTCGGAAGGCTACAAAGCGGGCGGCTACAACGGTGACTGGGACGCCACCGGACAATTGACGGCTGCCAAGCGCGAGTTCAAGGACGAAACGGTGCTCAACCTAGAGACGGGTGTGAAGAGCCGCTTCTGGGACGACCAGGCGACGCTGAACCTGAGCATCTTCCGGTCCGAATTCGACGACTTCCAGAACGCCTCGTTCCTCGGGCTCAACTTCCTCGTGCGTAACGCGGAAAAGGTCGTGAGCCAGGGCATCGAACTGGACGGCAGCGTGCGTCCGTACACCGGGCTGACATTCGACTACGCCGTCACCTACCTGGACGCCCAGTACGACAAGTTCACACAGGGCGCCTGCTATTTCGGCCGCACGCCGACCAACGCCACGGAGCGCACCTGCGATCTGAGCGGAGAGACGCTGCCCAACGCTCCGGAATGGCGGACCAACCTGGGAGTGCAGTACGAGCACGCGCTGGCGTCCGGCACCGGGTTCTTCCGCACGGACTGGACTTATACCTCCGAGCAGAACTCCGACACGGGCCTCGACCCGCGCGCAGAGCAGGACGCGTACAACTTGTGGTCGGCGCGACTGGGCTGGCGCAACGGGCGCTACAGCGTGAGCCTGTGGGGCGAGAACCTGACGGACGAGACCGTGATAACTGCGGCCGGCCAGCAGACCGTGTTCGGCGGCATCGACGGCGGGATGCAGTTCTTCCTCAACGAGCCACGAACCTACGGCGTGACGATGGAAGTGCGGTTCTGATCGCGTAGCGGGAACTCATCATGCGCTACACGCCAGATCTGCTGCTGAAGAAGCCGTACGTCTTTCCGGAAGCACCGCGCTGGTTCCGCGACGCGTTCTACTTCTGCGACATCGACGCCGGGACCCTCTACCGGATCGGCTCGGACGGCACTGCACAGGCCATTTACGTGCATGGCAGCCCGGTGTCGGGCTGGGTGCGGCTGGACGACGGATCGCTGCTGGTCGTCGCCGGACTCGAGCGTCGCGTCGTGTCGGTGCGCGACGGCGTCGCGACGACGTTCGCGGACGCCACAGAACTGGTCGGCTGGGCGCTCAACGATCTGCTGCGTGCGCCCGACGGTCACTGTTACGTCGGCGCCGTCGACTTCAACCTCTTTGCCGACCCGAGCAAGGTCGGCCAGCCCAGCCCGCTGGTGCACGTCACGCCGGATGGCCGCGCAACCGTCGCGACGCGCGAGATCGCGTTTCCCAACGGCATGACCATCCTGCCGAGTGGCGAGTTGCTGGTCGCCGACTCGCTCACTGGCGAACTGCTGGCGTTCACCCGCCAGGCGGATGGGGCGCTGACGGATCGACGGGTGTGGGCGGCCATACCCGGCGAGATGCCGGATGGCATCAGCCTCGATGCCGAAGGCGCGGTGTGGATCGCCAGCCATCACCAGGTATTGCGTGTGCGCGAGGGTGGCGAGATCACCGACGTGGTCGACATGGGCTACCACGCGCGCGACGGCCTGCATGCTCGGTGGCGCCGATGGCCGGACGTTGCTGATCACGGCGTCCGATACGCATGATCGCGCCGAGATACGTGCGAATGGCCCCAGCGGCGCACTGTACACGGCGCACGTGTCGGTCGCGGGTGCCGGCTTGCCCTCGGTCTACGGAGCCACGTCATGAATGCACCGCAGCCGGGCGCAGTGAGCGACTCATCGTTGCGACGACTCGAGGGTCGGGTCGCATTGATCACCGGCGGCACGGGCGGCATCGGTGCCGCCACGGTGCGCCGGTTCGTTGCCGAGGGCGCGTGGGTGGTCGCATCGGGTCGCTCGGCAGAGCGCGGCGGCGAACTCGTGCGGGAACTGGGCGAGCGCGTCCACTTCATCGCAGCCGACGTGACCGATGACGCCGCATTGAGCGCGCTGATCGACGGCGCAGTGGCCTGGCGTGGCCGGCTCGACATCCTGTTCAACAATGCGGGCGAGACGCAGGTGCCGGCATCGCTGCTCGCGCTGGAACCGGCGTCGCTGCGCGCCGAAATCGACACCTTGTTCACCAGCGTCGTGCTCGCCACGCAAAAGGCCGCGCTCGCCATGAGCGAGCATGGCGGCGTCATCCTCAACTGCAGCAGCACGGCTGCGCATCGCGCCGGTTCCCAGTCTGCCGTCTACAGCGCCGCGAAAGCCGCTGTCAGCCACTTCACGCGCTGTGCGGCTTTGGAGCTGGCCGAGCAAAAGATACGCGTCAACGCGATTTCGCCCGGCGCGATCGTGACGCCGCTCTTCCTCAAGGCACTCACCGTGCCGGCGGGCCGCGAGTGCGACG
The DNA here is from genome assembly GCA_963754535.1 of uncultured Gammaproteobacteria bacterium. Classification (GTDB taxonomy): domain Bacteria; phylum Pseudomonadota; class Gammaproteobacteria; order Steroidobacterales; family Steroidobacteraceae; genus RPQJ01. The sequence goes on from CAVWGG010000006.1 coordinate 10,164, forward strand.
CCCTGGACCTGCTGAGAGAAGTGTTCGGCAAGGCGCTTCCGGCTGGCCGAGCCGGTGAGCCGGCGGACGTCGCAGCGGCGGCAGCCTTCCTCGCCAGCGACGACGGCAGCTACGTCACGGGCCAGGACTGGGTCGTCGACGGCGGACTCACCGCAGGGCTGTCAGCGGCACAGCGACGCCAGCAGGAAGCGATGATCGTTGGCCATCTCACGTCGCGACTGACGACCTGACAAGGTTCGCGATGGCCATCATCGACTTCTTCGACCGGGGCTGGCGCATCAATCCGAAAGCGACCGCCTACATCCAAGACGACCGCCACTTCAGCTTTGACGAGGTGGGTGAGCTGTCATGCCGAATCGCGCACGGGCTGCTCGCAGCAGGCTTCGGCACGGAAGCGAAAGGCGCCGTCTGGGCGAACAACGACGTGACCGCGTGGTGCTGCACGCTGGGCCTCTGGCGCGCGAACCTGTGCTGGATTCCGGTCGGCGCGCGTAATCCTGCGGCAGAGAACCACTTCATCCTGGATGCTTTCGATTGCGAAGTGCTCTTCTTCCAGAAGGAATTCGCTACGGTCGTCGCCGGCCTGATTCCAGAACTGCCCAAGGTCAAGGCGTGGATCTGCATCGATGGTGACTCGCCGGAAGTCCCGGTTGCACGCTCGCTGCAAGCCTGGGTCGCCGAACAGCCGGCCACGCGGCCACGCCTCGACGTCGACATGGACGCCGTCGTGGTCCTCTCCGCCACCGGCGGCACCACGGGATCGCCGAAGGGCGTGATGAATACGCATCGCAGCACGCAGACCTTCTGCGCGCACTTCATGATCGGCTGCGCTTACGAGGCCGGCATCAAGCCGGTCAATCTCGCGGCCGCGCCGATCACGCATACGGCAGGCCTGCTCTCACTGCCCTGCACCGCACGCGGCGGCACGGTGGTAGTGCTGACCAAGCCGGATCCAGCGCAGCTGTTGGGCGCGATCCAGAAGCATCGGGTGACCGAATTCTTCCTGCCGCCGACCGTGATCTACCGGCTGCTGGACATCCCGGACCTGGGCCAGAAGGTGGACTTCTCGTCGCTCAAGTACTTCCTGTACGGGGCGGCACCCATGTCGGTCGAAAAGCTCAAGCAGGCCATCGGCACATTCGGCCCGGTGATGATGGGCGGCTATGGCCAGACCGAGGCACCGACGTCGATTTCCTTCCTGACTCCCGGAGAACATTTCGTCTCGGGCCAGGTTGCCCCTGACGAGCGCCTGTCGTCGGTCGGCCGGCCCAACCCGCTGGTCCGCGTCGAGATAATGAACGAGCGGGCGAGATTCTTCCGCCGGGCGAGACCGGCGAGATCTGCGTCCGTGGCGACCTGGTGATGAAAGGCTATTACAAGGCGCCGGAGAAGACCGCCGAGACCATCGTCGATGGTTGGCTGCATACCGGCGACATCGGTCACCTCGACGCCGACGGCTACCTGCACATCACCGATCGCAAGAAGGACATGATCATCACCGGCGGCTTCAACGTGTACCCCAGTGAAGTCGAGCAGGTGATCTGGAGTCACCCCGCAGTGCAGGACTGCGCCGTGATCGGCGTGCCCGACGAGCATTGGGGTGAAGCCGTAACGGCGGTCGTCGAACTCAACGCCGGCCAGCAAGTCGGGGCGGACGAACTGATCGCGTTGTGCAAAGACAGGCTTGGCTCGGTGAAGGCGCCGAAGTCCATCGAGTTCGTCGACTCCCTGCCACGCAGCCCGATCGGCAAGGTGCTCAAGAAAGACCTGCGGGCGAAGTACTGGCAGAACGTCGACCGCAGGATCTGAGTGCTGCTGTCCGACGATCATCAAGGCACTCACGAGGTAAGCCCATGACCCAGATCTATGTCGCCGGCATCGCCATGACGGTGTTCGGCCGCCATCCCGACCGCAGCCTGCACGACCTGGCTGGCGAGGCGCTGACACGTGCGCTCGCCGACGCCGGCTGCACGACGCGCGATCTCGGCGTCGCCTACTACTCGGGCATCACCAATGGCCTGCTGCAGGGCCAGATCTCGATCCCGGGCCAGGTGGTCTTCAGCAAGATCGGCGTCGAAGGCATTCCCGTCTACAACATCGAGAACGCCTGCGCCTCGGGCAGCTCGTCGTTCAACCTCGCTGTGCAGAGCCTCAAGGCCGGCACCACCGACGTGGCGCTCGCCCTCGGCGCAGAGAAGATGAACATCCCGGACAAGACCAAGGCCATCGCCATCTTCGAGGGCGGTTGGGACGTCTCGCAGGCCGACGAGAACGCCGCCACGTTGGTGCAGCTCGGCGCCGGCATCACGCCGCCGCCCGGATCGGAGTCCGACCGGCCGTACAGCAAGTTCATGGCCATCTACGCGGCGATGTGCCGCTGGCACATGAAGACCTACGGCACCACGCAACGGCAGCTCGCCGCGGTGTGCGCCAAGAATCACCAGCACTCCGTGCACAATCCCTGGTCGCAGTTCCGCAAGCCCTTCACGATCGAGGAAGTGCTCGCGGCGCCGCCCATCACCTACCCGCTCACGCTGCCGATGTGCGCGCCGCTCTCTGATGGCGCGGCGGCCGCCATCTTGTGCACCGAAGAAGGGTTGCAGCGCATCGGCGCCGACCGCAAGCGCTGCATCAAGGTGTCGGCCAGCGTCATCCGCAGCTTCACGCACCGGCGCATGGACGAACCCGAGAAGCACGTGAGCCGCCTGGCCGCGCTGCAGGCCTATGAGATGGCAGGCCTCGGCCCCGAGGACATGGACGTGGTCGAGGTGCACGACGCGTCGGCGATGGGCGAGATCATCCAGGCCGAGAACCTCGGGCTGGTGCCGCTGGGCGGCGGCGGCCCGGCTGCTGAGCGCGGGGAGTTCACGCTCGGCGGGCGCACGCCGATCAATCCTTCAGGCGGCCTGGAGTCCAAGGGTCATCCGCTCGGCGCAACCGGCATCGGCCAGCTCTACGAGTTGGTTACGCAGCTGCGTGGCGAGGCCGGTGCACGCCAGGTCGAGGGCGCTCGCCACGCCATCCAGGAAAACGGCGGCGGGCTGCAGGGGATCGAGGAGGCCGCAGTCGCGGTTCACATCCTCAGCCGGTGAGTCTGGACGCGAAGCGGCGCTGCAGGTCTGGACGCTACCTTGCTAGGTAGCAATACGGTGGCAAAGCGCTGAGCGCTGCCCTTCACTAGGCACCGCATTCCTCTCGGTCACTCGTGAAGCATCGCGTGAGCGCATCGGATACACCGCAGGTCCTGGGACTCGACAAATACAGCGCCCCGCAATGGCTAGCGGCACGCGCCAATCGACGTTTCCACGTCATGGCCAAACCCGCAGGCTCGGCCTGCAACCTCGACTGCGCGTACTGCTTCTACCTCAGCAAGCGGGTACTGCCCGGCGGACCGGGCAGTGGCCACATGCCGGACGAGGTCCTCGAGCGCTTCGTCAAGGACTACATCGACAGCGTCACCAGCGACGAAGTCGTCTTCTCGTGGCAAGGCGGCGAACCAACGCTACTTGGGCTCGAGTTCTTCGAGAAGGTGGTCACGCTGCAGGCGAAGCATGCCAAGCCAGGGCAACGGATCGAAAATGACCTGCAGACCAACGGCACGCTGCTCGACGACGACTGGGCCCGGTTTCTCAAGCAGCACCGATTTCTCGTCGGCCTGAGCATCGACGGTCCGCGCGAGATTCACGATCACTGCCGGATCACCAAGCACGCGGAACCAACGTTCGACCAGGTGTTTGCTGCAGCAAAGATGTTGCAGAAGCACGGTGTCCGCTTCAACACGCTGACCTGCGTGCACCGCTACAACGCCTCGCGGCCGCTCGATGTCTACCGCTTCCTGCGCCGCGAGATAGGCTCGACGTACATACAGTTCATCCCGATCGTCGAGATCAGGGGATTCGAGAACATGGCTCCCGGGACCTGGGACGAAGCGAAGTTGCCGATGCTCGGCGATCCGCGCTGCCACCCGGATCACCCCGAATCCGTGGTGACGCCCTGGTCCGTCGCCGCCGAGGAATACGGCTACTTTCTCTCCAAGATCTGGGACGAGTGGCAGGCGCGCGACGTCGGCAAGGTGCTGGTCAACCTGTGCGAGACGCTGGTCGCGCAACACATGGGGCTGCCGTCGCAGGTCTGCGTGCACAGCGAAATCTGCGGCAAGGGCGTCGCGCTGGAACACGACGGCGACGTGTACAGCTGCGACCACTACGTCTACCCGGAGTACCGGCTCGGCAACATTCGCCAGCAGTCCCTCGGCGACATGGTGTTCTCGCCGCGCCAGGTGAAGTTCGGTTACGCGAAATCGGAGACGTTGCCTGCTTACTGCAGACGGTGCGAGTTCCTCAGCGACTGCTGGGGCGAATGCCCCAAGAACCGTCTGCTACGTACACCCGACGGCGAGCCGGGATTGAACTATCTCTGCGCGGGGCTCAAGCGGTTCTTCGCGCACGCGGTGCCCACGGCGAAAAGAATGGCCGTTCGGCTTCGTGCCACAACGGCTCCTGCATGACGTGCAGTATCAGCGACTTGTCCCGTTCAGGCGAAAGTGAGCGCGCGGGAGGTCTGGCTGCTCAACGGCCTTCGGACTGTAGAGCCGAACGTCTGCTCTTGGTGCCCCTTGCCCAGCGACTGCTTGTGGCCGAACCCGGAAGTACGGCAATGTCTGCCTTTTACCGGAACGCTCAGCACGGGCCAACCCGAACTGGCGAAAGGGCATAAAAAACGGGGCGGCCGCAGCCGCCCCGTCCCTCAGCCATTGACGGCTGCCGGTATCACTACCTGCTGCCGAAGCCCATCCCGAACTCGACGCCGAAGTTGATCGGTGCGCCGAACTGCGAATGGGTCCACAGCGTGGCCACCGACTGCGACGCGATCCGATACCGCTCGTCCGTCAGGTTCTTGCCGTAGCCGCGCACGAACCAGTTGCCTTCGACCGACGTGTACGTCACGGAGGCGTTGATCAGGTTCTTCTCGTCGAGGTAGGCGTCGTACTCGCGGCCTGCCGCCGAGATGTAGAACAGGTTCTCGTCCTCGTGATAGAACTCGGCACCGAAATCGACACGGCTGCCGCTCGCGAGCTCCCAGGTGTAGATGGCCTGGATCGAGCCCATGAACTCCGGCGAACGCGGCACCGGCAGGCCCGAGAAGTCGCCGTAGAACGGCAGGATCTCGCCGCCCGAGGCCGGGTCCGAGAGGCCCGGCTGGTCGATGATGAACTCGTTGTAGGACGCATCGAGGTACGAAGCCTGAGCGCGGACACGGAAGTTATCCGTGAGCGCCGCCTGGAATTCGAGTTCGATGCCCTTCGCTTCGACCTCAGCCGCGTTGTAGAACACCGTTTCCTGGAACTGCGCGCCGTTCTTCGAGGTGAGGATGTTCACCGCGCGCTGGGCATCCTTGTACGTGGTGTAGAACACGGTGGGATTGAAGCGATAACGGCTGTCCTCGCTCTCCCACTTCATGCCGATCTCGTAGTTCGTGGCGAATTCCGGATCGACCGGCCGCGTCAGCGCCGAGACCATCAGGCCGCTGGTGCCGGTCTGGTCGTTGTAGCCGCCGGCCTTGTAGCCTTCCGAGATCGTCGCGTAACCGAAGAGCTTGTCGGTGAACTTGTACGAACCGACGATGCGCCAGCTCGGCTCGGTCCAGGACTCCGACAGGTTCTCGAAGCCCGGAGTGTTTTCATTGACGATGATGCCGCCCGGGTACTTGTTGAAGTTGCCGGCCTGCATCGGGTCGTTGAAGTCCTGCCACGACAGGCTGCCGTTCGCCAGGTTGTCGTCGAGGATGTCGAAGCCAACCTGCGTGCGGCCCGCCCACGAGCGCTCGTCGCGCGTCATGCGATAACCGCCGGCCAACGAGAATTGGTCGGTGATCTCCCAGGTCGCGTCGATGTAGCCTGCCAGCGAATCCGAGTCCTGCTTGTTGCACAGCACCTGCGGCGTGCTGTTGTTGAGCTGCTGCGGAGCGCCGAGCGCGCCCAGGTCGAACGCGAGATCGATGAATCCGAGCACCTGCACGACGCAGAAGGCGGCGTCGTTGGTCTGCTGGAACACGCCCGCGACGAAATTGACCGAGCCGTCGAAGTCCGAGGCGAAGCGCGCCTCGAACTGTGTCGTGTCACGGTTCGTGTCGCGAGTCGCGTCGAACAGCGAGATGACCTCGCCGGTCACCTGGTTGACGGGCGCAGCGCCCGTGTACGTGTTCGGCAGGTGCTCGTCCTGGCTGCGCTTGCCGGCGTTGGCGTAAACCGTGCCGAAGCCGACGTCCCACTCCATGTTCAGGTAGATGCCGTCGACGTCGATGACTTGGCCGTCATCCATCTTGAGCAGCGAATCATGGCGCTGGGTCGAACCCATGTTGTCGAGCGGGTCGCCCTTGGGACGCGTGAAGCCGAGGGCGTTCCAGAGGTACGGGCCATCCGGCGGCGTGTCGTTGTAGGCCGGCACGGCATCCGAACGATCGCGCATGATTTCGTATTGCGCGAGGAACGTCAGGTTTTCGGTGGCGTTCCACTGCGCCTTGATACGGCCGTTGAGGTTGTCGTCGCCGCCCGAGCTCTTGTTCGGGCTGCCCTTGCCCGTGGTGCCCGTGACGCCCGGGATGTTGAAGGGCGCAAAGGTGCCGGCGAAGATGTTCAGCGTATTGATCGGACCGTAGTCGGCGCCGAGCTTGTAGTAGCCGTCGGACTTCGAGTACGCACCGACGAAACGCAGCGCGAGGACGTCGTCGATGACCGGTACGTCGACGGAGCCCTGTGCACGCACCGCGTTGAAGCTGCCGTAGCCAAGGCGGAAATCAGCGCCCAACTCGTCCATGTCCGGGCGCTTGCTGCGGATGTTGACCGCGCCGCCCGTCGTGTTCTTGCCGAACAGCGTGCCCTGCGGGCCGCGCAGGACTTCGACGCTCTCGATGTCGAAGGTGTCGAGCAACTGCGTCTGCACGCTCGGCAGCACGAAGTCGTCCATCGTCACGCCGACCGGCGAGTCCTGGTAGACGATGATGTCGGTGAGGCCCACGCCGCGCATGGCGAACGATGCGGCGTTGAAGGCGGTGATGCGCGATGCCGAGAAACCCGGCACCGAGGAGGCGATGCCCGAGATGTCGCGGGCGACCATGCGGTCGATGTCTTCGGCGGTAACGGCCGACACGGAGACCGGGGTCTGCTGCAGGTTGGTGATACCAGCGCGCGTCGCGGTGACGAGCACTTCTTCGAGGCCCGCCGCATCCTGCGCCATCGCGGCGGGAGCAACTGCGGCGGCGGCGAGTACCGCCGAAACGATACGTGCAATCGGCGTCGAACGTGAACGGAACACGGTCATGAAACTTTCCCCCGGTCAGTGAAGCCGCACCCGCGGCTCGGTAGATATCAGGCGCTCAATGCCAGTCGAAATCCCTGCTTGGGTGGCTTTTTAAAGCAGGCGTGAAAAAAAAGCAATCATGACTGTTTTTCATTTGTGCAACGCAAAAGGTAATTACCTACACCGCGTAATACTGTGAAAAAGGTACTTCGGGCACCGTCTGAAGCCATGTGCGGCATTTTTACAACAGCATTTAGCGGCCCGGCAACAGGAGAAAACAGTCAGGTCTGTTTCTTTTCCAGACCCCTTTGCTATATTCGAGCGGTCCCGCCCTTGCTGATTCGAGGTTACCGTCATGGCTGCGAACCTGAAGGCCGTCTGGCCCATGAACCTGAGTGCCCCGGCCGGGTCGCTGGAAGCCAAGCAACCCGAGGCTGACGACGGCCTCGACGTGCCGGATCCTGCGCGCTACTACTCGCGCGAGTTCATGGAAAAGGAATGGAAATTCCTGTGGCCGCGCGTGTGGCTGCTGGCGGGCGTGACGTCGGACATTCCCGAGGAAGGCGACTACACCGTATTCAACCACGGCCACGAGAGCTTCGTGATCGTGCGCCAGGAAGACGGCGGCATCCGTGCCTTCTACAACGCATGCCCGCACCGCGCGAATCCGATCGCGCTCAACGAGCGCGGCAGCGTCGCCAAGTTCACCTGTGCCTTCCATGCCTGGCGCTTCTGCATCGACGGCAAGCTCGACTGCATCACCGACGAGCACAGCTTCGACCCGCAGCTGGTCGAGAATCGCCCCGGGCTCACGGAAGCGCGCTGCGACCAGATCGGCGGCCTGATCTTCATCAACATGGACGGCAAGGCCCCGCCGCTGCGCGAGTGGATCGGCCTGCCGCCGGGCTACATCGACAATTACCAGATCGACAAGATGCACGTCGTGCGCCACGTGCGCACCGAGTGGCAGGCGAACTGGAAGACCGGCGTCGACGCGTTCTACGAGACCTATCACCTGCCGCACATCCATCCGCAGACCCAGGGCGTGATGGAGGACTTCTCGCAGTACGACGCTTACCCCAACGGCTTCCAGCGCATGATCGTGCCGATCTGCACGCCCAGTCATCGCTTGCACGACCGCGAGAATGTGAACGAAGGCCTGCAGTACATGATGATCGAGGCAGGCATGGATCCAGCCGAGTTCAAGGGCACCGCGATGGAAGTCCGCGTGGCCGTGCAGCAGGCGAAGCGCGCCCGCGCGAAGCGCCTCGGGCTCGACCACTACGACAATTTCACCGACGGCCAGCTCACCGACAGCTGGGCCACCGGTTACTTCCCGAACGTGCAGATCGGCATGCATCCGGAAGGCGTGTTCATCATGCGTTTCCAGCCGCACCCGACCGACCCGGAGCGTTTCTTCTACGACAACATGACCATGGTCCGTTACGTGGACGACCCGAAGTACTCCGTGCCGGGCTGGATGGGCCTGCCGAAGGACACCGACGTCACGGGCGCCACGCGCCCGAACATCGAGCACCACTTCGTGGGCGGCGAGCGCGCCGACCTCGGCGACGTGCTGAACCAGGACGTGGACCTGGTCGAGGCGGTGCAGCGCGGGCAGAAGTCGCGCGGCTTCCGCGGGCCGCTCTGGAGCCAGCAGGAATCGCGCCTCCGCCACTACCAGCGCGAGATCGACCGCTACATCAACGGCGAGAAGTGAGCGCGCGCCGCTACTACGACGACCTCGTCGTCGGGGAGAAGCGCGAGTCACACGAGGAGGCCGTCGAACTCGATGCCCTCCTGGCGTTCTCGCGCGCCTACGATCCGCAGTATTTTCACGCGGACCCGGAAGCGGCGCGCAACTCCGTGTTCGGCGAGGTCATCGCGTCGGGCATCTACACGATGGCGCTGTGGCGCAAGCTCGATCACGAGATCAGCGGCGACATCGCCTGGATCTGCGGCATCGCCTGGGAAGACGTCAAGTGGCCGGTGGCCGTGCGCGCCGGCGACCGGTTGCGGGCGCAGTATGAATGCCTGGCGAAGCGCCCGTCGTCGACCGACGCAACGCGCGGCGTGGTCGAGTTCCGCTATACGCTGCTGAACCAGCGCGACGAAGTCGCGTGGACCTGCCGCAGCATCAACCTCGTGGAGACAGGGCCGCGGACGGCGGCCGCCTGATCACTCATCCGGCGCGATCTTGAGTTCGAGGCCGTCGAGCGCCTCGCTGAAGTCCACCTGGCAGCTCAGACGCGACGTCGGCGCGTCGTAGTGCTGCAATTCGACCAGCAGCTCCTTCTCGTCGCCCTGCGGCGCCGGCAGTTTCGGCATCCATTCGGGCTTGATGAAGATGTGGCACGTGGCGCACGAGCAGAGCCCGCCGCAGATGGCCGTGACGCCGTAATCGAACTCCCGCAGCGTCTCCATCAGCTTGACGCCGACGCGTCCCTCGACCTCGTGGACGTTGCCGTCGCGGTCGGTCACCACCATCTTCGCCATGCTCGCACCCGTCAGTCGTTGTGATCGAATCAGTGATTATTGCAGCGCAAGACCCCGGATGCACGCGCCTGCAGGTCGCGTTCGATCCGTCCCGCCCGGTGAGCCGCCTCGTCGGCATCAGGACCGGGTGCCGCGGACGCCACCAGGCCGCGATACCAGAGCCACTGCACGTAGTCGAAGGCCCAGCGGGCGAGGTCCAGCCTCCCCTGTTCGACGGTCCCACCCGCGCGGATGTACTCGTCGCACAGGAGATGCGTGCTCTCAGCAGAGAGTTCCAGCTGGCTCGCGCAGGAAGCGAGGTCGAACACGGGATCGCCCAATCCGGCGTACTCCCAGTCGACCAGCCACAACCGACCCATGGGATCGGTCACGAGGTTCTGCGCATGGATGTCGTGATGGCAGAGCGCCTTCGTCCGGCCCGGACCGAGTTTCGACAGAACCTGCCCGGCACACGCAGTCAGCAGAGGCTGTGCAGCCTGCGCTGGCAGGGCGGCCTCCAACTGGCGCGCCTGCACCGCGAAATCGACTGCGCGCACCCCTGGTGGTGGTGTCAGTGCGTGGAGCTGCTGCAGCGTTGCGGCCACTCGCCGGATCCTTCGCTCACTGCCCGCCGCAGTCAGGTCGACAGCCGAACTCGCAATCCACTGCGTGACCAGCAGCCGCGCAGACGGATCGCAAAGCACCACTCGCGGCGCGAGCCCGGCCTCGGCAACCAGGCGGAGAATTTCGCCTTCCGCGTGCAGGTCGGCGCCGAGCCTTTCATTGCCCGCGCGCGCGTATCGCACGAACCGGTCCTGACCGGGCACCGACACGTGCCAGGCGAAATTGCTGAGACTGCCTGCGATGGGCTCGAACGTCGCCGCCGCGAGCGCAGCCGTGCCGGCAGCGGTAACGAGGGCGGCCCGCGCCGCACGTTCAGCCTCCAACCAGTCGGGCTGCATGACCGTCAACTCTCGTGCGCGACCGCGGGAGCTTCGTCGCGGCGCCATTGCCAGTACCCGCGAAACGCGAGCGCCGTGTACAGCAGGAACAGCACTGCGGTGGCCGCCAGCCCTTGCCAGGCGGCGAGCAGGGCCGCTGCAAAATCCAGCACCACCCAGTACAACCAGTTTTCGAGCACCTTCCGCGCGACCATCCACGTGGTGAGCACGCTGCCCCATGCAATCGCGGCATCGAGATAGGGCACCCAGGACATCTCCGCTCCCCGCGTGATCACCCAGCCGTTCACGAGTGAAAACACGGCGATGGCGACCCAGGCCAATGCATGCTGCCGCGCCGTCCAGCGGCTGACGGCGAGCGGTGCCTCCGACGTAGAACCCCGCCACGATCGCCAGCCATAGACCGACATGCCGACGTAGAAGACCTGCAGCGCGGCCTGCATCACGAGTCCCGCGCGCGCGAAGACGACGAGGTACAGCACCGCGCTCGCGACGGCAAATGCCCAGCACCAGGCGCTCTGCCGGATCGCGAACCCGAGGTAGCCGAGCGCGAGTCCGGCCGCCACCCATTCGATGGCGGGCGCGGACGCAAATGCGGCGAACAACGATGCGAGCAGGCTCAACCTTCGTCCGAGGTCGGCTTGCCGCCGAGCAGCTTCATGACAAAGACGGCCCGGCGATCCGCGTCGAACGTTCGGCGGGTCTCCTTCTCGAGCACGGCAAACAGCAGGCCGTGCTCGCCGGCCACCTGCGTGCTCATCGCATTGGTCACGACGTCGAGGTCGGGATAGGCATTGAGCCGCTCGATGAAGTCCTTGATCGGCGGCACGTAGTCCGCATCGAGGGGATAGAGGCTGATTTCAACGGCCGTGCGCATCTGTGTGTCCTCGTGGCTGTCCGCAGCGCCGTTACCAGCGCCACTGCAAGGTGATTCCCGCAAGCCGCCCGTCACCACGCTGAACGTACAGCTTGTTGGCGTAATCCGGCGGCTCGAGTCCGAAATAAAACCCGCGGACCGCGTAATTCTCGTTCATCACGTTACGCACCCAGGCTTCGACTGACCAGGGGCCGCGGGAGTAGCCGGCCTTGAGATTGAGCAACGTGTACGGGTCCGAACGCTGGTCGTGGCTGGTATCGAAGTAGAACGCATCGACGCCGCTGAAATCCGCGCGCGCCATCCACCCTTCCCCGCCGCCCCATTGAGCAGACAACGAATACTGGTACCCCGGCGCATGCGCCTGCTCGCGGCCGTCGAGATTGCGGTCGCCGTAACGGTAACCAACGTACTCCGATTGCAGCAGGCCGAGCGTCGCACCAAGGCTCAGGAGCTCGACGGGGTGCCAGGCGACCGAGGCTTCGAGACCATAGTTACGGCCCTTGGCCGCGTTGTCCGTGTAAAAAACGTACGACAACGGATCGCCTGGATCGAGCTGGAACGAGGTCGCCACCTGCTGGTCTTCGCGCCACATGTAGAACAGCGCGACGTCGCCCTGCACGTTGGCCTCGGCACTGGCGAAGCGAATACCCGATTCCGCGTTCCACAGGTATTCCGGCGTGAACAACTGCCGGTCGTCCGGCACGAACTGCCCGATGTTGAAGCCGCCGGCCTTGTAGCCGCGTGCAACCGTGGCGTACCACTGGTTCGACGCACCGAGCGGCCCCTGCAGCGAGACCTGGCCACCGACCATGGTGTCGCGAGGGTCGAAGCGTGCGCCGTCGGAATCGCTGTAATCTGCGGACCGCGTTTCGACGCGCATTCCGGCGGTGAACGACAGCTCGTGCGGCAACGTCCACTCCGCTTCGCCGTAGGCCGCAAGGCTGGTCGCCGAGTAAGTCGTTTCGAGCAGTGGGCGCAGCAGTTCGCCTGCGAACTCGTCGCGCTGCTGTGAATCCTCGTCGAGCCGCAGCACATAGACACCGGCTACCCAGTCCACGGCTCCACCCAGGTTGCTCTCGACGCGGAAGTCCTGGCTCAACGTCGAACGCTCGCGCGCGTAACGCGAGAAGTAATCGTAGGGTGCGAATTCACCCCAGTACGCGTCGTTGCCCCAGTCGCCATCGAAGCTGTACACGCTGTCGGACCACGCATACGCACTGACGCTGCGCACCGTGTAACGCCCAAGCTTGCCCGCGACGTCCGCTGACACGCCGCGGGTGCGCTGCGCATCGCGACCGGGCCGGTCGGAGAGCGTCGTGCGCGAATTGTCGGGGGTGAAGGCATCGAAGCCGTTGTCAATATCGACGTACAGGGCGGCGAGATCGGCGCGCCAGCCGGGCGCAATTTCCCACCGCAGCTTGCCGCGCAGCGTCGACTCGTCGCGGCCGTTCGTGTCGTCGCGGTTGAGGTAGGCGTTGTGCAGGAAGCCGTCGCTCGAGAAAGTCTGTCCGGCCAGGCGCCAAGCCGAGCCTTCGTCGCCGATGGGGCCGCCACCGGCCATGCCGGCGGACCATGTGTCGTGGTCGGCGCCGGTCACTTCCGCGTGAAAATCCGGGGTCGTCGATGGATCCCGGGTCTTGATCTTCACCAGGCCCGCGAGCGCATTCGCGCCATAGCGCGTGCCTTGCGGACCACGCAGCACTTCGACCTGCTGCGTGTCGAATAGGGTGGCCGGCATGCCGACACCGCTCAGGTCGATGTCGTCGATGAGAAAGCCGACCGAAGGATTCGGCGCGCCCTGGTATTGCTCGAGCTCGCCGACGCCGCGCAGCTGGAAAAAGCGGGGCCGCGACGTGCCGCCGGACCAGTTGAGGTTGGGCACCAACCCGAGCACGTCGGCGAAATGCTGCAGCCCGGCGGACTGCAGCGTTTCCTGGCCGAGCACCGTGATGCTCGCCGGTGTGTCACTGGCCGGCTGCTCCCGCAGCGAAGCGGTGACGATGATCTCTTCGAGCGGCGGCGATGGCTTCTCGACGGTCGGGTTTGCGGCGGCGACCGGGCCTGCCGCCAGCAGCGCAACCGGCAGCACGGCGACCCATGCGGCAACGCGGCCGCGATGTGAGCATGCGGCCCGCAATGAATACGAATAAATTGGAGACGGCCTGAGACGCATACCCACTCCCTCCGCCGGTACTAACCGGATCAGGTTCAACGGGTTCGTCGATGAGCGGCGCCGTGTTGCGCGCCCGCGGTCGACATCTCAGGCCCAGTCAGGCCACCCCAAGGTGGCGCGAATTATAGGGCTTAAAGGCGGCGCGATGGCCTGAAAATGTTGACGGCGCGCGGCGGCTGGGCACTAATGCCCTTCCCCAATGCTCAGGAAGCCTGCTGCCATCATGACTCAGCGCAAATGCCGTCTGTTCCTCGTCGATGCCTTCACGCAGGAGCGTTTCTGCGGCAACCCAGCCGCGGTCGTGCTCGATGCGGACGTGCTCGAGGAACAAGAGATGCGCCGCATCGCGCGCGAGCTGGCCGGGTTCGAAGTGGCGTTCGTGCTTGGTTCGGAATCGCCCGACTATGACGTCGAGCTGCGCTTCTTCTCGCCGCGCCGTGAGGTCGGGTTCGTCGGCCATGCGACCGTCGCCGCGCACTACGTGCGTGCAATGGCCGATGGCGTTCCGCACGGCAAGGTCCGCCAGAAGTCGGCGGCCGGCATCGTCGGAGTCGAAGTGAGCGGCAAGGCGCCCAATTTGCGGGTTACGATCGACCAGACGCCGGCAACGTTCGGCCCGATCGTCCCGGAAGAGCGCCTGGGGCCCGTGCTCGATGCGCTGGGCATCAGTTCGTCGAGCCTGCATCCGGCCTGCCCAGTGCAGGTCATGAGCACGGCGAACTCGCGCCTGCTGATCGGCCTGCAGTCCCCCGACACGCTCGATTCGCTGCAGCCAAGAATGGACCAGTTGATTCACCTCACGCCGCACGTCGGCGCCGATGGCTTCTTCGTCTTCGCGATCAAGCCGGGCGCGGGCCCGATGACCACCGAGTCGCGCATGTTCTGCCCGGTCATCGGCGTGCCCGAAGATCCGGTCAGCGGCAACGCGCATGGCATGCTCGGCGTGTACCTGCTGCACAACGGGCTGCTGGCTCCGACGGAAGGCGATGCGTCGTTCGTCGGCCTGCAGGGCCGCTTCGTCGAGCGGCCGGGCCGGGTCGAAGTCACGGTGGCCTGCAGCGGCAAGCGCGCGTCCGGCGTGCGCGTGACTGGCGATGCCGTCATCGTCTTCTCGGCGACGCTGCCGCTCTGATCCCTGCATCGCCGCGCCGTGAACGCGGCCGTGAGCTCACCGATTCGTGATGACTGGCGCGCGGCCACGCCGCAGGCGCAGCACTTGGGTGACATACGCCGGCACGTCCTCTTCGTGATGGGTGGCCATCACCACGGTTGCGCCGCGGCTGACCGCCGCGTCAAGCCTTGCACGCAGCCGCTGCCGCGCAGCGGCATCGAGGCCGTCGAACGGCTCGTCGAGCAGCCACAGGCGGCGCGAACGCACGAATGCACGTGCGACCAGTGCCAGGCGCAGCTGGCCATATGACAGCTCACGCGCCTGCCGCGTGGCCAGGTCCGCCAATCCCCACGCGCGCAATTCGCGCCGCGCGCGCCGCAGTTCCGCCACTGTGGGCCACTCGTTCAATCCGATGCTGGCATGAAATCCGGAAGCGACGATCTGCTCGACGGCACACCCCGTCGCGGCATAGCGCGCCTGCAACTCCGGCGACACGAGCCCCACCCTTGCCTTCCAGTCATCGGCCGCGGGCCATTGGCGCTCGCGCAAGCCGCCGTGCGCGGGCCAGAGGTCGCCGTAGAGCATTGCGATGAAGGTGGACTTGCCCGCCCCATTCGCGCCGAGCAGCCACCAGTGCTGGCCTCGTTCGAGCGTCCAGTCGAACATGCCGATGACAGGTCGCTCTTCGCGGTACACCGCAGCCCGCTGCAGTCGCAGCAGCGGCTTGATGTTGCCAGCCTTGCGTGCGCTCGCGCCATGCACCTGGCGCGTCGGTGCCCGCGCAACCTTTGCTCGTGCCTCACGTCCCGACATGGATGAGTCGACGGCGCCTGCGCGCAGGTCCGCGATGCTTTCGATGCGGCCGTGCGCAATGAGTGCAACGTGAGTGAGATCCGCGGGTGCGTCGCCGCGCCGATGACTCGTCAGGACCCACGCCGTCCGCGGTGACGACGCCAGCCGCAGGGCATGCAGGAATGCCACGCGCCCCTTGGCATCGAGGCCATTGAGCGCCTCGTCGAGCAGCAGCACGTCCGGTTCGCGCACGACCGCTCGCGCGAGCAGCACACGGCGGCGCTGCCCGTACGACAGCGCCAGGAATGTTCGCGACGAATAGCCTGCCAGGCCCACCTGCCGCAGCACCTGCTGGATGCGCCGCTGCTGCGCGGGCGCCGCGGATTGCAGCGGAAAATCGGAATCGTCGTAACCCGTGAGCACGACCTGTGCGACGTCGAGCCGCGATTCGTAGCGCACGTACCGGTCCTGCCGCTCCGGACCGAGGTAGGCGATGCGATCGGCCGCCAGCAACGGCTGTTCCAGCACCTCGCCATCGCGCAGGTGATAGCGGCGGGTTTCCCGTCCTGTGGGCGTCGGCCACAGGTCGCCACGCAGCAGCTTGAGCAGGACGGTCTTGCCGGCACCATTCTGCCCGAGCAGCAACCAGCGCTCGCCGGCGCGGACATCGAGCGAGACGTCACGCAAGGCCCAGTGCCTGCCGAGCCGGACGCTTGCATTCGTGACTTCGATGCGTGCGAGCCGTCGTGCGGCCGGCAAGACCCGGCTCACGCCGCCAGCCATGTCCAGCGTTCGCCGTCCTGGGCGACGCGCCGTTCCTCGGCCAGCTTGTGCAGATGCGCGAGCAATGAGTACTGCGCCAGCGCATGCAACGCGACCGGCGTGTCGGCGTAGACGATCGGGACCAGCTCCCCGAGCGTCGCGGTGCCGCCCAGCTCCAGCAGGCCGTCCACCACCTTGCCCTCGCGCTTGAGTCGATGCGCGATCACGCGCTCGATCTCGCCGAGCGGATTCGGCATCACAGCGCCGTGCCCCGGCAACAGCGCCGTCAGAGGCAGCGTGTGCAGTCGTTGCAGCGACTCCAGGTACAGGCGCATCGACCCGTCCGGCGGAAGGATGACGACCGTCGAGCCGCTCATCAGGTGATCGCCCGTCAGCAACCAGCCTTCCGGCTCGATGAGCAGGCAGACGTGGTTCGAAGCGTGGCCCGGCGTGTGATACGCGCGGAAGCGTGTGCCGCACCCTTCGATGACGTCACCGTCGTCGAGCGACCCGTCCGGTCGGTACGATTCATCCTGGTAATGATCGCGCGGCGCGGGCCGGCCCAGCACGACCGCCTGTGTCGACGCCTTGAGCGCGGCCGCCCCCGGCGAGTGATCCGGATGCGAGTGGGTGCAGAGCACGTGGCTGATGCGCGCGTCCGTCGCCGCCAGGATGCGATCGATGTGCGTGGTGTCGTCGGGGCCCGGATCGATCACGACGAAGCGCGGCCCGCTGCCGGCGATGTACGTGTTGGTGCCGGGCCCGGTGAGCGGGCTCGGATTGGGAGCCACGATCCGTCGCAGGTTCGGCGCGAGGCGCCGCACGCCACCCGTCAGGGCGGCCGCGAACAGGTCTTCAGCGTCGAGGTCCGCGGCCAAGGCTCACTCCGCGGGCAACTTGAACGCGAGTCCGCCCTTGATCACGGCCGCAACGTCCTGCAGCCGGCTGATGTCCGCGAGCGGGTCGCCCTTGACCGCGATCAGGTCGCCGAAGCGTCCCGCCTGCAGGCTGCCGATGCGATCGGCCCAACCCATGTGCTTCGCGGCGAGCGAGGTGGCCGACTGGATGGCCTCCATCGGCGTCATGCCACGCTGCACCATGATCGGGAACTGACGCGCGTTGAGGCCGTGCGGATACACGGCCGCGTCGGTGCCGTACACGATGTCGACGCCCGCGGCGTGCGCCCTGCTGAAGCCCTGGCGCTGTGCTTCGGTCGTCTCGACGTTCTTGCGCAGGAATTCCTCGGGCCACTTTTCCTCGCGGCCAACGGTATCGATCCAGTCGCCGTTGTAGACGTCCATCGACAAGGCCGTGCCGTGCTCCCTGGCGAGCCGGATGCCTTCGTCGTCGATCAGCGACGCGTGCTCGATCGTGTCGGCGCCGGCAAGGATCGCGTCCTTGATCGACTGCGCGCCGTGAGCATGCGCCGAGACCTTCAAGCCGTGGGCATGCGCCACGTCGACCACGGCCTTGATCTCCTCGGGCATCATCTCGCGCTCACCCGGCACGCCGCCAAACGCAAGCACTGCGCCGGACGCGATGATCTTGAGCAGGTCGGCGCCGCCAGCCGCGGCCAGCTCGGCCTTCTGCCGGAACTGCTCGGGCCCGCGCGCGACGCCCATGCGCACCTGCGCCGGAATCTCCGTTTCGGCATGACCCGGGATGACGAGATCGCCTCCACCCGCCGGGATCGTCAGGTAAAAGCCCGCAACCTGGATGCGCGGACCCACCGCGTTGCCCTGGTTGATCGCATCCCGCAGGTCGCGGTCGACCCAGGCGATGTAAGTGCCGACGTCACGAGCGCCGGTGAACCCGGCCAACAGCGTGGCGCGCGCGCTTTCCCGCGCGATCGAGCCCTGCTCCTCCTTCGTGCGCCTGTAGTAAACGCTGAGGTCGGACGTTTCGTGCCCGCTGTCCGTCAGGTGCGTGTGCATGTCTATCAGGCCCGGCAGGCACGTGTACTGCCGGAGGTCGACGACGGGCAGACCCGCAGGCGACACCGCCCCCGGCTGCACCGATTCGACACGGCCGTTGCGAATGACCACGGTCGCGAGGCCCTGCGCCTGCGCAGCGACACCGTCGATCAACGTACCGCACTGGACCGCCGCGGACCCGGAATCGGCTATATAGGGAACAGCCGACACGACTGGCATTGGTGTCGCCGCAACAGCCGGCAGTACCGTCACGAGGCTGGTTGCGATGAGCCAGCGCGCGATCCCCACCAAGCGCTGCGACGGTGCGTGCGCCGCGTTTCCGCGACATTGCGGTGCAGGGTAAATGCTGTTCGACATCGCTTCGTCGTCTCCAAGCAACATACGGGCGCGAAACGCCACAAGGCGTTTGACATTGAGTGCGCGGCAGTCTTTCATTCGTCCGCTGTGGTGTCAAAACACGGGGACTTTGGATGACGAGCGGGCCGGAACCCGTGGGAACACTGGACGTGGCGCTTGCCCACGCCGAAAAGCTGCTCGTATCCGAGCCGCAACTGGCTGCCGAACAGGCGCGCGAAATCCTGGGCGCCGTCCCGAACCATCCCGAGGCAACGTTGCTCCTCGCCATGGCGTGTCGCCGGACCAAGAACGTCGGCGAAGCAGTGCGCATAATCGAACCGCTCGCCGCCTCGCAGCCCCGCTGGGCCGCAGCGCAGCGCGAACTCGGCCTGGCGCTGGGCGATGCCGGGCGCGGTGACGAAGCCGTAGCGGCTCTGCGTACCGCCGTGCGCCTGCAGCCAACCATGGCGGATGCCTGGCGCGCCCTCGGTGACCACCTGTTCGCCATGGGCGATACGGCGGGTGCCGACCAGGCCTACGCGAACCACGTCCGCAATTCGACGCGCGATCCACGCCTGATGGAGCCCGCCCTCGCCCTGGCCGAAGGCCGTATCGCCGTCGCCGAACCGCTGCTGCGCAATCACCTGAAGCAGTTTCCGACCGACGTCGCCGCGATCCGCATGCTGGCCGAAATCGCCTCGCGCATCGGACGCTACACCGACGCCGAGAACCTGCTCACGCGCTGCCTGGAACTTGCGCCCGGCTTCAGGGCCGCGCGCCACAACTACGCCATCGTGCTGCACCGGAACAACAAGCCGGTCGAGGCGCTGGCACAGATCGAAGAACTGCTCGCGGCCGAGCCGCGCAGCCCGAGCTTCCGCAACCTGAAGGCGACCGTGCTCGCGCGCGTCGGCGAGTACGACGAGGCGATCCGCCTCTACGAGCAACTGCTCGGTGAATACCCGCGGCATGCGAAGGTCTGGTTGAGCCATGGCCATGCGCTCAAGACGGCGGGACGGCAGGACGATTCGGTCGCCGCGTATCGCAAGTCGATCGAACTGGAGCCGGGCCTCGGCGAGGCCTACTGGAGCCTGGCGAACCTGAAGACTTTCCGCTTCGCCGACGCGGACGTCGCGGCGATGCGCGCGCAACTCGAGCGCAGCGACCTGACGCAGGAAGACCGGTTCCACTTCCACTTCTCGCTCGGCAAAGCCGCCGAGGATGCGCAGGACTACGCCGAATCGTTCCGCCATTACGCGGAAGGCAATCGACTGCGCAAGGAAGTGGTGCCCTACGACAGCAACACTGTCGCCGAGAACGTCCGCCGTTCACGCGCGTTGTTCACGCCCGGGTTCTTCGCGGCACGCCGCGGCGCGGGGTGCACGGCGCCCGACCCTATTTTCGTGGTGGGGCTGCCGCGTTCGGGATCGACGCTGGTCGAACAGATCCTGTCGAGCCATTCCGCGATCGAAGGCACGATGGAATTGCCGGACGTCGTCGGCATCGTCAAGGAATTGAGCGGCCGCAACCGGCGCTCGGAAGTCTCGAAGTACCCCGAGGTGCTCGAGTCGCTGGACCCCGGCGCGTTGCGCGAGCTCGGCGAGCGTTACCTGGCGCAGACCCGCATCCAGCGCAAGACCGACGCGCCCTTCTTCATCGACAAGCTGCCGAACAACTGGGCGCACGTGGGTCTCATCCACCTGATGCTGCCCAACGCCAGGATCATCGACACGCGCCGCCATCCGCTGAGCTGCTGCTTCTCCGGCTTCAAGCAGCACTTCGCGCGGGGCCAGAACTTCAGCTATGCGCTCGACGACATCGGCCGCTACTACGCCGACTACGTCACGCTGATGGCGCACTACGACGCCGTGCTGCCCGGCCGCGTCCATCGCGTGATCTACGAGCGCATGGTCGACGACACCGAAAGCGAGGTGCGACGGCTGCTCGAGTACTGCAGGTTGCCGTTCGAGGATGCCTGCCTGCGTTTCTACGAGAACGACCGCGCCGTCCGCACGGCGAGTTCGGAGCAGGTGCGCCAGCCGATCTTCCGCGACGCGGTGGACCATTGGCGCCATTACGAACCCTGGCTGGACCCGCTCAAGGCGGCGCTCGGCCCGACGCTCGACGCTTACCCCGCAGCGCCGCCGCTGCAATGAAAATGAATGTATTCACGCGCCCGCCCACGGGTGCATCACCGAGGGAGACCGATCCAAAATGACCCGTAGCCGTAAACGGAAACTGCAGCGCCAGCATGGCCGGCCGACTGCAATGCGCGCGCTGGCGGCCAGCGTGCCGACACTGCTTGCCGGAATGTCCGCCTATGCGCAGACCACCGCCGGCGGTCTCGAGGAGATCGTGGTGACGGCGCAGAAGCGCTCGGAAGACCTCCAGTCCGTGCCGCTCAGCATCCAGGCGTTCAGCACGCAGAGGCTCGCAGAGCTGAACGTGCAGAAATTCGACGACTACGTGAAGTTCCTGCCGAGCGTCTCGTACCAGACGTTAGGCCCTGGCTTCGCCAGCGTCTACATGCGCGGCGTGGCGAGCGGCGGCGACGGCAACCATTCGGGTTCGCTGCCGAGCGTCGGCATCTACCTCGACGAACAGCCGATCACGACGATCCAGGGCGCCCTCGACGTCCACCTATACGACATCCAGCGCGTCGAAGCGCTGGCCGGGCCGCAGGGCACCCTGTACGGCGCCAGTTCGCAGGCGGGCACGCTGCGCATCATCACCAACAAGCCGGATTCGTCGGCATTCGATGCCAGCTACGGGCTGGAAGTGAACTCCGTCGACGGCGGCGACATGGGTTATCTCGCGGAGGGCATGGTCAACCTGCCAATCAACGACCGCTCGGCGGTCCGCCTCGTCGGCTGGTACCGTCACGACGGCGGCTACATCGACAACGTCTATCGCGAGCGCACGTACCCGACGTCGGGCATCACGGCGAACAATGCACGGTACGTCGAGGATGACTACAACGACGCGGACACGTACGGCGCCCGCGCCGCCCTGCGCCTCGACCTCACCGACAACTGGACCATCACGCCGCAGTTGATGGCGCAGAAGCAGGAAGCCGAAGGCAGCTGGGCCTACGACACTTCCGTCGGCAAGCTCGAACTCGCGCACGGCCGCCCGGAATTGTCGGACGACCGCTGGGTGCAGGCCGCGCTGACCGTCGAGGGCAAGGTCGCGAACCTCGACCTGGTGTACGCCGGCTCGTACCTCAAGCGCGACGTCGACACCGAGTCCGACTACTCCGACTACTCGTACTGGTACGACACCCTCTACGGCTACGGCGCGTACTGGTACGACGACAACAGCGTGCCGATCGACCCGTCGCAGTACATCCAGGGCAAGGACCGCTACAACCGCTACACGCACGAGCTGCGCCTGTCGTCCGATGCGGACAACCGTTTCCGCTTCGTGGGCGGCCTGTTCGTGCAGCGCCAGGAGCACGACATCGAGCAGCGCTACATGATCGACGGCCTCGGCGACCAGATCAGCGTGACGGGCTGGCCCGACACCATCTGGCTGACCAAGCAGCTGCGCGTGGACAAGGACTTCGCCGTGTTCGGCGAGTTCAGCTTCGACTTCACCGAGAAGCTGACCGGCACGGTCGGCGCACGCTACTTCGAGTCCGACAACTCGCTGAAGGGCTTCTTCGGCTTCAGCGACGGCTACAGCGGCAGCACCGGCGAAGCCGCCTGCCCGGGCGGCGACGCGGATGCCGCTCCTGACTTCAACGGCTCGCCCTGCAAAGTCTTCGACAAGACCACGAAAGAAGACGGCGTCACGCCGCGCGTGAACCTGACCTACAAGTTCACGGAAGAGGCGATGGTCTACGCGACGTATTCGGAAGGCTTCCGTCCGGGCGGCATCAACCGCCGCGGCACGCTGCCCCCGTACGAAGCCGACTGGTTGACGAACTACGAGCTCGGCTGGAAATCCACCTGGTTCGACAACCGGCTGCGCTTCAATGGCGCGGTCTTCAGCCAGGAATGGGACGACTTCCAGTTCGCATTGCTCGGCGCACAGGGCCTCACGGAGATCAACAATGCCGGTGCGGCGCAGATCGACGGCATCGAAATGGACGTCAGCTGGGCGGTCACCGACCGGCTGGGCATTTCGGCAGGCTTCGCCTTCCTCGACTCGGAGCTGACGGAAAACTACTGCGGCTTCGTCAACGACAAGGGCAACCCCGAGACACGTCCGAACTGCCCAGGCTTAGACGAAGACGGCAACCCGACGACCAGCGATCCGCAGGCACGGAAAGGCACGACGCTGCCGGTCACGCCGGAACTGAAGGCCAACGCGACCGTGCGCTACGAGTTCCCGGTGGCCACGTTCGACAGCTACGTGCAGGGTTCGGTGATCTATTCCGACGAACGTCGGACCGACCTGCGCGACGTGGAGAACGCGATCATCGGCAACATGCCGAGCTACACGATCGCCGACTTCGCGGCGGGCTTCGGCAAGGACGACTGGAGACTCGAACTGTTCGTGTCGAACGTGTTCGACGAACTGGCGCAGGTATCGCGCTTCGCGCAGTGCGCGGAGGCGGTCTGCGGCGGCGAGGTCTACGTCGTGCCGCAGCGTCCGCGCACGATCGGGATCAAGTTCTCGCAGGAGTTCTAACCGGTACGGCGCCAGCACGGCGCTGAGCGAGGGCGGATCGGCAACGGTCCGCCCTTTCTTTTTTCAACTTGTCCCGCTGCGGCGTGAGAGGCCGCGAGCCATCAGAGCTTGAAAGTGAACCGCGCGCCCCACGTGCGGGGCTGCTCGATGAACACGTCGGCATACGGTCCGAACTGACCGGTCGTCGCCGCCGCCAGCACCGCCTCGTTCTCGATGTTCTTCACCCACAGGCCGAGGCTCCAGCGATCGTCGGGTGCGTAGTACGTGACCGAGGCATCGGACTTGAAGTAGTCCTGCTGCTCGGTGCCGCGGAACTGCGCGAACGTGCCCCAGAACGAATCCTCGTAACGTGTTTCGAGGCGCGCGAGCAGCCGGCCCGGACCGACCTGGAACTCGTGCTGGTACCCTGCGGATACGGTCCACTCAGGCGCGTTCTGCAGCGGGTAGCCGCCAAAATCACGGTTCGGAATGCCCATGTTCACGCCGGCAGGAACGATGAAGTCGTCGTACTCGGCGTTGAGGTAACCCACCGACAGGTTCAGCCGGTCGCTGGCGGTCGGCACGAACAGCACGTCGAGCTGGTTGCCCCAGATCGTCGTCTGTGCGGCGTTGAAGGTCGTGAGCAGCGCCGTGTTGAGGTTGAACGACTGCACCAGCAGGTCTTCGTAGTCGTAGTAGAAGACTTCGTCGTTGACCTGCAGGCGGTCGTCGAGGAATCGGCTCTTGATGCCGGTCGTGTAGGCCGTCATCGTCGCCGAATTGCACCAGGTTCGACTGCCCGGGCGTCGCCGGGAACGAGTTGTACGTGCCCGGCTGGTAACCGGTCTGGATCGTCGCGTACGCCATCGCCGTCGCGCCCAGGTCCACTTCCACGCCGAGCTTCCAGTCGACGTTGTCGTAGTCTTCATCGGCCGAGTACGGCTCGCCGAACGCTGTCTGACCCTCGCCCTCGCGCTTGTCCCAGCTGAAGCGGGCACCAGCCGTGAAGCGCACGGCATCGGTGAACGAATACGTCGCCTCGCCAAAGGCCGCATAGCCTTCGAGCCGGTTGCGCGACACCTGCGCGAGCGGAAAGCCGCCGACGATGAAGTCGCCGTCGTTCGTCACCTGGTACGCATACAGGCCGCCGAGCCACTGCAGCTTCGAGTCCGTGTCGCTCGCGAGCCGCAACTCGTTGGTGACCTGGTTGTAGTGCGCGGTGAGCAGCGCCGGAATGTTCTCGAGCCAGTAGTCCGCCGCCCAGTCGAGATAGAAGTAGCCGGGGATGTACGTGAGCTTGACGTCGCCCAGGTCCCAGTCGACCTGCGCGCCGAGCACCATGTTCTCGTAATCCTGCGGCGACGCCGTCGGCGCACCCGGATCGATGCGGTCGTCCCACGGGTCGCTCGTGTTGAACGCGTTCGGGTCGCCATCGAACGTACCGTCGTTGTAGCCGCGACGCACGAGGTTGGGCGACTTGCCGTCTTTCTTCGCGCCGTGCAGCCAGACGTAGATGTCGAGGTCGTCCGTGGGCGTGTAGAGCGCCGAGAGCCGGCCCGCGTAGTCCTCCTTCGAGTCCGCGCCTGTCTTCAGGTAGCCGTCGTGCTGGATGTAATCGAACGCCCCGCGCAGCGCGAGTCGCTCCGACACCGGCAGGTTCTGCACGATCGTGCCGTGCAGGAGCGAATAGTCGCCCACCTCGAGCACGCCGCTCGTCTCGAGCTCCTGCGTCGGCCGGTTGAACTCGACGTTGACGGCGCCACCGAGCGCCGCGCGTCCGTACAGCGTGCCCTGCGGGACCTGGCAGCAGTTCGATCGACGAGATGTCGAACAGGCCGACGCTGGTGCCTTCGCGCGGGATGTAGACGCCGTTGAAGTTGAAGGCATTGGGCGGCTCGATGTTGGGCAGGTCGAGCGTCGAGCCCACGCCACGGATGTAGAGTTCGGTCGAGGCGTTCTCGGCCTGGAAGCGGACCGACGGCATCAGGTTCTGCACGCCGCGGATGTCGTACACGCCGGCGCTGACCAGGACGTCGCCTGAAATCGCCGTGACGGCTGCGGCCGTCTTCTGCAGGTCTTCGCTGACTTTCTGCGCCGTGACCGTGATGACTTCGAGCCCGGCACCTTCGGCGCCAGCCCCGCCATCGTCAGCGACAGCGAGCGCAGGAATGAGCTGCAGGGCGACGGCGGCCCGCAGCAGCAATGAACGCGAATCAGGTTTATGCATCGTGCTCTCTACAACGGCACGGCGCGAGCTTCGGCCCCGCCGGCCTGGAGGTTGATCCCTGGGTAGACTGATTGGCGCGGCCGGAGGGATTCGAACCCCCGACCCTCAGGTTCGAAGCCTGATGCTCTATCCAGCTGAGCTACGGCCGCGCGTAAGGTAGTGGAAGTTTACCGTTACTTCATCGTTGGCATGACGAATTGCGCGCTTTCCCGACGCGCGGTAGGCCAGCGCGACGTGACGGTCTTGAGCCGCGTGTAGAAGCGCACGCCGTCCGGACCGTGCACGTGCAGGGCCCCGAACAGCGAGCGCTTCCAGCCGCCGAAGGAATGGAAGGCCATCGGCACGGGAATTGGCACGTTGATGCCGACCATGCCGGCCTGCACGCCTTGGGTGAACGTCCGCGCGGCCTCGCCGCTGGCCGTGAAGATAGCCGTGCCATTGCCGAATTCGTGCTCGTTGACGAGACGAGTGGCCGTTGCCAGGTCCGGCACGCGCACGACGCACAGCACCGGCCCGAAAATCTCTTCCTTGTAGATCCGCATCTGCGGCTCGACGCCGTCGAACAGGCACGGCCCGATGAAAAACCCACCCTCGAGTCCGCGCAGGCGCAGGCCGCGACCGTCGACGACGAGCTTTGCGCCTTCCTGCACGCCGAGGTCCACGTAACCGCTGACGCGGTCGCGGTGTTCACGAGTGACGAGCGGGCCCATCTCGACGCCGTCGTCGAGCCCCGAACCCACCTTCAGCTGCTTGAGCTGACGCTGCAGCGCATCGACCAGCGGGTCGGCCGCATCGCCGACCGCAACGGCCACCGAGATCGCCATGCAGCGCTCGCCGGCCGAGCCATAGGCTGCGCCGATGAGCGCGCTCGCCGCGTTCTCGGTGTCGGCGTCTGGCATCACGACCATGTGGTTCTTCGCGCCGCCCAGCGCCTGCACGCGCTTGCCGTGCGTCGAGGCGGTGCGATAGATGTATTCGGCAACCGGGGTCGAGCCGACGAAACTGATGGCGCCGACGCGCGGATCCGTGAGCAGCGTGTCCACCGCTTCGCGATCGCCGTTGACGACGTTGAACACGCCGTCCGGCAGGCCGGCCTCCTTGAGCAGTTGCGCAACGCGCAGCGGACAGCTCGGATCCTTCTCGGACGGCTTCAGCACGAACGTATTGCCGCACGCGATCGCCACCGGGAACATCCACATCGGCACCATGGCCGGAAAATTGAACGGCGTGATGCCGGCGCAGACGCCGACCGGCTGGCGCTGCGACCAGCTGTCGACATTCGTGCCGACGTTCTCGCTGAACTCGCCCTTCAGCATCTGCGGGATGCCGCAGGCGAACTCGACGACTTCGGTGCCACGGATGACTTCGCCGCGCGCGTCCGAGAACACCTTGCCGTGCTCGACCGTGATCAGGCGCGCCAGCTCGTCGAGGTGCTCCTCGAGCAGCGCCTTGAACTTGAACATGATCCGCGCGCGCTGCAGCGGCGGCGTGGCCGACCAGCCCGGCAGTGCAGCCTCGGCGGCAGCAATCGCCGTGCGCGTTTCGTCGGCGCTGGCATAGGCCACTTCGCCCCGCAACTCACCGGTCGCCGGGTTGTACACCGGGCCCTTGCGGCCCGACAGGCCCGCGACTTCGCGACCCCCGATAAAGTGGCCATGGTCGAGAGCGGGCATCGCTTCAGCAGTTGATTTCAGCAGGTTCATCGTGGAGATTCCAAGCGGGTTCGGCCGGGCGGAGGGCGCATTGGACACGAACCCCCGGCATCCTGCCAACCCTGCGTCCCGCCGGGCGGACCCAGTCCGGTCCCATTCGGGTTCAGCCGGACCATTTCGACCCAGTCCGGACCGTACTGCGGCTGCGGTATAGTGCCATTCCGCGATTCGCCGGCCACGGTGGCAGGCTGCGCGTCCACTGGCACTTTCGAGGTTCCAACGACATGAAGATGCTGACCGCCCTTGCCCTCGCCGTCGCCCCGGCCCTGTTGGCGTTGAGCGCCGCCGCCGAGGCTGCCACCTGTGTCTATCCCCAGGCCCCGCAGTCGCTGCCAAACGGCGCGTCCGCGACCAAGGAGGAGATGCTGGCGGCGCAGGCCCTGGTGAAGGAATACGCCAAGAACGTGCAGGAGACGTACCTGCCCTGCCTCACCCAGGACCAGACGGAGCAACTGGCTGCGATCGATCCGGCCGACCCGAAGCTCGCCGAAAAGAAGGCCGCCGTAGAGTCGATCCATGCCAAGAAGCACAATTCGGCACTGGACGAACTGCAGTCACTGGTCGACCGCTGGAACGCCGAGAAGAAGGCGTTCGCGGAGAAGGCCGCCAAGTGAGGCCCGGCGTTCGCCCGGGCGCGCAATCCGCATGACCGTGGGTGCGCCGGCTTTGCCGACCCCGGCCGCGGCGGAGGCGCTCGTGCGCGAACGCGTGCTGCCGCTGCCCGTCGAGTCGCGCCCGCTGGAATCCCTGGCGGGCGCGGTCCTTGCTCAGTCCGTGCGCTCGGAGCGTGACCAACCGCCGTTCGACCGGGTCACGATGGACGGCATCGCCTTCGCCTCGCGGGCGTGGCGCCAGGGTCAGCGCCGATTTCGCATTGCCGGCACCCAGGCCGCCGGCCACCCGCCCCTGCTGCTGGCCGATCCGGCCGACTGCCTCGAGGCCATGACCGGCGCCGCGCTGCCGCAGGGCTGCGACTGCGTCGTTCCAGTCGAACGCCTGCGCGTCGAGGATGGCTTTGCCATCGTCGACGATGACGTTCCCGTCGAGCCTTTCCTGAACGTGCACACGCGTGGGCTGGACGCGCGCGAAGGCGACATGCTGCTCGCACGCGGAACGAGTCTCGGCGCGCCCGAACTCGCGGTGCTCGCCTCAGCCGGCCTGCCGCGGGCCGACGTACGCATGGAGCCCCGCATCCTGATTGCAGCCACCGGTGACGAACTCGTCGATCCCGACCAGCCGATCGCCGCGTGGCAGGTCCGCCGGTCCAACAGCTATGCCCTGCGCGGAGCCTTGAACCTGCGCGGACACCAGCGAGTCGCCGAGGACCATCTGCCGGATGACCACGCCGTGCTCGCCGAGCGCCTCGCTGCGCACCTCGCCACGCATGACGTGATCGTGCTGACCGGCGGCGTCTCGATGGGGCGCTACGACCACGTGCCGAGCGTCCTGCGACAGCTCGGCGTGCAGGAAGTGTTTCACAAGGTTGCGCAGCGCCCGGGCAAGCCGATCTGGTTCGGTATCGGGCCGACGGGCCAGACCGTGTTCGGACTGCCCGGCAACCCGGTATCGGCGCTCGTTTGCCTGTTGCGCTACGTCGTGCCGGCGCTGGGCGCGATGGCCGGGTCACCCGCGCGCACCGCGGAACACGTTCCGCTGGGCTCGGCGTTCAAGGTCAAGCCTGCGCTCGCCTACTTCCTGCCGGTGGGGCTGGAACACAGCCCGACCCTGGGCCAGGTGGCGATGCCGCGGCCCACGCGTGGCTCGGGCGACTTCATTTCATTGCTCGGCACCGATGGTTTCGTCGAGCTGCCGCCGGGTCCCCGCGAGTTTCCAGCGGGCTACCTCGCGCCGCTGTACCGCTGGTGAACGCACATGACTGACCCACGCAGCTCCGCCACTGTCGTTGCCCTGGGTCCGCTGAACCCCGTGATCGACAAGCTCGGGCGGCCGGTGCACGACCTGCGCATCTCGGTCATGGATCGCTGCAATTTCCGTTGCCCGTACTGCATGCCGCAGTCGACGTTCGACGACAAGTACCGCTTCCTGCGTGCGCAGGAGCGACTGTCATTCGAGGAGATCGTGCGGTTGGCGCGGGTCGCGGCGCGACTCGGTGTGCGCAAGGTGCGCCTCACGGGTGGCGAACCCCTGCTGCGCAGCGGATTGCCCGACCTCGTCGCCGAATTGTCGGGCATCGAAGGCATCGAAGACCTCGCCCTCACGACCAATGGCGTGCTGCTCGCCCAGCACGCGGCGAAATTGAAAGGCAACGGCCTGCACCGCGTGACGGTGAGCCTCGACTCGCTCGACGAAGCCGTATTCACCAGGATGAGCGGCGGCTTCGGCGGCTTGCCGCAGGTGCTGGACGGCATCGAGGCTGCGCTCGCTGCCGGGTTACGGCCCGTGAAGGTCAACACCGTGGTGCAGCGCGGACTCAACGACCACACGGTGCTCGACCTGCTCGACCGTTTCCGCGGCACGGGCGTCACCGTGCGGCTGATCGAATACATGGACGTCGGCAACCGCAACCACTGGGAGCCCGCGCAGGTCGTGCCGTCGGCCGACATCCTGCGGCAGGTCAGGTCGCGCTGGCAGGTGACAGCCGCCGCCGGCCGCTACCGGGGGGAGGTCGCATCGCGTTACACGTACGACGATGGTGCCGGTGAAATCGGCTTCGTGTCGTCGGTCAGCGAGCCGTTCTGCGGCGACTGCAATCGCGCACGCCTGTCCTCGGAAGGCGTGCTGTACACGTGCCTCTTCGCCACGCGCGGGCTCGACCTGCGCGCGCCACTGCGCGCCGGCGCCTCGGATCCCGAACTGCTCGAGCTGATGCGCGGCGCGTGGGCGCAACGGGGAGACCGCTACAGCGAATTACGCAGCGAACTGAGGGGCCGCGAGGCTCCGCTGCACAAGGTCGAAATGCACTACATCGGCGGATGACACGATGACTGAACTCACCCACGTCGATGCGCAGGGCCGCCCCACCATGGTGGACGTCAGCGCCAAGACGGTGACGTTGCGCACCGCCGTCGCCGAGTCTCGCGTTCGCTTCCCGGCCCCGGTCGCCCGCGCACTGCGTGACGCCGGATTCGCGACCAGGAAGGGACCGGTGTTCCACACCGCGATCGTGGCCGGCGTGATGGCTGCCAAGCGCACGCACGAGCTGATCCCCTTCTGTCACCCGCTGGGCATCGAGCGCTGCGACGTCGTCATCGACATGGACGGCGACGAAGCCGTCGTGCGCTGCACGGTTGCGCTGCACCACAAGACGGGTGTCGAGATGGAGGCGCTGACCGGCGCCTCGATCGCGGCGCTCACGATCTACGACATGTGCAAGGCCCTCTCGCACGAAATCGTCATCGCCGAAACGCGACTGATCGAGAAGCAGGGCGGCAAGCGCGACGTGCGCGAGGGCATCGCGCGATGACGCCGACGCTCGCACCACTGTACGGCCTGGTGCTGGCAGGCGGCGCCAGCCGGCGCATGGGGCAGGACAAGGCGGCCCTCGCCTTGCATGGCCGCCCGCAGCTCGACTGGGCGCGCGAAACACTCGCCCGGCACTGCGAGCGCGTGTTCGTCTCGATTCGCGCCGACCAGCAGGACGATCCCGTGCGGCGAGGCCAGCCCGCGATCGTCGACGTGCACGACGGCGCCGGGCCGATCGCCGGTATCGCGGCGGCACAGGCAGCGCACCCGGATCACGCGTGGCTCGTCCTGGCGTGCGACCTGCCTTTCGTCGACGATGCCGCCATCGGCCACCTGATCAGTCGTCGCGACGGGCGGCCCGTCGTCGCCTACGCCAGCAGCCATGACGGGCTGCCCGAGCCGCTCTGCGCGATCTACGAACCTGCATCGCGCGCAGGCGTGCTGGCCGCCATCGCGTCGGGTCGCAACTGCCCGCGCAGGTTCATCATCGGTACCGGCGTTGCACTGCTCGCACAGCCCGACCCCGCTGCGCTCGACAACGTGAACACCCCCGAAGAACTCCAACGCGCCCGGAGTCACCTGGGCGGGCCGGCAAACCCATGAAGAAAATCACGCTCCAGTATTTTGCCGTGCTGCGCGAACAGGCCGGCTGCAGCGAGGAACGACTCGAGACGGCGGCCACGACGCCAGCCGAACTGTACGAAGAAGTGCGGGTCAAGCATGGCTTCACCCTGCCGCTCGCGATGCTGCGAGTTGCCGTGAACGAAGAGTTCCGTGACTGGTCGTCGCCGCTCGAATCGAACGACCGCGTCGTCTTCATTCCTCCCGTCGCAGGCGGCTGATGCAGCCGTTCTCTTTCAGCTCGGCGCCGATCGACACGGCCCGCGGGCACGAAGCCCTTGCCGACCCGGCGTGCGGCGGCTATGCGACGTTCGAAGGCTGGGTGCGCGACCACAACGAGGGCCGCGCGGTGCGACGCCTCGAATACGAGGCCTATGCTGCGCTGGCCGAACGCGAGGGCGAACGCATCGTCGCCGAAGCGATCGTGAAATTCGGCGTGCAGCACGCCGCCTGCGTCCACCGGATCGGCGACCTTGGTCTCGGCGAAATGGCCGTGTGGGTGGGCGTGAGCTCGCGCCATCGCGCGGAAGCGTTCGCGGCCTGTCGCTACATCATCGACGAAGTGAAGCACCGCGTTCCGATCTGGAAGAAGGAACATTACGTCGACGGCGATTCGGGCTGGGTGAACTGCGAGCGCTGCGCGCAACCGGGCGAGCATGCTCATGCGGACGCACACGCCGCGGAGACTCATTCGCACGCGACCCCTGATTTCTCGCGGCAGATCGCGCTCCCGGAAGTCGGTGCCGCGGGACAGCAGCGCCTGCGCGAAGGCTCGGTGCTCGTCATCGGCGCCGGCGGCCTCGGCGTTCCGGTATTGCAGTACCTGGCCGCTGCCGGCGTGGGTCGCATCGGCATCGTCGACGGCGACGTCGTGGAAGCGAGCAACCTGCACCGCCAGCCGCTTTACGGCGTCGCGGACATCGGCAAGGCGAAGGCGACCGTGGCCGCCGCGCGACTGCGCCAACTGAACCCCGAGGTGACGCTTGCGGTCCATGCCGAGCGCGCGAACACCGGTAACCTCGCCGACTGGCTCGCGCGCTACGACCTCGTCGTCGACTGCAGCGACAACTTCGCGACCAAGTTCACC
Organism: uncultured Gammaproteobacteria bacterium; assembly: GCA_963754535.1. Lineage (GTDB taxonomy): Bacteria > Pseudomonadota > Gammaproteobacteria > Steroidobacterales > Steroidobacteraceae > RPQJ01. The sequence continues at coordinate 42,565 of CAVWGG010000006.1, forward strand.
GTGAGCGACGCCGCGGTCATTCTCGGCAAGCCCGCGGTCTTCGCCAGCGTGTACCAGTACGAAGGCCAGCTGCAGGTCTACCTGCCGCGCGAGGACTGGCCCTGCCTGCGCTGCCTCTGGCCCGAGGCGCCGCGCGACGGGCTGGTCGGCAACTGCGCGCAGGCCGGCGTGCTTGGCCCTGTCCCGGCAGCGCTCGGTGCGATGCAGGCGATGCAGGCACTGAAGATCCTGCTGGGCCTGCCGGTGGAAAGCGCGCCGGCCCTGCACGTGTTCGACCTGCTCGGCATGCACTGGCGCACGCTCAAGGCGGCGCGCAATCCGGCCTGCGACCACTCGCCACGCGACCTGCGGGCGGACGCGATCGACCCGGCCGTTCTCGAACTCGAATACCCGGACCTGGCGGCCGCGCGCGCGTCGGGCCTCACCCTGGTCGACATCCGTGAGCCATGGGAACGCGCCATGGACGACCCGGCCGGACAGATCGAGTGGCACCTGCCGCTGAGCGCGTTCCTGCAGGGAGGGGCCGCGTTGCCACCCGAGGGCCGCTACCTGATCGTGTGCGCGCACGGCGTGCGCAGCCTCGCGCTGGCAGAGCACCTGCGCTCGCTCGGTTACCCGGCTGTGTATTCGCTGGTGGGTGGACTCGCTGCCGTCGGCAGCTGAGCCTCAGGGCCGGACCTGGCCGCTGCCGCGCACGACGTACTTGTAGCTCGTCAGCTGCTCGACGCCAACCGGTCCACGCGCGTGGAAACGATCGGTGGAAATCCCGATCTCCGCCCCCATGCCGAACTCGCCGCCATCCGCAAATTGCGTGGACGCGTTGTGCAGCACGATCGCGCTGTCGACGCGCGCGAGGAACGTCTCGGCCGTCGCAACGTCGTCGGTCACGATCGATTCCGTGTGATCCGAGCCATGGCGCGCGATGTGTTCGATTGCGCCTTGCACGCCAGCCACGAGCTTCACGGCGATGATCGCGTCGAGGTACTCGGTGTGCCAGTCGGCTTCAGTCGCCGGTACCACGCGCGAATCGACCGCACAGGTTGCGGCGTCACCCCGCACTTCGCAGCCGGCATCGAGCAGTTCGCGCACCAACGGCGCCAGGTGCGTACGTTCGGCCGCGGCATCGACCAGCAGGGTCTCGGCCGCACCGCAGACCCCGGTGCGCCGCAGCTTGGCGTTGAGCACGATCGCGCGCGCCATCTCGAGGTTGGCCGCGCGATCGACATACACGTGGCAGAGGCCTTCGAGGTGACCGATGACCGGCACCCGCGCTTCCTGCTGCACGCGCGCGATCAGGCTCTTGCCGCCGCGCGGCACGATCACGTCGATGTAGTCGGTCATGCCAGCGAGCATCTGGCCGACGGCGGCTCGATCGATCGTGGGCACCAGCTGGATGCAGGCTGCCGGCAGGCCCGCTGCACGCACGCCTTCGACCAGGCACGCGTGGATCGCGACGCTGGAATGGTAGCTCTCGCTGCCGCCGCGCAGGATCGCCGCATTCGCCGACTTGAGGCACAGCGCGCCGGCGTCGCAGGTCACGTTCGGACGGCTTTCGTAGATGATCCCGATGATGCCGAGCGGCACGCGCACGCGCTGGAAGCGCAGGCCGTTCGGGCGCGTCCATTCGGCCAGCACCGTCCCGATCGGATCCGGCAGCGCCGCGATGTCCTCGACGCCGCGCGCCATCGCTTCGATTCGTGCGGCATCGAGTTGCAGGCGATCCAGTGCCGCGCGCCCGAGGCCGGCGCCCGTCGCTGCGCTCATGTCGCGCTCGTTGGCCGCGAGAATTTCGCCCTTGCGCAGTCGCAGGGACGCCGCGACTGCATGCAGGGCCCGGTTGCGCTGCTCGCCGCTCGAGATGGCAAGCACGTGCTGCGCCGCGACCGCGTCGCGGCCGAGCTGCTGCATCGTCTGGGCCAGGGTTGCGTCGGTGGTCACGTCAGCACGAGGTCGTCGCGGTGAATCAGTTCGTCGCGGCCACGATACCCGAGAATCGCCTCGAGCTCCTGGCTGCGGCGACCGCTCGCGCGCCGGGCGTCCTCGCTCGAATAGGCGCTCAGGCCGCGCGCGATTTCGGCGCCGTCCGCGTCGCGCACGATGACCGCGTCGCCACGGTCGAAGCGGCCTTCGACTTTCGTCACCCCCGCCGGCAACAGGCTCTTGCCACCGCGCAAGGCTTTCGCCGCGCCGGCATCGACGTGCAGCACGCCTGCGGGCTGCAGCAGGCCCGCAATCCACTGCTTGCGCACGGTCTTGGGTGAGGTCCTCGCCACGAACCACGTGCAGCGGCCGCCGGCTTCGATGCGCTGCAGCGGATGCTGCTCGCGACCCACGGTGATGCACATGTTGCAGCCCGCGGCGACCGCGATCTTGCCGGCGAGCACCTTCGTGGCCATGCCGCCGGAGCCCACGTCGGACGCAGAACCGCCCGCCATCGCTTCGATCTCGGGGGTAATGCCGGTCACTTCGGGAATGAAGCGCGCCTTCGCGTCGCGCGACGGATCCGCCGTGTAGAGGCCATCGACGTCGGACAGCAGCACGAGACAGTCGGCGCTCGCCATCTGGGCGACGCGCGCGGCAAGCCGGTCGTTGTCGCCATAGCGGATCTCGGCGGTCGCCACGGTGTCGTTCTCGTTGATGACCGGGACCGCACCGAGCTTGAGCAGCGTATTGAGCGTGCTGCGCGCATTCAGGTAGCGGCGGCGCTCTTCGGTGTCACCGAGGGTCAGCAGCACCTGCGCCACCGCGCAGTCGTGCTGTTCGAGCACTTCCTTCCACGCGTGCGCGAGCCGGATCTGGCCGACGGCCGCCGCGGCCTGGCTTTCTTCGAGCTTGAGCTTGCCGGGCGCGAGCCCGAGCTGGCGCCGGCCGAGCGCGATGGCGCCGGAGGAAACGATCACGACTTCCTGCCCGCGGGCCCGCATCGCAGCGACGTCCGCGGCCAGGGTTTCGAGCCACGCGCGATTGACGCGGCCCGTCGATTTCTCGACGAGCAGCGCCGACCCGATCTTCACTACGACCCGCTTGGCACGGGCGAGGCGTGCCCCGCCGCGTGCAGCCGCGGGTGCGCTCATGCGATCGCGAACTGATCGGCCGTGAGCGCCATCAGCCCGGTGGAACCGGCCCGTGCGGCGGCCGCATGCGAATCGACGCGCGGCAGGATGCGCGAGAAGTAGTGCCGTGCAGTCACCAGTTTCGCCATGTAGAAGTCGTCGTTCGGGTCTTCAGCGTGTTTCTTCGCGGCAACGCCCGCAGCCACGAGCCAGCACCAGGCGAGGCAGATGTAACCGGAGACGTGCAGGTAGTCCGTCGCGGCAGCGCCGACTTCGTCCGGGTTGTTCTTCGCGGCCAGTCCAAGCTCGGCGGTGAGTCTACCCCACTGTTCCAGGCGGCGGCCCAGGTCGGCGGCGAGCGGCGCGATCTCGGGCATCCCGCCGAATTTCTTGATCGATTCGACGATGCGGGCCGAGATCATCTGCTGGCTCTTGCCGCCCGTGCCGAACACCTTGCGGCCGAGCAGGTCGAGCGCCTGCACGCCGTTCGTGCCTTCGTAGATCGGCGTGATGCGCGCATCGCGCATCAGTTGCTCCACGCCAGTCTCGCGGATGAAGCCGTGGCCGCCGTGGATCTGCACGGCGAGGCTCGTCACTTCCATCGCCGCCTCGGTCAGGAAGCCCTTCACGATCGGCGTCAGGAAGGCGATCAGGTCGTTCGAGGCCCGGCGGGCTTCCAGGTCGGGGTTCAGGTGCGCGCTGTCGATCTCGCGGCCCGTCAGGAAGCACAGCACGCGGCCGCCTTCGACGAACGCCTTCTGCGTCAGCAGCATGCGCCGCACGTCGGGGTGGACGATGATCGGGTCGGCCGCCTTGCCGGGCTCCTTGACGCCCGTCATCGCGCGACCCTGCAGCCGGTCGTTGGCGTAGGAGATCGATGCCTGCCACGCGAGTTCCGACAGGCCGTGGCCCTGCAGGCCGACGCCCAGGCGCGCGTGGTTCATCATCGTGAACATGCACGCGAGGCCTTCGTTCGGCTTGCCGAGGAGCCAGCCGATCGAGTCGTTGAAATGCATCACGCACGTCGGCGACGCGTGGATACCCATCTTGTGCTCGATCGAGCCGCACACGACGCCGTTGCGTTCACCCGCATCGCCGTTCGCATCGGGCCTGAACTTCGGCACGACGAAGAGGCTGATGCCACGGGTGCCCGCGGGCGCATCCGGCAGCCGCGCCAGCACCAGGTGCACGATGTTCTTCGTCAGGTCGTGCTCGCCGGCGCTGATGAAGATCTTGGTGCCGGTGATCGCGTAGGAGCCGTCCGCCTGCGGCTCGGCCTTCGTCTTGAGGATGCCGAGGTCGGTGCCGCTGTGCGCTTCCGTCAGGCACATCGTGCCGGACCACTCGCCCTTGATCATCCTGGGCAGGTAGGCCTGCTTGAGCGTCTCGCTGCCGTGGGCCGCGATCGTGAGCGCGGCGCTCTCGGTGAGGCCCGAGTACATGCGCCAGGCCATGTTGCCCGACACGAGCATCTCGCCGAAAGCCAGCGAGAACCCGCTTGGCAGGCCCTGGCCGCCCCATTCGGGATCGGCCGTCATGGTGATCCAGCCGTCCTCGCAGTAGCGGTCGTAGGCTTCCTTGAAGCCGGGCGGCGTCTTCACCTCGCCGTTTTCGAACACGAGGCCGTGCACGTCGCCTACGCGGTTGGTGGGGGCCAGCACGTCTTCGGCGAAGCGTGCGCCCTCTTCGAGAATCCCCTCGAGCACCTCGCGGTTGAGGTCTTCGCGCCCGTAGGCGTGGTACTTCTGCTCGAAGTCGAGCACGTCATGGACGACAAAACGGATGTCACGGAGCGGAGCGCGGTACGTGTACACGGTCTAGTCCTCTGGCAAACCCGGGTTTAACTCCGAGTGTACGATAAATGCGGCAGTGCAGCATCGGTGTGTTCCGGTTGCCTGCCCGGTTGGCGCGACCGTATAGTTGATTGCATTCGGTGCCGTTGTCGTGACGGCGCTGTCGCTGAGGATTTCCCCGTGAGCCGTGATTACGAACCGCAGGCAGGTCAATGGTACGAAGACCTCGACAACGAGGAGTCGTTCCAGGTGCTTTCGGTCGACCCTGACGAGGAAATCATCCGCATCCAGTGGCCGGACCGCGAGATCCGGGAAATCGACCTCGACCAGTGGAACGAGATGGACCTCGAGCTTGCCGTCGCGCCGGAAGGCTGGGTCGACGACGTCGTCGAAGACGATGAAGAAGAAGACGAAGAGGACGACTGGGAAGACGAAGAGGACGAGGATGACGACTGGGACGAGGATGACGACGAGGATGACGACCTCGACGAAGACGACGACGAATACCGCGATCGCGAGTGACGTCGCCTTCTGCGCCAGCGCCCGTCTCGCCTGAGGCCCTCCGCGGCCGCTACCCCCACGAACTCGAACGCACCTGGCAACCGGCCGGTGCGTCCGCCGTCACGATCCGCCCGCTTCGTCCCGCAGACCTCGCCCTCGAACGACGCTTCGTCGAAGCGCTGTCGCCCCAGACGCTGTACCAGCGGCTCCAGTATTTCGCGACGAGCGCCAGCGAACGCGATCTCGCGCGCCTGCTCGACCTCGACTACTACGACCAGCTGGCCGTGGGGGGTGTCACGCAGGATTCCACGGGCGAGGCCCTGGTCGGCGTGAGTCGCTATGCCCGGATTCCTGGCACCCGCCGGGCCGAATGCGCGATCGTCGTGGCCGACGGCTGGCAGGGGCGTGGCCTGGGTTCGGAACTGATGCGCTCACTGATGATCGCAGCGCAGGCGCGCGACATCGATTTCCTCGAAGGATCCACCCTGGCCGAAAACGCGCGCATTGCGAACTGGGGGCGGCGATTCGGTTTCTCGGTCCATACCGAACCCAACTCCGGCGGGCTCGTCATGGTCAAGATTGATCTCAGGTACCTCGCTCGATCAGGCGAGTGACCGAGCGCTCCCAGCGCTTGCCCGCGTGCTCGAGCTGCTGCAGCGCGGGACCCAGTTCTTGGCCAAGCTGGCGGTCACGGCGCTTGAGCCGCATGCTGGCCCGTTGCCGCACTGGCAACGGCAGGTCGCTGCGGTCGAGCCATTGGATCGCAGCGGCCACGTCCCGCTGGTCTCCGAGCAGCTGCTGCGCTTCCCGCAGCCGATGGCGCAGGGCCGTCGCATTCCGCGGCGACAGGTCCCCGACGAGTTCGAGCGTATAGCGACAGTTCTTGAGCCGGATCCGCAGGGCATGCAGCGCTTGCGGATCGCGCGGTCGCCGCGCCAGCAGTTCGTCCGCACGCCGCCAGGTGCGACGGACCCTGCGCAGGACCGCGGATTCGGGCACGCCTTTGAGCAAGCCGAGTTCGCGAGTGGTGAGACCCGCGCGGACAGACTGCACCTGCCGGGCAACCCGCTCTCCCGCCAGCCGGCGGCGCAGCTTCTGCACGGCAACTTGCCGGGCTCGCACCAGCGCCTGGTCGAACGGCTCCTGCTGCAACTCGGGCAGCACGGCAATGACGTCGAGCTCGCGCACTTCGCTGCCGAGTTCGGCGACGCGACCCAGCCTGCGCCGATAGTCGACCGCCGCCGCCTCCTCGAGAAACGGCTTGAAGGTCCTGAGCAGCGATCGCAGGCGCCGGCAGGCCACCCGGAACTGGTGGATGTCGATCTCGTCCGCGCGCGGCAGGCGCGACAGGTGGCGAACCAGCGCCTGCTGGTCCCGCCGCAGGGACTGGCGCAGCCGCGCCGAGCCGTTAAGCCGAACGGACGCGCTTGAGCCCGGCACGGTCGAGCACCAGCGACAGCAGCGCGCCGACGGTCTTGTGCGATTCGAGGGCGTGCCGCAGCGGCACGTCGAGGTTGAGGCGATAGGAGTTCCGCCGGCCGGCGCGTTCGCGCACGATGACCCCGGCTTCCTCGAGGTCGCTCACGATTTTCTGGACGGCGCGTTCCGTGATGCCGACACTGAGCGCGACGTCGCGCAGCCGCGCGTCCGGGTCCTGGGCCAGGCAGACCAGGACGTGCGCGTGGTTGCTCAGGAACGTCCAGTGCCGGGCAGGGCTTTCGATCATCGACGCACCTCGTGGCGGGCGGGACGGAACCTCGGCGGACGCACGTTGTCCGAACCTCGGTTCCGGTTTTCAGCTTCCTGTTATTATGCGCTCACGCCGGGGCCTGCTGCCAAGCCCGGATAGCGACAGGGATTGAAACCCGGAAGATCACCCCAAGCGAATGGGCGTCATGGGATCGCCCGCTGGAGACACGCCAAGATGAAACGGATTCTGCTGTTCCTCGCCACCAACCTCGCGATCATGCTGCTGCTGGGCATCGTGCTGAACCTGCTCGGCATCAATTCGATCCTCGACGCGCAGGGCTCGGACCTCGACCTCGGCAAGCTGCTGGTCATGTCGGCCGTGATCGGCTTCACCGGCTCGCTCTTCTCGCTCGCGATCTCCAAGTGGTCGGCCAAGCGCATGATGGGCGTGCGGGTGATCTCGCAGCCCGCCAACGCCACCGAAAGCTGGCTGGTCGGCGCCGTGCAGCGCCAGGCGCAGGCCGCCGGCATCGGCATGCCGGAAGTCGGGGTGTTCGATTCGCCCGAGCCGAACGCGTTCGCAACGGGCGCGCGCCGTGATGCCGCCTGGTCGCGGTGAGCACGGGCCTGCTGCAAAGCATGTCGCAGCAGGAAGTCGAGGCCGTGCTGGCGCACGAGGTGAGCCACGTCGCCAACGGCGACATGGTCACGCTCACGCTGATCCAGGGCGTGGTGAACACCTTCGTGTTCTTCTTCTCGCGGATCATCGGCCACTTCGTGGACCGCGTGATCTTCAAGACGGAAGAAGGCCACGGCCCGGCGTTCATCATCACCTCGATCATTGCGCAGCTCGTGCTCGGCCTGTTCGCGATGATGATCGTCATGTGGTTCTCGCGGCAGCGCGAGTTCCGCGCCGATGCGGGTGGCGCGACGCTCGCCGGTCGCCAGTCCATGATCGGTGCGCTCGAGCGCCTGCAGCAGCGCCATTCCGGCGCGCTGCCGGACAAGATGGCCGCGTTCGGTATCGCCGGCGGCCCGAAGCCGGGTGGCTTCAAGCGACTGTTCATGTCGCACCCGCCGCTCGAAGAGCGCATCGCCGCGCTGCGCAACTCGGTCGGTTAAACCGGCCCGGGCTGTAACGAAGGCCGCGCTCCTCACGGGGCGCGGCTTTTTCCATTAAGGTCGACGCAGCATGAGCGGCACCACCACACTCGTCTGGTTCCGGCGCGACCTGCGCCTGTCCGACAATCCGGCACTGGCCGCCGCCGTGGCGGACAGCGACCACGTCGTGGCGGTGTACGTGCATGCGCCTGAAGAAGAAAGCCCCTGGTCGCCGGGGGCCGCGACTCGATGGTGGTTGCACCACAGCCTGGCGGCCCTCGATGCCGCACTGCGCCAGAAAGGGATTCCACTCACCCTGCGCCGAGGGCCCGCGTTGACCGCACTGACCGAACTGGCGCGGGAAGTGGGCGCCACGAAGGTCGCCTGGAATCGTCTTTACGACCCAGCCACCGTGGCGCGCGACACGACGGTCAAGGCCGGGTTGCGCGACCTCGGCTTCGAGTGCGCGAGCCACAACGCGAACCTGCTGCATGAACCGTGGGAGATCCGCACCGGGCAGGGCGGACCGTACCGCGTCTTCACGCCATTCTGGCGCGCGTGCCAGATGCGGCTGGATGCGCAACCGGCGCCGCTGCCAGCACCGAGGCGCCTGCGCGGGCCTTCGCAGCCGATCGACAGCCTGGCGCTGCACGAGCTCGACCTGCTGCCGAAGATTCCATGGGATGCAGCGTTTTCAAGCCACTGGACGCCCGGCGAAAGCGGCGCGCACCGGCGACTCGAGGAATTCTGCGGCGAATGGCTCGGCCGCTACGACGAATGCCGCAATCGCCCCGACCTGCCCGCCAGTTCACGGCTCTCACCGCACCTGCACTTTGGTGAGATCAGTCCGCGCCAGTGCCTGGTCGCGGCGCGCAATGCCGTCGTCGATCAGCCGGAAGCGGCGAAGTCCGCCGACAGTTTCATCCGCGAGATCGGCTGGCGTGAGTTCGCGTATCACCTGCTGCATCACTATCCGCACACGCCCGAACGCCCACTCGACGAACGCTTCGAGCGTTTTCCATGGGCGGAGAACCCCGCACTGCTCCGCGCCTGGCAGCAAGGCCGCACCGGCTTCCCGATCGTCGACGCCGGCCTGCGTGAGCTGTGGACGACCGGCTTCATGCACAACCGCGTCCGCATGATCGTCGCCTCGCTGCTGACCAAGAACCTGCGGCAGCCGTGGCTCGCCGGCGCGCGCTGGTTCTGGGACACGCTGGTCGATGCAGACCTCGCCGCCAACACGCTCGGGTGGCAATGGACGGCGGGCTGCGGCGCCGACGCCGCTCCGTTCTTCCGTATCTTCAACCCGGTGCTGCAGGCTGAGCGCTACGACCCGGCACGCGTTTACATCCGGCGTTGGCTGCCGGAACTGGCGCGGTTGCCCGACAAGTGGATTCACCGCCCCTGGGACGCGCCCGCAGAGGTCCTGGCGCAGGCCGGCGTGGCTCTTGGGCAAACGTACCCTCGCCCGATCGTCGAACTCCCAGCCAGCCGGGATGCGGCCCTGGCAGCCTATGCCACCATCCGGGAGCCTGCCGCGACCGCCCGCCCCTGAATCCACGACCCGCGGCCGGTCGAAACGGTGGCCATGCCACGCCCGTTGCCCTTCCTACGCTCGATCACCCTGGTGCTCGCGGCCACAGCGGCCATGCTGGCGGGTCACGCGCGCGCGTCGAACCTGCCGGACGCGGTGCTCGAAGGCGATTACGGGCTGCAACGCGTGGGTGCGGGCGAGCTCAGCTGGCTGGGACGCCCCATCTACCACGCCAGCCTGTGGACACCTGCAGGCAACTTCACCGGCTACGAGCCCGGCGAGCCCGTCGCCCTGAGCCTGTCGTACCAGCGGGAATTTTCGCGCGACGAGTTGCTGCGCATCACTGCGACGGCCTGGCGCCTGCTCGACTCCACGCCACCCGGGCAGCGCGAGCGATGGCTCGCGGCGCTGCGCACGTTCTGGGCGGACGTCGGTCCGGGCGACAATGTCACCACCGTGGTCGTCCCCGGCAGGGCCACGCGCTTTTACGATCATCGCGGCTTCATGGGCGAGATCGCGGACCCGGCGTTTGGTCCCGCGTTCCTGTCGATCTGGCTCGATTCGCGCAGCGTGGTCGGCGACCTGCGGGTGCAGCTGCTCGGCCTCGAACGCAGCGCCGCCCGCCGGTGAGTGACTACCGCGTGAATGACTCACAGGGCGGCGGCCGCCTGCACCAGCTGCGGCAGTGGTTCGATGCGGGCGAGCCCGATCCGGACGCACCGCGCGCAACGGACGGGGCGGACGGTGTCGACTGGGGCCGCATCGTGCCCTTCGCGCTCATGCACCTCGCGTGCCTGTTCGCGTTCTACGTCGGCGTGAGCGCGACGGCCATCGCGGTCTGCGTGGCTCTCTACCTGGTGCGCATGTTCGCGATCACCGGCTTCTACCACCGCTACTTCTCGCACCGGTCGTTCAAGACCTCACGCGCGGCACAGTTTGCTTTCGCCTTGCTCGGCGCGTCCGCAGCCCAGCGTGGCCCGATCTGGTGGGCCGCGCATCACCGTCATCACCACGCGTTCTCGGACAAGCCGCAGGACACGCATTCACCCGTGCAGGACGGCTTCGTCTGGGCGCACATGGGCTGGTTCCTGTCGAAGCGCCACTTCCACCCGGACCTGCGGCGCGTGCGCGACCTGCTGCAGTACCCGGAACTGCGCTGGCTCGATCGCTTCGACATCCTGGTGCCGTTCGCGCTGGCGCTTGCCCTGCTGTTGAGCGGCATGGCGCTGGAGCGCTTCGCGCCGTCGCTGGGCACGACGGGCGGACAATTGCTGGTGTGGGGCTTCTTCGTCTCGACCGTGCTCTGCTACCACGGCACCTACACGATCAACTCGCTGGCCCATGGCTGGGGCTCGCGTCGTTACCCCACGAAAGACGACAGTCGCAACAATGCGTTCCTCGCGCTGATTACGCTCGGCGAGGGCTGGCACAATAATCACCACCACTATCCGAGCGCCGTGCGCCAGGGCTTCTACTGGTGGGAGTTCGACATCACCTACTACCTGTTGCGAGGCCTCGCGGCGATCGGCGTGATCTGGGACCTGAACGCCGTGCCCGCCCGCATCCGCGACGTGCGCGAAGCGAGGCCCGCATGAGAATCGCAGTCGTCGGGGCCGGTGTCGCCGGACTGTATGCGACGTGGCGGCTCTCCGCCACGCACGAGGTGACGCTGTTCGAAGCCGCGGACTACGCGGGCGGACACACCAACACCGTCGACGTCGATTTCGGCGGTCGCAACTGGTCGATCGACACCGGCTTCATCGTCTTCAACGACTGGACCTACCCGAACTTCATCGCGATGCTGGACGAACTGGGCGTCGCGTGGCAGCCCTCGGACATGAGCTTCAGCCTGCGCTGCGAACGCACGGGCCTCGAGTACAACGGCACGTCGATCAACTCGCTGTTCGCCCAGCGTCGGAACATCGTGCGACCCTCGTTCCTGCGCATGATCGCGGACATCCTGCGCTTCAACGCCCGCGCCAAGGCATGGCTCGACGCACCGGACTCGCAGGACGTCACCCTCGGCGAATTCATCGCGGCGGGCGGTTACTCGCGGCAGTTCGTCGAGCACTACATCGTGCCGATGGGTCGTGCGATCTGGTCTGCCGAAGCGTCCGCCATGCTTGGCTTCCCGGCGCGCTTCTTCATCGGCTTCTTCGATCGCCACGGCTTCCTCAACGTCGACGACCGGCCCGTCTGGCAGACCGTGACGGGCGGCTCGCGCGAGTACGTGCGTGCGCTGCTCGCGGCTGCCAAGGCCCGCGTGCGTCTCTCGACACCGATCGCCTCCATCCGCCGGATGCCGAACCAGGTGCTGCTGCGTACCCGCGCCGGGGACGTCGAAGCGTTCGACCAGGTGTTCCTTGCGTGCCACTCCGACCAGGCCCTGGCGCTGCTCGAAGCGCCGACCCCCGCGGAGCAGGACGTACTGGGCGCGATGCCGTATGCCGCCAACGAGGCAATCCTGCACACCGACGCCAGCCTGCTGCCGCGGCGCAAGCTGGCGCAGGCCGCGTGGAACTACCACCTGCTGCGCGATCCGCAGGAGCCCGTTGCGCTCACCTACGACATGAACGTGCTGCAGGGCCTGCGCAATGCCCCAGTGCGATTCCTCGTCACGCTCAATCACCGCGACGCGATCGATCCCAGCCGCATCCTGCGATCCTTCCAGTACACGCACCCGGTCTATACGCCGGCCGGCGTGGCCGCGCAGGCCCGGCACCGTGAGCTGAATGGCGTGCAACGCACGTATTTCTGCGGCGCGTACTGGAGGTCGGGATTCCACGAGGATGGCGTCGTCAGCGCGCAGGCCGCGCTGGCGCACTTTGGCGAGGACCTGGAAAGTGCACAGCTGCCTCTACCACGGGTCGGTTAGGCACCGCCGGCTCGAGCCGGCCGGACACGCGTTCCGTTACCGGCTCGCATTGCTGTACCTCGACCTCGCAGAGACGGCAACGGTTTTTCGCGGGCGCTGGTTCTGGTCAGCGGGCAAGCGATGGGGGCTCGCCCACTGGCGCCGATCGGATCACTACGGCGATCCGGATCGCGACCTTGGCGAATGCATTCGTGAACTGGTGCGGGACCGCGCCGGCATCGAAGCCGACGGGCCGGTGCGGTTGCTGACGCATCCGCGACACTTCGGTTACGGCTTCAACCCCGTGAATTTCTATTACTGCTTCGATGCCGCCGATCGGCACCTGGTCGCGATCGTGGCGGAGATCAACAACACCCCCTGGGGCGAGCGCCACTGCTACGTGCTGCCGCAGTCGGCCAACCGGGGCACGCCGGACAGGTTGCAGTTCGAGTTCGACAAGGATTTCCACGTTTCGCCCTTCATGCCCATGGACATGGAGTACGACTGGCGCTTCACGCGTCCGGATGACGCGCTCGCCGTGCACATGGAAAACTGGCGCGACGGCCGCAAGTTGTTCGACGCGACGCTCACGTTGCGCAGGCAGCCGATCACGGGCACTGCACTCGCCGCGTCGCTGGCGCGGCATCCCCTCGTCACGTTCAAGGTGACGGCCGCGATCTACTGGCAGGCGCTGCGGCTCTGGCTCAAGCGCACGCCGCTTTTCACGCACCCCGACAAGACCGGTGCCGGGCACGCCCGGCGCGCCGGCCGCATCGATTCCATCGAGACCACGCCATGAGCAAGACCAGCGAAGCGACCGCATCCATCATCCCTGCCGTCGATGCGTTGCCGGTACCCGAGTCCACCAGTGCCGAGGGTACGTGGCTGCAGCGGCTCGGCAAGCGCCTGTTCCTGCGCTCGCTGGCGAAATTCCATCATGGCGAACTGACGGTTGTCGTGCCTGCGACGGGTGAGCGCCACGTGTTCGGCCGGCGCACGCCCGAGTGCGATCTGCACGCCACGCTCGAGGTGCTGCATCCGCAGACGTTCGCGGACGCGGCGTTCGGCGGCACCGTCGGCGGTGGCGAGGCCTACATCCGCGGACTCTGGCGCACGGACGACCTCACTGCCCTGGTGCGGATGTTCGTGGCCAACCGCGAGGCGATGGAATCGTTCGAGGGCGCGGCCGCCTACGTCAGTGATCCGGTGCGGCGCGTGCTGCACTGGCTCAACCGCAACAGCGTCGACGGCAGCCGCCGCAACATCGCCGCCCATTACGATCTCGGCAACGACCTGTTCGCGCTGTTCCTCGACGAGACGATGATGTATTCGTGCGCCGTGTTCGAACGCGAGGACGCGAGCCTGCACGAAGCGCAGCTCGCCAAGCTCGACCGCATCTGTCGCCGGCTCCGGCTGTCGCCCGGCGACCACCTGGTCGAGATCGGCACCGGCTGGGGCGGCCTGGCGCTGCACGCGGCGCAGAACTACGGCTGCAGGGTCACGACCACGACCATCTCGCGCGAGCAGCACGACTGGGCGAAGCAGAAGTTCGCAGCGGCGGGCCTGCTGCAGAGCGGCCAGGTGACGCTGCTGCTCGAGGACTACCGCAACCTCACCGGCACCTACGACAAACTCGTTTCGGTCGAGATGATCGAGGCCGTCGGCGCGCAGTACCTCGATACGTACACGGCCAAGTGCTCCTCGCTGCTGAAGCCCGACGGCGCCATGCTGCTGCAGGCGATCACGATCCAGGACCAGGTGTACGAGCAGGCGCTGAAGTCCGTCGATTTCATCCAGCGCTTCATCTTCCCGGGCAGCTTCATTCCTTCGGTCACGGCGATCGCGGACTCGCTGCGGCGCGCCACGGACATGAAGGTGTACCACCTCGAGGACATCGGGCCGCACTACGCGACGACGCTGCGGAAGTGGCGCGAGAATTTCTTCGCGCGCCTCGCCGAGGTGCGCCAGCTCGGCTATCCGGACAGCTTCATCCGCATGTGGGACTTTTACCTCTGCTACTGCGAGGGCGGGTTCCTCGAGCGGCAGATCGGCGACGTGCAGATGCTGCTGACGAAACCGCGCTGTCGCCTGCCCGCGCCAGCCTGACGCTGCACCCGCGTGCGACAGGCTCATGGACGTGCCTATCGAGAGCGAATGATCACGAGTCTGTCCCGAGCTTGGAAAGGCAGACACGCGCTCTGGACAGACTCGATGATCATCCGCTCTCCGGGAGTGGCGCCGCCGGATCAGTCGGTCACCGCACTGGCGAGTGCAGGGTGCACAGGCCGATCCCAGGCGCGTGTCTGCCTTTCCAAGCCGGGGATCGGCCTGTGCACCCTGCACTCGCGAAGACCTCCGACGGCCGCACCCCGCCGCGGATTTCACCTACTGGCCCGACGGCCGCGCTATGCCGCGACAATCCGGAACCAGTCCAATCGTTGCCGGAGTCCGTCATGACCCAAGCCGCCATCCTCGAAGGCCTCAGCAAATCCAAGCTGGCTAGCGAGATGACCGAAGACCAGCGCAAGACCCTTGCCGCGGTCATGACCTTGCGCGATTTCGCCGCGGGCGAACTGCTGGTCCGCGAAGGCGACAGCGACGACCACCTTTACGTCGTGGCGGCCGGTGGCGTGGCCGTGGTCAAGGCAGCCGGCACCGACAACGAAGTCACGCTCAACGTGCTCAAGCCGGGCGACGTGGTCGGCGAACTGTCGTTCCTCGACGGCGCGACGCGTTACGCCTCCCTGGTGGCGCTGGACGGCACGCGCGTGCTCGGCCTGAGCCGCGGCGACCTCGAAGGCCTGCTCGACAGCCACCCCCACGTGGTCTACCGCGTCATGCGCGCGATCGTCCGCGTCGTGCACGAGTTGCAGCGTCGGCTCTCGATGCAGACCGCTGAACTGACGAACTACCTCTACAAGACCCACGGCCGGTACTGAACCGTCCGTCAGACGCCTGCCACACGAGCGGCAAGCTTCGCACCAAATTGGGTCGCGACGGTCGATCCACTCCCTTTCCCTGCACCACTTGGGCGCAGGAAGGGCCGGATCGTGAGCGTTTTGGGCTTGGCACGATTCTCGCTAGAGCGAATCGGACCTGCTGCCGACGCTCAATGGAACCTGCCGCCAATCCAGCCGTGCCTTATGACGAGATGTACACCGCCGACGGGCAGGTGCGCGCGCCCTATGCGCGTCTATTCCGACTGGCTGATCCGCGAACCCGAGGACGCGCTGCGACAGAAGCGCGCTGAAGCCGACAGCCTCTTTCACCGCGTGGGCATCACGTTCGCCGTGTACGGCGAGCAGGACGGCAACGAGCGGCTGATTCCGTTCGACATCGTGCCGCGCATCCTCTCGGCCGACGAGTGGCGCAAGCTCGCGGCCGGCCTGCGCCAGCGCGTGCAGGCGCTCAACGCGTTCATTGCGGACATCTATCACGGCCAGGACATCCTGCGCGCCGGCATCCTGAGTCCCGAGCAGATCTTCTGCAACGACCAGTACCGCCCCGAAATGCAGGGGCTCGACGTTCCCGGCGGCATCTACGCCCACATCGCCGGCATCGACGTGGTGCGCGCGGGCCAGGGCGAGTTCTACGTCCTCGAAGACAACCTGCGCGTGCCATCCGGCGTGTCGTACATGCTCGAAGACCGCAAGATGATGATGCGGCTCTTCCCCGAACTGTTCGCCCTCAATCGCGTCGCGCCCGTCGAGCACTATCCGGACCGGTTGCTGGAGAACCTGGCGAGCGTCGCGCCCGCGGGTGTGGCCGCGCCGGTGGTCGTCGTGCTGACCCCGGGTGCGCACAACAGCGCCTACTTCGAACACGCGTTCCTCGCGCAGCAGATGGGCGTCGAACTCGTCGAAGGCCAGGACCTGTTCGTGCGCGGCGGCTTCGTCTACATGCGGACCACGCAGGGCCCGCAGCGCGTCGACGTCATCTATCGCCGCATCGACGACGACTTCCTCGACCCGCTCGTCTTCCGCTCGGACTCGGCACTGGGCGTGCCCGGCCTGATGTCCGCGTATCGGGCCGGCCGCGTGACCATCGCCAACGCGATCGGCACCGGCATCGCGGACGACAAGTCGATCTACCCCTACGTGCCGGACATGGTGCGTTTCTACCTCGGCGAGGAGCCGCTGCTGTCGAACGTGCCGACGCGCATCCTGCGCAAGCCGGACGACCTCGCCTACACGCTCGCGCACCTCGACGAACTGGTGGTGAAGGAAGTGCACGGCGCCGGCGGCTACGGGATGCTGATCGGACCGACCGCCTCGCAGGCGGAACGCGAGGACTTCCGCCTGCGCATTCTCGCGGCACCCGAGAAATACATCGCGCAACCGACGCTGGCGCTGTCGACCTGCCCGACGTTCGTCGAACAAGGCGTGGCGCCGCGCCACATCGACCTGCGGCCGTTCGTGCTGTCGGGCAAGGAGATCACGATCGTTCCCGGCGGACTGACGCGCGTCGCGTTGCGAGCCGGCTCGCTCGTCGTGAACTCGTCGCAGGGCGGCGGCACGAAAGACACCTGGGTGCTGGAGGGCTGACCGCGTGCTGAGCCGCACCGCCGATCACGTCTTCTGGCTCGGGCGCTACGCCGAGCGCGCGGAGAATCTCGCGCGCACGCTCGACGTGCAGTACCGGCTTGTCGTTGCTGCCGCGCAAGAGCACCAGCGAAGGCGTCGGCTGGGGCCTGACGCTCTCGACGCTGAGCTTCGCCGACGAGTACGCCGCACGCTTCGGCGAGGACTACGAGACGCATCGCGTCATCGACTTCCTGGCGTTCGACCGCGAAAATCCGTCGAGCATCCTGAACTGCCTGCGCGCGGCGCGCGAGAACGCCCGCGCCGTGCGCGGCTCGATCTCGAGCGAGATGTGGGAGACCTTCAACGCCACCTGGCTCGAGGCCCGCAGCAATGCGCCAAGCCGGTTTTCGACCCGCAACGTGGCCGAGTTCATCGAGTGGGTGAAATACCGCGCGCACCTCGCCCGCGGCGTCGTGCTCGGCTCGATGCTGCGTGACGAGGGCTACCACTTCATGCAGATGGGCACGTTCCTCGAACGCGCCGACGGCGTCGCTCGCCTGCTGCGCATCCGGCTCGCCTGCGAAGCCACCGACAACGACGGCGAACCGGTGACGCACGACTACCTGCCGTGGACCGTGCTGCTGCGGGCGCTGTCCGCCTACGAAATCTTCCGCCGCGTCTCACGCGACCGCGTCACGCCGATGCACGTGGTCGAGTTCGCTGCATTCCGGCCCGACGTGCCGCGATCGCTGCTCCGCTCCGCCGAACTCGTGTTCGACAACCTGGCCGCCGTCGCCAACACGCAGTCCGGCGAAACGCAGCGTCGCGCCGGCGTGCTGCATTCGATGCTGCGCTTCGGGACACTCGACATGCTCGGTGCCGGCGGCGCGGAAACCTTCCTGCAGGACGTGAGCGCGCGCGTGTGGGACCTGAACGAGCGCATCGGCCGCGATTTCCTCGGCCACGTCGTTCCCACCTGACGGCCGCAACCCAGGGCACGCCATGCAGCTGCACATCCGTCACGAGACCTGTTACGTCTACGAAGAGACCGTGAGCTACAGCATCCAGTCGCTGAAGCTCACGCCGCGGGCCGAGCGCGGGCAGCGCGTGCTGTCCTGGCGCATCACGCTGCCGGGCGAACGGCTCGAGCAGATCGACCCGTACGGCAACGTCACGCACGTCGTGACGATGGAAGCGCCGCACAAGGAAATGCGGATCGTCGTCGAAGGCATCGCCGACATCGCGCCCGACGACGCGGGCAACCGCACGATGCCGCCGATGGACGGTGAACTTTCGCATCTCGCGTTCCTCGCGCCGACGGCGCTGACGCGGGCCAACAGCAGCCTGCGCGAGATCGCCGAGCGTCACCTGGGGCGTCATCCGCCCTCACGGGCGACGCTGCTCGACCTCGTGGCGGGCGTGCGCAAAGCGGTCGAGTACCAGCCCGGGGTCACCGACGTCAGCCATTCCGCGGCCGAAGTGCTGGAACTCGGCTCCGGCGTCTGCCAGGACCAGGCCCACGTGTACGTCGCATGTTGCCGGGCTGCGGGCATTCCTGCCCGCTACGTCAGTGGCTACGTCTACACCGGGGAAACCGGCGAGGTCGCAAGCCACGCCTGGGTGGACGCCTGGATCGGCGGCGACGACGGCTGGCTGAGCCTCGACGTCACGCATGGCGAAGCGGCAGGCGCCGCGCATTGCCGGCTCGCCGTCGGGCGCGACTACCTCGACGCCGCACCGGTGCGCGGCGTGCGCCGCGGCGGTGGGCGCGAACAATTGAGCGTCGCGGTCAAACTGGCCGCCTTTGGCGGAGCCACCCCTCCACTGGCCAGCTCCCATCAGCAACAGTGAGCACCTGCCGCCGGGTTCGCGCTTTGCAGCGGCATCGCTGCGGGCCTACCATTCGTACCCTCACCGCACCACCGGATCCCACATGACGTATTGCGTAGCGATGCTGCTGGATGCGGGCCTCGTGTTCCTGTCGGACTCGCGCACCAACGCCGGCGTCGACCAGATCAACACGTTCCGCAAGACCACGGTGTTCGAGCGCGCGGGCGACCGCGTGATCGTGCTGATGTCGGCCGGCAACCTCGCCATCACTCAGGGCGCGCTCAACCTGCTGGCCGAACGCATGAGTTCGCAGAGTGACGCCAACCTGCTCAACTGCCCGAACCTGTTCGAAGCGGCGCGGTGCGTCGGCAGCGCCATGCGCGAAATGCACCAGCGCGACGCCGAGGCGCTGCGGCTGCAGGGCATCGAATTCAATGCTTCCTTCATCCTGGGCGGCCAGATCAAGGGCGAGACCCCGCGTCTCTTCCACATCTACGCCGCGGGCAATTTCGTCGAAGCCACGCCCGACACGTCTTACTTCCAGATCGGCGAGTCGAAGTACGGCAAGCCGATCATCGACCGCGTGATCCGCCGCAGCATGCCGCTGAGCGAAGCGGCGAAGTGCGCGCTGATCTCGATGGATTCGACGATCCGCTCGAATCTTTCCGTCGGCCTGCCGCTCGACCTGGTGATCGTCCGGCGCGACGAATGCCGCGTCAGCAGCCACGTCGACATCGATTCGACCAACGAATACTTCCAGCGCATCCGCGAGCGCTGGGGCGAGGCGCTGCGCGAAATCTTCAGCGAATTGCCGAATCCCGACTGGCTGATGACGTCGCCTCCGGAACCGGGCCGGCTGGCACCGCCGCCTTCGCGGCTGCAGCCGCGCGCCAAGTGACGCATTCCCGCTACCGGCATCGGTAAAAGACCGGAGCGAGACCGCCGGCCGTCCCGTTAGAATTCGCGCTCCCCCGCAACCACAGGTTTGCACCGAATGTCCGCGATCCGACTGGCCTGGCTGCTGGTGCTGTTCTGCATTTCCGGTCTCGCGGGCGCCGCGACAGACGATCCGAAGTCCGACGACTTCTGGTACGGCACCGCCCAGGACGGCACAGCCACCGTCCGGCTGTACTACTTCTACTCACCGACCTGCCCGCACTGCCAGGCAGCAAAGCCGTTCATCGCCGGACTCGAGACCAGGTACCCGTGGCTGAAGGTCGAGCGTTACGTAGTGAAGGACAATCGCGCCAACGCGCGTTTCTACTTCGACACGGCACAGTCACTCGGGGTCGAGGCGCTATCAGTCCCCGGAATCGTGTTCTGCCGCCAGGTGATGATCGGCTACGACTCCGAAGCGACCACCGGCAAGCAACTCGAGGACGCCCTCACCGCCTGCCATGACCGGCGGCTCGCGAATCCGGGAGCGCCCGACCCGGTGGCCGGCGGTGTTGCAGGCGCAGCCGGCGGCGCGACGCAGGTCTCGGCGGCCGAGGAAAAGGCCGGCACGACCATCAACGTGCCGTTCGTCGGCCAGGTGGATGCGAAGGCACTTTCGCTGCCCATCCTGACGCTCGTGCTCGCGGGCATGGACGCGTTCAACCCCTGCGCGTTCTTCGTGCTGCTGTTCCTGCTGAGCCTGCTCGTGCATGCAAAGAGCCGCACGCGCATGGCGATCGTCGGCGGCACCTTCGTGCTGTTCTCGGGTCTCGTCTATTTCGTCTTCATGGCCGCGTGGCTCAACGTCTTCCTGATCGCGGGCGAATTGCGCGTGATCACGTTCGTGGCCGGGCTGCTCGCGCTCACGGTCGCGGCGCTCAACATCAAGGACTACTTCTGGTTCAAGGCGGGCCCGAGCCTGTCGATCCCGGACGCCGCCAAGCCCGGCCTGTTCAAGCGCATGCGCGAGGTGGTCGCCTCGGGCAGCATCGGCCCGATGCTGGTCAGCACCGTGCTGCTCGCCATCGTCGCCAATTCCTACGAACTGCTCTGCACCGCGGGCTTCCCGATGGTGTACACGCGGGCGCTGACGCTCGCGAACCTCGAGTCGTGGCAGTACTATGCATGGCTCGCGGCTTACAACGTGATCTACGTGCTGCCGCTGCTCGCGATCGTGACGGTTTTCACCAGGACCATGGGTGCACGCAAGTTGAGCGAATCGGAAGGCCGCCTGCTCAAGCTGATCTCCGGCTTCATGATGCTGGGGTTCGGCGTCATGCTGCTGGTCGCGCCCGGCCTGCTCACCAACGCGCTCGCCTCGATCCTCGTGCTGGCTGCCGCCGTCGGCGCCTCCCTGGTCGTGGCCCGGGTGGCCGCGCCGCGCCCGGCCTGAGCGTCGCGGGCCCGGATGCAGGCAGCCGCAACCGATTCGCACGCTGACGCGCTCCAGCGCATCCGGGTCCTGCTGGGCCCGGCGGGCTGCATCGACGCGCCCGAGCTGACGGCGCGCTTCCTGACGGATTTCCGCGGCCTTTACCGGGGCGCCACCCCCTTCGTTGCGTGTCCAGCGACGACCGCCGAGGTATCGCAGGTGCTCGCGCTCTGCAACGAGGCGCGCATTGCCGTCGTGCCCCAGGGCGGCAACACCAGCTACTGCGGCGGCGCCACGCCGAGCGCGCGCGGCGACCAGCTCGTGCTGTCGCTGCACCGGCTGAACCGCATCCGCGAAGTCGACGCCGCCAACTTCTCGCTGGTCGCGGAAGCGGGTTGCGTGCTGCTGGACGTGCAGGCGGCAGCGCAAGCCGTCGACCGGCTGTTTCCGCTGTCGCTCGGCTCGGAAGGCAGTTGCCAGATCGGCGGCAATCTTTCGACCAACGCGGGTGGACTCGCGGCCGTGCGCTACGGCGTGACGCGGGACCTCGTGCTGGGCCTCGAGGTCGTGCTGGCCGACGGGCGCGTGATCGACGGCTTGTCGAGCCTGCGCAAGGACAACACCGGGTACGACCTGCGCGACCTGTTCGTCGGCGCGGAAGGCACGCTCGGGATCATCACCGCCGCCAGCCTGAAGCTGTTCCCGCAGCCACGCACGATCGAGACCGCGTTCGTCGCGGTGCCCGGCATGCAGGCGGCGGTCGACCTGCTCGCGCGCCTGCGCGCAGCCACGGGCGACTGCGTCACGACGTTCGAATACCTGCCGCGCATCGCGGTCGAATTCACGGTGCGTCACATTCCGGGCGTGTCCGACCCGCTGGGCAAACCGCATCCTGCCTACGTGCTCTGCGAAGTCTCGACGGCCCGTCACGACCCACACCTGCGCAGCCTGCTCGAAGACGCGCTCGGTGCCGCCATGAATCGCGGCGACGTGCTCGAAGCCACGTTCGCCGAGTCGATCGCCCAGCGCCAGGCGCTCTGGCGCCTGCGCGAGTCGGTACCGGAGGCGCAGCGTCACGAGGGTGCCAGCATCAAGCACGACGTCGCGGTGCCCGTCGCCGCGCTGCCCGCCTTCCTGCACCAGGCGAGCGCGGCAGTCGCGCAAGTGGCGCCCTCCGCGCGTCTCGTGGCGTACGGCCACGTCGGCGACGGCAACCTGCATTTCAATCTCAGCGAACCCGCGGGCGGCGGCGACCGCACGGGGTTCCTGGCGCTGCAGGAGGCCCTCGGTCACGCCGTGCATGCCTGCGTGCAGGAGTTCCGGGGCTCGATCAGCGCCGAGCACGGCATCGGCCAGCTCAAGCGCGAGTTGCTCGCGCGCCATAAGAACCCGGTCGCGCTCGCGGCCATGCGGTCGATCAAGCAGGCCCTCGATCCGCGCGGAATCCTGAATCCGGGCAAGGTCCTGCCGGACTAGCGGGCAGCGCGGCCGCAGGTCCGGTTGCGCTTGTGACCGACCGGCATTCGTGGCTACAGTGCCTCAAAATCAAAGGTGTGCGCGTGGGGAACATCCTGAAGTCCAAGCTCTTCTGGGCCGCAGCCGTCGTGCTGGTGCTGGCCGGCCTCTACGCCCTCCTCGGCTTCTACGCGGCGCCGCGCATCGCACGCAGCCAGGCCATCGACTTCGTCCGCGAGAAGTACGGGCGCGAGCTGACCCTCGGCGAAATCCGGATCGACCCGTTCAAGCTGCAGGCCGAGATCAAGGACCTGTCGCTGCCCGACACGGATGGCAAGCCGATGCTTGCGTTCCGTCGCCTCTTCATCGACTTCGAACTGTCGTCGCTGTGGCAGCGCGCATTCGTCTTCAAGGACGTGCAGCTCGACGCGCCGCTGGCGCGCGCCGTGATCCGGCCCGACGGTTCGGTCAACCTGGCGGATCTCGCGCTGCCCGACGAAGAGGAAAAGGACGAGCCGCTGCCCGGCCGTCTGGATCCAGCGGTTCGCGCTGGGTGACGGCACCGTGCAGTTCGCCGACCTGGCCCGGCGCGTGCCGCTCGAGCGACAGTTCACGCCGGTCAACTTCAAGCTCGACAACTTCAAGACCACGCCGGAAGGCGGCGCGTTCGGGCTCACGGCGAAAGACACAGAACGCCGAGCTGATGGAGTGGCACGGCACGTTCGCACTCGCACCCCAGGTCTCGTCTGCGGGCGACCTCGCGATCACCAACCTGAACGTGCCCGGCGCGCTCGAGGTGGCCGGCGTCGAACTGCCCTTCGTCATTCCGCAGGGCGAGATGAACCTGCGCGGTTCGTACAGCGTTGCACTCGGCGAGACCATGCAGCTCGACGTGCACCTGCCGCAGATGCAGGTCAACGGCCTGACGCTGCGCGCGCAGGGCCTGGCGCAGGACTACGTCACGGTGCCTACGGTCGTCATCAGCGACACGAAGATCGCGATGCCGGCCAATACCGTGTCGCTGGGCACGATCGCGCCGAAGGCGTCAAGGCCGACGTCTGGACGATGCCGGACGGCACGCTGAACATCGACCAGTTGTTCGTCGAACAACCTGCTGCCGCTTCCTCGGCGCCTGCCGCCACTGCTGCGACTGCACCCGCCGAGCCAGGCAAGCCCGCAACAGCGACAGCAGCCGCACCGGAAGCACCGTGGACAGTGACGGTCGCGAACGTCACGCTGCGCGATGCCGC
Organism: uncultured Gammaproteobacteria bacterium; assembly: GCA_963754535.1. Classification (GTDB taxonomy): domain Bacteria; phylum Pseudomonadota; class Gammaproteobacteria; order Steroidobacterales; family Steroidobacteraceae; genus RPQJ01. The sequence goes on from CAVWGG010000006.1 coordinate 66,456, forward strand.
GGTGAGTTACGAGGACCGTGCCGTCAAGCCGGTGGCGCGTTTCGAACTGTCGCCCCTCGACGTGACGGCGACCGATGCGAGCCTCGACCTGTCGCAGCCGCTGCCGGTGAAGTTCGATGCGACGATCAATGGCGCCGCCAAGCTGTCGGGAACTGGCCACGTGGTGCCGGAGCCCTTCGCGGCGGACGTCGACATCGACCTCGCCGGCTTCCCCCTCAAGTCGCTGCAGCCTTACGCCAACGGCACGACCGACCTGACGATCCAGCAAGGCACGGTGGCGGCGAACGGCAAGTTCACGCTCGCGCCGCCCGGCACCGGCCAGCCGGAACTCCAGTTCGCGGGCAACGCAGCCATCGCGAACTTCAAGTCGATCGACAACGCGCTCGAGCAGGACTTCGTCAATTTCGAGCGCATCGAGCTCTCGCAAGCTGAAGTACGCGATGGCGCCCGACTCGCTCAGCATCGACCGCGTGCGCGTCGTCAAGCCGTTCGCCCGGGTGATCGTGAGCTCCGACGCCGTGCTCAACGTGTCCGCGGTGTTCGATCCGCAGGGCACCGCCGCCGCGGTGGCAAAGGCGAAGGCCGACAAGGCCGCACAGCAGGCGCACCGCCTGCACGGAAGAAGTCGCGCGCCGAGATCCGGGCGGAGAAGCAAGGCCGAGGAGGCGGCGGCGAAGGCGCGCAAGCTCGCGGCCAGCGACGCCGCCGCCGGAACTCAAGGAAACCGGCATGCCGATCCGCATCCGCGAAGTGCTGGTCAGCGGGCGGCACGATGGACTTCGCGGATTTCAGCGTGCAGCCGAATTTCGCGGCGGCGATCGAATCGCTCGACGGCGTGATCACCGGCATGTCGAGCGATCCGAACTCGCGCGCGACGGTCAAGCTCGACGGCAACGTCGGCGAGTATTCGCCCGTGCTGATCTCCGGCACGACGCAGCCGTTCGCCTTCGACCGCCACACCGACATCACGATGAAGTTCGAGAACATCTCGCTGCCGGTGTTCAACCCGTACTCGGGCAAGTTCGCCGGTTACAACATCGCGAAGGGCAAGCTGTTCACCGACCTGCATTACCAGGTCGACAACCGCAAGCTCGAGGCGCAGCACAAGATCCGCATCGACCAGCTCGAGTGGGGCGAGGCCACCGCGAGCAAGGAAGAAGCGACGCTGCCGGTGAAGTTCGCGACCTCGTTGCTGAAGGACGCCGACGGCGTCATTACGCTGGACATCCCGGTGAGCGGCACGCTCGACGACCCGACGCTGCGCATCGGCCCGATCGTCTGGCAGGTCATCAAGAACATCCTGGCAAAGGCGGTGACGGCGCCGTTCAAGGCGCTCGGCGCGCTCTTCGCGGGCGCCGAAGAGGCGCAGTTCATCGATTTCGCGCCGGGCTCGGCCGTGCTCGACCCTGCCGCTGCCGAACGCCTGGGGGCGCTGGGCAAGAGTCTCGCACCGAAGCCGGACTTGCGCCTCGAGGTGCCGATCGGCGCCGACGCCGTCGCTCGACGGAGCGGCCCTGGCTGAAGCGCGTTACCAGCGCGAACTGCGGCGGCTACGCGCACGGCGCTGCTCGGCAAGCAGCGCATGGATGAAACGACGCCTGTGCCGGCGTTCGCGACGTTGCCACCCGACCAGCAGGACAAGGTACTGACGACGCTGTACACGCAGCTGTCGGGCGCCGAACCCGTCGTGCCCGAGCCTGAGAAACCGGCGGACGGCGTCTCGCGCAAGGAAGCCAAGGCGCAGGCCGAGCAGGCGCGCCTCGCGTGGCTCGAGCGGGAATGCCGTGCACGAGCCGTTGCCGAACCCCAGGACCTGGAGCGACTCGGGCAGCAGCGCGGCACCGCCGTGCAGGACGCCTTGCTCACGGACACGGGCTTGCCGCCGGAGCGCGTGTTCCTCGCGCGTGACGGCAAGGTCGCGGCCAGCGAGCAACGGGTGCGGTTCGAACTCGCGGTGAAGTAAGGCTGCGCTTCAGCCTTCGCGCACGCGCATCAGGCCTTCCTGCGCCGTGCTGGCCACGAGCCGGCCGGCGCGGTCGAAGATGCGCCCGAACGCCATGCCACGCGCCCCGCTGCTGCTCGGGCTGATCAGTGCGTACAGCAGCCAGTCGTCGATGCGGAACGGACGGTGGAACCACATGCCGTGATCGAGGCTGGCGAGCAGGACGTCGCCCGTCTGGAACGAAAGTCCGTGCGGCAGCGTCGCCGTCTCCAGCAGGTGGAAGTCCGACACGTAGGCCAGCAGGCAGCGATGCAGCACGGCATCGTCGGGACACTGTCCCGCGAGGCGGAACCAGACGTGACGCACGCCGGGCCGCGGCCGGCCGTCGTCGATCGCCTCGACCGAGCGAAACTCGAAGGGACGGTCGCGCTCCCAGAAGCGTCGTCGCTGGTCCGGCAGGTCCTGCAACCGCCGCCGCACCGTGGCCGTGAGGTCCGGCAGTTCCTCGGGCGGCGTGACCGCCGGCGCCGCCACCTGGTGGTCCGGCCCGTCCTCCTGCAACTGGAACGAGGCCGAGAGGTGGAAGATCTGCTGGCCGTGCTGGATCGCGACGACGCGGCGGTTGGTGAAGCTCGCACCGTCGCGGCTGCGGTCCACTTCGTAGACGATCGGCGCGTTGAAGTCGCCGCGACGCAGGAAATACGAGTGCAGCGAATGCACCGGCCGATCGGGCTCGACCGTGCGGCTCGCCGCCATCAGCGCCTGCCCGAGCACCTGTCCGCCGAACACCTGCGGGCTGCCGATGTCGCGGCTCACGCCCCGGAACAGGTTCATCTCCAGCCGCTCGAGGTCGAGCAGCTGGAGCAGGTCGGCGAGCACGGTGCTCATGCGGCGCTCACTCGGTCACGCCGAGCCGCTTCTGCATGATCGGGCTGGTCGTCGTGTACTGCAGGTGCACCTTCTTCGCGGGATTCAGGTGCTCCGCGATGGCGAAGGCCGCCAGCGCCGCCTCGTGGAAGCCGCTCAGGATCAGCTTCTTCTTGCCCGGGTAGGTGTTGATGTCGCCGATCGCGAAGATCCCCGGCACGCTGGTCTGGAATTTTGCGGTGTCGACCTTGATCGCCTTCTTCTCGAGCTCGAAGCCCCACTCGGCGATCGGGCCGAGCTTCGGGTGCAGGCCGAAGAACGCGAGCAGGTGATCGGCCGGGACGTCCTGCGCCGTGCCGTCCGAGCGCCTGATCGTCACGCCGGTGAGCCGGCCGTCCTCGACCGCGATGGCGGAGGCGATGCCTTCGACGTATTCCATCTTGCCGGCCGCGACCAGTTCACGCATGCGCGCGACCGAAGCGGGAGCCGCCTTGAACTCGTTGCGGCGATGCACGTGCACGATGCTCTTCGCCTTGCCGTTCAGGTCGATGACCCAGTCGAGCGCCGAGTCGCCGCCGCCGAAGATCACGAGCCGCTGGCCGGCGAACTCGGCCGCGCTGCGAACGCGGTAGTGCACCTGCCGGTCCTCGAGCGCGTCGCAGCCTTCGACGCCGAGACGGCGCGGCTGGAACGAACCGAGCCCGGCGGCGATCACGACCGCCCTGGCCAGGAACTCGGTGCCGGCCGACGTGCGCAGGAAGAACCGGCCGTCGTCCTGCTGCTGCAGTTCGGCGACTTCCTCGCCGAAATGGAAGACGGGACCCATCGGCGCGATCTGCTGCATCAGGCGATCGACGAGTTCCTGCGCCCCGCAGATCGGCAGCGCCGGGATGTCGTAAATCGGCTTGTCGGGATACAACTCCGCGCACTGGCCGCCCGGGTGCTTCAGGGTATCGACGATGTGGCTCTTGATGCCGAGCAGGCCGAGTTCGAAGACCTGGAACAGGCCGGCGGGGCCGGCGCCGACGACCAGGGCATCGGTCTCGATGGGGGTCACTGGGGTGCTGGGAACGGTCAAGGGGGGAACCTCCGGCAAAACTCCGTCGATTCTAGCGGATCGCCCGCCCGGCCCCACCCGGGGATGCCGCGCCGGCGCCCGCTCCCATCCGTGTTTTCCACGGCGGCTGCGGAAACTTCGGCTTGAAACAAGCGGGCCAGCTTAGACAAATTCTCATCCTTGACGCATATCAAGGCAGGATGGCGGGCCAGGCCGCAGGCTCGACCCCGCTCCACGCAGTCCAGGAACGCAGATGAACTCGCACCAGATCCGGTTCGATGAAGACCTAGTCCGCCGTTACGACCGCTCGGGCCCGCGCTACACCTCGTATCCGACAGCCGTCCAGTTCTCGGATCGCTTCGGGGTCAACGAGTACCGGGCCGTGGCCGTGGCGAGCAACCAGGACCCGATCCCGCGGCCGCTGTCGCTGTACGTCCACATCCCCTTCTGCTCGAGCCCGTGCTTCTACTGCGGCTGCACCAAGGTCATCACGCGCAACCACGAGAAGGCCGAGGCGTACCTGTACCGGCTGCATCGCGAAATCGAGATGCAGGGCGAGCTCTACGACCGCGACCGCGTCGTCGAACAGCTGCACTTCGGCGGCGGCACGCCGACGTTCCTGACCTCGCTCGAGATCGAGCGGCTGGTCGAGAAGATGGGACAGCACTTCAGGCTGTCGTCGGACGAAGGCCGCGAATACTCGATCGAGCTCGACCCGCGCACGATCACGACCGACACGCTGCGCGACCTGTATCGCATCGGCTTCAATCGCTGCAGCCTCGGCATCCAGGACTTCGACCCGGCCGTGCAGGAAGCGGTGAACCGCGTCCAGTCCGTGCCCGACACGCTGCGACTGATCCGCGAAGCGCGCGAATTCGGCTTCAATTCGGTCAGCGTCGACCTGATCTACGGCCTGCCCAAGCAGTCGGTCGCGGGCTTCTCAAAGACGCTCGACACGGTGCTCTCGGCCCGGCCGAACCGCTTCGCCGTCTATGCGTACGCGCACCTGCCGCAGATGTTCAAGCCGCAGAAGCAGATCAAGGTCGAGGACCTCGCCACGCCCGAGACGCGCCTGCAGCTGCTCGAGCTGACGATCGACAAGCTGTCGGCCGCCGGCTACATCTACATCGGCATGGATCACTTCGCGCTGCCCGACGACGAGCTCGTGCTCGCGCAGGAATCCGGCACGATGTACCGCAATTTCCAGGGTTATTCGACGCGCGGCTACTGCGACCTCGTCGGCCTCGGCGTGAGCTCGATCGGCAAGGTCGGCGACCACTACATCCAGAACCTGAAGACGCTGCCGGAGTATTACGGCGCGATCGACCGCGGCGAACTGCCCGTGCATCGCGGCTACACGATGACGGGCGACGACGTCATTCGCCGCGACGTGATCCAGCAGATCATGTGCTACGGCGTGCTCGACTACGAAGCCACGGCGAAGCGTCACAACATCGACTTCCGCCAGTACTTCGCCAGCGAACTCGTCGCGCTCGAGCCGATGGTGGCGGACGGCCTCGCGGAATTCGCGGAGCCGGGCCTGCGCGTGCTGCCGGCAGGCCGGCTGCTGCTGCGTCACCTCGCGATGGCCTTCGATGCTTACCTGCCGTCCGTGCAGGCTTCGGGACAGCGCTTCAGCAAGGCGATCTGAAGGGCATGGGCACGACGACATCCGGTCGGCGAGTTGCCGGGGGTGGCAACCGTAGGCATCGTCGTACAGGCGCAGTCGGCGCTCTTTGCCGTCGTTGCCGCGCTGCTGGTGGATCCATCGTGGGCCTCGGACGAGCCCGAGGTACCTGAGGCCGTCGAGCCCTGCATTGCCTGCCATTCCTACCAGAAGGACGAACCCCTCCAGGAAGCACCGCCGCTGTGGGGCGTTGTCGGGCGCAAGGTCGCCAGCGTCGAGGGATTCGACTATTCGCCAGCGTTGAAGTCCCTGGCAGGCACCTGGGATCGCGCACGACTCGACCAGTTCCTGACGAACCCGAAAGCCATGGTGCCTGGGACGCAGATGAAGATGGGGGGCATCCCCGACCCCGCCGAGCGCGCCGCGGTGCTCGACTTCCTCGAGCAACTGGCACCTAGAAGCCAGCCTCGCCCCCCCGGGCGAGCACCCTGCCGCTGACCTGACTCGCCGCCTTCGGCTATCCCTTACGCCGCAATCACCGCGCTTGACCTCGGTCAAGGCGTCGCCACGCACCGACGCACACGATTGCGCCCAAGGAGCGGCCGTCCTGCCGCTGGGAGCTTGAAAATGACGAATACGAGTCGACTGTGGAAGGTGCTGGCGGCACTGATGGTGGTGTCCTTCGGCATCCTGCTGTACTTCGGGCGCGAGATTTACATCTCGGCGCCACCGATTCCCGCCGCAGTGAAGACGACGACCGGCGAAACGCTGTTCACGAAGGAACAGTACGACATGGGCCGGCAGGTCTGGCAGAGCGTAGGCGGTCACCAGATGGGTTCCATCTGGGGTCACGGCAGCTACGTCGCGCCGGACTGGTCGGCCGACTGGCTGCACCGCGAAGCCACGGCGCTGCTCGACCTCTGGGCGCAACGCGAGACCGGCAAGGCGTACGCCGACCTGGACTCCGTGCAGCAGGCAAGCCTGCAGGCGCGGCTCGAGGCCGCGATGCGCACGAACACCTACGATCCGGCGACGGGCGTGATCACGGTGGACGAGGACCGCGCGCAGGCGATCCGGCAGGTCAACGATCATTACATGCGCCTGTTCGGTCCAGACCTCGAGCTGAACACGCTGCGCGCGCAGTACGCGATCCAGCAGAACCCGATCCCTGACGTCGCACAGCGCCAGGCGATGATGGCGTTCTTCTTCTGGACGTCGTGGTCCGCGTCGACGAACCGTCCCGACAACACGATCACGTACACGAGCAACTGGCCGTCGGAGCCGCTGGTCGGCAACGTGCCGACGACTTCGACCTACCTGTGGACGTTCATCAGCATCCTCGGCCTGCTCGCCGGCGTCGGCGCGCTCGCCTGGTACTACGTCGCGACGCACGGCCAGGAAGCCGCACCCGTCGTTCCCGACCGGGACCCCTTGAGCGCGCTCAAGCCGACGCCGTCGATGAAGGCGACTGCGAAGTACTTCTGGGTCGTCACGGCGCTGATCGTCGTGCAGATCATCCTTGGCGGCATCACCGCGCACTTCGCGGTCGAAGGCCAGGGTTTCTACGGCATCCCGCTCGCCGAGTACCTGCCCTACTCCGTGGCGCGCAGCTGGCACCTGCAGCTCGCCGTGCTGTGGATCGCCACGGCCTGGCTCGCCACGGGTCTCTACATCGCGCCTGCGATCTCGGGGCACGAACCGAAGTTCCAGCGGTTCGGCGTGAACTTCCTGTTCACCTGCCTGCTGGTCATCGTGGTCGGCGCGCTCGGCGGCCAGTGGGCTGCCGTGATGCACAAGATGGGCCTCGAGCTGAACTTCTGGTTCGGCCACCAGGGCTACGAGTTCACGGACATCGGCCGCTTCTGGCAGATCTTCCTGTTCATCGGCCTGATGCTGTGGCTGCTGCTCGTCGGTCGTGCGTTGTGGCCCGCGCTCAAGGCGCGTGACGACAGCCGCTCGATCACGATGCTGCTCTTCCTCTCGACGATCGCGATCGGCCTCTTCTACGGCGCGGGCCTGATGTGGGGCCGCAACACGCACCTCGCCATGGTCGAGTACTGGCGCTGGTGGGTGGTGCACCTGTGGGTCGAAGGCTTCTTCGAAGTGTTCGCCACGGCAGTCATCGCCTTCCTGTTCACCAAGCTCGGCCTGGTGCGCCCGAAGACGGCGACCAACGCCGTGCTGTTCGCCACCGATCGTGTTCCTGACCGGCGGCGTGCTCGGCACGTTCCACCACCTCTACTGGACCGGCACGCCCACGGGCGTGCTCGCGGTCGGCTCGATCTTCTCGGCGCTCGAAGTGGTGCCGCTGGTGCTGGTCGGGTTCGAGGCGTACGAGAACTACAAGCACAGCTACGCGACGCCCTGGGTGGCCGCGTATCGCTGGCCGATCCTGTTCTTCGTCGCCGTGGCGTTCTGGAACCTGGTGGGCGCCGGCCTGTTCGGCTTCCTGATCAACCCGCCGCTCGCGCTGTACTACATGCAGGGCCTCAACACGACGCCGCTGCACGGCCACACCGCGCTCTTCGGCGTGTACGGCATGCTGGGCATCGGCCTGATGCTGTTCTGCCTGCGCGGCCTGAGCCGCACGGCGTACTGGGACGAGAAGCTGCTCTCGAAGTCGTTCTGGGCGATGAACATCGGCCTCGCGCTGATGGCGCTGCTCTCGCTGCTGCCGATGGGCCTCCTGCAGGTCCACGCAGCGGTGACGCACGGCTTCTGGTACGCGCGCTCGGCCGAGTTCCTGCAGCAGCCGCTCATGCAGACCATCGTCTGGCTGCGCATGCCGGGCGACGTGATCTTCGCAGCGGGTGCGCTGATGCTCGCGCTCTTCGTCTTCCGCCTCTTCGTCGGCAAGGCGAAGGAAGGCGCGGTGGTGCCGGTCAAGGCCGAACAGTCGGTCGGCCTGGGGGGTTAAGCTCCCTCTCCCCAGGGAGCGGCGGGCGTCCGCAAGGGCGCCCGCCGTTTTTGCCTGGACCGCGGGTGAGTGCAGGGACCCAATACTCCGATGCCTGAATCGAACGTACCCGCGCCGGGCAGGGTTTCGCTGCTGGCGGCGCCGCACCGGACACTCTTCTTCGCCGGGCTGTCGAGCCTGCTGGCTGCGAGCGTGTGGTGGGGCCTGCACATCGTCGCGCGCTACACCGGTGCCCCGCTCTTCGCGCTGGTGCTGCAGCCCGCCCCGATCTGGGCCCATGCCTGGCTCATGCTGTTCGCCGTGTTGCCGACGATGTTCTTCGGCTTCCTGTTCACCGTGTTTCCGCGGTGGATGAACGGTCCGCTCATCACGCGGACCGAATACGTGACGACCGCGGCGCTGTTCGCGGCAGGAACCCTGCTCTGGCTGGCAGGCACGTTCGTCGGTCCGACGCTGCTGCTCGCTGGTTGCGTCGCGACGGGCGCGGGCCTGCTGGTCGGCACGGCGGCCTTGTTTCGCGTGCTGCTCGCCGCACCGCAGGTCGTGCCGCATGCCGTCGTCGTGCTGACGGCGCTCTGCGTGCAGCTCGTGGCGCTCGCCGGCTTCGCGTTTGGCGTCGGCACGCAGAACGATTTCGCGCTGCACTTCGCGGTGCGAACGTCGCTGTGGGGCGGGCTGCTGCCCGTCTTCTTCGCGGTCTGTCACCGCATGATCCCGTTCTTCTCGCAGGGCGCGGTCAAGGACTACGTGCCGTGGCGTCCCACCTGGATCCTGGTTGCCGTGGTTGCGCTTTGTTACGCGCGACTGCTGCTGGGAACGACGGGCATGCTCAGCCTGCTGCCCTGGGCGGACGCCGCGCTCCTGCTGCTGACGCTCACCTGCGCCGTGCGCTGGACCTCGCTGCGTGCACGCGGCAACCCGCTGCTCTGGACGCTCTACGCGGGTTTCGCCTGGTTGCCCGTCGCGGTGTTGCTGCAACTGGCCCGCGACGGTGCGTTCGTCCTGACCGGCGAATGGGCGCTCGGTCGCGCACCGGTCCACGCACTCGGCATGGGTTTCTTCGGCGGCATGCTGGTGGCGATGGTCACGCGCGTGACGATGGGACACTCCGGGCGGCCGCTGCGCATGGATCGCATCACGCTCGCCTGCTTCGTCGCGCTGCAGCTCGGTGCCGCCAGTCGCGTGCTGAGCGAAATCGTGCAGTCGCCGGCGTCCGTGCAGTGGTTCCTGCTCGCGAGCGTGGGCCTGTGGGTTGCCGCCGTGGCCGTCTGGGTACGACGCGTCGGCGTCATCTACCTGAACCCGCGCATCGACGGCAAGCCGGGCTGATGGCCGAGTACTACCTCGCGCTGCGTCACGCGCACATCGGGTTCGTGATCCTCTCGATCGGACTGTTCGTGCTGCGCGGCGGACTGATGCTGGCGCAATCGCCGTTGGTGCACGCCGCGTGGCTCCGGTACCCGTCGTACGCGATCGACACCTCGCTGCTGACGGCCGCACTGATGCTGACGTCGGTCGATCCACCAGTACCCGTTCGGCAACGGCTGGCTGACGATGAAGGTCGCGCTGCTCGTCGGTGTACGTCGTGCTTGGCAGTATTGCGCTCAAGCGGGGTCGCAGCAGGCGAATCCGGCTCGCCGCGTTCGTGGCGGCCCTGCTGACGGTCGGGTTCCTGGTCACCGTGGCACGCGCGCACCATCCCCTGGGGCTCTTCCTGGGCCTCGCTGCCTGACCGGAACCTGGCGCAGCACGCCGGGGTCGCCGTCGACCGCACATCCCGGCATCATGCAAAACAAATGACCCTGAACGACACGACCGCCCTCGCGGGCATCCGCGCGCACCACCTGTTTGCCGGGTTGTCCCCGCCGCAATTGCAGCGCCTGTTGGCGACGGCGAGCATCGAGGAGGCCGATGCGGGACAACTCGCTGTTCGACCGCGGCCAGCCGGCCATGCATTTCTACGTCGTCATCGAGGGCCAGGTGAACCTGGTCCTGTATTCCAAGGCCGGCGAGGAGAAGATCGTGGACATCCTCGGCCCGGGCCAGAGCTTGCGCCGAAGCGGTCATGTTCATGGCGGGCCCGGTTTATCCGGTCTCGGCCATGGCGGCATCGCGGGCGAGGATCGCGCGGTTCTCCAGCACCAACTACGTCGCGATGCTGCGGGAAAGCCCGGAGACCTGCCTGCGCATGCTCGGACACCTCAGCCAGCGCCTGCACATGCGGATCCGCGAAATCGAGTACTTGACGCTCGAAAGCGCTACCCACCGGCTCGTGCGCATGATCGAGAGCCGGTTGCCTGCGGACACGGACGGCCCCGCCGAAATCCAGCTGCAGGAATCGCGACAGGAGATCGCTTCGCGCCTGTCGATGAAACCCGAGACACTGTCTCGAATCCTGCGCACGCTGTCCGACAGTGGCGCAATCGCGGTCCACGGTCGCACGCTGCAGGTACCGAGCCGGCGCCAACTGCTGTCGGTTTTCGATACCGCTGCGTAATTCGCTGCGCCGGGCCGGCTTGACCGGGATCAAGGCGCTCTCGTCGGTGGGGTCCTACAGTCAGGACAGCTGCATAGCCTGACAATTCCCTGCATGGGAAAGGACGAGGAGAAAGTGATGTTCAACGCCAGTCGCACCCCTGCCGCACGGGCGGTTTGGTGGCTCGCTATACCGATCAGCGCAACACTCGGCGCAGGCGCCCTGGCGCAGGCGCCCTCCACCAGCGGCAGTTCGCCCCAGGTGCACCAGGCCGAGGTCGCCGCCGGGGCGGCCGCCAGTCCCGCCCAGATCCAGTCGGGTGAGAAGGTCTACCAGACCGTCTGCCTCGCCTGCCACCAGGCCGATGGCAAGGGCCTCCCGGGGGCGTTCCCCCCGCTCGCCGGATCGGACTATCTGGTGGGTCACAAGGAACGCGCCGTCGGCGTGGTCGTGAACGGCCTGCAGGGCGAGGTCATCGTCAACGGCACCAAGTTCAATTCCGTGATGCCGGCGATGGTGCAGCTGTCGGACCAGGAAATCGCGGATGCGCTGACCTATGCGCTCAATTCATGGGGCAACCAGGGCGGTGCCGTGTCGACGTCGATGGTCGCCGCGGAACGGGCCCGCGCCGCGGCGACACCGAAGAAAGCCGATTCCCCGACGCAGCATCCGACGACGACGGCGGAGCTCAAGTACCAGGGCGCGCCCTCGCCAGCAGGTGCTGAGGGCGTCAAGATCCTCATGACGCCCGGCGCGCCGGACATGACCGAGCCGGAGTTCAAGCACGCGCAGGAAATCTACTTCCAGCGCTGCGCTGGCTGCCACGGCGTGCTGCGCAAGGGCGCCACGGGCAAGCCGCTGACGCCCGACATCACCCAGAAGAAGGGCACCGAGTACCTGAAGGTGTTCATCAACCAGGGCTCGCCGGCCGGCATGCCGAGCTGGGGCAAGTCGGGCGAGCTCACGCAGGAAGAAGTGGACATCATGGCCCGCTTCGTCCAGCACGAGCCGCCGCAGCCGCCGGAATTCGGGCATGCCCGAAATCAAGGCGACCTGGAAGGTGCTGATCCCGGTCGAGCAGCGGCCGAAGACCAAGCAGAACAACTTCAATATCGACAACATCTTCGCCGTGACGCTGCGTGACGCGGGCCAGGTCGCCCTGATCGACGGCGACACGAAGAAGATCATCAACGTCATCAAGACCGGCTACGCGGTGCACATCTCGCGACTGTCGGATTCGGGCCGCTACGTGTACACGATCGGGCGCGACGGCCGGATCGACCTGATCGACCTGTTCATGCCGATGCCGGACCGGGTCGCGGAGATCAAGATCGGACTCGAGGCACGCTCGGTCGAGACCTCGAAGTACAAGGGCTACGAAGACAAGTACGCGATCGCCGGCGCCTACTGGCCGCCGCAGTACACGATCATGGACGGCGCGACACTCGAGCCGCTCAAGGTCGTCTCGACTCGCGGCATGACGGTGGACACGCAGGAGTTCCATCCGGAGCCCCGCGTGGCTGCCATCGTGGCCTCGCACGAGCATCCGGAGTTCATCGTCAACGTCAAGGAAACCGGCCAGATCCTGCTCGTCAACTACGAGGACATCAACAACCTCAAGACGACGACGATCGGCGCCGCGCGCTTCCTGCACGACGGCGGCTGGGACGTCACCAAGCGCTACTTCATGACTGCGGCCAACCAGTCGAACAAGATCGCGGTGGTCGACTCGAAGGAGCAGAAGCTCACGGCGCTGGTGGACGTGGACAAGATCCCGCACCCGGGCCGCGGCGCGAACTTCACCGATCCGAAGTTCGGACCGGTGTGGGTCACGAGCGCCCTCGGCAACGAAAAGGTCACCTTGATCGGGACCGATCCCGTGAAGCACAAGGAAAATGCCTGGAAGGTCGTGCGCGTGCTGAAAGGCCAGGGCGGCGGCTCGCTGTTCGTGAAGACGCACCCGAAGTCGCAGCACCTCTACGTCGACACCACGCTGAACCCCGACCCGAAGATCAGCCAGAGCGTGGCGGTGTTCGACATCAACAACCTCGAGGCCGGCTACCAGGTGCTGCCGATCGCCGAGTGGGCCAACCTCGGCGAAGGCCCGAAGCGCGTCGTCCAGCCGGAGTACAACGCCGCCGGCGACGAAGTGTGGTTCTCCGTGTGGAACGGCAAGGAGCAGAGGTCCGCGCTGGTCGTCGTCGACGACAAGACGCTGAAACTGAAGGCCGTCATCGACGATCCGCGCATCGTGACGCCGACCGGCAAGTTCAACGTGCACAACACGGTCGACGACGTGTACTGACGATCCTCCCCTGCGAGAGCTGCGCGAGGGGCGCAACGCCGGCCCCGCTTCGCAAGGAGCGGGGCCGTTCTTTTTGCCGCAGCGTCACTCAGCTAGTATCTGGCACCGTCGTTCTCCGTGGAGTCTGCCATGTCGCTGCGAATACCAGCCCTGGATCCGGCCACGCTCGCACCCCGCACCGACTCCGGTTATCCGGAACCCTACCGCTCGCGCGTGCTGCCGCGTGAGAAGCGGCAGCTGGGCAAGGCACTGGGACTGGAAAAGTTCGGGGTGAACCTCACCACGCTGCCGCCGGGCAAGGAATCCTCGATGCGCCACTGGCACACGCACGAGGAGGAGTTCGTCTACGTACTCGAGGGCGAGGTCGTGCTGCGCACCGATGGCGGCGAGCAGGTACTGCGCGCTGGCTGCTGCGCCGGGTTTCGGGCGGGCGCGAAGGATGGGCACCAGCTGATCAATCGCTCAAACCAGCCGGCCTTGTATCTCGAAGTCGGTACGAGCGACGGCGCGGACCAGGTGTTCTACCCAGACGTGGACATGCTCTGCAACCCGCCGGGGCAACCCGGCAAGTTCACGCGCCGCGACGGGACTCCCTACTGACGTCGCCAATGACGTCGCCAGCGTCGCTCAGGGCAGTGGAGTTCCTCTCGCGGCAACCAGGACCCGGTACCAGTCGGCACGGGTCCAGACGACCCGGTATGCGTCGGCGGCCTCGCGGATGCGGTGCACCTGCTGGCTGCCGACGATCGGGATGATGCCGGCCGGGTGCGCCATGCTCCACGCGTAAGCCGCGGCGCTGCGCGAGACGCCGCAGCGCGTCGCCTGTGCGTCGAGTTCGGCACAGACACGCTGCGCTCGTTCATCGTCGCCCGGTGCGCCAAGGCGACCACCCGCCAGCGGCGACCACGCGAGCACCGAGATTCCGTGCTGCATGGCGAGGTCGAGCGTGCCGTCCGCGAGCGGTTCGATCACGAGCGGAGAAAACTCGGGCTGGAGGCTGGCCAGCGGAATGTGCAGGTGCGCGACGAGCGCAGCCGTCTGCGTCGGTGTGTAGTTGGAAACGCCGACCGACCGGGCCTTGCCGCTCGCGACCAGCGTCTCGAGGGCCCTGGCCACCTCTGCTGGGTGAGCCAGCACGTCGGGTCGGTGCACCTGGAAGAGATCGAGGTGATCGGTGCCGAGCCGACGCAGCGAAGCTTCGCAGGCCGCGACCAGGTAGTCCGCGCTGGAGTCATACGGCACGCCGGGGACGATGCCGCCCTTGCTCGCGAGCACCATCTTCCGGCGCAAGCCCGGATCCGCAGCGAACAATCGACCCAGCAGGACCTCAGCGTTGCCGAAGCCATCGCGACCGTTGAAGCCGTAGATGTCCGCGGTGTCGAACAAGTTGATGCCCGCATCGAAGGCCGCTTCGACGAGTGCGCGAGCGCGGGCAAGGTCGTCGCCCTGAAAGCGCCACATGCCCCACGCGAGTCGTGACACGACCACGTCGGTTGCGCCGAGCTTCACGCGTTCGAGTGGACCATCGATCTTCATTGTCCCGACCTGCGAAATGAGCTTACTTTGCGTAGGTGGCGAGAAGGTACTCGCGAATCGCGTCCGACTCGAACATCGCCGTGCCCGTGTTCGGATCGACCAGGTACGGCACCTGCACCTTGCCCGCGCGTTTGAGCAGTTCGACCCGATTGCGACCCTCGACCGGCAACGTTGGGAAAAGCGTCGCCCGCAGTACCGGCGGTCCGAGGTCCTGCCACCGGGCCTTGCCGGTGCTGCGCAGCAGGTAAGGGAGCTCGAGTTCGCACAGCAATTCACGCACTCGCCGCGAATAGGGGCTGGACTCGAAACTGAAGAGTTCCAGCGGGCGCTTCGGCGCTTTCGACGGCCGGGCCTGGGCGCCTGCACGCAATCGCGGCATGCCCGAAAGCACCGATGAGGTGACGTCGAACGGGCGCAACAAGCGCGGGGGCGGCGCACGCCCGCCGTAACGTCGATACAGGTAGTCGATGATGGCGTCGGACTCGTACATCGACTCGCCGGTGTTGGGATCCACCAGGAACGGGAACTGTTGCTTGCCGCCAAGCTCCGCGACCTGCGGCCGGAAGCGCTTGCCGCCATGGGGCGTCGGGTAAATCAGCGCGTCGAGGTCGAGCTCGGTCAGCGCCTCACGCACCAGGCGGCAGTACGGACAGGCCTCGAACTCATACAGTTTCAGGTGCCTGGCGGGTTGCTTCACCGACCCGCGCGCATTGGTGCCGCGCCACAAACGCAGGGTCGAGGTCAGCGACGAATTCAGGACGTCGAATGTGTTGCCCATGCCGGCATTAAATCATGCGGCATCCACGAATGCGCCCGGCCGGATCAGAAGTCGTAGCGCAGGCTGACAGAGGCGTTGAAGCCGGCGCGCGTGTAATACGGAATCAGGGGATCGCCCGCGACACGACCGCGGACGTCGGCCCATTCGATGTATTCGGCATTCGTCAGGTTGAACAACCCGACGTTCAACCGCAGCCGGGAACTGAGGCTGACGTTCGCGAGCCAGTCGAGCGTGGCGTAACCATCGGTGCGGTAGAGGTCCGCCCGGCTGCGATCGACATCACGCTGCGCCTCCACGGCCGTCACCGCCAGTTCCGTCCCCCATCGAGTCGAGGGTGCGTCGTACCGCACGCCGAGCACCAGCCGCGGAGGATCGATCGAATTGAGCGGCTCATCGCGCACGAGGTCGTCACCCCGCGTCCACGAAGCTGCGAGTCGTCCCGTCCATCCTTCGAGCCCGGGCGACCATGCGCCGGCCGCGATGCGCGCATCCAGTTCGGCACCGTAGATGCGCGCCTCGGCGACGTTCTGCGACTGGAACAGCGTCACGCCCGTCGCCGGGTCGACACCCAGGTTCACCTTCGACTCGATGAAGTCGCTGTATTCCGTATGGAAAACACTGGCGGTCAGTGCGACGGGAGTGCCCGTCAGCCGCAGGCCGGCCTCGAAGCCATCGCTCGTCTCGGGCTGCAGGTCTGGATTTGGAATCGCGCGGATGTTGAACAGCGGAACTTCGAGCCCGATGTTGACGTCCTCCGGCGGCGGCGAGCGGAACCCGTGCGCGTACTGGACGAAGACGCCGAGCCGGTCACTGACCCGATAGGTCGCGCCGAGCTTCGGCGCAAAGGACAATTCGTCCACTCCCACGGGCGACGTCGCCGGGTTGTCCTCACGGTAGATGCGATCCGCCTGCGGCGAGAGCTCGTAGTAATCCACGCGCAGTGCGGGCACGAGCGTCCAGCGTGAGTCCGCGAATTGCATTTCGTCCTGCACGAAGGCGCCAACCTCGGCCACCGTCGACAACGGCAGGTCCCGCAGCGGGAACGTCTCGCCGAGTATCGTCGGCGTGGTGGCGCCCGTCGTGAGGTTGGTCTGCAATCCGTCCCGCAATTCCTCGAGCTCGGAGCGCGTCGCTTCGATGCCGTAAACGACGTCGTGCATGAGCGAACCCGAACCAAGGCTCTTGAGCGCAGTGAACTCGAACCCCAGCGTGCTTTCGTCGAAATCGAACGTGCGATCGAGTTGCGTCGGCGGCGTGCGTGGCGGCACGGCCTTGCGCACCTCGTATGTGTCCTGATCGGTCTCCGTGCCCTGCCAGTACACGCTCCAGTCAGCGGAATCGAAAGCGGCATTCGCACCGGTCAGGGCCTGCCGCAGGCTGGCGCGATAGCGCAGCATTTCGTCGTCGCCCTCGAGCGCGGTGGTATTGACGAAGCGGCCCACTCCCAGGAACGCGTCCACCGAGCTCCATTGCTTGACGCGCCCGGCCTCGAGAGTCAGCGTGAGCAGACCACCCGGTGCGTCCCCCGCCACCTGCAGCAGTGCGGAATCGTTCGTGAAGTCGGCGGGGTTGGGCTCGACGTCGGCCGCGGTGCCGGCTTCCTGCCCCTCGCGTCGCGAGTACCCCAGCAGCCATTGCGCAGGACCGATCTCGCCCGCAGCCAGCGCGACCGCACGCCAGGCCTCGTTCTCCGAATCGTATCCCGCCTCGGTGCGCACGGCGAAACCACCCTCGCTCCGGGCCAATAGCCGCGCCGGAGTGAGCGTCGTCATCGCCACCACGCCGCCGATCGCGTCGCTGCCATACAAGGACGAAGCCGGACCACGCAGGACCTCGACGCGATCGACGAACGCCGCATCGACATACGCCCTGCCCGAGTCCGCGTAACTGCCGACCGCAAAGCCACCTGCGGCCGGAATGCCATCAATCTCGACCGCGACCCGATTGCCGCCGAGTCCGCGGACCGAAATCGTGTCGAGCCCGAAGCGGAAGGGATCGTTGCGGACGGTGAGTCCCGGCTCGTAACGCACGAGTTCGCGGATGTCGGTCGCCAGCGTGCTCTCGATCCGCGCCTGGTCGATCACGGTCACCGTCGCAGCGACCCGGGAGACCGGCGTCAGGCGGCGCGCGTAGACCGTGATGGTCTCGAGGTCGGTACTACCTGTGGCGCCGACGGGCGTGCCGGTCGCCGCTGCTGCCGACGCACTCAACGCCGCAGCGACGATGCCCATTGCGACCAGTCGCAGCCGGACGGTGGGCGGGAACTGGCGGATTCGCATGAGCTGCCTTTCTTGTTCGCTGTGGGCCGGACTGCCCGGGCCCCATGGGACATCAGGCTGCGCCGCCCGCGCGAAGATGGCCATGACCCAGGTCAATCGACCGTTTCATTGTCGCGCCGTGCGCGATCCAGGGCTGTCAGCACTGACCGACATCTGGTCAATCACGCGTGTCCTCAGAACCACGGGATATGGCCCCAGACCAACCGTTACCGCGGGGGCCCCGATACCTGCATGGGCGCTCCCAGCCTGCCTAGAATCCGCTCTCGCCCAACAACGAAATTCCGGAACCGACCCATGAAGCTCGAAACCCTCGTCGTCCACGCCGGCTACTCGCCCGATCCGACCACCAAGGCGGTGGCGGTGCCGATTTACCAGACGACGTCGTACGCATTCGACGACACGCAGCACGGTGCCGACCTGTTCGACCTCAAGGTCGCAGGCAACATCTACACGCGCATCATGAATCCGACGACGGACGTGCTGGAAAAGCGCGTGGCGGCGCTGGAGGGTGGCGTGGGCGCGCTCGGACTGGCGTCGGGCCAGGCGGCGATCACGTATGCGCTGCTGACCATCACCGAGGCTGGCCAGAACATCATCAGCTCGTCTGCGCTCTACGGCGGCACCTACAACCTGTTCGCGCACACCCTGCCGCAGTACGGCATCTCGGTGAAGTTCGCGGATCACCGCCAGCCGGAAGCATTCGAAAAACTCATCGACCAGAACACCCGCGCGATCTTCTGCGAGTCGGTCGGCAACCCGGCCGGCAACGTCACCGATTTCGCGGCGCTCGCGGAAATCGCGCACCGCCACGGCATTCCACTGATCGTGGACAACACCGTGCCCTCGCCGTACCTGTGCCGGCCGTTCGAGCACGGGGCGGACATCGTCGTGCACTCGCTCACGAAATACCTCGGCGGTCACGGCAACAGCATCGGCGGCGCGCTGGTCGATTCCGGCAAGTTTCCCTGGGCCGAGCACGCGGACAAGTTCCCGCGCCTCAACACGCCGGACGTTTCGTATCACGGCGTCGTCTACACCGAGGCGTTCGGCCCGGCCGCGTTCATCGGTCGCGCCCGCGTCGTGCCGTTGCGCAACATGGGCGCGGCGATCTCGCCGTTCAACAGCTTCCTGATCCTGCAGGGCATCGAAACACTCGCGTTGCGGATGGACCGCATCTGCGACAACGCACTCGCCGTCGCGAAGTACCTGCAGCAGCATCCGAAGGTGCGCTGGGTGAACTACGCCGGCCTGCCCGACCACCCGAGCCACGCATTGGCGCAGAAGTACATGGGTGGCCGCGCGTCAGGCATCCTGACGTTCGGCATCGAGGGCGGCCTCGCCGGCGGCAGTCGATTCCAGGACGCGCTCAAGCTGTTCGTCCGGCTCGTCAACATCGGTGACGCGAAATCGCTGGCGTGCCATCCGGCGAGCACGACGCATCGCCAGCTGAACGCGGCCGAACTGGAGCGAGCCGGCGTCAGTGCAGACATGGTGCGGCTGTCCGTCGGCATCGAGCACATCGACGATCTGCTCGTGGACCTGGAGCAGGCCCTGGCAGCGGCGTGAAGTGGCCGTGGCAGGCGCCATGATATGTAAAATGGCCCGACGTGCATTTGCGACCCCAGCCATAGCCGAAGTCCAGCGCCTGCGGGACACTTCGCCACCCTCCCGCCCCGGATCGACCATGCCTGCCGCCCGAGCCGCGATTCGTCCCCCGCTCCTCCTGGCACTCACCGCGCTGACGACCCTTGTCGCAGCCTGCGGGGGCGGTGGCTCGGGTGGCAGTGCCGGCGGCGGCACGGGTGGAGGCACCGACAGCCTTTGCGGCGAGACTGCCCGCAAGCAGTGGGTCCTCAATGTTTCACGTGAGTGGTACCTGTTCCCGGACCTGCTGCCAGCCTCGGTGGACATTGCGTCCTACGCGACCGCGGAAGAACTGCTCGATGCACTGACCGCGACGGCCCGCGCGCAGGGCAAGGATCGCTACTTCAGTTACCTGACGACGAAGTCCGCCGAGAACTCGCTCCTCGGCGAAGGCCAGTTCGTCGGCTTCGGCTTCCGCTCACGCACCGACACCGGCAATCGCCCATTCATCCTCGACGTGTTCGAAGGCAGCCCGGCGGCGGAAGCGGGACTGCGGCGCGGCGACGAGGTGACCGCCGTCGACCAGGGCAGCGGTTTCGTCCCGGTTGCGCAATCGCTCGCGGATGGCGCCACGTCGTTCACCGACCTGCTTGGAGCCGCTGACGCCGGTGTCCAGCGTGGACTGCGCCTGCTGCGCAGCGGACAGACCATCGAAGTGCAGTTGACCAAGCGCACGGTGACGATCGATCCGGTGCCGGATTCGTTCGGCACGCTCATCCTGCCCGTGGACGGCACGACCGGCGTGGGTTACCTCAACCTGCGCAGCTACATCAGCACGGCCGACCCGCAATTGCGCACGGCGTTCCAGGCGTTCCGTGCGCAGAACGTGCGCGATTTCATCATCGACCTGCGCTACAACGGCGGCGGTCTCGTGAGCACGGCCGAACTGATCGACAACCTGCTCGGCGGCGACCGGACTTCCACCGACCTCCAGTACTCGATCGTGCACAGCGCGAACAAGTCGGGGCAGGACTCCACCGTTCGCTTCCAGCCGCAATCGCAATCGGTGCGGCCCGTGCGCATCGCGTTCCTGACGACCGACGCGACTGCATCGGCGAGCGAGATCAACATCAACGCCATGGACGCCTGGGCCGAAGTCGCGATCGTGGGCAGCGACACGTACGGCAAGCCCGTCGGCCAGCTCGCTTTCGATCTCGCGAATTCCTGCCCGGACCGGCTGCGACTCGTCACGTTCAAGACGGTCAATGCGAACGGCGTCGGCGACTACTACGACGGGCTCGCGTCGGGCATGCGTTTCGCCTGCGCGGCCAGCGACACGCTCGGCGCCCCGATGGGCGACCCGGCGGACGGCCTGACGCAGGCGGCGCTGCAGTGGATCAACACCGGTGCCTGCGCGAGCGTGATCAGCACGTTCGTCGATGGACAGGCCAAGACGAGCCCGTCGAGCCGTTACCCGCTCTCGCGAAAGCCGTCCGCCGCCGAACGCTGGATTCCCGGCATCCAGTGAGCGGGTGCCGCTGGTCGACGCCGGGTACCGCGTAACCGGTGGTCGTCAGTATTCGTCGTCGGTGATGTTGCGCTCCTCGATCGGCCGGCCGAGCGTGAAGAACACGCTGACGTCCTCGACCGAGGTCGTCGCGATCGACAGCGTCATCGGACCGAGCGGCGTGCGTCCGCCCAGCATCAGCGCGCCGCCGAAAATCGCAGGCTCGTACAGGCCGTCGATGCGACCCGACATGTCTGCCGCCGCGACCTCCGCACCGAAGTAGAGCGACTGCCCGAAGAGCGTGTTGATGTCGCCGATCTTGTGCAGGTACGCGGCCGATCCCGCCCAGTACGACGTGCCACGCAATTCGCCGAGCCCCAGTCCCGGGAAACTGCGCGGACCGCCGATCGTGAAATATTCGTAGAGCGGCAGTTCGCCATCGAGCGTCGCGCCACCGATGGCCCGCAACTGCACCAGGTCGCTGAACACCGGCAGCGCCTTCAGCGCCATGCCTTCGACCTTGTCGTATTCGGTCACCGAGCCCAGCCCATCGAGCGCGCGGTAATAGCGCAGTCGCCCCAGCCAGCCGCGGGTGGCGAGCGCATTGCGATCGCGGTTGTCGTACGTGAGGCCCGCAGTCAGGCCGCCGTACCCCTCGTTGTCGATGTTCGGCAAGTCGGGCGTGGCAATGTCGCGCTCGGCACCCTGGAACCCGGTGCGCAGGCCGAGCCGCAGTTCGGCACTGCTGCCGATGACGCGACCGCCTTCGAGGTAGACGTAGCCGGAATCGAAGTTGTAGCGCGTAGCCGCGTCGCTGCCGACATAGATGTCCTCCGTCGAGCGCATGAGCTGGGCACCGGGCTCGAGGAACCAGCGATGCCGCTGATCGAGCGGCTGGTACACGGACAACTGGCCGAGACTCGTGCGGCCGAGCTGCAACACGCCGTGCAACTCGCCACCGCGCGCATTGATCCACGGCCGCAGGTAATCGGCGGTCAGCACGAAAGCCGTCGAGTCGAGCGTGCTCGCGGCCAGGCCCACGTCGAAGCGCAGGATGTTCGGGCCGGACGCCTTCTCGCTCACGTTGACCGTCAGCAGGGGATTCTGCGGATCGCCGGTCAGCGTGTACTGCACGCCGTCGAAGTCGCCGAGGTCGAACACGCGGTTCATCGCGGTCGCGAGCTGCTTCTGGTTGACGACGCTGCCGGCCTGCAGCGAGAGGCTCGAGCGCACGTACGCTTCGTCGACGCGCTCGAGACCATTGACCGTGACATCGGCGAGCAGCACCTGTCGCGTGTCCGGCCGGCGGGAGGGTTCACGCCAGGCGCGGTATTCCGCTTCCGGCAGCGAATAGCGGCGCAACTCGTCGCGATGCTCTTCCGCCGCCTTTCGCCCCAGTGGAATGGCGTCGGCGACGCGGCCGAACGACCCGGTGTCGATGTCCCCCATCGGCACGATGATCTTCACGTCCTGCGGACCGAGCGTGTCGAGCTGCTGTTTTTCATTCGCGCCGATCAGCACGTCGAGCGTGCGCGAGACCATCGTGAGCGGGGACTGCAGCGCCTCGGCGTCTGGCGGCGGAGTCGGCACGGCGACGGCAATGACGATGTCGGCGCAGGTCTGCCGCGCGATATCGACGGGTACGTTGCGCGTGAGCCCGCCATCGCCGAGCGTGCGGCCGTCGATTGTGACCGGCGAAAACACGCCCGGAACGGCCATGCTCGCGCGCATCGACAGCGCCAGGTCGCCTTCGCTGAGCACGACCATCTCGCCTGTCATCATGTCGGTCGCGATCGCCCGGAACGGGATCGGCAGCTCGTCGAAATTGCTGGTTCCCAGGCTCCGCGACACCAGGTAGCGGATGGTCTGCTCGATGTTCTGCGTATTGATGAATCCACGCGGTGCAGCCACCTGGCCCTCGCGGTACCCGAACTCGAGGTTATTGGAATAGACATGCCCGGCGAGCTTGCGCCGCATCGGCAGCTTTTCCCGCCGGCCCTCGAAGGCGATCGTCTCGCTCCATGAGATGGCGCTGATGGCTTTTTCGAGCTCTGCCGCCGTCATGCCCGCGGCGTACGTGCCACCGACCAGCGCGCCCATGCTGGTGCCGATGACGCAATCGATGGGAATGCGCATGTCTTCGAGCAGCGTCAGCACGCCGACGTGCGCCGCCCCCTTGGCGCCTCCGCCACCCAGCACCAGGCCGATGCGCGGACGCGCGTTTCCCGGCCGATGACTGGCGCCGCGGCCAGTTGCGCCAAGGCCGGTTCTGCCGCGTCGGCCCGCGAACTGGCCCCGCTCGCGACGACGAGCAGCGCGGCGGCGAGCAGCCGCAACGTCGGAATCCGTCGGCGTCCGATGCTGGTGGAATCAAAGGCTGGCATGGGAATCCTTTCGTTGGCCTCGGGCAGGCGCGAGCGTGAGCAAAGCGAGGCACTCGACGTGATGCGTGCCCGGAAAGAAGTCGAACGGGGCGATCGAACACACCTCGTAACCCAGCGCCTCGAACCCGGTGAGATCGCGCGCGAGCGTGCCGGCACTGCACGACAGGTAGGCCAGGCGGTCCGGTCGCAAATCGTGCGCCAGTGTCTCGAGCAGGAGGGGTTCGAGACCCGAGCGCGGCGGATTCACGTAGCAGGCGCGGCGGGAATGATTGCCGTGACGCCACCACTCACGCACCTGCGGCATGCGCTGCTCGCACGTCCCGCGCAGCACGACGGCACCGGGCGCATTGATGCGCGCGCAATCGACCGCCCCGCCGGCGAGTTCGACGCCGAACCCTGACGCCCCCGCCTCCATCCATTGCCGCAGCGTGGAGCCGATCCCGCAGTACAGGTCGAGCACCGCCACGCCGGGCGCCGGCGCGAGATGCTCACGCGCCAGCGCGACCGACTCGGCATGCAGGTCGGGCAGGAGTTGCTGGAATGCAGCGGGTCCGTGCGCAAGGCCCGCCGGGTCGAGTGAACTCGGTGCGCCCCAGTCCAGGTACCAACCCGAGCGTGCGAACAACTTGCGGCCGGCGGAGGCATGGCAATGGACCCAGAGTCCTTCGATGCCCGTCGCAGGCAATCCGGCACGCAGCGCAGCGAGGCCGGCGGCCTCGTAGTTCCTTGCCTTGACGATCAGGGTCGCCTGCCCGCCCGCGACGTGCAGGTACGCCAGCGGAAAGTTCGCGTGGGGTGGCAACGTGGCCCGCAGCAGCGCCACGAGCCTGTTCACGCGCGCCGAATGCACGGGACAGTCGTGGATCGGGACCAGCTCGTCGCGCCGCATCATCCCGAACCGCCAACCCGCCGCTTCGTCGCAGCGAGCGTTCAACGTGACTCGATCGCGATAGCCGTAACGCTGGTCATCGCGCGGCGAGCGCACGCGTTGCAGCACGGGCCGCCAGCGCTCCAGGACGCGCTGCAGGTAGCCTTCTTTCTGCGCAACGCTCGCGACCATGCCCAGCGTGCGATGACGGCAGCCGCGGCACTCCGGCTCGCAGCCAGCGGGTAATGTTTGTTGTACGCTCACGCGTCTATGGTGCGACGATTCGCCGCGCACCGACAGGGGACCCCCGGCCCATGACCCGCATTCCCGATTTCGACGACGTCCGCGCCGCCGCACGCCGGCTCGAAGGGCACGCCCGTCGCACCCCGCTGCTCGCGGGTACGCCGCTCGACGAACTCACCGGCGGACGCATCCTGCTCAAGCTCGAAACGCTGCAGCACACCGGGTCGTTCAAGTTTCGTGGCGCCTGGAACCGGCTGGTGCAGCTGAACGAGATGGAGCGCGCCGCCGGCGTCGTCGCTTTTTCGTCGGGCAACCACGCCCAGGGAGTGGCCGAGGCCGCCCGGCGTCTCGGTATCCGCGCGACCATCGTGATGCCGTCCGACGCCCCCCGGATCAAGTTGCAGAACACGCGGGACATGGGCGCGGAGATCGTCGAGTACGACCGGGCAAACGAGAGCCGAGAGCAGATCGCGGCCAGGCTCGCCACCGAACGGGGCGCGACACTGGTGCCGTCCTACGACGATCCGGACATCATCGCGGGCCAGGGCACGGCCGGACTGGAAATTGCCGAGCAGGCCGGCGAACTCGGCCTGGCGCTCGACGACGTGGTCGTATGCTGCAGTGGCGGCGGTCTCACGGCAGGAATCGCCATTGCAATTGCGGCGCTGGCGCCGCAAGCGGGCGTGTGGACAGCCGAGCCGGCGGCGTACGACGATCACCGCCGCTCGCTGGCCGCAGGCCGGCGCCAGCGCAATGATCCGGGCGCGCCGCCATCGATTTGCGATGCTCTGCTCGCCCCGACCCCCGGTGAACTCACGTTCGCGATCAACCAGCCGCTGCTGCGCGGAGGACTCGCCGTTTCCGACGACGACGTGCGGCAAGCCATCGTGTTCGCGGCGCGCACGCTGAAGCTCGTCGTCGAGCCCGGCGGCGCCGTGGCGCTTGCAGCCGTGCTCGCCGGCAAGCTCGACGTCCGCGGACGCACTGTTGCCCTGACGCTGTCAGGTGGCAATATCGAAGACGCGCTGCTCGCCGGACTCCTGTCGACGAACTGACCGCGCCCGCAACCGTACGCACTCGTCCTCCGCAAACCAGCACTTCCATCGAGGCCCTCCGCATGCTCCAGACCTGGCTGCACGCCCTGCCCTTCCTGCTCGGCGCAGGGTTCCTGACCTGGCTCGTGAGCGTCCAGCTCCGCAACGTCACGATCGTCGACACGCTGTGGTCGCTGATGTTCGTGATCGCCGCCTTCAGCTACGCATCGAGCACGATGCCGCTCGAGCCGCGCGCGCAACTGGTGCTGGTGCTGGTTACGGTCTGGGGACTGCGGCTGGCGATCTACCTCGGGCGGCGCAACTTCGGCCACGAAGAAGACCGGCGCTACCAGAAGATCCGCCGCCGCAACGAACCCGGATTCGCGTGGAAGAGCCTGTACCTCGTGTTCGGCCTGCAAGCCGTCCTCGCCTGGGTGATCTCGCTGCCGCTGCTGGGCGCCATCGCCGGTGACGCGAGCCCCCTCGGCTGGCTCGATTACGCCGGCGCCGCGCTCTGCCTGGTCGGTCTGTACTTCGAGGCCGTGGGCGATTGGCAACTGACCCGCTTCAAGGCGAATCCGGCCAATGCCGGGCAGGTGATGGACCAGGGGCTGTGGGGCCTCACGCGCCATCCCAATTACTTCGGCGACTTCTGTGTCTGGTGGGGCTTCGGCCTCGTGGCGCTCGCGGCGGGCGCCTGGTGGTCGTTGATCGGGCCTGCGCTCATGAGCGTGCTGCTGCTGCGGGTCTCCGGCGTGACCCTGCTGGAGCGCGACATCGGCAAGCGGCGGCCTGGCTACGCCGAATACATCCGGCGCACCAACGCCTTCTTTCCGGGACCCCGGCGTCCCTGATGGCCAAGGCTGAGGGGCGACTCGGCCGGTAATTCCCCTTGTCGCGGGGACCTCGCGCTGCCTAGAGTTGCGCGATGGTCTCGGGCTTCCTGCTCTCCGCACTCGCCATCGGCTACCTGCTGGTGCTGTTCGGCGTCGCGTTCTACGGCGAGCGTCGTTCGGTGTACCCGGGTCACGCGCGACTGCGGCCGTGGATCTACAGCCTCGCGCTCGGCGTCTACTGCACGACGTGGACGTTTTTCGGTGCCGTGGGCACCGCCGTGCGCGATGGCTGGACGTACGTTCCGATCTACCTGGGTCCGGCCCTGGTGCTGCTTTTCGGGATGCCGTTCCTCGAGCGGCTGGTCGCCATCGTCCGCGCCCACAACATCACGTCGATCGCCGACCTCATTTCGTCCCGCTTCGGCAAGAGCCCGACCCTCGCCGCACTCGTTGCCGTGATCGCCCTGACCGCCGGGGTGCCTTACCTGGCGCTGCAATACAAGGCCGTCGGCACCAGCATCGACGTGCTCACCGGTGCGACGGGCGCGAACCCCGCGTGGTATGCAGACACCGCGCTGTGGGTGGCGCTGATGATGGCGGCGTTCGCCATCCTCTTCGGCACGCGCCGACTCGACGCCACCGAGCACCACGAAGGCGTGATGCTGGCCATCGCGTTCGAGTCGATCGTGAAGCTGGTCGCGTTCGCGTCCGTCGGCGTCTTCGCCCTGCTGCATCTCGACGCAGCTCCGGCGCTCTCCACGACGCAACTCGGCACGCTCGCGCACGCGTTCCCCGCCGATTTCCTCATGACGACAGCGCTCGCGGCCGCAGCCATCTTCTGCCTGCCGCGACAATTCCTCGCCGGCATCGTCGAATGCGCTGATCTGCATGACCTGCGCACGGCACGCATCGTGTTCACCACCTACCTTGCCGCCTTCACTTTGCTGGTCGTGCCGGTGGTGCTGGCCGGCCTGGGTGCAGGGCTAGCGCCGGCGGGCAATCCCGATTTCCTGGTGCTCACGCTGCCGATGGCGAGCAACGTCCCATCGCTCGCCATCATCGCTTTCCTCGGCGGCTTGTCGGCCGCGACGGCCATGGTGATCGTGTCGAGCATCGCGCTCGCCACGATGATCACGAACGACCTCGTGATGCCGGTGCTGTGGCGCAGCCGGTGGCTCAAGCCGACGGAAGGCAGCGACATCGGCCGTGGCGTGCTGTGGCTGCGCCGCGCCTCGATCCTGCTGCTGGCGATGCTCGCTTATGGTTATCACCGCAACACGGTCGTTCCGGCAAGTCTCGCATCGATCGGCCTGCTCGCATTCGCCGCCGTGGCGCAGTTCGCGCCGCCGATCCTCGCCGGACTGTACTGGCGACGCGCCACCCGCAGCGCCGTGTTCTGGGGCCTCGCGACGGGATTCGTGTTGTGGACCTACACGCTGTTGCTGCCGAATTTCAGCCCCGGTGGACTCTCGGGCGCGGCCAGCCTCGGCGCGAACCGGAACCTGCGGTTCCTGTACGAATGGTCCCTGCTCGCCCACATGAGTCCGGTCACCAGCGGAGCCTTGCTCGCGCTGACCGGCAACGTCGTGGTCCTGGTCGGGCTGTCGCTGCTGGGTCGCGTGTCACTGCGTGACCGCATGGCCGCCACCCAGTTCGTGCGCCCCGCCCTGCCCACGTCGACCACGCCGGCCGCGTCGAGCGCAAGGGTCGGCGACGTGCTTGCGATCGCGGAACGGATCGTCGGCAACGCGGCGGCAGAAGCCTCGCTGCGCGAGCACTTCCTGCAGACGCTGCGTCCGTTGCCCCGGCACTCGGACCCCGCCGATCGCGGCCTCATGCAGCACATGGAGCGGGTGCTCGCCGGCGCGATCGGTGCGTCGTCGGCTCGGCTCATGTTCACGCATGCGCTGCGCGGACGCGGTCTCGCAGCCGAGGAAGTCGCCGAACTGCTCGACGAAACCACGCAGGAACTGCGCTTCAGCCGCCAACTGCTGCAGGCGACGATGGAAAACGTGGCACAGGGGATTTCGGTGGCCGACAGCGAGGCACGCCTCGTCGCCTGGAACGGCCGCTACCTGGAAATGTTCGATTACCCTCCCGAGATGGTGCGCGTCGGTCGTCCGGTCGCGGACCTGATCCGCTGGAACGCGCTGCGGGGCGAGTTCGGCGCGACCGATCCCGAGGAGCAGATCCGCAAGCGCATCGACAACATGCGGGCCGGCACGCGCTACGTGATCCAGCGCCAGCGCCGCAACGGGCGGGTGTACGAGATGCGTGGCCAGCCGATGCCGGACGGCGGCTACGTCACGACCTACACCGACATCACGGAATTCAAGCACAACGAGCAGCAACTGCTCGAGGCCAAGCAGACACTCGAGCAGCGCGTGTCCGAACGCACGCAGGCACTGTCGATCGCGCTGCAGGCCGAGGCCGCGGCAAAGCTCGCCGCCGAACAGGCCAATGCCACCAAGACGCGGTTCGTCGCCGCCGCGAGCCACGACCTGCTGCAGCCACTGAACGCCGCCCGCCTGTTTGCCTCCGCGTTGAGCGATGCGCCGACCGACGCTAGCTCCGTGCGCGAGATCGCAGGACGCATCGAAGGCTCGCTGCGCGCAGCCGAAGAAGTGCTCGACGACATGCTCGACATCGCCCGCCTCGAAAGCGGCTCGATGCGCGCCGAGATTGCCGCGTTCGCCCTCGACGACGTCTTCGCGGACCTCGAACGGCAATTCTCCCCGGTCGCAGCGCGACGCAACCTGCGGCTGCACATCCGCCGCACGCGACTGCACGTGCGCAACGATCGCGTGCTGGTGCGGCGCCTGCTGCAGAACCTGGTGTCCAACGCCTTGCGCTATACGCAGCGCGGCGGCGTGGTCGTTGGCTGCCGGCGGCACGGGGGGCGGGTCGAGGTGCAGGTCTGGGACACCGGTCCCGGCATCGCCGAGCAGCATCGGAAGGTGATCTTCGATGAATTCCGCGGGCTCGACCGTCCTTCACCCTGGGGCGAGAAAGGACTCGGGCTCGGCCTGTCGATCTGCGACCGCATCGCGCGCGTGCTGCAACTCGACCTGAGCCTGCGCTCGGAAGTGGGCCGGGGCTCGATGTTCAGCGTGCAGCTCGAAGTCACCGCCAGGCCGGCGCCCGCACCCGCACCCGCGAGTGAGCCTGCACCGGCCTCGCCCGCGAGCCTCGTCGGGGGCACGGTGCTCTGCGTCGACAACGAGGAAGCAATTCTCGACGGCATGCAGACGCTGCTCGAGCGCTGGGGCGTGCGGGTGCTGCGCGCGAGCACGGCCGAGGAAGCCCGCAGCGCATTCATGCAGCACTCGCCCGACGTCGTTCTGGCGGACTACCGGCTGGGCGATGACGATTGCGACGGGCTGGAACTGCTGCAGTCACTGCGCGTCGGAGGCGTGTCTTACGCGCCGGCCGCACTCGTGACGGCCGACCACGGCGCAGAAGTCGCGGAGCGCGCCCGCCTGCTCGGCTACAAGGTGCTGCGCAAACCGGTGAAGCCTGCCGCCCTGCGCGGTTTGCTGGGCGCACTGCTCGCCACGGCGAGTCGCGGCTAGTCGAATTCCTCGGGGGGCGGCTTGACGCTTGCGCGGTCAATGGCGAGGCGGCCCGCCGCGAGCACTGCCTGCGTGCGCGTCGTGACGCCGAGCTTGCGCAGGATCGCCGTGACGTGCGCTTTCACCGTCGCCTCCGAGACGTCGAGGTCGTAGGCGATCTGCTTGTTGAGCAGGCCTGCACACAGCATGCCGAGCACGCGGAACTGCTGCGGCGTCAGGTCGGCGACGCGGTGCGCGATTTCAAGCTCTTCGGCGGAGGTGGCCGGGGCACGTGGCGGCTGGTAGCCCGGCGGCGTGTAGATTTCACCGGCCAGCACCGCTTCGATGGCCTTGCCGATCTGGCCGGCTTCCGTCGACTTCGGGATGAATCCCTGCGCGCCGAAACGCAGGGACGCGGCGATCGTCTGCGGGTCGTCGTCGGCAGAAACGATGACGACGGGCAGTTCTGGCCGGCTGCCGCGCACGTGCGCGAGCGCATTGAAGCCGTGCGCACCCGGCATATTGAGGTCGAGCAGCAGCAGGTCCGCGCCCGGGTTCGCTTCTGCGGCGGCGAGCATCGCTGCCACCGAATCCGCCTCGATGAAACCGACCCCCCGGTCAAGACGGCCGACCGCAGCCTTCATCGCTTCGCGAAACAGCGGATGGTCGTCGGCGACGATGATCTGACGTGACATCGGCCGCCAGATTACACGCGAGACCAGGTCTATCCAACGGTTCTCCCCTGCGACCAAAGGCGAATACCCATGCGCGCTGCAGCGGCTCACGATCGCCGCATCGCACGACTCATCCGGGGGATTCCGACCATGCCGAACGCCCAGCACCCGCGTCGTCCATCCAACGCTCTGCGCCGCTCGATCGCGGTCGCGCTTGGCGTCGCGCTCATCGGCGCATCCACGCTAGCCGGCGCCGAGACAGCGAAGGAGAAGGAGCTCGAAGCTCGCGTTGCGGAACTCGAGAAGCTCGTCCAGCAACTCGTGGCAGAGAAGAAGGCAGCTCCCACTGCCGCAGGCACAGTCGCGGCCGCACCGGCTGCGGCACCCGCGAAGCCCGATGCGAAGGCCATCCAGCCGGGCACGATCCTGCCAAACGCAGCCCCCGGCACCAGCTTCGTACTTACGGGCTACGCCAAGGTCGACGGCATGTGGACAGACACCTCCGACGGGGAGCTCGCGGAAAACACGCCGTCCCGCGACTTCTACGTGCCGGGCGCGACGCCGATAGGCCAGCCGGACGAGGGCACGGACTTCGACGCACATGCGAAGCAGACGCGCATCAACTTTGGCACGGACACCATCCTCGCCGGCGGCGACAAACTCTCGACCCGGTTCGAGATCGACTTCTTCGGCTCGGCCACGGGCAACCAACGGATCACGAACACCTATGCGCCCGTCCTGCGCCACGCGTACGTGCAGTGGCGCGAGTGGCTGGTCGGACAGACCTGGTCGAACTTCCAGGATGTCGCGGCACTGCCCGACTCCGTGGACTTCATCGGCTCGACGGACGGCACGGTGTTCGTGCGGCAGCCGCAGGTCCGCTACACCAAGGGCGGGTTCTCGCTCTCGGTCGAGAATCCGCAGACCACCATGACGCCGTTCGGCGGCCCGGCCGATCCCAACTCGACGGCCTGGATCCTCGAGACCGACGACAGCTCCATCCCGGACCTCACCGCCCGCTACGCCTGGAAGGGCTCGTGGGGCCACGTCGCCGTCGCAGGCCTCGCGCGCGAACTCAAGTACGAGCGAACGGCCACCAGTACGCTGGCCGCGATCGATGCGAGCACCTGGTCGATGGCCGGCAGCCTGTCGGGCAAGTTCATGATCGGCAAGGACGACATCCGCTTCATGCTGCTGGGCGGCAACCTCGGCCGCTACGTCGGCCTGAACTTCACGACGGATGCGGTGCTCACCAGCAACGCCGGCAATGCCGACCTCGAAACGATCGACGGCTTCGCGGGCTCCATCGCATATCGCCACGTGTGGTCCGACAAATGGCGCAGCAACGTCTACTTCGCGATGGGCGACTACGACAACGACGTCGATTACACCGGCGGAAGAGTCAATAAGTCGAGCCAGAGCTGGACGTTCAACACCTGGTACACGCCGCTGCCGAAGCTGGACATCGGCGCCGAGTTCCGCCACGCGGTGCGCGAACTCGAGAATGGAGACGACGGCTCGCTCGACCGGTTGCAGTTCACGACCAGGTATTCGTTCTAGCCTGCGTACGACTCGCGGCCGTCAGTCAACGTGACTGGCGGCCGCGCTTTCCTGCGCCCGGCCGAACCGATACTGGGCGGCATCGACCCTGCGCGTCTGCAGCCAGTAGCGCCAGGTCGAGTACGGCCAGATCGTGAAGTTGCGGCCGTCGGCCTGCTGGTACCAGCTCCGGCACCCGGAACTCCAGACAGTGTCCTTCAGGCCCCGCTGGATGCGCTCGTTGAACTGCGCCTGCGCGGCCGGTTGCACGTCGAGGTAGTCCGCGCCGCGTTCGCGCAGCGTGCGGATGCAGTCAATGACGTACTGAACCTGTGCCTCGATCATGAAGATGATCGAGTTGTGCCCGAGCGCGGTGTTCGGGCCGACGAGCTGATGCAGGTTCGGGTACCCGGTGACCGAAATTCCGTAGTACGCCTCGGCCCCGGCCTTCCAGTCACGAGCGAGTTCATGACCGGGCAGGCCAGTGACGGGGAAGCCCTGCATGTAGATGCGCGGATCGACGACGAATCCGGTGCCGAGAATGATGCAGTCGACGGGACGCTGGACGCCGTCGGCGGTCACGATCGAGTGCTCGCGGATTTCGCGGATACCCTCGGTCACGAGTTCGACGTTCGGCCGGCGGAACATCGGGTACCACTCGTTGGAGATCAGCACTCGCTTGCAGCCGATCGTGTAGTCGGGCGTCAGCTTGCGTGCCAGCGCGTCGTCACCCACGGCGCGACGGATGTTCCACCGTGCGAGCCGCTGCAGCCCGCGCGCCAGGGCAGGATGAAAGATCGGCCAGACCCGCGACTCGTTGGTCCAGTACAGGCGCGCGCGATGCAGGCGCCGCAAGAAGTCGAACCGTCCGAAGCGCTTTTTCGCCGCCTCGCTGTAGGTGCGGACGTCGCGCGGGATCACCCAGGCGGGCGTGCGCTGGAAAACGTGCACCTGGGCCGCAGCAGGTGCGATGCGCGGGCAATACTGGATCGCGCTGCCACCGGTGCCGATCGATGCGATGCGTTTGCCGGCGAGGTCATAGCCGTGATCCCACTGCGCCGAGTGGAACACTTTCCCGGCAAAGCGCTCGAGGCCGGGCAACCGCGGCAGGTTCGGCACGTGCAGGGGACCGGTCGCCAGTACGACGTGCCGGGCACGCAGTTCGAGACCTGACGCCATGATCACGCGCCAGCGAGCCGTCTTCGGGTCGAAGTGGAGCCCGGTCACCTGCTGGCTGAACCGCACGAACGGACGCACGCCGAAGCGCTCGGTGGTCTCCAGGATGTACTGCTGGATTTCCCGCCAGCCCGCGTAGCGCTGGCTCCAGTCGGGCTTGCCCGCGAACGAGTACGAATAGAGGTGCGATTGCACGTCGCACTCGGCGCCGGGGTAGGTGTTGTCGCGCCACGTGCCGCCGACTTCCGCGCCCTTCTCGAGGATCGCAAAGCGGCGCTCGCCCGCGGCCAGCAACCGGATGGCCATGCACAGGCCGCCGAAACCGGCGCCGACGATTGCGAATTCGAGTTCTTCCGGTGCGGCCGACGCGAGGTCGGGGGAGTGCGGCTGTGCGTTCATGGCGCCGCGCACTGTGCTGCGTTTCGCTGCGCGCGGCAACCGGAAAGACCGCTACGGCGCGCACAGGCAAGGCAGGGGCGCAGGTCTGCACCCACGCACCCTGCCGTCGCTGGCTTCAGCCGGCTCGACTCTCAGGCACGAACCGACTCAAGCGGGGTCGCGGTGACCGCCCAGGGTCCGATGGCTGCCACCCCGCGATGCCTCACCGCCCTTGCGGCCTGCTTCCGCAGCACGCTGCGGGTTCCTGGCAAAGTTACCGCCCGAGACCTCGCCGCCCTTGCGTCCGGCTTCGCGTGCGCGCTCCGGGTTGTTGGCAAAGTTGCCGCCCGACGCCGAACCGCCTTTGCTCGCGATCGCGCGCTGCTTGTCGTGGTCCATGCCGGCGAAACCACGATTCGAGCCGCCGGTGCCACTGCCGACTGCGCCGCCACTTCCAACACGAATGCCAGTATTGGCCATTGTGTCGACCTCCATATCTGGGACTCTGAACCGCCGGCCGGCAACCAACCCAGCGTGCGTTGCCGTCCGTTTATTCGGACCGCAGCGAGGCGGTCGAGTTCATCCAAAGGCGATTCCTTGTCCCTGAAAAACATGGAAAACCTGCAATCCGCACAGCGCCGGACGGGCCGTAGTCCCGTGCCTACAAGCGGCCGGGCACCCGGTTGACAGCGCTGCGCCCCTCCCGTATCTGCTATCTGGCCTGTATCGAAACCAGAACAATCAGGAGTTCGTCGAACCATGAATTTCCGCACTCTCGGCCTGCTCGGCCTGGCCGCCGGCCTCACGCTGTCCTCGGTCGCTGCGTTCGCGCAGGAACCCACCGTCACGACCCCGGCTGCCACGGAAGCCACTGCAGTTGCAGCCGCTCCAGCCGCCCCGCTCAAGCTCTCGAACAAGTGGCGCATCAAAGTGCGCGAAGGCGCGAACAACACGGGTACGCTGCTGTTCCGCGTGACACCGGACAAGGGCACCGCGACGGACGTACTCGTGAACATTGAAAAAGGCCGCAGCGAGAACGGCGTGGCCACCGACGTCAAGGACACGTTCAAGAAAGTTCTTGACCCGAAGGTCTACCACGTCGAGAAGGACGACGGCGAAGACGTGCTGGTCAAGAAGCGCAAAGGCCCGGACTACGAAGTGAAGCTCGTGGAATCGACGCTCAAGGGCACGCGCATCTACCTCGACAAGGAATGACTCGCCAGCAGCTCAGCGCGCGGGCACCTGCACGGTCCCGCGCGTGAGCTGCGCGACGAGGTTGTCGCAAGCGACTTCGAGCTTGAGCGGCGCACCCGGCAGTTCATCGCGGCGCTCCGATGACAGCACGCGCTGCAGTTCGGCCACATCAAAGACACGTTCCGCGTCTACCGCCTGCGCAATGAACGGCGTGTCGCGCAGCATGATCCCCTCCGCACCCGCGCGCACGGGACGACCCTCGGCGTCCACCAGCACGCCCGTCAGGTGCAGCACTTCCACCGGTTTGTCTTCGGCCGTCAGGAACTTGATCGGCTGGCGGTAACCCGTACCCAGCACCACTTCCTTGCGGAACGCGCCCGAGTAGCCTTTGCCGTACTGGCTGACACCGAGCTGGATGGCGATGGCGTAAGGCACCGCGTTGCGTGCAATCTCCGCTCCGACCGCCGTGCGCCATGCGGCCGTCGGCCGCTGCAGGTGCAGGATCATCGGCGCGAAGCGATCGTGCGGCAGCCGCTGCAACTCGCCTTCCGCCGGCGCGTAGTCCGAATCGGCAGTCCCGACATACACACGCGGTGCTCCCGCTCCTGCGGTATCTGGCGCGCCACGGACACACCCCGCTGCCGGCCTGCTCGCCACGCGCGCGTTGAGGGCTGCGAGCACGGGGGCGAATTCTGCAGCGCGTGTCTCATAGCCAAACTGCTGGCGCAGGCTGGGATCGAGCGTCACCGGCAGGACGATGGCGCAACTGCCGGGTGACGGCGGTGGCTGCGACAGGTCGACGTAATACGGCGCCTCGTCGAGGCGATGCGTTTCCGCAACGGCGGCGGCGTCCAGCCCTGCGCAACCCTGCAGCGCGATGGCAATGACAACGCCGACGATGAACAATGCGCGTGCCGACCGATCCCTGCGTGCCATGCTTGCTCCTCCCTGAAGGCAACACCGAACGACGATGAAAGACCTTACTCAGGGCCCCGTTTCGCGGCAAGTGCTCGCCATGGCAGCACCGATCGCGATCGGCATGATCTTCCAGACGCTGTATTTCCTGATCGACCTCTATTTCGTCGGCCGGCTCGGGGACGATGCCATTGCCGGAGTCAGCACCGCGGGCAACGTCACGTTCGTCGTGATGGCCCTCACGCAGGTGCTCGCCGTCGGCACGGTCGCCCTCGTGTCGCACGCCGTGGGTCGTCGCGACCTGCCGGACGCCAACCTGGTCTTCAACCAGAGCCTTTCCCTGGCAGCGATCGTGGGGGCGACAGCGCTCGTGGGCGGCTACGTGCTCACGCCGGTCTACATGCATTACATGGCCGCCGACGCCGCGACAGCCGCCGCAGGAGCCACGTACCTGGCCTGGTACCTGCCGGGCCTCGCACTGCAGTTTGCGATCGTCGGCATGGCGTCCGCACTGCGCGGGACGGGAATCGTCAAGCCGACGATGCTGGTGCAGGTGCTCACGGTCGTGATCAACGCCGTGCTTGCGCCGATCCTGATCGGCGGCTGGGGCACGGGCCACCCGCTCGGCGTCGCCGGCGCGGGCCTCGCGAGCTCGCTCGCGATCGCGACCGGCGTCATCGTGCTGATGTTCTACTTCCACCGTCTCGAACACACGGTGGCGGTCAACCGCAACATGCTGCCCATGCAGTTCGCGCAGGTGCGGCGCATCCTCAAGGTGGGCCTGCCCTCGGGCGCCGAATTCCTGCTGATGTTCGTCAACATGGCGGTGATCTATGCGGTGATCGCGCGCTTCGGCTCCGAGGCGCAGGCCGGCTTCGGTATCGGCCAGCGCGTCATGCAGTCGCTGTTCCTGCCAGTGATGGCCGTCGCGTTCGCGGCCGCGCCGATTGCGGGCCAGAACTTCGGCGCGGGCAACCATGACCGGGTGCGCGAGACGTTCAAGTTCGCGGCGCTCTTCGGTGGCAGCCTGATGCTGGTCATGAGCATCGCGTGCCACATCGCCCCGGCGACGCTGATCGCCGGCTTCACCGACGAGGCCGAGGTGATCGGGATCGGCGCGGAATTCCTCACGTTCATCTCCTGGAACTTCGTCGCGAGCGCACTGATTTTCACGTGCTCGGGAATGTTCCAGGCCCTGGGCAATACGGTGCCCGCGCTGCTGAGCAGCGCCTCGCGACTGCTGACATTCGTCCTGCCGCTGGTCCTGATTTCGCGCCTGCCGGGATTCGCACTGCACCACGTGTGGTGGCTGTCCGTCGGCACCACGACGCTGCAGGCGCTGTTCAGCCTCTGGCTGCTGCGCCGCGAGTTCCGCCTGAAGCTGGGACCGGCAGGCGCTCAGCCAGACGTCACGCTCAGCACCGTCACGAAGTGACAGGCGACGCCGGCGAACACGAAGACGTGCCAGATCGCGTGCGTGTAGGGACGGCTCTTCCAGAGGTAGAACGCGACGCCACCGGTATAACAGAGGCCGCCGGCCACGAGCCAGCCGAGTTCGAACGTCGACAAGTGCTGCATCAGCGGCTTTGCGGCGACGACCGCGAGCCATCCCATTGCGACGTACAGCGCGACGGACGTGCGGTGGAAACGGAAGCCGAGCGACGTCGTCTTGAAGATGACGCCGAGCAGGGCGAGCGACCAGAT
Source organism: uncultured Gammaproteobacteria bacterium (assembly GCA_963754535.1). GTDB lineage: Bacteria > Pseudomonadota > Gammaproteobacteria > Steroidobacterales > Steroidobacteraceae > RPQJ01. The sequence goes on from CAVWGG010000006.1 coordinate 103,827, forward strand.
GACGGCCGTCAGTGACCAACCCCAGCTGCCGCGAAGTGCGCCGAGCGTAAGCGGCGTGTAGGTCCCGGCGATCAGCAGGTAGATCGCGACGTGATCGAACCGCCGCAGCCGCAGCCGCGTCTCCGGGTCCTTCGCCCCATGGTAGAGCGCCGAGGTGGAGAACATCAGCAGCGCGGCCAGGCCGAAGGTCAGGCCACCCACCAGCAGCCAGGGATCGCCCGTACGGTGAGCCGTCAGCACCAGCACCGGGAGGGCAACCAGGCTCGCGACGATGCCGACGACGTGCACCGCGCAGTTCAGCCATTCTTCCCGGGCCGAATAAGTACTGGAGGTCACGCCCTCGACTCCTGGCAGGAAGCCTGCGAGTGCCATTCTCGCATTCTTCGAAACCCCGGCGCTGTACTAAGATGTGCGCTCCACTGACTCTTCCACGGCCGCCATGACCTCCGTCCTTATCCTGTACATGAGCCGCGGTGGACACACGGCGCGGATCGCCCGCCGCCTGTGCGAGCACATCGGCTCGGCCGGCGGCCGCGCCGAAATGATGAACCTGGTAGAAGCCGAGCACGAAGGCGTGGACTGGAGCCGCTACGACGTCGTCGTCCTCGGCGCCCCCGTCCTCTACGGCAAGTACGACAAGACGGTGATCGAGTTCGTCACCCGGCACCGCACACAACTCGAGGCGAAGCCGAACAGCTTCTTCAACGTCTCCGTGGTCGCGCGCGTACCGGAGAAGTCGACCGTCGCCGGCAACCGCTACATGCAGAAGTTCCTGCAGCTCTCGCCCTGGCGGCCGCGCGACCTGAAGGTGATCGCCGGCAAGGTCGACTACCCTGCCTGGCCGTGGCTAGACCGGTTCATGATCCGGCTCATCATGAAGATGACCCATGGACCGACGGACACCACCGCGGTCATCGACTACACCAACTGGGACGACGTGCGAGCCTATGGCGAGCACCTGCTGACGCTGCGCTGACAATCGATGAACACGCCGCAGCGCAAGCTCGTCGCACTGGTCATCGGCGCAGGTGACGCGACTGGCGGTGCGATTGCACGCCGGTTCGCCCGCGAAGGGTATGCCGCGTGCGTGACGCGTCGCTCGGCCGACAAGCTGCAGCCCCTGGTCGATTCCATCCGCGCCGCAGGCGGCGAGGCGCATGGCTTCGGCTCCGACGCGCGGAAAGAAGACGAAGTCGCCGCACTGGTCGAGGACATCGAGAACCGGATCGGCGATATCGACGTGTTCGTCTTCAACATCGGCGCCAACGTCCCGTGCAGCGTGCTCGACGAGACGGCACGCAAGTACTTCAAGATCTGGGAAATGGCCTGCTACTCCGGCTTCCTGACCGGGCAGGCCGTGGCGAAGCGCATGGCGGCACGCCGGCGCGGCACGATGATCTTCACGGGCGCCACGGCGAGCTTGCGCGGTGCGGCCAATTTCTCGGCGTTTGCCGGCGCCAAGCATGCGTTGCGCGCCCTGGCCCAGAGCCTGTCGCGCGAACTCGGGCCTGCCAACGTGCACGTCGCGCACGTGATCATCGACGGCGCAATCGACACTGCCTTCATCCGGGACAACTTCCCGGAGCGCTACGCGCTCAAGAGCGAGGACGGCCTCCTCGCACCGGAGCACATCGCCGACGCATACTGGTTCCTGCACCAGCAGCCGCGCGATGCCTGGACGTTCGAACTGGACCTGCGCCCCTGGTCGGAGCGCTGGTAGCGAAAATCCGACTCAGCCGTTCCGCACCTTCCCGACCTTCCCTGCCTTCCCGGCCTTCCCCACCTTCCCGGCCTTCCCCACCTTCCTGGCCTTCCCCGCCTTCCTGGCCTTCCCCACCTTCCTGTCGCCACCGAGGAATACGCGCTCGAGCTCATCGATCGCCTCGCCCGTGTACACGGCGAGACGCTGCAGGTGGGGCACCTTGTCGGCGCAGCCGGTGAAACCGAAATACAGTCCACCCGCGTAGCTCAGCACCGTGATGTTGAGCGCCTGGCCGTGGAACAGCGCCGAGATGGGGTAGTACGCCTCCATTTCGGCGCCCAGGAAATACAGCTTGCCGCGCGGGCCCGGCACGTTCGAGATGATGACGTTGTAGGTCGGCGGCACGCGCGAGCCGATGCCCGGCAGTCGCGTCAATATCTGCGGCGAGCTGATCAGCACCGTGTAATCCATCAGCGCCTTCGTGCTCATCTGCTTGAGGAAGTCGCGCCCGGCGGTGCTGCTGCGACGGATCACGTCGAACCGTTCGCGCACGTCCTCGATGTCGGTGCCCAGGCGTACGTTGGCGAAGCTGATCGCATTGCCGCCGGCCTGGCTCGAATCGCGCGGCAATGCCACGGGAATCGACGTCACCAGTGACTTGCGCGGCAACTCGCCGATCTCGAGCAGGTAGCGCCGCATCGCCCCGCTGCCGGCTGCCAGCACCACGTCGTTGATGCTGCCGCCCGCGGCTTCGCCGATCGCCTTCAGGCGTTCGAGGCTGCTCGACTGCGTGGCAACACGGCGTTGCGGGGTGACGTTCACGTTGAAGATCGTGCGGGGTGCTTCTGCGAGCGACGTGAAATCGGGATCCGGCTTCACGCCGAACAGGGCCTTCGCCGTGCCCGTGAGTCCCTGCAACAGGCTCGGCAACTCCTTCGCCTGGCTCGCGACCGCCGTCTGCAACATGCTGAATGCGCCGAACCGTCCCGGAATCGTCGGCGTGCGCACCTTGCGCGGCCGCTCAGCGGCCCAGATCGGCGGCGTCTCGCTGGCCTGGGGGTCGGTCGAGAAGTTGAGCAAGCCGACGCCCGACACGCCGTCCGCCAGCGAATGGTGCAGCTTGCAGTACAGCGCGAAGCGCCCGCCCTGCAGGCCTTCGATCAGGTGGATCTCCCACAGCGGGCGATCGAGGTCCATCGGGTTCGAATGCAGGCGCGAAACGAGGATGCCCAGCTCGCGTTCGCCGCCGGGGTACGGCAGCGCCGAGTGGCGCAGGTGGTAATCGAGGTCGATTTTCTCGGCGACCTCGAACGTGGGGCGCAGACGACCCGAACCCACGCCACGCAGCCGGTAATTGAACGGGGCAGCCGTGACCGGAAAACTGCGCAGGTATTCGTAGACCTTGCGCGGGTAATCGCGCGGCGCGCCAGTCGGCAGCACGAAAGTCTGCAGCCCCGCGACGTGCATCGGGGTCTGGCGCGTTTCCATGAGCACGAAGCTCAGGTCGAGCAGGTTGAGCAGTTTGCTGTCGGCCATGGGATCCTCCGTTCCCCGGCAATATAGGCGACTGCCAGACACGGAGCCAGAAAATGACGTCGTTGCCCGTCGTGGAGTACCTCGTCCAGAGCCTCGACCTGTTGCCTCATCCGGAGGGCGGCTTTTATCGAGAGACCTACCGGGCCACGACACTGCTGGACGGCGGGCGAGCAGCCGCGACGATGATCTATTTCCTGTTGCCGGCAGGCCACGTCTCGCGGCTGCATCGGATCGACGCCGACGAGGGCTGGCATCACTACCTCGGCGGCGCCCTCGAGATCTACGAACTCGATGAAGTCGAGCCGGACTCGGGTGTACGCATCACGCGCCTGGGCAAGGACCTGTCGCGCGGCGAGGTGCCCCAGCACCTGGTGTCGGCCGGCCGGTGGTTTGGAGCCGCACCCGCGGCCGGTTCGCCTTATGCGCTGGTCGGTTGTACCGTTGCACCCGGCTTCGAGTTCTCGAGGTTCGAGCTCGGCCGGCGTGACGCGTTGCTGGCGCGATTTCCGGCGGCCAGAGAAATCGTGACGCTATTGACGACCGTCACTGCACGAGCATGACAATGCCGACGCCGACCTGACATCGGCAGGCATTGCCAGCCGCGATCAATCGGCCACACGGTTCTTTCGCCGGAGGAGACGCACCATGCTAGGCGCGTTCCTGGTGTACGCGGCTTGCAGGCCATCGCTGCAGTCATTCGCCTTCATCGCCGCCTTCGTGAGCGTGCTGTCGTTCCTGCTGCTGGCGTGGTCCAGCGACGGCTACAACGCACAGGTCGGTCGTGTGGCGACCGCGGATCTCGTCGCGCTGATGGCGCTCGTCATCGGGGTCGCGGCGTACGCCCTGAACAGGAACCATTGGCGAATCAAGTGTTTGCGTCGCCCGATCGACTGGCCTCAGTGACTGCTCTTATTGCTGACCCTGGCGGCAGCGAGCAAGCTTTTCTGCAGATTTCGGTTCGCCGATGAGGTCCTCACGGTCATGGCGACCCCGGGCACACCACGGGCCGTGCTCCGCGCGCGTAACCTCGGCAAGGTCTACCGCACGGGCGAGGTCGAAGTGCACGCGCTGCGCGGCGTGGACCTCGACCTGTGGGCCGGGGAGATGGCCGTGTTGCTCGGCCCATCCGGCAGCGGCAAATCCACGCTCCTCAATATCCTCGGCGGTCTCGATTCGGCCAGCAGCGGCGAGGCCTGGTTCGAAGACCATGACCTGACGCGCCAGGACGATCGCGAACTCACGCGATATCGCCGCGAGCACGTCGGTTTCGTCTTCCAGTTCTACAACCTGATCTCGAGCCTGACGGCGCTCGAGAACGTGGCCCTCGTCACCGAAATCGCCACGCATCCGATGCAGCCCGAGGCTGCACTGCGGCTCGTCGGCCTGGGAGAACGGCTGCACCATTTCCCGGCGCAGCTTTCAGGCGGCGAGCAGCAGCGTGTGGCAATTGCGCGCGCCATCGCCAAGCAGCCCGACGTCCTGCTCTGCGACGAACCCACCGGCGCGCTCGACAGCCAGACCGGCGTGCTCGTGCTCGAGGCGATCGAGCGCATTCACCGCGAACTCGGGACCACCACCGTCCTCATCACCCACAACGCGGTCATCGCCGACATGGCGGATCGAGTGCTGGTGCTGGGCGATGGCCGCATCCAGCAGGAACGACGCAACACGCAGCGCCGACCGGCGCGCGAGCTGGCGTGGTGACGCCATGAGGCTGCGCCCCCTCGATCGCAAGCTGCTGCGCGACCTGTGGCGCCTGCGGGGACAGGTACTCGCGATCGGGCTCGTCATTGCGTCCGGCGTCGGCCTGCTCGTCATGTCCCTGACGTCGCTCGAGGCGCTGCGGAACACGTCGGCCGCTTACTACGAGCGTTATCGGTTCGCCGACGTGTTCGCGCAGGTCACGCGCGCGCCCGCAAGCCTGGCTGAGCGCATCGCGGCGATCGACGGCGTCCAGTCCGTCGAGACGCGCGTGGTGCGCGGCGCGGTGCTCGACGTGGCCGGCTTCGACGAACCCGTCATGGGCCAACTGGTGTCCGTGCCGGAGAACGGCGAACCGCTCCTCAACCGGCTGGCGTTGCGCGCAGGGCGCTACCCGCAAGCGGGCAAGCCGGACGAAGTCGTGCTGTCGGAGCCTTTCGCGCTGGCGCACAAGCTCGGCCCGGGCGATCACCTGCGCGCCGTCATGAGCGGGCGCTGGCGCAACCTCGTGGTGGTCGGCGTGGCATTGTCCCCGGAGTACGTCTACACGATGGGTCCGGGCGCGCTGATGCCGGACGATCATCGCTACGGCGTGCTGTGGATGGGCCGCGAGACCCTGCAAGCCGCCTACGACCTCGAGGGCGCGTTCAACGAGGTCTCTGCCAGCCTGTTGCGCGGCGCCAATCCCGAGCGGGTCGTCGACGAAATGGACCGTTTGCTCGATCGCTACGGCAGCCACGGCGCCTACGTGCGCGCCGACCAGGCGTCCAACTGGTTCCTGTCCAACGAGATCGACCAGCTCGAAACGATGGCGCGCTTCCTGCCCACTGTCTTCCTGGCAGTGGCGGCCTTCCTCACCAACATGGTCATCGCGCGACTGGTGGCGGTCGAGCGTCCGGAGATCGGGTTGCTGAAGGCGTTCGGCTACGCCAATACCGCCATCGCCTGGCACTACGTGAAACTCGTGCTCGCGATCGGCGCGGTGGGAACGCTGCTCGGCTGGTTCTGCGGCTACTGGCTCGGCCTCTACAGCACGACCATGTACGCCGACTTCTATCGGTTCCCGTTCCTGCTGTTCCGGCCGAGCGCCGGCCCGTTCCTGCTCGCAGCAGGAGCCAGCGTCGGAGCTGCGCTGCTGGGCGCGATCGGGGCCGTGCGTCGAGCTGCGGCACTGGCGCCCGCCGCCGCGATGCAACCACCCGCCCCGCCCCTGTTCCGGCGCAACCGGTTGTTCCTGCCACGGTTCTTCGAGCGGCTCGACCAACCCACGCGCATCGTGCTGCGCCAGACCTCGCGCTGGCCGCTGCGGTCGTTCGTCACCAGCTTCGGGATAGCGATGTCGGTCGCCGTACTGATCGTGTCGATGCAATGGCTCGACGCCATCCACCGCATCGTCGACGTGTACTTCCTCGAAGCGCAGGGGCAGGACGTGACCGTGGGGCTGGTCGAAGCGCGTTCCAGCGCGGCCGTGCGCGAACTGGCGCGCATGCCTGGCGTGCTCGCGGTCGAACCGATGCGCACGGTGGCAGCGAAACTGCGTTCTGGTCCGCGCGCGGTACGGGAAGCCGTCCAGGGCGTTCCGTCGCACCCGTCCCTCTATCGGGTGTATGACGCGCAGGGCACGGCGCTGGACCTGCCGCCAGACGGCCTGGTGATCTCCACGGTGCTCGCGGATCGGCTGGAGGTGCGACCGGGCGACACCATCACCGTCGAGGTGCTCGAGGGGCGGCGACCCGTGCTCGAGATCCCGGTGGTCGCAACGTTCGAGACCTACATCGGGCGACCGGCCTACATCGACATCGACGCGCTGAACCGCGCGATGCACGAAGCGCCGAGCGTGACGGCCGTGCACCTGCGCGTCGATCCGGCGCAGGCGACACGCCTCTACCGCGAGTTGAAGCAGGTGCCACAGGTGAGCGCCGTGAACCTGCGTAGCGCCGCGGTGGCGACATTCAACGAGACGCTGGCGAAGACCATGCTGATCTACGTCGGCTTTTTCATCGCTTTCTCGGCGACTCTGGCGTGCGGGGTGGCGTACAACGCCGCGCGCATCGCGCTCGCCGAACGCGCGCGCGAACTCGCTACGATGCGCGTGCTCGGGTTCTCGCGGCGCGAAGTGGAGTACATCCTCATCGGCGAAATCGGCGTGCTGACCTTCGCCGCGCTGCCGCTCGGCGCGGGCATCGGCTGGTTGCTCGCGCGGTGGCTGGTGCAGGCCTTCGAAACCGAACTTTATCGCGTACCGTTCGTCGTCGAGCCGTCGACGTTCGGCTGGGCCATCCTCGGCGGGTTCCTCGCGACGCTCGCCGCCGTGCTGCTGGTCCGCCGGCGGCTCGACCGGCTCGACCTCATCGCCGTGCTCAAGACCCGGGAATGAAACCATGACAACGGCAAGCTGGCGCAGGCTCTGGTTCTGGCTACCCGCCTTCATCGCGCTCGCAGCCGCGATCGCGTGGCTCTTCCGCCCGCAGCCCGTGGCCGTCGATCTGGCGACGGCCACCCGCGGCGCGCTGCAGGTCAGCGTCAGCGACGACGGCGAGACCCGTGTCCGCGACATGTTCGTCGTGTCGGCGCCCCTGGCCGGACACATGCGGCGCATCGAACTGGAAGCCGGCGACAGCGTCATCGCGGGCGAGACCATCGTCGCGCGCATCGAGCCATCCGATCCGTCGTTCCTCGACCGCCGCAGCGAAGCAGAAGTGCGGGCAGGCATCCGCGCCAGCGAAGCCGCGCGCGTGCATGCGGCCGCCGAACTGCGTCGTGCGCAGGCGGAGCGTGATTTCGCGGTCACCGAGTTGAAGCGTTACGAGGGCCTTGCTGCGAGCCGCACGATTTCGCAGAACGACCTTGAAGCGGCACGTCGCCGCGCGCGCGCGGCCGAGGCTGCGGTCGATGAGGCCGTGGCCGGACTGCGCATGAGCGAGTCTGAACTCGAACAGGCGAAAGCCCGCCTGATGGCGCCAGGCAAGAGCGCGGACAGTCGCGCCGATTGTGATTGCGTCACCGTCAGGTCGCCCGTCAGTGGCAACGTCCTGCAGGTGCTCGCGGAAAGCGAAGGCATCGTGGCGTCCGGCACGCCGCTCCTCGAGATCGGCGATCCCGGCAAGCTCGAGGTCGTCACGGACCTGCTCTCCACGGAGGCCGTCAAGGTCCGGACCGGGCAGCGTGCGCTCATCGAGAGCTGGGGCGGCGACAACGCGCTCGAAGGCGTCGTGCGGCGCGTGGAGCCTTACGGCTTCACGAAGGTCTCGGCGCTCGGCGTCGAGGAGCAGCGCGTCAAGGTCATCATCGACATCACCGAGCCGGCCGAGCGCTGGCTGCACCTGGGGCACGGGTATCGCGTCGAGCCCCGCATCGTGCTGTGGGAGTCGAGCGACGTGCTCAAGGTGCCGCTGTCATCGCTGTTCCGCCAGGCCAGCGAGTGGGCCGTGTTCGTGCAACGAGGTGGGCGAGCGCGCCTGCAACCCGTTGCGGTCGGTCACATGAACGGGATCGATGCGGAGGTACTCAAGGGATTGGCAGCGGGCGACCGGGTGGTCGTTCACCCGAGCGATCGCGTCAGCGATGGCGCGCGAATCGAACCGCGGTGACGACACGTATGCCAGCAACGCGGATTCTGGTTGGCACACCCGTGCGATAGACTTTGCCCCATGGTGATGGATCAGTTGCAGGCGCGCAGGATGCGCCGCGTGGTGATCGCGGTTGCCGCCTTGCTGACCGTCGTTGCCCTGGTCGTGACCGTGGCACTGATGAATCCCCTGCCGCCCCGGACGATCGTCATGGCGACTGGAGCGCAAGGTGGCGCCTACGCAGAGGTCGCCCGTCGCTACCAGGCCGTTCTCGCTCGCAACGGCGTGCGCCTCGAGCTGCGGGAGTCGCATGGCAGTGTAGACAACCTCGAGTTGCTGCGCGACCCGAAGTCCGGTGTCGGCGTCGCGCTGGTGCAGGGTGGACTGACGAACCCGACGGAATCGCCAGACGTCCAGTCGCTCGGCACGGTCTTCTACGAGCCGGTCTGGATCTTCCTGCGGGGGACGGACTTGCCGCAGCCCGGCTCCCGCGGTTTCGCAGGCCGCGGCTCCATCGGCCAGCCAGGCAGTGGGACGCGCGCGCTCGTCGAGGAGTTGTTCGTGGCGCTCGGGCAGGACATGAGTCTCATCGAGCCCGTCGACATGACCGCTGCCGAGGCCGGCGAGGCCTTGCTCCGCGGCGAACTCGACCTGGCGGTGATCGTGAGCGGCTGGGAGGCGCCGATCGTGCGTCGCCTGTTGACGGCCCCCGGTATCACTACGATGTCGGCAACGCGCGCGGACGCGCAGGTGGCGCTGCATCCACACCTCAGCAAGCTGGTCCTGCCGCGCGGCGTGGGCGACCTCGCCAGTGATAGGCCTCCGGCGGACGTACAACTGATGGCAGCCAAGGCTAGTCTGCTGGTGCGCAAAGACCTGCATCCAGCGATGCAGTACCTGCTGCTCGACGCCGCTGTAACAACGCATGGGGCTCCGGGCATCTTCAATAGCGCCGGACAGTTCCCGGCGGCCGAGCCGACCGATCTCCCGCTGTCAGCGACCGCTCTCCAGTACTACCGCAGCGGCCTCCCCTGGCTGCAGCGCAACCTGCCGTTCTGGCTGGCGTCGATCGCCTCGCAGCTGCTGGTGCTGCTGATCCCGCTTGTCGGGGTCATCTATCCGGTCTTCCGTCTGCTGCCGGCGTTGTTCGACTGGAGCATGCGGCGGCGCATCTTCCACCTGTACGGGGAGCTCAAGTTCCTCGAAGCCGAGATCGATGCGGTGGGTGCGCGCCGCGCCGGGCCAGAGCTGCACGCCCGGCTTGAGGCACTCGAGCAGCGTGCGAACCACATGCACATGCCACAGGAGTTCGCGCACATGGTCTATACGTTGCGCATGCACATCGAGATCGTGCGCAAGCGCATCACCGAGGAAGGCTCCTCAGCCTAGCGCAGCTGCCGCTTCGACGCGCGCGGGCTCAAGGCTTCGAGAACAGCACCTCGCCCTCGTCCGACAGGTCGAACCGGCTGGACATCGGCACTTTCGGCAAGCCTGGCATGCGCAGGATCTCGCCCGTGATCGGGACGATGAATCCTGCCCCCGCCGCCAGCTGGATCTCGCGCACGGTTACGAGGAAGTCCTTCGGCCGTCCCAGCAAGGCTGGGTTGTCGGAAAGCGACTGCTGGGTCTTCGCAATGCAGATCGGCAGCTTGTCGAACCCTGCCTTCTTCAGCTGCTCGAGGTCGCGCTTGGCCCGGGCCGTGTAGTCAACCGCCTGGGCGCCGTACATTTCGCGCGCGACCGTCGCGATCTTGCTCTCGATCGTGTCGCTCCAGTCGTACAGCGGCGTGAAACCGGGCTCGGTGACTGCAACTAGATCCCGCACGACTTCCGCCAGCTCGATGCAGCCGCTGCCGCCCGCGCTGAAAGGCTGCGCCGATACCGCGCGTATGCCGAGGCTGGCGCAATGCTGCTGCAGCGCCGCCACTTCTTCCGGCGTATCCGTCGGGAAGCCGTTGATCGCAACGACGCAGGCCTGCCCGAACTTGCGGATGCTCTCGATGTGCTTTTCCATGTTGGAGAAGCCGCGGGTCATCGCCTCGACGTCGGGCTTGCCGACATCGGCGAGGGGCTTGCCGCCGTGCATCTTGAGCGCGCGGATCGTCGTCACCAGCACCGTGCACGCCGGCGCGAATCCGCCATACCGGCAATTGATGTCGAAGAACTTCTCCGCGCCGAGCTCGAACGCGAACCCCGCTTCGGTCACGACGATGTCGGCGTAGGAAAGCGCCGCGCGCGTCGCAGTGATGCTGTTCGTTCCGTGCGCGATGTTGGCGAACGGCCCGCCGTGGACGAATGCGGGCGCGCCTTCGGTCGTCTGCACCAGGTTTGGCTTGATGGCCTGGCTCAGCAATGCCGCCATGGCACCTACGGCACCGAGCTCGCCGGCGGTCACCGCAACGCCATCTGTCGTGTAGCCGACGACGATGCGCCCGAGCCGCGCCTTGAGGTCCGGTATGTCGCTGGCGAGGCAGAGGATCGCCATCACTTCGCTCGCGGCCGTGATGTCGAAGCCGCTCTCGCGCGGAATGCCTTCGGAGCGACCACCCAACCCGATGACGATGTCGCGCAGCGCGCGGTCGTTCATGTCGATGACCCGCTTCCACGTGACGCGCCGCGGGTCGAGCCGGGACTGGTTGCCATTGTGCAGCGAGTTGTCGACCAGCGCCGCCAGCAGGTTGTGCGCGCTCGAGACCGCGTGGAAATCGCCGTTGAAGTGCAGGTTGATGTCCATCATCGGCAGCACTTCGGAAGCGCCACCGCCGGCTCCACCACCCTTCATGCCGAAGACCGGCCCGAGGCTGGGCTCGCGCAACGCCGCCGCGCTGTGCACGCCGATTTTCACGAGGCCCTGGACGAGGCCGATGGTGGTGGTGGTCTTGCCCTCGCCTGCCGGCGTGGGCGTGATCGCCGAGACGAGCACGAGCTTGCCGCGAGTCGGCCGACCGCGGATGGCCGACAGGGGCAGCTTGGCCTTGTAGTGGCCGTAAGGTTCGAGAACGGCGGGATCGATGCCGATGGCACGAGCCACGTCGCCGATGGGTTTCATGAAGCGCTTCCCCTGGTTCGGGCCGGTCGTCGTGCTGAGTTCCGGCCGTTATTGTCTGTGCGTGGCGCGGAGTCTTGCACAGTGCGCCGGCACAGTGGACTGCGGCCCTTACGGATACGCGAGTTGCCGCGCCTGGTAGGTAGCGCGCGAGCGACGGGAAGGACCGTGATTGTTGCGGCGCAACACAGGTACAGTGAGGCACGGGATGCAAGCCAGGCGCAAGCCGCCTGCGGAGGCCGCCATGACCGCCCTTTCAGAACGTTGCCCTCGCACCGGGTACCTGCGACTGCTCTTTGCGATGCTGGGCCTGTCGCTCGTTTCCGGCTGCGTCGCACCCGCCCTCGCTCCGGCTCCACCGGCCCCGGAACTGCACATACTCGGTGCTGACGAACTCGTCATGCCACGAGGGTGCGAGGCGACGCCAGGCGCGGTGTACCGCACGCACTTCAACGTCCAGCCCGATGGGCGCGTCAGTGACGCCGCCTCGGAGTTTGGTAACGGCTGCGTGCAACAGGCCCTGCGTACCTGGGTGAAGACCTTCAGCTACGCCCCGCTCCGTGACGTGACCCCCGTGGCATTCGACTGGATGATCGTGACCGCGGCCCGGATCGATTGACGGGCGACTCGCGCGCTGATCAGGACGGATCGAGCACCGACAGGTCGGCCGGCGTATCGACGTCCTGCGCCGCGGACGGCATGGGCACGCCGATCACTCGCTCCGGATAGCGCGCAAGCACGGCACGAGCGCCGCGATCGCCCTGCAGCTCGGCGAGCTCCCGGAACAGGTCGGCAGGGAAGATGGCGGGAACACCGGTCGTGCCGGCGTACTGCGCGGCCACGATACGGTCGGGTTGCTGCTCCCAGCGTGAGACGAGTTGCCGCAGGTCGTCGGCTGTCACCGCGACCTGGTCCGCAAGTGCAATCAACGCGCCACGTGCATCGAAGGGCGCCTGCGCCAACCCCACGCGAATGGAACTGGCCAAGCCCGACGCATGATCCGGATTGAAGGCCACGTTCGCCGCCGCTGCGCGCACCAACGGCTCGAGGCGCTCGGCGTTCGCGCCGAGCACCACGGTCACAGCGTGCCGACGTTCCAGCTGCAAGACCGTGTCGAGCGTGCGCGCGAGCATGGGCCGTCCCGCAATGTCGGCGAGCTGCTTCGGCGAACCGAAACGTGAACGAACTGCCAGCCGCCAGCAGCATCACGTGCAGGCTCGACGCGGCAGTGTTGCGATCGAGTGCCTGCCCGTGTCCCTTGCCGTGCAGGTGCGCCTGGATCTCCGCGGTGATCGCGAGCGCGATACTCGCCGGATCGCGCCCGCCGAGTTCGAGGCCGACCGGTGCATGCAGGCGCGCCCCGAACTTCGCCGCGGTTGCCGTCCCGAGGTCCGCCAGCAGTCGTTTGCGACGCGACGCGGGACCGAGCAATCCCACGTAGGGAATCTGCGTCGCGGCCAGTGCCTCGAGCGCCGCGAGGTCGGTCGCGATATGGTGGCTCATGACCACGGCGGCATCGAACCGCGCCAGGTCCACGTGCTGCCCCAGTTGCAACGGCGTCGTCAGCAGCACGCGTCGTGCACGCGGAAATCGCGTCGGGTCAGCGTACGCCGGCCGATGATCCGCCACGGTCACGCGCCATCCCAGCGTGGCACCGAACTCCACCACGGGCAGCGCGTCCGGACCACCGCCGATCAGCAGCAGTTCACGTGGGGCGCCTGTGGAGCAAAGAAACAGGCGCACGCGAGGACTGTCGAACTCGACGATCCCGGTGGTCGCTGAGGCCAGGTCGGTCCCGGCTTGCGCTGCCAGAAAGGCGGTCAGCCGTTCCGGCAATCCCTGCGGCTGGGCCGGACCGCCCGCTACCCAGAGCGTCGAGCCGACGGGCAGGTTCGTCACCTCGGAATCGAGCACGAAGGCATACCGGGCACGCACGCGCTGCTCGAAACACCGTGACAGGGTGGCGAAGGGCTCCCAGTTCGCCGCGGGATCGAGCCGGACGAGCCAGACGTCCATGCCGCCTTCGCAGCCGGCGCCCAGGCCCCATAACAGGTCGTCGTCGCCGCCGTTGTCGTACCGGACCATTTTTGGAGTGCCCGTCTCGAGCACCGACGCCGCATGTGCGGCAAGGTCGCCCTCGAGGCAGCCGCCGGAAAGGATCCCCTCGTAGCGACCACCGGAGCCGATCAGCATCTGTGCCCCCGCCTTGCGATAGGTCGAGCCCCGGGTGGCAACGACGGTCGCAAGCACCAGCGGCGTGCGCTCCGCGCGCGCCCGTTCGTACATCGGAGCCAATTGATGCAGTGATACATCCATAAGACGGCTTTATACTAAATTCCGCTCGCCGGCCCACCGGCAACTGCATTCCTGCGCCTGGGGAAACTCCATGATTTCAATCTCGCTCAACGGCAAGACCGTCCAGTTGTCCGCAACACCCGACACCCCGCTGTTGTGGGCCTTGCGCGATGAACTGGGCTACACCGGAACCAAGTTCGGCTGCGGCATCGCGGCGTGCGGTGCGTGTACCGTGCACGTCGACGGCAAGGCGGTACGTGCCTGCGTGACCAAGATCGAATCGGTGGCTGGCAAGCAGGTCACCACGATCGAGGCCATGGATTCGGACCGGATCGGCCAGGCCCTGCAAGCGGCGTGGATCCGCAACGACGTGCCGCAATGCGGCTACTGCCAGAGCGGGCAGATCATGAGCGCGGCCGCATTGCTGGCGCGGAATCCCAAACCCAATGATGCCGACATCGACGCAGCCATGCGCCGGAACCTCTGCCGCTGCGGCACCTACAATCGCATTCGCGCCGCCATCAAGGATGCGGCCGCGACGCTCGGCGCCTGAGGCACGGAGACAGCCATGAGCACCAATACGCCCACCACTCGCCGCGATTTCCTCAAGGGCTCGGCCGCCGCCACCGGCGCGCTGGTCATCGGGTTCACGCTGCCCATGACATCCCGGTTCGGTCAGGCTGCCGCAGCCGCATCAGGCACAGCCGCTGGCTTTGCGCCGAACGCCTTCCTGCGCATTGCCCCGAACGGAGTGGTCACGGTCATCTGCGGCCTGTCCGAGATGGGCCAGGGCGTGCACATGGGCATTGCCACGCTGGTGGCCGAAGAGCTCAACGCCGACTGGAAGAGCGTCAAGCTCGAACAGGCGCCGGTGGACAAGGCCTACAACAATCCATTGTTCGGCATGCAGGCCACCGGCGGCTCGACCGCGATTCGCGGTCATTACGAACCGATGCGCAAGGCGGGCGCGGCTGCACGCGAAATGCTGGTTGCTGCGGCTGCCGCGCAATGGGGCGTCGATGCCGCCACGTGTCGAACGCAGGACGGCCGCGTCATGGGTCCCGACGGCAAGTCAGCCGGTTACGGAGAACTGGTGGCAGCGGCAGCGAAACTGCCGGTGCCGCAGAACCCCACCCTCAAGGACGCGAAAGATTTCCGCATCATCGGCAAGGGCCTCACCCGCATCGACACGCCCGCCAAGGTCAACGGCAGCGCGGACTTCGGCATCGACGTGAAGTTGCCGGGACTCCTCACGGCCGTCATGGTGCACGCGCCGGTACCGGGCGCGAAGATCGTTGCAGTCGACGACGCAGCTGCGAAAGCGATTCCGGGCGTGAAGCAGGTCGTGCAGATTCCGCAAGGCGTCGCCGTGCTGGCCGAAGGTTACTGGACTGCGCTGAAGGGCCGCGACGCATTGGTCGTAAAGTGGGACGACGGCCCGCTTGGCTCGTTGTCATCCGCAGGAATCTCGAAAATCCTGACCGACGCGACGACGAAGCCCGGTGTAGTCACACGCAGCGAGGGCGACGTCAGTGTCGCTGTCGCGAAGACGATCGAAGCCGTCTACGAAGCTCCCTATCTCGCGCACGCATGCATGGAGCCCATGAACTGCACGGCTTGGGTGCGCGCGGGCGAAGCCGAAGTCTGGGCGCCGACGCAGGGCCCGGGTCCGCACCAGGGAATCGTCGCGCAGTTGACAGGACTGCCGCTCGAGAAGGTACAGGTGCACACGACCTACCTCGGCGGCGGCTTCGGCCGTCGCTTTGCGCCGGACTTCGTCATCGCCGCTACGTTGATCTCGAAAGCGGCCGGTGCGCCGGTGAAACTCGTCTACACGCGCGAGGACGACATGCGCGCGTGGTTCTACCGACCCGCATCGGTCACGCGTTTCACGGCCGGTCTCGACGCGGCCGGCAATCCGGTGTCATTCACCGCACGCGTTGCGTCGCCGGCACTGTCGATCGCCGCCGGGTTCGCCAAGGAACTGCCGAAAGGCATCGACGAAGCCGCGGTCGAAGGCATCAGCGACATGCTCTACGCGTTCCCCAACCTGCGCGTGGAATACGCGCGGGCGGAGCCCGGTGTTCAGTCCTGGTTCTGGCGCTCGGTCGGCCATTCGCAGAACGTGTATTTCATCGAAGCGTTCATCGACGAAGTGGCGGCTGCCGCCGGCAAGGACCCCGTCGAGTTCCGCCGCGCACTGCTCGCCAGGCAACCGCGCCTGCGCGGCGTGCTGGATCTCGCAGCGGAGAAAGCCGGCTGGGGCTCGCCCCTGCCCAATGGCACCCATCGCGGCGTGGCGATCACGAACTGCTTCGGCAGCTTCGTCGCGCAGGTCGCAGAGGTCTCGATGGACGCAAGCGGCAAGCCGCGCGTACATCGAATCGTCGCGGCGGTGGACTGCGGTCGCACGGTGAATCCGGACATTATCCACCGCCAGGTCGAGGGCGCCGTCGTCTACGGACTCAGCGCCGCGCTGCACGAGAAGATCACGTTCAAGGATGGCCGTGTCGAGCAGTCGAATTTCGACGACTACCCGATGCTGCGCATGGACGCGATGCCCAGGGTCGAAGTGCACATCGTGCCGAGCACGGAGGCGCCGGGCGGCATCGGTGAACCGGGACTCCCGCCCGCAACTCCTGCCGTGGTCAACGCGATTTTTGCAGCGACGGGCAAGCGGATCCGGACGTTGCCGATCTAGGGCTTGTTCAGCAGGGACGCCAGGTCCGCGAAAGGCGAGTGAGTGGCGCCGGCGCGGTCTTCCTCGCGCAACGCAGTGCCGCCCTGGTCGACGTAGCGCTGGTGCTCGTTGTCGTGGCAGTAGAGGCAGAGCAGTTCCCAGTTGCTGCCGTCAGACGGATTGTGCTCGTGGTCGTGGTTCTTGTGATGCACTGTGAGCTCGTGCAGGTTGGCCTGCGCAAACTCGCGGGCGCAGCGGCCGCAGATCCATGGGAACAGCTTCAAGGCCTGCGCACGGTATCCCTGCTCGCGCTGGTCCCGCGCACGGCGCGCGTCGGCGACGACGCGATCGAGCCGGCCCAGGTCGGGAGTGACGCGTTTGCGTGTTGTCATGCGGCGATTGTGCTCACGCGGGAGCGGATAAGAAAGGGCGTCCTGCCGCTTGCGGCGCCGGCCCGCCTCGACCGGACCCAGGCAAGTGTCCGGCACACTTCCACTCTCACGGGTTAAGCTACGGCCGCCGCAGGGGGTTCGCGGCACACTGAGCTTCGAGCATGGCCGATATCTTCGTTTCCTATTCGCGTGCGGACCGAGCGCGCGTCGCGGCCCTGGTCGCGGCGATCGAGGCGCAAGGCTGGACGGTCTGGTGGGATTCCGCGATCAACACGGGCCAGGAATTCGACAGCCAGATCGAGAGTGAACTCGAGGCCGCCTATGCTGCGATCGTCGTCTGGACCCAGACGTCGGTCGCATCGCGCTGGGTGCGTGGCGAAGCGCGCGAAGCGGCCGACCGGGGCATCCTGGTGCCGGTGCGGCGATCGGCACTGCCCTCACGAGCCCGGACAACCTGGCGATCGACAAGGACGGCTTCATCTACATCGTCGAGGACCAGAACGGCGGCGTGAATTGCGACATCTGGCTGGCACGGGACCTGAACCTGGACGGGGACCTGACTGATCCGGGCGAGGGCCTCGCACGCTGGGCCTCGAACGGAACGCTGGGCTCGGAGTTCAGCGGCCTGTACTTCGATCCGCAGGACAAGCGGCGTGCGTGGGTAAACATCCAGCACCCGACCAGCGGCAATGACCGCACGATTGAAATCACGGTCCCTTACAAGAAGAAGTAGACAACGTCTATCGGCTGGGTCACGGCGTCCTCCGGCGCCGTGGCCCACTGCGCATGCCGGCTTCCTGCCAACCCCGGCACACAGGGCTATAAGCTGTAGGACTGGCGACGACGCGCCAGCTGCGTGGTTTCAGGCCGAAAAAGCTGACTTCTACGGTTTCGCTCGCCGCGCCGAAGGCGTAGATTCAAACCGAGGCGCAACCCAAACCGCGCAGGTGAGTCATTGCCAAGGAGGTAGGACTCATGGATACCAGCACCAGCACTGAACGACTCATGGCGGACCTGCAGGCTGTCGTCCGCGACACCGAGAATCTGCTGAAGGCAACGGCGGGCGATGCGAGCGAGCGTGCGACCAAGGCACGTGCGCATGCCGAGGAATCGCTCCACAAGGCTCGTGTCCGCATGAGCGAACTGGAGCACGACCTCGCGACCCGGGCGCGGGAGGCCGCGCAGAAGACGAACACCTACGTCCACGAAAACCCCTGGCCGTCGATCAGCGTGGCCGCGGGGGTCGGGTTCCTGGTCGGACTGCTGCTCGGCCGACGCTGAGCTCCGGTCGGCAGCGAGCATGGCAATGGGCGATTCCGACGTACCCGGAAGGACGACCGGCGGGCTGTTCGATTCCCTGCGCTCGCTCATGGCGACGCTGGTTGCGATGGCGCACACGCGGATCGAGTTGTTCGGCACGGAAGTCGAGGAAGAAATCCATCGCCTCCTGGCGTTGGCAGCCGGCGCGGTGATCGTGCTCGTGCTCGCAACCCTGGCACTGCTGTTCAGCGGGCTCGTCGTCATCGCAGCCTTCTGGGACACGCACCGTTTAGCCGCGGTCGTGGGCGTGGCCGCTGGCTTCAGTGCGCTCGCCGTCGTGTCGTACTTTGTCGTACGCAAGCAAACCCAGCGCCGATCACGGTTGTTGTCGGCGACCTTGGCCGAGCTCGAGCACGACCTGGAGAAGCTGGGCAGGCGGAGCCCGCCATGAGTCGCCGCCAGGAGCTTGCCGCGCGGCGGGCAATGCTCGTCGCACGCTGTGAAACACAGCGCTGGGAACTCGCGATCGGCGCCGACGACCTGGCCCAGTCGCTGCGCACGGTCGACGCGGCGGTGGGTGTCGCGCGTCGGGTCGCGTCGCATCCGCTGCTGGTGGCCGGTGCGGTCGTGGCCGCCGTCGTCATCGTCCGTCCGCGTCGACTGCTGCAGGGGATTACCTGGGGGCTGTCGGCGGCCTTGGCCGCGCGTCGCGCATCGGCGTTGTTCAGTCCCGGCGCGTGAGTCCCTGCGGCTGCTCGAGCCGTTCGTGCAGCACTCGCAGGGAATACAGGCTGAGCGCAGCGCCAAGCACTCCGCAGGCCACGAGCCAGCCGATGTGGCGATGGACCACGCCATTACCGAGCAGGACGGCGCCGGCAGCGTACGGCAGCTCTGCCAATGCCAGCGCCGTGAAGTAGGTGCGCAAGCGCACGTTGAGGTACCCGCAGAGGTAGCCGGGAATTTCCGAGGGCAGCGCAAGGCACAACAGCAGGACCAGGGCGAACGTCACTTTGCCCGGGGCACGCTGCCGGTAGAAGTCGAACTGGCTGGAGGTGCTGGACGCCCCCCACGGCGGCCTGCGCAGGCTGCGACCCAGCGCATAGGTGCAGAGGCCTCCCAACAGCCAGCCGAGCCACAGCAGACCGAGGGTGGCCGTGGTGCCCCAGGTGTATATGGCCGGCGGCAGCAGCAGTGCGCTGGAGAAGAACGCGAGGATGGCCGACAACGCCGCGAGCCCGACGAACGCGACGGCACCAAGGTACGGATGGCCGGCAAGCAGCGGTTCTGCCGCGAGCAGCGCCCGCTGCAAGCCCGCGTAGACCGCGTCGGCGGACAGCAACAGGGCGAGGGACGTGCAGATCAGCGCGACGACTGCGGCCCGGCCCCAACTGCGAATGCGGGGCTTCGAGGCAACGGCGTGGCGCGGCGACTCAGTCATCGGTTCGCGGCCACGGTGTGCGGACGACCCGTACCGGGGAAATCCAGGCTCGGGTCTTGTCGGGAACGACCCTCTCCGTGGCCGTCTCACGATGTAACGTTAACAGCGATGCCCCTCGGCGCGCTCCGCCGGAATCTGCGTACTGGCAGCAGAGTGCGAATCCCTGCGGGAGCGCGAATCCTCAATTGCGGGCCGGCTCAGCTATGATCTGGCCAACGCCGCCCGGCTGGCGATCAAAGGCAGTCCGAGTGGCAACCCTGCGAGACCGATTGTCCAGCGTCCCCGAGGGCAGCGCCGCGCTGTTCTTCATCCAGGTGTTCGCGACGCTCGGCTTCGCGGTTCTCTACTCGACGCTCGTCCTGTACGCGACGCGCCACCTCGGCTTTCCGGCCCGGGAAGCATCCGCAATCATGGGCGTGTTCGGCGCCTTCAATTACGGCCTGCACTTGTTCGGTGGCTACCTTGGCGGCCGGTTTCTCAGCAATCGCAACCTGTTCGTCGGCGGCATGCTGCTGCAGGTGGCCGGTTGCGCGCTGCTCTCGCTCGGCACGGTAGCGTCGCTGTACTGGGGGCTTGCCCTGTTTCTCACGGGCAGCGGGCTCAACGTCACCTGCATCAACATGATGCTGACGCAGCGCTTCACACCGGAGGACGACCGGCGCGAGGCGGCGTTTCTCTGGAACTACGCCGGCATGAATATCGGCTTCTTCGTCGGCTTCGCGGTGGCGGGCCACTACCAGCTGACCGAGAGTTACTCGAGCCTCTTCCTGTTCGCCACGGTCGGCAATTTTCTGGCGATCGTGCTGGCAGCGTTCAACTGGAAGGCGCTCAAGGACCTGAACACGCCGCTGCTCGACGCAAGCTCGTCCGATTTCCGGCGACGCTTTGCGATCGGCATCGCCATCCTGCTCGGCGTGCCCGTGATCGTCTGGACGATGCTGCAGCACACGGGCTCGACCGAGTCGCTGTTGAAGCTGGTCGGTGCCGGCGTCTTCGCCGCCCTGCTCTACCTGGCATGGAAGCACCCCGACGCGCGCGAGAAGAACAACATGTGGGCCTACCTGATTCTCGGGCTGGGGTCGCTGGTGTTCTGGTCGCTCTACCAGATGGCGCCGAACGGCCTGCAGCTGTTTGCCGTAAACAACGTGGACCTGCACGTCTGGGGCATCGAGATCGCGCCGCAGTGGGTGCAGAACATCAACACCGTCGTCATCGTCGTGGGCGGCCCTGTCCTGGCCGCGCTGTTTGCGCGCCTGCGGACTAAGGGGTGGAGGATCGACATCCCGCAGCAGTTTGCGGTGGCGCTGATCCTGATGGGCCTCGGGTTCCTGGCGCTGCCGGTCGGGATTTCGCTGGCGAACGAAGCCGGCCGTTCGGCGTTCTTCTGGCTGTTCCTCAGCTACATCCTGCAGTCGATCGGCGAATTGCTGATCTCGCCCATTGGCTACGCGATGATCGGCAAGCTGGCCCCGCGCCAGTACCAGGGCATCATGATGGGCAGCTGGATGATGGTGACCGGACTGGCATCGCTGTTCGCGGGCGACTTCTCGGGGATGATTCCGGAACCGTCCGGAACCACCGCCATCGTCACCAACCCGGACTACTCGCGGCTGTTCGCCGACCTTGGCTGGGGCAGCACGGCGGTAGGCGTCGCGCTGGTGCTGCTCATTCCATTCCTCAGGCGACTGATCACGGACGTGGACAGATCCGCGGCTGGAACCACTGCTCAGCCGTGACTCTTCTTCGTCCGATTTCGTCACCGCTGAGCCTGTCCGCATGCGTCCGATTTTCGAGCCCCGCCTCGTCAAGGGGCCATTCGACGACCCGGCCCTGTTCGTGGACGTGCTGTTCGAGCGCCGCGCGCGAAATCGTCCCGTTTCATTTCTCGCCGCGCTACACGGACTGCGAGACGGCCCTGGTGAGCGAGGCAAGAGAGGCCTTTCTAGGAGTCACCCCATGAAAGAATCGAAACCCCGGTCGTTTCCAGCGACCATCGATACTGGCGACGCGGTGCTGCAGGGCGACGTCGTACTGCCACACGCCGGGCAAGGCATCGTACTGTTCGCACACGGCAGCGGCAGCAGCCGTTTAAGCCCCCGCAATCGTTACGTCGCCAACCACCTCGTGGCAGGCGGGCTCGGCACCCTCCTCTTCGACCTGCTCACGGCCGCAGAGGAAGTGCGCGACATGCGGGACGCGAGCTTGCGCTTCGACATCGACCTGCTGACGCGCCGCCTGGCGGGGGCGACCCGCTGGCTTGGATCCCAGGACTGGGCCACGAACCTGCGGCCGGGCTACTTCGGCGCGAGCACAGGCGCCGCTGCAGCACTCGCTGCGAGCGTCGAATGCGACGTGCACGCGATCGTGTCTCGGGGCGGACGCCCGGACCTCGCCGGCCCTGCACTGCCACGCGTGACTGCGCCCACGCTGCTCATCGTCGGCTCAGAGGATCCCGTCGTCATCGAACTGAATCAGCAGGCGTTGCGGCTCCTGCAATGCGACGCGCGGCTGGAGATCGTTCCGGGCGCAACCCACCTGTTCGAAGAACCGGGCACGCTGGAACAGGTAGCGGACCTGGCGTTGCGGTGGTTCCGACATTGGCTGGCCGAGTCACGAACGCAGGGCGCACCGCCATGATTGGACAAGTGCATCGGCCGCAACCACGATGTCAGCAGCGGTCGTCCCGCGGCCGAGCGACAGCCTGACCGAACCGATTGCCTCGTCGGGAGCGACCGCCATCGCGAGAACGACGGCAGAGGCGCTCTCTCGCCCGGCATGGCACGCTGAGCCCGTGGAGGCTGCGATTGCCGGTGCACCATCCAGGATTGCATTGCCGGAGGCGCCCGGGAACCGCACGTTGAGCGTGTTCGGCAGCCGCAGCGCGCGGTGACCATTGAGTTGAATGCCGGGCACGGCCGCGGCGAGCCGCTCCCAGAGTTCGTCCCGCAAGCCGGCAACGCGCGCCGCCACGATCTCCATGTCGCGGCCCGCGGTCTCGCAGGCCACGCCAAGACCGACGATCGCAGCCACATTCTCGGTGCCCGGCCGCAGGCCGCGCTCGTGGCCGGCGCCAAGCACGAAAGGGACCATCAGCGTGCCGCGCCTGACATAGAGCGCCCCGACTCCCTTCGGTGCGTAGAGCTTGTGGCCGGCAACGGACAGCAGGTCCACGCCGATCTGGCGCACGTTCAGCGCCAC
Source organism: uncultured Gammaproteobacteria bacterium (assembly GCA_963754535.1). GTDB lineage: Bacteria > Pseudomonadota > Gammaproteobacteria > Steroidobacterales > Steroidobacteraceae > RPQJ01. The sequence continues at coordinate 126,644 of CAVWGG010000006.1, forward strand.
TTTTCCGACCGACTGCGCAGCGTCGGTGTGCAGGACCGCGCCGAATTCGTGCGCCAGGCCCGTGATTTCCGCGACGGGCTGCAGCACGCCGGTTTCGTTGTTCGAGTGCATCACGCTGACCAGGGCTGTATCCGCAGCGATGGCCGCGCGTGCCTCGTCCACCCGCGCCCGGCCGTCGCCATCCACCCCGATGCGCGTGACGCGGATTCCGTGCCGCTCCAGCCATGCGCAGGGATGCGCGGTCGCCGAGTGCTCGACGACTGTCGTGACGACGTGGCGTCGCACGCTGCGGGCTTCGATGACCCCACGGATCGCCAGGTTGTTGGCCTCCGTGCCCCCGGACGTGAAGATCACCTCGTCATCGTCGCAACCGAGCAGGATCGCCACCTGGCCCCGCGCCCTCGCAATGGCATCGCGGGCGCGCCTGCCGTAGACGTGGCTGCTCGATGGATTCCCGAAGTGCTCGCGCAGGTACGGGAGCATCGCGTCCACCACCTCGGGAAGAACCGGTGTCGTGGCGTTGTGGTCGAGATAGATGGGTGTGTCGTCGGTCATGGTGGCCAGGGGACAAGCGCCTTGTCGGCGTCGGCGATGCTGCGCGCACCGATGCGATGCCACAAGCGGCGGTCCGGCGTGGACACGAACCAGTGGTCCGAATAGGATCCCTGCGACATCGCGGGAGGCTGATGATGACGAGTCCGTCCGTCCAGTCCAGGACCGTCCATACCGTGCGCGGCGCCGAGCGGCTGAGCCGCGATGATTGCATTGCTGTCGAGGAGCCGCTCGAGATCCGGATTGCGCGCGAGGGCGAGCCGGGCCGGGGACGCGCCGTGTCGATTACGATGCGCACGCCAGGCTACGACGCGGAACTGGCCGCGGGGTTCCTGTACGGCGAAGGCCTCATCCGCCACCGCGACGATATTGTCGCCGTCCGGCCCTGCGGCGACAGCGGCAACGTCGTGCGGGTCGAGTGGCCGTCGGCGGCCACGCTCGATCTCGCGCGCCTCGAGCGGAATTTCTACACCAGTTCGAGCTGCGGCGTCTGCGGCAAGGCCTCGATCGAGGCCGTCACGGCCACGGTGCCGGCTGGCGCCGTCGTGAGCGACCTCGTGGTGGACGCGGCACTGCTGCCGACGCTCGCCGAGCGAGCTCGTCGGTCGCAGCAGGTGTTCGAGCAGACCGGAGGCCTGCACGCGGCGAGCCTGTTCGACGAGCACGGCACGCTGGTCGCGTCGTACGAAGACGTCGGCCGCCACAACGCGCTCGACAAGCTGGTGGGCGCGCTGTTCTTCCGGGATGCGCTGCCCGCGGCGCGGAACGTCCTGCTGCTGAGCGGCCGCGCAAGTTTCGAGTTGCTGCAGAAAGCCGCGATGGCGGGGATCCCGGTCGTCGTCGCGATGGGCGCGCCGTCGAGCCTCGCCGTGGAACTCGCCGATCGCGCCGGCATCATGCTGGCTGGATTCCTCCGCCCCAACTCGTACAACGTCTACACGCACACCGAACGGCTCCGCTAGCCCGCTGCAATGCAGCAATGCCGCCGCGATGGCGCGGCAACTGCGTCTTGTGAGCACCGCACACCGGGCATAGACTCGGATCGTCTGCCGACATGTCAAGGGGACCCCAATGACTGACATGACCAGGCGCCAATTCCTTAAGGTCACAGGCGCCTCGCTCGCCGGCTCCAGCCTCGCACTGATGGGCTTCTCGCCCAGCGTGGCGCTCGCGGAGGTCCGCGAATTCAAACTCGCACGCGCCACCGAGACCCGCAACACCTGCCCGTACTGTTCAGTCGCCTGCGGGCTGCTGATGTACTCGCTGGGCGACAAGGCGAAGAACGTCCACTCCAGCATCATGCACATCGAGGGCGACCCGGATCACCCGGTCAATCGCGGCACGCTGTGCCCGAAGGGCGCGGCACTCCTCGACTTCGTCAACAGCCCGAACCGGCTCAAGTATCCGGAGTACCGGGCGCCGGGCGCGGACAAGTGGGAACGCATCTCCTGGGACGACGCGTTCACCCGCATCGCGAAGCTGCTGAAGCAGGACCGCGACACGAACTTCGTCGCGAAGACCGCCGACGGCAAGACGGTGAACCGGTGGACCACCACCGGCTTCCTCGGCGCGTCGGCGAGCAGCAACGAAGCCGGCTACGTCACGCACAAGGTCATCCGCAGCCTCGGGGCACTGGCGTTCGATAATCAAGCACGTGTCTGACACGGCCCGACGGTGGCAGGTCTTGCCCCGACGTTTGGCCGTGGAGCGATGACGAATCACTGGGTCGACATCAAGAATGCCGACCTCGTCCTGATCATCGGCGGCAATGCCGCCGAAGCACACCCTTGCGGCTTCAAGTGGGTCACCGAGGCGAAGGCGCACAACGGCGCCAAGCTGATCGTGGTCGATCCGCGCTTCACGCGCTCGGCCGCCGTGGCCGACCTCTACGTGCCGATCCGCCCCGGTGCCGACATCGCCTTCCTCGGCGGAGTCATCCGTTACCTGCTCGCCAACGACAAGATCCAGCGCGAGTACGTGACCAGCTACACGGACTTCAGCTTCATCGTGAAGGAGGAGTTCGCGTTCACCGACGGCATCTACTCCGGCTACGACCCCGCAACGCGCAAGTACGACAGGTCTTCGTGGGACTACGAAAAGGGCGAGGACGGCTTCGTCAAGACCGATCCCACCCTCACCCACCCGCGCTGCGTCTACAACCTGCTGAAGCAGCACTACGCGCGCTACACCCCGGAGATGGTCGAGCGAGTCTGCGGCACGCCCAAGGACAAGTTCCTGCAGGTCTGCGAGATGATCGGGTCGACCGCGTCGCCGACGCGCGCGATGACGATCATGTACGCGCTGGGGTGGACACAGCACACGGTCGGCGCGCAGATGATCCGCTGCGGTGCGATGGTGCAACTGCTGCTCGGCAACATCGGCATTGCCGGCGGCGGCATGAATGCGCTGCGCGGCCATTCCAACATCCAGGGCCTGACCGACCTCGGCCTGATGTCGGACTTGCTGCCGGGCTACATGAGCCTGCCCAAGGAAGCCGAGCAGGACTACCAGCAGTACCTGGCCACGCGCACGCAGAAGCCGCTGCGTCCGAACCAGATGAGCTACTGGCAGAATTTCCCGCGGTTCTTCAACAGCCTGATGAAGGCGTGGTGGGGCAACGCCGCCACGGCCGAGAACAATTTCGCCTTCGACTACCTGCCGAAGCTCGACAAGCTGTACGACATGCTGCAGGTCTACGACCTGATGGACCAGGGCAAGGTCAACGGCTACGTCGCGCAGGGGTTCAATCCCCTCGCCTCGGCACCGAACATGGCGAAGATGACGTCGGCCCTGTCGAAGCTGAAGTTCCTCGTCGTGATGGATCCGCTGGTGACCGAGACGTCGGAATTCTGGCGCAACTTCGGCCCGATGAACGACGTCGATCCGGGCAAGATCCAGACCGAAGTGTTCCGCCTGCCCACCACCTGCTTCGCGGAAGAAGACGGTGCGCTGGTCAGTTCCGGCCGCTGGCTGCAGTGGCACTGGAAAGGCGGCGAGCCCCCGGGCGAGTCCCTCACGGACATCGAGATCATGGCGCGCCTCTACCTGCAGTTGCGCGACCTGTACAAGGCCGAGGGCGGCGCCTTCCCCGACCCGATCGTGAACCTGGCATGGCCTTACGCCCAGCCGGCGAAGCCGAGTCCGGAGGAACTCGCCAAGGAGTACTCCGGCAAGGCGCTGGCGGACGTCATGGATCCGAAGAATCCGGCAACTGTCCTGCGCAAGGCGGGCGAGCAGGTCGCGGGGTTCGCCGAGCTGCGTGACGATGGCAGCACGTCCTGCGGGTGCTGGATCTACGCCGGCTCGTGGGGGCCTGCGGGCAACCTCATGGCACGGCGCGACAACTCCGACCCGTCGGGCATCGGCCAGACCCTGAACTGGGCCTGGGCATGGCCGGCGAACCGCCGCGTGCTCTACAACCGGGCTTCGTGCGATGCGTCGGGCAAGCCATTCAATCCGGCGCGCAAGCTGATCGGCTGGAACGGCAAGGCCTGGGCCGGGTCGGACATCCCGGACTTCAAGGCGGACGAGGACCCGGCGACCGGCATGGGCCCGTTCATCATGAACCCCGAAGGCGTGGCCCGGTTCTTCGCGCGCGGCGGGATGGCGGACGGGCCGTTCCCCGAGCACTACGAGCCGTTTGAGACGCCACTCGCGGCCAACCCGCTCAACCCGGGGCAGCCGCTGGCGCTGAGCAATCCGGCGGCGCGCATCTTCAAGAGCGACCGCGAGGCGCTGGGCAAGGCGGACCAGTTCCCGCACGTGGCCACGACCTACCGCCTCACGGAGCACTTCCACTTCTGGACCAAGCACGCCTCGATCCCGTCCATCCTGCAGCCTGAGCAGTTCGTCGAGATCGGCGAGGCGCTGGCGAAGGACATCGGCGTGAAGGCCGGCGAACGCGTCAAGGTGTCGTCGAACCGCGGCCATATCGAGGCCGTGGCGGTCGTCACCAAGCGCATCAAGGCGATGGACATCGATGGCAGGACGGTCCACACGGTCGGCATCCCCATCCATTGGGGCTTCGTGGGCGTGGCGAGGCCCGGCTACCTCGCGAACAAGCTCACCCCGTTCGTGGGTGACGCGAACGTGCACACGCCGGAATTCAAGGCGTTCCTCGTCAAAGTGGAAAAGATCTGAGGAGAGTGGCATGGCGCTCCAATCCCTCGACATCGTGCGGCGCTCGGCGACTACGACCCCGTCGCCGGGCGTGCGCGGGCCGGCCACCGGCGAAGTCGCCAAACTGATCGACGTCTCGAAGTGCATTGGCTGCAAGGCCTGCCAGGCGGCATGCATGGAGTGGAACGACCTGCGCGACGAGATCGGCACCTGCAGCGGCACCCTGCAGAACCCGCCCGACTTGAGCGCGCAGTCCTGGACCCTGATGCGGTTCACCGAGTACGAGAATCCCAAGGGGGATCTCGAGTGGCTGATCCGCAAGGACGGCTGCATGCACTGCGCGGACCCGGGCTGCCTGAAGGCGTGCCCGGCGCCCGGCGCGATCGTGCAGTACGCCAACGGGATCGTCGATTTCCACGAGGAGAACTGCATCGGCTGCGGCTACTGCATCACCGGCTGCCCGTTCGACGTGCCGCGGATCTCAAAGAAGGACAAGAAGGCCTACAAGTGCACCCTGTGCTCGGACCGCGTCGCGGTCGGGCTCGAGCCGGCGTGCATCAAGTCCTGCCCGACCGGCGCACTGATGTTCGGCACCAAGGAAGACATGAAGCAGCACGCCGAGGGCCGCGTGCAGGACCTGCAGTCGCGCGGCTTCGACCAGGCCGGGCTGTACGACCCGGGCGGCGTGGGCGGCACGCACGTCATGTACGTGCTGCAGCACGCCGACCAGCCGCAGCTCTACAGCGGCCTGCCCGCCGAGCCGCACATCAGCGCGGCCGTCGGCGCATGGAAGGGCTTCACCAAGCCGATGGCCGTTGCCGGCATGGCGCTCACGGCGTTGGCGGCGCTGTTCCACTATCTGCGCGTCGGCCCCAACGACACGACCGAGGAAGACGAGGCGGCTGCCGCGCGGGAACTGGAGAAGAACCATGGGTGACACAGCTCATCGCACGGTCATCGCCCGCTACACCGAACGCGAGCGCGTCAACCATTGGATCCTCGCGATCGCCTTCGTCCTGGCCGCACTGTCGGGCCTGGCGCTGTTCCATCCGTCGTTGTACTGGATGAGCAGCCTGGTGGGCGGCGGCACGTGGTCGCGCATCCTGCATCCGTTCATCGGGCTCGTCATGACGGTCTCGTTCGTGCTCCTGGCGCTGGCTGTGGGCAAGCACAACAGGATGGAGGAGCGGGACTGGAAGTGGCTGCGCGAGATGCCGAAGGCGAAGTCGCACGACGACCCGCGACTGCCGGAGGTCGGGCGCTACAACGGCGGCCAGAAGATCCTGTTCATGGTGCTGGTCGCCAGCATGGCCCTGCTGCTCCTGTCCGGCATCGTGATCTGGCGCTCGTACTTCTCCGCGTATTTCCCCATCGGCGTCATCCGCCTGGCGGCAGTGGTGCACGCGCTGGCAGGGTTCGTGCTGGTCTGCTCGATCATCGGGCACGCTTACGCGGCCGTCTTCTGGGTGACCGGATCGATGGGGGCAATTACGCGCGGATTCGTGACGCCGGGCTGGGCCTGGCGGCATCATAGAGCCTGGTTCCGCGAGAACATCCGTGCAGCGAATCCTCGAACCCGGGCAGATTGAGTCACTCGCCGAGAGGGCAGTCCCGCGCATTCGCCTGCCGGATCGCGCGCAGCTGTTCGCGTTGCGCGCCCAGCGCCTGCGCAAGCTCGGCGCCGGGGGGCACGCCATCGGCGACTACATGCACCTGATGGCCTCGCTCGCGGATGCGCAGCAGGCGGCGCTGGCAGGCTTCGAATCGTCCCTGCCCACGGCTGCACAGCTAGAGCTTGCGCGAACTCACGGCATGCCCGTCGCGCCTGCGGCCAGCTGGACGCGCGAAGGCCGTTGGCGCGATGTGCTTGCGCGCCTGTGCGAGGCAGTGGCAGCGCTGCCGGAGACACCGCCCGGCGTGCGCGACCTGTGCGACCGGCTGCGCCAAGCGTCGGCCGAGCTGCTCGAGGCGCAGGCCGACGCTTTGCTCGCGGGGCGGACCGCCGAGATCGACACGGCCGCCGCGCCGTTCCTGATGGCGGCGCTGCAGGTCTACTGGGTGGACCTCGCGTCCCGACTCGCGACCAAAGACGTCGCCGAACTGGGCATGCACGGCGTCTGCCCGGTGTGCGGCTCGCTGCCGGTCGCGAGCATCGTGCACTCGGACCCGCGATCCCAGGGCTATCGCTACCTGCATTGCGCACTCTGTGCGACGGAATGGCACATGGTCCGCGTGATTTGCAGCCAGTGCGCGTCCACCAAGGGAATTTCCTACCAGGCGATCGAAGGCGCCGCGGATGCCGTCCGCGCCGAGTGCTGCGACAGCTGCAGGACCTACCGCAAGATCCTCTACCAGGAGAAAGACGGCGGCGTCGAGCCGGTGGCGGACGATCTCGCGAGCCTAGCGCTGGACCTGCTCCTCGCCGAGGCCGGCTACCATCGCGGCAGCGGCAACCCGCTCCTCTGGCAGCCCTGAGGGTAAGATCGGGCGCGTGGATTCGTCGCCCGAGCCAACGCCGACTGCCAGTACCACGGACATACCGTCCGTCGACCGCCTGTTGAATCTGCCGGCACTGCAACCGCTGCTGGCCCGCTACGGGCGCACGTTGGCCACGTCCGCCCTGCGCACTCACCTTGACGATCTCCGCCACGCTGCCCTGGCCGGCCAGCTGCCGCGCTCCGCACTGACCGAGGATGCGATCGGATCCGCGTTGGATGCGGCACTGGCTGCAGCCTCGCGCCTGCACCTGCGCCCGGTCTTCAACCTGACGGGCACCGTGCTGCACACCAATCTCGGCCGCGCCCTGCTGCCCGAGGAAGCCGTGCGCGCCGTAGTGCAGGCGATGACGGCGCCGGTCAACCTGGAGTTTGACCTGGACTCCGGCCGACGCGGCGATCGCGACGCGCTGGTCGAGCACCTGCTGCAGGAACTCACGGGCGCGGAAGCGGCGACCGTCGTCAACAATAACGCGGCCGCCGTGTTGCTGATGCTGGGCACGCTTGCCAGCCGGCGCGAAGTCGTGATCTCGCGTGGCGAACTGATCGAGATCGGCGGTTCATTCCGCATACCCGACATCATGCGGCAGGCCGGGGCAAAGCTCGTCGAGGTCGGCACCACCAACCGCACGCACGCCGCCGATTACGAGCAGGCGATCGGGCCGCGCACGGGCCTGCTGCTGAAAGTGCACGCCAGCAACTACGCAATTTCCGGGTTCACGGCGAGCGTCGCGACGACGGACATCGCCGAACTCGGCCGTGCGCACGGGATTCCTGTCGCAGTCGATCTCGGCAGCGGATCGCTGGTGGACCTCTCCCGCTGGCGGCTGCCGCACGAACCGACCGTGCGCGAGACGATCGCGGCAGGCGCCGACCTGGTGGCCTTCAGCGGCGACAAGCTGCTCGGCGGGCCGCAGGCAGGCATCCTCGTCGGTCGTGCGGACCTGATCGCCCGCTTGAAGAAGAATCCGCTCAAGCGCGCCCTGCGCCCGGGCAAGATGACGCTCGCAGCTCTCGAAGCGGTGCTGGCGCTCTATCGACAGCCCGAGTTCCTCGCGGAACGACTGACAGTCCTGCGCTTGCTCACGCGCCCTGCGGCGGTGATGCGCGCGCAGGCGGCGCGGCTGGCACCCGTCGTGCAGCGCGCGATCGGCGGTGCCTACGAAATCGAGCAGGTGCCGATGCTCAGCCAGATCGGCAGCGGCGCCTTGCCCGTCGACCAGCTGCCCAGCCATGGCCTTGTTGCGCGCTGCGTGAAGGCACGACGCGGCAGCCTGAATCGTCTCGATGAGGCATTGCGTGCATTGCCGCGGCCGGTCATCGGGCGGATCGCCGACAAGGCGTTGTGGCTCGACCTTCGCTGCCTCGAGGAAGCGGAGGAAGCGGACTTCGCCGCGCAGTGGAGCGCCTTGCGCGCATGATCGTCGGCACGGCCGGACACATCGATCACGGCAAGACGGCGCTGGTGCGCGCCCTGACTGGCGTGGAGACAGACCGGCTCAAGGAAGAGAAGACACGCGGAATCTCGATCGAGCTCGGCTACGCCTACACGGCGCTGGAGAATGGCGACGTGCTCGGCTTCGTCGACGTTCCCGGCCACGAGCGGCTGGTGCACACGATGGTCGCAGGCGCCACCGGGATCGATTTCGCGCTGCTGGTTGTCGCGGCCGACGATGGCGTGATGCCGCAGACGCGCGAACACCTGGCCATCCTGGAATTGCTCGGCATCACGCGCGGTGCCGTGGCACTGACCAAGGTCGATCGCGTGGATGACCAGCGCTTGCGGCAGGTCCAGGCCGAGTTGACGGCCGAGCTCGCGCCGACGGCGCTGCGGGCTGCGCCGGTCTTCCCGCTCAACGCCCTCGCACCGGATGACCCGGGGACCGCAGCGCTCCGCCGCCACCTGCACGACGCGGCCGCGCACAACCCCGTACGCCCGGACGATGCGCTGTTTCGCCTCGCGGTGGATCGCGTCTTCACGCTCACGGGCCACGGCGTCGTCACGACGGGGACCGTGTTCTCGGGGCGGGTCCGGACCGGCGACACGCTTGTCGTGATGCCGTCGGGCATGCCCGCGCGGGTGCGCGGCATCCACGCGCAGAACCAGGCCTCCGACAACGGACACGCGGGCCAGCGCTGCGCGATCAATGTCGCCGGTGTCGACAAGGACTCGATTTCCCGCGGCGACTGGCTCGCCGATCCCCGCCTGTTCGCACCGACGACGCGCATCGACGTCCGACTGCGCCTGCTGGCAGGCAGCAATCTGCGACTGGCGCCCTGGGCGCCGCTGCACGTGCACATGGGCACGACGCACCGAGTCGCACACGTTGTCCCGCTCGAGTCGGGCACACTGTCAGCAGGCGACTCCGGGCGCGTGCAGCTGGTCTTCGACGCGCCGGTCTGTGCGGCCTGTGGCGATCGCTTCATCGCGCGCGATGCGCAGGCCACGCACACGGTCGGCGGTGGCGTCGTCATCGACCCGTACGCGCCGTCGCGAAGACGACGCTCGGTCGACCGACTTCGCCATCTCGACGCGCTCGAACGGATGATCGCGGGCGACGGGATCGCGCCGCTGCTGCAACATGCGCGCCACGGTTTACCGATGACGGCGCTGGCGCGCCTGACCGGCCGCGCCCCGGAGCACGTTCCGCTCCCGCCTGACTCGCTGACGATCGAGGCGGGACCCGAAAGCTTCGTCTTCCTCCCTTCTGCGTGGCTCGAACTGCGCCAGCATGCGGTGCACACGTTACGCGAGTTTCATGCCCGGGCGCCCGACGAGCCCGGTCCCGATGTCGGTCGCCTGCGCCGCATCGCGCAGCCTGACCTGCCTGCCGCGCTCTGGCGCACGCTGGTCGACGAACTCGTGCACGAGCGAGTCGTGATGCGCAACGGGCCGTGGCTGCACCTGCCGGAGCACACTGCCAGGCTGTCGGCAGCTGACGAAGCGCTCGCGCAGGAGCTGCAGCCGCTGATTGCCGCCGGGCGCTTCGATCCGCCGTGGGTGCGCAACCTGGCCACGGTGGTGCGCGAGCCGGAAGAACGCGTGCGCCAGGTGCTGCGCAAGCAGGTCACACGGGGAGCCGTGTACCAGGTCGTTCGCGACCTGTTCTACGACACTGGACGCATCGGCGAACTGGCCGCGATTGCCGCCGCAATAGCGCAGGAGCACGGCGGCATCGATGCGGCGCGGTTCCGGGACGCGATCGGACTCGGCCGCAAACGGACGATCCAGATCCTGGAGTTCTTCGACCGCGTCGGCTTCACACGCCGCATCAACGATACGCACGTTTTGCGCATAGACAGCGGCTGGCGAGTCGCGCAATGATGAAGTCGTCCGGAAGGCATGCGCACCCGGCGGTGCGGCTGGGCTTCAAACCCAGAAGGGGGCGTCAGCCGCTTCCTGGTAGGTTCGACTCCTGCTGCCTTCCGCCACTTCGCCCGGATTCGCGTTCGTGAAGGAGCGGTCGTGACAATGTCACCGACGCCTGCGACTCGACTGACCTCGCTGTCACACGGCGGCGGATGCGGCTGCAAGATCGCACCGGGAATCCTGCGCGACCTGCTCAAGGGCTCGGCGACCACCGCTCCCTTCGCGCAGCTGCTCGTCGGCGCGGAAACGGCCGACGACGCGGCCGTGTACCAGATCAACGACGACCAGGCGGTGATCGCCACCACCGATTTCTTCATGCCGATCGTCGACGATCCGTTCGATTTCGGGCGGATCGCGGCCGCCAACGCGCTGAGCGACGTGTACGCAATGGGCGGCTCTCCGATCCTGGCGCTGGCCATCCTCGGAATGCCGATCAAGGTGCTGTCCGGGGAGGTCATCCGCGAGATCCTGCGCGGCGGCGAAGCCATCTGCGCGCAGGCCGGCATTCCCGTGGCGGGCGGTCACAGCATCGATTCGGTGGAGCCCATCTATGGCCTGGCCGCAATCGGACTGGTCCACCCGCGCCACCTGAAACGCAATGCCGACGCGCGAGCGGGTGACGTGCTCGTGCTCGGCAAGCCGCTGGGCGTCGGCATCCTCTCGGCCGCGCTCAAGCAGGACAGGCTCGCGGCGGCAGACTATCGATCGATGATCGAAACGACCACCCGACTCAACGTCGCGGGCCCCGATCTCGCGCAGCTGCCGGGCGTCCATGCCATGACCGACGTGACCGGCTTCGGCCTCCTCGGGCATCTCCTCGAAATGTGCCGTGGCGCAGGCTTGGGCGCACGCGTGCAGATGTCGCGGGTGCCGTTGCTGGACAACGTGCTCGCGCTGGCGGAGGCGGGCTTCGTCACGGGAGCGTCGGCACGCAACTGGGCATCCTATGGCGCCGACGTGCAGATCTCTGCAGACGTCGATGCCGTGCGCCAGGCACTCCTGTGCGACCCGCAGACCTCGGGCGGCCTGCTGGTGTCTTGCTCCAGTGATGCCGTCGCCGGCGTGCTCGCGACCTTCGAGCGTCATGGTTTCGCGCAGGCGGCGCCCATCGGCAGGATGAGTGACGGTACGCCCGGCATCGCTGTGGAGCCTTGAGTCCGCGCAGCGTCTGCCGGCCAGTGAAATGAAAAAGGGCCACCTTTGCAGGTGACCCTTTTCCATTTCACTGGTGCGCCCGGAGAGATTCGAACTCCCGACCTTCTGGTTCGTAGCCAGACGCTCTATCCAACTGAGCTACGGGCGCGTTATGAACGTCCTGGCGGAGAGAGAGGGATTCGAACCCTCGAAGGGCTTTTGACCCTTACGCCCTTAGCAGGGGCGCGCCTTCGACCACTCGGCCATCTCTCCGTTTTTAGGAGAGCCGCGAAGGATAAACGTCCGGAGCCGCCCCGTAAAGCTCAGGCCGAAAAATGGTTGGCTGACGACGCGTGCTCTTACCGATCAGGGGAACGGCTCGTGATCGATGCCATTGCCGGCATGGCCATTGCCATTCGGACGTGCCGAGGCCGGGCGCGCGGACGCCGTCCCGCCAGCGCCTTCTTCTTCACGCTTGATGCGCTCGAAGATTTCTTCGCGATGGACAGCCACGTCGCGCGGCGCATTCACGCCGACGCGGACCTGGTTACCCTTGACGCCGAGCACGGTGACGGTCACGTCGTTGCCGATCATGACGGTTTCACCGACGCGCCTGGTGAGAATCAACATGAAGTTCTCCTAGCCTGATTGGCTTAGTACTTCGCCGGACTCGAATCCATTCAATGCCTATGCGTACCACCGGCCAGGAACGATCCCCTACTCTGCTTCAGGAATAATATGCGCATAAAAATGCGCAGCATTTCAGCGCAGGAACAATAGCGCGTGCACCAAGAAAAGTCAGTATGCGGAGACTACGGAAATCTACTATTTGGTTCGATTTTTCTTACTCAATCGGAACGAAACTTTCCTTTCGAGTGCGCGCGTCAACTCGTCACGACACCTGCGGAGCGAGCCACGCAGCAAGGCCGTCAAGCGCAGCAGCGAGGTTCGCTGGCTGCGTGCCACCGGCCTGCGCGAGATCCGCGCGGCCACCGCCTTTGCCGCCCACTTGCTTCGCCACGTGATTGACGATGTCGCCCGCTTTGACGCGCGCAGTGAGGTCGTCCGTGACACCCGCAATGAGCGCCACCTTGTCTTCGCCTGCGGGCGAACCCAGCACGATGATCGCGCTGCCGAGCTTGTTTTTAAGCTGATCCACGGCCGTGCGCAGCGCGGCCGCATCCGCGCCTTCGACGCTGGCAGCGACGAGCTTCACGCCGTTGCCGATCGTGAGCGCTTCGGCAGCCATGTCGCGACCGCTGCCGCTCGCGAGCTTTTCCTTCAGCTGCGCGATCTCCTTTTCCATGCGCCGCGCGCGGTCAAGCAACTGCTTGACCTTGTCTTCGACGTCGTCGCGCGAGCCGCGAACGAGTCCGGCCACGTCGCGCAACTTGTGGTCCGTCTCGACCACATATTGGTAAGCACCCTGCCCGGTGACCGCTTCGATGCGTCGCACGCCGGCGGCAACGCCGCCTTCGCTCACGATCTTGAACAGGCCGATGTCGCCGGCGCGGCGCACGTGGGTACCACCACACAGCTCGGTCGAAAATGCACCGATGCGCAGCACGCGCACCTTGTCCTCGTACTTCTCGCCGAACAGCGCCATCGCGCCTGCTGCCACGGCGGCGTCGAAGTCCATGACCTTGGTCTCGGCGTCGGCATTCCTGCGAACTTCAGCGTTGACGATCGCCTCGATCCGCTGCAATTCGTCGGGCGTGACGCCCGAGTAATGCGAAAAGTCGAAGCGCAGCCGGTCGGGCGCGACGAGTGAGCCCTTCTGCGTGACGTGCGCCCCGAGCACCTGGCGCAGCGCAGCGTGCAGCAGGTGCGTGGCGGAGTGGTTCGCGCGGGTAGCGTCGCGGCGGACGCCATCGACCGTCGCGGCAACCGTATCGCCAACCTTCAGCGTGCCGGCCGCAAGCTTGCCGACGTGGACGTGCGCCTTGCCGAGCTTCTGCGTGTCGGCGACAGCGAAGCGGGCGCTGGACGTCGAGAGCTCTCCGGCGTCACCCACCTGGCCGCCGCTCTCGGCATAGAAAGGCGTGACGTCGAGGACCACCTGGCCCTCCTCGCCCGCCTTGAGCTCGGTGACGGCGTCCTTGCCGCGGAACATCGCGACGATGCGGCCCTGGCCAGTCTCGCCGTCGTAACCGACGAACGCCGTCTGGCTGTCGACGCTCAGGTCGCCGCGCAGGTCGACGTTGAACTTGCTGGCCGCACGCGACATCGCGCGCTGCGCATTCATCGCGGCCTCGAAGCCCGGCTCGTCGATCGCGAGGCCGCGCTCGCGCGCGATGTCGTTCGTGAGGTCAACTGGAAAGCCGAACGTGTCATAGAGACGGAACACCGTCTCGCCCGGAATCTCCTTCTTGTCGCCGAGCGTGCCGATCGCGGTGTCGAGCAACGTCATGCCCTGCGCCAGCGTCTCGGCGAAACGCTCTTCTTCCTGCAGGATGACCTTCTCGATATGCGCACGCTGCGCGGTGAGTTCGGGATAGGCGACACCCATCTCCTGCTCGAGCGTCCTCACCAGCGTGTGGAAGAACGGCTGGCGCTGGCCGAGCATGAAGCCATGGCGGATCGCGCGACGCATGATCCGGCGCAGCACGTAACCGCGGCCTTCGTTCGACGGCAGCACGCCGTCCGCGATCAGGAACGAAGTGGCGCGCACGTGGTCCGCGATCACGCGCAGCGAGTTCGAGGCGAGATCGCCTGTGCCGGTGGCCTTGGCCGCCGCAGCAATCAGGTTGCGGAACAGGTCGATATCGTAATTGCTGTGCACGCCCTGCATCACGGCAGAGACACGCTCGAGACCCATGCCCGTATCCACCGACGGCTTCGGCAGCGGCGTCATCGTGCCATCCGCCGCGCGGTCGAACTGCATGAACACGAGGTTCCAGATTTCGACGTAGCGATCGCCGTCCTCGTCGGGCGAGCCCGGCGGACCGCCGGCCACGTCGGGGCCGTGGTCGTAGAAAATCTCGGTGCACGGGCCGCACGGACCGGTGTCACCCATCGCCCAGAAATTCGACTTGGCGCCCATGCGCGTCAGGCGCGCCGGGTCGACGCCGATTTCCTTCAGCCAGATTTCTGCGGCGCCGTCGTCTTCTTCGAACACGGTGACCCAGAGCTTCGACGGCGGGATCCCGAGCGTGCCGGTGATGAAGTCCCAGGCGAAGCGGATCGCGTCCTGCTTGAAGTAGTCGCCGAAGCTGAAGTTGCCCAGCATCTCGAAGAACGTGTGGTGACGCGACGTGTAGCCGACGTTCTCGAGGTCGTTGTGCTTGCCGCCGGCGCGCACGCAGCGCTGCGAGGTGGCCGCGCGCACGTAGCTGCGCTTTTCCTTGCCGAGGAACAGGTCCTTGAACTGGACCATGCCCGCGTTGGTGAAGAGCAGCGTCGGGTCGTTGCCCGGGACGAGCGAGCTCGACGGCACGATGGCGTGGCCGCGGTCCTTGAAGAAGTCGAGGAACGCCGCGCGCAACTGCGCGCTGGTCATGAAGTTGGCCGGGGCCTGGGGAGTGCTTGTCATAAGTCGGGGTCGTCTTCGCCGGGGCCAAGGGCGGCCCGGATCTGGTCGGAAGAAAACCCGCGATATTGGAGGAAGCGTGCCTGTTTTGCACGTTCACGGTAGTCGGCCGGCGGCGCCAAACCGAACTTGCGGCGGCGGGCTTCCCGGGCCGCCTGGACCCAGTCGGTTGCCGTCGTGTCGAACGCCTGGTCGATCGTTTCGGGCTCGACGCCGCGCTCGCGCAAGCCCATGCGGACGCGCAGCGGTCCCTGGCCACGCCCCGCGCGCTGATTGACGAACTGCTCGGCAAACCGTTCTTCGCGCAGGAACCCTTCCTGCACGATAGCGGCGACCGCCGCTTCGACGACCTGGGCGCCATACCCCTTGCGGAGCAGGCGCTCGGTCAGCTCGTGGCGGCTGAAGTCACGCCCCGCAAGCAGGGCGTAGGCCGCGGTCTGGACGGTGCGCTGATCCGCCTCCGCCGCCGCTCCTGGCTCAGGCTTCCGACGCCTCACCCGCGGCCGCCTCGCCCTTCTTCGGCACCAGCAACTTGGCCCGGATGGCGGTTTCGATTTCGCGCGCCGTGTCCGGGTGCTGGGTGAGGTACGTGCGGACGTTTTCCTTGCCCTGGCCGATGCGCTCGCCCTTGTACGAGTACCAGGAGCCCGACTTCTCGATGATGTTCTGCGTCACGCCGAGCTCGATGATCTCGCCTTCGCGCGAGATGCCGACGCCGTACATGATCTCGAACTCGGCCTCGCGGAACGGCGGCGCGACCTTGTTCTTCACGATCTTGACGCGCGTCTGGTTGCCGACGACTTCCTCGCCCTGCTTGATCGCGCCGATGCGGCGGATGTCGAGGCGGACGGAGGCGTAGAACTTGAGCGCGTTGCCGCCGGTGGTGGTCTCGGGGTTGCCGAACATCACGCCGATCTTCATGCGGATCTGGTTGATGAAGATGACGATCGTGTTCGAGCGCTTGATGTTGCCGGTGAGCTTGCGCAGCGCCTGCGACATGAGGCGCGCCTGCGCACCCATCTGCATGTCGCCCATCTCGCCTTCGATTTCAGCCTTGGGCGTGAGCGCGGCCACGGAGTCGACGACGACGATGTCGACCGCGTTCGAGCGGACCAGCATGTCGGTGATCTCGAGGGCCTGCTCCCCGTTGTCGGGCTGCGACACGAGCAACTCGTTGACGTCCACGCCGAGTTTTTCGGCATAGGCCGGGTCGAGGGCGTGTTCGGCGTCGACGAAGGCGGCGGTGCCGCCGAGACGCTGCACCTGGGCGACGACCGTGAGCGCGAGCGTGGTCTTGCCCGAGGATTCCGGCCCGTAGATTTCGATGACGCGGCCTTTCGGCAGGCCACCGACGCCGAGCGCGATGTCGAGGCCGAGCGAGCCGGTGGAGACGACTTCCACGTCGTAGCTGTTGGAGTCGCCAAGGCGCATCACCGAGCCCTTGCCGAACTGCTTCTCGATCTGGCCGAGCGCTGCGACCAGGGCCTTCTTGCGGTTTTCTTCCATTGCGTTGCTCGTGAGTTAGGCGTGGGAGCCGGGCTGGCCCGGCTCGTGAAAGGAGATCAGCGGGATGGCTGCATTATTCCACAGCCCTGCCCGCGGGCGGTCCGAAAAATTACCCGGAATCACTGGTTTCTCAGCCGCCTTCGACCGCGTCATTCCACCAGTGCAGAGGCTCATAGCGTGAGCCCGCCGGATCGGTCACCGAGCGCACGAGCGCAAAGCCGTTGGATCGCCACACGAACGGGGGCTCGAGCAGCACATTCGCGGCGGCTCGCACTTTGCGCGCGAGCGTCAGGTGCGGACAGAACGGTCGTGCGTCGAGCGTGAAGCCTTCCTCGAGCAGCGCAGCGTGCAACTGCGTGACGAGCACCGCGAGCCCGGCGGGAACCCGGCTCGCCACGAGGCACACGACCTGCGGCTTGCGCCAGTGGTCGACCCGATCGAACTCGATCGCGAGGGGCGACTGGCGCACACGGTCGGCGGCAGCTCTCAGCGCAGGCTGCCGCTCGCGCGGAACCTGGCCCATGAATTCGAGCGTGACGTGCCACTGGTCAGGGCGCTGCGGCTTGCCTTCGAGCGAGGCCACAATCGCATCGATGCGCGCACGCAGGGCCTGCCGCAGGGCGGGATCGGGCCACAGTGCGAAAAAGAGCCGGTCACTCATTCGGCGAGCAGTCGCTCCAGCGCGAGCCGCACCGTCCAGCGCCGCACCTCGTCGCGCCCGCCCACGAATCGTTCGCGGCGAGTTTCGGTTCGAAACGAACCGTCCTTTTCGCGCCAGGCCCAGGCCAGCCAGACCGTCCCGACGGGTTTGTCGGCCGTCCCGCCGTCCGGACCTGCCACGCCGCTCACGGCGACGGCCACCGTGCTGCCGGTACGAGCCAGGGCACCTGCCGCCATCGCCCGCACGACAGGCTCACTGACGGCGCCGTGCCGCGACAGCAGGTCCTCGGGCACGTCCAGGAAAGCGACCTTGAGGGAGTTTGAATAGGCGACCACCCCACCCTGAAACCAGCGCGAACTGCCGGCCACGTCCGTGCAGGCCTTGGCGATCCAGCCGCCGGTGCAGGACTCGGCCGTGACGAGCGTCTCAGCCCGGGCCTGCAAACGGTCTCCCACGGACCGGGCCAGCTGCTGCAGGTCAACATCGGTGGGGGCCGTCATGCGACAATTCTACCGGCCCCTTGCGAGCAGCGGCACGCCGTCGCTATCTTGCAAGCCGAGGCTTGGATACCCAACAAACAGGCAGGAACCCATGAAAATTGCTTCCCTTGCAGTGGCGCTGGCCGTCGCTGCCTTCCCCGTCGTGACCCACGCGCAGGCCGCACCTGCGACGCAGAGCGTCAAGACGGACGAGCAGATCATCCTCAAGCAGGTGCAGACGGACAAGCGCGCCGTGTACGCGCAGAACCTGCAGCTCACTGATGCCGAAAGCCGCGCGTTCTGGCCGGTCTACGACGAGTACGAAGGCAAGGCCAAGAAACTCAACGACGAGTTTCTCGCGCTGGTCGACAACTACGCCGCCAAGTACGGCGCGATGACCGATGCCGACGCCACGGCAATGCTCAAGACGAAGATGCGGATCGAGAAGGATCGCGAGGCCCTCAAGCAGGCCTATACGAAGAAGATCGCCAAGGTCCTGCCGCCGGTGAAGGCGCTGCGCTACGCGCAGATCGAGACCCGTCTCGACAACATGCTGCGGCGCGAAGTCTACGGCCTCATCCCGCTCGCACAATAAGCAACCAGGATTCCACGGAGCTTTTACATGAAGAATTTCAAGATCGCCCTTGCCGCCACCGCGCTGCTGTCCGTCGCGACGCCGTTCGCCGCCCAGGCGCAGTCGGCCTACGACGACACGCAGCAGCTGATCGCGCAGATCCAGGCCGACAAGCGCGCGGTCGTGCTCAAGGCCATGGCGCTCGACGACGCGCAGATGACCAAGTTCACGCCGATCTACGACGCGTACCAGGCCGACCGCAAGAAGCTGGCACAGCGCGGCGTCGACCTGGTGAATGCGTATTCGTCGAACTACGATTCCATGACCGACGATGCCGCCAAGGACCTGCTCAAGGACTGGCTCAAGCTGCAGGACGAAGATGCAGCGCTGATCAAGGGCACGGCCAAGAAGCTGGATAAGGTCCTGCCGACGACCAAGGTGCTGCGCTTCGTGCAGATCGAGAACAAGCTCAACACGCTGCTGCGCCTGCCGGCCATCCAGGGCATTCCGCTCGCCAAGTAATCGCGAGGTAGCCATCCATGTTGAACCTACGATTGACCCGCATGCCGTTCGTCGCCGCCCTCGTGGCGGTGGCAGCGCTCGTCGGTGGTTGCGCCAGCGGTCCGGACGTCCGCGGGGACTACGATCGTGCCGTCGACTTCGGCAAGTACAAGACCTACAACTTCCTCTCGGCAGTGAGCGGCAACCCTGCCGAATTCCAGACGATCTCCCAGCAGATGATGCAGCAGGCGGCGTCGCGCGAAATGGAAGCGCGCGGCTACACCAAGTCCGATAACCCGGACCTGCTGCTCAACTTCAAGGGCAAGCTGGAAGAAAAGACCGATATCCAGTCGACGCCGGCGCCGTATTACGGTCCGTCGTACGGGTACCGCGGCTGGTACGGCGCGCCCTACGGCGCCTACGGTTACGGCGGGTCGGAGGTGACGACGCGCCGCTACAACGTCGGCACGCTGGTCATGGACGTCATCGACCGCGAGAAGCGCCAGGCCGTGTTCCAGGGCGGACTCGAGGACGTCGTGACGTCCAAGATGATGCAGGACAAGCAGGGCACGATCACGAATGCAGTCGCGGCGATCTTCGCCAAGTACCCGTTCGTCGCGGGCCAGTCGGCGCCCGTCGCACCGGTCGAGAAGAAGTAGCAGTCGCTGCCTGCAGCTGCAGGCATGAAAAAGCCGGGCCACGTGGCCCGGCTTTTTCTATTTACTTGGCGGGTGCTGCTTCAACCTTGATCGCGACCGCTTCGGTGAACGTCAGCTCGACCGTGTCGCCCACGCTCACGCCCACGAGCTTCTCGGGGTGCAGCACCTTGATCGTGCGCGTATTGCCCGCCGGACCCTGGAACGTCACCGAAGGCACCTTCGGGTCGATCGCCGTGATCAGGACGGTCGCCGTGGTCTGCCGCGCCAGCGCGCCTGCCGGCATCTGGCCGAGCTCGGCCGCGCCGCCCGCGACCGCCGTCGCCGGCGCCACCACCGTACCGCCCTTCTTCACTTCGTACGCCAGCGCCTCGCCGTAGACGACGTGCAGCAGGTCGCCCGGCTTCACCTGCGCGAGGTTCTTGACGTCCTCGGAAGCAACGAAAGTGACCTCAGTGCCGTCTTCCTTCTTCAGCGTGACTTCACGCGTCTTCTGGTCGATCGCAGTGACGATCGCGGTTGCCTCGACGGTCGCGACCAGGGTCTCGCCCCTCGGCGCCGCGGCCGGAGCCGGTGTCGGTGCCGCCGCTGCCGCGGGGGCCGCGACTTCAGGGGTGCTGCAACCCGCAGCACACGCCAGGCCAAGGGCGGCGATCGAGAGATTGATGAGTTTCATCGTTGAACTGCTCCAAGTGATCTTGTTCATGGACAACGCGCGCCTGGGCCCCTCTGGTACCCGGGCGGCGTCAGGCTGATTTTGGCCGCGTATTCTAGCCCTGCGCGGACCGCTCGTCTTCGCTTTGCGCGACAACGCGGGTAGCGGTTAGCCGAAACGCGTGGCGGCAGGGACTGGATCAGCTCTCGAACCAGTCGTCCTGCATCTCGCGACACGTCGGATTGCGAGCTGCGACCACGGCCAGCCACGCGTCGATCTTCGGCAGCTCGAAGCCGAAGAAATAGCGCGCCGCCTGCAGCTTTCCGCGCAGGAAGCCGTCGTCCTTGCCCGCCGCAGCCGCGACAGCCGCACGCGCGACGTCGAGCCACAACCATGCCACGACGACATGGCCGAACGCCTGCAGGTAGGGGGTGGCGTTCGCCAGGGCTTCATCGGGCTCGCGCGTGCTCCAGGCCGCACGGGTCGCGTCCAGCAGAGCCTGCAGTCCGCGCGCGACCGCGGCGGATTCGCTCTTCAATTCGGCCTGCTCGCCGGCTCGCTGCACCGTCTGGCCAATGCGCTGCACCAGCAGGCCGAGCGCCCTGCCCTCGTCCATCAATACCTTGCGCCCCAGCAGGTCGAGGCCCTGGATGCCGTGAGTCCCCTCGTGAATCATGTTGAGACGGTTGTCGCGCCAGTATTGCTCGACCGGAAAGTCGCGCGTGTAGCCGTAGCCGCCGTGCACCTGGATCGCGAGGTTGTTGGCTTCGAGGCACCATTCGCTCGGCCAGCTCTTGGCGATCGGCGTCAGGATCTCGAGCAGCGCCTTGATCGCCGGCACGCTCTCCGCGGACCCGGTCCTGGCTTCGTCGACCAGCCGGCCGCAATAGAGTTCGAGCGCCAGGCCGCCCTCCACGTATGACTTCTGGGCGAGCAGCATCCGCTTCACGTCGGCGTGCTCGATGATGCTCACGGGCGGCGATGCCGGATCCTTGCCGGCTGGCGTGGATGGACGTCCCTGCTTGCGACTGCGGGCGTAATCGAGGCTCGCCGCGTACCCGGCAAAACCGATGCCTACGGCGCCGAGCCCGACACCGATGCGGGCCTCGTTCATCATGTGGAACATGCACTTGAGGCCGTCACCGGGTTTGCCCACGAGGTAGCCAACGGCGCCGGGTCGGCCATCCACCGGGAACGTGCCCTCGCCGAAATTGAGCAGCGTATTCGGCAATCCGCGCCAACCCATCTTGTGGTTGAGGCCCGCGAGCGCCACGTCGTTGCGCTCACCGGTGAGTTCGCCTGCGGCATTCAGGAGCAGCTTCGGCACGATGAACAACGAGATGCCCCGCACGCCCGGCACGAGCTTGCCGTCCGCCGCGGGAATCTTGGCGAGCACGAGGTGCACGATGTTCTCCGACATGTCGTGCTCGCCGTTGCTGATCCACATCTTGTTGCCGGTCAACCGGTAGCGTGGACCGAGTTCGTCGCGCTCGTGGCCTGGGCCGTCGGGCACCGCACGGGTGAGGATGTCGGAGAGACTCGAGCCGGCCTGCGGCTCGGAGAGGCACATCGTGCCGAACCACTTGCCGTCGATTTCCTGCTGCGCGAAGGCCGTCTTCTGCGTCGGCGTGCCGTGCGCCATCAGCAGGTTGGCGTTGCCGACCGTGAGCATGCCGCCACCGCCGAGACCGACTCCCGCCTTCGCGAAGAACACATTGGCCGCAAGTTCGACCACGTATGGCAGCTGCATGCCGCCGACGTCGTAGTCCTGTGTCGCCGCGATCATTCCCGATTCGACGTAAGCACGCGCCGCGTCGTAGGCACATTGCGGCAGGATGACGGCCCCGTTCTCGAGACGGGGTTCCTGCACGTCGACCAGGCGATTGAACGGCGCGAATTTTTCGTCCGCGATGCGCTGGCAGGTATCGAGCACCGACTCGAAGGTTTCACGACTGTGTTCGCTGTACCGCTCGCGCGCCGCGAGCGAGGCAACGTCGAGCCAGTCGTTGAGCAGGAAATCGATCGTCTTGCGCATGCGGAATCCTCGCGGGCCGGGTCGGCCGAACCATCTTAGTTTGAACCATCCGGGACGGGCCGACGAAGCATGGTTGCCGGCCCTGGTCGTCCGGCTCGTTCGCTGACCGACGGGGCAAGAGGCTAGAATCCAGCGGCGTGACTGAACAACCAAAATCCCCGCCCAACACCCCCGTGATGACCCAGTACCTGCGCATCAAGGCGCAGTACCCGGATGTCCTGCTGTTCTATCGGATGGGGGATTTCTACGAGCTGTTCTTCGACGACGCCCGCAAGGCCTCGCGCCTGCTCGACATCACGCTGACGGCCCGCGGCACCTCCGGCGGCGAGCCGATCCCGATGGCCGGGGTGCCGGTCCAGACACTCGACAACTATCTCGCGCGCGCTGTCCGCAAGGGCGAATCGGTCGCGATCTGCGAGCAGATCGGTGATCCCGCCAAGTCGAAAGGCCCGGTCGAACGGCAGGTGGTGCGCGTCGTCACGCCCGGCACCGTCACCGACGACTCGTTGCTGGAAGAGCGTCGTGACACTTTGCTCGCGGCAATCGCGCCGGGCGCCGACGGCTTTGGCCTCGCCTGGCTCGAACTCTCGAGCGGCCGCTTTCATGCGCTGCAGGCCTCGGGCGAGGAGGCGCTCGCCGCCGAGCTGGAACGACTCCGCCCAGCGGAATTGCTCGTCCCTGAAAGCGCGCTGGAGCGGCTGCAGGGCCGCACGGATATCTGCGTGCGCCAGCGTCCGCCGTGGCATTTCGAAGCCGGCAGCGCGGAACGGCAACTGTGCGAACAGTTCGGCACGCGTGACCTGGCGGGTTTCGGCCTGGCCGGACAGTCGCTCGCGATCGGCGCGGCCGGCTGCCTGCTTGTGTACGTGCGCGAGACGCAGAAGTCCGCCCTGCCCCACCTGCGCGGGATTCGAACGGAACTGCGCGAGGACGCGCTGCTGCTCGATGCGGCGACGCGTCGCAACCTCGAGCTCGACAGCAGCCTGTCGGGCCGCAGCGACAGCACGTTGATCGACGTGCTCGACCGCACGGCCACGGCCATGGGTGGACGCGAACTGCGCCGCTGGATCCAGCGTCCGCTGCGCGGCGTCGAACCGCGGGCACTGCGACTGCAGGCGATCGAGACCCTGATCGATGCCGGTTCGCATTCGTCGCTGCACACGCTGCTGCGCAAGGTCGGCGACGTCGAGCGCATCCTGGCACGAGTGGCGCTGCGGTCCGCCCGCCCCCGCGACTTGTCACAGCTGCGCGAGGCGCTGGGTTGCCTGCCCGAGCTGCAGGCACTGCTCACGACACTGGACGCCCCGCTGCTGCAGCGTCTTGCCGCAGGCGTCGGTACGCATCCCTCGATCCATGAACACCTGGCGCAGGCGCTGGTCGAGACTCCGCCCGCGCTGCTGCGTGAAGGCGGTGTTTTTGCCACCGGCTTCGACGACGCCCTCGACGAACTGCGGCGCATCAGCGAGCACAGCGACGAAGCGCTGCTCGACCTCGAAGCCCGCGAACGCGAACGCACCGGCTTCCAGAACCTGCGTTTCGGCTACAACCGCGTGCAGGGCTACTTCATCGAAGTGAGCCGCAGCCAGGCCGATCGCGTGCCGGCCGACTGGGTGCGCCGGCAGACGGTCAAGAACGCCGAACGCTACATCACGAGCGAACTGAAATCGTTCGAAGACAAGGTCCTCGGTGCGCGCGACCGGGCGATGGCCCGCGAACGCGAGCTGTATGACGGGCTGCTCGACACGCTCACCGACACGCTGCCCGCATTGCAGGCAACGGCCGCCGCACTCGCCGCGCTCGACGTGCTCGGCAATCTTGCCGAGCGTGCGATTACGCTGCGGCTGGCACGTCCCGAACTCTGCGACGAGTCGCGCATCGACATCCGCGGCGGCCGCCACCTGGTGGTCGAGCAGCACATCGACGGCCCGTTCGTGCCGAACGATCTCGACCTGCGCGACGGCCGCCGCATGCTGATCGTCACGGGCCCGAACATGGGCGGCAAGTCGACGTACATGCGACAGGCGGCACTGATCGTGATCCTCGCCGGCATCGGGAGCTTCGTGCCGGCCGAATCGGCGCGCATCGGGCCGGTCGATCGCGTGTTTACACGCATTGGCGCCGCCGACGACCTCGCGGGCGGACGTTCGACGTTCATGGTCGAGATGACCGAGGCCGCGAACATCCTGAACAACGCCACCCGCGACAGCCTCGTGCTGATGGACGAGATCGGTCGCGGCACGAGCACGTTCGACGGCCTCTCGCTGGCATGGGCCTGTGCCCGGCACCTCGGGCGTGAAATCGGCGCGTTCACGCTGTTTGCGACGCATTACTTCGAACTGACGGCACTCGCGGACGAACTTCCCGCCTGCGCCAACGTCCACCTCGACGCCACGGAACATGGCGACCAGCTCGTCTTCCTCCACTCGGTGAAGGAAGGCCCGGCCAACCAGAGCTACGGACTGCAGGTTGCGCGCCTGGCAGGCGTGCCGAAGGCGGTCATCGGCGAAGCCCGCCGGTACCTGCACGAACTGGAGCAGCGCGAGCACGCGACCCGGCCGCCAACCCCGCAGCAGGAACTCTCGTTGTCGATGCCGGAGAACGAAACGGAATCCGTGC
This sequence comes from uncultured Gammaproteobacteria bacterium, assembly GCA_963754535.1. Lineage (GTDB taxonomy): Bacteria > Pseudomonadota > Gammaproteobacteria > Steroidobacterales > Steroidobacteraceae > RPQJ01. The sequence goes on from CAVWGG010000006.1 coordinate 151,526, forward strand.
TGCGCCGGATGCTCGAGGGGGTCGACCCCGAATCGCTCAGCCCGCGCGCCGCCCTCGACGTGCTCTATCGGCTGAAGGAGCTGCTGGACGCAAGGCGACGATCCGGCCTGAAAGCGCAACCTCGCGACATTGGTCGCCGCGTCACTTCTGGGCTGCCTTCGCCTCGAGCACACTAGTCATCGCCTGCATGCACTCGAGCAACCGCTCCGTCGTCTCGATGTCGAAGTCCTGGAAATCCTTTGATATCCCGTTGACGACGGACAGCCGGCCACGCTCGCCGATGCTGAGCCACCCCTTCTGCGCCAGCCACCGTACCTTGCGGCGCACCGTTTCGCGCGGGACTCCGGTCGCGGCGCTCACGGAGAGCGCATTGCACGGCCGCAGGTGTGGCAGGTGCTCGCCGGCAGCGACCAGCGGATCGAACCCCTCGGGCGCATCACGCGCGAACTCGTCGTAGTACCGCTGCACGTTGTGCTGGGCGACCGTGGCCAGCACGATCGCGGCGGTCAGGTCGCCCTCGAACAACTTGTGGACACGGATCAGGTGCTCGGTCATGAACCGGCCGGTGACGTACGACAGTTCGCGATGACGCTCGCGGATGCGGTTGCGATCGATCATGAGTGCCCGGTTCCCCTCGGGGTGCCGGTCACATATAAGGCATTCGCTACGCCGCAGGTCAAGCAGAGGGCGCAAGGCTCTCCCGCGGCCGCCACAGGCGTCGGCGGCCCCTCCCGAGTACCCAATTTGAGCAGTTCAATCTGGACGAATTCCGCGACGGCGACTAACGCAAAACGCAGCAGACAGTTAGACTGCTGGCGCCGAAATCCAGGCAAGAAAAGAAGCGACCCGCAGAGGCCCCAGGTGAGTTCAGGACATACGCGTTTACGGCTGCGACTCATCCTCGCGGCATGCCTGGCCCTGGCGGCCGGTCCCAGTCTCGTCGGGTGCGGCAAGAAGGCGCCTCCTGCGATGCCGCAGGCAGCGGTCGAGGTGAAGGCGATCACCGTCGAGGCCAGCCCGACGGTGATGTATGCCGACAAGGTCGGCGAAGTAAAGGGCTCGCAGGAAGTCGACATCCGTTCGATGGTCTCGGGCATCCTGCTCAAGAAGCACTTCGACGACGGCACCATGGTCGCCAAGGGGCAGTTGCTCTACTCCGTCGACCCGCGCGAGTTTCTCGCGCAGGTGGCCAATGCGGAGGCACAGGTGGCGTCGGCCGAAGCCAACCTCTCCCGTTCCCGCCAGGACGTGGAACGGTACCGGCCGCTGCTGGCCGACGAAGCAATCGCGCGGCAGGTCTACGACAACGCCGTGGCCGCGGCTCGCCAGGCCGAGGCACAGGTGACGGCAAGCCGCGCCGCGCTCGACCAGACGCGACTCGGCGTCGAATACGCGCAGATCCGCGCCCCCCTGAGCGGCCGCATCGGCGCGGTCCAGGTCTTCCCCGGCGACCTCGTCACGGCCGGCCAGACACAGCTCGGTACCATTTCCAGCGACGACCCGGCCTGGGTCTATTTCCAGATCAGCGAAACGGAAATGCTCGCGTTCGCCAAGCGTCACGGCTCGACCGACCCGCCGGCCGACGACCCGGCGCGGATCGTGAAACTGATGCTGAGCGACGGCTCCGATTATCCACAGACGGGCCTGATCAACTTCGGTGACCGGGCACTCGACCCGACGACCGGCACGTTGCGGATTCGCGCCGAATTCCCGAACCCGGAACACCGCCTGATTCCCGGGATGTTCGTGCGTGTGCGCGCCACGACGGGCCAGCCGGTCAATGCGCTGGTCGTGCCGGATCGTGCCGTGCAGGAGCAACTCGGCAAGTACTTCCTCACCGTGGTCGGCGCGGACGACAAGGCCGAGCTGCGGCCGGTCACGCTGGGTCCGCGCTTCGGCAACCGGCAGGTGATCAATTCCGGGATCGAATCCGGCGCCCGCGTCGTGGTGGAGGGACTGCAGAAGGCGCGGCCCGGCTCGCCACTGAAAGTCGTCGCCGTTACGCTCGAGGACTTCGACCGCCCTGCGGCGTCGGCCCCGGAATCCGCCGCCCCGGCCGCTGCGGCGCACTGAGCAGTCCCGCATGTCACGTTTTTTCATCGATCGCCCGGTCTTCGCGATCGTCATCTCTTTGTTCCTGCTGCTCATCGGCACGCTGTCGCTGATCGGCCTGCCGATCGGCGAATTCCCCAACATCGCCCTGCCCACCGTGCAGGTGAACGGCTTCTACCTCGGCGCCAGCTCGGACGTCGTCGAGGAATCCGTCAGCGCGCCGATCGACCAGCAGATCAATGGCGCCACCGACATGCTGTACATCAGCTCGGTGAGCGGCGACGACGGCAGCTCGTCGATTGCGGTGACGTTCGAGCTCGAGCGTGATGCCGACCTGGCCGCCGTCGAAGTGCAGAACCGGGTGGCGCAGGCCAACTCGCAACTGCCGTCGGAGGTGATCAACGCCGGCGTCACCGTGCGCAAGCAGTCGCCCGACACCCTGCTGTACTTCGCGATCTTCTCCCCGGACGGCACCTACGACCCGCTCTTCATCAGCAACTACGGCTACGTCTACATCGTCGACGAACTGAAGCGCGTCAAGGGCGTGGGCGACGTCAAGGTCTTCGGCTCGGACTTCGGCATGCGCATCTGGCTGCGGCCCGACCGCATGGCCTCGCTCGGCATCACCGCGAGCGACGTGGCAGGCGCGATTCGCGAGCAGAACGTCCAGGTGCCGGCGGGACAGGTCGGCCAGCCGCCGGCGACGCGGGGCCAGAGCTACCAGTACTCGCTGCGCGTGAAGGGCCGGCTGGTCAAGGCCGACGAGTTCGCCGACATCATCGTCGGCTCGAAGCCGGATGGGTCGTTCATCCGCATCAGGGACATCGGCCGGGTCGAACTCGGCGCACGCAGCTACAGCAACGTCTCGACGATCGACGGCAAACCTGCCGCGCTCGTGTCCGTGTCGCTGGTGCCCGGCGCCAACGCGCTCGAGACGGCCGGCCTGCTGAAATCGCAGATCACGCGCCTCGCAGGCGAATTCCCGGAGGGCCTCGACTACAAGATCGTCTATGACACCTCCGAGTTCGTCGAAGCATCGGTCGAAGAAGTCATCCATACCTTCATCGAGGCGCTGATCCTCGTGCTGATCGTCGTGTTCCTGTTCCTGCAGAACTGGCGCACCACGCTGATCCCGATGCTGGCCGTGCCGGTGTCGCTGCTCGCGACGTTCGCGGCCTTCCAGTTGCTCGGGTTTACGATCAATACGCTGTCGTTGTTCGGCATGGTGCTCGCGATCGGCATCGTGGTCGACGACGCGATCGTCGTGGTCGAGGCCGTCGAGCACAAGATGCGCACCGGCCTCGCCGTGCGCGCAGCGACGATCGAGGCGATGGAGGAAGTGCAGGGGCCGGTGATGGCCATCGCGCTCATCCTCGCCGCCGTGTTCGTGCCGATGGGGTTCATCCCCGGCGTCACCGGGCAGCTCTACAAGCAATTCGCCGTGACGGTCGCCGTGTCGACGATGTTCTCCGCCGTCGTCGCCATCACGCTGACGCCGACGCTCTGCATCCTGTTGATGAAGCCGCACGAAGAAAGCAACGGCCTCCTCGCCCGGTTCTTCAAGGGCTTCAACTCCGGGTTCGACCGCGTCAATGCGCGCTATGGCTCCGTCGCGGCGATGCTCGCCCGGCGCACGCTGCTCGTGATGCTCACGCTGGGCATCGTGATCTTCGTTACCTTCGGGCTGTTCAGAGCAGTACCGACCGGCTTCGTGCCGGACGAGGACAAGGGCGCCGTCTTCATGCAGGTGCTGCTGCCAGACGCCGCGTCGCAGGAACGCACGGACGCCATCCTGGCGCGGGTCGAACCACTGGCGCGTGCGATCCCGGGAGTCGACTCGGTGGTCGGAGTGTCCGGCTACGACTTGCTCTCCGGCACCGCCGCATCGAACGGCGCGCTGGTCATCGTCAAGCTGAAGCCGTGGGGCGAGCGCACCACGCCCGAGACCGGCGTGCGTTCTATCCTGATGCAGCTCTACGCGCTCGGCCAGGGGATACCCGAAGCGGTGCTGATGCCGTTCAACCCGCCGGCCCTGCCCGGCTTCGGCTCGGTGTCGGGCTTCTCGCTGATGCTGCAGGCGAAGTCGAGCCAGCCGCCGCAAGAACTGGCGCAGGTCGCGCAGGACTTCATCGCCGAGGCACAGAAGCGCCCGGAGATCGGCCGCATCAGCACCACGTTCAGCGCCAGCACGCCGAACTACCAGCTGTTCGTCGACCGCGAAAAAGCCAAGAAACTCGGCGTGCCGGTGAGCGACGTCTTCGCCACGCTGCAGACGTTCCTCGGCGGGTACCAGGTGAACGACTTCAGCCGCTTCGGCCGCAACTACAAGGTGACGATGCAGGCCGAGTCGGATTTCCGCCAGGAAGTCACCGACATCGCACGGCTGTTCGTGCGCAACAAGGATGGCGGCATGGTGCCGCTCGACACGCTGACGACGTGGCAGCGCAGTTCCGGCGCGCGCTTCATGCAGCGCTACAACCTGTATCGCACGGCCGCATTCAGCGGCACGCCCGCTCCGGGAGCGAGTTCCGGCGATGCCATCCGCGCGATCGAGGAAGTCGCCGCCGCGACGCTGCCCGACGGCTACGGCATCGAGTGGTCGGGACAGAGCAAGCAGGAGATCGAGGCGGGCAATTCCTCAACGATCGTGCTCGGACTGTCGATCGTCGTCGTCTTCCTGTTCCTTGCGGCGCTGTATGAAAGCTGGGCCGTGCCGTTCGCCGTGCTGCTCGCCACGCCTTTCGGCCTGATGGGCGCGCTGTTCGCGTTGAAGCTGGTCGGCATTCCGTTCAACGTCTACGGCCAGATCGGGTTGGTCACCCTGGTTGGCCTGTCGGCGAAGAACGCGATCCTCATCGTCGAGTTCGCCAAGATGAACCGCGAAAAGGGCATGCCGATCTTCGAGGCGGCGCTCGATGCGGCGCGCTTGCGCCTGCGGCCGATCCTGATGACGTCGTTCGCGTTCATCCTCGGCGTGGTGCCGCTGGTGCTCGCCAGCGGCGCGGGCGCGGCCTCGAAGGTTTCCGTCGGCATCACGGTGTTCGGCGGCATGATCTTCGCCACGGTCCTGACCACGCTCGCGGTGCCTGCCTTCTACGTGCTGATCCAGGGACTGTCGGAGCGGTTCGGCGGCGACCCGCCACCCGCAGCCCCACCCGCCACGACCGAAACCGGAGCGGCTTCCGCATGAGGCGCCCGGCACGTGTCCTCACCGTGGCCGTGGCGCTCGCCATCGGCGGTTGCGCAATCGGCCCGGACTACGAGCGGCCGCAACTGCCGGCGCCGGTCGAGTACCGCGGCGTGCTCTCGCCGCAGGAGGCAACCTCGTTCGCTGACCAGCACTGGGCCGAGGTGTTCCACGATCCCGAACTGCAGCAGGTGATCGCGACGGCGCTTGCGAACAATCTCGACCTGAAGATCGCGGCCGCGCGTGTCGAGGAGTTCCGGGGCCGCGCGCGCGTGGCCCGCAGCTACCTTGGTCCGAACGTGAACCTGGGCGGCAGTACGTCGCCCTCGCCCGGCACGCCGGACGACAGCAGTTACTCGCTCGGCCTGACGCTCAATTGGGAGATCGACTTGTTCGGGCGCCTGCGCCGGGCGAACGAAGCCGCACGCGCCCAGTTGCTCGCGACGGAAGACATCCAGCGCGGCGTGATCAACGCGCTGGTGGCGGACGTCGCGACGACGTGGTTTCGCCTGCGCGAGATCGACGAGGAAATCGCGATCATCCAGCGAACCATCGAGAGCCAGGCGGCGTCACTGGACCTGGTGCGCTCTCTGAAGCGCAACGGCGTCGCTTCTGCCACGGAAGAAATGCAGGCGTTGTCGCAGTTGGCCGCCACGCGCGCGCAGTTGCCCCAGGCGGAACTCACGCGCGTGCAGACAGAAAACCTGCTGCGCTTGCTGGTCGGCGGCGAGCCGGGCCCGGTCGCGCGCACGAGCCAGCCGTTCGCGTTCGCCATACCGGACGACATCCCGGTCGGCTTGCCTGCGCAGTTGCTCGCCCGCCGGCCCGACCTGCGGCAGCTCGAAAACGAACTGCACGCGGCGACGGCGAACGTCGGCGTGGCCGAGGCCAACCGGTTCCCGTACCTGTCGATCGGCCTGACCTCGTTTTTCGGCGTGATCAGCCCGGAGCTCGGCAACCTGCTCAACGGCAAGGACCCGGCGCAGGACCTGTTCTCGATCGGGCCGTTCATCAGCATGCCGATCTACCAGTCCGGATTCGGCACCGGCACCGTCGAAGTGTCGAAGGCGCAGCTGAAGCAGTCGGAGCTGGCGTATCGCCGTGGCGTGCTGCAGGCGTACCGCGAGACCGCCGACGCACTCGTCGTCACCGACAAGACCCGTGGGATCATTTCCGAGACGATCATCCGTCGCGATGCGGCGCATCGCCTGCTAGAGCTGCAGAAGAAGCGCTACAAGGCCGGCGTAGTGAGTTATCTCGAGGTACTCGACGCCGAGCGCCAGCTGTTCGCGTCAGAGATCGAACTGGCGCAGTCGCAGCTCTCGCGTGTGGTCGGCTACGTCGATCTCTACCGCGCACTGGGCGGCGGTTGGACGCCGGCCAAGTAGGGGTCAGGGGATGGTGGTTGGGGGATAGTCGGAAGCGGCCTCTAGAGCGAGAGCAGATCGCTGCAGAGGAGGCGCGAACTGAAAAGTGCCGGTCTAACTTTCCAGCTCGATTTCCAGCAGTCGAATAATGTCCTCCAGGGCGACGTGCACCGGCGCAATGTCCCTTAAGGCGACTTGCTGCCATTTGAAACGATCCAGAACGTGATTCAGGAAGGCGCGTCGACGTTGCTCGCGCCGCGCGAATTCTCGGGCTTGGCGAGAAGTCGCTCAGCCGCAGCGTGAGGCATGCGGTTGATCCGGGGCCTTGCCCAGAGCGCGTGTCTGCCTTTCCAAGCTCTGGGCAAGGCCTCGGATCGGCCGCCTGCAACCTGATCGCGTGACTGCCTTTCCGCTCGCCCGGGGAAGACCCCAGACGAACGCCCTCACCCACCATCCGCCCTGGTTCGCTTCCCCGCCTCCTGCGCGAAGCGCCCATGCCGCAGGAAATGCCCCACCTGCGCGGCGACGTCGTTCGCGAACAGCATCCCGACGTGACTGTGCGGCACCAAGACGTGGTCGTTGAGGCCGGGGATCACGGTTTCGCTCACCGCGACGGTGCCGTCGTTTTCTTCGTCGAAGTGCGCGAAGAACTGGCCGGTGCCGAGACGTCGCGTTCCGGCGATGGCGCCGAGCGCGCGCCCGCAGTCGCCATGCCAGCAACGGCCGCAGGGCTCCGCCAGTTCGCTCAGTGCATGCGGCCCGATCAGCGGACGCAGCATGGATAACCGCCCCACTCCGCTCGCAGCGCGACTGCCATTCAGGGGCGAGCCGAGGAGCACCGCATTGCCGGGCAGGTCACGCATGCCCTGCTCCAGCGCGCGGAAAGCGATCGCGCCGCCGAGGCTGTGCCCTACGACGTGGACACGACCCGTGCCCGTCGCAAGCTGATGAGCGAACTCGGCGAGTTCCGCCACGATCTCGTCGACGTTGCCGTGCATCGACGGGTACGAGAACACGTGCACGTCGAAGCCGTGCCCTGTCTGCAGGCGCTGGCGCAGCACCCCGAATTCCAGCCCGGTCATCCACAGGCCATGAACGAGGATGACCGGCTCGCGTGCGTCCGCCATCACTCCTTGATGGGCAGCTTGACGCGAATGTGCAGGTCGCGCAGCTGCTGCTCCGAGACCTCGGTCGGTGCGTCGGTCAACGGGCAGGTCGCGGTCTGCGTCTTCGGGAACGCGATGACGTCGCGGATCGAGTCGGCGCCGGCCATCAGCATCGCGAGGCGGTCGAGGCCGAACGCGATGCCGCCGTGCGGCGGCGCGCCGAACCTGAGCGCGTCGAGCAGGAAGCCGAACTTCTTCTCGGCCTCCTCGGCGCCGATGCCGAGCATCTCGAACACGGTCGATTGCATCTCGTTGCGATGGATGCGCACCGAGCCGCCGCCGATCTCGGAACCGTTCAGCACCATGTCGTACGCACGGGCCAGCGCCTGGCCCGGGCTGGCCTTGAGCGCCACCGGGTCGTCGTTGACCGGCGACGTGAACGGATGGTGCATCGCGGCCCAGCGCTTCGAGTCGGGATCCCACTCGAACATCGGGAAATCGACGACCCAGAGCGGCGCCCAGCCTGCGGCCACGAGGCCGAGATCCTGGCCGACCTTGATGCGCAGCGCGCCGATCGCGTCGTTGACGACCTTGGCCTTGTCCGCACCGAAGAAAACCAGGTCGCCCGTCTGCGCGCCCGTGCGCTGCATGAGACCGGCCACCGCGGTGTCCGACAGGAACTTGAGGATCGGCGACTGCAACCCGTCGCGGCCCTTGGCCGCATCGTTGACCTTCACGTACGCCAGGCCCTTTGCACCGTAGCGCGCGACGAAGGCGGTGTAGTCGTCGATCTGCTTGCGCGAGAGCTTCTCGCCGCCCTGTGGCACGCGCAGCGCCGCGACACGGCCTTCCGGATCCGCGGACGGGCCGGAGAACACCTTGAACTCGCAGTCCTTGACGAGATCGGCGACGTCGACGAGCTCGAGCGGGATGCGCAGGTCGGGCTTGTCGGACGCGTAACGGCGCATCGCCTCCGCGTACGTCATGCGCGGGAACGGCTCGGGCAGCGACTGGCCGAGCACGTCCTTGAAGAGCTTGCGGACCAGGCTCTCCATGAGTCCCATGATCTCGTCGCGCGTGAGGAACGACGTCTCGACGTCCAGCTGGGTGAATTCGGGCTGGCGATCGGCGCGCAGGTCCTCGTCGCGGAAGCAGCGCACGATCTGGTAGTAGCGGTCGAAGCCCGACATCATCAGCAGCTGCTTGAAGATCTGCGGCGACTGCGGCAGCGCGAAGAACTTGCCCGGCTGGGTGCGGCTCGGCACCAGGTAGTCGCGCGCGCCTTCCGGCGTCGCCTTGGTCAGCATCGGCGTCTCGACGTCGATGAAGCCGTTGCCGTCGAGGTACTCGCGCATCGAGCGCGTGATCGCGTGACGCTGGCGCAGGCGCTTCTGCATCACGTCGCGGCGCAGGTCGATGTAGCGGTACTTGAGCCGCGTCTCTTCCTTCACTTCCTCGTCGAGCTGGAACGGGATCGGCTCGGAGCGGTTCAGCACTTCGATGCCGCGCGCGAGCAGTTCGACCTGGCCCGAGGCGAGGTTCGCGTTTGCCGTGCCGGCCGGACGCGGACGCACCGTGCCGGTGACCTTGATGACCCATTCGCCGCGCAGGCGCTCGGCCTCGGCGAAGACGTCGGCCGCGTCCGGATCGAAGACGACCTGCAGCAGGCCGTCGCGGTCGCGCAGGTCGACGAAAATGACGCCGCCGTGGTCGCGACGACGGTGAACCCAGCCGGCTACTTCTACCGTGGATCCGACGAGGCGCTCGTTGACGTCGCCGCAATAATGAGTGCGCATGGGCATGGGGAGAATCCCGTCAAAAGGGGTGCGGGGACCGGCCGGGACCGGACCACAACGCTGAACCGGGGGATGTTACGGAGAGGGTTGTTGCGGCGCAAGATCGGCCGCGACGGGCTTGCTTTTCCACTTGGGCACGACGACGCCCAGCGTCAGCAGCATCTTGAATGCGTCGTCCACCGTCATGTCGAGGCGGACCACCTCGTCCCGGGGCACGAGGACGATGAATCCCGTGGTCGGGATTCGGCGTCGTCGGCACGAAAACGCAGACGACGTCCTGCGCGGTCTTGGCCTGGACTTCTTCCAGCTCCTCGGACGTGATGAACCCCACGCTGAAGATGCCCTTGCGCGGGAACTCGACCATGACGACCTGCTTGAACGACTTGCCCTTGTCGGTCAGCACCGTCTCGCTGAACGTCTTGGCGCCGCCGTAGACGGCGCCGATCACCGGAATGCGGCGCACCAGGTTCTCGAAGCCCTCGACGATCTGCCCGCCGAAGAGGTTGCGGACCACGACCCCGGTGACGAGCAGCAAGATGAACGACAGGATGATGCCGACGCCAGGCACGTACTGGCCGACGAGGGCTTCGGGACGCCAGGGCGGCGGCAACAGCACCAGCGACTGGTCGAGGATGCCCGACAGGAAGCGGATGACCCAGACGGTCACCATGACGGGGATCCAGATCAGGAGCCCGGCGATCAGGTAATTGCGCAACCGGCGCGCGAAACCGGGGCTGCCGCCCTTGCCGTCGCCCCCGTCCTCGCCGTCGACGTCGTCGGTCGGTATCGGATCAGCCACTCGTCTCTCCAGCGCGGGCTTTACGCCCGACTCGACTCAGCGTTTGCGGGCGGTCTTTTTCGGCGTGGGCTTCTTCGCGGCCGGCTTGGATCGGGCGACGGGCTTCGCGGCGGGCTTCTTCGTCCCGGCGCTCTTCCTGGTCGATGCTGACTCACTCCTTGGCTCGGGCTTCGGCTCGGGCTTCGGCTCGGCTTTCTTGTCAGCCTTGTCGCTCTTCGCCGGCGTCGCCGGACTCTCGGCAGGCGGACCGTCGTCCTTGCCGGCCAGGTTGCGCTTGCGCTCGTTGTCCGACTTGAAATCCGTCTCGTACCAGCCGCTGCCGGCGAGGCGGAACATCGGCGCCGAGATGAGGCGCAGCAGCGTGTGCTTGCCGCATTCCGGGCACTCGCGCAGCGGCTTGTCGGAGAACTTCTGCAATGCCTCCAGGTGGTGGTGGCACTTCTGGCACTGGTATTCGTAGATCGGCATGGTCGGTCCGGCGCGGTGAAACGTGGCCTAGGGTAGTCGAAACGGCCGCGGATTATACCGGGACGGCGATCCGCTCGAACGCGAGCTCGCCGTCCTTGACCGTTACCCGGACCGTGTCGTTCGGCTCGAAGTCGCCCCGCAGGATGCGCTGCGCCAGCGGGTTCTCGAGCTGGTGCTGGATCGCGCGCTTGAGCGGTCGCGCACCGTACACCGGGTCGAAGCCCGCCTCGCCGAGCAGGTCACGGGCGGCATCGTCCAGTTCCAGGCCCATGTCCCGGTCGGCCAGGCGCCGGCGCAGGTTGCCGAGCTGGATGTCGACGATCTCGCGGATGTGGTCCCTGCCGAGCGGATGGAACACGACCACTTCGTCGACACGGTTGATGAACTCGGGTCGGAAGTGCTGGCCGACGATTTCCATCACGGCCGACTTCATGCGCGCGTAGTTCGTCTCTCCGGCGAGCTCCTGGATCACGTTCGAACCGAGGTTCGACGTCATGATCACGACGGAGTTGCGGAAATCGACCGTGCGGCCCTGGCCGTCCGTGAGACGGCCGTCGTCGAGCACCTGCAGCAGCACGTTGAACACGTCCGGGTGCGCCTTCTCGACTTCGTCGAGCAGGATCACCGCGTACGGACGGCGGCGAACGGCCTCCGTCAGGTAACCGCCTTCCTCGTAACCCACGTATCCCGGGGGCGCGCCGATGAGCCGCGCGACCGAGTGCTTCTCCATGAACTCCGACATGTCGATGCGCACCATCGCCTCCTCGGTGTCGAAGAGGAATTCAGCGAGCGCCTTGCAGAGTTCGGTCTTGCCGACACCCGTGGGCCCGAGGAACAGGAACGAACCGTTCGGTCGGTTGGGATCCGAGAGGCCGGCGCGCGAACGGCGGATCGCGTCGGAGACGGCCTTGACCGCCTCGTCCTGGCCGACGACGCGCCTGGCGAGCGCCTCTTCCATGCGCAGCAGTTTTTCGCGCTCGCCCTCGAGCATCTTCGAGACCGGAATGCCGGTCCACTTCGAGACGACTTCGGCGATCTCCTCTTCGGTCACCTTGTTGCGTACGAGCGTCGGCGCCTTCGTCTCGCTTTCCTGCGCCGACTTCAGGCGCTTCTCCAGTTCCGGAATCTTGCCGTACTGCAGTTCGGACATGCGCGCGAGGTCACCGGCACGACGCGCGGTCTCGAACGCCTGTCGCGCATCCTCGAGTTCCTGCGTGATCTGCGCGGCGCCCTGCGCCGATGCCTTTTCCGCCTTCCAGATTTCCTCGAGGTCGGCGTACTCCTTGCCAAGTTCGCCCAACTGCTCGTCGAGCGCCTCGAGACGCTTCTTCGACGCCTCGTCCTTCTCTTTCTTGAGCGCCTCGCGCTCCATCTTGAGCTGGATGATGCGGCGGTCGAGCCGGTCCATTTCTTCCGGCTTGGAGTCCATCTCCATGCGGATGCGCGACGCGGCCTCGTCGATCAGGTCGATCGCCTTGTCGGGCAACTGCCGGTCCGTGATGTAGCGGTGCGAGAGCGTGGCCGCGGCGACGATCGCCGGGTCCGTGATCTCGACCTTGTGGTGGACCGCATAGCGCTCCTTCAGGCCGCGCAGGATCGCGATCGTGTCTTCGACCGACGGTTCGTTGACCAGCACCTTCTGGAAGCGGCGCTCGAGCGCAGCGTCCTTCTCGACGTACTTGCGGTATTCGTCGAGCGTGGTGGCGCCGACGCAATGCAGTTCGCCGCGCGCGAGCGCGGGCTTCAGCATGTTGCCGGCATCCATCGAGCCTTCGGCCTTGCCGGCACCGACCATCGTGTGCAGCTCGTCGATGAACAGGATGACGCGGCCCTCCTGCTTGGCGAGGTCGCTAAGCACCCCCTTGAGGCGCTCCTCGAACTCGCCGCGGAACTTCGAACCCGCGATCAGCGAGCCCATGTCGAGCGAGAGGATGCGCTTGTCGCGCAGGCTCTCGGGCACTTCCTTGTTGACGATGCGCAGCGCGAGGCCTTCGACGATCGCCGTCTTGCCGACGCCCGGTTCGCCGATCAGCACCGGGTTGTTCTTGGTGCGACGCTGCAGCACCTGGATCGTGCGGCGGATTTCGTCGTCGCGGCCGATGACCGGATCGAGCTTGCCCTGTTCCGCGCGCTCGGTGAGGTCGATGGTGTATTTGTCGAGCGCGCCCCGCTGCTCCTCGACGTTGGGGTCGTCGACGCGGTTGCCGCCGCGGATCTCGTCGATCGCGCGCTCGACGCCGCCCTTCTGCACGCCCGCGTCCTTGAGGATCTTGGCGAGCGGGCCCTTGTCTTCCAGGGCGGCCAGGATGAACAGCTCGCTGGTGATGTACTGGTCACCGCGCTTCTGCGCGATCTTGTCGGTGAGGTTCAGCAGCCGCGCGAGATCGTTCGAGAGGTGCACCTCGCCGCCGGTGCCTTCCACTTTGGGCAGGCGATCGAGCGCTTCTCGCAGTTGCGCGCGCAGCGTGTTGATGTTGGCTCCGCACTTGTCGAGCAAGCGGCCGCACGGTGCCGCCCTGCTGGTCCAGCAGGGCTTGCATCAGGTGCACAGGCTCGATGATCTGGTGGTCGCGGCCGAGGGCGAGCGACTGCGATTCCTGCAGCGCGGCCTGGAGCTTGGTCGTGAATTTGTCTTGGCGCATGGGGGCTCTGTCCGTGGGACGGTATGCGCCCAGAAGTGGGGCCGGACCCGCGATATAAAAGGGGTTAGGGGATAGGGAAGAAAGGGGTTAGGGGATAGGGGTTAGGGGTTAGTCGGAACGCGCTACGGAACGCGCAAAGCACCGACTTAAATCAATGAAAGTCAACTACTTACGCCCATCACAACATCGCAGCCGCCCCTCCGACTAACCCCTAACCCCTCCTCCCCTTCCTAGTGCATGCCCTGGTGCGTCGCGTACACCAGCCCCACCCCGAGGGCGATGAACAGGATCTGGCCCATGCTCGCGCGGAAGTCCACCCGACGGTGCAAGCCGGGGATCAGGTCGGCCACGGCGACGTAAATGAAGCTGGCGGCGGCAAGGGCCAGCGCATAGGGCAGGAGACCCAGCGCGGTGTTGAGGGCGTAATACGCGATCACGCCACCCACCACCGAGGTGAGGCTCGAGACCAGGTTCAGGGTCATCGCGCGGGCGCGGCTGAAGCCCCCGTGCAGCAGGATCGCGAGATCCCCCACTTCCTGCGGGATTTCGTGGGCGAACACCGCAAGCGCCGTGACGATGCCGAGCTGCGGGTTCGTCATGAACGCTGCCGCCACGAGCACGCCATCGAGCAGGTTGTGGAACGTGTCGCCGGCGAGGATCAGGTTGGCCGAGGCCCGGTCGCGCGCGTCGTGGCCCGGTGAGTGCATCTCGCAGGGATCGTCATGGCAGTGGCGCCAGAGCACGAACTTCTCGAGCAGGAAAAACAGCAGGATGCCGACCAGCAGCGCGAGGCCGATCCGATGCGCCGACCCGGGGCCGGCCCCATCGAGCGCGTGTGGAATCAATCCTAGGAACGCCGCGCCAAGCAGCGTGCCGGTCGCGAAACTGACGAGGTGCGGCAGCATGGCCGTGCGCCAGCGCGCATCGAGCGCCAGGAACACACCGGCCGCGAGGGCGCTCAACACGCCGCTCAGCGCCGTGAACACGACGATCAGGGTCAGGCTACTCAAGGGTCGTACTTCTGCGTGCGGGGCTGGGAATGCCGGTCAGGTTAGCACGCGGTCCGCGTGCGAACCGATGGTGGTACGGGGTGCGAGCCACGCCAGCGTCGCCATGCGACCGGTGCGGCCGCCGTCGCGACGGAAGGAAAAGAATTCCGCGGCCTCGCGCTGCGTGCAGTGTCCGCCGCCACTGACCCGGTGCACGCCGACACGGGCCAGCGCATGGCGCGCCAACCGGTACAGGTCGGCCTGGAAGCGGCCGGTCGCATTGCGCACGAATGCGTCGTCGTTCGCTCCATCGTGCGCGACGAATGCCTCACGCACTTCGGGACCGACTTCGAACGCATCCGGTCCGATCGCCGGACCGAGCCACGCCACGAGCTGGTCAGGCTCCGCCTGCAGCGCAATCACCGTGGCTTCGAGCACGCCGCCGACGAGTCCACGCCAGCCCGCATGAGCCACCCCGATGCGCGAGCCCGCGCGGTCGGCGAACACCACCGGCAGGCAATCGGCCGTCATGACCACGCAGACGCGGCCCGGCTCGAAAGCGACGGCAGCATCCGCACGCGGCGGCAAGCCAGCGGTCGCAGCTGGCCCGGAATGTACGACGACGTGGCTGCCGTGCACCTGTTCGAGCCACAGCGGTTCCGACGGCAGTTTCGCCGCGGCTCGCAGCAACGCGCGATTCGCACGGACGTGTTCCGGATCGTCGCCGACGTGCTGCGCGAGGTTGAAGCTGGCGTAAGGCTTCACGCTCAGGCCGCCGCCGCGCAGCGTCGACAGCGCATGCACGTTGGGCGCGACGTCCCAATCGGGCGTCAGCCACGAACCCTGCGGCGAAGACACGCCCTGCGTCATGCCTTGACGGTGGCGAGGTCTGCGGCGAGCACCGCAAGCAGGCCCAGCATGTCCTCGGGCAACGGCGCCTGCGCCTCGAGCGGCTTGCCCGTCACGGGATGCTCGAGCTGCAGCTTCGCCGCGTGCAGCGCCTGTCGCGGGAATTCACGCAATGCGACGCGCAACTCTTCGGTCGCGCCTTTCGGCAACGCGAGGCGGCCGCCGTACACGCGGTCACCGACGATCGGGTAATTGATGTGCGCGAGGTGCACGCGGATCTGGTGCGTGCGCCCGGTCTCGAGCTGCACGCGCACGTGCGTGTGCGCGCGGAAGCGGCGGATCACGCGGTAGTGCGTGACCGCATCGCGCCCGCCATCGCGGATCGCCATGCGCACGCGATCGGTCGGGTGCCGGTCGATCGGCGCGTCGATCGTGCCGCCCGCCGTCATCACGCCCCGGCAGATGGTTTCGTATTCGCGGTGGATCTCGCGTGCCTCGAGCATCCGCACCAGCGCGGTGTGCGCCTTGAGCGTCCGGGCCACGATCAGCAACCCACTCGTGTCCTTGTCGAGCCGGTGCACGATGCCGGCGCGAGGCAGCTTGCCGAGTTCGGGATCACGCGAAAGCAGCGCGTTCTGCAGCGTCTGGTCGGGGTTGCCCGCGCCCGGGTGCACGACCAGGCCCGCGGGCTTGTTGACGATGAAGACGTGCTTGTCTTCGTACGCCATCAGGAGCGGGATTGCCTGGGCTTCAGCGGTTGATTCCTCGGTCATCGTGCCGGCGATGGCAATGGTCTCACCGCCGTTGACCTTGTCCCTGGGTCGGCGGACCTCCCCATCGACCAGCACTTCGCCGGCGTCGATCCACGTCTTGAGGCGACTGCGGGAGTAGTCGGGCAGCAGGCGAGCGAGCGCCTGGTCGAGCCGCTGGCCCGCTTCAGTGTCGGGAATCTGCAGGCTGAGTTGAACGGTTGAGGTCGTCATGGGGTCGAATTCTATATACTTCACGCCCTTCCGCAGGGCTTGACCCAGGATCCCCGCATGGCTGCTGCCTTTTCCCGACGTCTACTCGCTTCGGCCCTGCTGGCGCTGGCCCTGTTGGGCACCGGCGGCTGCAGCAGCCTCAAGTTCTGGGACAAGGACAAGGGCGACCAGGTCATCGAGGGCTCGCCGGAGCAGCTCTACCGGGACGCGATCCGCGACATCAAGTCCAACAACTACCCGGGCGCCATCCAGCGCTACGAGATGCTCGAGGCCCGCTACCCGTTCAGCGAACAGGCCAAGCAGGGCCAGCTGGACCTGATCTACGCCTACTACAAGAACCGGTCGGCCGAAGCGGCGATCGATCAGTCGGACCAGTTCATCCGCGAAAACCCGACGCATCCGCGCGTCGACTACGCCTATTACGTTCGTGGCCTGGTGTATTTCGAGTCGGGCGCCAACTGGCTCGAGCGCAAGTTCAAGGCGGACATCGCCAAGCGTCCGCCGCACGAAGCACGCAAGTCGTTCCAGGCCTTCCAGGTACTCGTGCAGCAGTACCCGAAGAGCCCGTACGCCGCCGATGCCCGCCAGCGCATGATCTTCCTGCGCAACCGGCTGGCGGATTACGAGATCGCGGTGGCGCGTTATTACCTCAAGCGCGGCGCCTACGTGGGCGCGGCCAACCGCGCCAAGGGCGTCATCGAAGGCTACGACGGCGCGCCGGCCGTGGACGATGCGCTCAAGATTCTTGCGGCTTCGTACCGCAAGCTCGGGATCGACGACCTGGCCCAGACCACGCAGAAGGTCCGTGCCGCCAACGCATACACCCTTCCTGACCAGATGAACCCGGGTGCCGCAGCAGCCGGGACCGCCGCAGCGGGCACCGCGGTCTCCACCGGCGACAGCGGTGGCGGCGGCTGGCAGTTCGGCGGTGCGCCGCAGCAGGCCGGGCAATGGGAAGCCACCGTGGGCGTGATCGCTTCCAACTCGACCGGCATCGACTTCGAGGGCGGCACGACAGCCGACATCGACAGCGGCTTCGGCTTCATGGCCGGCGCCGGCTATCACTTCACGGATCGCCTGCGATTCGGGTCGACCTTCACCTACGACAAGAAGGACTACAGCGCCGACGTCGCGGGCGACACGCCGGGCGAGTCCTACGCGATCGAGGGCAGTCTCGACACGATGTCGGTGATGTTCGATGCCGCCTATACGTTCCTGACCGGCCCGTTGACTCCCTACGTCGTGGGTGGCGTGGGCTGGGCCTGGGTCGACACCAATATCGCATCCGCGCCACCGGAAGTCGGCTGCTGGTGGCATCCGTGGTGGGGCTACATCTGCACGTCCTGGCAGGACACGCGCACCGTGGACGGACTGGCGTACGAAGTGGGCCTCGGCATGCGCTACGACTTCAGCAATTCGTTCGCCGCTGATGCAGCCTACCGGATGCGCTGGATGGACTTCGAGAATGCCACGGGCACCCCGTCAACCGACACACTGCAGCTGAACCTGGTCTGGAAGTTCTGATTCGCCGGGCTTTTCAGCCCGTCTAACGCACTGATTTAGCTAGAAAATGCCCCGCTTTGGTGCGAGGCCGGCAAACTTCGTTCAGTTGTCGCCATTTCCCGACACCCACTGTCCCTTGGTTCTCTTGCACCGCACATAGAATCGCGCCCGGAGTACTTCCCCCCCGGGTGGTGAATGAAAAAGCTGTCGGGTTTCCTGATTGTCGCCCTGTTCGCCATGCTCACGGTGGCGGCGTGGGGCTATGCCAATCGCCCGACCTCCGAGCCGGCCCTGCCGCGCGTCATTCACGGGTTCGCGTTCCAGCCTTACCAGAAGGACCAGGATGCCATCGCGGGTGAAGACCCGACCGTCGCACAGATCGACGCAGACCTGAAGCTGCTCGCCGGCACGACCCGCGCGGTCCGCACCTACAGCTCGATCGGCACCCTGGGAGAGATTCCTGCCCTCGCCCGCAAGCATGGGCTCAAGGTGATGCTCGGCAGCTGGATCGACTCTGACCGCGAGCGCAACGACCGCGAGGTCGAGGCGACGATCCGGCTCGCCAACGCCAACCGCAACGTCACCCGCATTCTCGTCGGCAATGAAGTCGTTCTCCGTGGCGACTTGCCGGTCGAGGATCTCATCGCGCACCTCGACCGGGTGCGGGCCGCCACGAAGCAGCCGGTGAGCACGGCTGAGCCCTGGCACGTCTGGATCAAGCATCCGGAACTCGTCGCGCACGTCGACTTCATCGCTGTGCACATGCTGCCGTACTGGGAAGGCGTCGAAGTCGAGGCCGCGGTCGGTTACGTCGTGGCCAAGCTCGGCGAGGTCCGCAACGCGTTCCCGAACAAGCCGATCGTGATCGGCGAAGTCGGCTGGCCGAGCGAGGGCCGCACGCGCGAGTCGGCCGTTGCGACGACAGCGAACGAAGCCCTGTTCCTGCGTCGGTTCCTTGCCTACGCCGAACAGCAGCGGCTCGAGTACTTCGTGATGGAAGCATTCGACCAGCCGTGGAAGGCGGCGGCCGAAGGCAAGGTGGGCGCGTACTGGGGCGTGTACGACGCAGACCGCCAGCAGAAGTTCGAATTCCGCGCGCCGATCGTGCGCGTGCCGCACTGGCACGTGCTCGCCGCCGCGTCCGTCATCGCCGCGGCCTTCATGCTGTGGCTGTTCTATTTCCACAGTCACACGCTGCGCAACCGCGGCCGCAGCTTCCTCGCGGTCGTCGTGTACGCGACGGCGACGCTGCTGGTGTGGACGATCTACGACTTCTCGCAGCAGTACCTGACCGTGAGCAGCGTGCTGGTGGGCGCGGTGCTGATGATAGGCATGCTCGGCGTCGTCGCCGTGCTGTTCGCGGAAGCGCACGAATGGGCTGAAGCGCGCTGGGTGACGACGCACAACCGCCTGCTGCGACCAGCCAGGGTTGCGGATGCCGATTTGCCGCGGGTCTCGATCCATGTGCCGGCCTACAACGAGCCGCCGGACATGCTGATCGAGACGCTGGACTCGCTCGCCGCCCTCGATTACCCGGACTTCGAGGTCCTGGTCATCGACAACAACACGCGTGACGAGTCCGTGTGGCGGCCCGTCGAGGCGCACTGCGCCCGGCTCGGCGCCCGCTTCCGCTTCTTCCACGTCGCGCCGCTCGACGGCTTCAAGGCCGGCGCGCTCAATTTCGCGCTGCGCCACACGTCGCCGGATGCCACCGTGGTCGCCGTGATCGATGCCGACTACGTGGTGCGGCCCGAGTGGCTGCGCGACCTTGCGCCCGCTTTTGCCAACCCGCGCACGGGCGTGGTGCAGGCGCCGCAGGATTACCGCGACGCAGCCGAGAGCGCGTTCAAGGCGATGTGCCATGCCGAGTACCGCGGCTTCTTCCACATCGGCATGGTCACGCGCAACGAACGCAACGCGATCATCCAGCACGGCACCATGACGATGGTCCGGCGGGACCTGCTCGAGCGCATCGGCTGGTCGGAGTGGTGCATCACCGAGGACGCCGAGCTCGGCCTGCGCATCCTCGACGAGGGTTACGAGACGACGTACATCGCGCGCAGCTACGGCCGCGGGCTGATGCCGGACACGTTCCTCGATTTCAAGAAGCAGCGCTCGCGCTGGGCGTTCGGCGCGATGCAGATCCTGCGCCGTCACTTCGATGCGCTGATCCACGGCCGCGACACCGGCCTGACCCCAGGCCAGCGCTATCATTTCGTCGCAGGCTGGCTGCCCTGGCTCGCGGACGGCTTCAACCTGCTGGTGAACCTGGCCGCGCTCACCTGGTCGCTGGTGATGGTGCTGTTCCCGCGCCACATCGAGCCGCCGCTGATGCTGTTCTCGGTGCTGCCGCTGTCGCTGTTCCTGTTCAAGCTCGTCAAGCTGCTGCACCTGTACCGGGCGCGGGTCGGCGCGACGTTCACCCAGACCATCGCCGCGGCCATCGCCGGGCTCGGCCTGTCGCACACGGTCGGTTCCGCGATGCTGAGCGGCTTCGTCAACAAGGACCGTCCGTTCTTCCGCACTCCGAAGCGCACGACGCGCCACGCGTGGCTGCAGTCGCTCGCCGCCGCACGCGAGGAAGTCGTCCTGATGTGTGGACTGTGGGTTGCCGCGTTCGCGGTGAGCAGCATTCCGCAAATGGACGGCGACCAGCCGGGCCTCGTCGGCAGCCCCGACCTGACGGTCTGGGTCACCGTGCTGCTCGTGCAATCGATTCCCTACGCGGCCGCCGTCATCGTTTCACTGGTCAGCAGCCTGCAACTGCGCGGCGACTGGATCGGCGAAGCGCGCGATCCGGTGTTCGACGAAACCGCCGCGGCCTTTGAACCCGAGGTGGACGCCGTCGCCACCGGTACAAGCACGCTACCCGCCGGCACGCTGCCGGGTAACAATGGCGGTGCCCTTCCGGCCACTGCCAAGCTCGATTCCGCTAAGTGAACGCACTGACCACCGACCCGCACCTCCAGACCGCTTCCACGACCACGCCGCACACGGCCGACCTCGATCCGCCACCGCGGCTGCGCGAGATTCCGTACAACTACACGTCGTTCTCGGATCGCGAGATAGTGATCCGCCTGCTCGGCGCCGAAGGCTGGGCCCTGCTCGACGATCTCCGCGCGGAGCGCCGCACCGGCCGCTCGGCACGCATGCTGTACGAAGTGCTCGGCGATATCTGGGTCGTTCGGCGCAACCCGTACCTCGAGCAGGACCTGCTCGACAACCCGCAGCGACGTGACCTGTTGGTCGAGGCGCTGCATCACCGGCTCGCCGATATCGAAAAGCGGCGCGATACCAGCGACGCCGTGCGCGACGTCAAGGTCGGCAGGCTGCTCGAATTCGCACGAGCCGCCGTCCTGGACTTCGCCAGTTCATTTGCGAAAGTCGAGGCCCTGCGCCGCCGGGCGCGCAAGGCGTTTGCCGCGCACACGCGCGACGACAATGTATGCTTCGACGCGTTTGCCCGCGTCTCGCATGCCACCGACGCGACCGACTGGCGCGTCGAGACTCCATTCGTCGTGCTGGCACCCGACTCCGAGGACGAGATTCCCGGCCTCGTGCGCGCCTGCATCGAAACCGGACTCACCGTCATTCCACGTGGCGGCGGCACCGGCTACACCGGCAGCGCCGTTCCGCTCACGCCGTTCGCGGCCGTCATCAACACCGAGAAACTCGAGCGCATCGACAAGGTCGAGCCGCAGTCACTGCCGGGCGTCGAAGGCCAGGTGCCCACGCTCTTCACCGAAGCGGGGGTGGTGACGCGTCGCGTCGAGGAGGCCGCGCACCAGGCGGGCTTCGTGTTCGCGGTCGACCCGACGTCGGCCGATGCCTCCGTTGTCGGCGGCAACATCGCGATGAACGCCGGCGGCAAGAAGGCCGTGCTGTGGGGCACTGCGCTCGACAACCTCGCGTGGTGGCGCATGGTTGACCCCGAGGGCAACTGGCTCGAGGTGACCCGGATCGGTCACAACCGCGGCAAGATCCACGACGTGCCGGTCGCCACGTTCGAGCTGACCTGGAAGGACGGCCGTCACCCGCCCGGCACGGCCAAGGTGCTGCGCACCGAACGGCTGGAAATTCCGGGAGCGACGTTCCGCAAGGCCGGCCTTGGCAAGGACGTCACCGACAAGTTCCTCGGCGGCCTGCCCGGCATCCAGAAAGAAGGGTGCGACGGGATCATCACCTCCGCGCGCTGGGTGGTGCACCGCATGCCCGCGCACATCCGCACGGTGTGCCTCGAATTCTTCGGCCAGGCACGCGACGCGATTCCCGCAATCGTCGAGATTCGCGACGAACTCGCGCGGCAGGGCCGCGCAGGCGGCGTGCAGCTGGCAGGCCTCGAGCACCTCGACGAGCGTTACCTCAAGGCCGTCGGCTACACGACGAAGTCGAAGCGCGGTGCGCTGCCCAAGATGGTGCTGCTGGGCGACATCGTCGGCGACGACGAAGCCGCGGTCGCGCGCTGCGCATCCGATGTGATCCGCCTCGCCAATGTGCGCCACGGCGAAGGCTTCATTGCCGCCGGCGCGGAGGCCCGCAAAGCCTTCTGGCGCGACCGTGCTAAGACCGCCGCGATCGCCCGTCACACCAACGCCTTCAAGATAAATGAGGACGTGGTCATTCCGCTCGAGCGCCTCGGCGAATACACGGACGCGATCGAACGCATCAACATCGAGTACTCGCTCGCCAACAAGCTGCAGCTGCTCGACGCACTCGAGGCGTACCTGCTCGGCGAACCGAAGCTCGGCAAGACCGGCGACGCCGACATCGACCGCATGCCGCGCGAAGAAGTGCTGGGCACCCGGCTCGAGCAGGCCCTCCACGCCATTGCACAGGTTCGCGCGCGCTGGTCGTGGTACGCGACCCGGATGGACAGCCCGCTCGCAGGCGCGCTCGATGATTTGCGCGGTCTCGGCCTCGAGGAGATTGCGACTGCGGCCACCCGTCGCCTCGCCGGCGAACCCGGCCTGAAGGTGTTCGACCTGCTGCAGGACAGGACGATCCGCGTTTCCTGGAAACACGAGTTGCGGGGCCAGTTCACGCGCATTTTCGCCGGCGGCCCGTTCGTGCCGCTGCTGGCCGAACTCGGGGAGATTCACCAGCGCGTGCTGCACGGACGCGTGTTCGTCGCGCTGCACATGCACGCGGGCGACGGCAACGTGCACACCAACATCCCGGTCAACTCCGACGACTACGCTATGCTGCAGGCGGCCAACCGCGCCGTCGGCCGCATCATGCGGATAGCCCGTGAACTAGGTGGCGTGATCTCAGGCGAGCACGGTATCGGCATCACCAAGCTCGAGTACCTGACGGACGACGAGACGCTCGGCTTCCGGGACTACAAGCGGCGCGTCGATCCGGAAGGCCGTTTCAACGCCGGCAAGCTGCTGCCGGGCGCGGACCTGCGCAACGCGTACACGCCGAGCTTCAACCTGCTCGGCCACGAATCGCTGATCATGCAGCAGTCCGACATCGCGGGGATCAGCGACGCGATCAAGGACTGCCTGCGCTGCGGCAAGTGCAAGCCGGTCTGCAGCACGCACGTGCCGGGCGCGAACCTGCTCTATTCGCCGCGCAACAAGATCCTGGCGACCTCGATGCTGATCGAGGCGTTCCTGTACGAGGAGCAGACACGCCGCGGCATCTCGATCCAGCACTGGGACGCGTTCGGCGACGTCGCGGATCACTGCACGGTCTGCCACAAGTGCGAGACGCCCTGCCCCGTCGACATCGACTTCGGCGACGTCTCGATGGCCATGCGCGACGTGCTGCGACGCCTGGGCAACCAGGGCGCCAATCCGGCGAAGTCGGCCGCGATGTTCTTCCTGAACACGAACGACCCGGGCACGATCAAGCTCACCCGCAAGCTCATGATCGACTGGGGCTACAAGGCGCAGCGCCTGGGCCACCAGACGCTCGGCAAGCTCGGCGCCGCACAGACGAAACGCCCGCCGGCCACGACGGGCGGACGGCCGCCCCTGCGCGAGCAGGTCATCCACTTCATCAACAAGAAGATGCCCGGCGGGCTGCCGAAGAAGACGGCGCGCGCGCTGCTCGACGTCGAGGATCGCAACTACGTGCCGATCATCCGTGATCCGGTGGGCACGACCAGCGATTCGGAGGCGGTGTTCTACTTCCCGGGCTGCGGCTCCGAGCGCCTCTTTTCGCAGGTGGGACTCGCGACACAGGCCATGCTCTGGCACGCCGGCGTGCAGACCGTGCTGCCGCCGGGCTACCTCTGCTGTGGCTATCCGCAGCGTGGCGCCGGGCAGTTCGACCAGGCCGACAAGATCATCACGGACAACCGCGTACTCTTCCATCGCGTGGCGAACACGCTGAACTACCTCGACATCAAGACCGTCGTGGTGAGCTGCGGCACGTGCCACGACCAGTTGCAGGGCTACGAGTTCGACCAGATCTTCCCCGGCTCGCGCATCCTCGACATCCACGAGTTCCTGCTCGAGAAGGGCATCCGGCTCGAGCACGCGACGGGCGTGCGCTACATGTATCACGACCCCTGCCACTCGCCGATGAAGACGCATGACTCGCTCAAGGTGGTCAACACGCTGATGGCTGCCGGGACGAACGGCAGGATCGAGAAAAACGACCGCTGCTGCGGTGAGTCCGGCACATTCGCTGTCGCGCGGCCGGACATCGCCACGCAAGTGCGGTTCCGCAAGCAGCGCGAGATGGAACAGGGCGCCGGGAAGCTCCGCAGCGACGGGTTCGATGGCGAGGTCAAGGTGCTGACTTCCTGCCCATCGTGCCTGCAGGGCCTTTCGCGGTACGATGACGACGCGGGGACCGGCGCCGACTACATCGTGGTCGAGATGGCGCGGCACCTGCTGGGTCCCTCCTGGCTCGAGTCCTACGTGCAACGGGCCAACGCGGGCGGCATCGAGCGGATCCTCGTCTGACAGGATGCAGCCCGGGCGCTGCGACAACGACAATGGGCGCCGCGCATGAACTGGACTGGACTCTTCGACCGCACCCGCAGTGACTTCAGGCGGCGCTGGGGTGTAGTGATCGCCTGGCAGCTGCTCGTGCAGCTGCTTGGATTCATCGCCCTGGCACCGCTCGCGGGCTGGCTCACCGACCGCATCGTCGCCCGCTCCGGGTCCGACGTGATCAGCAATTTCGACATCGCCCGTTTCGTGCTGTCACTGCCCGGCATCGTGTTCGTGCTGGTCGCGGTAGTCGCCGCGCTCAGCTTCCATCTCTCCCAGCTTGCCGGTTATGCATGGATCGCAGGGCATGCGATCGGACAACGCCCGGTCACGCTGTGGGGGACGATCGGCGCCGTCACGAACAAGCTGCGCCTGCTCGTGCTGCTCGGCGGCCGCATGTTCGTACGCGTGCTGCTGCTGGCGCTGCCGTTCGTGGGGATCCTGGGGCTCGTGTGGTTCACGACGCTCGCCGGACGGGACGTGAATTACTACCTGTCCGAGCAACCGCCGGAATGGCGCCGTGCACTGCTGGCAGCGGGCATGGCCGGCGCAGGGTTCGTGTTCGTGCTGCTGGCGCAGTTCGCGCGCTGGATCTTCGCCATGCCCATCGCGATGTTCCACCGGCTGCGGCCTGCCGACGTGCTGCTAGCGAGCGAGCGCATGCTCGAGGGACGGTTGCTGCAGTCGATTTCACCGCTGCTGCTGTGGTGGCTGGGACTGACGGCAATGGCCGCCCTCTGCTTGCGCGTCGGCCGTCACTTCACCGACCTGGCGATGAACTGGGCCGGCGTCGATCCGCAGCGCGTGCTGCCGCTGGTCGCGCTGTTCTTGGCCGTGACCGTCGCCTTCAGCTTCGTCTACGCAGTGCTGCAGTTTGCAGGCCACCAGTTCCTGGCGACCCGCATGTACGCCGAACGGCGTGAAGCACCCATCCTGCTCGACGCACCGGAAGACTCCGCCGCCGATGCCAAGGGTGCGCGCGTGGGTCGACCGCTGCTGCTCGCCGTGCTCGGCCTCGCTGCGCTGGCCGCCATCGCCGCGGTCTTCCTGTTGCAGCGCCTGGACGTGCGCGAGGACGTCGCCGTGACAGCCCATCGCGGCGCCTCGCTGCGCGCGCCCGAAAATTCGATGGCCGCGTTCCGCGAAGCCCACGAGGCCGGGACCCACTACGTGGAACTCGACGTGCAGCGCACGCTTGACGGCGCGATCGTCGTGTTC
This sequence comes from uncultured Gammaproteobacteria bacterium, assembly GCA_963754535.1. Lineage (GTDB taxonomy): Bacteria > Pseudomonadota > Gammaproteobacteria > Steroidobacterales > Steroidobacteraceae > RPQJ01. Next base: position 177,432 of record CAVWGG010000006.1, read on the forward strand.
CACGACGGTGACCTGATGCGCATGGGCGGCGACCCGCGCAAGGTCAAGGACTTGACGCTTGCCGAGATCGAGGCCATCGACATCGGCCGCAAGCGCGGGCCGCAGTACGCTGGCGAGCAGGTGCCGACGCTCGCCGAGGTGATCGACTACGCGCGCGGCAAGTTCCGCATCAACATCGAACTCAAGTACAACGTGCCGGACCCGCAACTGGCCGCAGCGGTTGTCGCGTTGCTGCGCGAGAAGCAGTTCCTGGACCAGGCCGTGATCACCTCGCTCGACCACGCATCGCTGCGACAGGTCGAGAAGCTGCAGCCCAGCCTCGAGACCGGCCTGATCGTCACGGCCGCCGTCGGCAACGTCATCAAGACCGACACCGACTTCGTGAGCCTCAATTCAGCGCGGGCCACTGCAAGCCTCGTGGACCAGGCCAGGGCCGCAGGCAAGAAGGTCCACGTGTGGACCGTGAACAAGCCCGAAGTGATGCTGCGCATGATCGAGCGCGACGTGGACAACATCATCACCGACGATCCGGCCAGGCTGGTGCGCGTCATGCGCGACCGCAACGGCCTGACGCCGCAGGAACAGGTGGGCGTGCGACTGCGCGTGCTGTTCACGGAATCGCCGCCCGAGTTGGAGGATGCGAACTCGGTCCCCATGCTGTGAGCCTGGGGCCGGCGGCCGGACCCAGTGCTTAGAACCGGACGCTGAGCCCCAACTGCCCTTCGGCCTGGAAGAACGTGCTGCCCGACGACCGGACGAGGCAGCCGGCCTCCTGCGAATTGCTGACACAGAACAGGTCCGTGTCGGAATCGACTAACGTCAGATAGCCACGCACGCCGAGGTTGAGCGCGACGTTGTCGTTGAACGGAATGCGAAAGCCGCCGCCAATGCTGCCCGAGAACATGGTCTCGGAGTCGTAGCCGCCGGTGTCCGGTTCCATGAACGTCGCGCCGATCGTCAGCGACAGGTACGGCACGTAGAGGTCGCTGTCGATCGGGAAGAACGCGGTGCCGCCGAACTGCAGGTAATCGATGCGCAGGTCCACTCCATCGAGCAGCGGATCCTTCGAGTCGAGACTCGTCGACTGGGTCGAATAGAGCAGTTCGTAGAAGGACTGGCCATCACGGTACAACCCGAGGTCGAGGCCGTAGCTCATGCCAGAGTCGAGATCGACCGAGCTTTCGGTGCCGTCCGCGACCGCGACGTCGAAACCGCCGCCCACTCGGCCGCCGACGAACGGCGTGAACTCGAAGCGTGGCGAGTCGGCCTGCGCCACCAGCGGGGTGGCGAACAGCGAGGCCGTTGCCAGCAGCGGAATACAGATAAGTCGAGTGGTCGAATTCATGCGGCGCTCCCTGTCTGCGAGACGGCTATTCTAGTGGGGCGTGGCGTAGCGGCGTCCGGTCTTTCCGCAGCCGGCTCGACGCCGACCACTGCTACACTCGTGCCAACGAGCTTCGGCGGAGGAATGCGATGAGCGACCTGCAACAGACGCTGCGCGACCTGCACCGCGAGCTGGCGGGCGTCCCCCAACTCGATCCGGAGCAGCGGGCGATGCTCGAGGCGGCCCTCGCGGACATCCAGCAGGCACTGGCGCATGCGAACGAAGCCGGCAACGTCCCGGGCGCCGCCCAGGACATCGCCCCTGCCGATGCGCTGGAGGGTGCCGCCGTGCGCCTCGAAACGAATCATCCCGGCCTCGCCGGCGCCGTCCGCGCATTCGTCGACGCGCTCGCCAAGGCAGGCATCTGAAGAGCCAGAATCAACTGATTTATAAGCAGTTTTCCCACATTCCGGCGGCGTGCCGACGGGCGTGTCTGGTATCATCGCCGTTCGTCCCCTGACTGCCTCTCCCAACGTGACTGCCAATACGCAAACTGACGACTCCCAGCCGTTCGACGAAGCCTTCAGTCGCGCCGTCGACCTCGGCAACCAGATCGCGGACGGCGACGACAAGGCCGACCTGTGGGACATCGCGGACGGCCTGCTCGCGGGTGCCGTGCAGTACTGGCTCTACACGCGACAGCCCTGCGGCGACCCCCGCTGCGAGGACTGCCTGGCGATCGGCACGGCCGAAGCCCGCATGGCCGAACTGCGCCGGCTGGTCGAACAGTTCTCGGAAGAGAGCCAGTACTTTCACGCACCGACGGACTCGAACGTCGGCCGTGCCTGAGGCAGCCTGCCGCGCAGCGTGCGCTTAACTGCGCGCACTCGCCATTAATCGCGCACGACGTCCCCGATCCCTGACGCGAGCATGGCCTCCCGCTCAATGGAGGGTTCGCCGTGCCACGTCCTGCCGTCCGCCTGTTCGTCGCCGCGCAAGCGGTGCTTCTCCTGCACACGTCCCCGCACGCTGCAAGCGGGCTGCTGCTGCCGACTGTCGACTCGCCGGCGGGCGGCGGCGGCTCGGTCGTGCTGGAGCCGGTCAAGCAGCGCGCGCAGCCGACACGCCGGCTGGTCTACAGCTGCGTGGCACCCGGCCTCGTTACGTATTCCGATCGACCCTGCGGTCCCCTGCCGGAAGTGCGCGAATTGCATGTGCAGGAACCTCCATCGTCAGCAGCCGGAATGGCGCCGGAACCGGGCGACGCCGGTAAGGTCGCGGCGACAAGCGGCAGCAAGACGGCTGGGGGTGACAAAGCGGACCCCGGCGATGGCGAAGACCGCGCCAAGACGAATTGCCAGAAACTGCAGGCAACACTCGACACCCTCGACTCGCGCATGCGGACCGGTTACTCGGCACGCGAGGCCGGCCGGCTATGGGAACGCTGGCGCGAAGCGAAAGCACGCCTGCGCGAGGCGAACTGTTGAGACGTCCCGTGTAAAATCTGGCGCGTCCCGCCTGCCAGGTGACCCGCATGACGAACTCGCCCGCGCTGTCCTCCCGCTTGTTGCTCGTCTCTCTCGCGGGCATCGCGCTGATCGCGGTCGCGGGCTGTCAACGCAAGGAAGCGCCCGCGGATGAACCCGCGGCGGAGGCGAAGACGGAAGCGCCCGCCCCTGCGGCCGCACCGGCGCCCACCCCTGCGGTGGACGAATTTCCCGCAGGCGTGCTGCGCGCCTACGTGTGGCAGTGCGCGGACGGCCAGACGCTCGTCATGCGCAACCTGTTGCGCGAAAAGGCGATTGCCATCGATTTCCACGACGGCACGCGGCGGCTCGACCAGACGGTGAGCGCCTCGGGCGCCCGTTACGCCGACGGCGTGATGGTGTTCTGGACCAAGGGCAGCACCGCGACGCTCGAGCGACAGGGCGCGCCGGCCGTGCCGTGCGAAGAACGGCGCGCCGACTCCCTGCGCGAGGACGCACGTGCACGCGGTGTCCTGTATCGCGCGCTCGGCAATGAACCGGGCTGGATCCTCGAAATCGGCCCCGCGGGCAGGCTGACCTGGACGACGAACTTCGGCCAGGACCACTACGACTTCGAGCAGGCCCAGGCCACGGCAACGACTGAAGGCGCCAGCGTCTACTCGGCGCAGAAGGACGCGGTCTCGCTCAAGGCCACGATCAAGGCCGAACGCTGCGTCGACGATGGCGACGTGGAATACGACCACGTCGTGACGGTGGAGTCCGGCGGGCAGACGTACCACGGCTGCGGCACGCGCCTGAACGCAAAGTAACCTGACGCCGCGCCGTGCGGACGGTGGGCGGCTTCACTCACTCGTCGGGCAGTGGAATCCGTTCCGCGTCACCCGGCACCGGCGCAAATCGCTGCTCGCGCCAGTCGCGCCTGGCCGCTTCGATGCGCTCGCGCGAGCTGGAGACGAAGTTCCAGTAGATATGCCGCGGTCCGTCGAGCGGAGCGCCGCCCGCCAGCATGACGCGCGAATTCCCGAGCGCACGGATCGACACCGGACCGGCAGCGGACGCCAGCACCATGAACTGGCCTTCGTCATAGGCCTTGCCGTCGATTTCGATCCGGCCCTGCGCAACGTAGCAGGCGCGTTGCGCGTGCTCGTCCGGCACCTCGACCGCAGCCCCGGCGGCCAGCTGCACATCCACGTACAGCATCGGTGAGAACACGTCGACAGGTGAACGCTCGCCGTACGCCGTGCCCGCGATCACCGTGAGAATCACGCCTGGGCGCTCGATGCGCGGCAGGCTGGCCGCGCCGTGATGCGCGAAAGACGGTTCCCGCTCTTCCTCGGCGCACGGCAGCGCGACCCAGGTCTGGATGCCGTGGGCACGCGTGCAGCCGTTGGCGTCGCGCACCTCGGGCGGCGTGCGCTCCGAATGCACGATGCCGCGACCGGCCACCATCCAGTTGACGTCGCCCGGGCGGACCAGCTGCGCCGTGCCCAGGCTGTCGCGATGCATGAACGCGCCTTCGAACAGGTACGTCACGGTCGCGAGCCCGATGTGCGGGTGCGGCCGCACGTTGACGCCCTGCCCCGGCCCGAAGGCCGCCGGTCCCATGTGATCGAAGAAGATGAACGGACCGACGGTCTGCAGCCCGACCGCGGGCAGCACGCGACGCACGGCGAAATCGCCGAGATCGCGCGGCCGCGGTTCGATGACGCGCTCGACCAGGTTCGACACCGTGGCGCCTACTTCAGGCCCAGCACGGCCTTGCCCTGCTCGAAGCGCACGTCGACCGGGATGTTGCGGGCGCCCAGGCGCGCAAGGTCGGCGGACAATTGGGGCTTCAGCACGCCGAGCTGGGCGAGCAGCTCCTTGACGCCCGCGTAGTTGCCGTCGCCCTGCAGCTTGAGGATGTCGGCCGACAGCTCGTCCATCGCCTTGCGCATCTTCGCCATGTCGACGCGGTAGTGGCCGTTGGCGTCGCGGCTGAACGCGCCGCGATCGGCGAAGTAGTTGAAGCGCACCATGTTGGCCTGGCCGTGGGCCTCGGCGGCGCCCCACCGCACCGAGCGGAAGATGCCGGTGAGGAACGTCACGTAGTAATCCTCGAGCGAACCGCCGAGCTCGCCCTTCTCGTGCAGCTTCGTGATCATGTACAGCCCGAGGATGTCGGCCTTGCCTTCCTCCAGCCAGCTCGCCTGCTCCTTGAGCGCGTCGCGAACCGTGCCCTTGCCGTCGAGCGTGTTCTTGATCCCGAGGCCGTGCGCGACTTCGTGGAACATGGTGTCGGCGAAGAACGCGTCGAACGTCACGTGCTTGCGCTGCTCCGGCACGATCAGTTCGTCGGCGATCGGCAGCATGATCTTGTCGAACTTGGCGCGCATCGCGTTCTTCAGCTGCAACCGGCGCGTGCCCTTTTCGAGCTGCACCTGCTCGTCGTTCGGCAGGTTGATCGCGATGGTCTTCGACGCCACGTTGCAGTGGCCGGCGTAGTACACGGCCTCGTACGCGTTGAGGTCGGAATCGGTGCCGGGCTGCTCCGCCTTGTACGCGTCCGCGACCGGGAGGCCGCGCTGCAGTTCCGGCAGCATGGCGGCATAGCGTTCGAGGCGCTTGCTCCACTCCATGTCCTTGATCAGCGCGTACGACTCGTACGCCGCCTTGTAGCCGAAGAGCGCGTCCTCGTAGGTCTCGATCGGGCCGATGACGACGTCGATGCGGTTCGACTTCATGTCGAGCCAGGCACGTTCACTGGCGCGGTAATCGTCGGTGAGCAGCGCCTTGGCGCGCAGGTCCAGGTACTTCTTCAGGGCCGGATCCTCGGCCAGCGCAGCCGCCTGCTCGAGCTTGGCCGCCGCCTTCGCCAGGGTTGCGCGGTATTCGACGTGGTACGGCACGACTTTCAGCGCGCCCTTGGCGTCACGCCGCAGCAGCGTGTATTCGCTGCGCGACTGCGGCAGGTTCGCCTTTTCGAACTCCTCGCGCGTCATGTCGTGCGGGTAGAACTGCGCGCCCTCCGGCTTCGCCCCGACGCCGGGCACGAAGGGCGCATTGTCGGCCAGCCGGTCCCAGGGCCCGTAATTCAGCAACACGAAGTCACGGGTCCGCGGGTCGGTGATGCCCTTCAGCAACGCGTCACGATCGCCGTACGTCTGGCGCCAGTAGAGGTCGTCCATGATCGCGCCGGCTTCGATGAACAGGCCGAGCATCTGCCGCTCGCTGGCGGTCAGCGACGACAAGTCCGCGTTCAGCGTCACCGGCGCATAGATCTCGGGTCGCACTGCCGTCATCGCGGGCGCAGCCTCGGCTCCCTTGGCAGTGGCCGCGTCTTCCGCACCTGCCACGCCTGCCAGCAACGTCATTGCCGCGATGCCTGTCAGCACCGCTTGTCGAATCATCGTCACGGTCGTCTCCTGGTCGCTATTTGCGGCCGAACAGCGCTTCGAGTTCGGCCTTGGCCTTGTCGGCCGCGCTCACGGCCTCGGGTCGGTAGGCCGAGGGTGTCGGCCGGAAGTAATCACAGAAATTAGCTGCCTGCTTGTCCTTCACTTCTTCAGCGATGGTCTCGCGGCAGTGCTTGGCCTTGCCGGTGTCGTAGAACTCGCACATGCGACACACGTGCAATTCAGAGCGGCACGCCCGGCATTCCTCCAGTCGCCGCAGCGGCAACGAATAGTCCGCCAGCGACGCCCCGCATTTCCAGCAGCGCAATCCATTGTCCATCGCCCGGTCTCAGGGTTGCGCCGGCGCGGGCGTCTTGACGCGATGCAGCCGCATTCCCGCACTGGTGGGCGCCTCGTGGCCGGTGCGGAACTGGAACTCGACGCGCAGTTCGTCCGGGCCGACCACTTCGATGCGCTCGCCGTTCGCGTGGCGATCGATCGCCGGATCTAACCCGGTGCCGCCCACGAATTCCATGCGGATGTCGCGCGGCGACGAGCTGTCCGCCAGCTTGTACGCAGGCTGATTGCCCATCGCGCAGAAGTGGTTCGCCTGCAGGCGATCGTAGGCGAGCGAATACACCGTGATCATTTCGTGAGAGGTGCCGCCGAACTGGCGCTCGAGCACCGCGCGCCCGTTGGACGTGATCTCGAACTCGATCGATGCAGGTCCGGTGGCTGGCGCCTCCATCGTGCCTTCCCAGCGGCCGGCGAGGGCCTTCAGCTGCTCGAATGCGGCGATGTCGAGCGTCTGTGCGGCAGGATCGCCCTGGGCGGCCGGGGCCATCAGGACGGCAACGGCGAAGGCCCGCCAGGCACGCGGAATCTGCAAGCCGGTCATGCGCATTCCTCTTCGGATTGCGCCTTAGCTACGCTCCCCTCCCGGCCTTGTCAATCGGCCACGGTCGATTACGCTTGCACCCCCGCTCCGTGGAATCCGTCATGGCCATCCGCACCGTTCTCCGCATGGGTCACCCGCTGCTGCAACAGGTCGCCGCTCCCGTCGAGCGCTTCGGCACCGCCGAACTGCGCGAGCTCGCCGCCGACATGGACGAGACCATGCGGGCGCTGAACGGAGCCGGCATCGCTGCGCCCCAGGTCGGGGTGTCGTTGCGGGTCGTGATATTCGAGGTCACGCACAATCCGCGCTATCCACAGGCCGAGCCGGTGCCGTACACGGTCCTGGTCAACCCGGCCCTGGATCCGATCGGCGACGAGCACGACGAGGCCTGGGAAGGGTGCCTGTCGGTGCCGGGCCTGCGGGGCCTGGTCGCGCGCCACACCAACCTGCGTTACCGCGGTTTCGACCTGGAAGGCCGGCCGATCGACCGCACCGTGACAGGCTTCCATGCGCGCGTCGTGCAGCACGAGGTGGATCACCTCGACGGCATCCTTTACCCGATGCGCGTCACGGACATGCGCTCGTTCGGCTTCGAAGACGAACTCTTCCCGGACCGGGGCACCCTGCCGCCGGATTGACTCGGCCATCCGCAGGACCGGCTGCATTAGGCGCAACGAATTTCGCATCTTCCGTATTTATGTGGCGCGGATCGCGGTCGATGCTTGGGCCGTCTCCAACGGAAGATGGCGATGACCCGCACCCTCGAGAACAAACACGTCGAATCGCTGCGAGCGGCGATGCGCGCGCGGCAGGCCCAGCTGCGCGAAGAGATCCGCCAGGCACTGATCAAGGCCGATTCGGAGCATTACCTGCAGATCGCCGACTCGGTGCGGGACCTGGAGGACGAATCCTTCGCCGACCTGATCGTGGACGTCGGCCTCGCCGAAATCGATCGCGACCTGGAGGAACTGCGCGCGCTCGACGCAGCGCTGCTGCGCGTGGCCGACGGCAGTTACGGCGCGTGCGAGGTGTGCGACAAGCCGATCGATCCGAAGCGGCTCGAGATCACGCCGCACGCGCTGCGCTGCATTGATTGCCAGACGCTGTTCGAGCGCACGCATTTCCAGAAGACGGGCCACACGCTTTGAGGAACTAAGTCTCGCGCCACGCCGCGTGGTAGTTCTGCCCGTACTGCATGATCCGCTCCAGCACGGCGTCATAGCCCATGCCGGCAGCAAGCGCCGAAGTGGCGAAGTCCTCGATCTGCGCCAGGTTGGGATTCGCGTTCGCCTCGAGCACGTACACGCTGCCGTCCGGCCGCAGGCGCAGGTCGATGCGCGCGTATCCGCTGAGCGACAGCGCGCGGTAGATGCGCCGCACCAGCGTTGCCAGGCGCAGCGGCAGGCCGGGCGGCAGGTCGCGCGCGGGACCCGTGCCGATGCCGTGCCGCTTCTGGTACTTGCGGTCCCACTTCACTTTGCGCGTCGCGATCGACATGACATCCGGCAGCGTACCGAAATTGAGTTCCCACACCGGGAAGGTCGTGAGCCGCTCATTGCCCATCACGCCGATGTAGAGTTCGCGCCCTTCGATGTATTCCTCGACCAGCGCGTCCGAATTCGTCTGCTCGTGGATGAATTCGACGCGTTCGCGCAGCTTCTGGCCGTCGTAGACGATCGAAGCCTGCGAAATGCCGAGCGAGGCGTCCTCGGTGGCCGATTTCACGAACAGCGGAAACTTGAGCTTGCGCGGCTCGACGTAGCGGCGCTTGCGCGGGAGCAGCGCGTGCCGTGCCGTGGGAATGCGGTGGTAGGCCAGGATCTGCTTCGACAGCACCTTGTCGCGCGAGATCATCATGCCGCGCGGGTTGCAGCCGGTGTACGGCAGGCGCATGAGTTCGAGGAAGGCCACCACGTACTGGTCGTAGGTGACGATGCCCTGGAACTCCTCGAGCAGGTTGAAGGCGATGTCAGGCTTCCACTCCATGATCGTGGAGCGGAGTTCGGCCAGGTTGTCGCCCATGCCGAGCACCTTCACTTCGTGCCCCATCGCCTTCAGCGACGAGGTCACGTCGTATTCGGTGCGCCACTCGTCGATCTCCTGGATGGAGTAGCCGTCGGTGGATTCGGGGGGCACCAGCGTTTCGTGCACGAGCACGAGCACGCGCAGGGGCTTCTTGGTCATAGGGCGTAGTTCTCGCGGTCCCGCAACAGCGTTTCGAGCATGATGCGTTCGAGCATCACGAGCACTTCCCGCTTGGTGTCGCGCTGGTTGTGACTGAGCCGCAGGTTCATCAGACGTGCGCGCTGTGTCGCTATTTTCAGTACGTGCCGGACCAGGTACGGATGCATTCTCGCACGGCGGATCATCAGGCGCTCGACCTGCGGCTGGACCTTGCGCAGGAAACGGCCCGCTTGCAGGCCGTGCGGATGGTCCCCGACCGTACCGAAAACCCGCAGCAGGCGGCGATCGTACGTGCGCGCCGTGTCCAGTTCGTAACGGCGCTGCTTGCGCCGGTAGTGCTCACGCAGCGTGCGGGTGTTCTCGGACAGCGGCTCGATGACTTCGCGGCTCAGGCGCAGCGCACGCTTGCCCTGCAGGTTGCGCATCGTCGCATCGACGTAGTCTAGCTTGCGCAGCGCGGGCCAGCCGGCGTACTGGCTGCGCCAGCGCGAGTAGCGTGGCAGCCAGACGGCGAACGTCTCGGCGAAGTCCTCGGTCGGATGGCTTTGCGCGTACCAGTGGCCGAGGTGCAGCACGAACCTGCGGCTGGCCGGCCGCGGAAAGTACCGTGAAGGATAGCGACGCGAAGCCTTGCCGAACGTATCGCGCCACGTCTTGCGCCGGCGCAGGCCGAACGCGGTGTCGATCGCGTGCCCGGTCTCGTGGCGCAGGATGCGCATCAGCCACTTGTCGTTGCCACCCTCCACCTCGTGCATGAAGCGTCGTTCGAGGCGCTGCAGCCGCGGGTGTGCCAGGTAGAAAGGAATGGCGACACCTGGAATGCCATCCGGTGAGAACCATTCTTCGGACAGCCAGAGGTGCGGTCGGAAAATGATGCCTTTGAGCCGCAGCTCCTCGTAGAGCCGCTGCACGGCGTCGTCGAGGCCCGATCGCGCCAGGGACAGGCGCAGGTCGCAGAAGCGCATGTCGAGCAGCGCTTCGTCGTCGAGCCGCGTCCACGCCGGCTCGCGCAACCGCCGCCGACGGGGCTTCACGCCGACACTCCGCCCGTCGCCAGGCGCGCAATGCATCGCTCTGCCGCAACGTCGAGCTGGTCGCGGCCCGCGAGCCGGCCGAGCGCGGCCGCGGGTAACGCATCGACACCGTATTGCAGGCCGAACAGCGTGCCGACGAGTCCTGCAACCAGGGCCGTATCGTCACGGACGCTGCCCCTTGCTTCTGCCATGGCCGCATCGAAATCCCGGGCGTCGGTGACGATGCGACGCGCGATTGCGAGAGCCTGCAGCACGTCGATGGCGCCGCCGATCGCCTTGGCGCCAACGGCAGCTGGCGCGGTGGTCAGCGCGGCCTGCACGTCTTTACGCAGTGGCTTGGCTGACCAGCAGCCTGCCAGGGGTTCGGGGATGGCGTGCAGCCACTTCTGCGACGGCTGGCCATGCAGTGCGCTGACCAGCATCGCCGAGTAGGCGCGACAGGCATCGAGGATCAGCGGCGACTGGTGCGTGGTGCGCGAACACTCGGCGGCGAGTGTGATGGCCGCGACGGGATCGTTGCCTGCGAACAGTGTGGCGGCGAGAACGCGGGGCAGGCTCGTAGCAGCGGCGTCCTGCGGATCGTGCGAACCGGCCATCGGCAAGCTGCGCCAGCGGAAGGTGGCGAGCGCTTTCGCGACATCGAGCGACGCGTGTGTTTCGCCGGGTTCGCCCGTGGCCGACAGGTATCCGTCCCTGAACCAGCGCCAGTAACGCTCGTTCTGGTCGCGCGCATCGCAGCGGCCAAGAGCGTCCAGGCTCTCGGCAAGACAGAGCGCAAGCGACGTGTGCTGCGTCCAGGCCAGCGGCGAGGCTTGCGCTGCAGCGGCTGCGCGCGTGGCGCCGAGCGCGTCGCCCAGCGCGAGCCCGAACCAACCCCCGCGCACGCGCTGCTCCAGCGTAAGACCCTTGGCCGGCCCCGACGATTTCGAGGCGACCTTCACCCCTGGCCGCAACGGTTGCCACGTGCGTACGAATTCCTCCTGCTCGCTGGTTTCCGGCACCTGCAGCCACGACCGCGATTGCCGGCACTGCTGCCAGTAGTCGGCGAGTTCCATAAGCGCGGCCTCGCCCCCGCCGGGATTGCGCTCGGCGAGCCAGCAGCCGGCGACCATCGCGCTGCGGCCGATGCCGGCCCGGCAATGCAGGTACACGCAATGCCCGGTCGCGAGAGCATCATCCAGCATCGCCAGGATACGGTCCATGGTCGCGCGGTCGGCCGGTACACCGTGATCTGGAATCGGTTGGCGCAGATAGTCGATGCGCCGTCCCGACGATGTTTCGACCGGCAGGTGCCTGTCGTAGGCCGGACGTTCGTCCGGCTCGGTCAGGTCGATGAAGCAGGTAATCCCGGCCCCGAGGAACCGGCTCAACCGATCCATCGACCGGGCGCGCGACCGCGAGCCCGGATGTTCGCCCACCAGGAAGCGGCCCGGCACGACCCAATACGTAGTGTCGATGGGACGTGGCCTGGTCCAGTCGGGTCCGGCGCTGGCTGCTGGCGTCTTCGGCGTCATTGGCTCCATGATAAGGCAACGGGGTGCGGCTGCCCGTGCGGCTGTGAGAGACTTGGGCCAAATTCGCAAGGGGGAGAACTTCGTGCTGAAACAGCTGGCAGCCCGCAAATCGGTGGCTGCGATCACTCGCGAGATCGAATCCGGGCCCAAGCTGAACCGCGTACTGGACCGCCGAGCGCTGACCTCCGTCGGCCTGGGGTCGATGATCGGCAGCGGCATCTTCGTGCTCACGGGCACCGTGGCCGCCCAACACACCGGCCCGGCCGTCACCCTCGCCTTCCTGGTGGCCGCGATCGGTTGCGGCCTGGCGGCCCTCTGCTACGCCGAGCTGGCCTCGATGATCCCGATTTCGGGCAGCGCCTACAGCTACACGTACGCGACGCTCGGCGAAGGAGTTGCCTGGTTCGTCGGCTGGAACCTCGCGCTGGAATACGTGATGTCGGGTGCGGCCGTCGCGGTCGGATGGTCCGGCTACGTCGTCAACCTGCTCGCCGAGTTCGGCCTCCACCTGCCCGACGCGCTCACCAACGCGCCGCTGGGCAAGGGCGCAGGAAATCACCTGGTGACGACGGGGGCGTTGGTCAATGTGCCGGCCGTGCTCATCGTCGCGCTGCTCACGTGGGTCTGCTACGTCGGCGTGAAGCAGTCGACGCGCGTCAACAACGTGATGGTGGTCATCAAGATCCTGATCATCATCCTGTTCATCGCGGTCGGCATCAAATACGTTTCACCCGACCTCTGGCAACCCTACCTTCCCGCGAATACGGGCAACTCCGGCGAGTTCGGGTTCAGCGGCGTCATGCAGGGTGCCGCGATCATCTTCTTCGCCTACATCGGCTTCGACCAGGCCGCGACGACGGCGCAGGAAGCCCGCAATCCGCAGCGCGACGTGCCGTGGGGCATCATCGCCGCGCTGCTCATCGCGACGACGCTGTATGTCCTGATGTCTGCCGTGATGACGGGCATGGTGTCTTACACGGAACTGAACGTCGCGGCGCCGGTCGCCGTCGCGCTCGACGCGCACCCGGAACTGAAGTGGCTCGGGCTGCCCGTCAAGATCGGCGCGATCGTCGGCCTCACGTCGGTGATCCTCATGTCGCTGCTCGGCCAGCCCCGCATTTTCATGGCGATGTCGCGCGACGGCCTGTTGCCGCCGGCGATGCAGAAGGTGCACCCGAAATACCGCACACCGCACGTGGCGACGATCGTCACGGGCGTGGTGGCCGCGTTCTTCGCCGGCGTCTTCCCGCTCGACGTGCTCGGCGAGCTGATCTCGATCGGCATCCTGCTCGCGTTCACCGCGGTGTGCGCCGGCGTCGTCGTGCTGCGTCGCACGCAGCCCGACATGGCGCGCCCGTTCCGCGTACCGTTCGCCACGTTCACCGGCGTGGCCGGCGTGCTCATCTGCCTCGCCATGACGGTCTACCTGCCGCACGACACCTGGATCCGGCTGGCGGTGTGGACGGCGATCGGGTTCCTCATCTACTTCCTGTACGGCTACAAGCACTCGCGGATCCGGCAGCAGGTCTGACCTGCGCGCTTGCAGCGTCCAGTGGCGTCTGTTCGTCGCTGCTGGGCGCCCTGACTTTTCGGGCGTGCAGGATGGTGCAAGCGCGTGGTAATGCCGGGCGATCGATCCGGGGCCTTTCCCAGAGCTTGGAAAGGCAGACACGCGCTCTGGGAAAGGCCCCGGACCGACCGCTCGCGATTCAGCGCCTGAGCAATTTCCCGGCACGCCGGAAAATTGCACGGCGCAAGTAGCGTCGACGAAGCGCCTATGGAGCGAGGTTACTTCCGTTTGGCAGTTCCAGCAGATTTCATCTGACGCTGCGGTTTCCGCACCTCGACTTCACCTGCACCGTGCGATGTTTTCGGCGCGCCGAAAACGAGCCCAGGCGCCGCGTCTCAGAGGGTCGATCCACTCGTTCTGCCCGAGCGCGTGTCTGCCTTTCCGCGCTCGGGCAGAACGAGTGGATCGACCATCAGGGGCCGCTCTCCTGGCTCGATCCGATCGCCGCGAAAACCCGACCGGCGCAACGAAAGCGACGGCGAAAACCGCAGCGCTACAGCTCTTCCCAGGGCTCACGCCCCGACGAGAACGGCGTCACTGTCGCGTCTACGGCTGCGGCGCGGCGAGCCTCGAGGCCGGCGAAGTCGAACGACTTCGGATCCGCGAGGTGCGACGTTGTGACGTTGCTCAGTGAGGAGAAGATCGCCTCGGTGCGCCCGGGAAACTCGCGCTCCCAGTCGGTCAGCATCTTCTTCACGATGACCCGCTGCAGGTGCTGCTGCGAGCCGCACAGCGTGCACGGAATGATGGGGAACTGCCGGGCGCGCGCATAACGTTCGATCTCGCGCTCCGGCACGTAGGCCAGCGGCCGGATCACGATGTGCCGGCGGTCCTCCGAGAGCAATTTCGGCGGCATCGACTTCATGCGACCGCCGAAGAACATGTTCAGGAACAGCGTCTCGACGATGTCGTCGCGATGGTGCCCGAGCGCCACCTTCGTGATTCCGTTCTCCGAGGCGTAGCGATACAGCGCGCCCCGCCGCAGCCGCGAGCAGAGTCCGCACATCGTGCGACCCTCGGGGATCACGCGCTTCACGACGCGATACGTGTCCTGCTCGATGACGTGGAACGGCACAGCGAGCGCCGTCAGGTAGTCGGGCAGCACGCGTCCGGGAAAGCCGGGCTGCTTCTGGTCTAGGTTCACTGCGACGAGGTCGAAGTGCACGGGCGCGCTCCGTTGCAGCGAAAGCAGCACGTCGAGCAGCGTGTACGAATCCTTGCCGCCCGAGAGGCAGACCATGACCCGGTCGCCGTCCTCGATCATGCGGAAGTCTTCGATGGCTTTGCCGACGAGCCCGCGCAGTCGGGCCTGCAGGCGCTTGAAGGTTTTTGACGTGTGGGGCTGGGACGCGCGATGTTCCAGGGCCGCAGCTGTCGCCGGGCCTGCCTCGGTCGGGGCAAGGACCGGATCGAGCGTCAAATGCTTGTGCCGGTTCACGGTTTCACCGTTCGCTGGTCCTTATTCTGTCAACTGCCCGCGAGGGTCGCCGACGGGAAGATCTCGAAAACGCTGCCAAGATGCAAATCACTCATCACACGCCGGGCCAACCCGGCATGGTATCGCACGCTGCCACCGTGCTGCGCGACGGGACTGCGCCCGCATGAAACCCACGGCGAAGCCCACTGCGCTGCCACGGCCCACGCCGTCCCCACCGTCGACCAGGCGCCTGCGCCAGAGATGGCGCGAGACCTGGGATTCCATGTCGCTGTCGGGCCAGCTCAAGATCACTGTCGTTGCGGCGGTCACGCTCACGATCCTGTTCGTCCAGCTCGCCGTCGCGTCTTACGAGATCGTGGTCAGTTACGTCCAGTCGCGAGACGACCTGGCCCGGGTCTCGACCGCAATTTTTCAGCACGACGAAGAGCCCGGCAGCAGCGACATTCTCGCCGCCGTGCAGGCGCACCCGAGCGTGGTTGCCGCCACATTGCAGTTGCCAACGGGCGAAGTGCTCTGGACTTTCGATCGGAACGCGCCCGACCTGGACGAAGTCGTATCCTTCGACGCCGCGCCTCCCCTCTCCGGGAACCGGGTGGCGTGGTACGAGCGCAATCGGCTCGACGCAGACCTGCGCCAGAAATTGACGTTCGTTGCCCGGCCCGTTCCGCTCAACGCCAGTCTCCCGGCCCAGCTCGGCGTGCTGATCGCCACACCGTCCGCATGGCGCGTGGCCAAGCACCATCTCCTGCAGGCGCCGTTCATTCTCGCCTTCGGCTGGATGCTGGCGCTGTTCGCGGCCCGCCGTCTCAACCGCCAGGTGGTCGAGCCGCTCGCGCAGCTCGCGCAGGTCACGCGGCCCGAGGGCCAGCAGCAACAGGTTTCGACGCAGGCCGGGCGGCCCGGTAACGAGCTCACCCGACTCGCGGACAATTTCCACGCGCTCGCCGACCGGCTCACCGCAAACGAGCGCGACATGCGCAACGTTCGCCTCGCGGCGCGCCAGCAGATATTGGAGCGCACCCGCGACATCGAGATGCGCCTGCTCAAGGCGGAATCCATGATGCGGGCGAAGGACCAGTTCCTGGCCAACATGAGCCACGAGATACGCACGCCGATGAATGGCGTCCTCGGCATGGCCGAGCTGCTCGCAGGCACGATGCTCGACAAGCGCCAGCGACGCTTCGTCGACTCGATGCGCGAAGCAGCCGGCACGATGATGCAGATCATCAACGACATCCTCGATGACACGAAGATCGAGGCGGGCAAGATGGACCTCGTGTGCGAGCCGTTCGAGGTCCGCGACCTCGTCGAGCAGGCCGCGCAACTTTTCGCCGGGCGCGCCGAAACCAAGAAGATCGAGCTGAGCTGCCAGGTCGAACCAGGCGTGCCGGCGGTCGTGATCGGCGACGCGCTGCGCCTGCGGCAAGTGCTTGGCAACCTGCTTTCCAATGCGGTCAAGTACACCGAGCAAGGCGAAATCCAGGTCCGCGTCGGGGTCGACGACCTTACGCACGGGAGCCAATGCCGCCTCCACTTCCGCGTCTCCGACACGGGTCCCGGCATCGCAGCCAACCATCACGCGACAGTCTTCGAGGCCTTCACCCAGCTCGAAAACGCAAACCGGGTCGGCGGAACCGGCCTGGGGCTGTCGATCGCGACCGGCCTGGTTCGCCTGTTGGGCGGCGAGCGCATCGACCTGCACAGCCAGGTCGGACATGGCAGCGTCTTCTCCTTCGAGCTGCCGTTCGAGATCGCGGAGTCCGGCCCCGTGGAGGACAGCACCGAATTCAGGGGACTGCGCGCGCTCATCGTCGACGACATGGCGACGAGCTACATGTCCCTGCAGGAGGTGCTCGCCAGCTGGGGTGTAGTGGTCACCGTGGCCACGAGCGGACGCGCGATCGACAACCAGGTCAGCAGCGCGGCGCGGCTCGGGACTCCCTTCGACGTGGTACTGCTCGATCATGCCTTGCCCGACGCCACGGCCGAAGACCTGCTGCGGGCAATCCGGCTCGATTCCACCGCGCCTGACACCTATGTCGCGCTGCTCAGTGCATTCGACTTCGAGCCCCGCCAGGTCGGCGACCGGGCAGTACGGCCGGACGTCTGCATAGCGAAGCCCGTACGGCAGCAGCAGCTGCGAAACCTGCTGCGGACGGTGCGTGAGGCACGCGACGGGACCGACGCGAACCCGGACGCGTCCGAAGCGCCCGCCGCGCTTGCCGGCCAGCGTCTGTCGGGTCTCGGACTCAGCGTGCTCGTCGCCGACGACAACGTGATCAATCGCGAAGTGGCGAGCGCCATGCTCGAGCAGCTCTGCTGTCGTGTCGCCATCGCCGAGGACGGGCGCACGGCCGTCGAACACTGGCGTACGAGCCATGTCGACGTCATTCTCATGGACTGCCAGATGCCGGTCATGGACGGCTACGCGGCAACTGCCGCGATCCGCAGCGAGGAAACTGCGCGCGGTACAGCACCGACGACGATCGTCGCGCTGACCGCCAATGCGCTGACGCGGGACCGGGAGCGTTGCCTGGCGGCGGGCATGGATGCGTTCCTGGCCAAGCCGTTCACGCAGGACCAGCTCGCGCAGATTCTCCGGCCCTACGCCGAAGCGCGCGGCACCCTGCTGCCGGCCAGGCCCGCCGAACAGGTCGCACCGGCCCTGCGGCCGGCAACCAGCGCAGCCACATCCAGCGCTCCGGCATCCACGGACGACTCGTCCGACCTGACGGCGACGGTGACGCTCACGCTGCTCGACACGGCCTTCCTTGAAGAAGACAGCGCGCCCGGCGTTCCGGTCCTCGACGAGGAGCAGGTGCTCGCGATCCGGGGGCTGGGTCAGCCGCAGATCTTCGAGCGACTGTGCGACATGTTGTTCGCATCCGCGCCGGAGGCGCTGCGCCGGATCGGCTCGGCACTCGAGACCGGCGAGCTCGAAGCGGCCGGGGCCGCGGCACATTCGCTCAAGTCTGCCGTCAACAACCTCGGCGGACGCCGGCTCGCCGAGCAGCTCGACGTGTTCGAGAACGCGGTCCTCGAGCAGGCGGACCTGCAGGTCGCGCGTCGTGCGGCCTCTGGCCTCGAACAGGCGTACGCGCAACTCGAGACGGCGCTGCGGGCCCAGGCCGAGCGCCGCACCGGGACCTGACCGGGATGGACCAGACTGATCGCCTCCTCCGCACAAGGATTTCGCACGCATGGATCCGACCCGAATCACCACGATCCTGATCGCGGACGATGATCCCGCACACCTGTTGCTCGCCGAGGCCGCCCTCGGCGGGGCGGGATTCGTCGTGCATACCGCCAGCGACGGCGACGAGGCGGTGCGGCAGTTCGAGTCCACGCAGCCCGACTGCGTCATCCTCGACGTGAACATGCCAAAGATGACCGGTATCGAGGTCTGCCGCAAAATCCGCGAGCGCGCCGACGGCCGGCTGCTGCCGATCCTCATGCTGACCGGACGCAATGACATCGTGTCGATCAGCGATGCTTTTGCCGCAGGAGCCAGCGACTTTGCCCAGAAGGGCATGAACCCACGCCTGCTGGTCGAGCGCGTGCGTTTCCTGCTGCGCGACCGCGCCATGCAGGACGATCTCTGGTCGAGTCGCTCCAAGCTGCTGCTGGCCCAGCGCATCGCGCGGGTCGGCCACTGGGAACTGACGCTCGACGGCAAGACCCTGGACATGTCGCCCATGGTGGGCCAGATCCTCGAGCGCGATGCCGAGCCCCTGGAACGGTACGAGTCGTTCGTCAGGATGCTCGACCCCACCGAGCAGGTGCAGTCACGACAGGCGTTCATCGCCTGCGCCGCTGAAAACACCCGGTTCAGTTTTGAACACCGCGTGCGAACCGCCACGGGCAAAGACATCTATATCCGCCAGGAAGCGGAACTCGTGCAGGCCGCCGGTTCGGCTCATGCACGCACGGTCCTCGTCACGCTGCAGGACCTTACCCGCTTGCGCCGGGCTGAAGACGCCGTGCGAACCCTGTCCTATGTCGACAGTGGCACGGGCCTGCCGAACCGCCGCTACCTCCTCGAGCAGCTGGCGGCCGCACTCAAGGATCGCAAGCCCGGGATCGCCATGTGCGTGGCGGCCTTCCGGGTGCACGGACTCGACCGCATCGTGCAGGCGCACGGCGCCGACGTCGCGGAAAAACTCCTGTCCGAGGCGGCTCGGCAGATCAGCCAGTACATGGCCGAGGCCACCGCCGGCGGCATCCTGCACAGGCATGCCAACGCCGCTACTGTGTGCCGCACTTCCGAGGCTGGTCTCGCGCTGCTGGTCCACAGTCGCGAGCCGTTCGAGAACCTGTCGGAGCTGATTTGCGCGGCACTCGCGCGCGTCAGCGGCCAACCGACGAACCTCGGGACCGAATACCTGCCGGCCGTCAGTGCTGGCCTGGCACTGGTCGATGGCGACACGACGGGCGCCGAGCAGTTGCTGACCAACGCACAGGCGGCGTCCGAACAGGCCCGTGAACCGCGGTCCTGCGAGCTGTTCACGCCGGTGCCATTGGCCCGCTCGCGCAGGCGACTGGCGATCGAGTCGGCGCTGCGGCGGGCGGTCGAGGCCGGCGAACTGCACCTCGTGTACCAGCCCCGCGTAGCGAGCGACACGCTCGATATCACGGGCGTCGAATGCCTGCTGCGCTGGGAGCATCCGCAACTCGGATCGGTCGGGCCCGAGGAATTCGTGCCGATCGCCGAAGAAACGGGCCTCATCGACCAGATCGGCGACTGGGTCCTCGATGAGGCTTGCCGGCAGCTCGCCTCGTGGCGCGCCCGCTTCGAGGACGACTTCTTCGTGTCGGTCAACATCGCCTCGCGCCAGCTGCGCCAGTCGAATTTCGCCACCCGCATCAAGGCGGCGCTCGACAAGCACCGGCTGCCGGCAAATGCACTCGAGATCGAGATCACCGAGACGAGCATCGTGCATGCCCCACAGGAAGCCCGCCGCATGCTCGAGGCACTCCGGCGCGAGGGTGTCAGGGTCTCCATGGATGATTTCGGCAAGGGCTACTCGTCGCTGGGCCAGATACGCCGCTTGCCGTTGGACTGCGTGAAGCTGGACCGCTCGCTGATGGCCGACCTGTACACCGACGTCGGCGCCCAGGGTGTCGCGGCGGCGATCCTGGCGATGACGAGGACCCTGCGAATCCGTTCGGTTGCCGAGGGCATCGAGGATTCGGAGTCGCTCGAGATGGTGTGCTGCCTGGGCTGCGACGAAGTCCAGGGGCATTACATCTCGCCGCCACTCAAGGCCCGCGACTTCGCCGACTGGCTGGATGGCGGCGGCGCGGTCGTGCTCGCGCGGCGCAGGGCGGCCGCAATGGCGATAGAGCTGGAAGCCTCGAAGTTCGACGTCGGTCCCACGCCAGGGACCGTTGGGCTGCCGTGAAGACCTGGCGTCAGCCGACAGGTGCAGCAGACGCGGCGGCGACCGGTTCCACGGCGGTCGCCGCGGCGACCTTCCTGGTCGCTTCTGCTGCGGTCTCCAGGTACTTCGACTCGGCGTAACGCAACCACGGCGCCGCCGTGAGCGTCTTGCCGGTCGCATCCTTGATCAGTTCCTGCGCGCCGACGCTCGCGCCGCGTCCGTGCACGTTCTGCCGCAGCCACTCGAACAGCCCGCCGAAACGTCCGCTCGCGATCTCGGCGTCGAAGTGCTCGCTCTGCGTGCGCAGGGTTTCATGCAACTGCGCGGCAATGAACGAGCCGAGCGCATAGGACGGGAAGTACCCGAACTGCCCGAGCGCCCAGTGCGGATCCTGCAGGCAGCCTTCGGCGTCCGTGGCCGGGCGCAGCCCGAGGCGGCGGTCGAATCCGCTGCGCCACGCTTCCGGCAGGTCCTTCACCGGCATGGTGCCTTCGAAGATCTGCTTTTCCAGGTCGTAGCGCAGCATGATGTGGACGGGATACGTGAGCTCGTCCGCTTCGGCGCGGATCGCGCTGCGTCGCACGCGGGTGAGCGTGCGGTAAAGGTTCTCGACTTCCCACTCGGGACCGGTGCAGCCGAAATGCTTCTCGAGCAACGGCCGCAACCACGTCAGGAACGGGCGACTGCGGCCGATGATCATCTCGAGCAGCAGCGACTGGCTTTCCTCCAGCGCCATGCCACGATCGCGCCCCACCGGCTGGTCGCGCCATTCAGCGGGCAGGCCAAGGTCGTACATCGCCTGCCCGACTTCGTGCAGCACGCCCATCAGGCCGTTGAACGGTTCGTTGACGTCGTAACGGGTGGCGATGCGCACGTCGCCCCACACGCCTTCCGTGAATGCGCGGCTGCTCTCGTCGAGGCGGCCACGATCGAAGGGGAAGCCGATGACGCGCATCACTTCGTGCGCGAGCGTGCGCTGCTTCGACACGCCCACCTTGCCCACGATCGGCAGCGGCGGCCGTCCCGCCTGCAGTTCGATCGCCTCACGGATCAGGTTCGGCAGCCGCCGGATCACGACCTTGAACAGCTGGTCGATGTCCGCGCTCAGGAAGCCCGGGCTGAAGCCGTCGATCAACGCGTCGTACGGCGCCAGCCCGAGTGCCTGCGACAGCACCTGCGCCTTGTCGCGGGTCAGCGCGACCACTTCCTCTAGGTGCGGCGCAAAGAGCGCGAAGTTGTTCTCCTGGCGCGCTTCGAGCCACCGCACTTCAGCGAGCGACGTGGCCCGCGCCAGGCGGGTGATCAGGGTGAGGGGCGTGGCGATCGCGTGGTCGCGTTCCCGGCGCATCTCGCGCAGGTTGGCGAGTTGCCAGTCCTCGAGCTGCGACTGGTTGGCCTGCGCGCGCTCGATCAGCCGCGAGACCTTCGGCGACGTGAGCAACGCGTGGCATTCGGAATCGAGGGCGGCGAGTTGTTCGCCACGCACGTCGGCGCTGCCCCGCGGCATCATCACGGCCGAGTCCCAGCGCAGCAGGCTCGCCGCGCCCTGGAAGGCGTGGAGGCGGCGGAATTCCTGCTCGAGTTGCTGGTAGGGACTCTGTGCCATGGCCGGTTGCGGACGACCCGAATTGTAGCAAGCCGCCGGACGGGCGGTCGCCCGCCCGGACAAATTGTCTTTTTTACTTATTATTCAGCGGGTTGTGAAGCATCTGCCGGATGGCCTGCAGCGAACTTCCGGCGCATCTGCTCGAGCCGATGCGCCACTTCTTCCGGTGAACCGGTGTTCCGGGCCACCAGTGCATAGACGGCCGGGACGACGACCAGCGTCATCAGCACCGAAATCACCACGCCGTAGAAGACGACCACGCCGATCGACTGCAGCGAACCGGCGCCCGCGCCGGCTGCGAGCATCAGCGGCAATGCGCCGAACGCCGTGCAGAAGCTGGTCATCAGCACCGGACGCAGGCGGATCGCCGCGGCTTCGATCACGGCCTCGGTGTACTCCACGCCCCGGTCGCGCAACTGGTTGGCGAATTCGACGATGAGGATGCCGTTCTTGGCCGCGAGCCCCACCAGCATGATCGCCGCGATCTGGCTGTAGACGTTGATCGACATGCCGTACATCCAGAGACCCACGAGCGCGCCGATGACCGCGAGCGGCACGGTGGTGATGATGATGAACGGATGCAGGAAACTTTCGAACAGGGCGGCCAGCACCAGGAACACGACGAGCAGCGTCAGCAGGAACATCCAGTACAGCTGCGAACCCGACTGCTTGAACTCACGCGACGGGCCGTCGTACGCGAGCTTCACCGAGGGCGGCATCTCCTTCTCGATGACGTTCTCGACGTACCGCAGGCCGTCGCCGAGCGGGTATCCCGGCGTGAGCGCGGCGCTGACCGTGATCGAGCGCAGCCGGTCGAACCGGTTGAGACGCGTCGGACCCGCCAGCTCGTTGAGCTTCACCAGGTTCGAGAGCGGGACGAGTTCGCCCGTGCGGTCGGAGCGCACGTACAGGTTGTCGAGATCGGTGGGTGTCGCACGGTCCTCGGCGCGACCCTGCAGCATCACGTTGTATTCGCGGTCACGGTCGATGAACGTCGTGACGATGCGGGAGCCGAGCACGGTTTCGAGCGTGCGCGAAACCGTCTGCAACGAGACGCCGAGATCGGCCGCGCGATTGCGATCCACCGCGACGCTGAGTTGCGGCTTGCGCTCCTCGTAGTTCGACTGGATGTTGGTGAGGCCCGGGTTGTCGCCCATGCGCTGCATCAGGAGGTCGCGCCACTGGATGAGGTCGGCATACTCCGTGCCCTGCAGCACGACCTGCACCGGCGCGCCGCCACCGCCGAACCCGCCCGGCACCGTCACGAAGCCGCGCACGCCCGGCACGGCGCTGAGCGGCCCGCGCAGCGACTGCGCGATCTGGTCGGCGGTGCGCTCGCGCTCGCCCCAGGGCGCGAGCAGCAGGAAGCCGCGCGCCTCGTTCACCTGGCTGCCGGCGCCGCCGAAGCCGCCCGGCACGCGCGCGCTGACGCGCACGACGTCGCCCGTCTCCATCTGCTTCGCCGCCATGCCTTCGAGGATGCGCAGGTGGCGATCCATGTATTCGAGCGAGGAGCCTTCCGGACCGTTCATGCCGATGAAGACGAAGCCGCGGTCTTCCACCGGGGCGAGTTCGCTCGGCAGCACCTTGAGCAGCACGGCGGCCATCGCTGTCGCCGCGATCGTGCCACCGATGACCAGCCATGGCCGGCGCATGGCGCGCCGCAGGTTGCGGTCGTACCAGGCGGACAGGCTCTGGAAGAAATCATCGACGGCGACCGCCATGCGCGAACGATGCGCGCCGCCGGCGAACAGCTTCGACGTCATCATCGGCGTCAGCGTCAGCGCGATCAGTGACGAGAACGCAACCGCTGCCGCGATGGTGAAGCCGAACTCGCGGAACAGCGTGCCGACGTTGCCCGACAGGAACGACATGGGCAGGAACACGGCGACGAGCACCATCGTCGTCGCCACCACGGCGAAGCCGATTTCGCGCGAGCCGTCGACCGAGGCGATCAGCGCAGGCTCGCCGTTTTCCATGCGCCGATAGATGTTCTCGAGCACGACGATTGCATCGTCGACGACGAGGCCGATCGCGAGCACCAGGCCGAGCAGCGTGAGCGTGTTGATCGAGAAACCCAGCGCACCCATGACGATGAAGGCAGCGATGATCGACACCGGGATCGTCACCGCCGGCACGAGCGTGGCGCGCAGGTTGCCAAGGAAGAGGTAGATGACCGCGATCACGAGGGCCATCGCGATCAGCAGCGCCCTGACGACCTCGATCATCGAGGATTCGATGTAGACGGAACGGTCGAGGTTGACCTGGAGCCGGGTGCCTTCCGGCAGGTCGGGAATGATCCGCGCCTGCTCGGCGCGCACGGCCTTCGCGACCTCGAGCGTGTTGGCCTTGGAGATCTGCTCG
The DNA here is from genome assembly GCA_963754535.1 of uncultured Gammaproteobacteria bacterium. Lineage (GTDB taxonomy): Bacteria > Pseudomonadota > Gammaproteobacteria > Steroidobacterales > Steroidobacteraceae > RPQJ01. The sequence goes on from CAVWGG010000006.1 coordinate 201,606, forward strand.
ATGCCGATGCTGATGCCCGGCACGCCGTTGGTGCGCGAGATGGTGCGTTCGTTTTCGGCGGCGAGACGCACGTCGGCGACCTCGCCGAGGCGCACCAGGTAACCACCCGCGCCGCGACCGATGACCAGGTCGCGGAATTCCTGCTCGGTGTTGAGGCCGGTCTCGGTGCGGAGCGTGAGCTCTCGCTGCGAGGATTCAAGGCGACCCGCGGGCAGCTGCACGTTTTCGCGGCGCAGCGAGGCTTCGATGTCGGCCACGGTGAGCTGGCGTGCCGCAAGCGCTTCGCGGTCGATCCACACGCGCATCGCGTAGCGGCGCGCGCCGCTCATGCGCACGCGCGCCACGCCGGGCAGCACGCTGAAGCGGTCGACGAGCTCGCGTTCGGCGTAGTCGGTGAGCTCGAGCACGTTCATCGTGTCGCTCGACAGCGCGAGCCAGATGACCGGGTCGGCGCCGAAGTCGACCTTGCCGACCTCGGGCGGGTCGGCTTCCGGAGGCAGGTTGTTGGCGACTCGCGCCACGCGATCGCGCACGTCGTTCGCGGCTTCGTCGACCGAGCGGCCCGGGTCGAACTCGAGGTTGATGCTCGAGCGGCCATCGGTGCTCTGCGAGGTGATCTTGGTGATGCCCTCGAGGCCGGCCACGCGCTCTTCGATCACCTGCGTGATCTTGGTCTCGACGACGTCGGCCGAGGCACCGAGATAATTGGTGTCGATCGAGACGATCGGAGCCTCGACGTCCGGGAGCTCGCGCACGGCCAGCCGCGAGGCTGACAGCAGGCCGAGGATCACCAGCATCAGGCTGATGACCGCGGCGAAGACCGGGCGCTTGACCGAGACTTCCGAAATCTTCATTGCGCGGTGCCGCCGCCTGTTCCGGCCGCGGCGGAACGCTGCGGCGCAGCGGTGGGTTCGGTCACGCTGACGCTGGCGCCTTCGCGCAGCTTCTGCGTGCCCTCGGTCACGACCATTTCGCCCACCTGCAGTCCATCCGTGACCTGCACCGTGCCGACGGAGCGCTGCCCCGTCTGGATCTTGCGCTTCGACGCCTTGCCGTCCTGCACGACGTAAACGAACACGTCGCCCTGCTCCGGCACCAGCGATTCTTCCGGCACCACCAGCACGTCGGCCGTGCCGCGCGAGAGGTGCACGTTGAGGAACATGCCGGGCTTCAGCAGGCCGTCGCTGTTCGGTACCAGCGCGCGGACGACGACGGAACGGGTGTTGGGATCGACACGCGAGTCGACGCTCGCGACCTTGCCTTCGAACACCTGGCCCGGGTACGCGACGCTCTTCGCTTCGAGCGTCAGGCCGGGCTTCATCGCCGCCACGACACGCTCGGGCACGGTGAAGTCGAGCTTGATCGTGCTGGTGTCGTCGAGCGTGGTGATGACGGTGCCCGGGGCGACGAGGCCGCCGACACTGGCGCGGCGCAGGCCGACCCGGCCATCGAACGGCGCACGGATGACCGTGTCGCTGAGGCGTGAGCGCGCTGCGGCAACTCGTGCCACGTTCGCCGAGTACGTCGACTCGATCTGTTCGATCTGCTGGTCGGAGAGCACCTTGGTTGCATACAGCTCGCGGCTGCGCTTCAGCTGGCTCGCGCTTTCCTTCAGCGCGGCATCGGCCACCGCCAGATCGGCGCGGGCCTGCGCACCGTCGAGCTCGACGAGGATATCGCCCTTGCGGACCTGCTGCCCCTCCGTGAACCGGATCGCGGTGACGAGGTTGGACACCTTGGCCGTGACGTCGATGGATTCGCTGGCGCGTGCGGTGCCGAGGGCCTCGACTTCGAGCGAGAGGTGCTCGGTGCGTGCAGGCGTCGCCACGACGGGAATGACTGGGCCGCCGCCTGCGCCGCCACCCGGCTTGCCGGCAGCGGTTCCGGGCTTGCCTGCGCCACCCGATGCGCCGGGCGGGCCACCCATTGCGGCCGGTGCGCGCTTGGCCCGCTCGCCGGCGATGTGCCAGGCAAAGCCGACGATGAAGGCGCCAATCAGGGTGCCGAGCAGCACCTTTCGCAGTGAATCAGGCATCAGGTTTTGTTGGCGCGACAGCGCGAATCAGGGGAAGCCGTCGATTATCCCCCATTCGCACGTCAATCGCTCGCAGATGCAGGCGCAATGCGCCCGCCGCGCCTTCGCTCAGGGCTCCTGGTCGGAACCCTCGGGGATGCCTTCGAACAGCGCCGTCGACAGGTACCGCTCCGCGGTGTCGGCGAGCACGGTCAGGATGACCGAACCCGCAGGCGCCTTCTCCGCGACCTTCAGCGCGGCCGCGAAGTTTCCGCCCGAAGAGATGCCGCAGAAGATGCCTTCCTTGCTGGCGAGCGCGCGCGACGCAGCGATGGCTTCGTCGTCGGTGACAGTCACGATCTCATGCGGGACCGAGCGGTTCAGCACCTGCGGCACGAAGTCGGGCGTCCAGCCCTGGATCTTGTGCGGCTTGAACTCGGCCCCGGACAGCAGCGCGGCCGCCGCAGGCTCGGTCGCCACGATGCGCACATCCGGTCGCGCGAGTCGGATCATCTCGCCCGCGCCGGTGAGCGTGCCGCCTGTACCCCAGCCCGTCACGAAGAAGTCGAGCCGCCGGCCGGCGAAGTCGCTCAGGATTTCCGGGCCGGTCGTCTGGCGGTGATACGCCGGGTTCGCGGGGTTTTCGAACTGGCGCGCGAGGAACCAGCCATGCTTCCTGGCGAGTTCCTCGGCCTTGCGCACCATGCCGCTGCCGCGTTCGGCAGCGGGCGTCAGGATCACCTTGGCGCCGAGCATGCGCATGATCTTGCGGCGCTCGACCGAGAAGGTCTCGACCATCAGGGCGACGAACGGATAGCCTTTCGCGGCACACACCATGGCAAGCGCAATGCCCGTGTTGCCGGACGTCGCCTCGACGACGGTCTGGCCGGGCTTCAGGGCGCCGCTGCGTTCCGCGTCCTCGATGATCGCGATCGCGAGGCGGTCCTTCACCGAACTCGCCGGATTGAAGAACTCGCACTTCACGTAAATGCTGACGTGCGGCGGGGCGATGTGGTTGACGCGCACGATGGGCGTGCGGCCAATGGTGTGCAGGATGCTGTCGTAAATCATGGCTGGATCCTTCGCCCCCGGGGCATTGGTCGCGACTATAGCCAACGCGGGCGACAAAGGGTCATGCCGTGCAGGAATCTCGGCAGAACCGTCCGGTCCGCTGTCAGAAATATGCCCGCATGATCGCATCGGCGACGCAGGCCGGCTTCGCCTCGCCTTCGATCTCCACCGTGTACTGCTCGGTCAACTGCAGGCCGCCCGTCACTTCCTCGAGCTTGAGCAGCACGCAGCGGGCGCGCACGCGGCTGCCCGACTTCACGGCATTGGGAAACCGCAGCTTGTCGAGGCCGTAGTTGATGACGCGCGTGACGCCCGGAAACAGCGGCTTGTCGGCATCGACCAGGCCGCGGAGCAGCGGGTACAGCGACAACGTCAGGTAGCCGTGGGCGATCGTCGTCTTCCACGGCGATTCACGCGCGGCCCGGTCAGGATCCGTGTGAATCCACTGGTGGTCGCTGGTCGCCTGCGCGAACTCGTTGATCCGTTGCTGGGACACGAGCAGCCAGTCGCTGCAGTGAATTTCCTGGCCGATTTTTGGCTGCAGGTCCGCGAGGACCCGCTGCGCCGCCGACTGTTCGCTCATGGTGTGTCCCGTGTGTCCATTGGCTGTGTTGATCGCGGAGGAGAGTATCGCGCAGGCAGACGCGTCCGGCACCAGACTCGCACCATTCTTGTGCGCGCTGCAAAAATTTTCACTGAATCCTCTTGAAATGTCAGATAAATTGTCATGTTGCAGCGCAAAAAGCCGGCTGCTACGATGCAACCCATGAGCCGCACCCACCCCCAGCGAGGACGCACCATGGCCACCACCAAGACGACGACGGACTACACCGATTTTGCCAAGCGCGCTTTCGCGCCCGCGACCCGCTTCAACGAAGTCATGGTCGGCAACATCGAGCGCATCGCCCGCTTCCAGTACGAACTGGCCGGCGACCTGATGCAGTTCTCGCTCGACCAGATGAACGCCACGGTCAAGGCCAAGGACCTGCCGACGCTGCTGTCGAAGCAGCGCGAGATCGCGACGAAGTTCGCCGAAAAGGCGACGACCCGGCAGCAGGCGCTGGCCGAAATGGCGACCGAGTCGCAGGCCGGCCTGGCCAAGTGGATCGAGGACGCGACGTCCCTGGCGAGCGGCAAGGCCGCCTGATCGCAAGGCCCTGCACGGGCGGTGGTTCCTGACCGGGGACCACCGCCTGTTGTCGTTTTTGCACCGCATTTCGTGCACCGCACAATGGCTCAGGTACACTCGCGCCCCATGAGCCAGGAACGCCTGATCAAGAAGTACGCGAACCGCCGTCTTTACGACGCTTCGCAAAGCCGCCACATCACGCTCGACGACATCCGCGGGCTGATCGTGAAGGGCGAAAAGATCCGTGTCGTCGAAGACAAGACGGGACACGACATCACCCGCCACATCCTGCTGCAGGTCATTGCCGAGCAGGAACAGTTCGGCCGGCCGATCCTGAGCACGACGGTGCTCGAGTCGATCATCCGCTTCTACGGCAACCCGATGCAGGGCTTCCTGGCGGGGTTCCTCGAGAAGAGCGTCGAGACGTTCCTGCACCAGCAGGAATCACTGCAGGCGCAGATCTCCAAGATCGTCGCGCACACGCCGCTCGCGACCGTGGCCGACCTCACGCGCCAGAACATCGAGGCACTCGCCAAGATGCAGGAGTCGATGCTCAGCGCGATCCTGCCGAAGCGCGAGAAGCCGAAGGACGACGACGAGAAGCGTTCCTGACCGAGCGGGCCAGTTCCCACGCGAGCATCGCCCGCTTGCGCTCGAGTCCCCAGCGATAGCCCCCCAGCGCGCCATTGGCGCGCAGCACGTGGTGGCATGGAATGAGCCAGGCCACCGGGTTCGCGCCGACCGCTGAACCCACGGCGCGGGACGCGGATTCGCGACCGATCGATTCCGCGAGCGCCGCATAACTCAACGTACGGTTCCGCCCCGCGGCGAGCAGCGCGCGCCACACCTGCAGCTGGAAATTGCTGCCGTGCACCCAGAGCGTGAGCTTGCGGTCGGCGCGAGGGGCCGCGCGCCAGATCGCATCCGCGATCTGCTGCGCCCCCGCGTCGTCCTGTTCCCAGTTCGCGTCGCGCCATGTCGCGCGGAAAGCCTCGAAGCCATCGAAGGAGCCGTCCTCGTCGGCAAACGCGAGAAACGCGATGCCGCGGCCCGAGCGCACGATCAGCGCCGTGCCGAACGGCGATTGCGCCGTCCCGAAGCTGCATCGTCATGCCGTGCCCGCGCGACTTGTATTCGCCGGGCGTCACGGCTTCGAGCGTCACGAACAGGTCGTGCAGCCGGCCCGATCCGGACAACCCCGCGTCGAGCGCCGCCTGCAGCACGGACCGCTCGTCGTCGAGCGCCTGCTTCGCCGCCGTCAGCGACAGCTCCTGCAGCCATTGCTTCGGCGAAATGCCCGTCCAGCGGCGGAATTCGCGCGCGAAGTGATACTCACTCCAGTTCGCGGCCGCGGCCATGTCGGCCAGCGACGGCTGCTGCCGGACATTCGCCGCGACGAACTCGATCGCGCGCGCGATGCGGCGGAACTCGGGGAGCGGCGGCGGGGCCGTCCGTCCGGGACAATTGCTTTCATGGCGTAAAGGATACCGACGCTGCGCCGGCCAGCCACCCGGATCGTGCTGAGGCGACGGAGCGCTGTGGCAAACTAGCGGCCCCATGCAACGCCAGCGCATCTGTTTCCTGACCGCGGAGATCTCGCCGTTCGCCAAGACCGGCGGTCTCGGCGACGTTGCGTCCGCGCTTTCGCGCCACCTGCAGAGCCGCGGACACGACGTTCGCGTCTTCGTGCCGTTGCACGCGCTCTCGGACCTGCAGGGCTGCGAGCAGCGTCCCGTGGCGGCGCTGCAGGGCCTTTCCGTCAGGGTCGGCACCAACGAATACCGTTACGACGTGCTTGAAGCGCGGCTGCCGGGTTCGGACCTCTGGGTGCAATTCGTGGACTGCCCCGCCGTGTTCGACCGTCCGTTCATCTATTCGGACGCGCACGACGAGCACGTCCGCTACCTGATGCTGACGCGCGCGGCGCTCGAATGCTGCCAGCGGCTCGGCTTCGCGCCGGACATCGTGCATTGCAACGACTGGCACACCGCGTTCGCGCCGCTGCTGCTGCGCACGGCCTATGCGTGGGACACGCAGATCTTCGGCGCGACCCGCAGCGTCTTCACGATCCACAACATCGGTTACCAGGGCGTGTTCTCGGCCAGTGCCGCCGCCGACCTCGGGCCGGGCGTGAGCATCGAGGCCCTGCACCAGGCCGACCTCGGTTACGGCCGCATCAACCCGATGCGTCACGGCATCCTCTACGCGGACGCGGTGACGACGGTCAGCCCGACGTACGCGCAGGAAATCCGCACGCCCGAGGGCGGTTACGGACTCGACGCGGACCTGCGCGCGCGCCACGACTCGGTGAGCGGCATCCTGAACGGCGTGGATTACGACGACTGGAATCCGGCAATCGACCGTTACCTGCCCTTCCGCTACGACGCGAGCGATCTCACGGGCAAGGCGCGCAACAAGGAAGCGCTGCTCGACCTGCTGCGCATGCCGGCCGCGGCGTCGGTGCCGCTGATCGGCATGGTGACGCGACTCACGCGCCAGAAAGGCATCGACCTGCTGCCCGACGTGCTGCCGAAACTGCTGCAGGAGCATGACTGCCGCTTCGTCGCGCTCGGCAGCGGCGAAGCGCAGTACGAGCGCTTCATGCACGAATTGCAGGAACGCTTCCCGGGCCGCGTCGTGTTCTACAGCGGCTACAGCGAAGAACTCGCGCACTTCATCGAGGCCGCCGCGGACATCTTCCTGATGCCGTCGCTGTACGAGCCGTGCGGGCTCAACCAGATGTACAGCCTCAAGTACGGCACCGTACCCGTCGTCCGCCGCACGGGCGGCCTCGCCGACAGCGTGCAGCATTTCGATCCCGCGACCGGCCAGGGCACGGGCATCGTGTTCAATGATTTCGACGCGGGCGGCCTGCGCTGGGCGCTGCAGACGGCGCTCGAATGGTATGGCTGGCCGAGCGTGTGGCGCCGGCTGGTGCAGAACGGCATGCAGCAGGATTTTTCCTGGGATGCGCGGATCGGCGAGTACGAGGCGCTGTACGAGGGGCTGCGCGTCCGGGGTTAGGGGTTGGCCTGGCCATCAACTGGGGATGGTGAGGGCGTCACAGAGAAGGGCATATGCCAGTGGAAATGACCTGGGAATTGCGCGGCGTTCGGTCCCGTTTCTTCGGGTCTGTAACGGCCGCCGACCTGCTCCATCATGTGCGGGAGGTCTGCCGTCACCCTGATTTCAGTGACCTCCGCTTCAGCATTCTCGATTTTCGAGACGCCACCGATGCCGTGGACGATAAGGACCTGCTCGACGTCAGGGCCGAACTCATCGGTTCGCAGTACACAAATCCAAGGATCCTGGTTGCGGCGATCACCACGGAACGCGAGGCGATCGACCATCTCACGCGGTTCATCGGTCTTGGGGTTCTGAACCGACAGATCCAGGTTTTCCCGACGCCTGCTGCCGCCATGGACTGGATCGCCGAACAGTCAACGTTCTTGCTGCATTAGGTCGGAGCGCGCATCGGACTAACCCCTATCCCCTAACCCCTTCCCTCAGGTTTCGCCCGACCTCGGCCCCAGCGCCCGCGAGATGTCGACGGTGCCCTGGTGGCTGAACGGGATCTTGCGGATCATGCCCTTGTCGACGAGCACTTCACCCGCGATTTCGTAGTGCAGGTTCTGCAGCTTGCCGCCGCCCACGCGGCTCAGCAGCCGGCCGAAGCTGCTCACGAAATTGGTCGTCACGACCATGTCGAATTCGGCCTCGCCTTTCGCCGGCAGCAGGAACTGGTCGCTGCTGACGCCTTCGGCAAAGCTGTCGCCCATCAGGATGATCGTGTAATCGATGCCGCGGATCGGAATCTCGAGATCGTTGGGATTCTTGACCAGCACGCGCACCTTGAACTTCTGCGCGAACATGTCGGTGGACATCATCTGGATGCCGAGGAGGCTCAGTTCCGGCGACACGAGCTTCTGGTTGAAGGTCGAACAGCCCGCCAGCGTGGCCAGCACGGCCAGCACCCCCGCCATCCGCAACAACGCGTTTCGCAACAGCATCTTCGACATCCCCTCGAACAGTCCTGTGGTGCGGACGGCCGTCAGCCGCCGCCGGCGCGCGCCGGGCCGCGCAGCATCGACGCCGTGACGAGCGTAACGCCGTTCTCGCTGACGTAGAAGCGCTCGCGGTCCTGCACGGGATCGACGCCGATCGTCGTGCCATCGGGCACCACCGCGCCTTCGTCGATGATCGCATTGCGGATCACGCAATGCTCGCCGATGCGCACGCGCGGCAGGATGACCGAGCGATCCACCGTCGAATAGTCGTGCACGCGCACCTGCGAGAACAGCAGCGAGTTCGACACGCGCGAACCCGAAATGATGCAGCCGCCCGACACCATCGAGTCGATCGCGCAGCCGCGGCGGTTTTCGTCGTCGAACACGAACTTGGCGGGCGGCAGCTGCTCCTGGTACGTCCAGATCGGCCACTGCTCGTCGTAGATGTTGAGCTCGGGCGAGACGCGCACGAGTTCCATGTTCGCTTCGTAGTACGCGTCGATCGTGCCGACGTCGCGCCAGTAGTGCTGCGCCTTGCTGCGCACGTCCTCGAACGGATAGGCGAACACGCGCAGGTTCTCGATGGCCTGCGGAATGATGTTCTTGCCGAAGTCGTGCGCGGAATCCGGGTCCTCCGCGTCGGCGCGCAACAGGCGCTCGAGCAGCCGCGGGTTGAACACATAGATGCCCATCGACGCGAGCGCGACGTCGGGGCGCCCCGGCATCGGTTGCGGATTCTTCGGCTTTTCCTGGAAGCCGAGCACGCGATTGGCTTCGTCGATCCCCAGCACGCCGAATTCGCGCGCGCGGTCGATCGGCACTTCGACCACGCCCACGGTGATGTCCGCCTCCTTCTCGACGTGGAAGCCGATCATCGGGCCGTAGTCCATCTTGTAGATGTGGTCGCCCGCGAGCACCAGGACGTGCAGCGGCCGGTGCGCGCGGATCAGGTCCATGTTCTGCCACAGCGCATCCGCAGTGCCCTGGTACCACTCGGGGCCGCGGCGCTGTTGCGCCGGAATGGTCTCGATGAATTCGCCGAACTCGCCGCGCAGGAAACCCCAGCCCTTGCCGATGTGCTGGATCAGGGAGTGGGCCTTGTACTGCGTCAGCACCGAGATCTGCCGGATGCCTGAATTGAGGCAGTTCGACAGCACGAAGTCGATGATGCGGAACTTGCCGCCGAACGGCGCGGCGGGCTTGCAGCGGTCTTCGGTGAGCTGCTTGAGCCGCTCCCCGCGTCCGCCGGCCATGATCACGGCGAGCGTGCCGCGGGTGAGGCGGCTCAGGTATCGACGTGGAGCACCAATGCGTTGTTGTTCGGTCGACATCCGACGGCTCTCCGGCGAGTACGGGCATTGGACGATGTTACAGAGTCGAAACGTCGTTGGATCGTTGCTGCGGTGCATCAGTATAAGTCATCGAATTATAGTGTTGACTTCATACTAGTGTTTGATGCCTACTATGGTTCACTTACCAAGGAGACGGACCGCCATGTCGCGGGACGACGAAGAAACCACCCCCACCTCCGCCGGGGACGAGACGCCAGCCGAAGCGCAGGCCCGCAAGTTCCAGCGGGAACTGAGCGCCGGCCTGACCTCGCTGGTGCTGCTGTCCGTGCTCGCTGATGCGGACACGGACCTCTACGGGTATGAGATCGCGCGCCAGCTCACCACGGACGAAATGCCAATGGCCCCCTTCAAGCAGGGCGCCCTTTATCCGGTGCTGCGCAACATGAGCGGCGCCGGACTGCTGTCGAGCCGCGTGGTCCCCTCCTACTCCGGTCCGCCGCGGCGCTATTACCGGATCACTCCGCTAGGGCGCGAGGTGCTGGCCGCCTGGCGCGAGACCTGGCTCGGTACCCGCGCCTTCGTCGATACCATCGTCCCGCCTGCCACTTCCGCTGCACAGGAGATGCCGTCATGACGGCCGCGATACCCCGCACCGTCGAGGAATACCTCGACCTGCTTCGAGCCGAACTGCAGGGCGCCGACCGTGCACTGGTGCAGGACGCGCTCTACGACGCGGAAGAACACCTGCGCGCGGAGCTCGCGCAGCATCCGGAAGAAACGGAGGAAACCATGCTCGGCCGGATCGTGGCGAGTTACGGCGCGCCCGGTGAAGTCGCCGATGCGTATCGTTCGAACGAAACCCGCGTGCAGGCCGCGCTGCGCACGCCGCCGCCGAAGCCGAAGCACACGACGCTCGGACGCTTCTTCGGCGTGTATTCCGATCCGCGCGCCTACCTGAGCATGGCGTACATGCTGCTGGCACTCGCCACCGGCCTCTTCTACTTCATGTTCGCCGTGACGGGCCTGTCGCTCTCGGCCGGCTTCGCGATCCTGATCATCGGCATCCCGTTCTTCCTGCTCTTCATCGGCACGACGCGCGTGCTCGCGCTGGCGGAGGGCCGCATCGTGGAGACCCTGCTCGGCACGCGCATGCCGCGCAGGCCGGTGCATCCCGGCCCGCCGGTCGGCTGGATGCAGCGCGTGCTCGAAATGCTGAAGGATCCGCGCACCTGGGGCACGTTGCTGTACCTGCTGCTGATGCTGCCGCTCGGCGTGTTCTACTTCACGTTCGTGATCGTCGGCATCGCGTGCTCGCTCGCGCTCACGATCGCTCCGATCGTCGTGCTGCTGTACCACGCCGGCCTGATCACGATCGACGGCACCGTCGAGTCGCCGCATCCGGCGTTGTTGCCTCTGATTTCGATCTTGGGGATAGTGCTGCTCACCGTCACGCTGCATCTCTCACGGGGCATCGGTTATCTCCATGGCCAGTTGGCTAAGTCGCTGCTCGTCCGTGCGCCACGCACGGCGGACGAGCCTGCCGTCGCCTGAACCTTCGCCGCGCGCTGCGGCGGCGGCGTGCTGCGCCCTGCTCGTCGCAGGGTGCGGCCACGCCGACACCACCAGCGGCACCCCCGCTCCCGGATCACCGGCAGGGATCTTCTGCGCACCCGCGCCGGAAGGGTTCCTGCGCGCGCGCTTGCAGGGTGCGATCGATGCCGAGATCGACTGGTCGACGCCCGCCGTCGCGCAGTGCCTCGGCGGTCCACGACCGGGCGGCGATGGCGTGCGCCTGGTCTACAAGGGCACCGTCGACTCCGCCCCCCTGCTGATCGTGATCGGCATCGCCAACCTCTTGCCGGGCGCATCGGCGCGCAACGTCGCGGCCAACGTCACGCTCGTGCGCGAGGGCGCAGGCTCGTTCTATTCGACGCAGGGCGACGACAAGTGCGCGCTCGACGAAGTGCAGCAGGAACCTATCGCGGGTCACGACGGTCGATACCGGCTGTCGGCACGCGGCTACTGCACGCAACCGGCTCGCGCACTCGGCGCGAGCGACGCGGGCTCGGTGCTGGTCACGCGTTTCGACGTGTCCGCGCTGGTCGACTACCCGAAGGACTGAGACCCATGACCGCCCGACTCTCCGCCCGACTCCCCATGGCCGCCCGCCTGCTGCTCGCACTTTGCGCGCTGCTGCCGCTCACGCTCGACGCCGCGCCCGCGGGCACGCTGCCGCTCAGCGCGTTCCCGCGCGAACGCATCGCGGTCGAGACCCGCGCCAGCATCCGCCGTCACCTGTTCGAAGCCTGGCGCGCCGAATCGCCACAGACGCGCGAGCAGGGATTCATGTTCGTCGAGGATCGCGAGGTACGGCCCGACCAGGCGATGATCTTCACTTACGATCCGCCCGAACACGTGGCGATGTGGATGAAGAACACGCTGCTGCCGCTCGACATGCTGTTCGTCGACGTGCACGGCTGCGTCGTCACGATCAAGCAGAACGCCAGGCCCGGCTCGCTCGCGACGATCGAGTCGCGCGTGCCCGTGGTGCTCGTCGTGGAACTCAAGGCCGGGACGGTCACCGCGCAGGGCATGGCCGTCGGCGACCGCGTGCTGCGCCTCGACGCGGGCTGGCCGGCCGACGAGGCCGCCTGTACCGCGCCACGCTGATTTAGCTACGATGCCCGATCGATGGCGCCGGACGGCCGCGCCTGCAGGAAGATCGGGAGATCGCAGCGATGAGCACCCCAGGCACTCCGGCCCTCGAGGCCCTGATTCAAAACGCGCGTGAAATGGCCAGGGCGGGCCGCCCTGCGGACGCTGAGGCGCTCTGGCGCAAAGTGCTGGAACAGTCGCCCGGCCACCCCGAAGCCGTGCTGGTGCTCGGCATGGCGGCGATCACCCGCGGCGAGCCAGCGCGCGCAGTGGACGTGCTGCAGACATCGGTCGGGCGCAACCCGATGCTCGAGCTGTACCTCGCGCTCGCGCACAAGCAGCTCGGCAACAGCGACGAGGAAATGCTGGCCGTCACCCGCGCGCTCGATCTCGATCCGTACTTCTTCCCGGCACTGCTGCACAAGGGCATGTTGCTCGAGCGGCTGGCAAGCACCGCAGCGCGGCGCAGGTATTTCGCGACGTGCTCAAGATCATGCCGCCGCGCGATCGCCTCAACGAGGCATTCAAGACTGCCGTCAGCCACGCAGAAGCCAGCGTCGCGCAGAACCGGCAGTCGCTCGAGCAGCATCTCAACGGCGTGCTCGCAGGCCTGCGGCAGCAGCATGGGAGCCGCATCGACCGCTTCGAGCGGTCCGTGGACGTGCTGCTCGGCAAGAAGAAGATGTACCACCCGGAACCGATCGCGCTGCATTACGCCGACCTGGCCCCGATCCAGTTCTACGACCGCGAGCTGTTTCCGTGGCTGCCCGAACTCGAAGCGCGGTCGGATGCGATCCGCGACGAACTCATCCAGGTGCTGGCCGAAAGCCGGCCCGATTTCCGCCCGTACATCCAGTACCCGGCGGGGGCGCCGGTCAACCAGTGGGCCGAGCTCAACTACTCGCCGCGCTGGAGCACGTACTTCCTCTGGGAGAACGGCCAGCGCAACGACGCCCATTGCGAGCGCTGCCCACAGACTGCGGCCGCCCTCGAGTCCATCGTGCCCATGGCGCGCCTGCCGAATTTTTCGCCGACGGCGATGTTTTCCTGCCTCGAGCCCCGAACGGTGATCCCGCTGCACACCGGCGAGACCAATACCCGCCTAATTGTGCACCTGCCATTGATAATCCCCCCGGCCTGCTCGTTCCGCGTCGGCCACCAGACTCGTGAGTGGAAGTACGGCGAGGCTTTCGTCTTTGACGATTCCATCGAGCATGAGGCCCGCAACGACAGCGAAGAACTGCGTGCCGTGCTGATTTTCGACGTCTGGAACCCGGCGCTTTCCGCCGCCGAACGCGAGCTTGTGGCGGGATTGACGAACGGCGTCCGCGATTACTACCGGGCCGAACGCTGACACCTGTCGTTGCTGTTTAGCAACACTCGGCGGCGGTGGCTCGTTGCTGGGCCACCACAACCGCGTCCGGATTCCCGCCAGACTGCCCCCTCACCCGCGAAAACCCCGTGCACGCTGCGTTGCCCGGATCGCACAACGGTCTTTCCGAATGGCTTGCAGCATTGGTATGATCCGCGCACTCGCGATCTCAGCCATGGCCCGCAACAGCATGGAAATGATCCGATAGTTCGTGTGGCGGTCGAGCAACCACCGGGTTGCAGGGGTCGATCACCGTAATTTTTTGTTCACGAGTCCAAGAACTCTCAGGAGTCAACTGATGGCCAATCCCAATCTGAAGCGCGCAGTGCGCGTCGCGTTGCTCGCGGCGAGCGCTAGCAGTGCCGTGATGTACGGCTCTGCGTCCGTTGCACAGGAAGAACTCGAGCAGGTGATCGTCACCGGTTCGCGCATTCCGCAACCGAACATCGAAGGCACCAGCCCGGTCTCGTTGATCTCCAGTGCGGATATCAGGGTGCAGGGCACGCAGCAGGTCGAAGACCTGATCAACAACATGCCTCAGGTGTTCGCCGGCCAGGGCGGCAACTATTCGAACGGCGCGTCGGGCACGGCCACGGTCAACCTGCGTGGCCTCGGCAGCCGCGCACCCTCGTGCTGGTCGAACGGCCGCCGCATGGTGGCAGGCAGCCCGCGCGGTCCCGAAGTCCGACTTGAACCAGATTCCTGCCCCGCTGATCGAGCGCGTCGAAGTGCTCACCGGCGGCGCGTCGGCCGTTTACGGTTCGGACGCGGTCGCGGGCGTCGTCAACTTCATCATGAAGGATGACTTCGAAGGCGTGCAGCTCGACGCCAACTACGCGTCCTACTTCCACAACCAGGGCAGCGACGTCGGCGACATCGTCCGCGACCGCGGCTTCCCGGTGCCGGGCGACAGGTACAACGACGGCAGCTCGTACGAACTCAGCATGCTGATGGGCTCGAACTTCGCCGACGGCCGCGGCAACGCGACCCTCTTCGTCGGCTACCGCGAGACGGAAGCCCTGCTGCAGTCCGAGCGCGACTACAGCGCCTGCACGCTCGGTTCGACCGCCGCCGGCTTCAACTGCGGCGGTTCGTCGACCAGCTTCCCGGGCCGCTTCTACAACTCGGACTTCAGCGCGAGCCGCACGATCGACCAGACGATGGGTCTCCCGATTCCCTGGAGCACCGCGCGCGACGCGTACAACTTCGGCCCGCTGAACTACTGGCAGCGCCCGGACGAGCGCTGGAGCGCTTCGGCGTTCATGAAGTACGACGTGACCGACAGCGCCACGGTCTACACCGAGTTCATGTTCCACGACGACCGCACGAACTCGCAGATCGCGCCGTCCGGCATGTTCGGCGTGACCACGGCGGTGGCCTGCGACGGCAGTAACCCGCTAATCACCCCGGCGTGGCAGAGCTTCCTGTGCGGCACGGCCACCACTGGCACGGCGGATGCGACGATCCTGCGCCGCAACGTGGAAGGCGGCGGTCGCCAGGACGACATCCGTCACACCTCCTACCGCGGTGTGGTTGGCGTCAAGGGCGACGTGTGGGAAAACTGGAACTACGACGTCAGCGCGACGTACAGCACGGTGATCTTCTCGGAAACGTACCTCAACGACTTCTCCATCACGCGCAGCCAGCGTGCGTTGGACGTCATAGCGGACGGCACTGGCAATCCGGTCTGCCGCTCGGTCGTCGACGGCACGGATCCGAACTGCGTTCCGTATAACGTCTGGACGCTCGGCCAGATCACGCCGGCAGCGCTCAACTACCTGCAGATCCCGCTGTTCAGCAACGGTAACACCGAGCTGCGCACGGTCTCCGCATCGATGTCCTCGGACCTCGGCGCCTACGGCCTCAAGTTCCCGACGGCAACGGACGGCATCGGCATCGCGTTTGGTGCGCAGTACCAGGAGCAGTCGCTGACGTTCGAGACCGACTCGAACTTTGCCTCGGGCGACGGTGCGGGCCAGGGTGGTCCGACGATCGGCACGGGTGGCGGCTACAACAACATGGACCTGTTCGCCGAAGTCCGCCTGCCGATCCTGCAGGACATGTTCATGGCGGACAGCCTGCTGGTGAATGCCAGCTACCGCTACTCGGACTACAGCAACCCGATCGACGAAAAGACCAACACCTACGGTGTCGGCCTCGAGTGGGCGCCGATCGATTCGCTGAAGTTCCGCGGCAGCTTCCAGCACTCCGTGCGCGCTCCGAGCATCATCGAACTGTTCGCGGCTCAGTCGGTCGGCCTGTACGACAACGACAACGATCCGTGCGCGGGTCCGCTGAATGCTGCGGGTCTGACGGCAGCTGGTTACGACCTGACCGCGTGCGCTCGCACGGGTGTCACGGCGGCCAGGTTCGGCCTGATCCCGGACAACTCGGCTGGCCAGTACAACGGCTTCTTCGGCGGCAACCCGGACCTCGCGCCGGAAACGGCTGATTCGTACACCGTCGGCTTCGTGCTGACGCCCGCCTTCCTGCAAGGGTTCAGCCTGACGGTCGACTACTTCAATATCGAAGTGGAAGACGTCATCTCGACGATTTCCCCGACGATTACCCTGAACCAGTGCTTGGAGACAGGCGGCCTCTGCGACCTGATCAATCGCGATTCCACGGCACAGTCGCTGTGGCTGAACGATTCGTACATCCAGGCGACGAACCTGAACATCGGTAGTCTCGTCACGAACGGCGTCGACCTCGACGTCCGCTACGGTACGGAAATCGGCAGCTACGGCTCCCTGAGCTTCAGCCTCGTCGGCACGTACCTGATGGAACTGACGACCGAACCCATCGCGGGTGCAGGCTCGATCGGCGACTACGACTGCGCCGGACTCTACGGCTCGGATTGCGGCACGCCGAATCCGGAATGGCGTCACACCGCGCGCGTGACCTGGAACACGCCGTGGAACGTCGGCCTGTCGCTGGGCTGGCGCTACTTCGACTCGGTCCTGCTTGACAATACGTCCAGCAATCCGCTGTTGGTGGGTGTGGTCAACGACGTCGACAAGGAACTGGACGCCCAGAACTACATCGACGTTGCGGCCACCTGGAACTTCATGGAGAACTATGAAGTCCGCTTCGGCATCAACAACGTGATGGACGATGATCCCCCTGTCAGCGCGCAGGTCGGCGCGGGCGCGGGCAACGGCAACACCTATCCGCAGGTGTACGACGCTCTCGGCCGCTAGACGTTCATGGGCGTGACGGCGAAGTTCTGATCTAGCAGAACCTTCGGAACGACGAGTTCCGGAACGGGACGGCGGGCTTCGGCCCGCCGTCTTTTTTTTGGGTTTATTTCACGCGACGAACGTGTGTCGCGACTCGCTTCGGCGTCACGAGCAGGTACGAGCCGAGCGCGCCCTTGCGCACTGTGACCTCATCGCCAGGCTGCGCCCTGGCAGCCGTGTAGGTGGAGGTTTCCACCCAGACCTGCCCGTTTTCGAGAACGAAGACCTGTTCGCCGGTCGGGCGGCGCGAAACGCCCTTCACTTTGGCCGTCAGGCTCTCCGGTTCGACCGGCCTGACTTGTTCTCTTCCAGCGCGCGCTTGCCTTCCTCGCTCAGGCCAAACTCGCGCGTGGCTTTCTCCGCCGGATCCACGGTGGCGGGCGCAGCCGCGCTTGCAACTGCCCCACTACCGCTGTGGCCGGCACCGCTGCGCTGGTGCTCGGGGCCGACACCCTGCGGCCAAACGCCTTGTCGTAGCAGGCGAGACGCTCGGCATCGCTCGCGATCCCGGTGCATGCAGCGCCGGGAGACGCCGCAGCGGCGATAGAAGCCGCGGCGAGCAATTGCAGACCGACGATCGTGCCGACTGTAAAATGACGGGACATCTTGTTTCCTGGACTGTGGCCCGCACCGGGCCGGTTCGGGACCGAATATATCAGTCCGGCTGCGGATGCTCCGAGGGGCCGAGCGCTCCCCCGGCACCCGCACGAGCCTGGCCACGCATGGAGTACGTCCTTGAGCACCGCACTGACCGCCGCCACGCTGGCTCTCGAGCAAGGGCGATTCGGCGACATCGTCGCGAGCCTCGAACAGGCCGCCTCGGTCGATACCCGCGATTCGCTGCACTGGCAGCGCGTCCTGGACATCGCAGGTCGCATTGGCGACGACGACATCGCGGTCAAGGCAGCCCGGCAACTGGTGCAGCTCACGCCCAAGGACATCCGGCGACGGCTCGTGCTGCGCGAATTGCTGGGAGAAACTCTCCATGCGCGGGAAGCACTGACGCTCGCGCGCAAGCTGGAAGAAGAAACCCAACGGACCCCATGCTGTCGATCGCGACGGCGGTGCTGCTGGGACGGCTGGGGCGCGAGGATGAAGCCGTGCGGGAATTGCGCGCCGTCTTGCGCCGCACGCCCAACCTGGCGCTGGCCTGGGAAATCATGGCGGGCCTGAAGACATTCCGCGCAGATGACCCGGATTTCCAGGAGCTCGAACGCATCGCGCGCAGCTCGCCCGACCGCCCAGAGACTGCGCCCCTGGCTTATGCGCTCGGCAAGGCTTACGAGGACGTTGGGAACTATGAGCAGTCGCTGCCCTGGATCGCCCGCGGCAGCGCGCGCGTACTCGGCAATCGCCTGCCGCGGATGGATTCGTTCTTCCAGGAAGCGTTGGACGTGCGTGCCGCCTTTCCAGCGGAACGGATCGCTGCGGGCCAGACGCACGAACGCACCGAGCGCCCGGTGTTCGTCCTCGGCTGTCCCCGCTCCGGCACGACGCTGCTGGAACGGATCCTGGTCACGGACCCGACGGCCGCTTCGGGCGGCGAGCTCAAGCTGCTGCGACTCTCGTGCCTTGGGTTCACGCCACCCTCGCCCGCTCGCGTCGAGGCGTACGTGCAAGGTTGCGGCGGTGAGACGCAGGCCTGGAGCCGAGTCGCCGAGACGTACGTGCGCAAGCTCAACGCGCGCTTCGGCCAGGCCGACGGCGTCGTCGACAAGGGCCTGATCAATTACCTCTACGTCGGCGCAGCCGCGCTGGGGCTGCCGCAGGCACGCTTCATCCACGTGCGGCGCGACCCGATGGACGTGGCCTGGTCGTGCTTCCGCCGCCGCTTCCACCAGGGCCTGGCGTGGAGCTACCACTTCGAGTCGATCGCCGCGTTCATGCGCGTCTACCAGGACACGATGGATCACTGGAACGCCGTGCTGCCCGGTCGCATCCTGACGGTCGAGTTCGAGCAGCTCGTGGGCGACGCCGACAACGAGACCGCGCGCATCTTCGAATTCGCCGGGCTGCAGCGTCCCGCGGACTGGCGCTCGTTCAACGAAAAGAAGGGCACGGTCATCACGTCGAGCCAGCTGCAGGTGCGGCGGCCGCTGAACAGTGACGGCGTCGGCGCGTGGCGCCGGTACGAAAAGACACTCGAGCCACTGCGCGTGTCGCTGGTGCGCCACGGAGTACGCGACGTCCCCTCCGCCTGAGCGGCGCTCGCTCAGGTGCGGTCGGGCTCCGGAATGCGTGACTGGCATTCCATCGGCCCGCACTTGCGCACGGTCGAACGTACCGGGCCGGTCGGCATCAGCTGGACTTCAGAGCGCCGATAGTCGACGGCAAAACGGCGCAGCTTGCCGATGACGTCCATGCCGATCAGCACCGCGGGCTCGCTCGTGAGTCCCCACACCTCGAACACGTGCATGTCCCCGAACGTGACCGGCATGTTGTACAGGCTCGCCGAACCGATCTGCAGCGCGGGCACTTTGAACGACGTGCCGTCGTAGCTGGCGTCGGTCGCGCCAATCACGCGCGAGCGGGATTGCCCGTCACGACCCACCTTGCCGACCAGCGCATCGCGCAGCCGCGCATTGCCCAGCGTGCGCTCCGCCCCGGTATCGATGATGGCTCGCACCGCTATCCGACCTGCCTTGCCCTTCACCAGCAGCAGGCCGCGGTAACTCTGGACGGGCACCACGAAATAGCCGTTGGTCGCACGCTTGCCATCGGACTGCGTGATGCTGACGCTGTCACTCGTAAAGTCGACCTCGACCCGCGCACCGGACAGTCCCTCGGTGCCGAGGATGCCATCGCTGTCGCCGAGCACCAGGCCGGCGAGCACCGGCAACGGACCCGGAGCGTAGGCGAAGGCACCCGCACGCAGCTCGGCGACGTCGACCGCGGGCAACGACGCCGCGCCGGTGACGCCGTGCGTCTGCAGCACGCCGGCGGCTGACGGCAGGAGTCCGAGTTCGGTGACCAACCGCGGCGAGACGGCGGATCGATTCGCGCCGGTGTCGATGATGAAGCGGTACGGCCCGCGGCCGTTCACGTGCACCTCCGCGAGAATGCGACCGCTGCGATCTTCTTTCGTGGGGGCCGCGTAGAGCGGCTCCAGCGGCGGGACCGCAGCATTCACTGCCTCCGGCGCAGCAGTGTCGGCTCCAACCGCGGTACCGGCCGTGCAGCAAAGCAAGGCCAGCACGGAAGCGATGCGGAGCGCGCTCATGCCATGTAGGACAGCATGACCAGACCCGAGGTTCAATGGGACTCGTCGCGGGAACCGGTCTCTTGGTCGACGACCCGGATCACGCTCGCGCCCTGTCCCGCCGCGTCAGCCGCGCAGGTAGGCGTCCGTGCCGCTCAGCCAGTCCTCGCGCAGTGGCGTGAAGATGTCCATCTCCTCGACGTCGCCGATCATCTCGGCTTCGTGCGGCACGTTCGACGGAATGACCAGCACTTCGCCCGGGTGCACGTCGATGACCTGGCTGCGGTCCGCGCCGAGGCGGAACCGGATGACGCCGGATTTGACCAGCGTGACCTGTTCGTTGACGTGCTGGTGCAGCGGCACGACGAAACCATTCCTGAACTGCATGTCGGCGACGAGGATGCGGTCGCCGTGCACCATCCGGCGCAGCATCGATGGATTCAATTGCTCGACGGGCACGTCGGACCACGCGTACTTGCGGGCCTGCCGCGGCGCGACCGCTGCGTCGGCCCACTGCTGGGCGGCACGCACACAGAGTGCATCGAGCTCCGTCAGGCCGTCCGCATCGTGCGTCGTGAACAGCACTTCGCAGTAGTTGTAGCCGACCTTGAGGTCCGGGTGATGGTCGTGCCGGTTGGCCACCGCCGCGAGACGGTTCACGTACGACATCGTGGCCTCGAAGTCCGGGAACTTGAACCGGCGCGAGATCGATTTTCCGTCGTCAGCGAGCGCCCAACCGGGCACGGAAGCGACCAGAGACTGCGCGGATGAGGCATCGAGTCGGGAAGGTCGTGTCATGCGTTCTCTCCGGCGAGGGTCGGTTGGGGTTGCAGCGCCGAACGCAGCATCAGGATCGCGGCGTAGAGCACGACGATCACGACCAGCCAGTACAGCCACTGCATCGGCAGCGATTTCACGACGAACGCCGCCAGCAACACACCGGGGATGCCGCCGATCGCGAGTCCGATGGCCAGGCGCTTGTCGTACTTGCGCTCGCGGATGAACTTGAGGCTGCCGACGGGCATCAGGCACGCGCAGGACGCCATCATGATCGGGAACGCGGCGATCGGATTCATGCCGAGCAGGCTCACGAGCATCAGGCACGGTGCGTACAGGCCGATGCCCAGTTGCATCAGCGCACCGAGCAGGAAGTTCACGACGATCGCGAAGACCAGCACGCCGCCGGTGAGACCGAGAGCATTGCCGCCGGGCGGCAGCACGCCCGTCACCTTCATGACGAAAATCGCCGCCGCGATCAGCAACGCGATGCCCATTCCGAGCTGGATCGAGCGTCGCGGCAGCTTCGAGACCACACCTGCGCCGAGATAGCCGCCGGCGACGGCCGCAGCCACCATCGAGACCAGCGTCAGCGGCGCGACCGCAATGGCGGTCGTGAAGATGATGGCCTGCGTGATGGTAGGCAACGCATGCCCGACGTTCAGCGTGCCGGGCAGCAATTCATCGTGCACGAGGTTGCGGAACTTCACGTACGCCGTGGTGGAGGCAAATGAGCCGATCCCGAGCGTGTCGAAGAAGTTCGCGACGAAGCCGATTCCGAGACCGTCACCGGTCGGCGGCTGCGTGGCCGGCGACAGGCCCATGGCAACGCTGGCGCGCTCGATTCGCCGCCACGCGCCGATGAAGAGCGCCGCCATGACCAGTCCGGCCACCAGCACCAGCTTTGCAACGAGACTCATGCGTCGGTTACTCCGCGAACGGCGGGTTCAGGGTTCGTGCCGCAACGGCAGTTCGTTGCCCTTGCGTACCGTACGCAGGGCGAAGCTCGATTGCACGCGCGCCACGCCCGGCAGGCGCGTCAGGTGCTGGCTGTGCAGGCGCTCGAAGTCGGCAGGGTCGGAGACGACGACCCGCAGCAGGTAATCCTGCTGGCCCGTCATCAGGTAGCACTCCATGACTTCGGGCACGCGCTTCACGGCCTCCTCGAACGCCGCGAGGTCGGCCTGTTCCTGGCGATTGAGCGTGATGCTGACGAAGACATTGCCCGGCAGCCCGACCTTGGCCTGGTTCACGAGTGCCGCGTACCGGTCGATGACCCCCGCCTCCTCCAGCGCACGCGTCCGGCGCAGGCAGGCGGACTCGCTCAGGTGCACCTGCTCCGCCAGTTCGCGGTTGCTGAGACGGCCGTCCTGCTGCAGGGCGGCAAGGATCTGGTTGTCGACCCGGTCGAGCTTCATTTCGGCAGTCTCTGCTGTTTTTCAAGGGCTTTTCAGCAATAACTTGCTTCACAAGACGATTTCGAGCCCGATTTTGCACGATTCCACGCGTCCCTGACCACTATCCTTGGTCGACGCGCCTCCTCACGGCGCACCACACAATCAAGGCGGGGAGACAGCCATGCGCATCGGCGTGCCAAAGGAAATCAAGGTCCACGAATACCGGGTCGGCCTGGTGCCGGCAGCGGTGCGCGAACTGGTCGAAGCGGGCCACGAAGTGCTGGTGCAGACCGGCGCGGCGGCGGGCATCGGCTTCTCCGATGCGGACTACGTGCGCGTGGGCGCGACGATCGCCGCAACCGCGGAAGAGGTCTTCGCTGCCAGCGAAATGATCGTGAAGGTCAAGGAACCGCAGCCGCAGGAATGCGCGATGCTGCGCAAGGGCCAGATCCTGTACACGTACCTGCACCTCGCGCCGGATCCGCAGCAGACCGAGGCACTGGTGAAATCGGGTGCCACGTGCATCGCGTACGAGACGGTCACTGCGCCGGACGGCTCGCTGCCGCTGCTGACGCCGATGAGCGAAGTCGCGGGCCGCATGTCGATCCAGGTCGGCGCGTATTGCCTGCAGAAGGCGAACGGCGGCCGCGGCATCCTGCTCGGCGGCGTGCCGGGCGTGGCGCCCGCCAAGGTCGTTATCCTCGGTGGCGGCGTGTCGGGCACGCATGCGGCCGAGATGGCCGTGGGCCTGCGCGCGGACGTCACGGTGGTCGATCGCTCGGTGAAGCGACTGCGCGAACTCTCGTCGATCTTCGGCGCGACGCTGCGCACGGAATACTCGACGCAGGAACACATCGACACGCTGGTGATGGAAGCCGACCTCGTGGTCGGCGCAGTGCTGATCGCCGGTGCCGCGGCACCGAAGCTCGTCACGCGCGACATGGTCCGTCGCATGAAGCCGGGCTCGGTGCTCGTCGACATCTCGATCGACCAGGGCGGCTGCTTCGAGACCAGCAAGGCGACGACGCATGCCGACCCCACCTACGTCGTCGACGACGTGATCCACTACTGCGTCGCCAACATGCCGGGCGCAGTGCCGCGCACGTCGACGTTCGCGCTCAACAACGCCACGCTGCCGTTCGCCCGCAAGCTGGCGGACCTGGGCTGGAAGAAGGCGTTGCATGCCGACCCGCACCTCGCCAACGGCTTGAACGTGCACGAGGGCCAGGTAACGAATGCCGCCGTGGCCAAGGAACTGGGCTACAAGCACGTCCCGGTTGCCGCCGTCCTGCAGTAGGGGGACGGCCTAGGAGCCGTCGCACGAACGCGCTAGGCTTGGGACATGCAACTCCCAGCCCTGCGCTTCGACGGCAAGACCGTCCTCGTGACGGGCGCCTCGAGCGGCATCGGCCGCGAGACGGCGCTCGCGTTCGCCGCTGCCGGTGCCAACGTCGTGCTCGTCGCCCGCCGGGCCGCCGCACTTGCCAAGGTGGCGAGCCAGGCACGTGCATCGGGGGCCGAGGCACTTTCAGTCGCGACCGACGTCACCAATCCCACTGCCGTCGCTGCCTGCTTCCGCAAGGCCGTGCAGCGCTTCGGCAGCGTCGACGTCGTCGTCAACAACGCGGGCGTCCTGCTGCCGGCGAAAGTGGTCGATATCGACCCGGCCGACCTGCAGCGCATGCTCGACGTGAACCTCTTCGGTGCGCTGCACGTCCTGCAGGCGGCCGTGAAGCAGATGCAGAAGCAGGACTCCGGCGGCCACATCGTCAACGTGGCTTCGCTCGCGGGCCGTCGCGGGTTCTCTCCGCTCGGCGGTTACTGCGCGAGCAAGTTCGCGCTCGTCGGCATGACCGAGGCGTTGCGCACCGAGCTGATGGGCAGCAACGTCGGCGTGTCGCTCGTGTTGCCGGGCGTCATCGACACGCCGATGGCCGAAGCGGCGGCGCTGGACCCGACGACCGAAGGGTTCTGGCCGAAAGCGCTCAACATGCCGACCGCATGGGTCGTGTGGGCCGTCTTCGCGGCCGTCCGCCTGAAGCTGGCGGAAG
The DNA here is from genome assembly GCA_963754535.1 of uncultured Gammaproteobacteria bacterium. GTDB lineage: Bacteria > Pseudomonadota > Gammaproteobacteria > Steroidobacterales > Steroidobacteraceae > RPQJ01. The sequence goes on from CAVWGG010000006.1 coordinate 225,809, forward strand.
TCGCCGTGCCCCCGGGCGGCGCGCTGCTCGAGAAACTCGGCGCGCTGGCACCCGGCGCCACGGACATCCTGGTGCGTGGCGCGATGAACCTCGCGCGCCGCTCGATGCGACGACGCACGAATTAATCCGCTTCCTTCCTGTCCTTCCTGCCCTTCCTGCCCTTCCTGCCCTTCCTGCCCTTCCGCCCCCCTGAGAAGACCGCCCATGCCTGAGCCCTTTGCCAACCTCGCCATCGAACGCGATGGCGGCGTCGCCACCCTGTTCCTCGACCGCCCGGAAAAGCTGAACGCCCTGCACCGCGCGCTGTGGCACAGCATTCCCGCGGCCGTGGCTGCGCTCGACGCCGATCCGGACGTGCGCGTGATCGTGCTCGCGGGCAAGGGCAAGGCCTTCTGCGCCGGCATCGACCTGATGGACCACGCGCAGGGTCTCGGCAGCGGCGGTTCGCTGTCAGGCGGCGAAGGTTCGGCGGTCGCGAAACGACGGCAGTTGTACGATGACATCCGCGCCTACCAGGACACGTGCTCGAGCTTCGCCAACACCAACAAGCCCGTCATCGCAGCGGTCCATGGCGCATGCATCGGCGCGGGCATGGACCTGATCACCGCGTGCGACATCCGGCTGGCGTCGGCGGAAGCGACGTTCTCGGTGCGCGAGACGCGCATCGCGATGGTGGCCGACGTCGGATCGCTGCAGCGATTGCCGCGCGTGATCGGCGACGGCGCCGCTCGCGAATGGATTTTCACCGGCGGCGACTACAGCGCGCAGCGTGCGCGCGAAGTCCAGTTGCTCAACGACGTGCTGCCGGATCCGGCCGCACTGATGGCGCGTGCACGGGAGCTGGCGATGGCCATCGCTGCGAACTCACCACTCGCCGTGCAGGGCTCGAAGCACGTGCTGGGATTTGCTTCGCGGCGCGAAGTGGACGCCAACCTCGACTACGTCGCCGTGTGGAATGCAGCGTTCCTGCACTCCGAGGACCTCGGCGAGGCCATGCAGGCGTTCATGCAGCGGCGCCCGCCGGTGTTCCGCGGGCAGTAGTCCGCGGGGGGGGAATCGAGCGTAGCGGTAAACGGCGACTCGAATTTCCGGGTCATTGTGGCCCAGGGCGAGCGGAGTGCAGACACGTCTGCCGATGATTCGCAACCGGCGATTTCCATGGCTCAGTCGCCAGGCCCTCCCCTGCATCAGGCCGTGTTCGGGGTGCCACCGCCCGGGATATCGCGACGCCGGAACGGCCTGATCGACCGCGCCTGAAGCGCTCGATCTCAGGGATCGAATTCCCTGTCTGAATGGACCGAACGGATTCGGATCCGCCCGGCGCGGCTTGCCCGGCTCTGGATTACAATGCGCTACCCCGATTTCTTCTTTCCATGACCCGCGAGGAACGATGTGAGTCAAACGCAGCAAGACCTTCAATTGAAAGTTTGGAAAGAGCTCGCCATCAGCAAGCAGATGCTGATGCGAGCGGCCACGGACGCGCTCAAGCTCGACCCGGAGTGCACGCAGGAAGAGCTGAAGGAAGCACTGGAAGGTGCGCTAAGGAAGGTCGCCAAGGCGGATACCGACCTCTTCAACGCGCAGGAAGACGCGAAGGTCGCCATCACTGCGCTCGAGAAAAAGGTCGCCGCGACCGAGGAGCGCCTGGCGATTGCGCAGAAGGCTGCTACCGAAGCAGAAGCCGCGCACGAAGACGCGGTTCAGCAGATCGCCAACCAGCGCGCTGCCGCCGCCAGGGAGCTGCAGAAGGTCAAGGACCGCCTGGCCGAGCGCGACAAGTCGCTCAAGGCGATCAACACGGCGCTGGCCGACACGCCGGAAAACCTCCTGAAGAAAATGAACACGCTCAAGAAGCAGAAGCAGGAAGAAGCGGATGCGCGTCGCCAGGTCGAGTCCGCGCTGAATACGCTTCGCACCGAGAAGCGCCAGCAAGATCAGAGGTCGGCGGACCTGCTGCGCAATGGCGCGACCTTGGTGAGCCGCTATGGCGGACGATCGGTGAGGACGTTCGTTCCGGGTCTTATGCGGCGTCGACGCGGTCAGGAGGCAGAAACCTCCGACTAACCCCTAACCCCCATCCCCTAACCCCTCGCTCAGGCGCTGCGCGCCTGAGCAGCAGCAACAGCGGCGTCCCGCAACTCCCGCCGCAGGATCTTGCCGACATTGCTCTTCGGCAACTCGTCGCGGAACTCGATGTACTTCGGTTTCTTGTAGCCGGTGAAGTTCTCCTTGCAGAACTCCATGAGTTGCTCCACGGTGAGCGCAGGATCCTTGCGCACGACGAACACCTTGACGGCCTCGCCGGACCGTTCATCCGGCACGCCGACCGCTGCGCACTCGACGACACCGGGATGCGTCGTGATGACCTGCTCGATTTCGTTCGGGTACACGTTGAAGCCCGACACCAGGATCATGTCCTTCTTGCGGTCGACGATCTTGATGTAGCCGCGCTCGTCCATGATGCCGACGTCGCCCGACTTGAAGAACCCGTCGGGAGTCATCACCTTCGCGGTCTCGTCCGGACGGTTCCAGTAACCCGCCATCACCTGCGGGCCGCGTATCGCAATCTCGCCCGGCTGGCCGAGCGGCACGGGCTGCCCCGCGTCGTCGAGAATCTGGATTTCGGTGTTCGGGAACGGCAGCCCGATCGTGCCGTTGTATTCGCGGTTCAGGATCGGGTTGCAGGTTGCGACCGGTGACGTCTCCGAGAGACCGTAGCCCTCGATGATCGGCACGCCGGTCAGCGCCAGCCACTTCTCGCTCGTCGCCTTCTGCACGGCCATGCCGCCGCCGTTCGCGACGCGCAGGCTCGAAAAGTCGAGCTTGCGGAAGTCCTCGTTCTCGAGCAGCGCGTTGTAGAGCGTGTTGACGCCCGGCAGCACGTTGAACTTGTACTTGGCCAGCTCCTTGACGAAGCCGCTGATGTCGCGCGGATTCGTGATCAGCACGTTGAGCGTGCCGATGCGCATGCCGAACAGACAGTTCACCACCAGCGCGAACACGTGGTAGAGCGGCAGCGCGCAGATATAGACGAACTGCTCGGGCACCGGTCCGCGCGAGGTGTCCTGCAGCGCAGGCACGATCCACGCTTCCATCTGCAGCACGTTGGCAACGAGGTTGCCGTGCGTGAGGGTCGCGCCCTTCGAGACGCCGGTGGTCCCGCCCGTGTACTGCAGGAATGCGGTGTCCTGCTGCGTGACGGCAACGGGCTCGAGCTTGCGGCGCGCACCGGCGTCGAGCGTCTCGGTGAACCTGACGTGACCCGGCAGCGAATACCCGGGCACCATCTTCTTCAATCGGCGCACCGCGAAATTGACGATCGCGCCCTTGGGGAACCCGAGCATTTCGCCGAGCGACGCCACGACGACTTTCCTGATCGCCGTGCGCGCAATCACCTGCTGCAGCGTCGCGGCGAAGTTCTCGAGAATCACGATCGCTTCGGCGCCGGAGTCCTTGAGCTGATGCTCGAGCTCGCGCGGCGTGTACAGCGGATTGACGTTCACGACGACGTAGCCGGCACGCAGCACGCCCGCCAGCGCAATCGGGTACTGCACGACGTTCGGCATCATGATCGCAACGCGCGCGCCCTTGGCCAGGCCCTGCGACTGCAGCCAGGACCCGAAGGCCGCAGAGTAACGGTCGATTTCACCGAAGGTGAAGAACCTGTCCATGTACGCGTACGCGTTGCGCGACGCGTGCTGGCGGAAACCGTGCTCGATCAGGTCGACCAGCGAGGAGTACTGGGAGAGGTCGACGTCGTGCGGGACGCCGGGCGGATAGTGCTTGAGCCAGATTCTTTCCATGATTGCTTCCCCCGAAGCCAACAATCGATGCGACGGTCAAGGCCTGGGCCGCGCGACGATCGGTACGTTGCAGAGATCGATGTAGCCGGCCGGCACAAGATACCAGTCGTCGCGACGGTTGCGCCGCGCCTCGACCAGCTGGCGAAAACGTTCGGTGTCGGTGCGCAGGATTTCGAGGTTCTCGCGCTGCGCCACCGGCACGTCCGCCGCGACACGGACACTCGTGATCGGCACGTACTGCTCGGCCTTTTCGTAGAAACCCATCGGACCGGATCCACGCGGCTGCGTCGCCAGCAGTTCCATGCCCTGCACCACGCGCCCCACCAGTGCAATGTTGCGGTCGAGCTGCCGCGGAGCATGGCCCGTGACCACGTACAGTTCCGCGCCGCTGCCGCTGTCGGCCTCGTTGCCGCGGCCGGCACCCACCATCGCGTAACAGTGGGCGAGCCACGCTTCGCCCCTGGCCGGATCGCGACCGGCAGGGAAGCCCTGGCTGAATCCTGCCTCGGGCGCGTAACCATCGCGGTCCGGCAGAGGCTCGAAGGGCAATGCAGGCGTCACCTTGACCGTGAACTCCGGCGGCAGTTTGTCGCGGGCCGTACCCAGGCTGCGTTTGCCGTCCGGGTCGCCCCATTGCACCACGAAGTTGTCCTGCGAGCGGACGATTGCCAGGCCGTCGAAGTAGTTGCCGCGTGCCAGCCGGCGCAGGTTGTCCGCATGTTGCGGTGCGAACGCCGGTGCCAGTTCGATGACCACCCGGCCCTGCGGCAGCTGCAGGTAAAGCGTGTTCTCGGGGTCGAGGGGACGCCAATCGGCAGGCGTGGTGGCCGCCAGGATTTCGCTCATCGTGCGCGGCGGCGTGGCAGGTGCCGCAGGCACCGGATCGGCCGCCAGTGCCGGCACAGCAGCCAGCACGAGCGCCAGGGCATTCGCAACGAGGACTCTTGCAGGTACGGGTAGTTCCATGGCCGAAAATCTACCTTGCGGTGGGCAGGTCAAGCAAAGAGTTCAAGCAGCAGCAACGCGGGTCATCGTCGACGACCAGCCACAAGGATGCGGCGGTTCCGCCCATCCTGCTCGAAGTTTACCTTCATCCCGCGACTGCCCGGGTTTCGTGATTGCGCAAGGACTCAGCGGCAGGCGTACCAGTAGAATGGGGCGACGCTGGAGACAGCCGCCGCACCCCTTCCATAGAGAGGCTGCTGCAGGAAATGATCGTCAAATTCTCGACCCGCTATGGGCAACTGCTGATGCAGGGTGAACCCGCCGTCAAACTGGTGAAGCTCGGCGGACATTCCGGCACGGTGCCGAGCGCCATCCTCGCAGCCGACCTTCCCGCCTTCGCAGCGAAGCTGCGGGCCGGGCTCGAACAGCACGGCGATGAACTGTCGCCGGCTCCGCCTGCCGCCGAAGCCGGTCGCGCCGAGGATGAAGACAACGAGCCGCGCGAGCGGCCCATCAAGCTGCGTCTGCGCGCCGTGCCACTGCTCGACATGGTCGACACGGCAATCCGACAGCAGGCCGACCTGCTCTGGGAACAGGCCTGAGGTTCGCTGCATGCGTCTTGCTGCCCTGCTCGCCCTGCCGACGCTCGCCCTCCTCCTGCTCGCAGCGCACCTGCTCCATTCAGGCGTGATGCCGCTGGCGGCGCTCGCGATCCTGCTGGTCGGATTGCTGGCCGTGCCGCGGCCCTGGGCCGCACGGACGCTGCAGGTCGTCCTGGCCGTCGCGGTGATCGAATGGATCCTGACCGCCGTGGGTCTCGCGCAGCTGCGCCTGCGTCACGACGAGCCCTATGTCAGGCTGGCCGCAATCCTCGGGTCCGTCACGCTCTTCACGGCCCTCGCGGCGGTCGCGTTCCAGCACCCGTTGCTGCGGGCGTACTTCGGGCTGGCCTCGAAGCCAGCGGCCGGGGCCGCGACAGGCTGAACGGCCGGCCGCGCCGAGGCGTGGCCGACATGGGTTGGGGCCGCCTGTCCGGTCAGGTAATCTTGGCGCCTCCGTGCCCACGGCACGATCCCACCTAAGGACAGACTCAGTCTATGAAGACCCTGCTGGCCACTGCTGGCGCCTGCGCGCTGCTCACCCTCGCCACCGTCGACGCTGCCGATATGAAGTCCACCGACGCGTCCGCCGCCCCTGCCAACGTGCTGCTCGCCCCGTGGAAGGGACCGTACGGCGGCATTCCGCCTTTCGACAAGGTCAAGGTCGCCGACCTGCAGCCTGCCCTCGAGGCGGCGATGACGCAGCAGCTGGCCGAGATCGATCGCATCGCGAGCGATCCGGCGGCACCGACGTTCGAGAACACGATCGCGGCGATGGAACGCACCGGCCGCACGCTCGATCGCGTCGCCACCGTGTACGGGATCTACAGTTCGACGCTCAACGACGATGCCGTGCAGGCCGTCGAGCGTGAAATGGCGCCCAAGCTGGCCGCATTCAGCGACCAGATCACGCAGAACCAGCCGCTGTTCGAGCGCATCGCGCAGGTCTACGACACGCGTGAAACAGCGGGCCTCACGCCCGAGCAGCAGCGCCTGACCTGGGTGTATTACACGAACTTCGTGCGCGCGGGCGCCAAGCTGGACGCCGCGGCCAAGAAGCGCACGGCGGAGATCAACCAGGAGCTCGCCAAGCTGTTCACGGCCTTCGGCCAGAACGTGCTGAAGGACGAGAACGACGGCGTGATCTACGTCGAGAAGGAAGCCGACCTCGCGGGCCTGCCGCAGGGCGTTCGCGACGGCATGGCGCAAGGCGCCGAGGGCCGCGGCCAGAAGGGCAAGTGGGCGATCGCCAACACGCGCTCGAGCATCGAGCCGTTCCTGACGTACTCCGACAACCGCGCGCTGCGCGAGCAGGCCTGGCGCATGTTCGTGAACCGCGGCGACAACGGCGGCGCGACCGACAACAACGCCATCATCACGCAGATCCTGCAGCTGCGGGCCGAACGCGCGAAGCTGCTCGGGTTCCCGACGCACGCACACTGGCGTCTCGAGAACACGATGGCGAAGACGCCAGAGCGCGCCATGGAACTCATGGAAGCGGTCTGGACGCCGGCCGTCGCGCGGGTCCACGAGGAAGTCGCGGACATGCAGAAGATCGCCGACGACGAGAAGGCCGGCATCAAGATCGAGCCGTGGGACTACCGCTACTACGCCGAAAAGGTGCGCAAGGCGAAGTACGACCTCGACGAGACGCAGATCACGCCGTACATGCAGCTCGAGAACCTGCGCGAAGGCATGTTCTACATGGCCAGGGAGCTGTTCGGCTTCCACTTCAAGCCGGTCGACGCGGCGAAGGTGCCCGTCTACCACCCTGACGTCCGCGTGTGGGAAGTCACGAACCCGCAGGGCGAGCTCGTCGGACTCTGGTATTTCGACCCGTACGCGCGCAAGGGCAAGCGTTCGGGCGCGTGGATGAATGCCTACCGCAACCAGGAGCGCTTCGACGGCGACGTCAAGACGATCGTTTCGAACAACTCGAACTTCGTGAAGGGCAAGCCCGGTGAGCCGGTGCTGATCAGCTGGGAGGACGCACGCACGCTGTTCCACGAATTCGGCCACGCGCTGCATGGCCTGAGCTCGAACGTGAACTACCCGTCGGTGTCGGGCACGGCCGTGGCGCGTGACTACGTCGAGTTCCCCTCGCAGGTACTGGAGCACTGGCTGTCGACGCCCGAGATCCTCAACCGCTATGCGCTGCACTACCAGACCGGCAAGCCGATCCCGCGCGAGCTGGTTGCCAAGATCGAAGCGGCCGACAAGTTCAACCAGGGCTTCAAGACGGTCGAATACCTCTCGAGCGCGCTGATCGACATGAAGCTGCACCTCGCCGGTTCCCAGAAGATCGACCCGGACAAGTTCGAGCGCGAAACGCTCGCGAGCATGGGCATGCCCTCCGAGATCGTGATGCGGCACCGCACGCCGCAGTTCAACCACGTGTTCTCCGGCGACGGCTATTCGGCCGGGTACTACAGCTACCTGTGGTCGGACACGCTGACCGCCGATGCGTGGGAAGCGTTCACCGAGGCGGGCGGCCCGTGGGACAAGGCCGTCGCAAAGCGCTTGCGCGACAACGTGTTCTCGGTCGGCAACACGATCGACCCGGCGGATGGTTACCGCCAGTTTCGCGGGCGTGACGCGGGCATCGCGGCGCTGATGCGCAAGCGCGGTTTCCCGGTGCCGCGCGCGCGCCGGCTGCGGGCGCCAAGTAGGCGCCCGCGCGAGGGGATAGGGGTTGGGGGATGGGGGATCCTCGAGCCGCGCTTTCAGCGCGGGTCCGACTAACCCCTAACCCCTAACCCCTAACCCGTAACCCCTGCAGCGTTCGTGCTGCGACCAAGCTCCGCTTGGTCGAGCACGAACGCGTATTCCTCGGCTACCTCGTGCAGGTGCTCGAACCGGCCCGACTTGCCGCCATGGCCGGCCTCCAGGTTGACGCGCATCACCAGCAGCCGGTCATCGGTCTTGAGACGCCGCAGCCTGGCGACCCATTTCGCGGGCTCGTAGTACTGCACCTGGCTGTCCCAGAGACCCGTCGTGACGTAAAGCGCCGGATACGCCTGCGCAGTCACGTTGTCGTACGGCGAATAACTCAGCATGTAGTCGTAGAACGCGCGCTCGTTCGGGTCGCCCCACTCGTCGTATTCGTTCGTCGTCAGCGGGATGCTCTCGTCCAGCATGGTGGTCACGATGTCGACGAACGGCACGTGCGCGACGATGCCACGGTAAAGCTCGGGCGCCATGTTCGCCGCCGCAGCGACGAGCAGGCCGCCGGCGCTGCCGCCGCGTGCGAATACCCGTTTCGCGTCCGCGTACCCCGCAGCGACGAGGTGCCGCGTCACGTCGATGAAATCCTCGAACGAATGCTTCTTCTCGAGCAGCCGGCCCGCGTCGTACCAGCGGCGGCCACGCTCCTGGCCTCCCCGCACCTGTGCGATCGCATAGACGAAGCCGCGATCGAGCAACGACAGCACGCTCGAGGAGAACAGCGGGTCGGACGAAATGCCGTACGCCCCGTAGCCATACTGCAGGAGCGGCGCACTGCCGTCGCGACGGAAAAGGCTGCGGCGATAGACAATCGCGACGGGCACGCGCTCACCGTCCCGCGCCGGCACCCACAGGTATTCGGTCTCGTAGCGCGACGAATCGAAATCGCCGAGCACCGGTTCGCGCTTCAGCAGCAACCGCTCGCCAGTCCGCGTGTCGTAGTCGTAGGTGGTGCGCGGCGTGGTGAGCGACGTGTAGGTGTAACGCACGACCTCGCTGTCCGCCTCCTCGTTCGCATCCAGCGCCATGCGGTATGCGGGCTCGGCTGAATCGATGTGGAATTCGCGCCCGCCGTGCCACGGCCGGATGCGGATCTTGCGCAGGCCCTCGACTCGCTCCTCGATCGCGAGGAAGTTGTCGAACACGTCGAATCCCGCCACCAGCACGTCGTCACGGTGCGCGACGAGCTCGCGCCAGCGCGCGCGTTGCCCCGCATCCTCAGCCGATGCCTCGAACAGCCGGAAATTCACCGCCTGCCAGTTGCTGCGAATCACCCAGCGCTCACCGACGTGGTCCACCGAATATTCGTGCCCACGGATGCGCGGCAGGAACACCTTGAAGGCCAGTGCGGGATCGTCGAGCGGCGCATAGCGGACTTCCGTCGTGACCGTGCTGCTCGAGTCGATCAGGAGGAAGCGCCGGTCCTTCGTGAGACCGACGGACGTGTAGAACGCCTCGTCCGCCTCCTCGTGCACGACCGGGTCGTGCGCGGGATCGGTGCCGAGCTCGTGCACACGCACGCGCAGCCCCAGCAGCGTGACCGGATCTTTCTCGACGTACAGCACGCGGCGGTTGTCCGCCGCCCACACGATGCCTTCTTCGACGTTCGGGACCACGTCCGGCAGCAGCTCGCCCGTCACCATTGACTTGAAGCGCAGCGTGTACTGGCGACGACCGACGGCGTCTTCGGTGTAGGCGAGCAGGTGGTTGTCGTGGCTCACCTCGATCGAGCCGACGTCATAGTAATCGAGACCGCGTGCGTTCTCGCGCAGGTCCAGCAGTACCTGTTCGTGGCCCTCGGCGCTGCCGGCCCGGCGTGCGTAAACGGGATATTCGTCCCCGGTGTCGTAGCGATGCAGGTACCAGTAGCCGTTGTCGCGGTAGGGCACGCTCGAATCGTCCTGGCGGATGCGTCCGACGATCTCCGCGTACAACTCGGCTTCGAGCGGCCGCAGCGATGCCGTCATCGCCTCGCGATACGCGTTCTCGGCGCGCAGGTGCTCGAGCACGTCGGGCGACGTGCGCGTGTCGTCGCGCAGCCAGTAATATTCGTCCACCCGGAAGCCGTGCGGCGACGGGACGTCGTGCGGCCTGACCGGGGCGATCGGTGGCGGGAGCGGTCCCTGGCTCATGGCAGGCGGGTCAAATGCCCGCCGGTCCCATGCGCACCGGATACCTCGGGTGCGCGCCGCCCGCCTGGTAGTAGGGCATCATCTTGGGCGCGAGCGCACGGAGGCGATCCTGTCGCGTGGCATCGCTCGGATGCGTGCTCAGGAACTCGGGCGGCGCGCTGCCGCCGACCTTCGCCATCTTTTGCCACAGCGTGACGGCCGAGCGCGGGTCGTAGCCCGCACGGGCCGCGAGCTCGATGCCGATCTGGTCGGCCTCGTTCTCCGACGTGCGGCTGTTCGGGAGCTTGATCGCAACGGTCGCGGCCGCGGCCGCCATCGCCATCGCTTGCCCCGGATTGTCCGACATGATGCCGGCCGCAAGGATGCCGGCATTGGCGGCCATCGCAGTCGACATGCGCTCCGCCGTGTGGTTTGCAAGCGCGTGCGCGATCTCGTGGCCCATGACCTGTGCGAGCTCGTCATCGGTCGGATCGACCTTGGTGATCAAGCCGGTGTATAGCGCCATGCGCCCCCCCGCCATGCACCACGCGTTGACGGCCTTCGGATCGTCAATGACCTGCACGCTCCACTGCCACTTCGAGCTGTCGGGCCGCATCTTCACGGCCTGCGCCACCAGGCGCTCGGTGATCACGCGCACCCGCTCCAGCACGCGCGGGTCGGTGACGAGCTTGCCCTCCTTCTGGTACTTGCCCATCTCCTGGGCATAGGCCTGGCGCGACGAGCTGATCGCCTGGTCTTCGGAGATGATCATGAATTGCTTGCGCCCCGTGGGGCTGGTCGCGCAGGCAGCGACGAGCAGCGCGAACGCCGCGGCTATCAATGGCTTGCGAAAGTTCATCCTGAATCCCTTGGTCCTGCAGAACGATGTCGGAATGGAAGTGATCATGCCTCGCCGCGCCCCCGGTAGAAAGGCCGTGCGGGCACAACCCGGTTCAGAGTGAGGTAAGCTCGGCCCGATGGCGCTGCACGTTGCGCGCCCGGAGGCAGTGATGTCGCGGCCGTCCCATGCCCGAGTGTCCGCCAGCGGTGTAGTCCTCCATGTAAGACAGGCAGGAAACGGCCCTGTCGTCCTGCTGCTGCACGGCTTTCCGGATTCCTCCGCACTCTGGCACGACGTAACGCCACTGCTCGTTGCGGCGGGTTATCGCGTCATCGCGCCGGATCTGCGTGGTTTCGGTCAATCGGACGCGCCGGCGTCCGTTGGCGACTATGCGCTGGGACACATCGTCGCCGATCTCCGCACACTGATCGGACGGCTGGCGGGCGACGAGCCCGTGCGCGTGATTGGTCACGACTGGGGCGCGGTCGCGGGCTGGTGCCTCGCACTGGAACACCCACAGCTCGTACGGTCACAGGTTGCGCTGTCGGTGGGGCATCCACGCCAGTACGCCGTGGCGGGGATCGAGCAGAAGCTCAAGGGCCTCTACACGCTCGCATGGCAGGTACCGGGGGCAGCGGAGCGCTGGCTCGCGCAACGCGGCTACGCGGGCCTGCGTGGCTGGGGACGGCAGCATCCGCGGATCGAGGATTGCGTGAAGGACCTGTCGCGGCCGCGTCGCCTCACGGCCGGTCTCAACTGGTATCGCGCCAACCTGCGCCGCGTGCTGTTCCGTCCCTGGGAGAATTGCGCCGTGCCGACGCTCGGCGTCTGGAGCAGCGGCGATCACTTCCTCGCCGAAGACCAGATGCGCGATTCGCAACGGCGCATGCAGGCGCCGTGGCGCTACGAGCGCATCGAAGGCGCGGGACACTGGCTGCCCCTCGAGCAGCCGGAGCGCGTGGCGGAACTCGCGCTGGAGTGGTTCTCGCAGCATTAGAGGAAGGGGACGGAGGTTCTGCCTCCTGACCGCGTTGGTTTCTTCCAACTGCGTTGTGTCTGCGTCGGTCCAGCGGCTTGGGGTCACCCCGAAAAGCAGACGTTCACGAATGCGAGCAACCGGCAGTCGCCACGAGCGGACCGTCGACTCCTGCTTTGGAACGGCTGTATCGGAGCAACACCTGCAGCGCACGGGCCGGGGCAGTACCCTCCCGCACCTCGGTCCCGATTTTTCTGGGCGCGCCGCGTTCAGGGCGAGGGCAGGCCGCGGCTCGGGCGGGCAGGGCCTTTGGAATTCCTGTCCGCCGGCTGCTCGATGGCTTCCAACAGATTCGTGTCCAGCTCGGGAATCTCCGGCAGGTTCTTCGCATCCTCGACCAGCGGCTTAAGCTGCTCATGCAGCTTAAGCGACAGCGCGTGCAGGTCGCGATGGCGGCTCACCAAGGTCGCGCCATTACGCAGCACGTCCGCCAACCTCTGATCCTGCTGGCGCTTCTCGGTGCGAAGCGTATTCAGTGCGGACTCGACCTGGCGACGCGCATCCGCTTCCTCCTGCTTCTGCTTCTTCAGCGTGTTCATTTTCGTCAGGACGTTTGCAGGCGTGTCGGCGAGTGCCGTGTTGATTGCCTTGAGCGACTTGTCGCGCTCGGCCAGGCGGTCCTTGACCTTCTGCAGTTCCTTCGCGGCGGCATCGCGCTGGTTGGCGATCTGCTGCACCGCGCCTTCGAGCGCGGCTTTCGCCTCGATAGCAGCTTTTTGCGCAATCGCCAGGCCCTGCTCGCTCGCGGCTAGCTTCTTCTCGAGCGCAGTGATGGCGACCGACGCCTCTTCCTTCGCGTTGAAGAGGTCGGTATCCGCCTTGGCGACCTTCTGCAGAGCACCTTCCAGTGCTTGCTTCAGCTCTTCCTGCGTGCACTCCGGGTCGAGCTTGAGGGCGTCCGTGGCCGCTCGCATCAGGATCTGCTTGCTGATGGCGAGCTCTTTCCAAACTTTCAATTGAAGGTCTTGTTGCGCTTGACTCACATCGTTCCTCGCGGGTCATGAATGAAGAAATCGGGGATCCCGAATTATAGTCCAGAGCCGGGCAAGCCGCGGCCCGGTCGGATCCGAATGCGTTCGGTGCGTGCCGATAAAGAACTCGATTCCTGCGGTCGAACGCTTCCGAGGCGGTCTTCAGGCCGATCATGCTCGCGATATCCGGGACCGTGGACGGCTCGAACGCGGCCTGTTGCAGGGGAGGGCCAATGTCTGGATTGGGTCGATATTCCCAGTTGAGTGGCTGCTTTGGGCGTACGGCGCGCATCCGAACGAGCCCCGCCAGCACGACTTGGTGACGCAGCCATGGAATTTGCTGGTGGAGACCCATTCGTAGCCGGTGGCGCGGTCGATCAGGCATTCGTTCCGGGTCTTTTCCGGGCGAGCGGAAAGGCAGACACGCTCGCCCGGAAAAGACCCGGAACCAACGCCCTCACCGATCGTCCGCCCCAGGTCGTTTCCCAATAAGAGTCGGTGACGGCACCTCCGACTAACCCCTATCCCCTATCCCCTTCGCGGATAGACGCGTCGCGTCGCATACGCCGCCTTCAGCTCCGCGCCGAGGTATTCACGCAACGTCGAGTACACGCCGCGTGAAACCTCGGCGGGCTCGCCCTTCGCCAGCGCGAAGAGCTGGCAGTAGTACCAGGACTGCGCGGCGAACGCGTTGAGTGCCTTGGCCGCGACGCTCGTACCCTGCGGTGACAGCCACCCGCGATCCCGCAACCGCAGGCGATCGTCGAGGTCTTCGATGCCATCCATCGCGCCGGACAGCAGCTGGCGCGGAAAATCGGGCATCCAGCAGAGCGGCCGCCCGAGCCCGATCACGTCGCAGTCCCCTTCGCCCGGCGCATCGCCGAGCGCGGAGGCCATGCCCGCGCGCGTGCGGAAACCACCGGTGACCATCAACGGCATGCGGGCGACGCGGCGGATCGCCGTCGCGTACTCGAGGAAATAGGCTTCGCGCGCCCGCGTGCTGCGACGGACCGGCATCGCGTCTTCGGACCGGCCTTCGAAGCCGATCAGCCTGGGCTGTTCGTACGTGCCACCCGAGACCTCGAGCAGGTCCACGCCTTCGCCGTTCAGCCACGCGACGACCTGCAGGCACTCCTCGTGCGCGAAGCCGCCCTTGCGGAAGTCGTCCGAATTCAGCTTCAGCGCCACGGGAAAATCCCGGCCCACGGCCTTGCGCACGGCACGGAGCGTTTCGAGCAGGAAGCGCGCGCGGTTCGCAAGCGTCCCGCCCCAGTCGTCCGTGCGCTGGTTCGTGACCGGCGACAGGAACGAACTGATCAGGTACCCGTGGGCCCCATGGACCTGGACCCCGGTGAAGCCGCACTCGCGCACGACCTGCGCCGCATGCGCGAACCTGCCGATGAGACCGACGATCTCGCCCTCGGTCAGGGCACGCGGCCGGGCGTAATTGCCGAGCAGGTCGAGTTGCACGGCCGACGGCGCAAGTGGGCGTCCCGTGACATAACGCGGCGATTGCCGGCCCGCGTGCGAAACCTGCACCCAGAGCTGGTTACCGCCAGCCGTCCCGGCCCTGGCCCATGCAGCAAGCCGCGCGCGGGCCTCGGCGTCGAAAGTGCGAGGTTCCGACTGGTCGATGGCGACGTTGCCCGGCCGCTCGAGGTCGAACCGGTCCACCTGCACGTTGCCGGTGATCAGCAACCCACTGCCGCCTTCGCTCCAGGTCCGGTACAGGCGCTCGAGCGCAGGGGTTGCGCGCAGACAGGCGTCGGCCAGCCCTTCGGTCATCGCGGCCTTGGCGAGCCGGTTCGGCAGCACGGCGCCACAGGGCAGCGACAGGGGCTGTGTCAGGACGTCCATCGTTTAACCTCTCCCGATTGCGGGGTATGATCGTTCGATCGAATGCGCAGGCGCCGTGGCGTGCCGCGCGACACCAACGAGAACAGGCTGGAGGTTTCGCCGATGCTGACCAGGGACAAGCTGACGATCGTGCAGTGGCAGGCCGTGCGCAACACGCCGCATCACGTGATCATCGCGGTATCGGCCTCCGGCGGCAGCGCCTTCGACGAGATGCTCGAGCGTTCGGCAGGCCTGCAGGCCATCGTCGATGCCATCAACAGCACGCACCCGCTGGTGAGCGAGATCGGCGGCAGCACGCACATCATGCATGCGCAGGACGACGTGCGTAAGTGGTTCTACACGCTGGACGAAGGCCACCGCACGCCGGACAGGCTGCAGGAGAAGGCGCTGGAAACCGCGCACCATGCGCTCGAAGCGCTCGGCACGCACGGCAGCGCGGACGACCTGTTGCATTACGGCGAATTCGTGATGTCGCTGGCCATGCGCGTCGCACGCGCGGCGCGCGAAGGCGACATGATGGGCATCGGCGGCGAGCTCGTGAGCGAGAAGGAACGGAAGTTCATCGAGCGTCTCGACCAGCTCATCCAGGAACGCCGCCGCTGAAGCCAGGGGTTAGGGGCTAGGGGTTAGTCCTGGAAGCGCATTGCGCGCGGGCGCACAGCGCCCTTCTTCCACTAACCCCTAACCCCTAGCCCCTTCCCTCACGCTTTCGCCTTGGCGGGCGTCTTGCGATCGCCCACCAGGTACGCCGCGAGCGCCGGCAGCAGCAGGATCGCGCCGAACATGTTCACCAGGAACATGAAGCAGAGCAGGATGCCCATGTCGGCCTGGAACTTCAGGGCCGAGAACGTCCACGTTGCCACCGATATCGTCATGGTCACGGCGGTGAACACCGACGCCGTGCCGCGCTGCTTGAGCGCCTCGACGAACGCGTCCTTGAGCTTGAGGCCGCCCTCTTCCATCTCGTGCTTCATGCGCTCGAAGAGATAGATGCCGTAGTCGACGCCGACGCCGACGCCGAGCGCGACCACGGGCAGCGTGTTCACCTTCACGCCGATCCCGAGCATCGCCATCAAGCCGTTGCACAGGATCGTCACCAGCGCGAGCGGCAGGATGATGCAGAGCGTGATCGGGAACGAACGGAACGTGATCAGGCAGAGCACCATCACCGACGCGAACAGCGCGAGGTTGACCCACTTGTCCGCGGCCTCGACGGCCTCGTTGGTGGCCGCCATCACGCCGACGTTGCCGCTCGCGAGGCGGAAGGTGACGCGCTCGGTGTCGCCACCGGCCGCCTTGAAGTCCTTCACTACCTTGACGATGTGCTCGATCGTCTGTGCCTGGTGGTCGGTGGTGTAGATGCTGATCGGCATCGCCGTGCAACGCGAGTTCATGAACTCGTTGCCCAGTCGCGTGGCATACCCCACGCCCTGCGCGATCTGCGCGCGGCTCTCGGGCAGCATGCGCCACTTGGCGAAGGTCTCCGCGAACGACTGCGTCATCGACTTGACGAAGCCCGCGAGGCTGCGCACGGTCGCCACGCCTTCCACCTGCCGCATCTGGAATTCGAAGTCCTCGATCTTGTCCATGACGGCTCGATCGACGCAGGGCGAGTCGTCGTCGTTCTCCGGCTTCGCCTCGGCGATCACCTGCAGCAGGTCCACGCCGATCGCGAAGTGGCTGGTGATCATCCCGACGTCCTGGTTGTAGCGCGAGTCGGGCCGCAGTTCGGGCACGCCCTTGCCGAGGTCGCCGATGTGCAGGTGCCGGGCCTGCGACAGGCCGAAAGCCAGCAGGCCGAGGCCCAGGAGGATCGGCACCCAGGCGACCTTCTTGGTCGCGAGCGGACCGATGCGCTCCCAGAACCAGTCACCCGCCGTTTCCTTGCCGGCCAGCTTCGAGGCCTGCTCGGGCGTGAACTTGTAGTACGAGAGCAGGATCGGCAGCAGCATCTTGTTGGTGATGATCATCACCGTGACGCCGATCGTCGCCGTGAAGGCGAGTTCGCGCACGATCTCGATCTCGACGAAGGCGATGACCATGAAGCCGAGCGCGTTTGCGAGCAGCGCCATCGCTCCCGGGATGAACAGCTTCTGGAACGAATGCGTCGATGCGGTGATGCCGTCTGCGCCATGCAGCGTCTCGAGCCGCCAGGCGTTCGTCATCTGCACCGCGTGCGAGACGGCGATCGAGAAGATCAGGAACGGCACCAGGATCGACATCGGGTCGAGCCCTAAGCCGAAGACCGGCAGCAGGCCGAGCAGCCAGATGACGGGCACGATCGCGCAGATGAGCGCGAGTGCCGTGATCATCAGCGAGCCGGAATACCAGTACAGCAGCAGCGCCGTGATCACGAACGCGATGCCGAAGAAGACGAGCACGCCGGCCGCACCCTTGGCGATGTCGCCCACGGCCTTGGCGAAGCCGATGATGTGGACGCCGGTGTTCTCGTTCTCGTACTTGGCGCGGATCCCCTCGAGCTGCGCCGCGACCGCCTGCAGGTCGAGGCGTTCGCCCGTTTCCGGGTCGTTCTCCATCAGTGTCGCCACGACCATCGCCGCGGTCTGGTCGTTCGAGACCAGGCGCCCGACCCAGTCGGACTTGAGCAGGTTCTCCTGCACCTTCGCCATCTGTTCCGGGGTGCCCGCGAAATCGGCGGATATCACGTTGCCGCCGCGGAAGCCGTCCTCGACGACCTCGGTGAAGCGCACGTTCGAGGTGAAGAGCGACGCAACGGAGCTGCGCTCGATGCCTGGGATGTAGAAAACCTCCTCGGTCACCTTGCGCAGCGAGTCCATGAACTGCTTGTCGTAGATGGTCCCCTTCTTGTTCTGCAGCGCGACCAGCACCTTGTTGGCGCCGCCGAAGTCCGACTGGTACTCCAGGAAGGTCGCCATGTACGGGTGCTTCAGCGGGATCATCTTGGTGAACGCCGCCTGCACGCGCAGCTGGCTCGCCATCGCACCCAGCAGGATGGTGATCAGGATGAACAGGATCAGCAGCGGCTTGCGGTAGTGGAAGATCCAGTAGGAAATCTTGCCGACCCAGTCCGGTGTGAACTGGATCTTCTCGATCGCGGCGTCGTCGGCGTTCACGCCATGTTTCACATCATTCGCCATGTTCTTTGTCCTTGGGCGGTGCCGTTACCGGCTCTTGAGCCAGGCCGGGTCCAGCGCCGTGATACCGCTCTCGCCTGCGAAAAGGATGCCCCCGCCCTGCTTTTCCACGAGCGCGGCGAAGCCTTTGCCGGGCTTGGCCGTGTGCAACACGAAACTCTGTCCGCCGTCGGCGCTCTCGGCAATCAGGCCGGAGTTGCCGACGAGCATCACGCGTCCGTCGGCGAGTTGCCGGCCCGACATGAAGGACGTGGTCGTGCCGGTTTCGACCTTCTGCCAGGTCGCGCCGAGGTCGAGCGAGCGAAAGACGTTGCCGCGCATGCCGAACGCGAGGACGCCGCCATCTTTCATCGCGAGCGCTCCGAAGTACGAACCCTCGTAGGGCGAGGTCAGCGCCGTCCAGGTGGCGCCGCCGTCGTCGGAACGGGCAAGCGTGCCGGACTCCGCCACCAGCAGCATCGAGGTGCCGACGACGATGATCTGCGAAATGTGACGGTCGAAGTCTTCGGACAGCACGGTCGTGCGCTGCCACGTCTTGCCGGCATCCTGCGAA
Source organism: uncultured Gammaproteobacteria bacterium (assembly GCA_963754535.1). Lineage (GTDB taxonomy): Bacteria > Pseudomonadota > Gammaproteobacteria > Steroidobacterales > Steroidobacteraceae > RPQJ01. The sequence continues at coordinate 244,365 of CAVWGG010000006.1, forward strand.
TCGAAGTAGAGGCCGAACGCGCCGTAGGCGACGAAGTGATCGCCGTCGAGGTGCGTGACACCGAGAATCGAATCGGGTCCGGCTTCATCCACCGTGACCAGCGACCAGGTGTTGCCGCCGTCCTCGGTACGCACGAACGAGCCGCCGTGACCGACAGCAACGCCCACTTTGGCGTCCTTGAACGCGACTCCCGTCAGGGTGCGGGTGACCGGGGTCGAAACTCCCTTCCACGTCTGGCCGGCATCGTCGGAGACGAGCGTGAAGCCGCGCTCGCCGACGGCGATGAGACGCTTGTCGACCTGCGCGATGTCGAGCAGCAGGATCCGGTCGCTGCGCACGTCTACGACGACACGTGGTTGCGGCTTTGGTGTAGGCGCCGTGGCCTGCTCCTCGCCGCGAACCGGCGACGTAAGGCACAGGCTCGCGCCCAGCATGGCGCAAGCAATTCCCGCCCGGTGTTTCATGCAACATTCCCCCGCGGCGGGACTCCCCCCTGCCGCAAAACGGCCGGCCCCGGCAGCACCGGAGGCCGGCCATCGTCAGCTCAAACGAGGCATCGTCGCCCCATGTATTGCCTGCCTATTTCGTGCCCAGGCGCCGCAGCGCGTCGGGCTGGAAATCGGCCCACTTGCCCTTCTGGTTCCAGTCCCACGGCGTCTTGATCTCGTTGTCCAGGCCCGCCGCATAGTAGGCGCCGCTGTTCAAGTCGTGCCAGACGTTGGCGCGGAAGTAGGGGAGCTTCACGTCGTAGAACTGGATCATCGGATGGACGCCGATGCGCCAGAGCTGCTTGCGCGTGTCGTAGGCGTCCTCGTACACCACCGTCCACGAATCCTCGTCGAGGTAGAACACACGCTTGCCGTAGATGTGCTTGCTGCCCGGCTTGAGGTTGGCCTCCACCTCCCACACGCGATGCAACTCGTAGCGCATCAGGTCGGAGTTGATCGTGCCCTTGCGGATGATGTCTTCCTTGTACTTGAGCTTCTTGTCGGCCAGCTTGTAGGCGTTGTAGGGGATGTAGATCTCCTTCTTGCCGATCAGCTTCCAGTCGTAGCGGTCGGGCGCACCGTTCCAGGCATCGAACTGGTCGGACGTGCGCATACCCTCCGTGCCGTCGGTGAAGTTGTCGTAGGCCAGGTCCGGGGCCCGGCGCACGCGGCGCTGGCCGGCGTTGTAGATCCAGGCCGAGCGCGTCTGCTTCACCTGGTCGATGGGCTCGTGCACCAGGAACACCGTGCCCTCGAGCGTCGCGGGCGTCGTGAAGGCCGACTGGAATGCCAGCAACAGGTTGGGCTGCGGCTGGTCGAGGCTGGTGTTGAAGATGCGGTACTCGTGGGAGCCGATCTTGTAGAAGTCACCATTGGCCCGCACCGGGAAGCTGTTGTAGTCGCGAGAGACCCCGGAGCCGAGGTAACGCTGCTGGTGATTGTAAATGGCCTCGACGCCGCTCTTCGGGATCGGGAACGGCACGTCCGCTTGGCCGCCGGTGATGCCAAAGCCCACGAGGTCGAGCTTGGGTGCATTTTCCTTGACGTTGGCATACACCGAGTCCGGATAGCAGGCCGTCCGGCGCGTCTCGTAGACCGGCATCTTGAAGTTGTCGTACTTCGCGAGCAGCGCGAGCGTGCCGGGCGTCAGCTTGTCCTTGTACTGCGCGGCGTTGGCCTTGGTGATCGTGAACTTCACCTTGTCGCCCGGGAACGGGTCGACGTAACCCTTGGCCGGCCGTCCAGCCCGCGGGCGGCGCAGCACAGGCCACCGGTCCAGGCCGGAATGGTCCCGTCCTTGTTGCCCGCCTTCTCGGCGCCCATCGGCGTGAGGTCCGCACCGAGCCGCGCGGCTTCGGCGGCCGTGAGCTTCGCGTACGCCGGCAGCGCCGTGCCCAGCAGACCCGCCGCCGCGATCGCGGTGGCAAGTACCCTATTCATGGTCTTCATCTTGATCAGTCTCCTGGTTCCGGTCAGAACGTCACGCTGACGGCGGCCGAGTAGTAGTCGCGATCGAACAGCGGATCGAATCCACCGTTGTCGTAACTCACGTAGTTGAGGTCGAGCACGTACTTCTTGTTGTAGTTGAACTTGACGCCGAGTCCGAGCGTCATGCGGTCCTCGATGAAGGTCGGGTCCATCGAGACGCCTTCCACGTCGTGCGCCCAGAACACGCTCGGGGTCACGGTCACACCACTGTCCATGACGTTGTTGTAGTCGGCCGAGACACGCAGGCGGTAGCCCCAGGCCACGTCCGTCACGTAGCCGTCGTTGCGGCAGCCGTTCGGCTGCGGGTTGTACAGCCGATTCGCCGCCGGGACCGGCAGTCCCGAATACGTCGGTGAACACATGTCGCCCGCACTCGCCACGCCGAGGCCAGGCTGGCCTTCCGGCGAGTTTGGATCGGCGGCATAGCCCGGGCCCGAACCCGTGCCGAACATGAAGCCGCGCCCGTAGCGGATGCCGCCCTTGGTGTAGTCGGGCACGTTGTTCCACTGCGAACCGATTTCGCCGACGACGAGCATGCTCTCGGCGCCGAGGATGTTGCTGAAGGTCTTGACCGCGTTGACCTGGAACTGGGTCTTGTTGAACCGGTCGTGCCCCTGCAGGTAAGTGCCCTCGCTCTGGGCCTGCACCTCGCGCGCAATTTCACGATAGGGCCCGATGCCGAGCACGCCTGCACCGATCAGGTCGTTGCCGTTGACCATGACGGGAACGTCGACTTGATAACTCAGTTCCGCGGACGTGGACCAGCTCAGCAGGTTCGTCGCTGCGCTGATGCCGTAGATCTGGATGTCCTCGGGGTATTCCCAGAAGCCCTTGCCCGACTCCAGGTTGGCCGGGAGTCCTACGGAGGCCAGATAGCCTTCGATCGCAGCCTCGGCGCCCGGCATCAGGCTACGCAAACGACTCGACGTCCAGTAGTTGCCGTAAGCGTCGGTGCCGATCAGGCCCGCGGCCCGCAACGCAGTCTGCTGCGCGGCCGACAGATCCTTCCAGTTAGTGCCCGTGATGCTCGCGGCGACCGGCAGGCGGCTGTGAATGTTCATTGCGTACAGGCCGATTTCCGTGTCGATCTTCTCGACCGGGAAACGGAAGGCGAGGCCGAACTGGCCGGAGTCGCTCGGCTCGCGGCCCTTGATGGCCGGGACATAGGTACCGGCGGCTCCCTGCTGGAAGGGTTGCGAACCCAGCTGCGCGACGATCGGTGACACCGTGCCCGGTGCTGCGTTGCCCAGCTGGCCGCCGACGACGGTGATGCTGTTGCACGAGCCCGGGTCGGCTCCGATCAGCGTGCTGGTCGCCGAAAAGTACGTGCCGCAGGCGTCCACCGACGTGTTGTTCCACTTCAGCTGGTAGAAGGCCTCGATGGAGCCGAAGTCGAAACCCCAGTTCGCATAGACGGCCCAGACCGGCAACAGGATTTCCTTGAGCTCGGCGCCCGCACGGCGGGCTGCCGGCACGTCGATCGGATTGATCTGGTTGACGCCCTGGATAAAGATGCTTTCGCCCCAGTTGATCACCTGGTTGCCCAGGCGCAGCTGCAGGTCGGTGTTGCCGACGGCGAACGAACCGTAGACGTACGCGTCCAACAGGTAGACGTTCTCGAACTGCTGCTCGGCCTCGAAGCCGCGGTCGCTCAACTTGCCCTTGGGCCACAGGTTCTGTCCGGGCGGGGACACCGGCAGGCAGGCCGCGCCGGGCGGCGTCGCTGCCGTACAAATCGTGTAACCGGGAATCGGACCGAGCCTCGGGCGAACGCCGTTGTAGTTGTTGGCCTGGCTGCCGACGAGCACGTTCTCCTGGTTCAAGGCCTGGTCGTACCAGTACTTGGCCCGCAGCAAGGCGCCGAAGCGGCCCTTCTTGTACTCGAGATCGGTAAGGACCCTGAACGGCGTCGAGAACCGGTCGTTCTTGGCGTAGTTCAGGTTGGCGTCGCCCGCGGCGTGATTGCCCGCGAGGCCGTCCTTGGGACCCACGGGCGTACCCGGGATCAGCGGGCTCGAGTATTTGCCGATGAGTGAACCGTCCGCGCGAGTAAAGAGTTGCTCGCTCGGGTCCTCGGCGCGCCAGCTCGACCCCACCGATACGGTGGTGTTCCAGTTCAGCTTGCCGCCGTTCTCGAACTCGAATTCGATTGCGGCCGCGCTGCCCGCATAGGACGCCAGCACCGTGCCGATCACTGCGGCCAACGTCGCGCTGCGGCGGTCCCGATTCATCGTTTCACTCGTCATTAGAAATCCCCCAGTTACCTGTGAGTCCACTCAGTTGCATATTCTCTCGGGAGCCCCTGTCCGGTCCCGCACATCTGGCTAAGGCTAGTCCTGACCTTCCACGATCACAGTCGTGAGTATCCGAAATACCACTAACTGAAATCCCCGTTGGGCAAGGTTGCCAGTGGCTCAGCCGCATGACAACCCGAGTAATCGTTGCGTTTTTGCCATGCAAAAGTCAGGTCTCCGGGTGCTGACGCTTTGCCGGCGTCTTGCGAGTGCCGCCCGATCGCTTGCGGGCCGCTTTCGGCCGCGCCGAATCGACGGCCGCCGCCGCACGCGTCGCTGGTGCGGCGGCGGCGGCGCGCTCCAGGTCGGCGAAGCCTTCACGCAGGCATTCCGCGAAAAACGCCGGGTCAGGCAGCATGTCGCGGCAGGCGACTGCGCAGATCCAGAGCGTGCCGTGGTAGCTGAATCCCGTCACATTGAGGCCCAGGCCGTCGAAGGCGATGCTGACCGGCGCGAAGGCGACGAGCCGGGCACCGGCCATGAACAGGGGGACGTCGGGCCCGCGGACGTTCGAGACCACGATGCTCATCTGGGGGAGCACCAGGCGTCGCGTGGCGAGTTCGTTGGCGGCATCCGGCAGCACCTCGAACAGGCGAGCGGCGAGGTCGCGACCGACGATGCCGCTGAGCATCTTCGCTTTTGCTGCACCGCGGCGAACTTCCTGCAGGCGGTCGATCGGGTCGTGCAGTTCGGTGTGCAACGGCATCACGGCCATGCCGACCTGGTTACCGAGATCGGCGGATTTGTCGGATCCGCGGAACGACATCGGCACCATGCAGGTCAGGGTGGCGTCCGGCAGCTCACCCTTGGACTCGAGGTAGCGTCGCAGCGCGCCGCCGACGGTAGTCATGAACAGGTCGTTGATCGTCGCCTCGGGAATCGAGGCTCGAACGGTCTTGAAGCTGGTGAGCGGCAGACCCACGACTTCAACGACCCGATGCGCCGAGACCTTGTTCGCGAAGCGCGTCGCGGGCGGTTTACGCAGCGCGTCCGCGAGCCGGGTCACCGCAGATGTCTCTTTATTGCTGAGCAGCGAGGCCAGCCCGCCGGGCATCGCCGCACCCGCGCTCGCCACGCGCGCCGCTGTCTCAGCCGATAGCCGCGCGAAGCCGGGCACGCGACTGACACCGCTGGCCGCCGCGCGCAGGCACAACTCAGGCACCGTCGGCAGCCGGTCCTTGTAGCGACGGGCCCTGGGCACCGGCTCGCTGAAATCGTCCGCCAGCGTCGAATGGATGGCGCGGATCAGCTCCGTGCCGGCCTCGCCGTCGACGGCGCAATGGTGAATCTTCAGGTAGAGCGCGAAGCTGCCCGACGGCAGTCCGGGTATGTTGTCGAGGCCTTCAATGACGTAGGCCTCCCACAGCGGCTTGCTGCGATCGAGCGGGCGCGAATGGATGCGTGCGACCTGGATGCAGAGCTGGCGCCAGTCGCCGGGGTGTGGCAGCGCGATGTGCCGCACGTGGAATTCGACGTCGATGTCCGGATCTTCGATCCAGTAGGGACGGTCGAGCCCGAGGGGCACCGTGACGAGCCGGCGACGAAAGAGCGGCAGGGAGTCGAGCCGCGCTTCGAAAAAGCGCAGCACGTCCTTGAAGCGAACCTTGCCGTCGGGCGCCGTGGATGGGTCGTAGATGCCCAGCCCGGCCACGTGCATGTACTGGTTGCCACGCTCGAGGCGCAGGAAAAGGCTGTCCGTTCCGGACAATTGCCGCATTCGATGTCTCCCCCGCCCCCGTCTGCAAGATACTGCGCGCCCGACGTGCCGTCCACGTCGATTGCGTCAACTCGATGCGCGTTTCGATCGCACCGCCCGCCTGGACCTGCGGACAGGCACGGCCGGAGTGCGCAGAAAGAATCGAATGCACTCGTCGGCAAGCGCCTGTACGTCGAGCGCCCCGCGCGGGCGGTACCAGCGCGCGATCCAGTTCAGCGCACCGAACAGCAGCAGCGCGTCGATGCGTGTCGTTCCCGGCCAGTCGCCGGCCAACCGCAGCTGCGCCAGCGCTTTTTCCCAGACCGCCTCGTAGCGCTTCAGCAGCACGGACACCCGGCGCCGGGCAGCGGGCTCGAGCGAGCGCCACTCGTACAGCACGACAGGAATGAAATCCTGGCCGGCGCCGAGCAGCGTATCGAGGTGCGTGCGCACGAGTTGGTCGAACTGCTGCCGTGGCGGCAGGCCCAGCGCCGCAATCGCTTCGATGCGCGCCAACGCGTCGACCAGGCCCTCCTTCATCACCGCTTCGAGAATGTCGTGCTTGGTGGCGAAGTGGTACACCCAGCTTCCCGACTGCATGCCCGTCGCCTGCGCGATGTCGCGCACCGACGTGCCGTCATATCCTTTCTCGCGAAAAAGGCGCGCGGAGGCGCGCAACAGCTGCTGACGACGACCGGAGTCGACGTCGGCCGCCTTGCGTTTGCGCACAACCCTGGGCTTCGCTGCCGCGCTCACAGGCCCAGCTGGCGCGCGGCCAGGTCCTTCATGATTTCTTCCGCGCCACCGCCGATCATGTTGACCTTCACTTCGCGATAGATGCGCTCGGACTTGGTGCCGCGCATGTAGCCGATGCCGCCGAGCGTCTGCACCGCCGCATCCGCGCAGAACTGCATCGTCCGCGTCGCCGTGTTCTTCGCCATGCAGACGGATGCGACCACCCCGGAATCCGCGCTGCCCTCATGGTCGAGCCGCCAGGCCACGTCCTCGAGCAGCGTCCGCGTCGATTCGATCTGCGCGAACATGTCGACGAAGCGGTGCCGCACGACCTGGTGATCGACCAGGCGCTGCCCGAACGTGCGCCGCTGCCGCGCCCATTCGAGCGCCTCGCCGTAGCACGCCCACGCGAATCCCAGCGCCATGGCGGCCATCGAGAAGCGCTCGGCCGTGAAATTGTGCGTGATGGCGCGAAAGCCTTCGCCCTCCGCGCCTAGAAGGTTGGCTGCCGGCACGCGAACGTCGTCGAACCGCAGGTGCGCCGTATCGGACGCCCACCACCCCATCTTCTGCAGCGGCGTCCGCGTGAAGCCGCGAGCATCGCGCTCGATCACCAGCAGCGAGATGCCCCGCGCGCCCTTCGCTTCCGGGTCCGTGCGGACCGCGACCGTGTAGACGTCCGCACGCATGCCGGAGGTGATGAACGTCTTCTCGCCGTTCACGACGTAGCAGTCGCCATCACGACGTGCTGTCGTCTGCAGCGCAGCCACGTCCGAGCCGCCGGACGGCTCGGTGATCGCCAGGGCCGCGATCCATTCGCCGCACAGGATGCGCGGCAGCGTGCGGCGCTGCAGGTCGGGCGATCCGAGCGCAGCGATCGGCGGCGCCGCGATCGAATGCGACATCAGCGAGGCGAGCACCCCACCGGAGCCGCACTGGGCCAGCTCGACGCAGGAGACCAGCGTGTGCAGGAAATCGGCGTCGGGCACGCCGCCGAATTCTTCCGGCAGCCGCAACCCGAACAGGCCGGCCTCCGCCGCGCGGAGGTACAGGTCGCGCGGAAATCCACCCGCCTCGTCCCAGCCCGCCACGTGCGGCTCGAGCTCGCGGACCACGAAGCGACGGACCGAATCGCGGAACGCGACGTGTTCGGGGGTCAGGCGAACGGGATTGAGACGGAGGGGTTCCACGCGACGATCTTAGGGCCGCCTCTTTATTCAAGCAAGCGCTTGCTCTACGATCGGCGGGTCGAGTCGCCAAGGTGTGAGGCATGCCGGTCTTCAATTCGTCCCTGGACATCACGGGCACCGCCTGCGCGGAGAACCGCGCGCACATGCTGGCGCTGATCGCGCGTCACGACGAACTGCGTGACCGCACGGCGGCAGCGTCGGGTCGCGCAGGACCCCGGTTCGCCAAGCGCGGCCAGCTGTTGCCGCGCGAGCGGCTGGGGCTGCTGCTGGATGCGGGCGCGCCCTACCTCGAACTCTCGGCCTGCGCGGGTTACCTGCTGGACAACCCGGATCCCGGGAAATCGACACCGGGCGGCGGATTGCTGGCGGGCATCGGCCAGGTCAGCGGCGCGCGCTGCGTGATCGTCGTCGACGATTCGGGCATCGAAGCCGGCGCATTGCAGCCCATGGGGCTCGAGAAATTCCAGCGCGCCCAGCAACTCTCGCTCGAGAACGGCCTGCCGTTCGTGCACCTGGTCGAGTCTGCGGGCGCCAACCTGCTGCGCTACCGCGTCGAGGATTTCATCTTCGGCGGCTCGCACTACGCGCGTCTCGCGCGCATGTCGGCCGCGGGCATTCCCGTGCTGACGATCGTGCATGGCAGCGCCACCGCCGGCGGGGCCTACATGCCCGGCATGTCGGACTTCGTCGTGATGGTGCGCGACCGCGCGCGCGCCTTCCTCGCCGGCCCGCCGCTGCTCAAGGCAGCGACCGGCGAGATCGCAACGGAAGAAGAACTCGGCGGCGCGCTGATGCACGCGTCCGTCTCGGGGCTGGCTGAATACCTCGCCGAGGACGACGCCGACGCGATCCGCGCGCTGCGTGAACACCTGCGACGACTTGCCTGGCACCGCCATGAATCGAGCCTGCCGGCAGCGGCCGAGCCGCGCTTTGCGGCCGACGAACTGCTGGGCATCATGCCCGTCGATGGCCGCAAGCCCGTCGACATGCGCGAGATCGTTGCCCGGCTCTGCGACGACTCGGACTTCATGGAGTTCCAGCCCACCTACGGCCCCGCCACTGTCTGCGTGCACGCGTCGATCGGCGGGTTCCCGGTGGGAATCCTCAGCAACAACGGCCCGCTCGATCCTGCGGGCTCGAGCAAGGCGACGCACTTCATCCAGCAGTGCTGCCAGTCCGGGCTGCCGCTCGTCTACCTGCAGAACACGACCGGTTACATCGTCGGCAAGGAGTCCGAGCGGGCGGGGATGATCAAGCACGGCTCGAAGATGATCCAGGCCGTCGCGAACGCGACCGTGCCGCAGGTGACGATCCAATGCGGGGCCTCCTACGGCGCCGGCAACTACGGCATGTGCGGCCGCGGCTTCGCACCGCGCTTCCTGTTCTCATGGCCCAACGCGCGCACCGCCGTCATGGGCGCCGAGCAGGCGGCCGGAACGATGGCGATCGTCATGGAAGCCTCGGCCCGCGACCGCGGACTGGAGCCCGACCGCGCACAGATCGACGGCATGCGCGCCAAGATCGTCGAGACGTTCGACCGGCAGACATCGTCGTTCTATACCTCAGGCCGGCTGCTCGATGACGGCATCATCGACCCACGCGACACCCGCGGCGTGCTGACGCAGGTGCTGCAGCTCTTCCGGCGCGCGGACGGCCTGAAGCTGCGTCCGCTCACCTTCGGCGTCGCCCGACCCTGATTCCGAGGTCCTCATGCCATTTACCCACGAACACGCAGAGCTGCGCCGCACCGTAGAGCGGTTCTGCCGCGAAGAACTCAATCCGCACGTCGATGCCTGGGAGGATGCCGGCGCGTTCCCCGCGCACGAGGTGTTTCGCAAGCTCGGGCAACTCGGCCTGCTGGGGCTCACCAAGCCCGAGGCTGCCGGTGGCGCGGCGCTCGATTACAGCTACGCCGTGGTGCTGGCCGAGGCGCTGGGCGCCTGCACGTGCGGCGGCGTGCCGCTCGCGATCGGCGTGCAGACGGACATGGCGACGCCCGCGCTCGCGCGGGTCGGCAGCCCCGAGCTGCAGCGCGAGTTCCTGGTGCCCGCGGTAGCGGGCGAGATGGTGGCGTGCATCGGCGTCTCCGAGCCCGGCGCCGGCTCCGACGTTGCCGCGATCCGCACGACGGCCCGCAGGGACGGCGGCGACTACGTCATCAACGGCGGCAAGCTCTGGATCACCAACGGCGCGCAAGCCGACTGGATGTGCTGCCTCGCCAATACCTCGGAAGGCAGCCCGCACCGCAACAAGTCGCTGATCGTCGTGCCGATGAAAACCCCCGGCGTCACGGTGGCGCGCAGGATCCGCAAGCTCGGCATGCACTCCTCCGATACCGCGCAGATTCACTTCGACGACGTGCGGGTGCCGCAGCGCTACCGCATCGGCGACGAGGGCATGGGCTTCACCTACCAGATGCAGCAGTTCCAGGAAGAACGGTTGTGGGGTGCCGCCAACGCACTGGGCGGGCTCGATCACGCGATCGCGGACACCATCGAGTACACGCGCAGCCGCCAGATCTTCGGCCGCAGCGTGCTCGACAACCAGGTCGTGCACTACACTCTCGCCGAGCTGCAGACCGAGGTCGAGGCATTGCGCGCGCTGGTGTACCGCGCGACGGAGCTCTTCGTCGCCGGGCAGGACGTCACGCAGCTCGCGTCGATGGCCAAGCTCAAGGCCGGCCGGCTGTCGCGCGAAGTCGCGGACAAGTGCCTGCAGTTCTGGGGCGGCATGGGGTACACGTGGGAGAACCGCGTTTCGCGCCTGCTGCGCGACGGGAGGCTGGGTTCCATCGGCGGTGGCGCCGACGAGGTGATGCTCTCGATCATCTGCAAGCTGAACGGCACGCTGTCGAGGCCGAGCGCATGAGTCCGGCAGGTGACGCGCTGGTGCAGGTCGAGCGTCGCGGCGCGTTCTGGTTCGCGCGACTCAACCGGCCCGACAAGCGCAACGCGCTCTCCGAATCCCTGATGGGTGAACTGCTCGCGCTGTGCGTTCGCGTCGAGGCGGATGCCGACGCGCGCGCACTGGTGCTCTGGGGCGCCGGCGGGAGCTTTTGCGCGGGCGCGGACTTCGGTGGCTTCCTGGAACTGATGGCCGCGCCGGCGCCCGCTGGTCCGGACCCGATCATCACACACAACCGCATGTTCGGCACGATGCTCGAACGCCTGGCGGCGCTGCCGGTCCCCACGCTCGGCGTCATTCGTGGCGCGGCGATGGGGGGCGGCGTCGGACTCGCAACCGTGCTCGATCGCGTCATTGCGACGGACGACGCGGTGTTCGCCATGCCCGAGGTCACGCTCGGAGTCGCACCCGCGCAGATCGCGCCCTTCGTCGCGCGGCGCATCGGCGCGACACGAGCCCGCTGGCGCATGCTGGCGGCCGCACGGCTCGATGCAAACGCAGCGCACGCCGACGGCTTCGTCGACGTCGTGGTGTCCCTGGATGAACTCAAGAGCGCTGTCGCGGCCGAACTCGGCCTGCTGGCGCTGACCGAACCCGCCGCGCTGCGCGCGACGAAACGGCTCGCCCTGCGCAACCTCGAAGCGCCCCTGACGGCGGCGCTCGATGCGGCCGCACGCGATTTCGCCGTGCTGCTGCGCTCGGGTTCGGCGCGCGAAGGCATCGCCGCCAGTCGCGAGCGCCGCCGACCCGCGTGGCACACCGAAGTGCCCGCCCTGCCGGAGTTCGACTGATGTCCGTGCATCGCCTGCTCATCGCCAACCGCGGCGAGATCGTCACGCGCATCGCCCGCACCGCACGGCAGATGGGGATTGCGACCGTCGCCGTGCATTCCGATGCCGACCGGAACAGCGTGCACGTCGATGCGTGCGACGACGCCGTAGCGCTCGGTGGCCTCGCCGCTGCCGACAGCTACCTGCGCATCGACAAGCTGCTCGCAGCGGCACGCTCGTCGGGCGCGGACGCGATTCATCCGGGTTACGGCTTCCTCTCCGAGAACGCCGAGTTCGCCGCCGCGATCACTGCCGCCGGTCTCGTGTTCGTCGGTCCGCCGGCCGCGGCCATCGCTGCGATGGGCGACAAGGCGCGTGCGCGGCAGCGCATGGCCGCCGCTGGAATCGCGGTCGTGCCCGGATACGACGGCGACGATCAGGATCCCGCCATCCTCCAGCGCGAAGCGGACCGCATCGGCTACCCGGTGATGGTGAAAGCCGCCGCGGGCGGCGGCGGTCGCGGCATGCGCCTGGTGCAGAGCGCGCCGGACCTGCCGGACGCCCTTCGCTCGGCGGCTGCGGAGGCGGCGAAGTCCTTCGGCGACGGTCGCCTGATCCTCGAACGCGCCGTGGTCGAACCGCGTCACGTCGAGATCCAGGTGTTCGCGGATTCGCACGGCAACGTCCTGCACCTCGGCGAACGCGACTGCTCGGTGCAGCGCAGGCACCAGAAGGTCATCGAAGAATCGCCCTCGCCGGCCGTGAACGCCGAACTGCGCGTGCGCATGGGAGCCGCGGCCGTGGCCGTCGCGCGCGAGATCGGCTACGTCGGCGCCGGCACCGTCGAATTCCTGCTCGACCGCGCGGGCCACTTCTACTTCATGGAGATGAACACGCGACTCCAGGTCGAACATCCGGTGACCGAGTGCGTCACGGGTCTCGACCTCGTCGAATGGCAACTGCGCGTGGCGCGTGGCGAGCCGCTGCCCTTGCGGCAGGACGAAGTCCAGTTGCGCGGCCATGCCATCGAAGTCCGGCTGTGTGCCGAGTCCCCAATGGATGATTTCCTGCCCGGCAGCGGCACGATCGTGGACTGGTCGGCCCCCACGGGCGTCCGCTGCGATCACGCTTTGCGTGCGGACGCCGAGATACCGGCCTGGTACGACTCGATGGTCGCCAAGCTGATCGCGCATGCCCCGACACGGGAGCAGTGCATCGACCAACTGGCGGCGGCAGTCGATCGCACCGTGCTGCTCGGCGTGCAGAGCAATCGCGCATTCCTGGGACGCCTGCTGCGGCATGCGAGCTTTCGCGCGGGCAACGAGGTGTCGACGGCCTTCATCGCAAGGCATTTCGGTGCCGCAGAGAGCCGCCAGCCGCAACCCGACGCGAAGCTGTGGGCATTGGCTGCCTGGATTTCCGTTGCCGGCGCGCCGGAAGCCGAATGCACCCCGTCGGCGTGGCGCAACTGGAGCACCAGTCGGCCGCTGCCGCAGCCGTGGCGACTGCGCTGGCACGCTCCGGCGGCATTGGCGGGCGCAACCACGGAAATGCGTGGACGTCTCTACCTGACGCCCTGCAGCGCGCACGTGGAACTTCCCGCGGGCCAGATCCAGCTGCAAGCCGTGCCGGTCACGGCCGGAGTGCATGCGAAGGCCGTCATCGACGGCGAGCACGTCGACTATCGTTACGCATGGTCGGGCGCCACGCTGTGGCTGCATACGTCGCAGGGTGACTACGCCTTCGATTGCCGGCGGCGCGAGTCCGCGCGCTCGAGCGAGTCAGAAGGCGCGGCCGCGATGGAAGTGCGTGCTGCCATCAATGGCCGGGTGGTCGACGTTGCCGCAGCGGTCGGTGTCACCGTCGCGAAAGGCGATCGACTCGTCGTGCTCGAGGCGATGAAAATGGAACACGAGATCCGCGCTGCGCGCGCGGGACGAATTGCGGACGTCGGCGTCAAGCCGGGCGACCAGGTCGTCCCCGGCCAGGTGCTCGTCCGCTACGGGGGAGAAACTGCATGAGTGGCAAAGTCGTCGTGACCTGCGCCCTGACGGGCGTGCTCACGGACCCCGCGCAGCACAACGTGCCGGTGACGCCGGAACAGATGGCGCGCGAGGCACGCGCGGCATACGACGCCGGCGCCAGTGTCGTGCACGTTCACTTCCGGCAGCAGGGCGCGGGCCAGGGCCACCTGCCCTGCTGGGATCCGGCTGTCGCCGTCGAGATCGCCCAGGCGATCCGCGAAGCCTGTCCGGGCATCATCTTCAACCAGTCCACCGGAGTCGTGGGCCCGGACATCTCGGGTCCGGTCGCCTGCATCCGCGCGGTGAAGCCGGAAATCGCCGCGGCCAATGCGGGTTCGCTGAACTACCTGAAGGTGCGCAACGACGGCCGCTGGGCCTGGCCGCCGATGCTATTCGATAACCCGGTGGAAAAAGTCGCGGCCTTCCTGCAGGTGATGCAGCAGGTCGAGGCGTTGCCCGAATTCGAGTGCTTCGACGTCGGCATCGTGCGCAGCGTCGAAATGTTCGTGCGCTCCGGACTGTACGTCGGTCACCCCGACGTGAATTTCGTCATGGGCGTCGAATCCGGCATGCCCGCCGATCCGGCGCTGCTGCCGATCCTGATCGGACTGCTGCCCGCCCACGCGACGTGGCAGGTGACCGCCATCGGCCGCGAGAACGTCTGGCCGCTGCATCGTCGCACGGCGGAGCTCGGCGGCAACCTGCGCACCGGGCTCGAGGACACGTTCTATCTGCCGGATGGACGCAAGGCGCGCAGCAATGGCGAACTGATCGACGCCATCGTCGGCGTGGCGCGTGCAACGGGACGCGACTGCGCGACGCCCGCCGAAGCGCGCAAGATGCTGCACCTCGCCGCCTGATCACGAAAGGCGTCGCCGCTCAAGGACGCGGGAGTGACGCCCCGATTTCCCTGACAGCGCTCACGAGCACGGGCAGGTCGGCACTCGTGGTGCGGTAATTGACGATCGCGGCACGCAGGCAGTAACGACCGTGCAGCGTCGTGTACGACGGCGCCGCGATTCCGCTTTCGTGCAGGCGGATCAGCAGTTCCTCGTTCAGCGCATTCAGCTGCTCGTCGTCCAGCCCGCCCGGGTTGTAGCGGAAGCAGGCGATGTTGGTCGCCACGGGCGCCAGCAATTCAAGGCTTGGCTCTGCCTCGACCAGTGCCGCGAGTTCATGCGCCTGCGCGATGTTGCGGTCGATCAGGCGGCCGAAGCGATCGAGCCCGTGTTCCTTGATCGAGAGCCACACCTTGAGCGCGCGAAATCCCCGCGACAGCTGCAACCCGTATTCGCTGAACCAGAGTGCGCCGCTCGCGAGTCCGCGCTCGGTGCGTTCGAGGTATTCCGGCGTCAGGGCAAACGCTTCGCGATGCGCCTTGCGATCGCGCACCAGCACGCAGGCTGCCTCGAAGGGCACGTGCAGCCACTTGTGCAGGTCAAGCGTGACGGAGTCCGCGCGCTCCATGCCGCGTACCAGGTGACGGTGCCCGGGCGCCAGCGCGAGCAGCGCGCCGATCGCGCCGTCGACGTGAAACCAGAGGTGCTCCCGTTCGCAGAGCGTGGCCAGCGCGTCGAGGTCGTCCGTTGCCCCGGTGTTGATGGTCGCCGCGTTGCCGATGACGCAGAACGGCTGCTGGCCCGCGGCGCGGTCCTCCGCGATCATGCGTTCGAGCGCGCCGACGTCGATTTCGAACCCGGCGTTGACCGGCACCTTGCGCAGCGAACGCGCGCCGAGCCCGAGCGACTCGATCGCCTTCTGCACGCAGCTGTGCACCTCGACGGACGCGTAGGTAATGAGCGTGCGCGGTATGGCGGCGACCCCTTCGGCCCGCACGTCGACCCCGGCCCGGGAATTGCGCGCCACGGCGAGGCCGACGAAGTTCGCCATCGAACCGCCGCTGACGAGCAGGCCGCTAGCCTCGGCGGGAAAGCCGGCAATCTCCTTGCACCAGTCGACGACCTGCGCCTCGACGTGGTTCGGCACGTGGTTGCCGCCGCCCATGTTGGGATTGAGCACGGCCGCCAGGAAATCGCCGACAGCCGCGAAGGGCGTGCCGTTGCCCATGAACCAGGACCAGAAACGCGGATGCGTGTTGCCCATCGCATAGGGCATCACGAGTTCCTTGAATTCACCGTAGGCAGATTCGGCGCCCTGCGGCAATCGCGGCGCGGACTGGCGCAATCGCGCGACGATCGCGTCGGGCACCGGCTGCCACACGGGGCGGTCGCGGACTCCCTGCAGGTAGTCGAAGCCGTCGTCGACCACCTGGTGCGCGAGGCGCCGCAAGGCTTCCCAATCGGCCGGGTCCAGTGATTCATCGACGGGGGGACTGCTCATCGGCTGGGCTCTGGGTGGCGGCGCGGGGGTCCGCCCGGCCGCAGCCTACTACGGGGCGTCGCCGACGCCAGCCGGCGGTGGGCGGATCAGGTCAGCGTGACGCCACCGTGCGTCAACGCATGCGCAAGGATAACGAAGGCCGTGGCGGCGGCGGCGGCCAGCCAGAACGCCAGCGCCCAGGGATACGAAACAGTCGGTCTTTCCATACGTCCTCCAAAGATCGCGAGGTCGGAGTCGGTGCCGTCCCGTTGGAGGGGGGGAGGGGTCGAACGAGGCGGTAGGCCGACTCACGACCGGGCGATCGAGGCACAGGTTAGCGCAATTCGTGCTGCGCCGCAGCAAGAATATACTACCTTGTATTTATTGAAATTTTATGTTCAAAAGTCCACCGAAATCGCCCTGGATGGACGATTCCGGCCGCAACCGGGCAGGCATCAGGCAAAGCTTTGCATGCCCGCCACCGCCTCGACCAGGATGGTCACGACGAAGGCGACGGACACGACCAGGCCGGAACCGATGGCGATCTGGAAGAACGAAACCTGGGACTGCTTGCGGTTGAACATGACGAGCCTCCTGCTGTTGTGAGGCACAAGGTACGCCCAGACTTTGGGGCGATAAATCCTAATAACCGTTGCACTCTATTTCTTATTTCATAACAATCGGCGCATGGACCAATTGTTGGCGATGAAGGTCTTCGCCCGGGTCGCTGAACGCGGCTCGTTCGGCCAGGCCGCCGACGAGCTCGAGATTTCACGGCCCGCGGCCAGCTCGCACGTCGCCGCACTCGAAAGGCACCTCGGCGCGCGCCTGCTGAACCGGACGACGCGCCGGGTATCGCTCACCGCCGAGGGCACCGAATTCCTGCGCCGCACGCGCCGCATCCTCGAGGAACTGCGCGACGCGGAGGAGACCCTGCGCGACACTCGTTCCAAACCGCAGGGCAAACTGCGGGTGGACGTGCCCGTCGCGTTCGGGCGCTACCTGCTGCTCCCAGCCCTGCCCGAATTCACGCGGCGCTACCCGCTCATCGAACTCGACCTGCGCCTCAACGATCGCGTCGTCGATCTCGTTGCCGAACGCATCGACGTGGCGCTGCGCGTTGGGCCCATCCGGCAGGCCGGACTGGTGGCGCGGCGCGTGGCGCAGGTGAACATCGTCACGTGCGCCGCTCCCGCGTACCTGCAGGACCAGGGCGAACCGGCGACGCCGGAGGATTTGCGCCAGCACAGGCTCGTCGGACTGACGTCACCTTCCGGCGCGCCGCCGGAGTGGACCTTTCCACCACCGTACACGCCGAAGCGGCTCGGGCTGAAATTCTCGATGCTGTTCAATGCGGCCGAAGCGCCGATCATCGCGGCGGCCGCGGGCCTCGGCATCACCCACACCGCCGATCTCCTGGTCGCCGAGTACGTCGCACGCGGTGAACTGAAGCTGATACTCGAGGACTACGTGGTGCCTGGCCCGCCCATCTCCCTCGTCTACCCGTCTGCGGGACACCAGCTGGCCAAGGTGCGTGTATTTTCCGATTTCGCCGCGGAGCTCCTGCTGCGCTGGAACGAAGTGGTCCGCCGCTGGATCAAGCAGCCGTCCCGCCTGCCGAACCCCGTCTCCGCCCCCTCGCCCTCCCCGCTTGTCCGCTAGACTCGCGCCAAACCCAAGGGAACCCCCATGACCTACCTCGTTGCCGGCCTGCTGTTGTTTCTAGGCGTGCATTCGATCGCCATCCTTGCGCCGGCGTGGCGCGACGGCATGGCTGCGAAGCTCGGCGACGCGCCGTGGAAGGCGATCTACTCCCTGGCCTCAGTCATCGGCTTCGTGATGCTCGTGCACGGGTATGGCCTTGCGCGCGCGGAACCGACGGTGCTCTACACGCCGCCGACGTGGCTGCGTCACGTTGCCGCGCTGCTCATGCTGCCGGTGTTTCCGCTGCTGCTGGCAACGTACCTGCCCGGCCGCATCAAGGCCGCCGTGAAGCATCCGATGCTCACGGCCACCAAGGCCTGGGCGCTGTCACACCTGCTCGTCAACGGCAACGTCGCAGACGTGCTGCTGTTCGGCGGCTTCCTCGCCTGGGCGGTGGCGGACCGCATCGCGGCCGGCAAGCGCGCCGTGCAGCGCAAGCCGATGGTCGCCGGCACGCCGTCGCGAATGAACGACGCGCTTGCGATCGTCGGCGGCCTTGTCCTGTACGTCGTGGTGATCGCCTGGGCGCACCAGCGCTTCATCGGCGTGCCGCCGATGCTGCCGCACTGACCGGCAGCGAGGTTCCTCTCTTGATCATTGCCCCGCGATTTTCGTTCGTGTCGCTGTGCGTGCTGGCGCTGCTCACGGCCAGCCCGGCTCATGCGGCGCCGTCCGCCAGGGAAAAGCAGATCGTCGTCGCCGTCGATCGACGCACCGACGCCGCGCTCGAACTGCTGGCCGAGACGGTGAACGTGCCCAGCGCCACGGAGAACCTCGCCGGGGTACGCACGGTGGGTGCCATCTATGCCCGCGAATTCCGCGCACTCGGCTTCGAGACGCGCTGGGTCGAGGTGCCCGCGGAGATGAACCGCGCGGGGCATCTCATCGCAACCCACCGGGGCAGGCCCGGCGGCCCACGACTGCTGCTGCTCGGTCACCTCGACACGGTCCTGCAGGGTGAGCCGTTCCGGCGGGACGGCAACCGGGCGTACGGCACGGGATCGTCCGACATGAAGGGCGGCAACCTCGTCGCGCTCGAGGCCCTGCGCGCGCTGCACGCGACGGGGGCACCTCCGCGGCATGAACGTCACGGTCGTTTTCACGGGTGACGAAGAAGACCCGGGCTCGCCACAGCTCGTGACGCGTGAATCACTGCTGGCCGCGGCCGCGAATTCTGACATCGCCCTGGCCTTCGAGGGTTCGGCGCCCGGCAAGGCCGTCATCGGCCGCCGCGGCATCGGCTCATGGCGCCTGCACGTGACGGGTGTGCAGGGCCACTCGTCGGGGGTGTTCGGCGATGCGCGCGGCTACGGCGCAATCTTCGAGGCCGCACGCATCCTCGACCAGTTCCGGACCGGATTGCGCGAGCCGAACCTCACGTACAACCCGGCAGTGATCGTGGGCGGCACGAACGTGACCTACGAGACCGCAACGAAGAGCGGCACTGCGCTGGGCAAGACCAACGTGATCCCGCGCGAAGTGCGCGTGGAAGGCGACATCCGCTATCTCGGCGCTGCCCAGTTCGAATCGGCACGCGAGAAGATGCGCGCTATCGTCGCGGCGAACCTGCCGCAGACGTCGGCGGAAATCGTCGTCGAGAACGAGTATCCCTCGATGGCGCCGAATCCCGGCAGCGAACGCATCCTTGCGGTCCTCGATTCCGTGAGCCGCGATCTCGGCGCCGGACCCATCGTCGCGCAGCCGCCGATCGAGCGCGGCGCGGGTGACATCGCGTTCGTGTGCGGCGACGGCCGCCTCGCCTGCCTCGATGGCCTCGGCACGGACGGCGACAACGATCACGCGCCGGGCGAGTACGTGCTGCTCGATTCACTGGCGCTGCAGGTGAAACGCGCCGCGCTGCTGATGCATCGACTGGCTCGCTGATTCAATGTGCGGGGGCACGGATGCCGGCGGCCGCACGCTCGGCTAAGCTTCACCCATGCTCAAGTCCACCGTTCGCGCGCTGCAGTCGATGCTCGACCGGCAGCGCATTCTCACGCTCGCCGTGCAGACCGGGCAGGGCCCGTATGCCGGGCTGCTGCCGTTCGTTCCCGTGGCCGACCGGTCGGCCGTGCTGGTGCACGCGTCGAAGCTCGCACGACATACGCAGGGTCTGACGGCCGGAGCGCATGCCGGCATCCTGGTGCACGAGCAGGACGGGCCGGACAAGGACCCGTTGCAGATCGAGCGCTTGATGTTCGACTGCACGGTGCAGCCGTTCGAACGCAAGAGTGCCGAGTGGGAGGCGGGCCGTGAGCTGTACCTCGCGCGCTTCCCCGACAGCCGCGTCACCTTCGGGCTCGGCGACTTCACGCTCTATCGGCTGCAGTTCGTCGCGGGCACGTATGTCGCAGGCTTCGGTCGCGCGATGGACATCGAACCGCGCGACATCCGGCGACTCGCAGAGTCAGCCTGAGTCGCTGCAGTGCCGGTGCTGGCGCTAGCCAGGCGCGCTTCTCGTATTCGATGATGCCACTGCACGCCCAGTGCGCCGTGGGGCCCGCATCCGGGACGCGCTCCAAAAACCGTGCGCGGCATGGACGCCGCGCCCGGAGCCCCCATGGACGGGTTTACGGCGTTATTTGGGCGCGTCCCGGATGCGGGTCCCACGGCGCACCGATGCCGTTATTCATCGTCGAACATGAGAAGCGCGCCTGGCCAGCGCACCACGCCACTGATCCGACTCAGGAGTGACTCTGCTCGTACTGCGATGGCGTGCAGCGCGCGTGCGCCAGGTAGTCGCGCAAGTGGCGCATCGCGCTCTTGTCGAGCGTGTTGCCATGGTGCGGCCGGTGCAGGATGCCCTCGACGCCGTTCAACTTCACGCGCAGGCGCGCGCCTGAGAGCGGCTCGATCTCGGCGGCGAGGTGATGCAGCAGGGACTCGATCTCACGCCAGTGAATGTTGGCGCTGATCGGATCCTGAAAGATGGTCCGCAGCAGGCTTTCGTGCTTGTGACTCACGCAGGTCGCCTCCCTGAAGGTGCCGGCAACTGCAGCGAGCTTACCGCACGGTCCGCGAGGCGCGATGCGGGATAGTCGCGATGCTGCCAGGACGGCGCAGGCGCACAATCCCGTATCGGGCCGGATCTGCCGATGCCCGTCTGCGGTTGGCCGAAATGACCCAACGACGCTCCGTGGGTTGGCTTCCCTGGCTGCTTGGCGCCGCAGGCGTCGCCGCCGTCGTCTTCGTCGCGCTGCATGCCGCCGAAGAACGCGCGATCGTGAACCTGCTCCACGAAGCGCGCCCCATCTGGCTGATCCTCGCTCTGCTCCTGCAGGCCGCAACTTACCTGGCGCAGGCCGGCGTCTGGCGCGTCGTGCTGCAGCGTGCCGGCGCATCCTTGCCCTTCGCGCTGGCGTGCCGCCTGAGCCTGGCCAAGCTGTTTATCGACCAGGCCGTGCCGACCATGGGCGCGAGTGGCGCTGCGCTCGTCGCGCGCGCCCTGGGCAAGCAGGGGGTGGAACGCACCACGGTCATGTCGACCGTGGCGGTGGACGCCGCAACTTTCTACATCGCCTATGTCATCGACCTGGCCATTGCCCTGGCGTTCCTGGAGTGGGAAGGCCACGCGAGTCCGCTGATCGTCACGGCCGCCGTGCTGTTCCTGTGCTACGGGAGCGCGCTGGTCACGGCGGTCCTGTCGCTCACTCGCCGTCCGCCCGGGCGGTTGGCCGCAAGCCTGCAGAAATTGCCCGTGGTCGGCAGGCTCGTCGAACTGCTGCAACAGGGCAGTCCGCACCTTGTCCACGACCCGGCGCTGCTGGTCCGCGCGACGGCATTGCAGATGCTGATCACGCTGCTCGATGCAACCACCGTCTGGATCCTGCTCAAATCGCTGGGGACCGACGCCAGCGCAGGCGCCGTGTTCGCGAGCTTCATGATCGCCTCGGTCATGCGCAGCATCGGGTTCCTGCCCGGCGGGCTCGGCACTTTCGAAGCGGCTGCGGTGGGAGCGCTGGCGCTTGCCGGGGTGCCGATTGCAGCGGGCCTTTCGGCAACCTTGTTGTTCCGCGGCCTCAGCTTCTGGTTGCCGATGATCCCGGGGCTGGTGCTGTCCCATAAGTTCACCATCGAACGGACGGACCGCGCCGGCACCGTCGATGCCTTGCCCTACTGGTCGCTTCCTGCGGCCGACGCCGTCGCGCAACTCTCCTCCACGCCCAATGGCCTGTCGTCGCCAGAAGCGGCCGGGCGACTGCAAAGCGTCGGACGAAACGCGATCGGTGAATTCGAAGGCTTTACGCGACTGGATGTCCTCTGGAACCAGTTGAAGAGCCCGTTGCTCCTGCTGCTGGTGTTCGCCGCGGCCGCATCGCTCGTCACCGGCGAATGGATCGACGCCGTCATCGTGATCGCCATCGTGCTGGCGAGCGCCGGCATTGGTTACTCACGTGAGTACCGGGCGCAGACGGCTGCCGAAGAATTGCGCGCCAAGGTGCAGGTTCACACGCAGGTGCTGCGCGACGGCGCGCCGTGCTCGGTGCCGCTCACCGAAGTCGTGCCTGGCGACGTTGCCCTGCTCTCGGCCGGCAGCGTCGTGCCGGCGGACAGCCTGCTGCTGGAGGCCACGGATTGCTTCGTCAACGAGGCGGTGCTCACCGGCGAAAGCTTTCCCGTGCAGAAGAAGCCAGGGACGATGACAGTCGCCGCGCCGCTGGCGAGGCGCTACAACTGCCTGCACCTCGGCACCAGCGTCCGCAGCGGCAGCGCCCGCTGTCTCGTCGTCGCGACGGGCGAGCGCACCGCCTTCGGCGCCATCGCACACCGGTTGAAGCTGCGCCCCCCGGAGACGGAGTTCGACCGCGGTATCCGGCACTTCGGCTACCTGCTCACATCGGCCATGACCGTCATGACGGTAGCCGTGCTGGTGATCAACCTGCTGCTTGGCCGCCCGCTGGTCGAGACGCTGCTGTTCTCGATCGCACTCGCCGTGGGCCTGAGCCCGGAACTGCTGCCGGCGATTCTCAGCATCAACCTGGCGCGGGGTGCGCGCAACATGGCCGTGCACGGCGTGCTGGTGCGGCGGCTCAATGCCATCGAGAACCTGGGCAGCATGGACGTTCTCTGCACCGACAAGACAGGCACCTTGACGGAAGGCGTTGTCCAGCTCGACGGCGCATGGGACGAGTCGGGGGCTCCGTCGACAGCGGTGATCGAGATCGCCGCGACCAATGCGGCGCTGCAGGCAGGCCTCGTCAACCCGCTGGACGAGGCGATCCAGAAGGCGCACCAACCCGATCTCGGCGGCGTCGAGAAGATCGCGGAGATTCCCTATGACTTCGTGCGCAAGCGCCTGAGCGTGATCGTGCGGCACGAGGATCGCACGCGCCTGCTCATGAAGGGAGCGGTCGACCCCGTATTGTCGGTCTGTGCGAGCCAGGCCAACGGGCAGCCGCTCGACGATGAAGCGCGCGAGCGGCTGCGTGAACGCGCGGCAGGCTGGAACAACCAGGGCATCCGGGTGCTCGCGGTCGCGACCCGCGAAATGTCGCCACAGACGAGTTACGGCCGTGACGACGAGTCCGGCCTGACCTTCGCCGGCTTCCTGACGTTCCTGGACCGGCCGAAAGCCGGCGTCAGCGACACGCTTGTACAACTCGGGCAGTTGGGCGTCGCCGTGAAGATCATCACGGGCGATTCCGCGGCAGTGGCGCAGCACGTGGCAACCAGCGTCGGGCTGCGCGCCGAGCGGATGCTGACTGGCCTGCAACTCGACGAGCTGCACGATGACGCGCTCTGGCATGCGGCCGAGCAGACGGTGGTGTTCGCCGAGGTCGACCCGAACCAGAAGGAACGCATCATCCTGGCGCTGAAGAAGACCGGACACGTCGTGGGCTTCCTCGGCGACGGCATCAACGACGCGCCTGCGATGCATGCGGCCGACACCAGCCTCAGCGTGGAGAGCGCGGTGGACGTGGCGCGCGAGGCAGCCGATTTCGTGCTGCTGGAACGCGACCTCGGCGTAATTCGACAGGGGATCGAGGAAGGCAGGCGTACATTCGCCAATACCCTCAAGTACATCCTCACGACGACGAGCGCCAACCTCGGCAACATGATCAGCATGGCGGTAGCTTCGCTGTTCCTGCCGTTCCTGCCGCTGCTCGCAGGCCAGATCCTGCTAAACAATTTCCTGTCGGACGTGCCGGCCGTCGGCCTCGCCAGCGACAGCGTGGATGCCGAACTGGTGGACCGGCCACGCCGGTGGGACATGCGCTTCCTCGGCCGCTTCATGGTCGAGTTCGGCTGCCTGAGTTCGCTGTTCGACTTCCTTACGTTCGGCCTGCTGCTGTGGGTCT
This sequence comes from uncultured Gammaproteobacteria bacterium, assembly GCA_963754535.1. GTDB lineage: Bacteria > Pseudomonadota > Gammaproteobacteria > Steroidobacterales > Steroidobacteraceae > RPQJ01. Next base: position 268,276 of record CAVWGG010000006.1, read on the forward strand.
TCACGGCGCCGCCGGATCTCTTCCGCACGGGTTGGTTCGTCGAGTCGCTGCTCACGGAACTCGTCATCGCTCTCGTGGTGCGAACGCAGCGCCCGTTCTGGCGCAGCCGCCCGGGCAACGCGCTGCTCTGGAGCTCGATCGGCGTGATGGCGCTGACCTTCGCCATCCCGTACCTGCCTTATGCGGCGCTGCTCGACTTCACACCGCTACCGGCGGGCGTGATGCTGTCGCTGGCCGCAATTGCAGCCTTGTACGTCGTTGCAACCGAAGTCCTGAAAGCGGGCTTCTACCGACGCCAGGGGGCATGGAGCCCCGCTGGCGCCATCGCGCGCTTAGCTCAGCCACGGCCAACTGGCCGCGCTGGTAGTCGATCACGGCCTGCTGGATTTCCTGCGGCGTGTTCATCACGAACGGACCGTACTGGACCACCGGCTCGCCGATCGGCTTGCCTGCGAGCAGCAGCAGTCGCACGCCCTGCTCGCCCGCACGGATCCGCACAGATCCGCCCGGCGTAAGCAGTCCCGCCGAACGGAACGGCAGCGGCCGGGCGTCGTCGCCGACCACCGCATCGCCTTCGTACACGTACAGGAACGTGTTGTGCGAAATCGGCGTCGGGATCGTGGCTTCGATGCCAGGCGGCAGGCGCACGTCGTAATACAGGGGTGCGGTGCTCAGCCCACCGATCGGCCCTGCCGTCTTCGCGCCACCTTGTTCAAACTCACCCGCAATGACGCGCAGTTCGCCGCCAGCCGCGAGCGCGACCGTCGGAATCTCGCGCGAAGGAATGTCGCGGTACGCCGCCGGCTTCATTTTTTCGCGCGCAGGCAGGTTGATCCACAGCTGGAACCCGCGCATGCGGCCTGCGGTCTGCTGCGGCATTTCCGAATGAATGATGCCGCGTGCCGCCGTCATCCACTGCACGTCGCCAGGCCCGAGGTCGCCGCGATTGCCGAAGCTGTCCTCGTGCCGCATGTGGCCGTCGAGCATGTACGTGACCGTCTCGAACCCGCGGTGCGGATGCGAGGGAAAACCGGCGAGGTAGTCGTCCGGGTCGTCCGAGAAGAACTCGTCGAGCATCAGGAACGGATCGAACCGCAGGTTCTGGCGGCTGCCGAGGCTGCGGCGCAGCTTGACGCCGGCGCCATCGGAGGCGGCCACGGATTCGATCACGGCCTGCAGCTTGCGCGAAGTGGTCATGGTTGCTCCTGTCGTGAAACGGGATTGTAGCCAGTGCAGCGCTGAGCGATCAGGCGCGCCCGCCTGCGGCGTCAGGTGCGGAAAGACGCTCGCGCTTCGCATCGAGCGACCAGTCGCCCGCGCCGCGCGCGACGAGGAACAGGAACCCGCCGGCGACCGCCACGTTCTTGAGCAGCATGATCTGCTGCATCGGGTCGGCGCCGCCGTGGAAGATGAAGCCCGCGACCAGCGTGAAGCCCGCGAGTGCGGCGGCAACGAGCCGCGTCCGGTAGCCCACGACGATGGCGATGGCACCGAAAATTTCCAGGGCAATGACCAACGGCAGCAACGCTCCCGGCACTCCCATCGACTGCATGTAGCCCTGCGTGCCGGCGTACCCTGAAATCTTGCCGATGCCGGCGATCAGAAACATCGCGGCGATCAGGACACGGCCTGCCAGGTCCGTCGTATTTTCCCAGGTCTTCATCGTTCGTTCCTCTTTTGCAGAATTGGAAGTACTTGCTTGATCCGGCGCTGGACGAGCCCCGGATCGTCCGGTGCGTCAGGCGGCGAGTTGCTCGATACGCTTGCCGGCTTCGACCAGCGCCGCCGTGCGGCTTTCCTCACCCATCGCCAGGCCCTCGGCATAAATGAAATCGACGTCCGTGATGCCGATGAAGCCGAGGAACTGCCGGACATATGCGCTCTGCAGGTCACCGGGCGTCCCGGCGTAGCGGCCGCCGCGCGTCGCGATGACGTAGGCGCGCTTGCCGCGCAGCAGGCCCTCCGGACCGTTGGCCGTGTAGCGGAACGTCACCCCGGCGCGCGCGACGTGATCGAAGTACGCCTTGAGCGTCGATGGGATGCCGAAGTTGTACATGGGCAACCCGATGACGATGACGTCCGCCGCGGCCAGTTCGGCCACGAGCGCATCGGACTCGGCGGCAATGCCCGCCTGCTCGTGCGTGCGCTGCTCCGGGGCCGCGATGAGCGCGGTAAAGCGCTCGGCCGTCAGGTGCGGCAGGGGCGGGTTGGCGAGGTCACGCACGATGATGCTCGGCGATGCGTCGGTGGCACCCGCACTGCGATCGGCCAACGCCAGGGTCTCGATGAACTGGCTGGCCAGCCGCGAGGACAGGGAATCGGCGCCGTGGAGGCTGGAGTTCAACTGGAGGTAGGTTTTCATGTTCGTTCAGGACGTGTTCGGTGGTGAAGTCGACGGACGACAGTTTGCATCTATGAATTGAATTAAAAAGACGGTATTTTCGATACAAAATATCTATTGGATCGATCTATGACGACACCCCGGATCACGCTGGACCAATGGGCCGCCCTCGTCGCGGTCGTGGAACAAGGGGGGTATGGGCAGGCGTCCGAGTACCTGCACCGCACGCAGTCGACGATCACCTACACGATCAAGAAGCTGGAGGACCAACTCGGGCTGAAGGTGTTCGAGCGACAAGGCAGGCGCGCTGCACTGACGCCGGCCGGCCAGGTGCTGTATCGCCGCGGCAAGTCGCTGCTCGACGACGCGGCCCGCATCGAACGCTCGGCCGCGGGGCTCGCGCAAGGCTGGGAGGCGGAACTCCGGCTCGCGGTCGATGCCATCTTCCCGACGTGGCTGCTGCTCCGCGCACTCGCCGCTTTCGGGCACGAGCACCCCGACATCCGCATCGAACTGATCGAGGCCGTGCTCGGCGGCGTGGAAGAAGCGATCACCGAAGGCCGAGTCGATTTCGTCATCGGCACGCTCGTGCCGGGCGGCTTCCTCGGCGACGCACTGATGCAGGTGCGCTTCGTTTGCGCGGCAGCGCCGTCACACCCACTGCACCAGCTGGGCCGGCCCGTCGAACTGGAAGACCTGCGCGCGCACCGCCACCTTGTCGTGCGCGATTCAGGCGCGCGTCGCAGTCGTTCTGGCGGCTGGCTGAACGAACGGCGCTGGACCGTCTCGAACAAGGCGACGTCGATCCGTGCGGCGTGCATGGGACTGGGCTTTGCCTGGTACGCGGAGGAGAACATTCGCGAAGAACTGGAGACCGGCTCGCTCAAGCGCTTGCCGCTGACCGAAGGTGCCGAGCGTTTTGCCACGCTGTATCTCGTGTACGCGGACCGCGTCGCCGCCGGTCCCGGCACGCGACGACTGGTCGAAATCATCCACGCACACGTGGCGGACAACTGTCACGTCGCCGACGAGTCCGCCCACCCGTAGACTGCTGGCATGCGCCTCCGTGATCCCCGCGTCATTCACCTGCTCGCCCTCTACGCGCTGCCCGTTGCCGTGGCTGCAGCCGGCTGGGGCGTGCCGGCGGCCATCGGTACCGCCGTGGCAGCCTTTTTGCTCGGCGTCGCTGCGCGGTTGTTCGTCTCGTTGCGCGCGCTGCGCCAACCGGAGCGGCCGCTGCGCCTGCACACGATCACGTTTTCGCACTACGCCGAGAAAGTCCGTTGGTGCCTCGATCGGCTGGGCGTGCCCTATGAAGAAGTGCCGAACGTCGGCGTGCTCGGCGTCCTGCTGACGGGCCGCACCGTGCCGTGGCTCGAGGTTCCGCCCGGCCTGACTCGCATCAGCGACTCACCGCGCATCCTGCGTTACCTGTGGGGTGAATACGCGGGACGCCTGCCCGGCGCTCGCACGTGGTTTCTCGAGCCGACACCGGCTGCACTCGAACTCGAGGCAAAGCTCGACCGGCGCCTCGGCAACGACGTGCGTGTCTGGCTCTACGATCACTTGCTGCGCGACGCCGGCCTGAGCTTTCGCTCGTGGGGCATCGAAGAGCCCGCCATTCCACGCTGGCAACGTGCCCTGCTGATGGCGTTGCGGCCGGTGTTGGCCTTTGCAGTACGGCGGATGCTGGGCGTAACACCTGCACGCGCAGCCCGGGCCCGGGAAAGGACGCTCGAAACCTTCGCCGCCGTAGACCAGCTGCTCGCAGACGGCCGGCGGTACCTGACCGGCGAAACGCTGACGTTCGCCGACATCACGTTTGCGAGCCTCGGAGCGCTGGCGGTATTGCCGCCCGAATACCCGGGTAATCGGCTGGGTGGCCGCCGCATGTCAGTGGCGGACATCCGCGACCCCGCCTGGCGCGCCGAGGTCGAAGAACTCCGGGCGCGGCCGTCCGGCCAGTTCATCCTGCGCCTGTACCGCGAAGAACGGACTCCGCGCGCCGAATGACCCTGCCCGTTTGACCGCGACGAGGCCGCCGCGCACAATTATCTGCCTGAGCAGTCACCGCCCAGGCTGACAATGCCCGAGCAGCATTACCGACCCCAGACCTACCGTTCACGTGACAGCGTCGGCTACTTGATCCGCCGTCTGTACACGCTGTTGCTCGCCCGCTTCGAGGGCGCGCTGGCGCAGGCCGACTTCACGCTGACGCAATGGATCGTGCTGATCCAGTTGCGCGACGGGATATCGCGCACGGCTTCCGACCTGGCGAGCGACCTGGACCACGACAGCGGCGCGCTGACGCGCGTCCTGGACCAGCTCGAGCGACGCGGCTTCCTGAGCCGCCGGCGCAGTTCGCAGGACCGCCGGATCGTGGAGCTCGAGCTGACCCCGGCCGGCAAGGCGATTGCCGAGGAACTGCTGCCGCTCGTCGTCGAACAGACCAATGTCGCGCTTGCCCCGCTCTCGAAATCGGAGTTCGCGCAGCTGCACGACTACCTCGTGCGCCTGCTCACGCACGCGCAGGCGGCAGACGCTGGAAGCGAGTCGTTGGCGTCTCGACGGAGCGCAATGGCCAGGCAGGGAGCGCAGCGAGCGACGCCTCGCCAACAAGCACGCAAGGCCGCCAAGTCATCGTCGAAGTCGTCATCGAAGTCGACGGGGGTGCGTCGCGCCTCCCCCCGGGCCGTCAAGCAATGAGCGCAGTTCGCTTTTCATCGTTCTCCATGTGTTCGCTTGCAGCGCTGGTCGCGACGGCCGTGCTGCTCGCGGCCTGCGTCAGTGACCCGGTCAACAGCGCGCACGAGAAGCCGCTGGCGGCGAGCGACATAGGCTTGTCGGGTCCAGCCATTGCGCCGCGTACGGACGATGCCTGGTGGCACGCGTTCGCCGACCCGCAACTGGACCAGTTGATCGCGACGGCAGTCGCGCGCAATCCGGGTCTCGCCGGATCGCTGTCCCGGGTTCGCATCGCCAGCGAACAGGCCGTCGCGGCCCACGCGTCCGAGCTGCCCCAGGTCGCGTTCGATGGTTCCGTGACCCGCGAGCGCTTCAGCGAAAACTATATCTTTCCGCCTCCTTATGGCGGCGGCACCTACTGGGAAGGCCGCCTCGGCTTCAACGTGGACTGGCGCCTCGATTTCTGGGGGCGCCAGGCAGCGCTGGTCGAGCAAGCCGGCCGCAGTGCGGAAGCCGTCGCGCTCGATGCAGCCAGCGCTGAACTGCTGCTCTCGAGTTCCGTCGCCCACGCATACCTGGAGTACGCGCGTGCACGACGTCTCGAGGCCGTTGCGCTGCAAGCGCAGGCCCAGCGCCGCGCGCTGCTTGACTTGACGACGCAACGCGTCGGCGCGGGACTCGACACCAACGCCGAACTGCGCGCCGCCGAAAGCAACCTCGAACTGAGTGCCGTCGACATCGAGCAGGCGCGGCTCGCGGCCACGCTCGCGCGCAACGCACTGACCACGCTTACGGGCGGCAGCGCGGCAGCGGCGCCCGAGCTGGCCATGCCCGCGATTGAGTTCGATTCTGCGTTGCCGTTGCCTGCCACATTGCCCGCTGACCTCCTGGCACACCGGCCCGATGTCCGCGCGGGGCAGGCGCGGATCGCGGCCGCCATCGCTGGCCGTGCGGCGGCGCAAGCAAACTTCTATCCGAACGTCGACCTCGTCGGGTTCGTTGGCGTCGTGGGACTCGGTCTCGACGAATTGTTGCAGGGCAATTCGAACCAGTGGTCCGTGGGCCCGGCCGTTCACCTGCCCATCTTCGACGCAGGCCGGCTGAAGGCCGAATACCGCCGCACCGGGGCCGAACTCGACGCAGCCATCGCCAGCTACAACGATACGGTCTTGCGCTCCGTGCGCGAAGCCGCCGACCAGTCCGCGCGGCTGCGTTCCTTCGAGCTCCAACTCGACGCCCAGCAGCGTGCGTTGGTCGCCGCCGAACAGTCCTACGACCTCGCTACGCAGCGGTATTCAGCGGGCCTGGCCAGCCAGGTCGCCGTCCTCAACGCCGAGACCCAGGTGCTTGCCGCACGCCGGCAACGCACCCAGATGCTGGCCGACCGCACGTCCGCGCGCATTGCGCTGCTGGTCGCGCTCGGCGGCCACTTTTCGCAGGAGCCTGCCCGATGAACTCGCCCGAAGCCGCGGTCGCCGCGGCCGACACTCCCAACGGCAAGCGCAAGCGCGGGCTGCTGCTGCTCGCCGCAATCGTGCTGATCGCCGGCGTCGCGTGGTTCGCCTGGTGGTACACCCATGCACGCTGGTATGTGTCGACGGAGGACGCGTACTCAGGCGCGACGATCGTGCAGGTGACGTCGGAAATTGCAGGGACCGTGCGCACCGTGCACCCGCGCGAGACGGAATCGGTGACTGCCGGTCAACCGCTCATCGAGTTCGATCCGGCCGATGCCCGGATCGCAATGCAAGCCGCGGTCGCGGACCTCGGCGCAACCGTGCGGCAGGTGCGTGGCACCTACCCGCAGACGGGACGGTTGCAGGCGCAGATTTCGGCGCGCGAAACCGATCTCGCCCGCGCGCGTGACGACCTGCGCCGCCGGCAATCGATTGCCGCGGGTGGCGCGGTCTCGACCGAAGAACTGGCGCACGCACGCGAGGTCGTCGCCGGGGCCGAAGCGGCGCTGCGCTCAGCGCGCGAGGACCTGAAGGTCGCGCTGGCGCAGACGGGCGGCATCGAGGCATCGCGCCACCCGCAGGTGATGCGGGCTGTCGCCAAGGTGCGGGAAGCGGCCCTCGCGCTCGAACGGACGCGGATCACCGCCCCGGTGAATGGCGTCGTCGCCCGCAAGGGCGTGCAACTCGGGCAGCGCGTAAATGCCGGCACGCCATTGCTGGCGATCGTCGAACTCGACGATGCGTGGGTCGACGCGAACTTCAAGGAAGTCCAGCTGCAGCACATGCGCATCGGCCAGCCGGTCGAGCTGAAGTCCGACCTCTACGGTGACGACGTGATCTATCACGGACGCGTCAAGGGTTTCTCGCCCGGCACCGGGGCCGCATTTGCATTGCTGCCTGCACAGAACGCATCGGGCAACTGGATCAAGATCGTGCAGCGCGTGCCTGTCCGCATCCAGCTCGTCCCGAGTGAGATCGCCGACCATCCGCTGCGGGTCGGGCTCTCGATGCACGCGCAGGTCGACCTGCACGACCAGAGCGGCCCGGTGCTGGCCGAGCCGACCAGTGCGGTCGCGGCGACCATGGCCGACCGACCCGAGCGCGACGAGCAGGTCGACGCGATGATCGAGCGCGTCATCGCCGAGAACTCCGGCCACTGAGCGCGGAGCCGGCATGCCGAACGCCGCAGCCAATCGCGCGCTGATCACGCTGCCGAACGGCACGCGCGGACTGACCGCGTTCGCGCTTGCGCTCGGCACGTTCATGCAGGTACTCGACACGACCATCGCAAACGTGTCGCTGCCGACGATCGCGGGCTCGCTGGGCGTGAGCCCGAACCAGGGAACCTGGATCATCACGTCGTTCGCGGTGGCCAACGGCATCTCGGTGCCGCTCACGGGCTGGCTGATGCAGCGCTTCGGGGTGGTCCGCACGTTCGTGGTCAGCGTCATGCTGTTCACGCTGGCCTCGTTCCTGTGCGGCATGGCGTGGAGCTTCGAATCGCTGATCGCCTTTCGCGTGCTGCAGGGCGCTGCCTCGGGCCCGATGATCCCCGGCTCCCAGACGCTGCTGATGTCGATCTTCCCAGCCTCGCGGCGCGGCATGGCGCTCGCGATCTGGTCGATGACGACGCTGGTCGCGCCGATCATGGGGCCGCTGCTGGGTGGCTACATCTCCGACGAGTACTCGTGGCCGTGGATATTCCTGATCAACGTGCCGTTCGGCCTGCTTACCGCCTTCGTCTGCTGGCGCTCACTGCACAAACAGGAGACGGCGACCCGGGCGATCCCGGTCGACGGCATCGGCCTGGCCATGCTCGTCGTGTGGGTAGGCGCGCTGCAGATCATGCTGGACACGGGCAAGGACGAAGGCTGGTTCGATTCGACGCAGATCATCGTGCTGTCGCTCGTCTCGCTGGTCGGCTTCATCGCCTTCATGATCTGGCAGTACTACGAAGAACATCCCATCATCGACCTGAGCTTCTTCCGCAACCGCAACTTCACGGTGGGCGTGTTCCTCACCTGCGTCGGGTACGCGGTCTTCTTCGCCAACGTCGTGATCCTGCCGCTATGGCTGCAGACGCAACTCGGCTACACGGCAACCTGGGCAGGCCTCGTGCAGGCGCCTGCCGGAGTGATGGCGCTGCTGTTGTCGCCCTTCATTGGGCGCCTGGTCAATCGCTATGACGCGCGCTGGTTCGCGTCCATCGCGTTCGTCGCGCTCGGGCTCGGCGTGTACCTGCGCGCACAGCTCAACTCGCAGGCGGCGTTCGTGGATTTCATGATCCCGATGATCGTGCAGGGCGTCGCCATGGCGTTCTTCTTCGTCGCGGTGATCACGCTGCAGCTCGACGGCATCCCGCCGCAGCGCATTCCCGCGGCAACCAGCATCTCGAATTTCCTGCGCATCACGGCCGCGGCGTTCGCAACGTCGATCGCAACCACGACCTGGGACAACCGTGCGGCGCTGCACCAGAGCCGGTTGGCGGAATCCTCGGATCTGTACGACCCGACGCTCCAGCATTTCCTCGGCACTCTGCAGGGTGCGGGCCTCAGCAGCGACCAGGCGGTGGGTGCGCTCACCCGCGGCATGGTCGAGCAGTCGTACATGCTGTCGTCGCTGGACGTCTTCTGGGCGTCGACGTGGCTGGCGCTGGCGCTCGTGCCGCTCGTCTGGCTCACGCGCCGGCCGCAGGTGGCCAGCGGCATCGCCGCCGCGGCCGAGTAAGTCGCCCGTAACCGCGGCGGGACTCACTCCTCCGGTTCGTTTTCTTCGGCGCTCCAGCGCTTGCGGTGCTCGTGTTCCGCGGCGGCACGAACGCCCGCATGCCGGTTCGACAGCAGCAAAGACGAGGGATCGCAGACGCGCGCGCGGATGACGCCCAGGTCCACGGCCGCGTCGAACAGGCTCGGGTACCAATGGGCCCAGTCCGGAAAGAGTTCCTCGACTCGCTCACGCAACGTCATGGGCGAAGTCTAAACCGGCTTGCGGGCGAATTCCGCAGCCAAGATCAGTGGGCCGTAAACTGTGCGCATTCCGCGGTTGTGCGGGCCGGTTGCGGCACCCCCTGCGCCGAAAGGTCACGCTCGGTCTGCTGCAGCACGGGTTGCAGCGGATCGTCGGCTGCCACGTGCAGCCTGCCCTGCTGCAACGCGAGGCGTGCGACTTCGGGACAACCCAGGCGTACCAGTGCCTCGGCCCGATTGTTGAGCGCCGCCGCCTGCGAGGGATCGTCGGCAAGGACGGCACGGTACCAATGCTCCGCGTCGACCCAGTCGCCGGCAGCGGCGGCCAGGTTGCCGAGCCCGACACGAGGGAGCGCCGCCTCGGGCCAGAACTTCACGGCGGCCGCATACGCAGCCTTGGCGGCTTCGGGATTGCGCGCGGTCTCGAGCGCGGCCGCCGCACGCATGTAGCGCACCGGATCCGGACGCGCCGGCAACGTACCGGGTTCGAGCAGCACGAGTCCCCATCGACCGCCCCGATCCCAGGTCGATTCGAACAAGGTTGAACGCATTGCGAGGCGGTCGTCAGTGCCGGAGCGCAGCAGCACCTGCCCTCGCGACTTGTCGTAACCAAAGACGACGGCATAGTGCCAATAGGGCCAAGGACCCGCGCCGAGCTGCTGCAGCACGAGAACCGGCCGCCCCGCCGCAACCTCCGACAGCAGGTCGGACACGGACGGGCCGACTTCGTAGGCGAGCAAACCACGCTCGCGCGCGGCAGCCGCAAGCTCGGGCTGCAGCGAACCTTCGCGGCCGGGCAGGTAGACCTCAGCCGCCAGCATCGATGGATCGACGGCGTGCCCCGCCGCACCGAGCACCGTAGCCAGCGCCGCAGGGCCGCATTGATGTTCGGTCTGCGGATGGAAGGGTGTGGCCGTGAGCTCAACCTGCGCTGGCAACCCGGCCGGCAGCTGCGCCAGTCGCGACGGACCCGCGCAACCGACGAGCAGCAGCGACGCCGGCAGCAGCGCAAGCGCGGCCCACGCACGTCCGCGACTCAAGGTCGAGGTGGGCAATGCAGCCGTGCCGGTGCGTCAGGTCTTCTTGAAGATGTCGATCACGCCGACGAGTTCGAGGATGATCAGGATCACGAAAACGATGCCGATGACCGCAAGGGCATCACCGCCTGCCGGCATCTGCTCCATGCGATCGGCCAGCGAGCGCAGTTCGGAGTCCGTGAGACGCGCGACACGCGCATCGACCGCCGACGGGTCCACGCCCATGGCTTGCATCTGGCTTCGCACCTGCTCGCGCGCGAGCGCCGAGTTCACGGCCGCGAGGTCCTGCGCGCGCGTGCCTGAAGCCTCGACTGCTTGCAGCGTGCCGACGAGAGCAGCCTGGGAAACCTGCGGCGACGCAAGGTTCAGCAAGGCCAGGCAAAGCGCGTAAATGAAGAACCTGTTCCGCATGTCATCCTCCAGAAACCGGCCGATCGAGCAAAATATAGCGTAGGGAACCACGTCCGCATACTAAGCGCGGCGTTCTCCTACGCACGGGGACGCAGTTCTCGATTCGGCGTTCAGCCGAAGACAGTGCGCAGCAATTGGGTATACGCGCCCGGATCCGTCGCCAGGACGAACAGCAGGCCGACCACGGCGCCGATGAGGTGCGCATCGTGATTGATCTTCTGTCCCGCCATGCCGCTGGAAAAGCGGCCGCCTTCCTTTGCATACCAGGAATAAGCGACGTACGCGACGGCAAACAAGGGCGCGGGAATCGGCACCGGTATCGGCAGGATGAACAGCTTCATCGACGGGAAGTAAACGATCGCCGCGAACAGCACGGCCGCGATCGCGCCCGACGCGCCGAGCGTGGCGTACTGGGGATCGTTGCGGTGCTTGAAGTAGGTCGTGCTCACCGCAAGCACCAGGCTGCCGAAATACAGCACGCCGAACGCGGCGCCGCCGATCTGGCGCTCGAGCATGAAGGCGAAGAACCAGAACGTCATCATGTTGAAGATGAGGTGCATCAGGTCGCCATGCACGAAGCCGTGCGTGATGACCGTGTAATAGACGCCTCGGCGCTGCGTGTCGTAGGGCCGGAACATGAGTCGTCCCATCAGTTTTGGCGCGGCATAGAGCGCGACGAGACTCACGACGATCGTCGCGATGAAGATCAGCAGTGCGATGCTCACGGGCAGGACGACCCCTCGCGCGGGTGAATGGTGGTCACGGCGTCAGTGCTTCACGTAGATCAACTGCGAGGTGTCGTAGCCGAGCGCCTTCGCCTTTGCCACGAGCCGCTCGACTTCCGCACTGGGTGGTGTCGGCGTGCGCGCAAGGATCCACAGGTAGGAACGGTTCGGGCCGGCGATCAGCGCGTGCTGGTAGCCGGGATCGAGGTCGACGACGTTGTAGCCGCCGTAGAACGGACCGAAGAACGAAACCTTGAGCGCGGCCACGTCCGGCTCGCCGAGGAACTTTGCCTTGCCGCTGGCCTCGCCCCACTCGCCCTTGTCCGCGCGGTAACCGCGGTTCAGGACGCCCACCGTGCCGTCCGGCCGCAGTTCGTAAGTCGCGGTGACCTGCTCCATGCCGCGCTCGAAGCTGTGATCGAGCCGGGCCACCTCGTACCAGCGGCCCATGTACCGCTCGACCTGGAAGCCCGTCACCGGCTCGATGCCCTCCGGGACGCCGACGCAACCCGCGCTGAACGCGATTGCGACCAGCACAAGGATCCGGGCATGGAAAAGTGCGCGCATGGGCATGGCTTCCTGCATTGCAATGGCTTCGTATACACAGGCCGGGGCCGGCATGCCATCTCTTCGCGCGACTTGAGGCTACGGAGTCGCCCGCGCGGCCACGCCTTTCGCGCGCGGCGGAATCTTCGCGATGCGGGCAGCGGCCTCGGCCTTGACCCGCTGCAACAGGGCGTGATCGCGCCGCAATTCCTCGGCGCGTGCATTCTTTTCCGCCACGAGGGCATCGGTCAGCGGCGCACCGAACGTGCGCAGCGGTGCAATCTGGAAGCCGTGCTTGCGGAACAGCCGATAGATTTCCTTGACCTTTTCGGGTTGCACGTCGCGCCCGAGCGTGAAGGATTCGAAGCGCCCCTCCATCGCCAGCAACGCGGCTTCGGCCAGGCACGCGTACGCGACCCCTGGCGGCAGTCCGATGTCGAAGCTGAAATCCACCGGACCGGGAATCAGCACCTCGCCGCTCTCGACCACGAGCACGTCCGGCCGCATGGCCGCTTCCTCGGCCGAGATGTCCGGTGGCAACGCCACGTCGAGGATGACTGCGCCGGGTTTGCACTGGCTGACGTCGAGCACGCGCTGGCCGAACGCCGACGTCGCCGTCACGATCAGGTCGCAATCGCCCACCCAGCGCTGCGTCGTGGTGTCGAGTTCGACGTGGGTACCCGGCGTCTCTGCCAGGATTTTCTGCTTGAGCGCAGTGAGCCGGTCCGGCTCGATCGACACCAGCACGACGTCGCGGACGGCTGCCGCCAGCAGGCGTGAGCAGACCGAGCCGATCGAGCCCGTCGCGCCGACGACCATGGCCTTGGCGTGCGACAGGTCGGCCCACCCCATCCGTCGCGCCGTGAGCTTGGCCGTCTCGAGCGTGGCCGCGATCGTGAGACTGTTGCCCGTCGTGACCGGGATTGGCGCACGCCGTGCCACCGTGACGCCCGCATCCCCGACCACCTTCGTGAACGCGCCGAGGCCGACAATCTGTGCGCCCTGCCTGGCCGCGTCGCGCACGGCCCGATCGAGCCTGGAGTACGTGAATTCCGGCGGCCGGCTCAGCATCTGGCGCGGCGTCGCGCCAAGCGCGTAGATGAATCCCGCCACCCGCTGGCCCGTCGTCGGCGAGATACCGCCTTTGACACGACCGACGAGCGAGGCCGGCATGTGCGCGGCGCTCGCCTCGACCAGCGCGCGCGGCAGGTGGCGAGTCCAGCGATAGCGCGGGTGATGCGCCAGGTAGTCGATGGTCAGCGGATGCAGGACGAACGCGAACCGGTTGACGTCGTTCACGTCAACGGTTCCCGTCGCCGGATTTTCCCTAGTCGCGGTCACGCCGCGGATCCCTGACCCTTGGGAGTGCATTGTTGGGCCGTCGGCTGACGCCGCCCATTCGTAATGCCCCTTAGGAATCCCGCTCACGAAACCTGAGGTCACCCGCGTTCCCCGGCTTCCTGGGCGTGATCGTGGCGTAGAAATCGCGCAGCACCTGCAGGTCCTGCTCCTGGTGGCCCGTCATGCGCACATACCGGTCGATGCCGACCTGCTTGCGCCCGTAATCGATGTAGCCCAACCCGATCGGCACGTCCGCCGCGAGAGCCAGCTGATAGAAACCAGACTTCAGGTATTCGCCATGGGAGCGCGTGCCTTCGGGGGCCACCGCGATCCACAGCCAGTCGCGGCGGCGCATTTCCTCGACCATCGACGCCACGAAACCCGTCCGTTCGCGCCGATTGATGGGCAGGCCGCCGATTGCGATCAGCAGGCGCCGGAATGGCCAACGGAACATCTGGTCCTTGCCCATCCAGTGGGCCGGAAGAGCGTGGCCCAGCTTGAACAGCACCCCGATGGGGAAGTCCCAGTTGGAGGTGTGTGGATAAACCATGATCATGCCCCGGGGTTCCGGGGGCCACGTCAGCGAGGTGCGCCAGCCACAGAGCCGGAGCAGTCCCAGGCAGGCCTTGCGCAAGATCTGCATCACCGCTCGTCGAATTACACTGAGTACCGCGTTTTAGCATAGCCGCCCCCGTCGTGCCGCTACGCATGAAGCGCAATATGAAGCACGGGGGACGCACGCTTGGATCCAGACCGTCTGCTGGTTCGTGAACTCGGCCTGCGCCAGCTCACGGCGCACATCTTCAACTACACCGTGGGCAGCGGCATCTTCGTGCTGCCGGCGATTGCGGCCGCGCAACTCGGCACCGCAGCGCCGATCGCCTACCTGGCCTGTGCGACCGTAATGGCGTTCGTGGTGATGATTTTTGCGGAGGCCGGCAGCAGGGTGACGGCCACCGGTGGTCCGTACGCGTACATCGAGGTGGGACTCGGCCCCTACTTCGGCCTGGTCGCGGGAATCCTGCTCAACGTCGCGCAGATCGCCTCGGGTGGCGCAATCGTCGCCTTGCTCGGACAGACAGCGGCGCGCCTGCTGGGTCTCGAGCATGCCGCCTGGCCATTCACGCTCACGGCGTCGCTGGTGGGGGTCCTGGTGTTCGCGAACGTGCGCGGCTTGCGCTTCGGCGCCCGCATCGTCGAATGGTCGACCGCCGCCAAGCTCGTGCCGCTGCTGTTCTTCGTGCTCGTCGGGGCCTGGTTCATCACGCCGGCACACCTGCGCATCGAGTCGTTGCCCGCTGCGTCGCAGCTCGCGGCGTCGACCGGCATGCTCATCTTCGCCTTCGTCGGCGTCGAATCCGCGTTGATGCCGACCGGCGAGGTGCGTGATGCCGCGCGCACGGTGCCGCTCGCGACGATGCTGGCACTGGGGGCCGCGACGTTGCTGTACCTCGCCGTCCAGGCAGTGGCGACTGGCCTGCTGGGACCGTCGCTGGCGCAGGACACCGTGGCTCCGCTCGCAAGCGCTGCCAGCACGTTTGCAGGCAACGCGGGCGCGTCGCTGCTGCTCGCGGGCGCGACGATCTCGATGCTGGGCTGGGCCACCGGCGCCATTCTCGCGGCACCGCGCACGCTGTTCGCAATGGCGCGCGACGGTTCATTGCCCGCCTGGCTGTCTGCAGTGCATCCGCGCTATCACACGCCGTACGCCGCGATCCTGACGTACGGCACGCTGGTGCTGCTGGTCTCGGCCAGCGGGACGTTCGCGCAGCTCGCCGTGCTGGCGAGCATGTCCGTGCTGGGGGTGTACGTGCTGGGCGCCCTGGCGGTGCTCGCGCTGCGGCGCAAGGACGTGCGCACGGAGCGCGCGCCGCTCTGCCTGCCCGGCGGACCGCTGGTGCCCGTGATCACGTGCGCGTTGATCGGCTGGATCGCGCTGCAGACCGCGACGCGAAAAGAGGTCCTCGCCTTCGCAGGAGTGTGGGCACTCTCGCTGCTCATCCACGGCTGTCGCCGAGCACGCGTTGCGCGTCAGTCCGACGGCGGCACCACGTAAGCAGGAATCGGTTCCTTCTTTTTCCGCTCCGCCTCCTCCTGCTTCTGGCGCTCCTCCTGCTCGTCCATCATGCGCATCACTTTCTGCATGCTGGTGAGGAAGGCGTCGAAGACGTAGGCGATGCCGAACGTCAGGCCGAGCGCCACCAGCAGCGCCAGGAGATGCTGCCCGAGACGGCTCGGCTGTTCTTCCTGCTCACGCTCGACTGCGCGGCGCGCGCGATCCATGAAAGCGCGCTGCAACGGCGGCGCCGGCTCGCGCTGGTCGCCGTCTTCGAAGGCGGTGGGCCCGCCGGAATCCTGCTCGTTCATCCGACCAGTCTACCGTCAGACAGCGCCAAAGCCCGTTCCAGGGCAGGCGACCCGGCGTTGGCGCCGGAATTCCCGGCCGTACCGGGCGCGCACCCGTGGTTCGCCCGGTGCTCATTTCGGAATATACCTAAATGCGAATCATTTGCATTGGGACGCCATTGTGCCCTAGGATGTTGCCCTCGGAGAGGTGCTGGTCCATGTACGTCTGTCTCTGCCACGGCATATCGGAAACCCGCCTGCAACAGGCCATCCACGAAGGCGCGCGCTCGTTCGAGCAACTGCAGTCGTGCACCGGCGTGGCCACGTGCTGCGGCGCCTGCGAGCCCTGCGCACGCGAGATGCTCGACACCGAGACGCTCGCCAAGGCACTTGATTGTCGCGCCTCCGCCCCGCAGGCTTCCTGACCTGAACGCCGCGCACGCGGCACCCCTAAGCCTGCTGCCGGAGCCGATGCCATGAAGGGCGACGTCGAAGTCATTGCTCACCTGAACAAGATCCTCAAGAACGAACTGACCGCGATCAACCAGTATTTCCTGCATGCGCGCATGCTGAAGAACTGGGGCCTCGACCGGCTCGGCGATCACACGCACCACGAGTCGATCGACGAGATGAAGCATGCCGACAAGCTCATCGAACGCATCCTGTTTCTCGAGGGGCTGCCGAGCATGCAAAGCCTCGGCAAGCTGATGATCGGCGAGGACGTGCGCGAAGTGCTCGAATGCGACCTCAAGCTCGAGCACATCGCCCACCCCGACCTCAAGGCCGCGATCGTCCATTGCGAGCAGGTCGGCGACTTCGTGAGCCGTGAGCTGCTGGAGGACATCCTCGAATCCGAGGAGGAGCACATCGACTTCCTCGAGACGCAGCTGCAGCTGATCGACCGCGTCGGGCTGCCGAATTACTGCCAGTCGCAGATGAAGGCCCCGTCCTGAGGCGGACCGTCTAAGGACTTTTCCGCGTTGACGGGCGCACCGCGCCCTCTAGCATCGCGCGTGTCTGAACCAGGGACACGCCGATGCCCAAACGCTCATTGCCTCCGATGCCCGAATGGTACCCGCGCGGGACCGCGCTGCTGCGCGACCCGACGCTGAACAAGGGCACCGCCTTCAGCGACCAGGAGCGCGACGTCCTCGGCCTGCACGGCCTGTTGCCGCCCCACGTAGCAACACAGGACGAGCAGGTCGCGCGCGTGCTCGAGAACTTCGACCGCCTCAAGACGCCGCTGTCGAAGTACATCATGTTGTCGAGCCTGCTCGACCGCAACGAAGCGCTCTACTTCCGCGTCGTGATGGACCACGCCGACATGATGATGCCGATCATCTACACGCCGACGGTCGGCCTCGCATGCCAGCAGTTCGGCCACATCTACCGGCGGCCGCGCGGGCTGTTCATCACCGCCGCCGATCGCGGACGCATCTCGCAGGTCATGCGCAACTGGCCGCACCGCGAGACCGCGATGATCGTCGTCACCGACGGCGAGCGCATCCTGGGGCTCGGCGATCTCGGCGCGAACGGCATGGGCATCCCCATCGGCAAGCTCTCGCTGTACACGGCCTGCGCGGGCCTGCACCCGTGGAAGTGCCTGCCGATCATGCTCGACGTCGGCACCAACAACGAATCCCTGCTCGAGGACCCGCTGTACCTCGGCCTGCGCCAGCGCCGCATCACCGGCGACGCCTACGACGAACTGGTCGAGGAATTCATCAACGCCACGCAGAGGGTGTTTCCGGGCGTGATCGTGCAGTTCGAGGACTTCGCGAATCACAACGCCTTCCGCCTGCTGCGCCGCTACCGCGACCGGGTGAGCTGCTTCAACGACGACATCCAGGGCACGGCCGCGGTGGCCGTCGCCGGCATCCTGTCGGCGCTGCGCGTCACGGGCAAGACGATGCCGGAACAGAGGTTCCTGTGCCTCGGCGCCGGCGAAGCGGCAACGGGCATCTCCGACCTGCTCGTGAATGCGATGGTCGAAGAAGGGTCGACGAAGCCGACGCACGCGGACGCTGCTGGATGGTCGATTCGAAAGGACTGGTGGTGGCGAATCGCGGCGAACTCGCCGAGCACAAGCGCCCCTATGCGCACGTGCATGCGCCGGTGGGCGACTTCATCGGTGCCGTCAAGGCGTTGCGACCGACGGCCATCATCGGCGTGGGCGCCGTGCCGGGTACGTTCGACGAGGAAGTGGTGCGCGAGATGTCGCGCATCAACGAGCGCCCGATAATCTTCGCTCTGTCGAACCCGACCTCCAAGGCCGAATGCACGGCGCAGCAGGCCTACGAATGGTCGGACGGCCGCGCGCTCTTTGCCTCGGGCAGCCCGTTCGACGCGGTGACGCTGCCGGACGGACGGCATTTCGTGCCGCGACAGGGCAACAATTCGTACATCTTCCCCGGGACTGGGTCTCGCGCTCGTCGTCGTCGGCGCAACTCGCGTCACCGACACGATGTTCCTGGCGGCCGCGCGCACGCTCGCGCGGTGCACGACGCAGGCCGACCTGGACCAGGGCAGCCTGTTCCCTCCGCTCAGTGCCGTGCGCGATGTGTCGGCGCGCATCGCCGTGGAAGTCGCCGAGATCGCCCTGCGCGACGGGCTCGCCTCGATCGAGCGCCCCGAGGACATCGAGCAGGCGATCCGCGCGGAGATGTACGACCCGCGCTACTGACGCGGGCCATCATCGGCATCGTGACGGACGTCGGCGCGCAGGTTACTGCGCGCTGCCATCCACGTAGATAGCGCCATCCTTCATCACGAAGCTCACCTTGCTGGTGAGCCCGATGTCGTCGAGGGGGTTGCCCGGGACGGCGACCACGTCGGAACGGAACCCTTGCGCAAGCTGCCCCAGGTCGGTCGCGCCGAGCACTTCGGCGGCACTGTAGGTCGCGGACTGGATCGCCTCGGCGGCTGGCATGCCCGCTTCGACCATGTAGCCGAACTCCTTCGCATTCTGCCCGTGCGGCGCGACGCCCTGGTCGGTGCCGAAGCCGATCTTCACGCCGGCCTGGTACGCTTTCGCAAACGTCTCCTGGATCTGGCCGCCGATGCGGATTGCCTTGGGTCGGATGATCTCGGGGTAATACCCATCGATCTTCGCCTTGTCCGCAACGAACTTGCCCGCCGAGATCGTCGGCACGTACCACGTGCCGTGCTTCTTCATCAGCGCGAACATCTCGTCGTCCATGTAGGTGCCGTGCTCGATCGACGTGACGCCGCCTTCGACCGCGCGGCGAATGCCTTCCTTGCCGTGCGCATGGGCCGCGACCTTGTAGCCGTAGTCCTTCGCGGTATCCACCACGGCTTTCACCTCGTCGACCGTGAACTGCGGCGCGTCGCCGTTCTTCGCATAGCTCAGCACGCCGCCCGTCGCAGTGATCTTGATGAGGTCGGAGCCTTCCTTGTAGCGCTGGCGCACAGCCTGCCGCGCGTCGTCGACGCTGTTGATGACGCCGTCAGTCGGTCCGGGCGGTCCGAGCAGGTGCGCGAGCTCGGCGTTCAAGCCGTTGCGCGGGTCGCCATGGCCGCCGGTGGTCGCGATCGACTTGCCGGCCGCGTAGATGCGGGGGCCCTGCACGTAACCCTGGTTGATCGCATCGCGCAGGTGCGGCGTCACGTCGCCGCCGAGGTCACGCACGGTCGTGAAACCGGCCTTGAGCGTGCGATCGGAGTAGGCCAGCGCGCGGTAGCCGAAGTCGATGTCGTCGAGGCGGAAGCGCTCTTCGTAGGCTTTCGGATTCGACTCCTGCCCGAGGTGCACGTGCAGGTCGATCCAGCCCGGCATGCAGGTCTGGCCCGACAGGTCGAGCACGGTCGCCCCCGGCGCGGTCACCTTGCCCGGCAACACGGCCTGGATGCGGCCGTCGCTGCCCGTGACGATCGTCCGCTCACCGACCAGGCGCGCCGCCTTTGAATCGAACACGTTGCCGCACTGCAGGGCCATGGGCGTTGCCGCTCCGGCCTCGCCCAGGGACACGACGCCAAGCACGGCCAGCAACGCGGTGATCGTTCGACGCATGTATTCGTTCCTTTGAGCGACGTAAAGTCCGTGATTCTAACCGCACGGGTTCACGGCGTCCGGCCGGCGTGCTGTCCGCGCCCCATGGACGCCGCGCCGCCGGCCACGCCGATGCTCACGCCTCCGAACGGCGCCAGACGAGCGTCTGGTTGTTCGCCGGCATGGCGCAATCCTCTGTCAGCCGCAGGCCCTGTGCCGCCGCCAGCGCGTCGACCGCCTCGAAATCACGGATCCCGCTCAGCGGATCACGCGACCGCAGCGCCTCGTCGAATACCGCATTGCTGTGCGAGGTGAACTGCCCGCCGTACCGGAACGGACCGTAGACGATCAGCAAGCCGTCGTCCCGCAGCACGCGGCCGACGCCGCGGAAAAGCGCCTGCACCTGCGGCCACGACACAATGTGCAGCGTGTTGGCGGTGTAGACGGCATCGACGCTGTCCGCGCCGCACGGCCAGTCACCCTGCTCGACATCGAGCTCGAAGGGCGCGAGCAGATTGCACGAGCCTTCGACCTCTATGCGCGTCGTAAGCGCCGCGAGGCTCTCGAGCCGATCCGTCGGCTGCCAACTGAGACGCGGCAGGTGGCGGGCGAAGTGCACCGCGTGCTGGCCCGTGCCCGCCCCGATCTCGAGCACCACGCCGGCCCGGTGCGCGAGCCAGCGTTGCAGCACGTCCAGGATCGGCCCCTTGTTGCGCTCGCACGCCTCGGAAAAAGGCAGCGACTGCACGAACGAGGGTGGACGCTTGCCCATGTGACCGCGTGTCAGCCCGGGCCGCCCTTGAACTCGACGCCGTCCTTCATGACGAAGGGCACGCGCCTCAGCACGGTGACGTCGCCCAGCGGATCGCCGTCGACGGCGATGAGGTCGGCCCGCTTCCCAGGCTCGATCGTCCCCACGTCGGCCTGCAGTCCGAGCAGGTCCGCCGCATTGACGGTAGCCGCCTGCAGTGCCGCAGCCGGCGTCATCCCATGCTTGACCATCAGCTCGAATTCGTCGGCGTTGCGGCCATGCTTGCTCACGCCCGCGTCGGTCCCGAACGCGATCTTGACGCCCTTGGGCACGGACTTGCGCAACGACTCGCCGGTCACCCTGATGCGCCACTCGACCTTCGCCCGCACCTCCGGCGAATAGGCCTCGGGGTTCGTGGCCAACCGTGAGATGTAGCCGTTCACGGTGGACAGCGTCGGCACGTAATAGGTGCCCGACTTCACCATCAGCGCGATGCACTCGTCGTCCAGCATCGTGCCGTGCTCGATCGAATCGACGCCCGCCATCAGCGCGACCTTGATGCCGTCGGCGCCGTGCGCATGCACGGCGACCTTCTTGCCATACAGTCTTGCGGCCTCGACGATCGCGCGCGCTTCGTCGTCGAACATCTGCTTGCCGAGCCCCGCACCGACCTGGCTGTTGACGCCGCCGGTCGTCGCGATCTTGATCACGTCCACGCCGCGGCCCACCTGGATCCGCACCGCGCGGCGGCAGGACTCGACGCTGTCGCAGAGGTTGTCGTGCGCATGCAGCTCTTCGCGAAAGTTCTCGCGGTACCCGAGCGCGGCATCCATGTGTCCCGATGTCGTTGAGATCGACCGCCCCGCGTCGACGATGTTCGGCCCCACGACCTTGCCCGCACGGATCGCGTCCCGCAGCGCGAGCGTGACGCCGTGTTCGTCGCCCAGGTTGCGCACCGTGGTAAAGCCGGCGCGCAGCGTCTTGTGCGCATTGGCCAGCGCGTTGTACGCGAGCTCGGCGTCTTCCGACTGCACGTCCTCGAGCTGACCCATCTGCCCGCCCGTGTCCGAAACCAGGTGCACGTGGCTGTCGATCAATCCCGGCAGCACGAATCGAGTGCGCTGGTCGACGACCAGCCGGCTGCCCGGCACGTCGACGAATCCGTCGCGCACCTCACTGATGCGCCCGTCACGGATGACGATCGTGCTCGGCCCTCGCGGCGCCTTGCCCGGGCGATCGAGCAAGCGCCCCGCATGCACGATGACGATGTCCTGCGGCGCGATTGCGGTGTCCTGGGTCGCGGGCGCAGATGGAGGGTCGGCCGCCCAGGCAGAGCCCGCCGCCGCTGCGACAACCAAGGTGGCGAACAGGGTGCGAAGCGTGATCGATGTGTGACGCACGGGCAGTCTCGACGGGTGGAGGCCGGACAGTCTATTGTCGGTCCCCTCGCAACGTCCACGCCCAACTCCCGACCATGCCCAATTTCGACCGCTTCCGCGCCCGAGTCGCGCCCGTTGCCCTGCTCGCCTGGTTCACGGTGGCCGCTGCCGGATGCCGCAATGCGCCGGCCACGTCTGACACGGCCACGGCAGGCGCACCGACCGCCGCGCAGGCGGTATCCGCACCGCGCGTCAAGCTCACACCGGGCGTGGCGGCCGCGAATCCGATCGCGGTCGAGGCCGGGCTCGAGGTTCTGCGCGCCGGTGGCGGGGCCGCCGATGCCGCGGTCGCCGTGCAGGCCGCACTGGGACTCGTCGAGCCGCAAAGTTCGGGCCTCGGCGGCGGCGCGTTCCTGCTCTATTACGACGCGCAGACCGGCAAGATCTCTGCGTTCGATGGACGCGAGACCGCCCCGGCGGGTGCGACGCCCGACATGTTCCTGGACGCAAAGGGCACGCCGCTTTCCTATGCGGATGCCGTCACGAGCGGACGCTCGACGGGCGTGCCCGGCGCCGTCGCGATGCTGGGCCTCGTGCACTCGCAGCATGGCCGACTGCCGTGGCAGTCACTGTTCGACGCGCCGGTCCGCGCGGCCGAGCAGGGTTTCGTCGTCCCACAGCGCCTGGGACGCTTCGCGAACAGCACGTTCACGCAGGCGAAGCTGCCCGATGCACACGCGCTGTTCAGCAAGCCAGACGGCACAATCGTGCAAGCGGGCGACACGCTGCGCAATCCAGCGTATGCGGCGACGCTGCGCACGATCGCGGCGCGCGGACCGCGTGCCTTGCTCGAAGGCCCGCTCGCGGAGCAGATCGTTGCGCGGACGAAGGCAGAGCCCCGTCCCGGCACGCTGACGCTGCAGGACATGGCAGCCTATCACCCCGCCGAAGTGCAGCCGCTGTGCCGCCCGTTTCGCGTTTACGTCGTCTGCGTGCCGCCGCCGCCGTCGAGCGGCGTAGGCGTACTTGAAGTGCTCGGACTGCTGGAGCGCAGCGACATCGCGTCACGTGGGCCCACCGATCCGCAGGCGTGGCTGCTCTTCGCCGAAGCGAGCCGGCTGATGTATGCCGACCGCGATCGGTACGTGGCCGATCCGCGCTTCGTCGCGGTGCCCGTCGAAGGCCTGCTCGACAAGGGCTACCTGGACAACCGCGCGCAACTGATCGGTGCGCGTGCGGCAGCAGCGGCGCCGGTGGCAGGCACGCCACCCGGTGCCGTCATGACGCGCGTCGGAATCGATGCGACGGGCGAGGTTCCGGGCACGAGTCACTTCGTCATCGTCGACGACCAGGGCGACGTGATCTCGATGACCACGTCCGTCGAGTCGCTGTTCGGCTCGGGACGCGCAGTCGGCGGATTCTTCCTGAACAACCAGCTCACCGACTTCTCGTTCACCGCCGTCGACGACGCCGGTCGCCCCGTGGCGAATGCAGTCGCGGGCGGCAAGCGGCCGCGCTCTTCGATGTCGCCGGCCATCGTGTTGCGCAAGGCGGATGGCGCCTTCGTCGCTGCCGTGGGCTCGCCCGGCGGCTCGGCCATCCTCGCGTACAACGCCAAGGTGCTGATCGGGCTGCTGGCCTGGGACCTGCCGCTGCAGGATGCGATCAACCTTCCCAACATGATTGCACGCGGTGCTGACTTCTACGGCGAGATGCCGCGCATCTCGGCGGAAATGGCCGCGCAGCTCGCCGAGAAAGGCATGGCGCTGAAGTCGGGCCGTGGCGAGGAATCCGGCCTGCACGGCGTGGCCGTGCGCGGCAATCCGGCTGCGTTCGAAACAGGCGCGGACCCGCGACGCGAGGGGGTGTGGCGGCCGCAGTGAGCGTTCAGTGCGATGCTTGATCGCGCCGGGCTTCGTGCCCGGCCATGTGCTGCAGGTGCGCCAGCGCCACCTGCTCTTCAATCGAGGCGGCGGGGTTCGGCGGCGCTGCATCGGAGCGCTCAGCACCCACAACGCCGTCACGCAGCGCCTCCCTGAGCGCACTCCAGTGACCGGGATCGCGCTCGAGCAGCGCCGCGCACAGCGCCCACTCGTTTGCTTCACGCGCCGTCAGCAGTTGATCACGCGGCGCGGTGAAAGCCAGCGTAGGGCCCGCACGGCCAGCGGCCACCGCGAACCGTGGCGCGGGCCATCCCAGGCATTCGGCGACGCGCTCGACGCGCGTGCGCCAGCCCAATCCGAGCGCATCGTCG
This sequence comes from uncultured Gammaproteobacteria bacterium, assembly GCA_963754535.1. GTDB lineage: Bacteria > Pseudomonadota > Gammaproteobacteria > Steroidobacterales > Steroidobacteraceae > RPQJ01. The sequence continues at coordinate 292,524 of CAVWGG010000006.1, forward strand.
AATTCGACGCCAGCGATATCCAGTGCCACGCCCAACCCGCCCAGCAGCGGGTCGCTGTTGGGCACCAGGCGTGAAGAACGGAACGGCACCGGCAGCGTAACGGTCATCGGGCAGGCCTCCCGCCAGGCTCCGGGACCTGACGCGGCAATTATAGCGCCGCTGGCGGCTCAGTCCTGCAGCGCCCTGGCAAGGCCTGCGCGCGTCAGTTGCACGACGACCGGTGACAGCGCCAGCAACGCGACCAGGTTCGGAATCGCCATCAGCGCGTTGAGCGTGTCGGCGATGGTCCAGGCAAGGTCGAGATGCGTGATCGCACCGAAGAACACCATGACCGTCCACACGATGCGGTACGGCATGATCGTCCAGTCGCCGGCCAGGTACTGCCAGCAGCGCTCGCCGTAGTACGCCCAGCCGAGGATCGTCGTCAGCGCGAAGATGCCCAGTGCTATCGCTACGAGCTCGCCGCCGATGCCCGGCATCGCGGACTGGAACGCCATCTGCGTGAGTGCGGGCCCGTCTTGCCGGACTGCCATGCGCCCGAGACCACGATCGCGAGTCCCGTCATCGTGCAGACCACGATCGTGTCGAGGAACGTGCCCATCATGCCGATCAGGCCGCTGCGCACCGGATCGTTGCTCATGCCCGCCGCCTGGGCGATGCCGGCCGTGCCGAGCCCGGCTTCGTTCGAGAATATGCCGCGCGCCACGCCGTAGCGGATCGCGGCCATCATCGCCGCGCCGGCGAAGCCACCGATCGCTGCGGTGCCCGTGAAGGCCGTTTCGAAGATCAGCGCGAATGCGGCCGGTATCGACTGCCAGTGATAGACCAGCACGACCAGCGCCGCGGCTATGTAGCCGATCGCCATGAACGGGACGAGCCAGTTAGCGACCGCGGCGATGCGCTTGATACCGCCCAGGATGACTGCGCCCGTGACGATCGTGAGCACGATACCGGTGACGACCGGGGCGATGTCGAACGAACCCTGCATGGCGGCCGCGATGCTGTTCGATTGCACCATGTTGCCGATGCCGAAGCCTGCAAGGCCGCCGAACAGCGCAAACGTGGTGCCGAGCCAGGCCCAGCGCGGGCCGAGCCCGTTGCGAATGGCGTACATGGGACCGCCCACGTAACGACCCTTGGCGTCGCGCTCGCGGAAGTGCACGGCGAGCAGTACCTCGGCGTACTTGGTGGCCATGCCGACGAGCGCCGTCATCCACATCCAGAACACCGCGCCGGGGCCGCCGAGCGCGACGGCCGTTGCCACGCCCGCGATGTTGCCGACGCCAATGGTCGCGGCCAGGCACGTCATCAGCGCCGAGTAGGGGCTGACCTCGCCGTGGGCCTCGTCACCGCCGCGGCCGCGCCACACCAGGCGCAGGCCCGCGCCTATCTTCCGCACCGGCATGCCGCGCAGGCGCACCTGCAGGTAGAAGCCCGTGCCGAGGATCAGCGCCAGCATGGCCGGGCCCCAGACGAACGAATCGAGGGCGTTGATCCAGTCGGTAAACGTTGTCATGAGCTTCCCTGTGCGCGAAATTCAGTGGGCGGTCGCTGCCGCCCTGGCGTGCCGCACGTTACCTCAGTTCACCGCAGTGCGACAGCGCGCCACGCCCGCGTCCTGCACGCGTCCGTCGACGTCGATGAAGCGCCACGCGTAACTCCCGCGTTCAAGCGACAGTTGCAGCACGCCGTGTTCGAGCACGCGCGCCCTGCTCCGGTACGGCGGCTTCCAGAAGCCGTAAAGCATTGCGCCACCGGTGCCGACGACGAATTGCCGCGGCGCCTGGCCTTCGCGCGGCACCTGCCCTTCGGCATCGAGGGGATCGAAGCGCTCGTAGAAGTGTTCGTGCCCGCTCAGCACCAGGTCGGCGCCGTGGCGGTCGATCAGCTCCCAGAAAGGTCGCATCTTGTCACCCGAACCCCGATGCATTCCCGACGAAAACAAGGGCGCATGCCACATCACGAGCAGGCAGCCTTGCCTCCCCGCGGGCGTTTTCGCATCCTCATCGAGGTGCCGCTCCAGCCACTCGTACTGCGCCTGCAGCACACTGCCGTCGACATTGCTGTCGAGCGCGATCAAGCGCCAGTCGGCGGTCAAAGCACGAGTGAACGCGATGAAGCCGCCGTCCTGCAGCCCATCGGCACCGAAGTACTCAAGGAATCCACTGGCGCTGCCGCGCACGTAGTCGTGATTGCCGGCAATGGCCAGCGTGGCCGCGCGGTGCGGACCCCAGGTCGGCTCGTAACACGAGGCCAGCGTCTGTGCGTCGCCGAGCGGGTAGGCCATGTCACCGAGACCGAGCACCAGCGCGCCGTCCGGCACGAGGCGTGCAGTGCGGGCAGCCATCGAATCCGCGGGCGCACGATGGTTGCAGTCGGCGATGTCGCCGACGGCGTAGACCTGCAGGCCGGCCGACGGAACGGCGGGCACGGCCGCAGACAGGGGCGGCCGGGTAGTTCCGATGCAGCCGGCGAGAGCCAGCACTGCGACCAACGCAACAACTGCCCTGCCGGGGGCGAATACGCGACTCGTCATCCGGCGCGGCGCCAGGCCGGTACGTCAGCCGGCCTTCCAGCAGTAGCAGTTGAGCTTGTGCCCATCGAGGTCCCGAAAGTAGCCCGCATAGAAGCCGCCGGTTCCGCGCGGACCCGGGGCGCCTTCATCCTTTGCACCGAGTGCCATGGCTTTCTGGTGGATCTCGTCCACTTTTGCATTGCTGTCGACGACGAGCGAGATCATCACGCCGTTGCCCACGCTGGCCGGCTTGCCGTCGAACGGCTTGATCACGCCCAGCGCCGGTTTGTCCGGCGACACGGCCCACGCCACCATGGTCTCGGACTCCATGAACCGGCCGGCGCCGAGCAGCTTGAGCAGCTCGTCGTAAAACGCGGCCGCGCGCGGGATGTCGTTCGAGCCCAGCGTGACATATCCGATCATTGGTGAGGCGCTCCCTTCGGTATCATTCAGGTGTCGGCGCGTCCGGGATGGACGACCGCAGCCCGGGAGAGTGTGCGTGACGAACGGGTCCGAAGGAAAGCACGAACCTTCGCTGCTGCAGCAGGTCGAGGGCGCCGAGAAACTCTTTCTGTCCGGCCGGCGCAACCGCGCCGCCGACCTCGAAAGCGCCGTGCGCTTCTTCCTGGAATTCCTGCACGGCTTCGAAAGCTTCGAATTCCACCAGCGGTGCGTCACCGTCTTCGGTTCCGCACGCTTCCACGAAGACCATCGCTACTACAAGCTGGCACGCGAAGTCGGGTACGCACTGGGCAAGGCCGGCTTCGCGGTGATGACGGGCGGCGGGTCGGGAATCATGGAGGCCGCGAATCGCGGCGCGCGTGAGGCCGGCGCCCTGAGCCTGGGATGCAATATCCGGCTGCCGCGCGAGCAGAAACCCAACGACTACCTCGACCGCTTCATCGGCTTCGAGCATTTTTTCGTGCGCAAGGTGATGCTCGTGAAGTACTCGTGCGCGTTCGTCGTGATGCCGGGCGGCTTCGGCACGCTCGACGAGGCGTTCGAACTCGCCACGCTCGTGCAAAACGGCAAGATCGAGCGCTTCCCGCTGATCGCGGTGGGGCGGGACTTCTGGGGCGAGATGGAGCGGTTCCTCGACGAAACGCTGGTCGGCGAAGGAACCATTACCCGCGAGGAACTCGCGCTGCTGCGTCTCGCCGATACGGCCGAGGAAGTCGTTCGCATCGCGTGCGAGGCGCCGAACTCCTAGGGCGCCAGCAGCTTCTCGAGCATTCGCCAGCGTTCGAGTTTCTGCACAAGACGCAGCGACGCATGTGCCGGGCTCGTCGATGGCAGCAGATGCAGCGGCAGCGACGACGTCGGTTCGGGCAGGATGGGCTGCACTTTCCTCACGTAGAGCCGATGAGCCGTACCGCCATTGACGCAGACGTGAGCGATGCGGGGATGCTCGCGGAAAAAGCGCTCGAAGTCATTGATGACGACCGTCTCGACGTCGATCGCGGCATCGAGGCTGCCGGGACGGACTGCCGCCTTGCACACGTCCCACAGCGCGATACCGCTTGCGCGCAGGCGCGCGGCCCGCTCGTCGTAGGGAAGGTCCGGCCCGGCACCGAACAACTCACCCATGATTCGCCAGAAGGCGTTATGGGGCTGCGCGTAATACTGGCGCGCCGCCAGCGACGCCTGGCCAGGCAATGAACCGAGGATCAGCACACGCGCGTCTGGCGCAGCGATGGGTGGGAAGCCCAGGGATTTGGACGGCATCGCTGCAACCTACGCCCTCTGCCGCCCGCGCGGGAGAGGCTCGGGGTCCCCCGGCCAACCCATGCCAAATGGGCGCCGGCGTTCCGCCCCGGCTAAGGAGAATCGGTGAGGCTGCTGGAGGTTACCCAGCCAACGCGATCCGTGCCGTCACGGTCGCGGAACCTCACTTGAGAAAACTCCTTTTGAGTCTTCAGCACCGGAACCTTGTCGCCTCGCTGGATCTGGCCGATGACGACACCCTTCATGTAGACAGACGTGTCGGCGAGAACCGCCTTGATTCCGGTCTCGGTCGGCGCCGGAGCCTCGAGCAGCCGCTCGTTCACCAGGCCGAGGTTCTTCTGTGCCGCCTCGAAGTATCGCGGCGAGGCGCTGGCCGCAGACTCGAAATACCGCTTTGCCTGCACGTTGTCGTCTTGCGCCATCGCCGCCTCGCCGAGCAGGTTGTAGGCGTTGGCGAGGTCGACTTCCTGCAGGAGGCTCTCGAGCGCCTCGGCGTACCGGCCCCGCCGTGCCTGCACCCGGCCGAGGTTCGTCCATACGCCATCGCGTGCGCCGAGTCGGATAGCTTCCTTCAGGTCGGCTTCCGCTCCAGCCAGGTCGCCCGCCAGGAAGCGCGAGTAGCCACGATTGTTCATGACCACGGCGACCTTCGGCTCGATCGCAAGCGCGCGGTCGTAGTGGCCGATCGCGGCGGTGAAATCCTTGCGACGGTCGGCGAGGATGCCGAGGCCGTTCTCCGAGCGCCAGCGGTTCGGCTCCAGCGCAATCGACCGGTCGAACAGCGCGCCCGCCTCGTCGTTCCGGGCCGACTCCAGGTACAGCAGGCCGAGCCGCTCGCACGCGGCAGCGTTGTTCGGATCGCGCTCGAGCGCAAGTTCGTAGGCCTGCTCCGCCAGCGCCCGGTTGCCGAGTTGCTCGTGGATGGCGCCGATCTTCAGGAAGGGCTCGGGAGCCGTCGCGTCGTATCCCAGCGACTGCACGTACAGGTAGAGGGCCAGGTCGAGCTTGCCCTGCCGCCATGCCTCATCACCGCGCTGAATCCCCTCGGCAGCCGAGGCCACCGGGAACTCGGTCGCGTGCACTACCGCTGGCTGGCCGGCATAGAGTTGGCTGGCAGCGGCCTTGTCGCCCTTCGCTGCTGCCTCGGCCGCCTCGTCTGTCGGCTGACTTGCGCAGCTCGCAAGCAGCACGATCAACAATGACGCTGACAGCCTGACGTGCAGGCCGCCGTCAGCGATGTGCAAGTGTTCGGCCTGGACGTTCACGCTTGTGCGCTCACGGGCCGACACTGTCCCCGAGTGTCCGGAAGACCTCGACGAAGCGTATGACGGCGGGCCCGATTGCAACGACGAAGAACGATGGGAACAGGCAGAAGATCAGCGGGAAGATCAGCTTTGTTCCGATCTTGGCGGCCATTTCCTCAGCGCGCTGCATGCGCTTGTCGCGGAATTCGTCCGCGTACACGCGCAGCGTCTCGGCGATGCTGGTGCCGAACTTCAGGGTCTGCACGAGCAGGCTCACCAGGCCGCGAATGTCCTCGAGCCCGGTCCGCGCCGCCAACCCCTTGAGCGCCGCCTCGCGCTCCACGCCGGCGCGCATCTCGGCGGTCACCAGCGCGAACTCTGCGCCGAGATCGGGGTGACTGAACCGCAGTTCCTCCCCCACCCGCTGGATCGCAGCCGTGAGGCCAAGCCCGGCCTCGACGCACACCACGAGCATGTCGAGCGCGTCCGGGAACGCGTTGCGCAAGCGCTTCTGGCGTCTCTCGACCAGGTGGTCCAGCACGTAGTTCGGCAGCATCAGCCCGATGAACGCCGCCAGCATCGCGAAGAACAGCAGCCTGGTCGTCGGCAGCTGCGGCAACCAGACCGAGGATGCGAGCCCGGCGAACAGGAACATCAGCGCCAGGCCGGTCTTGATGGCATAGAAGAGCGGCAGCGCGTTCGCATGGCGGAACCCGGCAAACGACAACCGCTTCTCAACCCGCCCGCGTTCCCGGGCCTTCGCCGGCAGCACGTACTTGTTCACGGGCTCGAGTAACTTCAGGACGCGGGCCGCAAACTTGCTGCTGCCCTGTGAGCCGCCCGCCATCCTGGTCAGGCGCCGGCGGACGGGGTCCGTGGCGGCGAGGACCAGGAATGAAACGCCGAGTGCGAACAGGAAGGCCGTGGCGCCGGCCGCTACGACGAACGCGAGGCGCGGCGCGTCCGTGCCCGCGGTCAGCGACTGGAAGAAATTGAGTATGGTGTTCATGGCGTCACAGGTCGATGCGGATGATTCTGCGCATCCAGAAAACGCCCACCACCAGCATCAGGCAGGCGAACGCGATCAGCTTCTGCCCCATCGGATCCGCGAGCAACGGCGGCAGGTAGCCAGGGTTCAGTATCCACATCAGGCCGAACAGGACGATCGGCACCAGGCCGAGTATCCACGCGGACAGCCGACCTTCGGCGGACAAGCGTGCGCACCTTGCGTCCGAACCGGAACCGGCTGCGGATCACCTGCGAGATGCGGTCGAAGATCTCGGCGAGGTTGCCGCCCGTTTCCTTCTGGATGAGCACGGCCGTCACGAGCGCCATCAGGTTGGTGCTCGGCACCCGGAGCAGCATGCCGAGCAGGGCCTGCCGCAGGTCGTTGCCGTAATTGACGTCGGCAAACGTGAGCTCGAACTCGCGCGCAATCGGCGCGTCCATGTCCTCGGCGACGAGCTTGAGGCAGGCGTTGAACGGATGCCCTGCGCGCAGCGCCCGCTTCATGATGTCCACTGCATCGGGCAGCTGCTCTTCGAATTTCTCGAGCCGCACCCGGCGCTCGCGGAAGATGAAGACGAACGGCGCGGCGCCCCCCGCGAGCAGCGCCAGCAGCGAGATCCAGACATTCCCAAACATCACCGCCGCAATTATGCATGCAGCGGCCGCGATGAGGATGGCCAGCCCCACGAGGCGGTGGGCCAGGATCGTGCGGCCCGACTGCTCGATGATCCGGCCCAGGCTCTCCATGACCGGCGTGTCCTCGAGACGGCGCTCCAGCGGCGACAGCTCCCGCAGGTACTTCTGCCGCAGGAGCGAGGCAACCTCGCTCTGCGCGTCAAACGCACCGATCTCGCGCAGCTTGCGCTTCAGCAGCTTGCGTGTCCGTGCATCCGAGCCAAAGGCCGGGACGATCAAGACCTGCGAGAGCAGGAAGACCGCCCCGCCGAGCAGCGCCAGAAAGACCACGACTCCAGCTGACATACGTGTCTCCTACCGCTTACCCGCCTCGATCGAGAACAGCTCGACCGGGAGATCGATGCCGCGTCGCGCGAGGCGGCGCTGGAACCCGGGTACCACCCCGGTGGGCCGGAGCTTGCCGATGACGTTGCCCTCCTTGTCCACGCCGGTCCGCTCGAACGTGAAGATCTCCGACATGGTGATGACATCCCCTTCCATGCCGTTGACCTCCTGCAGGCTGATGACGCGGCGGTGACCGTCCTCGTCGCGGGCGATCTGCACCACGACGTTGATGGCGGAGGCCATCTGGGCGCGCAGCCCTCTCATCGGAAAGGTCAGGCCCGTCATCGATACCATCGTCTCGATGCGGCCCAGCGCATCGCGCGGCGAATTCGCATGGACGGTAGTCAGCGAACCGTCGTGGCCCGTGTTCATGGCCTGCAGCATGTCGAGTGCTTCGGCGCCGCGAACCTCGCCGACGATGATCCGATCCGGCCGCATGCGCAGGCTGTTGCGCACCAGGTCGCGCTGCGTCACCTCGCCCTTGCCCTCGATGTTCGGCGGGCGCGTCTCGAGCCGCACGACGTGCGGCTGCTGCAGCTGCAGCTCCGCCGAGTCCTCGATGGTGACGACGCGCTCCGTGTGCGGGACAAATCCCGAGAGGATGTTCAGCAGGGTCGTCTTGCCGGCGCCGGTGCCGCCCGAGATCACGGTGTTGAGGCGCCCCTGCACGATTCCGTGGAGGACCCGCGCCAGGGACTCGTCGATCGTGCCCAGGCGGATGAGGTCCTCGGCCTTGAGCAGTTCGATGGCAAAGCGCCGGATCGAGAGGATCGGGCCGTCGAGCGCCAGCGGCGGGATGATGACGTTGACACGCGAACCGTCCTTCAGCCGGGCGTCGACCATCGGCGACGATTCGTCCACGCGCCGGCCGACCGCCGAAACGATGCGGTCGATGATGTTCATCAGGTGCGCATCGTCGTTGAACCGGACCTCCGTCAACTCGAGCTTGCCGTGCCGCTCGACGTACACCTGGTCATGAGCATTCACCAGGATGTCGGAGATGGTCGGGTCCGCGAGCAGGGGCTCGAGCGGCCCGAGGCCCATCACCTCGTCCTCGATGCGCCGGGTGACGAACTGGCGCTGCGCCAGGCTGAGCGGCGCCGACTCCTCGAGCAGCAGGCGGTTGGTGATCTCGCGGATCTGGTCGCGCGCATCGGCTACTTCCATCGAGCCGAGCAGTGAAAGGTCGAGCACCTTCAGCAGGCGCTCGTAGATGCGCTGCTTCCATTCGCGCTCCGTCGGGCTCAATTGACGCGCCTGCTCCGGCTCGTCTGCGCCCGCCCGGGCGGCCGCGATCGCCTGTCTTTCCTTGAACAGCGTGGACATGGATCAGTCTCCCGAGAACATGGGCAGTGCGCGCCGCAGCAGGCTGGGGCGCTCGGCGCGAGGCGCTCCGCCGATCTCGCGTTGCAACTCGACGATTGCCTTCGCAACAGGCGAATACCGGTCGAACTCGAGCAGCGGCACCCCGCCGTCGATGCTGGCGAGCACCGCCTGGTAGTGATTCGGCAGCACCGTGAGGTGCTCGCGCGCCAGGGTGCGCCGGATGTCCTCCAACGCGACCGTAGAACGCTTGAGGTGGCGATTGACCACGACCCGGATGCGGTCGTCCGGAATGCCGATCTCGCTGTACAGCGTTCGCAGCAACCTCGCCGCCTGCCTCAGCTGCACGACCGACTGCTGCACGACGAGCACCACCGTGCTGGCCATGCCGAGCGCCGTGACGCTGAGTTCGTCCAGCGCATGCGAGGCGTCCGCAACGATGTGGCGGTAATTCGACTCCAGGACGCCCATGAGCGTCGCAAAACGGGCCGCGTCGACATCCTTCGCGGACACGATGGCCCTGCTCGGCGCGCCCATGAGGTATAGCCCGCTACGGTGCTTGGTGACGTAGCCCTGCAGCGCATGTTCGTCGAGGAATTCGACCTCCGCGATTGCCGGCAGCAGCCCGCGCTCGGGCGCCAGGTCGAGAAAACCCGCCAGCGGCGCTGCGTTGATGTCGAGGTCCAGGAGCAACGTCGGCGTGCCGGACTGTGTCGCAAGCGCATGGGCGAGATTACAGGCGATGAATGACGTTCCGACGCCGCCGGCTGCACCGATGATCACGGTGACGTCCGCTCGCTGAGGCTCGACGGTCCCGCGACGTGGCTCCGCGCGCAGGCTTGCGAGAACGGAGATCAGTTCGTCGGGATTGACCGGCTCGGCCAGGAAATCGCGCGCACCGCTGCGCACTGCCAGCCGCATGGCGTCGGCATTCCCGGCCGGGCCAACCACGATCAATGGCGGCCGGCTGTCCGGACTCGATTCGGCGAGTGTCGCGAGCTCAGCCAGGCTCTCCGCATCGAAGCGCAGCACCAGCACGTCGGGGACCGACTGGAGGCCAGACAGAGGGTCCGTATGGCCGTTGCCGATCAAGCGCGTGGAAGACGCGAACTCAGGAGCGTTGGCCAGCGCGGCCGTCAGTATCTTCAGCGCCTCCGCGGAGCGGCTGGCGAGCAGGACTTTCAGCTTCTGCGGCATCTTGTCCGGTCATCCTGTCAGCAGGCCGGGGCCGCGCCGGAGTGCGGGATACCGAGACTCTCGCGCGGCAACGTCGATGAGAACTCGGGCGCGTCAAAGGTCGGGTTGATCAGCGGGATCGCGATCGGGAACGAGTAATTCACGATGCGTACGCGCACGTAGCGGATCGAACTGAAGTTTCCGGTCGGCGCGCCATTCTGGTTCAGGTATTCGACGACGACGTTCGATGTCGAGAAGCCGGGCAGGTCCGTGAATACCGCCGCGTTCGCGACCGCTGGGTTGCCGACGGCACACACCGCGGCCACCCGCGCAGCCCTTCGCGCGCCTTCCTGGAGCATGTTCAGCGTGAACACGATGCGACCGAACTCCATGATGGCGAACAGCAGTGTGATGACGAGCAGACCGACGAGCGCGAATTCCACGGTCGTCGTTCCCAGCTGTCGTGATCGAGCGTGCATGGCATCCTCAGGAAATCGCCCGCATCGTGACAACGACGCGCATGTTGAAGGTCAACGGGATCGAGCCGCTGCCGAAGCCAAAGGTCGGTAGAACGGCACCGAGCATCGATTGGTAGGGATAGATTGCGGTCACCCGTATGTTGTCGTTGCCCGCGTTGACAACCGTGAACTGAATGGCCTGATGGTTTGGAAGTTTCGCCTCCCCCGTTCCTGCGGCGTTGCCGTACACGGCAAGGTTCCTGGCCTGCTCGATCACGGGTGCGGAGATATCGATGACGCCTGTCGTGCCGTTGATCGCGTGTTCCGTGACGAATCGAGCACTGTTACGAATCGAGTAGGACAGCGTGTCGTAGTGAACGAACGCCCTCCCGACCTCGGCAGCCGCCAGCATGACGAAGATCAACAACCGGCGCCGTGATGGCGAACTCCACGGCTGCCAACCCGCGCGATCCGTGCGGGCCCCAATGGTCATGTCGCCGCACTGCGGAGGTCCTCTTCATGAGTCGTCGCTTCCCGGATCGTTGTGCAGGACGATCTTGTAGATGCCTGGCCCACCCTCAGGACCCGTGTCCGGGCCCGGCGTGCCACCGGCGGCGCACTGCTCGATGAATTCGCCGAATACGAAGTTTTCGTTGCCCTGCTGCACGACCTTCTGCAGCAGGAAGAAGCAGCCGAACCCCACCACCGGCAGCGTGCCATGCCCGTTCACCATGTTGGTGCAGTTGACGATGGGGAGCGCGACCACCCTGCGCTTCGCCTTGCCGGACGGGTTCGTGTAAGTTCCCGCTGCCATGTTGGCCATGTAATTGTCGTAGGAATAACTGAGCTGGTTGATGCTCGTAACCGGGGTGTCGCCGCCCCCCTTCTTGCCCCCACCCAGCAGGACGACCGAGATGCCGTCGCTCGCGACCCCCAGTTCGGGACCGGGCTCGGTAACGATCTTGTCCGGCGGATAATCCGCAGCGTTGATCCCGCCGCCCTGGTATTCGTTGAAGCGGGTGTTCAGGCCCTGCGTCGTCGGGCCCGCGTTGTTGCCGGGCTTCGTCGTGACCGTGCCATTGGTGTTGATGCAACCGTTGTATCCGCCTGCAAGATTCTCGCGAACTACGTCGGCGCCGGATCCTCCCAGTTCAATCAGCTGAAAGTTGCCGGGACCTACGCCGGACGGAGCGTTCGAGGCGATCTTCAGCAGCGTGACGTTGTTGCCCGTATACCCCCAGTCGTTTGCCTCGCCTGCGGCCATGTCGGCGCAGACCATCATCGGCACGATGTCACAGGCTTCGCCCGGACCGATGGGTGCACTCGGCCCCGCGACCGCGCTTGCAGCGGTCGAGAGTGCGTCGAACCCGACGACTCTCGTGAAACTCGTCCACATGGAGAAGCCATCGGCGCGTACACGCACGTAATTCGCGGGCGTGCTGCCCTCCGCAAACGGGTTCAGCGTGTTGGAGAATCGCACCGTGATGCTGGGAGAGCCGACCACGCCGCTCAGCTCCGCGGCGTTCAAGGCGAAGACGCCGCCAGCCGCCGCAGTTGCCTGTGCTTGCGACCCGGTCTGGTCAAGCACCTTGGCGGCCGCGAGCGCCGCCGCATCCACGGTGCTCTGGAGCCGCGACTTGTTGAGAACGAGGTGACCGGTGTCGATCGCAAGGCCCGCCATCGCGAGCAGAGCCAGCAGCCCGATCGCCACCAGCACGGCCACGATCCCTCGTTGCTGCCGTGGAGTCCGCGCCATGATCAATCCCCCGCCTGCTGCCCACCAAGCAGGTACATTTCGATGGGCTTCTTGACCTCGGTGGACTTCGAGAAGCCCTTGCGCATCTCACCCACGACGTTGTTCGCGTAGTCCGGATCGACGCCCGTCACGAGCGCCACGCTCGGACTCGACAGCGTGATCGGATCGGCGGTCTGCGCCGCGACCAGTGAACCCACCGACGTGCCGAAGTCGGCTTCGGTGGCGGTTGGGGTTTCGGCACATGCGGCCAGGAAACCGACTGCGGCCAGCGCGGCAATGATCTTGATGGTCATGACGAATTCCTCTTCACTTCACTTGATGGCCGCTGGACGGCTGCGCCGTGCCTTCGGTCCGGCCCCAGAGATAGAAGTCCGAATCGCTCGGTTCGATGAACTTGTCCGTGGGCAGCTTGATGCTGCCCGGCGCGACCGGCCTGGCGAGGTGCGGCGTCACGAGAATGACCAGCTCGGTCTGACCCTTCCGGTACTGGTTGCTGCGGAACAGCGAACCCAGCACGGGCACCGAGCCCAGTCCGGGGAACTTGGTCACCGACTCGCGCAGGTTGTCATCGAGCAGCCCCGCCAGCCCCATGGATTGCCCGTCGCCGAGTTCGACCGTCGCGCTCGCGCTCCGCTGCCTGAGGGATGGCACGAACGTCCGCAGCGACGAGTTCTCGTTTTCCAGGATCAGGCTGCTCGTGTCGGTGATCTCGCTGACGCTGACGTTGACCTTCAGGTTGATGCGCCCGTCGGACAGGACGACCGGCAGGAACTTCAGTCCCACGCCGTATGGCTTGAATTCGATCGTCACCCCGCCATTGTTGCCCTGAGGGACCGGAATGGGGAACTCGCCGCCGGACAGGAACTCGGCCTCCTGGCCGGTCAGCGTCGTCAGCGTAGGCTCGGCAAGGATCTTGGCCAGGCCATTCTCCTTGGCCGCGTCCAGCGCCATGTTGAACCGGAAGTCCTCGCTCACGAAGGTGCCGAAGAAGCCCTGGCTGATGATCCGCATCGGATTGGGCAGGAACTCGCCGACGGCGTTCATGACGCCGCCGCCGTTGGTGCCGCCAATGGTGCCGTCCCCACCGACATACAGCGCGCTGAAGTTTGCGTTCAGCCGCTTAAGCTCCGTGCGCGAGATCTCGGCGACCTTCACCGCCAGCATCACCTGCTGCGAGCCAGCGATCTCGATCAGGTTGATGACGCTGCCGACCGACTTGTCCTCCCGTCTCGACGCCGTCTCCTGCTCGAACTGCTCTGTCTTCTTCGCGGTCTGGATCTGCGCGAGATAGCCCTCGGCGATTCTCACCGCCGCGTTCATCGCCGAGACGTTCGAGGCCCGGCCCTTGAGGATGATCGAGCGCTGCGCCGAGTAAACCTCGACAGCCTCATTCGGCAGCAATTGATGCAGTTTCGTCTTGAGGCCGTCGAGGTCATGCACGACCTCGAGGTTGACGGAGCCGAGCAGCCGATTGTCGCGACCCCAGAACAGGAGGTTCGTGGTGCCGATGTCCTTGGCAAGGACGTACATCTGCGTCGGACTGATCACGACGATGTCCGCCACGTCGGGGTTGCCGACGGCAACACGGCTGGTAGGCAGTTCCGTGGCCACGACACGCGATTTGAACAGCGGCATCGACATGTCGATCGAACTGCCCGTCGGCAGTTTCTCGAACCCCACCGCCTGGGCGAGCGCCGTGCCCGCCATAGTCAGTGAGACCAGCAGAGCGACGAGTGCCGAAACGACGATCCTGTTTGTTGACAGCATGGTGGGTGTTCTCATTACGTTGTTAGCGCGCGCTCTTCGGGCTTTCCCGACCGACTTCGGTACCGCGTATGACGGTGACGCCGGGCGTCGCCGGTGGCGGTCCGGTCCTCACGCGCGGCTTAGCTGCGGCGGCGGGCGCGGGCGCGGGCGCGGGCGCAGTCGCCTTCGCGGCCAGCCTGTCATCGAGCGGATTGCGCAGTGCCAGCTGGATCGCACCGCGCTGCTTGGCAAGGACGAGTTTCTCGGCGTCGTCGGGCGTGACCTCGAGCGTCACCGCACGCACGATGACGGGCTCGTTCTTGTCGTCGGACGCGGTCTGGTCCACCGCGAGCACCTTGACGTTCTGCACGACTGTTTCCGAGAGCGTCTCCTGGCCCTCCCGGTACGCCGAGATGACGTCCACGTAGTTGCCCGGGAGCAGGAAACCGGCGACACCGACGACGTCGTCCACACGCACGCTGATCGCGCGCATGTTCTCCCCGACGACGGCCGCGAGGGTGCTGCCCTCGCCCTTTTCCGTAAAGCGGGCGGCGAGCAGGATCTCGCCCTTGATGATCGATGCGCGCGCGACCTTGCCTTCCACGGCGGCGACGCTCGGGAACACGCCGTTCGGCGCGGTATCCTTCAGCATCTGGATCACGACCACGTGACGGCCCTCGACTTTGGTGCCGAAGGGAATGTCGATCGCCGCCGCGACCACAGGGACTGTGCCGGAGCGAGCCTCTCTTGGCGCGTTCTGCGCGATCAGCCAGCGATTCGCGACCCACGCGGCACCCACCGCGAGCAGCAGCGACACGACGATCAGGATGGGACCTCTACGACTGAACATTCGCGCGACTCCCTTGGATTAGGCGTCCCTGTATTCGTTGGCGCCCCGGTGCAGGAAATAGCTCTCCCACGCCCATAGCAACGCGGCCTCGTCGAGCGTGCCTGCTCCCATGTACGCGAGGCGATCGAGCGCCATCCCCAACAGGTCGCGTGGATGGCACGGCAGCATGGGGATGCCACGCTTGCCGTGCAGCCCGTTGATCGCGAATTCAACGAGGCGCGGGTCGAAGGCAATGGAGCGCTCGGTGCAGACGTCGCGCCAGATTCGCGTGTACAGCGCGGCTGCGATCGGCGTGAACTGGATCTTGTAGCCGAGGCGACGCAGGAAAGCCTCGTCGGCAATGTCCTCGGGCCGAAGATTGGTCGAAAAAACGAGCACGAGGTCGAATGGCACCTCGAAGTGATGTCCCTTGCCTGTCGTCAGCGAGTCGTGCCGCGTATCCAGGGGGACGATCCAGCGGTTGAACAGCACGGCCGGCTCGATGCGCTGGCGACCGAGATCGTCGATCAGCAGGAAGCCGTTGTTCGCCTTGAGCTGGAGCGGCGCCGAGTAGGTGCGGGTCGCTGCGTCGCACTGCACCTCGAGCATGTCGGCTGCGAGTTCGCCGCCGGTAAACACGACGGGCCGTTTACACGGTACGTAGCGCGCGTCGAAACCCTCCTCCAGCATCGTGGGCGAGGGCGGATTCGTGAACGCGACCTTTCCGTGGCACAGCGGATCGAAGACCTCGATGACGCTCTCATTGACCGAGATGGCGTGCGGGACGAGCACCAGGCCTTCGAGCGCGGCAGCGAGCCGCCGCGCGGTGTACGTCTTGCCCGTGCCCGCCAGTCCGTAGAGGAACATCGCCCGGCGCGAGTTCAGCGCGGGACCGAGTCGATCCAGGAGGTCGTCAGCAATGACGAACCCACGGAAGGCGTCATGAACGGCTTGCCGAGTAACGACATGCCCGTGTACGGATTGCCTCTCGACGAGCGCGACGTAGTCTACAAGTGGAACCGGCGCCGGACCTACGTAGCCGCCGCGACTCAGCGCTTCCGTGGCCTCCGACCTGCCGCGATCCGTGAGTCCGTAGCGGAGTTCGGCGTCGAGCCCGACGCGCGAGCGCACCTCGATACGGCCGTCGGCGCGCATGAACTGCAGAATCTGGTCAACGATCGGACCGGCCAGCGCCAGCCGTTCGATGAGTTGGCTGGTGGTGAGCACGCCCGCGCTCGCGAGGTGCTTGCCAAGCAGGTCCGCCATGAACGTGAGCGAGAGACCCGTCTGCTCGAGCGTCGTGGGCCGGGGCGAGAGCCGCGCGAGGCGCCGAACCTCGGACGCGAAGGAATCAGACTCTTCTCCGGAAGAAACGGGGAGGGCTTCGACAGGCAGGCTGCTCATTTGATTGCCTCCCGCTCATCCAACACCAAACGCGGACACTAGTGCCCCGAGCGCACCCCGGAGCCAGAGTGTCGCAACCACGCCCACAGCGATGGCGACCGCGTAGGGAAATCGCTCTTTGCGGGCAATCGAAATGGTCGCAGCCGCGCGCCATGCGACCGAGGCCTCGCCCGGTGGCGAGGTTTCCAGTGGCGATCTCGGCTCGACCAGTCGCCACAAGACGATTGCGAAGCCCAGCACGGCTCCCGCGATAAGGGTAAGTGCGGCCGCGAGAAGTGCCCCACTGGGCCCGAGAAATGCGCCGGTCGCGCCCATCAACTTGACGTCGCCCGCACCCATGCCACGTAGCAGATAGAAGGGAATCAGCGCTGCACTCCCCACCAACGCGCCACCGGCGGAATAGACGATGCCGCTCGCTCCGCCGACCAGGGACGCCAATCCGAGACCCAGTATCAAGCCCGCCAGGTTCAGCGCGTTCGGAATGCGGTGTTCAAGCAAATCTGCACGGACGGCCAGCGCGAGCACCACGATGACGAAGCCAGTCATGAAGACGGACATCTCGATCGTGGTGTGAAACAAGGCCGTCATCTGGTGGTGCGCTCAGGATTTTCGATAGGCGTGGGGCAACGCCTGCCCGGCGCGCCCCACGTCGGCCCTTGCGGCCGAACGGCCGCGTCAGCTGATTGCGTCGATCAGGGCCTCTATCCGATGCTGAATGGCGGTACCCAGGTTCGTGAACGCCGCGACAACGGCCAGACTGACCAAGCCGCCCGCAATCGCGTATTCGACCGTAGTCAGGCCTTCTTCCTCACGAATGAACGCCAACAGTTTGTCTTTGAAGCTCATGACTTTCTCCTCTCTCTAGCAGCCCGCGATGCCTGGCTTGCCCAGGATCGCGCGTCTGCATTCGCTTGCTTACCAGTGCCACTCCCAAATCCACTCAATTCCGGTTTCTTTATCGGCAACACCAATGATCCTCTTCGCGCTGCGGTGCGATAGAAGGATGTTGCAGCTGCGCACAATGGGGCCCGCAGACACAGACTGTCGGCCGCCCCGATCGGGGCCTGATTCCGCACCGGTCATTCGCGCTTTGCGAGCAAGGGAGGCGACGCAACAGGTAATTGCCGCAATGACTGCGCACTCTGCGAGGCGCGCGCGTCTCGGCACGGTCGTCCGGCGGACCACGCCAGGGCAAGATAATTGTCACGACGGAAACTACTAATTCACCTGCGTATTCGCCGGTTTAGCCTTCACGCAACAAGAACGAAGCTCATGGGAGGAGCGTCGCGTGGGCCGCGGAACCAAGCCATTGCTGTTGTGGTTCGATTTCACCTCCAGCCCCCCGGATCACGAACTGAGAGTGGCGTCTGCGCGTCACTTCCGGCTCGCGCATTCGACGCGGCTGCAGCGAGCGCTCCCGGACGTGGCTGACCTGGCGCCGAACGCGCTGTGCTTCGAGTTCGATCACCCGGACGACCGTGGCTTGCGGGCGCTGCGAGACGTCAAGCTCGCGTACCCCCGGCTACCCGTCCTGATGCTGACCGTCGATCACTCGGAGTCGCTGGCGGTGTGGGCCTTCCGCTCCGGCGTGTGGAACTACCTCGTCAAGCCGGTGCCCGTCGAGGAATTCTCCATGAACCTGGAGGTCATGGCGCAGATCATCCGCGACTGCTCGTCGCCGCGAGTTCCGCGACGGCTCGACGCGCATTTGCCGAACGACCGTCTCGACGACGCCCGTCGACGTGCACGTCATGCGCCTGCAGCCCGCGCTGCAGTACGTCAGGCGGCACTTCCACGAGAAGCTCTCGGAAACCGAGGCCGCAAGCCGTTGCGGAATCCAACGATTCGCATTCAGCCGGGCCTTCCACCACGCGTTCGGGATGACGTTCCGCGAATACGTCCTGCGCACGCGGATCGGCGAAGCATGCCGCCTGTTGGCCGACGGCGAGCATTCCGTGACCGACGTCGCTTTCGCGACGGGATTTGCCGACGGTTCCTATTTTGCCCGGATGTTCCGGCGCTACACGGGCGTCTTGCCGTCGCAGTACCGGGGCGGCACGCCCGGACAGCCGACCGCTGAGTCGACCGCCGAGCCGCTGCCACAGCCCCATCCAGCTACACGCGTTCCAGCACCGTCGTGATGCCCTGCCCGAGGCCGATGCACATCGTTGCGATTCCCAGCGTCGCGCCTTTCTGCTCCA
This sequence comes from uncultured Gammaproteobacteria bacterium, assembly GCA_963754535.1. Taxonomy (GTDB): domain Bacteria; phylum Pseudomonadota; class Gammaproteobacteria; order Steroidobacterales; family Steroidobacteraceae; genus RPQJ01. The sequence continues at coordinate 310,929 of CAVWGG010000006.1, forward strand.
TCACGTTGACGAGCGACGTGGTGATGCGTGCGCCGGAGCAACCCAGCGGGTGACCGAGCGCGATCGCGCCGCCATTCAAGTTCACCTTCTCGTCGAACGTGTCCATCAAGCCAAGGTCCTTGATGACCGGCAACGACTGCGCGGCAAAGGCCTCGTTGAGCTCGGCGACCTGGATGTCTTCCATCGTGAGGCCGGCGCGCTTGAGCGCCTTCTTCGTCGCCGGCACCGGGCCGTAACCCATGATCGCCGGATCGCAGCCCGCCACGGCCATCGCGCGGACTTTCGCGCGCGGCTTGAGGCCGAGTGCCTTGGCTCGCTCGTAGCTCATTACGAGCATGGCGGAAGCGCCGTCCGAGATCGCCGATGACGAACCCGCCGTCACCGTGCCGCCCTTCGGATCGAAGGCGGGTGGCAGGGCCGCCAGCGTCTCGACGGTCGTCTCGGGACGAATGACTTCGTCGATCTCGCAGAGCACGCGCGCGCCGACGGCGTCGTGTCCCTCGATGCCGACGATTTCATTCTTGTAGCGGCCCGTCTGCGTCGCTTCCCACGCCTTGGCGTGCGAGCGCGCGGCGAACTTGTCCTGCATCTCGCGCGTGATGCCGTGCATGCGGCCGAGCATCTCGGCGGTCAGGCCCATCATGTTCGAGGCCTTTGCGTACTGCGTCGAGGCGGCCGGGTTCAGGTCGATACCGTGCATCATGTTGACGTGACCCATGTGCTCGACGCCGCCGATCACGAACACGTCGCCCTGGCCGGTCATGATCTGGGCCGCCGCCGTGTGCAGCGCCTGCATCGACGAGCCGCAGAGGCGATTGACGGTCTGGCCTGGCACCGTGTGCGGCAGGCCGGCCAGCAGCAGCGCGTTGCGGGCGATGTTCATGCCCTGCTCGAGCGTCTGGTTCACGCAGCCCCAGATCACGTCCTCGACTTCGTTCATGTCGAGGCCGGGGTTGCGGCGGAACAGCGCCTTGATCAGCTCGGCCGAGAGCGCCTCGGCGCGGACGTTGCGGAACATGCCGCCTTTCGAGCGGCCCATCGCAGTGCGGACGCCATCGACGATGACGACATCGCGGGGATTGAGACTCATCTTGATCTCTCCGTGTATTCCGTGGGGGCCGCGGTCAGCCGAAGAACTTCTTGCCGGAAGCCGCCATGTCGCGCAGCAGCTGCGGCGCTTCATACAGCTTGCCGAGCGGCGCCAGCTGGTCGGCCATCCGCAAGAAGTTCGCGACACCGGTCTGGTCGATGTAACGGCAGGCGCCGCCGCGGAACGGCGGGAAGCCGATGCCGTACAGCAGCGCCATGTCCGCCTCGTGCGGCGAGGCGACGATCTTCTCTTCGAGGCAGCGCGCCACCTCGTTGAACATCGGCACCATGCAGCGCGCCACGATCTCGTCGGGCGTGAACTCCTTGCGCGGAGCCACGACGTCCTTGATCAGCTCGTACGTCGCCGGGTCCACCGACTTCTTCGGCTTGCCCTTCTTGTCGGGCGCGTAGACGTAATAGCCCTTGCCGTTCTTCTGGCCATAGCGCTTGTTGTCGACCAGCACCTGGGTCGCGTTCCTCCAGTCGTGGCGCATGCGGTCCGGGAACCCCTGGGCCATGACCTCCGCGGCGTGCACGCCGGTGTCCATGCCGACGACGTCCATCAGGTACGCGGGGCCCATCGGCCAGCCGAACCGCTCCATGGCCTTGTCGATGGCCTGGAAATCCGCGCCGTCGCGCAGCAGCATGTGGAAGCCGGCGAAGTACGGGAACAGCACGCGGTTGACGAAGAACCCCGGGCAGTCGTTCACGACCACCGGCGTCTTGCCCATCCGGCTCGCGAGCTTCACGGTCGCGGCCACCGCCTCCTCGGAGGACTGCTTGCCGCGGATCACTTCCACCAGCGGCATCATGTTCACCGGGTTGAAGAAGTGCATGCCGACGAAGTTCTGCGGCCGCTTGAGGGCCCCGGCCAGCAGGCTGATCGAGATGGTCGAGGTGTTGGACGCGATGATCGTGTCCTCGCGCACCAGGCCTTCGACCTCCGCCAGCACGGCCATCTTGACCTTCGGGTTCTCGACGACCGCCTCGATGATGATGTCGACACCGCCGAAATCGCCGTAATTGAGCGTCGGACGGATGCGACCGAGCGTTTCGCTCATCTTCGCGGGCGTCAGGCGCCCCCGCTCGACCTGCTTCGAGAGCAGCTTGCCCGCTTCGTTCATGCCGAGCGCGAGCGCGTCGTCGCGGATGTCCTTCATCACGATCGGCAGGCCCTTGTACGCCGCCTGGTACGCGATGCCGCCACCCATGATGCCGGCGCCGAGCACGGCCGCCTGCTTGATCTCGCGCTTGCTCTTCTTCTCCCAGCTGCCCGCCGCCTTCTTGACGCCCTGGTCGGCGAGGAAGACGCCGATCAGCGCGTTCGCCTGCGGCGTGACGGCCGCCTTGGCGAAGTACTTCGCCTCGACTGCGAGCGCGGCGTCGCGGCCGAGCGTGGCTGCTTCCTGCATGTTCTTGAGGGCCAGCATCGGCGCCGGGTAGTTGGGGCCGGCCTGCGCGCCCACCACGCCCATCGACGACGTGAACGCCATCGTCAGTTCCATCTTGTTGAGCTTGAGCGGCGCCAGCTTGGCCGCGCGACGGCTCTGCCAGTCGAGCTTGCCGGCGATGCACTGCTGCAGCATCGCAAGCGCCGCGTCACGCAGCTGCTCCGGCGCGACGACGGCATCGACCGCGCCGTCCTTCAGTGCCGCATCGGCCTTCTTGTCGGCGCCGGTGCAGATCCACTCCACGGCGTTGTCGATGCCGATGATGCGCGGCATGCGCACCGAGCCGCCGAAGCCCGGGAAGATGCCCAGCTTCACCTCGGGGAAACCGACCGACGCTGCGGTGGACATCACGCGGTAGTCACCGGCAAGCGCGAGCTCGAGGCCGCCACCGAGGCAGACCCCGTTGATCGCAATAACCGTCGGGACCGGCAGGTCCTCGAACGCGCTCAGCATGCGGTTCACCTCGAGCACCGACTTCGCGATGCCCTCCTCGCCCGCCGCGAACATCGCGCCGAACTCGGTGATGTCGGCGCCGACGATGAACACGGACTTGGCCGAAGTCACGACGACGCCCTTCACGCTGCCGTCCTGCGCGATCGCCTGCGTCGCCGCCGCGAAGTCCTGCAGTGCGACCGTGTTGAGCTTGTTGACCGATTCGCCGGCGAGGTCGAACTTGAGTTCGACGATGCCATCGCCCAGCGCCGCGGCGCTGAAGGCGGGTCCCGTGTACAGCATGAGTCTCTCCCTACATCTGGTTCCGAGGAGCGGGCCGCGCCGAAAGGGACTGGCGCCGCCGAACCGGTCAAGTTTGCGGCAGCGCAATAAAATTTGTAATGGGGGGAGGTCACCGCTCCCGCAGCGCGGGAGGGGAATAGGTCAGCGCCCCCTGTTTCCGGAGCCAGTAAATTCAGTGACTTAGGTCAGCTTGCGGTCGTCGAGGCCGAAGCCCCGCGAGATGATTTCCTTCATCACTTCCGAGGCGCCGGCATAAATCCGGGACACCCGGGCGTCCGTGAAGCACCGCGAGATGCGGTACTCCTCCATGTAGCCCGCGCCGCCGAAGAGCTGCAGGCATTCGTCCGCCGTGCGGAATTCGAGTTCGCTGGTCAGCAGCTTGGCCTCGGCCGCGAGGTCGGCGCTCAGCTTGCCCTGCAGGTGCTCAGTCACGAGCGTATCGACGAACACCTGCGCGGCATCGATCTGTGCGCGAAGTTCGGCGAGCTTGAAGCGTGTGTTCTGGAACGCTCCCAGCGGCTTGCCGAACATACGGCGCTCCTTGACCCAGTCGAGCGTGAGGTCCCACGCCAGCTGCGCTCCCGTCGTGTACTGCACGGAGCCGATCAGGCGTTCTTCGGCCAGGAAGTGCGTGAGGTAGTGAAAGCCCTTGGCCGGATCGCCCAGCACGTTGGCTTTTGGCACTTTCACGTCCTTGAAGAACAGCTCGGACGTGTCCTGCGCATGGAGGCCGATCTTCTGCAGGTGGCGCCCGCGCTCGAAGCCTTCCATGCCGCGCTCGACGATGAAGAGCCCGATGCCGTAGCGCTGGTCGGGCACCGTCCGTGCCGCGACGACCACGACGTCCGCGAGTTGGCCGTTGGAGATGTATGTCTTCGATCCGTTCAGCAGCCAGTGGTCGCCCTTGTCCTCGGCGCGCGTCTTCATGCCGGCCACGTCGCTGCCGGCGCCCGGCTCCGTCATTGCCACCGCCAGGATCTTCTCGCCCTTGACGAACGAAGGCAGGAAACGCGCCTTCTGTTCGTCGTTGCCAAGCTGGCCGAAGTACGGCCCGACCAGGCGCGAGTGCAGGTTGAGGTAGAAGCACGGCTCGCCGTGGCGGATGTTCTCCTCGATCAGCACCTGTTCATAGCGGAAATCGGCGACGCCCGCGCCGCCGTACTTTTCGTCGGCCCACAGCAGCAGGTAGCCCTGCTCGCCGGCCTTCAGGTAGGCCTCGCGGTCGACCATGCCCTGCTTGCGCCAACGCGCCGCATGCGGCGCGATTTCGGCCTGGAAGAAGCGCCGGGCGCCGTCGCGGAAAGTGTCGTGCTCGGATTCGAAAATGGTGCGGCGCATGGCCATGAGCGTCGTCTCTCGTTGGGTGGCGCCTACCGGGCGCGGGGCGGCCTGCCGACCATGCGCTCGACGGCCTGGATCATGTGCATAACGACGTCGGTCACCGTGTAGGCCGCACGCGGCCGGTACCACGTTGCCGCCCAGGTGAGCATGCCGCTGATCGACACGGCCAGCATGCGCGGCTGGTCGACGGAAAAGTCGCCGCTGGCATTGCCTTCCTCGAGCAGCTTGGCAAGCCGCTGGTCGAAGGACTTGCGCAGGTCGATCAGTTGCTTCTGCTCGGCGGCCTCGAGATTCTTCTCCTCGCGGTTGTAGACGACGACGTACTTCTGGTCGCGGATCACGATGGACGTCACGCGCTCGACGATCAGCCGCAGCTTCTCGGGCGGCGAGAGGGCCATCGCCAGCACTTCTTCCTGGGCCGCGATCGACTCGGTGATGCCGATCTCGCAGATCGCGTTCAGGATCTCGCTCTTGTTGCGGAAGTACGAATAGAGGAAGGGCTTGGTGACGTCGAGCGATTCGGCGATGGAATCGAGCGTCGTGGATTCGTAGCCCTGCGCGAAGAACAACTCGCGCGCCTCCTCGAGGATGCGGCGACGCTTGAACTCCTGCACTTCCGTGCGTAGTTCGTGCGTCCTGCCCGCCTCCGGCCCCGTCACGCGGGCCGCCCTGGGTGCTGTCCTGCCGGTGGCCAACGTCTCAACTCCCGATCTTGTCGCGGCGGATCACGATACCGGCCTGCTCGCGGTCCCAGGTATCCGCAGTAATCCCCTGCCGGCGCAGGTCGGCCTTCAGTACCTTGGCCGACGGCGTCTTCGGCAGTTCGGGCAGCACGCGTACGTAACGCGGGATCATGAAGTAGGCCAGCCGCCCGCGCAGGAACTCCAGCAGCTCCGCAGGATCGACGGTGTGCCCCGGTGCCGGCGCGACGATCGCCATCACTTCGTCCTCGCCGAGCTCGCTGGGCACGGCAATGGCCGCGGCCTCGCGTACGGCCGGGAAGCGGACGATCTCCGCTTCGACCTCGAACGAGGAAATGTTCTCGCCGCGGCGACGGATCGCGTCCTTGATGCGATCGACGAAGAAGAAGTTGCCCTCCTCGTCCATGCGGAACGCGTCGCCGGTGTGGAACCAGCCATTGCGCCACGCCCTCGCGGTGGCCTCAAAATTCTTGTAATAGCCGCTGTTCATCGCCCACGGGCGGTCGGTGCGGACGATCATCTCGCCGATCTGGCCGACAGCCACCTCGCAATCGTTGTCGTCGACGAGCCGGACGTCGACGCCGGCCCGCACCTTGCCGCAGGTGCCGCGCACCTTCGGGTTCGGCTCGGACACGATCGGCGAGGAGATCTCGGTCATGTTGAAGATGGTGTAGACGTCGAGGCCGAAGCGCTGGTGGAATTCTTCCGCGCCGTCGCTCAACGGCACGATGAAGCACTTGCGCACCTTGTGATCGCGATCCTGCGGCCCGGCGGGGGCCTTGAGCAGGAACGTCGCCATCACGCCGAGCAGGAACACCGCGGTCGTCTCCGTCTCGCGCACGAGCGGCCAGAACGTATCCGTCGAGAAGCGCTCGGGCAGCACGATCGAACCGCCGCGCGCGAGCATCGCGAAGCTGAGGCCCATGCCGCCGATGTGGAACATTGGCATGTTGACGAGGAAGCGGTCGGCTCCGTCGATGAAGTGCCAGGCCTCGGGACCCGGGTTCGTGTACATGTGCAGGTAGGACGACAGCACGCCTTTCGACGGGCCCGTCGTGCCGGACGTGTAGATGATCGACTGCGTGTCCCACGGCTCGATCGGACGCGCGAGCGGCTGCAGGTCGGCCTCGGTGCCCGGCAACGTCGAGAACAAGACGGCCGGCAACGGCGCCGGAGGGATTTCGTCCGTGCCAGTCACCACCAGTCGCTCGAGCCGGGCGAGTTTCACTTCCTTGAGTCGCGGCACGAGGTCGCCGTGCACGATCGCGAGCCTGGCATCCGAATTCTCGATGACGTGCTCGAGCACGCCGCCGCGATACGCCGTGTTGATCGGGACGTACACCGCGCCGAGGTAATTGAGCGCGTAGTACGTGAGCAGCATCTCGGGCGAGTTCGGCTGCCAGCACAGCACGTGCTCGCCCTGCCTCACGCCCTGGCGCTGCAGGCCGACGGCGATAGCGATCACCTGCTCGCGCAGTTCACGGTAAGTCCAGCGCCGCCCGCCGTCGAAGATCACGTACGGCTGGTCGCCACGCTCGGCGGCCCAGCGGTCGATGAGGTAGCGGACGACGCAACGCTCGCGCGCAGGAACGCGCGGATCAGCGTGGCCAGTGGTTGGTGCGGCCGGCGCGCTCGGCATGATCTCCCCCTTGCAAACGAAGGCTCTTGCAGCGCAAGACGAGCTGCGTCGATTCCGGACGAACGTTACTTCGCAGTCTGCGTTGCTTCCCGTTAGTAATACTTTGTACACCATCGGTAACGTCGATACAATCGAGCGCGCAGGGGATTTTCCCGGCTTTTTCGCGGAGCCGTCCATGTACCAGACGATGATCGGACTCACCCCACTGGAGCGTGTCCACAGCGGCCGTCCAGTGGCCCAGGCACTGGCGGACGAAGCCGCGACGATCGGGGCCAGGCGCGTCTTCCTCGTCTGCAGCAATACGCTGAACAACAAGACGGATGAGATCGACAAGGTGCGCCGCGCGCTCGGCGCGAAGCTCGTCGGCGTGTTCGACAAGGTGCGCCCGCACGTGCCGCGCGAAGACGTTTCCGCTGCGGTCGCCGCGGCCGAACCCCTGTCGCCCGACCTGCTGGTGTCGATCGGCGGCGGCTCGTGCACCGACCTCACCAAGATCCTGGCGGTCTGCCTCAAGCACGGCCTGCGCACGCCCGAGTCGATGGAGGCGTACCACATCGTGGTCAACGCGGATCACTCGGTCACCGCACCTGCGTTCGAAGGCCCGGACATTCCAGTGGTGATCGCGCCGACCACGCTGTCGGGCGGTGAGTTCAACGCGCTCTCCGGCGCGACGGACAAGGTCACCAACGTCAAGCAGGGTTACGTGCACCCGAAAATGACGGCACGCGCGATCATCATGGATCCCGCGCTCACCGTGCACACGCCGGAATGGATCTGGCTGTCGACGGGCGTGCGCTCGTTCGACCACGCGTTCGAGACGCTCGGTTCGCTCAACTCCAACGACTGGTACGACGGCATGGCGATGAACGCCGTGCGCCTGCTGTCGCAGGGGCTGCCGCGCGTGAAGGCGAACCCGAACGACCTCGAAGCGCGGCAGATGTGCCAGATGGGCGCGTGGTGCTCGATGACGTCGATCGTGTGCGGGTTGCCGATGGGCATCAGCCATGCCGTCGGCCACGCGCTCGGCGGCTCGTTCGACGTGCCGCACGGTTACACGTCGTGCGTGATGGCCCCGTTCGCGCTCGAGTACAACAGCGTCGTCAACGGCGAGCGCCAGAAGCTGATCAGCATCGCGTTCGGGCAGCCGAACCGCCCGGCGCACGAACTGGCCGACGCAGCGATCCGCGGGCTCGGCATGCCGCGCAGCCTCACGGCGGTCGGCCTGAAGGAAGCCGACCTCGCGCCGCTCGCGGGTTACACGTTCCAGGACATCTGGTGCGGCACCAACCCGCGCCCGATCGCCAACGCCGAAGCCCTGGTGCCGCTGCTGCGCAAGGCTCTCTGAGTTGACGGTGCCCGCGGATCTGCTCGGGCGATTGTTGCGCGGTGACCGCGCCGCACTCGCCCGCGCGATCACGCTGATCGACCGGCGGCCGCTCGAGGCCGCCGCGATCGACGCGGTGCTGGCGCCGCACACGGGCCGGGCCGCCACGGTGGGACTCACCGGCCCGCCCGGCGCCGGCAAGTCCACGCTCGTCGGATCAATGCTCAAGGCGGCGGTGCGTCGCGACGAACGCGTCGCCGTGCTCGCGCTCGATCCGATGTCGGCGCTCACGCGCGGCGCGGTGCTCGGCGACCGCCTGCGCATGGAACACACCACGGCGGACGAGCGCGTCTTCGTGCGCTCGATGACGGCTGACAACGGCGCGGGCGGTCTCGCGCTCGCCACCCCGTTCGCGATCCGTGCGCTCGACGCGGCTGGCTGGCCGTGGGTGCTGATCGAGACCGTCGGCGTCGGGCAGACGGAATTCGAAATCGTCGAAGCGGCGACCACGACGGTGGTCGTGCTGAATCCGGGCGCGGGAGACGAAGTGCAGGCGGTGAAGGCCGGCCTGCTCGAGATGGCCGACGTCTTCGTCATCAACAAGGCGGATCGCGAAGGCACGCAGGCCACGCGACTCGACCTCGAACGCACCGTGAGCCAGCTGCCGCCGACGGCCTGGCGACCGCCGATCGTCGAGACGGTCGCAGCCGAAGACCGCGGCACGGACGACGTCTGGGCAGCGATCGCGGCGCATCGCGCATGGCTGGTGCAGGCCGGTGCGATGGCGCAGCGGCAGCAGCGCCTGCTGCGGCTCGCGTTGCGCAGGCTGGTCTCGGCCCAGCTGGAAAGCCGGATCGAGGCGACGCTGCGCTCCGCGGAGTTCACGCGGATGATCGAGGCGGTGCAGGCAGGAGATTCCGACCTCGACCGGGCCGGGGCGGCGTTGCTGGCGGGCGCGCTCAGCCGCTGAGCTTGCCGGGTTCGGTGCCGGTCAGCCGCCGTGCACAGTCGACGATCTCGTCGAGCTGCGAGCCGGGCGGAAACACTTCGACGCCGAGCGCCTTCAGTCGCTTGGCCGCCCACGGCGCGATGATGCCGCCCGCGAAGATCGGCAGGTCGGCGCGCGCCGCGCGCAGTTCACCGATGATGCGTTCCGCCACCTCGACGTGACCACCGACGTTCAATCCCACGAGGTCGACGTCTTCGTCGATCGCCGCGCGCACGATCTCGGTGCCGGTGCTCATGCCGCCCAGGATCACCTGGAAGCCGCCGTCGCGCAGCGCGCGCGCGACGACGGAGATGCCGCGCCAGTGACCGTCGAGGGCCGTCTTCGCGAGCAGGATGCGACGCGGTGCGCCATCCGTCGCTGCGGTCGGAGCTGGTTGCGGTCGTCGTTTCGTCGGCTACGGATGACATGGTGTGCCTTGTTGCTGCCGCGGCGCGTCAGACGAGCTTCGGAGTCTGCCAGTCGCCCCAGGCCTGGCGGAAGATGTCGCCGATCTCGCCGATCGTCACCTCCGCGTCCACGGCCTGCATCATGACCGGCATGATGTTGCGAGCGGGATCACGACAGGTCGCCGCGAGTTCGCGCATCGCCGCGGTCGCTGCGGTCTCGTGCCGTTCGCGGCGCACGGCGTTGAGCCGCTCGAGCGCGACCGGGTACGCGTCCGTCACGGGCGGAAAGCCGTCGACTTCCCAGGGCGTGATGTCTTCCTTGAAGCAGTTCACGCCGACGATCTTGCGTTCGCCGCGTGCCTCCGCGATCGCCTGCGATTCCTGGTTCTCGCGCGCGCGCGCGTGCAGCCAGCCGGAATCGAGCGTGGCGAGGAAACCGCCCTGCGCCAGCAACTGGTCGACGAATTCCCAGGCGCGCCGCTCGAGTTCGGCCGTCAGCGCTTCGACGTAGTAGGAGCCGCCGAGCGGATCCGTCACGGCCGGGATGTTGGTCTCGTGCTCGAGGATCTGCTGGATGCGCACGGCCATCTGGTGCGCGTGCTCGCTCGGGATCGAGATCGCTTCGTCGTAGCCCGACACGCCGAGCGACTGCGTGCCGCCGAGCACGGCCGTCAGCGCCATCAGGGTGCCGCGCACGATGTTGTTGAACGGCTGCTGGTACTGCATGTACGCGCCGGAGGTGACGATGTGGATGCGCATGCGCAGCGCGCGCTCGTCGGTGATGCCGTAGCGCTCGGTGAGCAGCTTGTGCCACATCTTGCGGGCGGCCCGCAGCTTCGCCGCGTCCTCGAAGATTTCCATGGTCGTGCGGAAATTGACGCCGCCGACACGCTGCGCGGCGACCGTCATGTCCATGCGGCCGCGACGCTTCACCTCGTCGAGGTATTCGATGGCGTTCGCCATCACCGCGCCGAGTTCCTGCCAGGCATTGAGCCCGGTGTCGCCGCCGTTGTAACCGGCGATCGAGACCGGCACCCATTTCGGCAGGTGCTCGCTGCAGAACTCGATGATGTCGGCGTTGAGCCGCAGGCCCGGGGCCGTCGGCACCTGCTGCTTGGTGACGCAGCCGAGGTAGGTCAGGAAGAAGTCGCTCTGCCCCGTGCCGAAGAGCTGCGCGAGCGGGATGCCGCGCCGTTTTGCCACCGTCCAGTAAGCGGCGAGCGCGAACGGAGCGTGCTGCACCACGGCGCCGCCGGCGTGCCCGAACGTACTCTCGATCGGCAGGTCGGCGAGGCACAGCTCGGTCTCGCGCACGCTCTGCATGACCGCGCCGGTGAGGCCCACGTCTTCCTTGCGCGCGACGACGTCCGGATGGTCGACGTTGTAGAGGTGGTCGGCCGTGTTGCGGTCGTGTTCCATCAGGAACCCGGTCTCGCCGTTGCGGAGCAGGAACTTGATGCGCTCGTTCTCGTCCTCGGGCTTGCCGAAGCCGCTCAGCTGGAAGATGCGCCAGGGCTTGGTGCGGTAGCCTTGCGGGAACCCGCCACGGTGATAGGGCGGCTGGCCGGGAGCCGCGCCCATGACGCGGGCATGCTCCGCCGGGACGTCTTCAGGACCGTAGCTCGCCTTGAGCTCGATGCCCGAAGCGCTGCGGTAGGCCGGCGGTCGCTGGTCGTGGCTGTGCATGGGTCGTTTGGCTCCGTGCGCCCGAGTATACTAATGGTATAAAAAATCTACTAGCGGTTTTCTTTTATAGATATCGGTCAATCCCGGGGACCCGACATGTCACAGAATCCTTACGCCGACCTGTTTTCCGTCGCGGGCAAGACCGCCGTCATCACCGGCGGCTCGTCGGGCTTGGGGCTGGCGATGGCGGAGGCCTACCTGCGCTGCGGCGCGCGCGTCTACATCACCGGACGCAAGCCCGAGCAGCTGGAAGCCGCCCGGCAGGAGCTCGCGGCGTACGGCGACGTGCGGGCCGTCCAGGGCGACGTCGCCACGCCCGAAGGCGTGGAGGCCCTGCGCGCCGCGCTCGAGGGCGAGGACAAGCTGCACGTGCTGATCAACAACGCCGGCATCACCTGGGGCACCTCGATCGAGAAGTTTCCCGCCGCGGCCTGGGACTCGGTGATGGGCGTCAACGTGAAGGCCCCGTTCGTGCTGGTGCAGACGTTCCTCGCCAAGCTGCAGGCCGCCGCGACCGAGGCCGACCCGGCGCGCGTGATCAACATCGGCTCGGTGTACGGCGTGACCAGCCAGGTGCTGCGCGCCTGGTCGTACGCGGCCAGCAAGGCGGCGGTCCACCAGATGACGAAGGTGCTGGCCGCCGAGCTCGCGCCGCGCGGCATCCTCGTGAACGCGATCGCGCCGGGCTTCTTCCCGTCGAAGATGACGCACTTCATGACCAGCAACGAAGAGCGCATGGCGGAGATGCGCAAGACGATCCCGCTCGGCCGCGAAGGCTCGAAGGACGACATCGGCGCGCTCGCGCTCTACCTCGGCTCGCGCGCCAGCTCGTACATGACCGGCAACGTCATCCCGCTCGACGGTGGCGTGCTCGCAAAGACCTGAAGGCAGGACGACCATGCAACCCACCGACGATTCACCGTACGAGACTTTCCGGGTCGAACGGCGCGGCGACGTCGACTGGCTGACGCTCGACCGGCCCGACGCGCTGAATGCGATGAACGCGCGCATGATCGCCGAGCTCGCCGAGTACTTCGGCGCACGGGTGCACGACACCAGGACGCGCGTGATCGTGCTGCGCGCGACGGGCAAGGCGTTCTGTGCCGGCCTCGACCTGCGCGAGATGACGGGGCTGATCGAGGAACTCGACACCGCCGCCCGCCTGCGCTTCCAGCAGCGACTCAGCAGCATCTTCGTCTGCGATGCGCCGCTGTCCGCAGCCGATCGTCTGCCTCGTGCAGGGCGCGGCCTCCGGCGGCGGCTTCGCGCTGGCGCTCGCTGTCGGACATCCGCCTGTGCACGCCGGAAACGCGCATGAATGCGGCCTTCATCAAGGTGGGACTGAGCGGCTGCGACGTCGGCATGAGCTACCTGCTGCCCCGCGCGGTCGGAACGTCGGTCGCGGCGGAGATGCTGATGACGGGATCGTTCCTCGACGCCACGCGCGCCGCCGCGCTCGGATTCGTCACGGCAGTCGTGCCGGCGGCCGAACTCGAAGCCGCGGGCACGAGGACGGTGGACGTCGCTGTTGCAGGCGGATCCGCTCGGCCTTGCACTCACGAAGCAGGGCCTGCAGGTCGGCATCGACGCGCCGGGCATCGAATCAGCGGTCGCGAATGAAGACCGGCAGCAGTCGCTGCTGAGCGGCACCGAGGGCTTCCGCGCCCGGATGAAGGCGTTCCTGAACCGGAAGTGAGCCGCGACCGGCTCAGGCCCGGCAGCGCAACTCGGTCAGGCCGCGAAACAGGAAGCCCGCCCGCCACACGGCGCCGTCGACGTCGACTTCGATGTGCGGCATGCGCCGGGCGAGGGACGCGAACGCGATGCGGCCTTCGAGCCGCGCGAGTTGCTGCGCCGATGCAGTGGTGGATACCGCCACCGAACGACAGCATGCGTGAATCCTTGCGCGTGACGTCCAGCACGTCCGCCCGCTCGAACACGGACGGATCGCGATTGGCCGCGCCGAGCAGGCACAGCACGCGCTCGCCCGGCTGCACGCTCGAAGCCGCCGAACAGCGCAGGCTGCAGCGCCGTGCGATAGGTGCCCTGCAGCGACGATTCGAAACGCAGCACTTCCTCGACCGCGCGCGGGGCGATTTCTTCCGGGTTGGCGACCAGCGCCTGCCACTGGTCCGGGTCGCGGTGCATGGCAAGCATGCCGTTGCCGATCAGGTGCGCCGTGGTCTCGAAGCCCGCGCCGAACATGGCCACGATCACGTTCGCGACCTCGGCCTTGGTCAGCGCGGAGCCGTCCTCGTCCTTCGCCTGCACCAGCGCGCTGGTCAGGTCGTCCTGCGGATTGGCCAGCTTGCGGTCGTAGATCCGGCCGAAGAAATCGTTGAGGAAGTCCATCTGCGCGTCGGCCTGGGCCAGCAGCTCTGGCTCGAGCGCACGCGTTTCGAACACGATGAACGACTCGGCCACGGCCCGCGTCAGCTTGCGCCAGGCTGGCAGGAGAGCGTTCTGCGCCTTCGAGGCCGAGCATGTCGCACATCACGAGCGTCGGCAGCTGGTAGGCGAAGTCCCAGAGCAGTTCGATCTCGCGCTTCGCCAGCATGGCGTCGATCAGGCCGTCGACGATCTCCTGGATCCGCGGTTGCATCGCCGCGACGCGCTTCGGCGTCAGCGCGAACGCGACGAGCTTGCGCAGTCGCGTGTGCGCGGGCGGGTCCTGCATCACGAACACCTCGGACAGCCAGCGGTACGACGAGTGCGCCATGACGTCGAAGTCCGGGCCGTAGTACAGCTGGATGTTGTGGACGAAATTGCCCTGCCCGAACGCCACGTGGTTCGTGATCACCTCGCGCACGTCGGCGTAGCGCGCAGCGACGTAGTACTCGGTCGCCGCCTTGTGCAGGCCCGGCGCACCCCGCAGGTACTCGTAGTAAGGCCGGTACGGATGACGGATCAGGCCGGGATCGGCCGGATCGAAGCGATAGCCGGCATCGAGCGGTGCGGTCGCGTTCATGGCGTCTCGAAAATGGGTTCGAACGCGTCGCCGCGACGACGCACACGGCAGCAGTGAACGCCGCCGAAGTGAGCCGGGACGATCAGCGCATTGCGATCGGCGGCATCCTCCAGCACCCGACGGCGCGTCAGCCGGGCTTGCGGCTGATCCTCGCAGAACGGGCTGTTCCAGTCGGGGCAATACACCTGCGCCGGGTGATGCAGGATGTCCCCCACGAACAGCGCGCTGTCGCCGGCGGAGCGCACGTCCATGATCAGGTGGCCCGGCGTGTGACCCGGCCCGAGCCGCAGCGTGATCGACTCGCTGACGCGATACCCCTCGCCCACCAGTTCGGCGCTGCCCGCGTCGAGCAGCGGCTGCACGCTGTCCTCGAAGACGTTGGTGTTCACGAACGCGCCGGCCGCGGTCGGGCGGGCGCCCGGGCCTTGCGGATCCCAGTAGTCGCGCTCGATCGCCGAGAAGAGGTAGCGGGCGTTCGGAAACGTCGGCACCCAGCGGCCCGCATGCAGCTGCGTGTTCCAGCCCACGTGATCGATGTGCAGGTGCGAGCAGATGACGACGTCGATGTCGTCGGGCGCGAAACCTGCGGCCGCCATCCTCGTCAGGAACGGCGTA
>CAVWGG010000007.1:0-93886 GCA_963754535.1 uncultured Gammaproteobacteria bacterium
CACAACATGGCCGACGCGCGCGAGATCGCCATCGCGGCCTCGCAGGAGTTCGGCGCCCCGCTGCTGGACCTGGACTGCGTCCAACCCGACCTCGACACCGTCCGCATCGTCAGCGAAAAGATCCTGCGCAAGCACCGCGTGCTGCCGCTGGTGAAGCGCGGGAAGAAGCTGTTCATCGCGATCTCCGATCCGACGAACCTGCATGCACTGGACGAAGTCAAGTTCGCCACTGGTTTCTCGATCGAAGCGGTGGTCGTCGAGGAGGACAAGCTTAACAAGCTGCTCGCGGTTTCGCTCGAGCAGGTCGACACGTCGATGCCGGAACTTGCCGGCGACGACTTCGAGATGGACGGCCTCGAAGTCACCTCGGGCGACGACGAGGACGCTGCCAGGGACTCTGATCGTTCCTCCGACGCGGTCGACGATGCGCCGATCGTCCGCTTCATCAACAAGGTGATGCTGGACGCGATCAAGAAGGGTGCGTCGGACATCCATTTCGAGCCTTACGAACGCAGTTACCGTATCCGGCTCCGCCTCGACGGCATCCTGAAGGAAGTGGCCAATCCGCCGGTGCAACTGGCCATCAAGATGGCGGCCCGCCTGAAGGTCATGTCCCGCATGGACATCGCCGAGCGCCGCGTGCCGCAGGACGGCCGCATCAAGATGAAGATCTCGAAGAACCGGGCCATCGACTTCCGCGTGAGCACGTGCCCGACGCTGTTCGGCGAAAAGATCGTGATGCGTATCCTCGATCCCTCGAGCGCGATGCTGGGCATCGACGCACTGGGATACGAAGCGTTCCAGAAGAAGCTGTACATGGACTGCCTGGCGCGGCCGCACGGCATGATCCTGGTGACCGGCCCGACCGGCAGCGGCAAGACGGTGTCGCTCTACACGGGCCTCAATATCCTCAACACCGAGGATACGAACATCTCGACGGCGGAAGACCCCGTCGAAATCATGCTGCCCGGTATCAACCAGGTGAACATCAACCCGAAGGTCGGGCTCGACGTTCCCGGGCGCCCTGCGCGCCTTCCTGCGCCAGGACCCGGACGTGATCATGGTCGGCGAAATCCGCGACCTGGAGACCGCCGAGATCGCGATCAAGGCCGCCCAGACCGGCCACCTGGTGCTCTCCACGCTGCACACCAACGACGCACCCAAGACCCTGACGCGCCTGGTCGACATGGGCGTGAAGCCCTATGCCATCGCCACGTCGGTCAGCCTGATCATCGCCCAGCGCCTGGCGCGCCGGCTCTGCAACAGCTGCAAGGCGCCGATGAAGATTCCGGCCGAAGCGCTGAAGAAGGAGGGCTTCGGGGATGAGGAAATCGCGAACGGCCTCCAGATTTTCCAACCCGTGGGTTGCAGCAACTGCACGGACGGGTATAAGGGGCGCACGGGCCTGTACGAGGTGATGCCGGTCTCCGAGGAGATCGGCCGCATCATCATGGCGGGCGGGAGCGTGCTGGACATCAAGCAGCAGGCGACCCGCGAAGGTGTCTGGGGCTTGCGCCAGGCGGGGATCAACAAGGTGCGCATGGGGATCACGTCGCTGGACGAAGTGAACCGCGTCACCGTCGACTGAACCTGAAGGAACCGGGACTCCAACCACATGGCTGAACTTGCGGTAACCAGGCAGGCGACCTTCCTCTGGGAAGGCAAGGACAAGAAGGGTAACCGCGTCAAGGGACGCGGGCTTGCGCGCGACGAAATGGAGATCCGGTCTGACCTGCGCAAGCAGGGAATCGCCGCGACCAGGATCCGCAAAGAGTCCAAGCTGTTCAAGGGCGAAGGCAAGGTCACTGCCGAGGACATCGCCCTGTTCGCCCGCCAGCTCGCCACGATGCTCAACGCCGGCATCCCGATGGTGCAGTCGTTCGAGATCATCGGCGTCGGCAACGACAAGCCGGCCGTGCAGAAGCTGGTGCTTTCGATCAAGAGCGACATCGAAACCGGCAATTCGCTGCACCAGGCGCTGGCGAAGCACCCGCTTTATTTCGACGATCTGTTCGTGAACCTGGTCGAGGCCGGCGAGCATGCAGGCGCGCTCGAGACGGTTCTCGAGAAGATCGCGACGTACAAGGAAAAGACCGAAGCTCTCAAGAAGAAGATCAAGAAGGCGCTGTTCTATCCCGCCGCCGTGCTCGCGGTTGCCGTGATCGTCACCGTCATTCTGCTGCTGTTCGTGATCCCGCAGTTCGAAAGCCTGTTCAAGGGCTTCGGCGCAGATCTGCCGGCGTTCACGCAGTTCGTCGTCGACCTGTCACGCTGGATGCAGGCGAAAGGCTGGCTGCTGCGGAATCATCGTCGGCGCTGCGATTTTCACCTTCTTCTATTTCTACAAGCGTTCGCGACCTTTGCGGCAGTTCATCGACAAGTTGTCGCTGCAGATCCCTGTGATCGGGCCGATCCTGCGCAAGTCAGCCATCGCGCGCTACGCGCGCACGCTGGCGACGATGTTCGGCGCGGGCGTGCCACTGGTCGAGGCGATGAAGTCCGTCGCCGGCGCCACGGGCAACATCATCTACCAGGACGCGGTGCTGCGGATGCGCGACGAAATCGCGACCGGCATGCGCATGCAGCGCGCAATGGAAAACACGGGCCTGTTCCCGAACATGGTCGTGCAGATGATCGCGGTTGGCGAAGAATCGGGCTCGCTGGATGAGATGGCCGGCAAGGTCGCCGACTTCTACGAGGCCGACGTCGACGCAGCGGTCGACGCGCTGAGCAGCCTGCTCGAACCGATGATCATGGTCATCCTCGGCGTGCTGGTCGGCGGCATGGTCGTCGCGATGTACCTGCCGATCTTCAAGCTCGGTGCGGTCATCTGACGCACGCGCCACGCAATCGCAGCTAAGATTGCCGAAGACGCCGCGCCCTGCGCGGCGTTTTCACATAGGTAAACGCAAGAATGACCGACCTCGCCGAAATCCTCGCCTCGACGCCCTGGCTGCTGACCGTCTGCGTCTTTCTTCTGAGCCTGCTCATCGGCAGCTTCCTGAACGTGGTCATCCACCGGCTGCCGATCATGCTCGAGCGCGAGTGGAAGGCGCAGGCGCGCGAGATGCTCGCGGAGTCCGACACCGACCGGCGAACACGGCACGCCAGGGCATCAAGCGGACCTCTTGGCGGCGACTCCCGTCGAACGCTACAACCTCCTCGTCCCCCGCTCCCGCTGCCCGAAGTGCAATGCCGAGATCAGCGCCTTGCAGAACATCCCCGTGATCAGCTGGCTGATGCTCGGCGGCAAGTGCGCAGGCTGCGGCGCACCGATCTCCGCTCGTTATCCGATCGTCGAGGTCGCCACGGCCGTGCTTTCGGCCGGGGTCGCGCTGCACTTCGGCTGGCACTGGCAGACACTCGCGGCGCTGCTGTTCACGTGGGCCCTGGTCTGCCTCACGGTGATCGACCTCGATCACACGCTGCTGCCCGACGTCATCACGATCCCTCTGCTGTGGCTGGGCCTGCTGCTGAGCCTGTCCTGGCATGCGGGCGTCAAGGCCCCTGCGCCCACGGATCCTTCATCGGCGATCCTGGGCGCCGTCTTCGGCTACCTGATCCTCTGGACCGTCTACTGGGCTTTCAAGCTCGTCACGGGCAAGGAAGGCATGGGTTACGGCGACTTCAAGCTGCTCGGGGCGCTCGGCGCCTGGATGGGCTGGCAGATGCTGCCGCTGATCCTGCTGCTCTCCGCGCTGGCCGGCGCCGTCATCGGAATCGCGTTGATCCTGCTCCGCGGCCGGGATCGCAACGTGCCGATCCCCTTCGGCCCGTACCTTGCAGCGGCCGGCTGGATCGCGCTGCTGTGGGGGCCGCAGATCATGGGCGGCTACCTGTCGCTGGCCGGCCTGGCCCGCTGATATCCATCGACAACGGTCGTGACCTCACCAGATCCACAGCCCACTTCCCGTCCGTTTCGCGTCGCCCTCACCGGCGGCATCGCGAGCGGCAAGACCACCGTCGCCAACCTGTTCGCGGCGCACGGCGTGCCGCTGGTCGACACGGACCTCATCGCGCGCGAGGTCGTCGAGCCAGGCCAGCCCGCGCTCGCCGCCGTGGCATCGACATTCGGCAACGACGTGCTTGGCCCCGACGGCAGGCTCGACCGGCGCCGGCTGCGCGAGGTCATCTTCAGCGACGCAACCGCCCGCGCGCGACTCGAGGCGATCCTGCACCCGGCCATTCGCGCCGAAATGGAACGGCAGTCGGCGGCCGCGGCACACGCGGGCCCCTACCAGATCCTGGTGATTCCACTGCTGGCCGAGGGCGGCCGGCGCGACCACGTCGACCGTGTCCTCGTGGTGGATGCCCCGGAGGCGGTGCAGGTCGAACGGCTCGTGGCACGGGACTCGGTCACGCGTGAACAGGCACAGGCATCCCTGCGCGCCCAGGCGAAGCGTGAGACGCGACTGGGCATCGCAGACGACGTCGTGACGAACACCGGCCGGATCGAGGACCTGCGCGAACGGGTCGCCGCGCTGCACGAGCGTTATGTGCAGTTGGCGGCGCAGAAGGTTGTGCCGCCAAACGGCCATGCCGCACAATAGACGACCATGAACTCAACCGAAGCCGCACTGCCGTCGACGGATGCGGCGACCCGTGTCGTTGCCTACGAGCAGCCGCTCAACGAGCGGATGCGCAATTTCCTGCGCCTCGATTTCCTGTACCAGCAGGCCGTGCACCATCACACCCTGCCCGACCCGTGGTCCACGCGGGCGGCGGTCTCCTCCCTGCTCGAGATCCTCGCGATCACGCAGCGCGGCGACATCCGCAGCGAGGTGCTGAAGGAACTCGAGCGGCAGATGAACCAGTTGTCGGCGTTCAGCGCACGGCCGGGCGTCGACGCGGGGCGTCTCAAGGTACTGCTCACCAAGCTGCACCGCATGCGCGAGGAACTGAGCACGGTCGGCGCGTTGTTCATGCAGAAGCTGCGCGACTCCGAATTCCTGAATGCCATCAAGCATCGCAGCACGATTCCGGGCGGCACCTGCGAGTTCGACCTGCCCGACTACACCCACTGGCTCAACCAGCCGGACGAGATCCGCGGCGCGGACTTCGCGAACTGGCTGGCCGTGATCCGTCCGCTGGGCGACGCAATTTCCGAGCTGCTCTGGATGACGCGCGAACAGGGCAAGACGCGCCGTGAGGTCGCGTCCAACGGCGTGTACCACCTGACGCTCGAGCGCGACGTGCCCGTGCAGTTGATCCGCATCGTGTTGCCCCAGGGCACCGACATCTATCCGGAGATCAGCGGCAGCCACTACCGTGTGAGCATCCGTTTCCTCTCCTGGCAGGACGCAGGCACGCACCCCGTGCAGATGACGGGCGACGTCCCGTTCCTGCTCGCGCTCTGCACCTGACCGGCAGGCCTGCAGCCGCGAACTGGTCGCCATGCCGACGTTTCCGTGTCCCACGTGCCAGCGCCCGGTGGAATGGTCCGCCGCAGCGACGTGGCGTCCGTTCTGCAGCGAGCGCTGCCGGCTGATCGACCTCGGTGCGTGGATGACCGAAAAGCACACGATCCCCGGCGAGGAGATTTCGCCGGACGGCGCGCAGCCGTCGAGCAGCGAGCCGGAACCCGACGATCCGCCGCGACATTGACGCAGGCCTGAAATCCCGTGGATCCCGACTTCTGGCATCAGCGCTGGCAAGCCCGTCAGATCGGCTTTCACCAGTCCGCTCCGCACCCGTTCCTCGAGCGCTGGTGGCCCTCGCTGAACGTGGCGCCGGGCGCGCGAGTCTACGTGCCGCTCTGTGGCAAGAGCCTCGACATGGTCTGGCTGTCGGTCCGCGGCTACCGCGTCGTCGGCTCCGAACTGAGTGCGCTGGCCGTCGAGGAATTTTTCGGCGAGCAGCAACGGACCGACGTCGAAATTGAACGGTGCGGCGCATTCCGCCGGCATCGAACTGCCGCGTTCGAGATGCTGGAAGGCGATGCGCTGCAGCTCACGCCGGAACTGCTGGGCCCGGTGCAGGCCGCCTATGATCGGGCCGCCCTGGTCGCGCTGCCTCCATCGATGCGCGAGCGCTACGCGCAGAACTTCGCTGCGCTGATGCCGGCGGGCAGCCGCACGCTGCTCATCGCTTTCGAATACGAGCAGACGACCAGGGACGGCCCGCCGTTTTCGGTGACGCCCGACGAAGTCGTGTCGCTCTACAGCGAGATGTTCCAGGTGCAGGTACTGGAGCGCGTCGACATCATCGGTGAAAGCCCGCAGTTCGCCGCGGCAGGACTCGACGCGCTGCACGAGGTGGCTTATTCGCTGACGCGGCTCTGACGGTATTGCTTGCGGCTGCTGCGACAGTGGTTGCAGGCGGTCCGATCCGTGACCTTTCCCAGGGCTTGGAAAGGCAGACACGCGCCCTGGGAAAGGTCACGGATCGACCGCTTGCGATACGGCGCAACGTGAAGTGCACCAGAAGGCAGTCTCGATCCGCAGCGCGCAGCACACCGGTCATGCACGCCATCATCGACGTCGCGCGCTGAGTCGACACCGGTCCTGTCCTGTCAGGCTACAGGCGCGGTCGAGAGAGCGATTGATTCGGGGCCTTCCCCCGAGCGCGTGTCTGCCTTTCCAAGCTCGGGGGAAGGCCCCGGATCGGTCGCCTGCACCATTGACTCGCCGCGACAACGCCGCAACGATCGGCGCATCCGCCTCGAGAATGTCGTGCTCGCTCAGTCGCGCTGGCTCGACCCACTCGAGAGCCTGCGCATCGAGGCCTTGCGGCTCACCTGACCAGTCCTTGATCACCCACACGTCCAGCCAGATCGTCCGGCCTGGATAGACCGCGGCGTAGTACAGCAGGCGCTCGGCATCGCCAACTTCGATGCCGGTCTCTTCCCTCAGCTCCCTGACGATCGCCGAGTGCGCGGTTTCATCGGCGGCGACCTTGCCGCCGGGAAACTCCCAGCGCCCGGCGAGTGCCTTGCCAGCCGGTCGCTGCGCGATGAGCACGCGGCCACTGGCGTCGAACACCAGCCCTGCGACGACCCAGAGTTCCTGCATCGGTTGCCCGGCCTTCTTCATGACGAAGAGGGCTCCGGACGCTGCAATCAGATCTGGCCGTGGCAGTGCTTGAATTTCTTGCCGGAGCCGCACGGACAGGGCTCGTTGCGCCCCACCTTGCGGCCGTCGCGCACGACGGTCTCGCCGCCCGGCGACACCGGACCGGCCGTCGGACCCTGGCCGGCGCCAAAGCCACCTGCAAATCCGGAGCTGGCCGCAAACCCGCCACCCGCACTGCTTCCGGCAGGCGTCGCGCCTTCCGCAACACCATCGCTGGCGATGACCGACTGCGGCGACACGTGCTGCGTCTGCAGCTGGCGCGCCATCTGCCGCTCACGTTCACGCTCCTGCTCCTCGATCTCGGCTTCCGTGCGCACCTGCAGGCGCGACAGCAGCGACACGGTGTCGTGCTTGATGCGGTCGAGCAGCGCGCCGAAGAGTTCGAATGCCTCGCGCTTGTACTCCTGCTTCGGGTTCTTCTGCGCGTACGCGCGCAGGTGGATGCCCTGCCGCAGGTAATCCATCGCCGCGAGGTGGTCGCGCCAGTGGCGGTCGAGCTCCTGCAGCATGACCGCCTTTTCCAGATGCCGCATGACCGGCGCGCCCACGGCGGCGACCTTGGCCTCGTAGGATTCCTCGACCGCCTTCACCACGCGTTCGCGCAGGCCGACCTCGGCGATCTCGTGATCGGCCGCGAGCCAGGCCTGCGGGTCGATGTGCGTGACGAAGTCCCGCTCGATCGCTTCCTTGAGCTCGTCGAGCTTCCACTCTTCCTCGGGGCTCTCGCGCGGCACGAACTGGTCGATGAGGTTATTGACCACTTCCGCACGAATGCCCGTGACGGAATCGGAGATGTCCTCCGCCGCCATGATCTCGGTGCGCTGCTGGTAGATGACCTTGCGCTGGTCGTTGGCGACGTCGTCGTACTCGAGCAGGTTCTTGCGCAGGTCGAAGTTGTAGGCTTCCACCTTGCGTTGCGCGCGCTCGATCTGGCGCGACAGCATCTTGCTCTCGATGACCTCGCCTTCCTTCATGCCGGCCGTCGTCAGCCAGCGCTTGGTGCGCTCGGGGTCGCCGAAGATGCGCATCAGGTTGTCTTCGAGCGACAGGTAGAACCGGCTCGAGCCCGGATCGCCCTGGCGGCCGGAACGTCCGCGCAGCTGGTTGTCGATGCGGCGCGATTCGTGGCGCTCGGTGCCGATGATGTGCAGGCCGCCCGACGCGATCACCTGCTCGTGACGGCGCTTCCAGTCTTCCTCGACCGCGGCGCGCGCGGCTGCGTCCGTCGCGTCGATCTCCAGCAGCTCTGTCTTGAGGCTGCCGCCGAGCACGATGTCCGTGCCGCGCCCCGCCATGTTGGTGGCAATGGTGACGGTGCCGGGACGTCCGGCCTGCGACACGACGATCGCTTCACGGTCGTGCTGCTTCGCGTTCAGCACGTTGTGCTCGATGCCCTTCTGCTTCAGCTGGCCCGAGAGCAGCTCCGAGGTTTCGACCGAGGTGGTGCCGACGAGCGCCGGCTGGCCGCGCTTGACGCATTCGCGGATGTCCTCGATGATCGCTTCGTACTTGTCCTTCTGCGTCAGGTAGACGAGGTCCGCCGCGTCGTCGCGGATCATCGGACGGTGCGTCGGGATCACGACCACTTCGAGGCCGTAGATCTGCTGGAACTCGAACGCCTCGGTGTCGGCCGTGCCGGTCATGCCCGACAACTTGCCGTACATGCGGAAGAAGTTCTGGAACGTGATCGAGGCGACCGTCTGGTTCTCCTCGCGCACCGTCACGCCTTCCTTCGCCTCCACGGACTGGTGCAGGCCATCGGACCAGCGGCGGCCCGGCATCGTGCGGCCCGTGAACTCGTCGACGATGATGACTTCGCCGTTGCGGACGATGTACTCGACGTCCTTGCGGTACAGCGCGTGCGCGCGCAGCGCCGCGTTCAGGTGATGCATCAGCCGGATGTTGGCCGGGTCGTACAGGCTCTGGCCTTCCTGCAGCAAGCCCGCCTGCAGGAACAGGTCTTCGACGTGCTCGTGGCCCTGGTCGGAGAGGTGAACCTGCTTCGACTTCTCGTCGGCCCAGTAGTCGCCCTCGCTTTCCTCCGACTCCTGCTTCGAGAGACGCGGCACCAGCGCGTTGATCTTCAGGTAGAGCTCGGTGCTCTCCTCGGCGGGGCCCGAGATGATCAGCGGCGTGCGCGCTTCGTCGATGAGGATCGAGTCCACTTCGTCGACCACCGCGAACGCGAGCTCACGCTGCATGCGGTCTTCGATGCGGAACGACAGGTTGTCGCGCAGGTAGTCGAAACCGAACTCGTTGTTGGTGCCGTACGTGATGTCGGAGCCGTAGGCCGCGCGCTTCTCGTCCGGCATCAGGCCGGCCTTGACCACGCCGACGCTCATCCCGAGGAAGTTGTAGATCGGCGCCATCCAGTCGGCGTCGCGTTGCGCGAGGTATTCGTTGACCGTGACGATGTGCGCGCCCTTGCCGGCCAGCGCATTCAGGTATGCGGGCAGCGTGGCGACGAGCGTCTTGCCTTCGCCGGTGCGCATTTCGGCGATCTTGCCGTTGTTGAGCACCATGCCACCGATCAGCTGCACGTCGAAGTGGCGCAGGCCGAGGGTGCGGCGCGAGGCTTCGCGGACGACTGCGAACGCTTCGGGCAGGAGGTCGTCGAGGGTCTTCCCAGCCGCGAGCTGCTCGCGGAACTGGACGGTCTTGGCAGCGAGGTCCGCGTCGGACAGGGCCTGCAGGGCGGGCTCGTACGCGTTTATCTTCTTGACGAGGCCGTTGTACTGACTGACGAGTCGCTGGTTGCGACTGCCGAAAATGCGGGTGAGCCAATTAGCCACAGGGGCTCCGGGCGATAAGCGTTGAAAATAAAGGCGGAAATTCTACAGGCAGGCTGTCTCCGTAGGTGGGGCGGCTCTCCGTAGATGCAAGGGGTTAGGGGTTAGGGGTTAGGGGTTAGGGGTTAGTCGGAACAGCGCAGCGCTGCGATTGGACAACGGCGTGAGCGCAAGGTTGCGCAGGCCGTCGTGGCCAGATGCACGCTATTGCAGAACGGCTGGTGGGGTTGGGTTCCGACTAACCCCTAACCCCTATCCCCTAACCCCTTGCTCACGGCGCTGCGAGGTACTTCATCGGGTTCAGGACGTTCCCGTCCCGCAGAACCTCGAAGTGCACGTGAGTGCCCGTGGAGCGGCCCGTGCTGCCGATAACGGCGATGGCGTCGTTCTTCTGCACCGACTGGCCGACCCGCACCAGGTTGCGCGAGTTGTGGCCGTAACGCGTCACGTAGCCCGTCGGATGCGTGATCTCGACGACGTTGCCGTAGCCCTGCTTCCAGCCGGCGTACGAAACGACGCCCGGGCCGACGGCGATGACGCGGGAGCCCTGCGGACCGGCGAAATCGACGCCCGCATGGAACGCCCCGCGACCCGTGAACGGATCGGAGCGATAGCCGAAATGCGAGGAAATCCAGCCGCCGATCAGCGGCAGGCCGCCCGGCATGATGCGCTGACCGAGTTCGCGCGACGCCATGACCATCTCGAGCGCCTGCAACTGCTGCTCGCGGTCGTTGATCTGCTCTTCGAGGGTATCGAGCACGTTGGTCAGCTCGGGCACCTGCACCGAACCGCCCTGCGCTTCCTGGCCCTCAGGGCCGCCGGCGGGCGGCGGCTTCTGGAAATCGAATTCGCCGCGATCGAGGCCGGCGAGATCGGTGAGCCGGCGACCTAGCGCGTCGAGTCGGATCAGCTGGGCATTCAACAAGCCGACGCGCGAAGCAAGGGCATCGACCTTGCCATCGATCTGGCCACGGGCAGCCTGCAGGTCGGTCTTCTGCTGGGCGATCGCGCGCGCGTAGGCGCGATGCTCGGCATTCGCGCCGAGCAGGAAGCGCCCAAGCACGAGACCGGCAACGAAAATGGCTGCGACCACGAGGATCGCAGCCA
This sequence comes from uncultured Gammaproteobacteria bacterium, assembly GCA_963754535.1. Lineage (GTDB taxonomy): Bacteria > Pseudomonadota > Gammaproteobacteria > Steroidobacterales > Steroidobacteraceae > RPQJ01. Next base: position 10,967 of record CAVWGG010000007.1, read on the forward strand.
TGAGCAGCCGCGGACCCGTGAGGTCGATCTCTTTGGTGCGGCCGCGGGGGCCGGAAACGATCCGCAACTTCATCCCGCGCGAACCCCCGGGGTGCGTCAATGGCGAAAGCGACACGATCGCCGTAGGAGCCCGGCGGCATCGTTGCGTCGTGTCACGGATTCGCGAGACTATGCCCCGGCAACGTTCCATTTAGCAAACAAAATGACTGTTTGCGCAGTTTATCTTAAGAATGACGGATCCACTGAAACCGCTCTTCGGAGGCCTCGCACCGGGCCTCGCCGCCCTCGAAAAGAAGGCCGCGGCGGCCCAGTCGCTGACCGAAAAAGTCCGCCTGGAACTGGCCGAATCGCTGCGCCCGCACCTGGTTTCGGCCGCCCGTCGCGGCGATGACCTGGTCGTCATCATGGATTCGGCGGCCTGGACGGCTCGCGTGCGCTATGGCGCGCGGACGATCAAGGAACGGCTGGAGTCGGGCGGGGAGCCGCCGATCGACAAACTGCAGGTGAAGGTGCGAGGAAGGGGTTAGGGGATGGGGGTTAGGGGATAGTCAGAATTCAGAGCGCGGCGCGCCTCCGACTAACCCCCAACCCCTATCCCCTAACCCCTGCTACGCCGTCGCGGCAGCGGCGACGTAGCTGATCGGTGCGTCCTGCAGCGTCTCGAACGTCACTTCTTCCCATGCAGACTCGTCTGCAATCAGCGTGCGCAGCAGCCGGTTGTTGAGCCCGTGGCCCGACTTGAAGCCGCTGAACTCGCCGATCAGGCTGTGCCCGAGCAGGTAGAGATCGCCGATCGCGTCGAGGATCTTGTGCTTCACGAACTCGTCTTCGTAGCGCAGGCCGTCCTCGTTCAGCACGCGGTAATCGTCGAGCACGATCGCGTTGTCGAGGTTGCCGCCGAGCGCCAGGTTCTGCGCGCGCATGTATTCCAGGTCGCGCATGAAACCGAACGTGCGGGCACGGCTCACTTCGCGCAGGAACGTGGTCGTCGAGAAGTCCATCGAGGCGACCTGTGACCGGCGCTTGAACACCGGATGGTCGAATTCGATTTCAAAATTAACTTTAAAGCCGTCGTACGGATCGAAGCGCGCCCACTTGTCGCCGTCCTCGACCTTGACGCTCTTCTTGATGCGCACGAAGCGCTTCGCGGCGTTCTGTTCCTCGATTCCCGCCGACTGCAGCAGGAAGACGAACGGTCCCGCGCTGCCATCCATGATCGGCACTTCGCCGGCGCTCAACTCGACGACCAGGTTGTCGACGCCGAGGCCCGCGAGCGCGGACATGAGGTGCTCGACCGTCGAGACCGTGCCGCCGTCCGCCGTGAGGCTGGTGCCGAGCGTGGTCTGGCTGACATTGCCGGCGCTGGCCGGAATGTCGGTCAGCTGGTCGAGGTCGGTGCGGCGGAAGACGATGCCTGAATTCGCCGGGGCTGGACGCAGGACCATCAGCACCTTCTTGCCGGTGTGCAGGCCCACGCCCGTGGCGCGGATCGAATTCTTGAGCGTGCGTTGCTTCAGCATGAAAGAGATTTGGCCGGGAACTTAGCCGCGCACTTTACCACAGGCGTCATATAAACCCTAAGCCCATGTTTCCAATGGGTTTATGTCGATGACGCGCGCTGCGCCTGGGTCCAGGCCAGGTCCGCGATCGAGTCGGTGAATTTCGCGTATTCCCGCGCCTGGGCACTGACGGCCGTCCCCCTGACCACCCTGCTCCGTATGCCGTGGAAGATGCCGGCCAGCCGGAACATGCCGAAAGCCAGGTAGAACTCCAGGTCGCGGGGGTCGAGACTGAAGCCGGTGACCTGCTCGTAATGCGCCACGTACTCCGCCTCGGTCGGCAGGCCGAGCGCCGCGGCGTCCCGGTCGCCCAGCATCGGGATCGAGAGCGAAGGCAGCCGGTACGCCATCAGGTGATAGGCGAAGTCTGCGAGCGGATCGCCCAGCGACGAGAGTTCCCAGTCGAGGATCGCGACGACGCGCGGCTCCGTCGGGTGAAACACCGCGTTGTCCGAGCGGTAATCCCCGTGCACGACCGCGGCGGGCGGTTCCTGGGCCGGCATGTTGCGGGGCAACCAGTCGATCACGCGCTCCATGGAGTCGATGCGACCACCGGCCGTGTCTTCGAGGTACTGCTTCGAGAACCGCGCGATCTGGCGGCTCAGGTAACCGGTCGGCTTGCCGTAGTCGCTGAGGTTTGCCGCTGCGGGGCGCACCCGATGCAGGCGTGCAAGGGCGTCGCAGAGCGCCAGCGAATGTGCGCGGCGCTGTTCCTGCGCGACGTCGGGAAATGACGGGTCCCAGAAGATGCGCCCCGCGACGTGGTCCATCACGTAGAACCAGGTCCCGATCACCGTTTCGTCGGTGCAGAGCACGTGGGTGCGCGGCACCGGGACGTCGGTGTACTGGCCGAGCGCGCTGATGACCTTGTATTCGCGATCGACCGCATGGGCCGAAGCGAGCAACTGGCCGGGCGGCTTGCGCCGCAGGACGTACTGCTTCGACGGCGTCGTCAGCAGGTAGGTCGGGTTCGACTGGCCGCCCTTGAACTGCCGGATCGACAGCGGCCCGGCGAATCCGGCAACGTGCGCCTCGAGATACTGCAGCAGGCGATCACGATCGATCTCGAGACCGGGACGCATCTCCGTCGTCGCGGCTTCGATCGTCGAGACGGTCGTCGTTGCGGTCATGCGCTTACCCTGCGACCGAGGCCGGTCATTAAGTGCCGGAGAATTACTGGCCCGAAAATTTCGGCACGCGCTTCTCGCGGAACGCGGCGACACCTTCCGTGAAGTCCTGGCTGTCGATGCACGGCGCCTGCAGCCGGGCCTCGGCGCGGATGGTCTGCTCGTACCCCATGTCGGGCGCGCTGCGCAGCAGCTGCTTCATGTAGCCGAGCGCGATCGGCGCCGCGTCGCACAGCTGTTCGGCCCAGGTCACGGCTGCCGTGACCACCTGGTCGTCCGGCACGACGCGATTGGCCAGGTTCCATTCCAGGCACCTGGCCGCCGGCACGCGATCACCGCTGATCGCGAGTTCGAACGCGCGACGGTGGCCGACGCGTTCGGTGAGCAGCCAGGTGAGCCCGCCGTCAGGCACGAGGCCGATCTTCGCGAACGGAACCTGGAAGAACGCGCCCTCGCCCATCACCACCAGGTCGCAGACGAGCGCGAACGAGCCGCCGATGCCGGTCGCAAAACCGTTCACGGCCGCGATCACGGGCTTCGGCATGCGGGCGATCTCCCGCAGCGCAGCGCCGTATTCCTCGTTGAGCTGCCGTTCGACGTCGGCTCCCGACGTCATGGGCTCGGCTTTGAGATCGGCGCCAGCACTGAATCCCCGGCCGGCACCCGTCAGCACGACGGCGCGCACGGACTCGTCGGCTGCGACGGCCTGCAACTCTTTCTTCAATGCATTGCGCAGGCCCGACGTGAATCCGTTCAGCGATTCGGGCCTGTTCAGCGTGACGATCGCAACGCGACCGCGGCGTTCAACCAGCACTTCACTCATGATGTCCCTGTCCCCTCACGAAGCCTTGGCTGCGGCCCTGGCCGCGCCGTCGTAGTACGTCTCGCCTGACTGCGCACGCGCCAGCAGGCCCTTGGTCGGCTTGAAGCGCTCGCCGTACAGCTTGGCGAGACGCTTGCACTCGGCCACGAACTTTGCCGGGCCGATCGTGTCGATGTACGAAAGCGTGCCGCCCGTGTACGCCGGGAAACCCCAGCCGAGGATCGAGCCGAGGTCCGCTTCATGCACGCTGCGCAGCACGCCTTCTTCGAAGCAGCGCGCCGTCTCGAGCGCCTGGATGTACAGCAGGCGCGTCTTGAGCTCGTCGATACTCGGCTGCTGCGCGAGCCGCGGATACTCGTTCGCCAGGCCGGACCACAGCACCTTCTTGCCGCCTGCCGGGTAGTCGTAGAAGCCCGCGCCGCTCTTGCGGCCGAGGCGCTTCAGGTCCTCGACGAAGTGCTTCACCACCGGCCAGCTGACCGGCTCCTTGTACTTGGCGCCGAGGTCTTCACGCGACTGCTGCATGACCTTGTACGCAAGCTCTAGGCTCACTTCGTCGCTGACAGCCAGCGGACCGACCGGCATGCCTGCAAGCTTGCCCGCACTTTCGATCAGCTGCGGGTCGATGCCTTCGGCCAGCATCTTCGCGCCTTCGGCGGTGTACGTGCCAAAGCAGCGGCTGGTGTAGAAGCCGCGGCTGTCGTTGACCACGATCGGCGTCTTCCTGAGCTGGCCGACGTAATCGAGCGCGCGCGCGATCGCCTCGTCCCCGGTTTGCTTGCCGACGATGATTTCCACCAGCGGCATCTTCTCGACCGGCGAGAAGAAGTGGATGCCGATGAAGTTCTTCGGCCGCTTCGACGCCTTGGCGAGACCGGTGATCGGCAGCGTCGAGGTGTTGCTCGCGAAGATCGACGACTTCGGGATCACAGCCTCGGTCTTTGCCGTGACGTCGGCCTTGATGCCGCGGTGTTCGAACACCGCTTCGATCACGAGGTCCGCGTTCTCGAGCTGCGCATAGTCGACCGTCGGCTTGATGCGGGCGAGCACGGCCTCGGCCTGCTCCTGCGTGCGCCGGCCCTTCTCGACGTCCTTCGCCAGGAGCTTCGCGGAGTAGGCCTTGCCCTTCTCCGCCTGCTCGGCCGTCGAGTCGATCAGGATCACTTCCATGCCCTGCGCAGCCGAAACGTAGGCTACACCTGCTCCCATCATGCCGGCGCCGAGCACGCCGAGCTTCGTCACCTTCGATTTCGGCACGTCCGCCGGGCGCACCGAGAGCTTGTCGGCGTTGCCCTTGTTCACGAACATCGTGCGGATCAGGTTGCGGGCGACCGGGCCGGTCACGAGCGTCGCGAAATACTTGGACTCGACTTCGAGGCCCTTCTCGATCGGCAGCAGCGTGCCTTCATAGACGCACGAAAGGATCGCAGCCGGAGCCGGGTAGTTGTGCAGCGTCTTCTTGGCGACGAGCGCCGTGGCGCCCATGAAAGTCTGTGTCGTGCCTGCGCTGGCAAACGCCACGCCGCCCGGCACGCGATAGCCTTTCTGGTCCCACGGTTGCACCGCCACCGGCGAACCCATCAGCCAGCGCTTGGCCGCCGCCAGCAACTCGGCGGCCGGTGCGACTTCGTGCACCAGCCCGAGCTTCTTCGCTTCCGCGGCTGAAATGTTGCCGCCTTCGAGCAGGTACGGCAGCGACTGCGTCACGCCGATGAGGCGCGGCATGCGCTGCGTGCCGCCGCCGCCCGGCAGCAGGCCCACCTTCACTTCGGGCAGGCCGACGAACGCCTTCGGGTCATCCGCGATCACGCGGTAGTGGCACGCCAGGCACAGTTCGAGACCGCCGCCGAGGGCGAGGCCGTTGATGGCCGCGACGAACGGCTTGCCGCAGGTTTCGATCCGGCGCAGCAGGCGACCGAGGCCGGTGAAGTTCTCGTACACCTGCACCGGCGTGAGCTGCGGGCCGAAGCTGCGCAGGAATTCGGTCAGGTCGTAGCCGGCGAGGAAACTCGGCTTGCCCGAGGTGATGATCGCGCCGCGGATGGCCGCGTCGGTCGCGACCTTTTCGACGATCGCGGCAAGTTCCGTTTCGACGTCGGGGCCAAGCACGTTCATCGAACGTCCCGGGCTGTCCATGGTGATGAGGGCGATGCCGTCGGCGTCGACGGCCAGTGTGAAATGCTTAGGCATACTGCTGGTTCCTGGTCGGTCGGCGCGTCAGACGCGCTCGATGATGGTGGCCGTGCCCATGCCCGCGCCCACGCAGAGCGTGATCAGCGCGGTGTTGAGATTGCGGCGCTCGAGTTCGTCGAGGACGATGCCGGCGATGATCGCGCCGGTGGCGCCCAGCGGGTGACCCATCGCGATGGCGCCGCCGTTCACGTTGACCTTGTCGTGCGGCACGTCCATCACGCGCATGAAGCGCAGCACGACGGACGCGAACGCTTCGTTGACTTCGAACAGGTCGATGTCCTTGACCGTCATGCCGGCGCGCTTGAGCAACTTCTGCGTCACCAGCGCGGGGCCGGTCAGCATGATCGCGGGTTCGCTGCCGATCGACGTGAATGCACGGATGCGCGCGCGCGGCTTGAGGCCGGCCTTGCCGCCGAAGCGCTTGCTGCCGATCAGCACGCCCGCGGCGCCGTCGACGATGCCGCTCGAGTTCGCGGCCGTGTGCACGTGGTTGATCGTGTCGACTTCGGGGTACTTCATCTGCGCCACCGCGTCGAAGCCCGCCTGCTCGCCCATCGTCGCGAACGCAGGCTTCAGCGAGGCGAGGCTCTGCAGCGTGGCGTCGGGCCGCATGTGCTCGTCGCGGTCGAGCATGACGCGACCGAGGATGTCCCGGACCGGCAGGATCGACCTGGCGAAGCGACCTTCGGCCCAGGCAGCGGCAGCGCGGCGCTGGCTTTCGACGGCAAACGCGTCGACGTTCTCGCGCGTGTAGCCGTCGAGCGTCGCGATCAGGTCTGCGCCCACGCCCTGCGGCACGAAATACGTGTTGTAGGCCACGGCCGGGTCCGCGACCCAGGCGCCGCCATCGCTGCCGATCGGCACGCGCGACATCGATTCGACGCCGCCGGCCACGACCGCCTGCGACTGGCCGGACATCACCTGCGCGGCGGCGTTGTTGATGGCCTCGAGGCCCGAGGCGCAGAAGCGGTTCAGCTGCTGGCCCGGCACGGATTCGGCGTAACCGGCGACGAGCGTGGCGACGCGCGCGATGTCGGCGCCCTGCTCGCCGATCGGCGAGACGCAGCCGAGCACGACGTCGTCGAGCAACGACGTGTCGAGGTGGTTCCGATCGCGCACGGCCTGCAGCGTCTGCGCGGCGAGCTGCATCGGAGTGATGCTGTGGAGCGAGCCGTCGGGCTTGCCGCGGCCCCGCGGCGTGCGGACGTGGTCGTAGATGAAGGCGTCGGCCATGCGTGTGACTCCGGTCAGGCCGCGCGGGCGATCACGCTCCGCGTGGCGGTTCTTCGAAACCTGCGGGATGGGGCGGGCCCTTGGCCCGGGCCCACCCACCATCATAAAGGACTGGTCAGCGGCCCGTCAGCCTGGACGGTCCGGCCGCGGCGCAGAAGGCGCGTCCCGGTCAGGCCAGCGCGCCGGTCGCGCGCAGTTGCTCGATTTCCGCGGCGGAAAATCCTGCCTCCGCCAGGACATCGCCGCTGTCAGCGCCTGCACGATGTGGCGCCTGGACCGGTGCCGCCGCGGTGCGGCTGAACCGCGGGGCCGGCGCATGCTGCTCGACGCCATCCACCGTGATGAAGCTGCCGCGCGCGACGTTGTGCGGATGCTGCGCGGCCTCGCCGAGACTGAGTACAGGTGCGACGCACGCGTCGGTACCTTCGAAGATGGCGGCCCACTCATCGCGCGTTTTCGACTTCACCGCCGCCGCAATGGCGGCCTCCGCCTCGGGCCAGTGCTTGCGGCTCGCCGGATACCCCGCCGCGAGGAATTTCCTGTCGACGCCGAGCTTCTCGATCAGCAGCGCGTAGAACTGCGGTTCGATCGAGCCGATGGCGAGGTACTTGCCATCGCTTGTTGCGAAAGTGCCGTAGTACGGCGCGGAGCCTGCGAGCATCAGCTGCCCGGTCTCGTCGCGGAAGCTGCGATCCGACGCGCGGATGGAGTAGACGATACTCAGCAGCGCGATCACGCCGTCGGTCATGGCGGCATCGATCACCTGCCCCTTGCCGGAGCGCGAGGCTTCCAGCAAGGCAGCCAGCAGGCCTGACAGCAGCATCATGCCGCCGCCACCGAAATCCGCCACGAGGTTCAGCGGCGGCACGGGCTTGCCCCCGCGTTCGCCGATGAGGTGCAGCGCGCCGGTGAGCGCGAGGTAATTGATGTCGTGTCCCGCCGAATGCGCGAGCGGTCCGGACTGGCCCCAGCCCGTCATGCGTCCGTAGACCAGCTTGGGATTGCGCGCGAGGCAGACGTCCGGCCCGACGCCGAGGCGCTCGGCCACGCCGGGCCGGAAACCTTCGATCAACGCATCGGCGCCGTCGATGAGCCGCAGCAGGGCCGCGATTCCCGCAGGGCTCTTCAGGTTGAGCGCGATCGACCGACGGTTGCGCAGCAGGGTATCGACCGGATCGGGTTCCTCGGGCTGCGCGGAGGCGCGATCGACCCGGATGACCGTCGCACCCATGTCGGCCAGCATCATGGCGCAGAACGGCGCCGGGCCGAGCCCCGCGAGTTCGATGATCCGGATTCCCTGCAGCGGTCCCATGCGTTCCAACCTCACGATGCAACTCGAACCCTGTGCCTTCCCGGCATTGTATCCTGCGCGGGCTTTCGCACACTGCCGGGTGAGATCGATGCTGCCCCTGCTGCAAGGAATCCGTGTCCTCGACTTCACGACGATCGTGCTCGGCCCGTATGCGACGCAGACGCTGGGCGATCTCGGGGCGGACGTCATCAAGATCGAACCGCTGCAGGGCGACCTCTTCCGCACCGTGCGACCGGGCCGATCGCGCTCGATGGGCGCAGGCTTCATGGGGTTCAACCGCAACAAGCGCTCGCTCGCGATCGACCTGAAGCGGCCCGAGTCGCGCGCGGTGCTGGCGCGACTGGTCAGCGGCGCCGACGCCGTCGTGCACAACATGCGCCCCAAGGCCGCTGAGCCGCTGGGTCTCACGTACGAACAGCTGGCGCGCATCAAGCCCGACCTCGTCTACGCCTTCGCGGCGGGCTATGACCAGAGCGGTCCGAACGCCAACGAGCCTGCGTACGACGACATCATCCAGGCGGCCGCGGGCGTCGCCGCGTTGAACGCGAATGCCAGCGGCGAGCCGCGGTACCTCTCGACGATCCTCTGCGACAAGGTCGGTGGCCTGCACCTTGCGATCGCGGTGGCGACGGGCCTGGCACACCGCGCCCGCACCGGCCAGGGCTGCTGCATCGAAGCGCCCATGTTCGAAAGCACGGTCGCGTTCCTGATGTCGGAGCAACTGGGCGGCGAAACATTCGTGCCCGCGCTCGGGCCGACGGGCTACGACCGGTTGGCGGCGCCCAATCGCAAGCCGTACCGCACGCAGGACGGTTTCATGGCGATCCTGCCGTACAACGGCACGCACTGGGCGGCGTTCTTCGAGATCATCGGGCGCGCGGAATTCGCGCAGTCCCCGCAGGTACAGGACCCCGTGCTGCGCAGCCAGAGCGTGGATTCGCTGTACGCAATCATTGCCGAGGTCGCGCCCACGCGGACGACCGCACAGTGGCTCGAATCGCTGCGCGCCGCGGACATTCCCTGTGCGCGCGTGAACTCGGTCGGTGAACTGCTGCAGGACCCGCACCTGCTCGCGACGGGATTCTTCCGCGAATACGATCATCCGACCGAAGGGCGCCTGCGCGCGCCGCGGGCGCCGTTCCGCTGGCATGGCGGGACGGAAGCTGCGGATCGGCACGCACCTCGCCCGGGCGCTGACAGTCGCGCCGTGCTGGCGGAAGCAGGATTCGAAGTGGCGGAGATCGATCGGCTCGAGGCCGACGGCGTCATTCGCGTCGATGACGGCACCGCGTAGAGATTGCGCACGCGACATCAAGTCGGGTGCCTGATCCAGGTCCTTTCCCGAGCGCGTGTCTGCCTTTCCAAGCTCGGGAAAGGACCTGGATCAGGCACCCGACATGGCAACCAGTGTTTGCCTGGTGCGTCACCGGCCGCCGTTCACCACGCGCTGTTGTAGCGACCCTGCTTGAACCGCGCGCCAGGCGCCGGCGGCTTCTCGGGCGGGCCAGCGAAACACTGCGCGCTCTCCATCCATTGCCGCGCGATGTCGCCCGTCACCGCGAGACTGGTATCGTGCAGGTTTCGCGTCTGCGCGACCACGCGACAGAAGTCCACCGCGCTGCCTTCGACGCGGTCCGCGGTCGCAGGCTCGTTCCACTCCCAGAGCGCGCCTGACGGGCTCGTCAGGCGCACGTAGGGCTTCACTGCGGGCACTTCGCGGCGGTTCACCTTGAAGGTCCAGCCGAAGGTGTTGACGCCCATCACTGCGATGTTGCGCAGCCGGTCGTGCTCGATGCGGTCGATGGCCGAGCGCGTCGAAGATCGCCTGCCCATGCGCCCAGGTTTCCATTTGCCTCGCACTCATGAACGAGCGCGCGCTCATGTCGGGCCCGGCCCAGGCCAGGCGATGGTCAGGCTCGAAGGCGGCGTAGATATCCGCAAGCCGCTGGTACTGGCTGCGCCAACGGTCGAGGAGATCGGTGCCCGCGCATCCGTCCAGCCAGCGCCGCGAATAGTCGATCAGCGAGACGCCGGTGGCGCTCGCCCGGACGATGTCGCGGAACAGCGCCTGGACCTCATCGCGACTGCGCGCGGCGATTGCGGAGGCGTGATCGAAGAAATAGAGGTGGCCGAGAACGTCGTCGAACGTCCAGCCCTTGAACTGCGTCGGCTCGGTCCAGGCTTCGGCCGGCGCGTTCTCGAGCGCCGAATACAGTGCGTCGCATTCGTCGCGGAAATCGAGCGCCTGGCTCAGGCCGGCGGTGCTGTCGGCACCCATCGCTGCTCACCTTCGAAGTCGATGGACAGAGCCAGGTGGAGACCCGGAGCAGGGAACCTCCACCTGGACTCTGTGTGCCTTTCCCGAGGCTGGCGGGAAAGGCGGCTGTCGTCAGTCGGCCTGCCGGCGCAGGAACGCCGGAATGTCGATGAACGATTCGTCGCCGTGGTCGATGCTCAGGCCATCACCGACGGCACGCGCACGTTCACGCAGGCGCGGCGGCGTGTCGTAGGCCGAGTAGTCACCCGCACCGAGCGGCGCGCGACGACGATCGGCGCGACCCACACCCTGCACGAGCGTCGGCTGCGGCACCACCTTGGCCACGGCACGGCCAATGCCGGTCGCCACGACCGTGACGCGAACCTGGTCCGTCATCTCGGGGTCGATCACGTAGCCGACCACCACCGTGGCGTCGTCGGACGCGTACTGCTTCACGGTCTCGCCGATGGTGTGGAACTCGCTCGTGCGCAGGTCCATGCCGGCCGTGACGTTGATGAGCAGGCCGTGCGCGCCGGAAAGATTGACGTCCTCGAGCAGCGGGCTCGAGATCGCGGCTTCCGCGGCCGCGCGGGCGCGGTTCTCGCCGCTCGCGCTGCCGGAGCCCATCATCGCCATGCCGGTTTCGGCCATGACGGTGCGGACGTCGGCGAAGTCGACGTTCATCATGCCGGGACGCGTGATCAGTTCCGCGATGCCCTGCACCGCGCCCTGCAGCACCTGGTTCGCGGACCGGAACGCGTCGAGCAGCGTCATGTCGCCGCCGAGCACGGTCAGCAGCTTCTGGTTCGGGATCGTGATCAGCGAGTCGACGTACTTGTGCAGTTCGGCAATGCCCTGCTCGGCGAGCGAGCTGCGCTTGTTGCCTTCCATCTCGAAGGGCTTGGTCACGACGGCGACCGTCAGGATGCCGAGTTCCTTGGCCACCTGCGCCACGATCGGCGCGGCGCCCGTGCCCGTGCCGCCACCCATGCCGGCCGTGATGAATATCATGTCCGAGCCTTCGATCAGCTCGATGATGCGATCACGATCTTCCATCGCCGCCTGGCGGCCGACTTCCGGATCCGCGCCGGCGCCGAGACCCTTGGTGATGTTCGAGCCGATCTGCAGGCTCGTCTTGACCTTCGAATGCTTGAGCGCCTGCGCATCGGTGTTGATGCACACGAAATCGACGCCCTCGATCCCTGAACTGACCATGTGGGTCACGGCGTTGCCGCCGCCGCCGCCCACGCCTACGACCTTGATGATTGCGCCTTGGTTTTCCGTGTCTGCGAGTACGAACATGTGCGTGCTGCTCCGTAAAAAAAATGACTAGTGATTCATGACTAGTGACTGTTGCCTGGCGCGGCAGCCTTTACCGCGCCCCGAAAATCTGTGCTGTTCCCTTCCGACCCTTCCTGCCCTTCCTGCCCTTCCGACTAACCCCTATCCCCTATCCCCTAACCCCTTCAAAAATTCCCCTTGAACCAATCCCGCATCCGCTGCAGCGTCTTGCGCGAACCCATCCCACCGTGCGGCGACGGATGCACGTGGCGCGTGCTGCGGCCGAACAGCAGCAGCCCGACGCCGGTCGAATGAATCGGATTGCGCACGACGTCCACCAGCCCGCTCACGCCCTGGGGCAAGCCGAGCCGCACCGGCGCGTGGAAGATTTCCTCGGCCAGTTCGATGACGCCGTCCATCTTCGCGCTGCCGCCCGTGAGGACGATGCCGGCCGCGATCTTGTCGTGGTAATCGGAGCGCGCGAGTTCGTCGCGCACGAGCACGAAGATTTCTTCGTAGCGCGCCTCGACCACGCTCGCGAGCGTCTGCCGCGCAAGGCGCCGCGCCGGACGATCACCCACGCTCGGCACCTCGATGGTTTCGTCCGCATTGGCGAGCTGTGACAGCGCGCACGCGTACTTCACCTTGAGCTCCTCGGCGTGGTGCGTCGGCGTGCGCAGGCTCTGCGCGATGTCGTTCGTGACGAGGTCGCCCGCGATCGGAATGACGGCGGTGTGGCGAATCGCACCGCCCGCGAACACCGCCACGTCGGTGGTGCCGCCACCGATGTCGATCAGGCAGACACCGAGCTCCTTCTCGTCGTCGGCGAGCACGGCGTAGCTCGACGCCAGCTGCTCGAGCACGATGTCCTCGACCTCGAGGCCGCAGCGTTGCACGCACTTGACGATGTTCTGCGCGGCGCTCTCCGCGCCGGTCACGATGTGGACCTTCGCTTCGAGCCGGACACCCGACATGCCGACGGGCTCACGGATGCCGTCCTGCGCGTCGATGATGAATTCCTGCGGCAGGATGTGGAGGATCTTCTGGTCCGCGGGAATCGCCACGGCGCGCGCTGCGTCGATCACGCGCTCGACGTCGCTCTGCGTCACTTCCTTGTCGCGGATCGCGACGATGCCGTGCGAATTCAGGCTCCGCACGTGGCTGCCGGCGATGCCGGCGAACACGGAATGGATCTGGCAACCGGCCATCAGCTCGGCTTCCTCGACCGCGCGCTGGATCGACTGCACCGTCGAGTCGATGTTGACGACGACGCCGCGCTTCAGCCCGCGCGAAGGGTGCGAGCCGACGCCCACCACTTCGATCGTGCCGTCCGCGGTGAGCTCGCCGACGATGGCGACGACCTTCGACGTGCCGATGTCGAGTCCGACGAGCAGGTTTCTTTCGGGCTTTCTAGGCATCGGGTGTCGCGTCCTCCTGCGGGGCGACGGCCAGTGCGGAACGGGTGTTCCAGCCCACGCTGAAGCCGTTCGTGTAGCGCATGTCCACGTAATTGATCTCCGCGACCCGCTTGGCCACCATCGGGCTCGCGAGTCGAATGAAGCGTTCGAGGCGGTTCTTGACGTCCTGCCGGCCGAGCCTGACCTGCAGGCCATCCGCCAGCTCGAGTTCCCACGCGCCGCGGTCGTCGAGCCGGACGCCCGTGAGGCGCAGGCCGGATTCGAGCAGGCGGCCCTGGGCATCGATGTACAGTTGCGCAACCTGCGACTCGCTGCCTTCCGGGCCTTCGAGCAGCGGCAATTCCGGCGGCACGTAGCGAGCGTTGCGAATGAAGAGCTCACCGCGCGCGTTCAGCAGCCCGGTGTCGTTCCACCTCGCCGCGGCCACCTCTTCGTTGACCACGACACGGATCGCGTCGGGCCACACGCGGGTCACGACGGCGTTGTCGACCCAGTCGATGGCTTCGACGCGCTTGCGGATGCGCTCGAGGTCCACCGAAGCCAGGCCGCCCTGCGCCACCTGCGAGACGGCGCTTTCGATCTCGGGGGGCGAGACGCGCTGGAAGGCGCCCTCGAGCAGGACGCGACGCACCGGACGGTCCAGCGCGAAAATCAGCAGCAGCACGACCACGACGCAGCCCGCGACGACAGCCGCCGTGGTGCCGATGGCGTTCCAGTCGAGGCGCTCCCACCACTTGGGTTCGGCGCGGGTCGCCTGCTTGCGCTGCTTCCTGCTGAACGGCAGCTTCATCGACGTGCCTCCTGGCCGCGGAAGCTCGTTTCGAGCACCCGCCAGACCAGTTCGTCGAACTCGATGCCGCGCTGACGCGCCGCCTTCGGCACGAGCGAATGACTGGTCATGCCCGGCGCCGTGTTCACTTCGAGCAGCCATGGCTTACCCGACCGGTCGCGCATGAAGTCGACGCGGCCCCAGCCGCTGCAGCCGGCTGCAAAGAATGCCGCGAGCGTCAGGCCCGCGAGTTCCTGCTCTGCCGCACCGGTCATGCCGGGGCACAGGTACTGCGTGTCGTCGGCGACGTACTTCGCGTGGTAGTCGTAGTACTCGCCCGCCGGCACGATCCGGATCGACGGCAGCGCTTCGAGCCCAAGCACGCCCACCGTGTACTCCTCGCCCTGGATCAACTGCTCGACCAGCAAGGAGCCTTCGTAACGCGCCGCAAGGTCGACGGCCGCCGCAAGGTCCGCGTCCTCGAAGCAACGCGTGATGCCGACGCTCGAGCCTTCGCAGGCGGGTTTCACGATCACGGGCAGGCCGAGCTTGTGGGCCGCTGCGACGACGTCCTCGCCGCGCTGCAGGTTCACGTAGGCGGGCGTCGGCAGGCCGAGCGCGAGCCACACCTGCTTGGTGCGGATCTTGTCCATCGAGAGCGCCGACCCGAGCACGCCGGAACCCGTGTAGGGCACATCCAGCGATTCGAGCAGCCCCTGCAGCACGCCGTCTTCGCCGCCGCCACGATTGCCATGCAGGATGTTGAACACGCGGTCGAACCGCCGGCCACCCGGCGCCGTGAGCGCGGCGACCAGCGCAGGTATGCCGTCGACCGCCGTGGCGTCGACGCCGCGGCGCTGCAGCGCCTCGAGCACGTTGCGGCCCGAATCGAGCGACACCTCGCGTTCCGACGACGTGCCGCCGAGCAGCACGGCGACGCGGCCGAACTGGGCGGGATCCTTGATGAGCATCGGCGCAGTCATGAGCGTCGGCCTCGCAGGGCGACTGCCGCCGGCAAGCTGCGCGGCAGTTCATTGGAGACGGCGCCGATGTGACCGGCACCCATCGTCAGCACCACGTCGCCCTCACGCACGATGCCGGCGAGCGCGTCCGGCAGTTCGTCGAGCGACTTGAGCAGCACGGGTTCCACGCGACCCCGCGAGCGGATCGCGCGACAGAGCGACTTGCCGTCCGCGCCGGGGATCGGGGCCTCGCCGGCTGGGTACACCTCGGCCACGACCAGCGCGTCGGAATCCGCCAGCACCTGCGCGAACTCGTCGAGCAGGTCACGTGTGCGCGAGTAGCGGTGCGGCTGGAAGACCAGCACGACACGACGGCCCGGCCAGCCCTGGCGCGTCGCCTCGACCGTCGCCGCGATCTCGGTCGGATGGTGGCCGTAGTCGTCCACGATCGTGACCTTGCCGGCACCGGTGTCGACGTCGGCGATCCACTGCAGGCGTCGCTCGATGCCCTGGAAGCCGGCCAATGCGCGCTGGATGGCGGCATCGTCGATCTCGAGTTCGGTCGCGACGGTGATCACCGCCAGTGCGTTCAGCACGTTGTGGCGACCTGGCAGGTTCAGCGTGACCGGCAGCGGCGGCGCGCCACCCGGGCGCAGCACGGTGAACTTCGACCGGCCCGCGAGCCGCTCGATGTCCACGGCGCGCACGTCGGCGGATTCGTCGAAACCGTAGGTCAGGCAGGGCCGCGCGATGCTGGGAATCAATCCGCGGGCGTTCGCGTCGTCGTTGCAGACGACGGCGAGTCCGTAGAACGGCAGGTTGTGCAGGAACTCGACGAAGCTGAGCTTGAGCTTCTCGAAATCGCCGCCGTGCGTGCCGAGGTGATCGGCATCGACGTTGGTGACGATCGCGATCATCGGCTGCAGGTGCGTGAAGGACGCATCGCTCTCGTCGGCTTCGGCGACCAGGAACTCGCCGGCACCCAGGCGCGCATTGCTGGCCGCGCTCTTCAGCCGGCCGCCGATGACGAACGTGGGATCCGTGCCGCCTTCGGCCAGCACGCTCGCCATCAGGCTCGTCGTGGTGGTCTTGCCGTGCGTGCCGGCCACGGCGATCGAATAGCGGAAGCGCATCAGTTCGCCGAGCATCTCGGCGCGCTTCACGACCGGAATGCGCTCGGCCAGTGCGCGTGCTACCTCGGGATTCGCCGCGTTGATCGCGCTCGAGACGACGACCACGTCGGCGCCGTCGACGTTCCCGGCGCGGTGGCCGATCAGCACGCGCGCGCCGAGTTGTTGCAGGCGCTCGGTGGCCTCGCCCTGCTTCACGTCGGAACCCTGCACGGCGTAGCCCAGGTTCAACAGCACTTCAGCGATGCCGGACATGCCGCTGCCGCCGATGCCGACGAAGTGAATCGTGTGGATCCGACGCATGCGGTCTTTCATGCCGCCTCCCCCGCCGCCTGCACACAGGCGTCGGCAAGACGCTCGTCCGCGTCGATGATGGCGCTCGTGCGCGCGGCCACAGCCATGCGCGCGAGCAGCGGCCGTCCGGCCTCGAGCAGCGCGCGCAGCATCGCGGCCAGCGAGATCGGCGTCAGGTCGCCCTCGGGCAGGAGCTTCGCGGCGCCCGACCGTACGGCGTACTCGGCATTGCGAGTCTGGTGGTCGTCGACCGCGGCCGGGAAAGGCACGAGGATCGCCGGCACGCCGGCCGCCGCGAGTTCGGTCACCGTCAGCGCGCCAGAGCGGCACACGGCAAGGTCGGCCCAGCCATAGGCACTGGCCATGTCGTCGATGAAGGGCCGCACGTCGGCCTCGATGCCGCGCGAGCGATACGCCTGCACGGTTTCTTCGAAATTGTGCGTGCCGGTCTGGTGCAGCACTGCGGGCCGCAGCGCCGCCGGCAGTTCGCCGATGGCAGCCGGCAGCACGGCATTCAGGCGCGCGGCGCCCTGGCTGCCGCCGAACACGAGCAGGCGTGCAGGACCTTCGCGTCCCGCATAGCGCCGCTCGGGCGGCGCCACGGCGACGATTTCCGGGCGAACGGGATTGCCGACGCGCTCGGCCTGCACGCCGCTGCCGAAACTGTTCGGGAACCCCTCGAGCACGCGCTTGGCGAAACGCGCGAGCACGCGGTTGGTGAGGCCCGCGACGGCGTTCTGCTCGTGCACGACGAGGGGCCGGCCCAGCAACCACGCCGCGATTCCACCCGGGCCGGAAGCGAAGCCGCCCGCGCCGAGCACGACCCTGGGCTGGTGCTTGCGGATCGCGCGCATCGCCTGGTTGATGGCGAGCAGCAGGCGGAACGGAGCGGCCAGCAGTGTCAGCGCACCCTTGCCACGGAGCCCGCTCACGCTCAGCCACTCGACCGGAATTCCCTCGGCCGGCACCAGCCGTGCCTCGATGCCCTTCTGCGTGCCGAGCCACACGATGTCGTAGCCGCGGCGCTTCAGCACCCGCGCCGTCGCGAGGGCCGGGAAGACGTGTCCCCCCGTGCCGCCCGCCATGACCAGTGCGACCTTGCGCGTCATCGGCGACGAGCCTCGCGTGGTGCGACGCGCACGCGACCGGTCGCCTGCGTGTCGTGATGGATGCGCAGCAGCACACCGATCCAGCCGAGCGTCACGAGCATGCTGCTGCCGCCGTACGAGAGCAGCGGCAGCGTGAGGCCCTTGGTCGGCAGCAGCCCCATGTTCACGCCGACGTTCACGAAGGCCTGCAGACCCAGCCAGATGCCGATCGCCGCGGCCACGTATGACTGGAACGCCTGCCCGGCCTGCGCGGCTTCGCGCGAAATCATCAGCGCACGAGTCACCAGCACGGCAAACAGGGCGACGACGACCGTGACGCCGAGGAACCCGAATTCTTCCGCCAGCACGGCGAAGACGAAGTCCGTGTGGGCCTCGGGCAGGTAGAAGAGCTTCTGCACGCTCGCGCCGAGACCGACGCCGAACCATTCGCCGCGGCCGATCGCGATCAGCGACTGCACGAGCTGGAAGCCGCTGTTGAACGGGTCGCCCCAGGGATCGAGGAAGCCGGTCAGGCGGCGCAGGCGATACGGCGAGACGACCGCGAGTGCGCCGAGCGCGACCGAACCGAACACGATCGGGACGAGCAGGTGGAGGATGCGTGCGCCCGCGAGGAACAGGACGCCGAGGCCGGTCGCGAACAGGACGGTGGCTGCCCCGAAGTCGGGCTCGATCAGCAGCAGCCCGGCCGCGGCAGCGAGCACGCCGACCGGCATCATGAAACCCTTGAAGTCGTTGCGCAGGTCGTCCGAGCGACGCACGGCGTAGCTTGCGACGTACATCAGCAGCATCACGCGCGCGGCTTCGGAGACCTGGAAGTTCATGAAGCCAAGGCGGATCCAGCGCCGCGCGCCGTTGACTTCGTAACCGATGCCGGGAATCAGCACGACGACCAGCAGCAGGAACGCGCCGCCGAGGAGGTAGACGGAGTACTCCTCCCAGATCCGCGTCGGCACCGCGAGACCGACAGCCGCGGCAACGACGCCGGCGAGCACGTACAGCAGCTGGCGCTGGAAGTAGTGAAACGCGTGGCCGGTCTCCTTCTCGGAGATGCCGATCGACGCCGACGCGACCATGATCAGCCCGATCAGCAGCAAGGCGGACACGGTGCCGATGATCCAGGGATCCAGCACCAGGCGTCGCGGCTGGCCGCTCGAACGCGCGTAGCTGTTGACGGTGGAAGCCGGCGCGCTCATGCAGCGAGACTCCTGACGGCGGCGGCGAACTCATCGCCGCGATGGGTGTAGTCACGGAACATGTCGAGGCTCGCGCAAGCCGGCGAGAGCAGGACGGTGTCGCCCGGTTGCGCGACGGCTTGCGCCGCGCGGACGGCCGCCGGCATGTCCGTGGCGCGCTCCGTCGCGCAGACGCCGGCCAGCGTGGCCGCGAGCGCCGGCGCATCGCGACCGATCAGCACGACGTGACGAACCTTGCCGCGGAAGGCATCTCGCAGTTCGGAGAAGTCCTGGTTCTTGCCATCGCCACCGGCGATGACGACGAGCGGACCCGCCATACCCTGCACCGCGGCGAGCGTGGCGCCTACGTTCGTGCCCTTCGAGTCGTTCACGTAACGCACGCCGCGGACATCGGCGACCCATTGCGAACGATGCGGCAGGCCGCCGAACGCGCACAGCGCTTCGAGCGCCGGCCCGAGCGGCAGTTCGAGGGCTTCGGCCAGCGCGAGCGCAGCCATCGCGTTCGCCGCGTTGTGCAGGCCCTGCAGCCGCATCGCAGCGAGCGGCAGCAACGGCTCGCCACGCCGCACGATCATCGGCACGGGCGCGTGTTCGAGCGTGTAATCGGCTGCGCGCGATTCGAGGCTGAACGACACCACCGACTGGCCCGGGCGCGGCATGCCGCGCACGACCGGGTCATCGGCGTTGATCACGGCGACGTCGCAGCCATCGAAGATGCGGGCCTTCGCCGCGCCGTACTCCTCGAGACTCGCGTACCGATCCATGTGATCGGGCGTGACGTTGAGCACGGTCGCGGTCACGGTGCGCAGGGAGTGCGTCGTTTCGAGCTGGAAGCTCGACAGTTCGAGCACGTAGAGATCGGGTGCTTCACGCTCGAGCAGGTCGAGTGCCGGTTCGCCGAGATTTCCGCCCGCCAGCGCGCGGCGGCCGCCGGCGTTCGCCAGCCCGGCCACGAGCGTCGTCACCGTGCTCTTGCCGTTCGTCCCGGTGATCGCGGCAATGGGCGCCTGTGCGGCGCGAGCGAAGAGCTCGATGTCACCGACGACCGGCAACCCGCGCTCGAGCGCCTCGCGCACGACCGGCTCCTGCAATGAGAGGCCAGGCGAAATGACCACTTGCGCGACATCGTCGAGCAGCGACGAGCTGAACGCACCCGTCCGCAGCTCCGCCGCGGGGACCTGGTCACGCAGCGCATCGACGCCCGGCGGGTTCGTGCGCGTATCCGCGACCCGCACCGTGAGTCCCTCGCGGTCGAGGTAGCGCGCAGCCGAAAGGCCGGTGCGACCGAGTCCGAGCACCAGGGCGCGGGTGCCGGCAGCGAGCGGAAGCAGTGTGTGGAGCATCGCGGTCACCGGAGCTTCAACGTCGCGAGGCCGAGCAGCACGAGCACCACGGTGATGATCCAGAAACGCACGATCACCTTCGGTTCGGCCCAGCCCTTGAGTTCAAAGTGGTGGTGGATCGGCGCCATCCTGAAGATGCGCTTGCCGCGGAGCTTGAACGACGCCACTTGCAGGATCACCGACACCGTCTCCATGACGAAGACGCCGCCCATGATGAACAGCACGAGCTCCTGCCGGACGACCACGGCGATGACACCGAGCGCGGCGCCCAGCGCAAGCGCGCCGATGTCGCCCATGAAAACCTGCGCGGGATAGGTGTTGAACCACAGGAAACCGAGGCCCGCGCCGAAGATGGCCGAACAGATCACGAGCACTTCGCCTGCGCCCGCGATGTACGGGATGCTCAGGTAGTTCGAGAACACGACGTTGCCCGATGCGTAGGCAAAGACGCCGAGGGCGCCCGCGACGAGCACCGACGGCATGATCGCAAGGCCGTCGAGACCGTCGGTCAGGTTGACCGCATTGCTCGTGCCGACGATCACGAAGTACGTCAGCGGAATGAACAGGACGCCGAGCGGGACGACGAAGTGCTTGAAGAACGGCACGTACAGCGTCGTGTCGGCAGGCGACTGCGCGGTGGCATACAGCACGATCGCGGCGCCGAGACCCGCGACGGACTGCCAGAAGTACTTGTACCGCGCGATCAGCCCGCGCGAATTGCCGACGACGAGCTTGAGGTAGTCGTCCCAGAATCCGATCAGGCCGAACGCGACGGTGACCAGCAGCACCACCCAGACGAAGCGATTGGCGAGGTCGGCCCACAGCAGGGTGGCCGCGACGATCGCGGCAAGGATCAGCGCCCCGCCCATCGTCGGCGTGCCCGCCTTGCTCAGGTGCGTCTGCGGTCCGTCGGAACGCACGCGCTGGCCGACCTGGTACTCCGCGAGCCAGCGGATCATGCGCGGGCCGACCAGCAGCGAGATCGCAAGCGCCGTGAGCGCCGCGAGAATCGCCCGCAGGGTCAGGTACTGGAAGACGTGGAAGCCGGAGTAGTACTCGGAGAGCCAGGCAGCGACGTGGCGCAGCATCTAGTGTCCCCCTGCCTGTGCCGTGCCGCCCGGCACCAGGGCCGCAGTCACGCGTTCGAGCCGATTCACGCGTGAACCCTTCACGTAGATCGTGAGCCCGTCGTGCAGGTCGGGCAGCAGCGCGGACAGCAGGGCATCGGTGCTCGAATGCCAGGACGCGCCGGGACCGAACGTTTCCACTGCCGGCTGCGATCCCGCGCCGACCGCGAGCAGCCGCGTGATGCCGCACTCGCGCGCGAGCGCACCCATCTCCGCGTGCAGCAGCGGGCCTTCCTCGCCCAGTTCGGCCATCTCACCGAGGACGAGCCAGCGCTCGCCCGGCACGTCGGCCAGCGCCCGCAGGCCCACTCGGAGCGAGCCAGGGTTGGCGTTGTATGCGTCGTCGATCAGGCGTGCGCCACGCAGCGCCTGCTTGACCTCGAGCCGTCCCGAGACCGGCCGCATCGACTGCAGGCCGCGCTGCACCGCGTCGAGTCCCGCGCCGGCCGCCATCGCGGCTGCCGTGGCCGCTAGCGCGTTCATGACGTTGTGCTCACCCGCGAGACCCAGTTCGATCGATCGCGTACCCGGGGCAGTGACCAGCTCGAATGTCGTCACGAATCCTGCGGACCCGAGGTGACTGCGGACGTCGCGAGCCGCAACGTCGGCGCGTTCACGCAGGCCGAACGTGACCACGCGACCCGCGCGGCGCGCGAGGCCGCGCCAGAACGCAGCGAAGCGATCGTCGGCGTTGATCACCGCGGTACCGTCCGGCCCGAGCGCTTCGAACATCTCGCCCTTGCCCCTGGCGACGCCGTCGATACCGCCGAATCCTTCGAGGTGTGCCTGGCCGGCATTGATCACCAGGCCGACCGTCGGCTCCGCGACCGCGGCCAGGTGCGCGATTTCGCGCAGGTGGTTCGCGCCCATCTCGATGACGGCGCAACGGTGCGCGTCCTCGAGCCGGCACAGCGTGAGCGGCACGCCGATGTGGTTGTTCAGGTTGCCCTGCGTCACGAGGCACGGGCCGAGCTCGGCCAGGATCGCGCCGGTCATCTCCTTGACCGTCGTCTTGCCGTTGCTGCCGGTGATGCCGACGACGACGCCGGCGAACGAACGGCGCCAGGCAGTCGCGAATGCAGCCAGGCCGGCGAGCGTGTCGGCAACGACGACCTGCGGCAGCGCGCAATCGACCGGACGACTGACGATCGCGCCGGCGGCGCCGAGCTTCGCGGCATCGGCGACGAAGTCGTGACCATCGAAGCGTTCACCCGTGAGGGCAACGAACAGCGCTCCCGGCTCCAGGGCACGCGAGTCGCTGATGACACGCGCAAACTTCGCATTCGCGCCATGCAGGACGCCGCCGCTCACCTGGGCGAAGGTTGCGAGGTCGCGGCTGATCATGCCGTACCCCCGGCAAGGCAGGCCTGCACCGTCTCGCGGTCGCTGAACGCGCGCTTCTCGGTGCCGACGACCTGATAGTCCTCGTGCCCCTTGCCCGCGATGACCACGACGTCACCCGCTTCAGCGTCGGCGATGGCGTAGCGGATGGCCTCGGCACGGTCGGGAACGACGTGCGCCGCGGCGGCGTCGCGCATGCCGGCGAGAACCTGCGCGATGATCGCGCCCGATTCCTCGGTGCGCGGATTGTCGTCGGTGACGATCGCGGCGTCAGCGCCGGCCTCGGCGATGCCGCCCATCAGCGGACGCTTGCCGGGATCGCGGTCGCCGCCACAGCCGAACACGCAGATCAAGCGGCCGCGCGCGTGAGCGCGGGCCGCATCGAGCACCTTTGCGAGCGCATCCGGTGAATGCGCGTAATCGACCAGGACCAGCGGCTGCGTGCCGCCGCCAAAGGACTCCATGCGTCCCGGCGGAGCAACGCACAGCGCCAGCGCGGCCAGCGCCTTCTGCAGCGGCACGTTCCAGCCGAGCAGCACGCCGAGGACGGCGAGCAGGTTCTCTGCGTTGAACTCGCCCACGAGAGGCGAACGCAGGAGACCCGCGCCCCAGCTGGTCTCGACGTTGATCGTGAGGCCAGTCGACGTCGCCCGCATCTCGGAGACGCGGATCCAGCCGGTGCCACGCTCGGCCCACACGTCGTTGGCCGTGGTGTAGACGATCCTTTCGATCGCCGGATCGAGTCGCTCGACGAGTTCACGACCGAACGGGTCGCGCACGTTGATCACCGCGCAACGCAGGCCCGGCGTATGGAACAGCCGGACCTTGGCGGCACCGTAGGCCTCGAGCGTGCCGTGGTAATCGAGGTGGTCGCGCGTCAGGTTGGTGAATACGGCAGTGTCGAAATGCACGCCCGCGACGCGCTCCTGGTCGAGCGCGTGCGACGACACTTCGAGGCCCAGCGTCGAGGCGCCTTCGTCCCGTGCTTCGGCGAGACGGCGCTGCACCGTGACTGCGTCGGGCGTGGTAAGCCCCGCCTCTTTCACGTTGCCCGGATGACCGTGGCCCAGCGTGCCGACGTACCAGCCGCGACGGCCCAGGAAGTCCGACGCCTGCGCGAGCAGGAAGGCGGAGGTGGTCTTGCCGTTCGTGCCCGTTATCCCGGCCACCCGCAGGTCGGCCGACGGACTGCGGAAGAAGCGATCCGCGAGTTCGCCGACATGCCGGCTGAGATGCGGGATGGCGATTGCAGCAATGCGTTCGGGCAGCACCGGCGGCTCGAGGTCGGCACCCGGCTCCCACAGCACCGCAACTGCGCCGCGCTCGACGGCAGCCGCTGCATGCACGAGGCCGTGCGTCGTGCGTCCCGGGCACGCCAGGAACACGCAGCCCGGCGTCGCGGCGCGGCTGTCCTGCACGAGATCCGTCACCTGCAGGCCATGCGGCGCGGCCACGTCGAGGCCCTCGAGCAGGCGGCCGAGCGTCATGCTGTATCCCGAACTCTGGCGGGTCTTGCCGAGTGCGTTCATCGCGTGCTCACCACGGATCCTGCGCTTGCACGAGCGTCGTGGCGGGCACGCGCTGCAAGTCGTCGGGAGGAATGGCGAGCAGGCGGAGCGCGCCGGACATCACTTCGGAGAAAACGGGCGCTGCGACGTCGCCGCCGTAGAACTTGCCGGCGCTCGGCTCGTCGACGACCACGATCGCAGCGAGGCGCGGATTGCTCGACGGCACGACGCCGCCGAACACGGCCATGTACTTGGTCGAGTTGTAGCCGCCGTCGGCCGCCTTCCACGAGGTGCCGGTCTTGCCCGACACGCGATAACCCATGACGGCGGCGCGACGGGCCGTGCCGGCCTCGCTCACGACGCTCTCCATCATCTGCACGAGTTCGCGGGCGTTCGCCTCGTCCATGATTCGCTCGCCTTCCGGCGGCACATCCACCCGTCGGAGACTCACCGGACGGCGCATGCCGCCGGCGCCGAGCACGGCATAGGCCTGCGCGAGCTGCAACGGCGTGACCGTCAGGCCGTAGCCATAGGCCATCGTGGCCTGGCCGATCGACCGCCAGTGCTCGTACCCGGTGAGGATGCCGGCCGACTCGCCGGGGAAGCCCGAGCCGGTGACCGACCCGAACCCGAGGTCGCGCAGCGTCGACCACATTTCCTGCGGCTTCAGCGTCAGCGCGATCTTCACTACCCCGACGTTGCTCGACTTCTCGAGCACCGTGCGCACGTCGATCGTGCCGAGGTTGTGCTTGTCCTTGACCGTCTTGATGCCGACGCGCAGCGTTCCCGGCCCGGTCTCGATCAGCGTGTCCGAGTGGAAGCGCCCGGTCTTCATGCCGGCGGCGACGATGAACGGCTTGATGCTCGAGCCCGGCTCGAAGAAGTCATTGGTGGCGCGATTGCGGTAGCGCGACGGCAGGTATTGCTCGCGGTCGTTCGGGTTGAACGCCGGCTGGTTCACCATGGCCAGCACTTCGCCGGTCTGGATGTCGAGCACGACGACCGAGCCGCCGTGCGCCGAATTTTCCTGCACGGCCTGCTTCAGCGCGCGATAGGCGAGGTACTGCACGCGCAGGTCGATGCTCGTGCGCAGGTCCTGGCCGGGACGCGGCGCCTTGATGCGCTCGATGTCCTCGATCGTGCGGCCTTCGCGGTCGCGCATCACGCGCTTGATGCCCGGTTCGCCGCCGAGCCACTGGTCGAACGCGAGCTCGAGGCCCTCCTGGCCCACGTCGTCGACGTTGGTGAAGCCGAGCAGGTGCCCCGTCACTTCGCCCGCCGGGTAGTAGCGACGGTATTCGCGCAGCGTGTCGACGCCCGGGATGCCGAGCGCCTTCACCTTGTCGGCGTCGGCCGGGCGCATGTGGCGCACCAGGTAGACGAATTCCCGATCGAGGTTGCTGGTGACGCGCCGGGCGAGCCAGTTCTTGTCGCGGTCGAGCGCCTTGGCGAGCCTGGCGAAATCCTGCGGGTGCTGCGCGAGCTTGCGCGGATCGGCCCAGACCGTATCGACCGGCGTGCTGACCGCGAGCGGCTCGCCATTGCGGTCGAGGACCATGCCGCGGTTCGCCGACAGTTTCACGTCGCGCAGGATGCGGGCGTCGCCCTGCTTCGCCAGGAAGTCCTGGTCGATGACCTGCAGGTAGATCGCGCGCGCCAGCAGTGAAATGCCGCACAGCGTCAGCAGCGCGCCGACGAGCCACAGCCGCCAGCCGCCGACCTCGGCCGGGGCCGCGTCGCGGGCATGGTGGTCGCGCAGCGAGGAGCCGTGCCTCATGGTTGCACGATGCGAAGTTCGGACGCCTGCGGCGTCACCATGCCGAGGTCATCGTGCGCGACCCGCTCGACGCGGCCATGCGTGGCCCACGTGCTCTGCTCCAGCTGCAGCTGGCCCCACTCGATGTCGAGGTCGTCACGCTGGGTCGTGAGCTTCTGCAATTCGTTGAATCGATTGCGCGCCGCCTGCTTGCCGTAGACGACGCCCAGCGCGGAGGCGAGCACCGCCACCCACAACACCGCGATCACCAGCCGCAGCTGCACCTGGCTCATGCGGCGACCCTCTCGGCCACGCGCAGCACGGCGCTGCGGGCGCGCGGATTGCGTGCGACTTCCTCGTCACTGGGCATGACGGCGCCGCCGACGAGCTTCAGGCGGGGCCGCGCGTGCGGCGGCACGTCGGGCAGCTCGGCGTAGATCGGGTCGCCTTGCGCCTCGCGGCGCATGAAGCGCTTGACCAGCCTGTCCTCGAGCGAGTGGAAACTGATCACGCACAGGCGGCCGCCCGGCGCGAGCAGGTTGACGGCCTGCGGCAGCGCGGCTTCAGCTTCCTCGAGTTCGCGGTTCACGTGGATGCGGATCGCCTGGAAGGTGCGCGTCGCCGGATGCTTGCCCGGTTCGCGCGTCGGCACTGCGCCGGCCACGATCACGGCCAGCTGCCGCGTGGTTACGATCGGCGTTTCGGCGCGCGCGGCCACGATGGCGCGTGCGATGCGACGCGAGAATTTTTCTTCACCGAGCTTGAAGAGCACGTCCGCAATCTCCCGCTCGCCTGCGCGCGCCAGCCATTGCGCGGCACTCAATCCGGACTCGTTGTCCATGCGCATGTCGAGCGGACCGTCCTGCATGAAACTGAAGCCTCGCCCGGCCTCATCGAGTTGTGGCGACGAGACCCCGAGGTCCAGCAGCACGCCTTGCAACTCCCCTTCCCAACCTGCCGCCCGAACCCGCTCTTCCAGCCGGCCGAACGACCCCCGAACCAGAGTGAGACGCGAGTCCGCCGCGAACCGCTCGCGACCGGCCGCAATCGCATCCGGGTCACGATCGATGGCGCAGACGCGGCCAGCAGGACCGAGCTGCGCGAGGATTGCCGCGGTGTGCCCGCCGCGGCCGAACGTCGCGTCGCAATAACGCCCGTCAGCCTTGACGGAGAGTCCGGCCAGCACCTCGTCGAGAAGCACCGGCGTGTGCGCAATCACCTCGCGCGCCTACAGCGACAGCTGTTCGAGTTCGGCGGGCAGCTGGCCCGGCTCGTCACCCGCTTGCAGCCACTCGTCGCGACGCTCGTTCCAGTGCTGCTCGTCCCACAGCTCGAAACGGCTGCCCTGCCCGATCAGCATCGCCTGGCGGGAGAGGCCCGCGTACTCGCGCAACTTCGGCGGGACGAGCACACGACCGTGCGAGTCCAGCTCGAGGTCCGTGGCATGCCCCACCATGAGCCGCTGCAACCGCCGCGCCTGAGGATTCAGGGTCGGCAGGCGCATCAACTTGCGCTCGATCTCCTCCCAGTCCGGAAGGGGATAGATCAGCAGGCACTTGTCGGATCGATCCACGGTCGCCACCAGCCGCCCCTCGCTGCGCTCGACGAGCGTGTCCCGGTACCGCGCGGGCATGGCCACGCGGCCTTTGGCGTCGAGGGTGACTTTGTTGGCTCCGCGAAACATTTCAGGCGTCTTCCGGGCCGGCAGCCCATTTCATCCCACTTTTTCCCACTCGCCGCCACTATAGGGGCGGGGCGCAGCCAGCGTCAACGGTTCGCACCAAAATTTTCCCAGCCCTGACAGTGACTTAGCTTGGAAGCGATCCAGAGGGTCTGGACCTGGTTTTGGTTTGCCAAAACAATCATGTACTTAGCGAACTTTTCTGAACTACGCGTTACGATTGAACTGGCGTGGGAAATCGCATCTTGAGGACTGGCGGAGGCGCGTACGGGAGGCGCCTGCGCGGCTGCCATGCCACGGGCGATACACGTTTTTGTGGGAGAAACCTGCCAAAAGGCAGTCGCACGAGACCCGCCGGGTGAACGGGTCGGTGGGACGAAGTGGGTTGTCAGGCCCGTGGTGGGCCGACCTGGCGGAAAAGAGGTGGGAGTCGGCCGATAAGCCGGGTTCTGTCGAGGACAACCATCCATCTGGGACGCACGTCGCCGTGCGCCTCGAGCGACCTACCCGGAAGCCCCTGCGGGCAGCAGGAACGGACCCGAAGGTCCGCGCGCTTCCCTATTTGGTCTTGCTCCAGGTGGGGTTTGCCGTGCCGCCGAATGTTGCCACCGGCGCGGTGCGCTCTTACCGCACCCTTTCACCCTTACCTGCCACGACCCGTTTGCACGTGCCGCGACATAGGCGGTTTGCTTTCTGTTGCACTGTCCGTGGGCTCGCGCCCCCCAGGCATTACCTGGCACCTTGCCCTATGGAGCCCGGACTTTCCTCCACGTCGTTAAACGCAGCGGTTGCCTGGCCGACTCCCATGGCCAGTATACGCTGCTGGCGCGTTATTCCCCGGGCTTCGGCGGCGCCAGCGCGAGCGCGCGCTCGTAAAGCTCGTTGCGGCCGCGTCCCGTGAGCTGGGCCGCGATGCGCGCGGCCTGCGACACCGGCAATTCCTGCAGCAGCACTTTAAGCGTGCCTTCCGCCGCGAGCGCGTCCGCGTCTTCGTCGTCTTGCCTGGGCGCGCCCGCCACGACGAGCACGATCTCGCCTCGCGTCATGTTGGCGTCGGTCGCGCACTGGTCCGCCAGCGCAGCGAGCGTGCCGCGGTAGACGTGTTCGAAGCGCTTCGTGATTTCACGAGCCACGGCAGCTTCGCGCTCCGCGCCGAACACGGCCGCCAGGTCCTGCAGCGTGGCCTCGAGGCGGTGCGGCCCTTCGTAAAACACGAGCGTGCGCGTTTCCTGCGCAAGCGCCTGGAGAGTCGCGCGACGCGCCGTGGACTTCGCGGGCAGGAACCCTTCGAACACGAAACGATCGGTCGCGAGGCCGGCGATCGACAGCGCGGCGATCGCCGCGCATGGACCGGGCAGTGATACGACTTCGACGCCCGCGCGAGCGGCTGCCGCGACCAGCAGCGAGCCAGGATCGCTCATGAGCGGCGTGCCCGCGTCGGTGACCAGCGCGATGCGCGCGCCGGCCTGCAGGCGGGCCACCAGTGCCGGGACGCGCTCGCGTTCGTTGTGCTCGTGCAGCGATTCGATCGAGCTGGCAGGACGCGCGATACCGCAGCCTTCGAGCAGCGTGCGCGTGTGCCGGGTGTCCTCGGCCAGCAGCAGGTCGGCGTCGCGCAGACAGGCAGCGGCCCGAGGACTCAGGTCCTGCAGGTTGCCGATGGGGGTCGCCACGACGAACAGTGCGCCGGCCGGCTTCCGCCCCGTAGAATCCGTCGCAATGTCGGTCACGCGCGCCTCCCAGGGATCTCGCATGCTGCACGTATCGCCTCAAAGCGGGCAAGCTCGACGCACGAGCCGCTGGGCCGGCTGGATCGCTTCGTCGCTGATCCTGTGCGTGCTCGCAGCGCCGGTCGCGCATGCGCAGCACACCGCGCCGACCCTGGCACAGGCGGAAGCACTCGCGCGCGACGGACAGCACCTCGCAGCCGCCGCCCGTTATGAGCAGCTCGCACGGCGCGGCTTCATGAACTGGGACGCCACGACCGCGCTGCTGGCCGCGCGTGAGTACGTCATCGGCGGCGCGGTCGATGACGCTCAGCGCCTGCTCGACCGGGCTCGAGGTCGCGTCAAGGCGGACGACGAGCGCGCTTTGCTGGCCGAGGTCGAAGCGCGAATCGCGCTCGAACGTGGCGATGCGGCCCGCGCACTCGGCTTGTTACGGACGGCGCCGCAACCCTGGTCGGCCGAGTCCACTCCCGACCTGCTCGCTCTGCGCGGGCGTGCCGAAATCGCGACGGGCGATGCCCTCCGTGGCGTCCGCACCTTCGAAGAGCGTGGGGCGCTGCTCGCCTCGCCTGCGGCGCGGGCCGCGAACGACCGCCTGCTGTTCGACCAGTTGCTGCAACGGCCGCCGGGCGCCGTCACGACGGCAGGAGTGTCCGAGCGCGAGCGCGGCTGGCTCGAACTGCCGGCCATCGTGACGGCAGGCGGCAACGACGCCGGGAACACAGCGACCGCGACAGCGTGGATGGCACAGCATCCGGGGCACCCCGGCACGTCATTTCTGCCCAATGTGGTCCCTGCACAACCAGGCTTCGTGACGATCGGCGCTGGGCCAGCGACGACCATCGCCTTGCTGTTGCCACTTTCGGGAAAGCAGCAGTCGGTTGGCGTTGCGGTCCGCGATGGCTTTGCAGCGGCCTGGTTCGCTTCGTCGTCCGCCGACACTCGACCGCTCGTCGAGCTGTACGACACGGCCGCGCTCGGCGCCGCCGCGGCGTATCAGCGCGCGATCGCCGACGGTGCCAGGATGGTCGTCGGACCGCTGGCCAAGGACGAAATCGCGGCCGTGGTTGCCTCGCAGCCGGCAGGGTTGTCGGTCCCGACACTTGCGCTGAATTCCGCCGCGATGCCACCAGGAATGGCCGCGCCCGCTTTTCTCTACCAGTTCGCGCTCGATCCGGAGCAGGAAGCACGCGCCGTCGCGCGACGGATCGCGGACGATGGCTGGTTGCGCGGCGTCGCACTGTTCCCCGATAACGCCTGGGGGCAGCGCGTGCACGACGCCTTCGTGCAGGAGCTGCAGGCGGCCGGCACCGTCACGCTGACGTCGTCGCAGTACTACCCGGCGGGCGCGAAGGATTTCGCGGGACCGTTGCGGGCAGCACTCGGTCGTTACGGCGGCGCGGGCGATCGCAGCTCCAATCCCGGCCAGCCCTTGCCCCCGCGCAATGCGGTCGCCGAACAAGCCTCCGGACCACAATTCGCCTTCGTCGCGGCGACGCCGCAGGCCGCGCGGGCGATCCGGCCGCAACTGCGTTTCCAGATGACGTATGACCTGCCGCTTTACTCGACGTCGGACGCCTGGGATCCCAGCGTACGCGCGGCCGCCGACATGGACGGCATGGTGTTCCCGGAAATGCCCTGGCTGCTGTATGGCGGCCAGGGCGCGCCCGAACTGTGGGACGCGCTGCAGGCGGACTGGGCCGGGCGATCGCGTGGTCGTCTGCGGCTCTTCGCCTTCGGTTACGACGCGTTCCGCCTCGCACAGCAGCTTGGAAGTTCGGGCGGTGTCGCGGCGGGCGTCGATGGCTTGACCGGCATGCTCGAACTCAATCGGGCGGACGGCCACGTGCAGCGCAGCCTGCAGTTCGCACGCATCGAATCGGGCAAGCCGCAGGCCGCGGGCTCGACGGCTGCCGTCTTTCGTGACACACCGGCAGCAAATTCGCAGGGCACTCCGCCGCCGCAGTAGGCGACAACGGGCGACCGGCCGTCAGCGTGACGGCGCAGCCAGGTTCGCCCGATGCCTCGATCACCCGACAAGTCGTCGATCACGACGACGGACATCGGCCGCGCCGCCGAATCGCACGCGCTCCGCTATCTCGAGACGGCGGGCCTCGTGCTCCTCACGCGCAATTATCGGTGCCGGGCAGGCGAGATCGATCTCGTCATGCTCGATCCCACGGCGCGGGTGCTGGTGCTCATTGAAGTGCGGTCGCGCTCGCGCAGCGACTACGGCCAGGCCGCAGCAACCATCGGTCTCGACAAGCAGCGCCGGTGCTCACTGGCAGCTCGCCACCTGCTGCTGACCCGGCGCGAACTGCGGCCACTGCGGGCGCGCTTCGATGTCGTGGCGATCGATCCGGCGGCGGAGCCGGGTGGCGCCCCGGTCGTCACGTGGATTCGCAGCGCGTTCATGCTCTGCTAGCGGTCGCGCAAGCAATGCTCGCGGAGCCGGCGGCGACGACGGGAAGGGAAAAGGTTTGCGGGGCCGTCCGCGACATGGACGTCGCGGCGGAGCCCCAGGGACGGGTTCATGCGTCCCCGCAAACCTTTTCCCTTCCCGTCGGCGTACCGACGGTGACGCGAGCGAGGCCCCCGCGGAATGATTCCAATAGACGACATGGCAAGTATTGCCGCGCCCGACAAACGCGGCTATTTGACGACCTTGAACCGCGCCCGCCGGCTGTCCGTCGGTGAACTCGGCTTGGGGCCCGGATCGTCGCCCGGGGAGCCCGGTGCACCCGCGGTGTCGCCCGGCGGCGGCGGCGACGGCGGGTCCGCGTCGTCGTCCGCGAAGATCATGCCCTGCCCCGTTTCGCGCGCATAGATCGCAAGCACCGCATTGATCGGCACCCGGACCGACATGCTGGCGCCGCCGAAACGTCCGCTGAAGCTGACTTCGTCGTTGCCCAGGCGCAGGTTCGCCGTCGCGCTCCAGCTCACGTTCAGCACGATCTTGCCGTCCTTTACGTACTGCCGCGGCACTTCGACGCCGGTGGCGTTCGCGTCGACGACGAGATGGGGCGTGCAGAGGCTGTCGGAGATCCACTCGTGGATCGCGCGCAGCAGGTACGGCCGGCGCGCCTTCATGGGCGGCCCGGACACAGGAGGAACCGGGGGTGTGCTGCTGGTCGTCACGACGCTACCAGTATGCCGGGGGTCGCGAAACAGCGGGGCCGGATCAAGTGCCGCCTGGGCCTAGCGACGCGAGGATGTCGGCGGATTGCGCATGTCCCGCTCAGCGTCGCTGAGGCTGCGCTGGAAAGAGGGACGGGCAAAGACCTTCGTCGCGTACTTATCGACTGACGGAGCCGCCGCCGTGATCGCCGCCGCATCGACATCCCACCGCGACAGGCGCCACAGGATCGGCGCAACCGCGGCGTCGAGCTGCGAAAACTGGTCCGACAGGAACCACGGTCGCATGCGGAACAGCGGCTCCGACGCCAGGATGCTTTCCGTCAGCATCTTGCGCGCACGCTCCTTGTCGCGACGGTCGGCGCCCGAACCGGGCTCGAGCGCGTCTGCAACCGCGTACCACTCCTGTTCGATGCGGCGCAGCGCGAGCCTTGCATGCGCACGCGCGCCCGGATCCGTCGACGCCATCGAAGGGTGCGGAAAGCGCTCGTCGATGTACTCGCAGATGATGCTGGGCTCGTAGACCACGACTTCGCGGTCAACCAGCGTCGGCACGGTCTGGTACGGGTTGAGGTCGATGAGGTCCTCGGGCGGACGCACGAGGTCGGTTTCGACGATGCGTGTCGCGAGTGCCTTTTCTGCGAGCACGAGTCGCACGCGGTGACAGCGCGCGTCCACGGCGCGTGAATAGAGCGTCATCATGCTGAGGAGTCTCCTAATCCAGCAGCACGAACCACCGCGGCAGGCTGCGCGCTCGGCGATGGCTGCAGTTCCCCGACCGCTCCGCGTGACGCCTGGATAAGGCGCCACGGTGGAGACGATGAGGACCGCGCCGGCCTAAGCCGGCTTACTTCACGTCCTTCCAGTATTCCTTCTTGAGCGCGTATGCGAGCAGCGTAAAGAACACCAGGAACGCGATGACCCAGTAGCCGAGCGCCTGGCGCCTGGCCTGTACCGGCTCACCGATGTACTCGAGGAAGTTGACGGTATCACGGACGAACGCGTCATATTCCTCGGGATTCAACTTGCCGGGACTGGCGAGCGTGAATTCCTTGAAATGCTTCTGCACGTTGCCCTGCGCGTCCGTGTGCCCTTCCCAGACGGCCTCCTGCGTGCCCTGCAACTCCCACAGCACGTGCGGCATCGCCGTGCCAGGCAGCGACAGGTTGTTCACGCCGGTGCCCCTGGTCGGGTCCGCGTAGAACGACTTCATGAACGTGTAGACGTAGTCCGAGCCCTTGCTGCGCGCGATCAGCGACAGGTCGGGCGGCGCCACGCCGAACCACTGCTTGCCATCGTCGGCGTGCAGGCCGTTGGTCATCGTCGAATGCGGCGAATCACCCGAGAACAGCAGGTTCTCCGTCATCTGCTGTTCGGTGAGGCCGATGTCGGCGGCCATGCGGTTGTAGCGCACGTACTTGGCCGTGTGACAACCCATGCAGTAGTTGACGAAGTTCTTCGCGCCCCGCTGCAACGATGCCTGGTTGTGGATGTCGTTGTTCGCCTTCTCGACGTGAGTTGCGCCACCCGCCGCCAGGCTGACGGCTGGCAGCGAGGCCAGCGCCGCGATGAACGCGAGGATCTTCTTCTTGTGGCGATCAATGCGCATGGTAGGTGACCCTCGTCGGCACGGGCTTGGTCTTGTCGATGCTCGAGTACCACGGCATCAGCAGGAAGAACGCGAAGTAGATGACCGTGAAGAAGCGCGCCGCCATCGTGTAGGCGGGTGTCGGCGCCTGCAGGCCGAGGTAACCCAGCGCGACGAAGCTGATCGCGAACGAGTACAGGAAGAACTTGAAGAGCGGCCCGCGGTAACGGATCGACTTCACCTTGCCGCGGTCGAGCCAGGGCAGGAAGACGAACAGCACGACGGCGATGCCCATCAGCGCGGCGCCGAGCGGCTTGCTCGGGACGGCGCGCAGGATCGCGTAGAACGGCGTGAAGTACCACACCGGCGCGATGTGCGGCGGCGTTTGCAGCGCGTTCGCCGGTTCGAAGTTGGCGTACTCGAGGAAGTACCCGCCCATCGTCGGCGCGAAGAAGACGACCAGCGCGAACAGGATCAGGAAGACCCCGAGCCCGACCATGTCCTTGACCGTGTAGTAGGGATGGAAGGCGATGCCGTCGAGCGGGATGCCGTCCGGTCCCTTGACCTTCTTGATCTCGACGCCGTCCGGGTTGTTCGAGCCCACTTCGTGCAGCGCCATCAGGTGCGCGATCACGAGGAAGACGAGCGCGAACGGAATGGCGACGACGTGCAGCGCGAAGAACCGGTTCAGCGTGACGTCGGAGATGTAGAAGTCGCCACGGATCCATTCCGTGAGCGAATC
Source organism: uncultured Gammaproteobacteria bacterium (assembly GCA_963754535.1). Lineage (GTDB taxonomy): Bacteria > Pseudomonadota > Gammaproteobacteria > Steroidobacterales > Steroidobacteraceae > RPQJ01. The sequence goes on from CAVWGG010000007.1 coordinate 45,575, forward strand.
ACCGACCACCGGGATGGCGCCGAACAGCGACACGATCACCTGCGCGCCCCAGTAGGACATGTTGCCCCACGGGAGGAGGTAGCCGAAGAAGCCTTCGGCCATCAGCGCGAAGTAGATCAGCATGCCGAAGATCCACAGCAGCTCGCGCGGCTTCTGGTACGACCCGTACAGCAGCGCGCGGAACATGTGGAGGTAGACGACGATGAAGAACGCAGAGGCGCCGGTCGAGTGGATGTAGCGGATCAGCCACCCCCACTCCACGTCGCGCATGATGTACTCGACGGAACCGAACGCCTCGGCCGACGACGGCTTGTAGTTCATCGTCAGGAACAGGCCCGAGAGGATCTGGATGACGAGCACGACCAGCGCGAGCGAACCGAAGAAGTACCAGAAGTTCATGTTCTTCGGCGCGTAGTACTCGGACACCTGCGATTTCCACAGGGCCGTCAGCGGGAAGCGGTCGTCGATCCACGCAGTGAGCGACGCGAGGCGCCCGCTGCCCGGCTTGGCTGCGACTTTGTCTGCGCTGCTCATCACGCGTTCCCCTTCTCGGCGCCGATCAGGATGCGGGTATCGGTCACGAACTGGTACGGCGGCACGGGCAGGTTGGTGGGTGCCGGCACGTTCTTGTACACGCGTCCCGAGATGTCGAACTTGGAGCCGTGGCAGGGGCAGAAGAAGCCGCCCTGCCAGTCCGCGGAAACGGTCACGTCACCCGGAGTGAACTTGTCGAGCGGCGCGCAACCGAGGTGCGTGCACACGCCCACCAGCACCAGGTATTCGGGCTTGAGGGCACGGGCTGCGTTCTTCGCGAACGCCGGCTGGTCCGACTTGGCCGACTCGGGATCGCTCAACTCCGCGACGACGCTGTCGAGCTGGGCCAGCATCTGCGGCGTGCGGTGAACGACGTAGACCGCCTTGCCGCGCCATTCGATCTTGAGCATCGCGCCCGGCTCGAGCTTGCTGATGTCCACTTCCACGGGCGCGCCCATGGCTTTCGCGCGGGCACTGGGTTTCCAGGACGCCAGGAACGGTACCGCGACGAACGCGGCGCCCACGGCGCCAGTCGCTACTGTTGCGACGGTCAGGAAATGGCGCCTGCCCGTATCGACTTCTTCGGTCATCCAGCTCTCTCCTCAGCGTCCGGCCACTGCTTAGCCCCAAGTTGTCCCGGGGCAGCAGCGCATTATAGCCAAAAGGGGAAAGGGGTTAGGGGTTAGGGGATAGGGGTTAGTCGGAAGCCGCTACGCGGCGCTCTTGCTCCCCTGCCGACTAACCCTCCCTAACCCCTATCCCCTAGCCCCTTGTTTTGTCGTTCATGCGCCGAATCTGTGCGCCCAGGCCCGCCAGCTTTTCCTCGATGCATTCGTACCCACGGTCGATGTGGTAAATGCGCTCGACGTCTGTCGTGCCCTCCGCCACGAGCCCCGCAATGACGAGGCTAGCCGAGGCACGCAGGTCGGTGGCCATGACGGGCGCAGCGGTCAGCCGGGGCACGCCCTTGATGATCGCCGTATTGCCTTCGAGCCGGATTTCCGCGCCCATGCGCCGCATTTCCAGCAGGTGCATGAACCGGTTCTCGAAAATCGTTTCCACGATGGTACCGACCCCGTCCGCGACGGTGTCCAGGGCGGCGAACTGGGCCTGCATGTCGGTCGGGAACCCCGGATGCGGCGCGGTCCGGATATCGACCGCGCGCGGCCGCCGGCCATGCATGTTCACCTCGACGAAACCTTCGCCACGGATCACTTCCGCGCCGGCTTCGGTGAGCTTGCCCAGGACTGCGTCCAGATGCTCGGCGCGGGCATTGCGCGCCCGGACCCGTCCGCCGGTGATCGCGCCGGCCACCAGGTAGGTGCCCGCCTCGATCCGGTCCGGCAGGACTTCGTAGTGGGTGCCGTGCATGCGTTCGACGCCTTCGACGACGATCGTGTCGGTGCCGTGCCCGGTGATTTTCGCGCCCATCGCGATCAGGAACAGGGCCAGGTCGACGATCTCGGGTTCGCGCGCGGCGTTCTCGAGGATGGTCTGCCCCTCGGCGAGGCACGCGGCCATCATCAGGTTCTCGGTCCCCGTGACGGTCACCGTGTCCATGACGATGCGCGCCCCCTGCAGGCGACCGGCGCGGGCCCGGATGTAACCGTTCTCGATGTGGACTTCGGCGCCCATGGCTTGCAGGCCGGCCACATGGATGTTGACCGGACGGGCACCGATGGCGCAGCCGCCGGGCAGCGAGACGTCGGCCCGACCGTACTTGGCCACCAGCGGACCAAGCACCAGGATCGCGGCGCGCATGGTCTTGACCAGCTCGTAGGGCGCCGATGTCTCGTTGGTGGTAGTGGGATCGACCTCGACCCGCATCCGCTCGTCGACCGTCACGCTCGCGCCCATCCGGCCGAGCAGTTCGATCATGGTCGTGACGTCCTTCAGGTGCGGCACGTTCCCGATCGTGACGGGCTCGTCCGCCAGCAGCGCGGCCGCCAGGATCGGCAATGCGGCATTCTTGGCGCCCGAGATGCGTACTTCGCCGTCGAGCGGCACGCCGCCCCGGATCTGCAGTTTGTCCACGGATCGGCTCCTGGTCAGCGCGGCGCGGCGCCGCCCCGCTCGGCCTGCCACTCGGCAGGGGTGTAGGCCTGGATCGACAGGGCATGGACCTCACGTCCCATCTTGTCACCCAGCCCCGCATAGACCAGCTGGTGGCGCTGGATGGGTCGCTTGCCCTCGAACTGGGTCGCGATGACGATGGCCTCGTAATGGGTATCGTCGTCGGTCAGCACGCGGACCTGGGCACCGGGAATGCCGGCGAGGATCAGTTGGGTGACTTCGTCGGCCGTCATGGTGGGTTCGCCGGGTCGGAAACAGCCCATAAGTCTAAAGGAGAAGGCGTGCCGGCTGTAGGCTGTAGACTGTCAGCCTCCCTGGATCGCCCTGCCCGTGCCATGACCGACTCGTGCCTGATGATCGCCCGCGGCCGCCGTGTCCTCGCCACCGAGGCGGCCGCCGTCGCCGCCCTCGAGCACCGCCTCGACGAATCGTTCGCCCGCGCCTGTGACCTGGTCATGGCCTGCACGGGCAAGGTCGTCGTGACCGGTATGGGCAAGTCCGGCCACATCGGCAGCAAGATCGCGGCGACGCTGGCAAGCACCGGCAGCCCGTCGTTCTTCCTGCATCCCGGCGAAGCGATCCACGGCGACATCGGCATGATCACGGCAGCCGACGTCGTGCTCGCGCTCTCGAACTCCGGCGAAACTGACGAACTGCTGACCATCCTGCCGGTGCTCAAGCGGCTCGACGTGCCGCTGATCGCCCTGACGGGGAACGGCAACTCGACGCTGTCCCGCTACGCCACCGTCACGCTCGACGTCAGCGTGCCCGCAGAGGCCTGCCCGCTGAACCTCGCGCCGACGGCGAGCACCACGGCCACGCTCGCCATGGGCGATGCGCTCGCAATCGCAGTGCTCGAGGCCCGCGGCTTCACCGAAGAAGACTTCGCGCGCTCGCATCCGGGCGGCAGCCTCGGCCGGCGACTGCTGCTGCACGTCGAAGACGTCATGCGCAAAGGCGACGAGCTGCCGCGCGTCGGCCCGGATACGCCGCTGAGCGCGGGCCTGCTCGAGATGAGCCGCAAGGGGCTCGGCATGACCACCGTGGTGGACGCCGACGACCGCGTGCTCGGAATCTTCACGGACGGCGACCTGCGCCGCACGCTCGACAAGCAGGTCGACATCCACGCCACGCGCATGGCGGAAGTCATGACGACGAAGTGCAAGGTCGCTGAGCCACGCATGCTGGCAGCCGAGGCCGTGCACCTGATGGAAACGCACCGCATCACGTCGTTGCCGGTCGTGCAGTCGGACGACGATCGCCGCCTGGTCGGTGCCCTCAACGTCCACGACCTGCTGCGCGCGGGTGTGATGTGACGCAGCACGATCCGGCCCTGCTCGAACGTGCCCGCCGGGTCCGGTTGCTGGTGCTCGATGTCGACGGCGTGATGACCGACGGCCGCCTGCACATCACCGCGAACGGCGAAGAGACCAAGGTCTTTCACGTGCGCGATGGCTCCGGCATCGTCGCGGTGCAGCGCGCCGGCATCGCCGTGGCCATCATTTCCGGCCGCGATTCGCCGGCCGTCACGCGCCGCGCGGCCGAGCTGGGCATTCGCCATGTGCGCCAGGGCATTGCCGACAAGCGTGCTGCGCTCGACGAACTCCTGCGTGAATTGCAGGTCACTCCCGAGGCGCTGGCCTGCGTTGGCGACGACACGCCCGACGTGCCGATGCTGGAGCGCGCAACCCTGGCGGTCGCCGTGGCGGATGCACATCCGACTGCGCGTGCCGCAGCCCACTGGACCACGCCTGCGGCCGGCGGCCACGGCGCCGTGAGAGAAGTATGCGATCTGCTGCTGACCGCACACGGCACCTGATCCAGCGCGTCGTGACGATGGTGGCGGTGGTGGCCGGCGGCGCCACGTTGCTCAACCTGCTGGCCGGCAGCCCGGACGAGTTGACCGAAGCCGAGGCGGCTGCGGCCGAACGCGGCTATTACCTGAACGACGCCACGCTCACCGAACTCGGCCCGGATGGCCGGCCGCGGGTCGTGGTGCGCGCCAGGTCGATCGAACAGCAACTCGCCGACCAGAGCGTGAACCTCGCGCAGATCGAACTCGACTACACCACGCAGAAGCAGGGCGAGTGGCACGTGACCGCGGATCGAGGACGCATGCCGAGCGACCGCGGATCGCTGCAGCTGCAGGGTAATGTGCGCATCGTCGGTGCGGCAGAGCGCAGCGCAGGCAATGCGATCATCCTTACCGACGAGCTGGCGTATGACACGCGCACGAACGTGGTGCAGACTGCCGCGCCCGTAACCGTCGAGTTCGGACCCCATCAATTGCGCGGACGCGGCATGCGCGTCGGTTTGAACCAGGGCACGCTGCGGCTAGAATCAAACGTCAATGGCCAGTTCAAACCCCCGCCCAGACCTTAGACGCCGCAAAGCCGGCAGCGTGCTCCTGGTCGCCGTGGCGCTGCTGGGCGCGGTTGCATGCGCACAGGCGCAGACCGGTCTGCCGGCGGGCAACTCCGAACTGCCGATCAACCTCGAGGCCGCCTCGTCGGACTTCGACTACAAGAACAACACGCTGCTGTTCAAGCGCGTGAAGATCACGCAGGGCGGCCTCGAAGTCACCGCGCAGCAGGCGAGCGCGACCGGGCTCGAGTTCAACAACTCCGAGTGGCGGCTGCAGGGCGACGTGAAGATCACGGTGCCGGGCGGCAAGCTGCAATCGAGCGAGGCGCGCGTGATGTTCAAGAACAACGCGATCGCCAGCGCGTCGATCAAGGGGACGCCGGCGCAGTTCGAGCAGCGGCTCAAGGAAAAGAACCAGGTCGCGCGCGGCCGCGCCGGTTCGATCGATTACGACGTCCAGGCGGCCACCGTGCGCCTGACGGGAGATGCCTGGCTCACCGACGGCAACAACGAGATCCGCGGCAACACTCTGATCTACGACATCGGCCGCGAGCGAGTGCAGGCCAACCCGAACGAGAAAGACCCGGGCGGCGTGCAGATCACCATCAATCCCCCGAAGAAGGCCCCGGTCACGACGCCCGACAAGGATGCAGCGCCGGGCAACGGCACGAAGCCCGACAAGGGCGGCGGCGCATGACGACGAGCCGGTTGCGCGCCGAGGCACTCGGCAAGAGCTATCGTTCGCGGCAGGTGGTCAAGGACCTGTCGCTCGAGGTTTCCTCCGGCGAGGTCGTCGGACTGCTCGGCCCGAATGGCGCCGGCAAGACCACCGCCTTCTACATGATCGTGGGCCTGGTGCCGTGCGATGAAGGCCGCATCCACCTCGACGACCAGGAGCTGACGCGCCTGCCGATGTACCGCCGCGCCCAGCTGGGCGTGGGGTACTTGCCGCAGGAAGCGTCGGTCTTCCGCAAGCTGTCCGTCGAGGACAACATCCTGGCGATCCTCGAGACGCGAGCCGACCTCGACGACGAAGAGGCGCGCCGTGGGGCGCTGGAATCACTGCTCGAGGAATTGCACATCGGCCACATCCGGTCGAGCAGCGGCATGAGCCTGTCGGGCGGCGAGCGCCGCCGCGTCGAGATCGCGCGTGCGCTGGCCGCAGAACCCCGCTTCATCCTGCTCGACGAACCGTTCGCGGGCGTGGACCCGATCTCCGTCATCGACATCCAGCGCATCATCCGCCACCTCAGCGCGCGCAACATCGGCGTACTGATTACCGACCACAACGTGCGTGAAACGCTTGGCATTTGCACCCGCGCCTATATCGTCAGCGCCGGAAGTGTGATCGCGTCCGGTTCGGCGGAAGAGATTCTTGCCAATCCTCAGGTGCGTGAGGTCTACTTGGGCCAGGATTTTCGCCTCTGACACGGCGGGCGCGAGCCCACCCGCGCCAGACCCGTTTTCGCTTCGATCACCGCTTCGTCAATGCTCAAGCCGGCCCTGCAACTCAAGCTCGGTCAGCAGCTTACGATGACCCCGCAGCTGCAGCAGGCCATCAAGCTGCTGCAGTTGCCCGTGCTCGAGCTGCAGGCACAGGTGCTGGAGGCGCTCGAGACGAACGTCATGCTCGAGCAGGAAGAGGACGACACGATCGACCTCACCTCGCTCGACCAGGTGGCACCCACCGGCGAGACCGAAGCCGAAGCATTCGAAGGCGGTGACAGCAGCGAAACCACAGACACCGACGAGCCTGGCGCCGACGATGTCATCGTCGAGATGGAAGACCCCTGGGCCGAGAGTTCGACACCTTCCGGCGACGGCTCCCGCGCCGCCGACGATGACCGCCCCCTCGAGTTCACCGACGAACGCGGCCGCGACCTGCACCAGCACCTGGTCTGGCAGCTGGAAATCAGCCCGCTCGATCCGCGCCAGGTGTGGATCGGCGAGGCGATCATCGACGCATTGAACGACGACGGCTACCTCACCCAGACCACCGCCGAAATCGCCCAGGACCTGAGCGCCGACCTGCCCGTCACGGAGGCAGACGTGGAGCAGGTGCTGGCGCTCGTGCAGACGCTCGATCCGGCTGGCGTCGGCGCCCGGTCGCTGAGCGAATGCCTGGTGCTCCAGCTCGCGCAGCTCGACGCAGACACGCCGGGACGCGATCTCGCGATCGCCATCGCCCGCGATCATCTGCAGTCCGTCGCCGACAAGGACCTCGCCGCCTTGCGCCGCGCGCTCGGTGCCAACGAAGATTCTCTGCAGGTTGCACTGTCGCTCGTGCGCAGCTGCCATCCGCGGCCAGGCTCCGCTTTCCAGGGCGCGCAACCCGAGTACGTCGTCCCCGACGTGTTCGTGCGGCGCACCGACCAGGGTTGGGCCGTGGAACTCAACGCGGGCTCGGTGCCGCGGCTGAAGGTGAACCAGGGGTATGCGGGCCTCGTGTCGCGATCGGCCGATTACGCTTCGCTGCGCGCGCAGCTGCAGGAAGCGCGCTGGCTGATCCGCAGCCTCGAAATCCGCAATGAGACGCTGCTCAAGGTGGCCCGCTCCATCGTGCAGCGACAGGCGGCGTTCCTCGAGCGCGGCGACGAAGCGATGCACCCCATGATCCTGCGCGACGTCGCCGAGGCCGTGTCGATGCACGAATCGACCATCTCGCGCGTGACGACGGGCAAGTACATGCACACGCCGCGCGGCATCTTCGAGTTCCGGTATTTCTTCTCGAGCCACGTCTCCGGCGCGGACGGCGAGGACGTTTCGTCCGTCGCCATCCGCGCCCGCATCCGCAAGCTCATCGCTGACGAAATGCCCGAAAAGCCGCTGAGCGACGCCCAGCTCGCGGCAATACTGGCGGACGGAGGCGTGAAGGTAGCGAGGCGCACAGTCGCGAAGTATCGCGAAGCGCTCGGGCTCGCTTCGTCGAGCGAGCGCAGGCACACGGCTGCCCGCGCCCATGCATGAACGCCGTGCCGGCGGGAACCGATTCCCGCGGCCACGATCGAATTGACGAGAGGCAGCACGTAAATGTACAGGAGGACGGGACGATGCAAGTCAACCTGAGCGGACACCACGTCGAGATCACGCCGCCGCTGCGGAGCTATGTCGAGAAGAAGATCGCGCGCGTCCTGCGGCACTGCGACCGCGTCATCGACGTGCAGTGCACGCTTACGGTGGAGAAGCTGCGGCACGCAGCCGAAGCCACGATCCGCCTGTCCGGCGCCACCGTGCATGCCGCCGCCGTCCACGACGACATGTATGCCGCCATCGACCTCCTGGCGGACAAGCTCGACGAGCAGGTCCGCCGCCACAAGGAAAAGCACCGCGACCCGCAGGCGGCGCGACACCGTCACGGAACGGAAGCTTCCCCCTGACGGCGGGCCCCGAATCCGGCGACAATCACGGTTGGCAGGCGTTCTGCGCAGGGGTGGCGTCAGATGCGATTGATCGTGGTCAGCGGCTTGTCCGGCTCCGGCAAGAGCGTCGCGCTCGACATGCTGGAAGACCTCGACTTTTATTGCGTCGACAACATCCCGGCAGGCCTCCTGCCGGGGTTCATCGCCTACACCGTCCGCACCAGCGAATCCTCGTACCGCCAGACGGCGGTCGGTGTCGACGCGCGCAATCGACCGGAAGACCTTGCGGAAGTGCCGCGGCTGGTCGAGACGCTGCGCAAGAGCGGCATCGCCTGCGAGACACTGTTCCTGCGCGCCGACAGCGAGACGCTGCTGAAGCGCTTCAGTGAAACGCGGCGCAGGCATCCGCTCAGCCGCCACGGCGCGGGCCTCATCGAAGCGCTCGAGCAGGAAGAACGGCTGCTGGCGCCGCTCGCCAACGCGGCCGACCTGACGATCGACACGTCGCGGCTGTCGGTGCACGAACTGCGCGAACTGATCCGCGGGCGCGTGGTCGAGCGCGCGAAGTCCGGGCCGTCGCTCCTGTTCCAGTCTTTCGCGTATCGGCACGGCGTGCCGGACGACGCGGATTTCGTGTTCGACGCACGCTCGCTGCCGAATCCGTACTGGGATCCCGCCTTGCGCGAACTGACAGGGCGCGACGAACCGGTGGCGAAGTTCCTCGACAACGAGGCCGAAGTGAACCGGTTCTTCGAGGACGTGCGCGATTTCATCGCACGCTGGCTGCCCTCGCTCGTGCGCTCGAATCGCAGCTATCTCACGGTCGCCGTCGGCTGCACCGGCGGCCAGCACCGTTCCGTGTATGTCGCTGAACGCCTGGCTGCGCATTTCCGCGGCAGTGAAGGTGTCGCGCTCGTGCGCCATCGCGACCTCGCGAGCCGCAGGCACGAGTGAAGGGGTGGGAAGGGGTTAGGGGTTAGTCGGAGGTGCAGACAAACCGGACGCTGCAACTGCACCTCCGACTAACCCCTGACCCCTAACCCCTAACCCCTTTTCTCTCTATCATCCCGGCGATGAACGCCGAGCTGCAACCGCGCCGTACTCCGACCCGCCTCGAGGCGCTCAAGCGCGCGCTCGACGAGGGCACGATGCGCCAGGTGCACCGCCTGGTGAATTCGATGCATCCGGCGGAAGTCGCGTCGCTGCTCGAATCCCTGCCGCCGACCCAGCGTGAAGTCGTCTGGGACCTGGTCGACCCCGAGCTCGAAGGCGATGTGCTCGTCGAGCTCAACGAGGAAGTCCGCGCGGGCCTGATCCGCGAGATGGACACCGAGGAACTCGTTGCGGCCGCCGAGGGCCTCGAGGTCGACGACCTCGCCGACCTGCTGCGCGACCTGCCGGAGAACGTCAACCAGCAGGTGCTGCGGTCGATGGACTCGCAGGACCGCGACCGCCTGAATGCCGTGCTCGGCTTCGAGGAAGACACGGCCGGCGGCCTGATGAACACCGACACGGTCAGCGTGCGCCCCGACGTCACGCTCGAGACCGTGTTGCGCTATCTCCGCATGCGCGGCGAGATGCCGGAAAAGACCGACGCGCTTTTCGTCGTGAATCGTCACGACCGGTATCTCGGCGTGCTGCACCTGACGCGGCTGCTGACCGAGGACCCGGAACGCACGGTCGGCGAAGTCATGGACACGGGCGTCGACGGCATTCCTCCGGGGACGCCCGCCACCGCAGTCGCGAGCCTGTTCCAGGACCGCGACCTCGTGTCGGCCGCCGTGGTTTCGGCGGACGCAGGCCGCCTGCTCGGCCGCATCACGATCGACGACGTCGTCGACGTGATCCGCGACGAAGCCGAGCACTCCGTGATGAGCATGGCGGGCCTCGACGAGGACGCCGACATGTTCGCCCCGGTCGTGCCGAGCGCGCGCCGACGTGGCGTGTGGCTGGGCGTCAACCTCCTCACGGCGTTCCTCGCGGCGTGGGTCGTGGGCCTGTTCGAAGCCACGATCCAGCAGATCGTGGCGCTCGCCGTACTGATGCCGATCGTCGCCAGCATGGGTGGCGTCGCTGCCACGCAGACGTTGACGCTGATCGTGCGCGGCCTCGCCCTCGGCCAGATCGAGCGCGCGAACGCGCGCTGGCTGCTCACGAAGGAAATCGCCGTTGCGCTGCTGAACGGGCTCGCCTGGGCCACGGTGGTGGCGCTGGTGGCCTGGGCCTGGTTTCACCAGTGGCGCATCGCGGTCGTGATCTTCGCGGCAATGGTCGTCAACCTGCTCGCGGCCGCGCTCGCCGGCGTGACCGTGCCCCTTGCCCTGAAACGATTCGGGGTCGACCCGGCCGTCGCCGGCGGCGTCATCGTCACGACGGTCACCGACGTGATCGGGTTCGCCTCGCTCCTCGGGCTCGGTACCCTGGTGCTCAGGTGACCCAGGGTCGCAGGTAGGGCGAGATCTCCGCGCGCTGCGCCTGCGCGTCGGCATAGCCCATCGCCATCAGTTCGCACGTGTACGCCTTGTCGAACAGCAGGTAGCTCACCAGCAGCCCGCCGCGCGCTTCGTAGGCACCCATCGTGCGCAGCAACGTGCGGATGCTGCGGGGCATGCAACGCTCGTGTTTCATCGCGATCACGGTCGGGTCGACGCTCGGCTGGATCACCGTCGCGCGGATCGGCCGATGTTCGGTGTGCCCCGCCGCGACGATCAACCGGTTGATCTGGTTGAGGCGCTCGAGGTCGATCGACAATCCGTCCGTGAACAATGAGTCGAGCACGAAACCCAGCAGGTGCGCCGGGCTTGGCGGAGCCTGCATGATGGCCCCGGTCGGCGGAGTGGCGGCCGCACTGCCGCGCGTACCGATCACCAGCACACGATTCGCACCGAGGTGCACGGCGGGGCTCAGGGGTGCGAGCTGGCGCATCGCACCGTCGCCGTAGTGACTCCCGTCGATGTCCCACGCCGGGAAGATGAACGGGATCGCCGCGCTCGCCATCAGCACGTCGAGGTCGATCTGGCGCCTGCGGCCAGCACGGCTCACCCGGCTCCAGGCCTCGATCTCGTCGGTTCCGTCGAAGAACGCCACGGCCTGACCGGTGGTGTAACTCGTCGTCGCGACCGCGAGCGCATGCAGTCGCCCGGCCGCGATCTGCGCGGGGATCTGCTCCAGGGGCACGGCGCGTGCGAGCAGTTCGTACAGTGGCGTCGTGTCGAACAGTGAGCGCGGCGGCGTGGCGATCCAGCCTGCGGAAAGCAGCGAGACCATCCAGTGCAGCCCGGACTTCAGCATGGTCAGCGAACTGGCGCGTACGACCTGCTCGACCCGGAAGTTGGACCAGACGTCCTCGAGCGACTGCACGGCTTCGCGCAGGGAATGAGCGCGGGCGCCAATGGCCGCGGCGTTCAGTGCGCCGGCCGACGTGCCCACGAGCACTTCGAACGGGCAGGGAACGTCTTCAGGCAACCATTCGGCGATCGCCTTGAGCACCCCGACCTGATAAGCCCCCCGCGCCCCGCCTCCCGATAAAACCAAAGCGTCGCGGTCGTCGAAGAAGAAGTAATCGGTCGCGTCATTCGACGCGTCCCGGGCGGCATGGGTCGGCATTGGGGGGCTCGACAAGGTCACCTCGCTGACTCTCTTGCTGCGGAAGTCTAGTATGTGTCGGCGCGAACCCGCGCTTTTTTAGCCCATCACCGGAGAATCCGATGAATCGCGCACTGTCTCGCCGTGGAATTCTTACGCTGGCCGCCGTGCTGCCGGCGCTCACCCTGACGTTCGCCGCCCTGGTGACAGGCAGCCGTCCGGTACTGGCTGACGGCGTGGCGCCCGCCGTCGGCAAGCCCGCGCCCGCCTTCAAGCTGCAGGACCAGGCCGGCAAGTGGCATTCGCTGGCTGACTACAAGGGCAAGTGGGTGGCCCTGTACTTCTACCCGAAGGACGACACGCCGGGCTGCACCACGCAGGCGTGCGGGTTCCGCGACAACATCTTCGCCTTCAACAAGGAAGGTGCGGTGATCCTCGGCATCAGCGTCGACGAGGTGGCCTCGCACAAGGAGTTCGCCGAAAAGCACAGCTTGCCGTTCACGCTGCTGGCCGATTCCGACAAGGCCGTGACCCGAAGCTACGGCGTGCTGAAGACCTACATGGGCGTCATGGAAATGGCGCGCCGCGACACCTTCATCATCGACCCGCAGGGTCGCGTCGCGAAGCACTACGAGTCGGTCGATCCGGAAGGCCATTCGCAGGTCGTGCTCGGCGACATCAAGGCGCTGAAGGCCGCAGCCGCTGCGGGCAGCAAGGGCGGGCGCTGAGGATCACGCACAGCGGAGGCTGGCGTCCGTTCCCAGACGCCAGTCAGGCCCCGTTCCGGCCCGGGTCATCGGGTTCCAAGGATGCTCGCTGCAGGAGACCGGTCCGGGCCCGTCCCCCGAGCTTGGAAAGGCAGACACGCGCTCGGGGAACGGGCCCGGACCGGTCTCCTGTGATGCGGCGCTCGTAGCCTGAACCGGCACGAGCGGAGCTATCGACGGTGAGAACGCCGTCTCGCGAGCAATGGGTCCGGGGCCTTTGCCCGAGCGCGTGTCTGCCTTTCCAAGCTCGGGCAAAGGCCCCGGACCCATCGCTCGCATGCTGCCGCCGACTATTTCGGACGGGACATGTCGTCACGTCGCGAACGGTGTGCCGCAGCCAAGCAACCGCGAACGATTACGCCTTCAGCGCCCGAATGGCGTCGTCGAGCCCGTGCAGCGTGAGCGGATACATGCGTTCCGCGAGCAGCTGCCGCGCAATCCCGATCGACTGCACGTAGTCCCAGCGGTCCTGCGGCTCGGGGTTGAGCCACGCGAAACGCTGGAAGCGCTGCGTCAGCCGCTGCAGCCAAACGGCGCCCGCCTCCTCGTTCCAGTGCTCGATGCTGCCGCCCGGCTGCATGATTTCGTACGGGCTCATGCTCGCGTCGCCGATGAAGATGACGCGGTAGTCGGGCTGGTACTTGCGCAGGATGTCGAACAGCGTGGTTCGTTCGCCGTGACGGCGGCGACTGTCCTTCCACACCGATTCGTAAATGAAGTTGTGGAAGTAGAAGTACTCGAGGTGCTTGAACTCGCCGCGCGCGGCCGAGAAGAGTTCCTCGCAGACGCGGACATGGCTTTCCATCGAGCCGCCGACGTCGAAGAACAGCAGCAGCTTCAATGCGTTGTGCCGTTCCGGCTGGAATCTCAGGTCGAGCAGCCCGGCATTGCGGGCCGTCGCTGAAATCGTGCTGTCGATATCGAACTGGTCCGCCGCGCCTTCGCGGGCAAAGCGGCGCAGCTTGCGCAGCGCCACCTTGATGTTGCGCGTGCCGAGTTCGACGTTGTCGTCGAGGTTGCGGTAGTCGCGGCGTTCCCAGACCTTGACCGCCTTGCCCTTGCCGCCCGGCCCGCCGATGCGGATGCCCTCCGGGTTGTAACCGCCGTGACCGAACGGCGACGTGCCGCCGGTACCGATCCACTTGGCTCCGCCTTCGTGCCGGCCCTTCTGCTCCTCGAGTCGCTGCTTCAGCGTCTCCAGCAGCTGGTCCCAGCCGCCGAGCGCCTGGATCTGCGCCATCTCTTCGGGAGTGAAATGCCGCTCCGCGAGCAGTTTGAGCCAGTCTTCAGGCAGCGCCTTCTGCAGGTGCTCGAACGACTGCTCGATGCCCTTGAAGTACTGCGTGAACGCCTTGTCGAAGCGGTCGAAGTGCTTCTCGTCCTTGACCAGCGTGGCGCGCGCGAGGAAATAGAAGTCGTTGACGCTGAAATTGGCGAGGCCGCGCTTCAGCGCCTCGAGCAGCGTCAGGTATTCCGTGACCGACGCCGGCACGCCCGCTGCGCGCAGCGTGTAGAAGAACGGCGTCAGCATGCGTGGCTCTCGTGACGCATTGCCGTGACGGCGTATCGATCGGACAGTCCAGGCGAACAGCACTCGCTCAACGCTTTGGGTTCACGGCGTTCCGGCCGGGAAGACCCGAGCGGGGGCGACGGTCGCGCCGCAAACGCTGCACCGCGCAGATGATCGACGGACATTCGACGCGCCGTCATGGCCGCACGCGCCCTTACTGCCGCGACTGGCGCCGCTGCAGGAAGATCAGCTGCTCGAACAGGTGCACGTCCTGCTCGTTCTTGAGCAGCGCGCCGTACAGCGGCGGCAGGCTCTTGCGCGGATCGTCGGTGCGCAGCGCTTCCGGCGGGATGTCCTCCGCGAGCAGCAGCTTCAGCCAGTCGAGCAGCTCCGACGTCGATGGCTTCTTCTTCAGGCCCGGCACGTCGCGCAATTTGTAGAACGCATTGAGCGCTTCCGACAGCAGCTCGCGCTTCAGCTCTGGGAAATGCACGCCGATGATGCGCGTCATCGTTTCCGCGTCCGGGAAGCGGATGAAGTGGAAAAAGCAGCGGCGCAGGAAGGCGTCCGGCAGCTCCTTCTCGTTGTTGCTGGTGATGATCACGATCGGCCGGTGCGTGGCCTGGATCATCTCGCGCGTCTCGTGGACGTAGAACTCCATGCGGTCGAGTTCCAGCAACAGGTCGTTCGGGAACTCGATGTCGGCCTTGTCGATCTCGTCGATCAGCAGCACCGCCTGGCTCTCGCTGCGGAACGCCTCCCACAGCCGGCCGGGGATGATGTAGTTCGAGATGTCGTGGACCTTCGCCTCGCCGAGCTGCGAATCGCGCAACCGCGACACCGCGTCGTACTCGTAGAGGCCGTGCTGCGCCTTGGTGGTCGACTTCACGTGCCAGCGATAGAGCGGCTTGTCGAGCGAGCGGGCAATTTCTTCGGCGAGCTGGGTCTTGCCGGTGCCGGGCTCGCCCTTCACGAGCAGCGGCCGCGCCAGGGTGACGGCCGCGTTGACGGCCATCATCAGGTCTTCGGTCGCGACGTAGCGCTCCGTTCCTTCGAACTTGGTGGTCACAGGCAGCCCTCGTGCCGGCCGCCGGGTTGCGGCCTTGCAGGTATCTTAGCGCAAGCGACGGGACTTATTGCGTTGCGGCAAAGCGCCTCAATGCGGGCCGGGTTGCAGCGTGAGCTCGAATATCGTTGCACCCGGCAGGTAAGGCAGCGCCTCGCCACGCACCCAGGCCTGGTGCCCCGCCCGGTAGAACCTCGACAGCGGATGGCCGCTCTGGCCAGCCGGCATGTGGAAGTAGCCCTGTGCCTCGCGGCCGGGCGACACACCGAAGCGTTCCGACGCCCCGAACCCGGGAGCGTGGACGTGCGGCATGTCGTTGCCGCCCGACATCGGTTCGCGCGGCATGTCGAGCCAGCGCGCGAGCATTGGCACGGCACGGCTGAGCGGGTGCCGGATGTTCGACGCGTTCGCCTCGCCCCACGTGCACGTGGCGTAGGTCGCATCGGCACATTGTCCGGCGATCCTGGCGAGGGATTCGTCGACGACGTCGAGCAGGAAGTCGCGCCAGTCCGTGAAACGCGGATCGAGCAGGTGCGCGGGCCGCGTCGTCGCAAGCTCCCAGACGGCCTCCTCGAACGAGCGCGGCACCTTGAACGCGGCTTCCGGGTGTGCCACGCGGGCCGGGACGGTCAGGGCGTCGAACGTGCGACGCTCCAGCGCTTCGTGGAACTCACGAACGAGCCGATAACCCACGGCACCGGTCGCCGCGCGCGGATCCCACGTCTCGACTTGCCTGCGCAGTGCTGCTCGCGCGGGCTTATCCCGCAGGGCATCGGCATCCAGCAGTCCGAGCAGGAAGTCGCGCCAACGGACCAGGAACAGCGCGCGATCGTCGAGCTGGATTCGCAGCATGTCCGCTTCGGTCGCCTGTCCTGCCGGGATCGCCAGCAGTTCGTCCCGGATCTGCTGCGCGCGGGCGCCTCGGTCCGGCGAACCGTCGCCGATCGCCGCGAGCCTCTCCGCACCGACGACTCGGTTGTTGGCCGTCCAGATGCGCCCGCCCGGCGGGTTCAGCACCCGCGGGTACGTCGCCGGATCACGCCATCCCTGCCAACCCGCATCCGGCTGCGTCCAGTCAGAGGGCACGCGAGGGTCGTAGCCCGTGCCTCGCAGCGGCATGCGACCGAGCAGCGTCCAGCCGATGTTGCCGCCGGCATCGGCGCAAACGAAATTCTGCGCCGGCCCGCCGATCGTGTTCGCGACGCCCAGTGCATTCGCGCATTCGTGCACGTCCTCAAGCTGCAGCCAGCGCAGGTTCGTCGCGGCGGGATCCTGCGCGGTCCATGCGAGCGCGAGCGTGCCTTCGCCAGCTTTTTCCGCGCCGGGCAGCAACGGCCCCCACTGCGTCTGCTCGACGAGCACCTCACGCGTCGCGCCCGAGCTCGAACGGACCGTCTCGACGAAACGCTGGAGCGGCATCCATCCGGCGGCCGTGCGGTACTGGCCGCCATCCGGCGAGCGCTCGACGCGCACGAGGTCGGTCCAGTCGCCGTAACTGTTGGTGAAACCCCACGCAATGTGTCCATTGCTGCCGACGACCACGATCGGTGCGCCGGGCAGCGTGAGTCCCATCAGGTCGCGGCGATCGGCGGGAGATTCGCGGGCCACCAGCAGTCGCACGCGATACCAGGTGTTGGGAACGGCGAGCCCGAGGTGCATGTCGTTCGCAAGCAGCGCCGCGCCGGTCCTGGTATGCGCGCCGTCGACGGCCCAGTTGTTGCTTCCGACGGCGCTGTTTTCGCGACCGGTGGCAGGCGAGCGCAGCGCAGCGAGCTTGCCGAACTCGCCCTGCAGCTGCCGCAGGTCGAGGGACTCAGGCGCCGGCATCGGTGCGGCCTCCATCACCACGCCGTCGATCGGCGCCTCCCAGACGGGGGCCACCGAGTACACGAAACGGAACACGTCGGGCGGCAACGCGGCGGCGAGCAGGCCGCGCTGGCGATCGGCGGACGCCTCGGCGTCGTTCAACTGCAGGTACATCGCGTAGACGACGAGCAGGCAATCCTGCGGCCGCCAGGGCTCGGGACGCTGGCGCAGCAGGAGGTATTCGAACGGCCGCACGCGCAACGACTCGAGCCCGGCATTCACCCCGCGCGCATACGCGTCGAGCAATGTCCTTTCGGCCGGGGCAAGCTGCACATAGACGCGTTCGGCGACGTCGTGGAAACGGTGGATCCGCTGCCGCGCGTCCATGTCCATTGCAGCATCGCCGACGAGCTCCGACAGCCGCCCGCCGGACATCCTGCGCGAGAGATCCATCTGGAAGAAGCGATCCTGCGCGTGCACGAACCCGGTCGCGTAGGCGACGTCGTCGCGTGAATGCCCGGTGATCGTCACGGCGCCCACGGCATCGCGTTCGACCACGGTCTCGCCCTCGAGGCCCGCCACCGAGCGCTCGCCGTCGAGCACGGGCAGACTGCCACGCACGGCGAGGAAAGCCACTGCCACGCCCACCAGCAGCAGCGCGATCAGGCCGAGCAGTCCGCGGGAGATGAATTTCATGGCTGCGGCAGAGGGGTTAGGGGTTAGGGGTTAGGGGTTAGGGGTTAGGGGAGGGAAGGGAGGTAGGGGTTAGTCGGAAGTACAGCTGATACTTCGATGCGGCAGCTCTTGCTCCGACTAACCCCTAACCCCTAACCCCTAACCCCTTTCCCCATTCTCCCCTCCCCTCACTCACTGACCTCGAGCAGCTTCATCGTGTTGGTGCCGCCCGACACACCCGAGAGTTCACCCAGCGTCAGGATGATCTCGTCGCCTGACTGCACGAACTTGCGGTCGATCAGCTCGCGCGAGATCGCCTTGTAGAGTTCGGCGGGATCGGTGTGCGTGATGTCGAAGGGAATCGGATACACGCCGCGGTACAGCGCAACACGGCGGCGCGTCCGCTCATTGCGCGTGAAGGCGAAGATCGGGATGTCCGATCGGATACGCGACATCCAGAGCGGCGTGGCGCCGGATTCGGTCAGCGCCACGATGGCTTCGACGGTCATGTGATTGGCCGTGTACATCACGGCATGCGCGATGGCCTGCGCGAATTCGCTGACACGGCCTTCGAAGCGTTCGCCACCGCGACTGCGGGCGATCTGGTACTTCTCGGCGCCGACGATCACCTCCGCCATCGCCTCGACGGCGCGGATCGGGTACTTGCCCACCGCCGATTCGCCCGAGAGCATCACCGCGTCGCTGCCGTCGAGTACGGCGTTGGCCACGTCCGAGACCTCGGCGCGCGTCGGCACCGGGCTCTGGATCATCGATTCCATCATCTGCGTAGCCGTGATGGTCACGCGGTCGTGCTTCCGCGCGACCTGCAGGATGTGCTTCTGCAGGCCGGTGAGTTCGGCATAGCCGACCTCGATGCCCAGGTCGCCGCGGGCGACCATCACCGCATCGCTGGCCTGCACGATCTCGTCGAGGCGCGGGATCGCCTCGCTGCGTTCGATCTTGGCGACGATGCGCGCATCGCTGCCCGCGGCGGACAGCAGCCGGCGCGCTTCCTCGATGTCGGCCGCCTGGCGCACGAACGAGACCGCCAGGTAGTCGATGTCGAGGCTGGCCGCGAGCTTGACGTCTTCGCGGTCCTTGTCGGTGAGCGCCTTGGCTGACAGGCCACCACCACGGCGGTTGATGCCCTTCTGGTCGCCGAGTTCGCCACCCACGAGCACGCGGCATTCCACCTTGTTGCCGTGAATCGCGGCGACGACGAGTTCGATCTGGCCGTCGCCGAGGATGAGCTCATCGCCCGGCGCAACGTCCTGCGCAAGTTCGGCATACGTCATGCCGACGCTGCGATCCGTGCCGTCGTGCGTGTCGAGTTCCGGATCGAGCGTGAACGGCGCGCCTTCCGTGAGCACCGTGTGCCCGCCGGCGAACCGTTCGATACGGATCTTGGGTCCCTGCAGGTCGCCGAGCAGGGCGACGTGCTTGCCGACGCTCTCGGCGGCCTGCCGCGCGCGCTCGACTCGCCGCCGATGATCCGCCGGCCCGCCGTGCGAGAAGTTGATACGCAGCACGTCGGCGCCCGCGCGGATCACTTCCTCGAGCACGCCCGGCGCGTCCGTCGCCGGGCCGAGCGTCGCGACGATCTTGGTCCTGCGGGTCAGCACCTCACTGCGCGCCTGCTGGCTGGGTGTGCGGGTCATCCTGCGGCACGCTGTTCGAGCATTGCCACGGCCGGCAGTGTCTTGCCTTCGAGGAATTCGAGGAAGGCGCCACCGGCGGTCGAGATGTAGGAAATATCCTCCTCGACGCCGTACTTCTCGATCGCCGCGATCGTGTCGCCACCCCCGGCCACCGAGAACGCGGGGCTGCGCGCGACCGCCAGGGCGAGGACACGCGTGCCTTCGCCGAACTGGTCGAACTCGAACACACCGACCGGACCGTTCCAGACGATCGTGCTGGCGCCCTCGAGCGCCGAGGCGAAGCGTTCGGCGGTGTCGGGACCGATGTCGAGGATCATGTCGTCGGCCGCAACCTGCGCGACCAGCTTGACGTCGGCCTCGGCCGACGCCGAAAACTCTTTCGCGACGACGACATCGGACGGCAGCGGAATCTCGACGCCCGATTTCTTCGAGCGCTCGAGCAAGGTGCGGGCCGTTTCGACCATGTCGACTTCGTAGAGCGACTTGCCGACCGGATGACCCGCGGCCGCCAGGAACGTGTTGGCGATGCCGCCGCCGACGATCAGCTTGTCGACCTTGCCCAGCAGGGTTTCGAGCACCGTCAGCTTCGTCGACACCTTCGACCCGCCCACGATCGCGACGAGCGGCCGCTTCGGGTTGCCGAGCGCCTTCTCGAGCGCTTCGAGTTCGTTCGTGAGCAGCGGACCGGCGCAGGCGATCGGCGCGAACTTGCCGACGCCGTGCGTGCTCGCTTCGGCGCGGTGCGCCGTCGCGAACGCATCCATGACGTAGACGTCGCAGAGCGCCGCCATCCTCTGCGCCAGCTCGTCCTTGTTCTTCTTCTCGCCCTTGTTGAAGCGCACGTTCTCGAGCAGGACGACTTCGCCCGGCTCGCACGCCACGCCGTCGAGCCACTCGCGCTCGAAGCGGACCTTGCGGCCCAGCATTTCCGAGAGCCTGACGGCCACTGGGGCCAGCGAGAACTCTTCGGCAGGAACGCCCTCCTCGGGGCGGCCCAGGTGCGACATCAGCAGCACACGGGCGCCGGCCTTCTGTGCCGCCTCGATCGTCGGCAGCGACGCGCGGATGCGCGCGTCGCTCGTGACGACGCCGTCTTTCACCGGGACGTTCAGGTCTTCGCGGATCAGGACCCGCTTACCCTTGAGGTCCACATCACTCATGCGGAGCACGCGGATCATGCCCTTCCCCTTTGCAGTGGCGGTCAGCGCCGTTTCAGCCGTGCTCACTTCGAAATGACGCGTGCCATTTCGAGCACCTTGCTCGAGTAGCCCCATTCGTTGTCGTACCAGGACACGACCTTGACGAAGGTATCGTCGAGCGCGAGGCCGGCCTCGGAATCGAACACCGAGGTGCAGGATTCGCCGCGGAAGTCCGTCGCGACGACCTTCTCGTCGGTGTAGCCGAGCACGCCCTTCATCGGGCCCTGCGACGCGGCCTTCATCGCGGCGCAGATCTCTTCGTACTTGGCCGGCTTGCTGAGTTCGACCGTGAGGTCGACGACCGACACGTCCGACGTCGGCACGCGGAACGCCATGCCCGTGAGCTTCTTGTTGAGCTCGGGGATGACGCGGCCCACGGCCTTCGCGGCGCCGGTGGACGAAGGAATGATGTTCTCGAGGATGCCGCGGCCGCCGCGCCAGTCCTTGTTCGAGGGGCCGTCGACGGTCTTCTGCGTTGCCGTTGCCGCATGCACGGTGGTCATCAGGCCGCGCTTGATGCCCCAGTTGTCGTGCAGCACCTTGGCGACGGGCGCGAGACAGTTCGTGGTGCACGAAGCGTTCGAGATGATCGTCTCGCCCGCGTACTTCGTGTGGTTCACGCCGAAGACGAACATCGGCGTCTCGTCCTTCGACGGGGCCGACATGATCACCTTCTTCGCGCCGGCCGCGAGGTGCTTCTGCGCGCTGGCTGCGTCGAGGAACAGGCCGGTCGATTCGATGACGACGTCGGCGCCGACATCGCCCCACTTCAGTTCAGCCGGATCCTTCACTGCCGTGAGGCGGATCCTGCGGCCATTGACCACGAGCGTGTTGCCATCGACGGAGATCTCGCCCTTGAAGCGGCCGTGTACCGAGTCGTACTTGAGCATGTACGCCAGGTAGGCCGGCTCGAGCAGGTCGTTGATGCCCACGATCTCGATGTCGGCGAAATCCTTTGCTGCCGCGCGGAACACCATGCGGCCGATGCGACCGAATCCATTGATGCCGACCTTGATAGCCATTGTCTGCGTCTCCCGTCAGGACTTGAGTGCGTAAAACCGATGTGAATCAGAGCAAGCCGGCGGCGACCTGGGCCACGTTGGCCGCAGTGAGGCCGAAATGCTCGAAGAGTTTCTTGGCCGGCGCCGACGCGCCGAACGTATCCATGCCGACGACGGCGCCGTCGAGGCCGACGAAGCGCCACCAGCCTTCCCTGGAGCCCGCCTCGATCGCGACGCGCTTCGTGCCGGCCGGCAGCACGCTGGCGCGGTACGCCGCGTCCTGCGCTTCGAACGCGCTGGTGCACGGCATCGAGACGACGCGAACGCGGCGGCCCTGCGCCGTCAGCATTTTCGCCGCCTCGGCGGCGAGGCCGACCTCGGAGCCCGTTGCGATCAACACGATCTCCGGCGCGCCTTCACTGTCGCTCAGTACGTAGCCGCCGCGTGCGATTGCGGCAACCTGTCCTGGCGTACGCGGCATCGGCGGCAACGCCTGGCGCGAGAGAATCAGGCTCGTGGGGCCGGTGGCGTTATCGATCGAATCGCCCCAGGCGACGGCGGTTTCGACGGTATCGCACGGACGCCAGACCCGCATGTTCGGGATCAGGCGCAGGCTGGCGACGTGCTCGACCGGCTGGTGCGTCGGGCCGTCCTCGCCGAGGCCGATCGAGTCGTGCGTGAAGACGAGCACGACGCGCTGCCTCATCAGCGCGGCCATGCGCACGGCGTTACGCGCGTAATCGGAGAACACGAGGAAGGTGCCGCCGTACGGAATGAACCCGCCGTGCAGCGCGATGCCATTCATCACGGCGCACATGCCGAATTCGCGCACCCCGTAGTGAATGTAGTTGCCTGCAACATTGTGCGGCGTGACAGTCTGGTAGCCCTTGAAGTCCGTGTTGTTCGACCACGTGAGATCGGCCGACCCGCCCAGCAACTCGGGCAACGCGGCACCCAGCACGTTTAGGACCTGTTGCGACGAAATCCGCGTTGCCACTGCAGCCGGCTTTTCGAGCGTGGCGGCGATGAAATCCTGCAACTGCCTGCGCCAGTCCGCGGGTAACTCGCCGCGCATCCGACGCTCGAACTCTGCCGCGAGTTCGGGATGCGCCGCGCGATAGGCCCCGAGGCGCTGCTGCCAGGCCTGCTCGGCCGCCGCGCCGGATGCGCGCGCGTCCCAACCCTGCCGGATGTCGTCCGGGACGACGAACGGTGCGGACGTCCAGCCCAGCTTTTCGCGCGTCGCGGCCACCTCGGCCTCGCCCAGGGCCGCTCCGTGCACCCCGTGCGTGCCCGCCTTGTTCGGCGAGCCCCAGCCGATGACAGTCTTGCAGCAGATCAGCGACGGACGCGGGTCCGCTTTCGCCGCCTGGATCGCGGCTTCGATCGCGGCGGCATCGTGGCCGTCGACGTTCGGCACGACGTGCCAGCCGTACGCGTCGAACCGCTTCGGCGTGTCGTCGGTGAACCAGCCTGCGACTTCACCGTCGATCGAGATGCCGTTGTCGTCATAGAAGCAGATCAGCTTGCCCAGGCCCAGCGTACCGGCCAGCGAGCAGGCTTCGTGCGACACGCCTTCCATCAGGCAGCCGTCGCCGAGGAACACGTAGGTGCGGTGGTCGACGATCTCGTGCCCGGGTTTGTTGAACGAGGCGGCGAGCAGCTTTTCCGCCAGCGCCATGCCGACGGCATTGGCGAGACCCTGGCCGAGGGGGCCGGTCGTCGTCTCGATGCCGAGGTGGCGGTCGACCTCAGGGTGACCCGCCGTGTGCGAGCCGAACTGCCGGAAGTTCGCGACGTCCTCGATCGTGAGCGGGTAACCCGTCAGGTGAAGCAGCGAATAGAGCAGCATCGAACCGTGCCCGTTCGACAGCACGAAGCGGTCGCGGTCGGCCCATTCGGGGTTGCCCGGGTTGTGCTTGAGGTGGTCCGTCCACAGGACCTGCGCGATGTCGGCCATGCCCATGGGCATGCCGGGGTGACCGGAATTGGCTTTCTGGACCGCATCGATGCTCAACGCGCGGATGGCGTTGGCGAGTTGCCGGCGTGTGGGCATCGTGAACCCTCGTGGAAATCCCGTCATTTTAACGTCCAGGCGGGGGCCGGGTCACACGAAATCTGGCCAGAAGTGGGGTTCCCGGGGCTGTGCATGTCCGGGATTGACATCAGTGCCAGACAGAAAGGTCATCAAGGACAATCCGGTCCGCACTATAATTCGCGGCTGTTTGCCCACGGAAGCTCACTCATGTCGACCGGTTACCTGTTCACCTCCGAATCCGTCTCCGAAGGCCACCCGGACAAGGTCGCCGACCAGATTTCGGACGCGGTGCTCGACGCGTTGATTTCACAGGACAAGCGCTCGCGCGTCGCCTGCGAAACGCTGGTCAAGACCGGCGTTGCGATCGTGGCCGGTGAAGTCACGACGGAAGCCTGGGTGGACCTCGAGGACCTCGTCCGCGGCGTCATCACCGACATCGGTTACACCTCGTCGCACGTCGGCTTCGACGGCCGCACCTGCGGCGTGCTGAACATCATCGGCAAGCAGTCGCCCGACATTGCGATGGGCGTCGACCGCAGCAACCCCGAAGAACAGGGTGCCGGCGACCAGGGCCTGATGTTCGGCTATGCCAGCAATGAAACGCCGAGCCTGATGCCGGCGCCGATCTGTTATGCGCACAAGCTGGTGGAGCGCCAGGCCGAAGTCCGCAAGAACAACCTGCTGCCGTGGTTGCGCCCGGACGCGAAGTCCCAGGTCACCTGCCGCTATGAAGATGGCAAGGTCACCGGGCTCGACGCCGTGGTCCTCTCCACGCAGCACGACCCGGACGTGAAGCTCGAAGACCTGCGCGAAGCCGTGATGGAGCTCGTTATCAAGCACGTGCTGCCGAAGGAATGGCTGCGCAAGGACACCAAGTTCCACATCAACCCGACGGGCCAGTTCGTCATCGGCGGCCCGGTCGGCGATTGCGGCCTCACCGGCCGCAAGATCATCGTCGACAGCTACGGCGGCATGGCCCGCCATGGCGGCGGCGCGTTCTCCGGCAAGGACCCTTCCAAGGTCGACCGTTCCGCTGCCTACGCGGCGCGTTATGTCGCCAAGAACCTCGTGGCGGCCGGCCTGGCCGACCGTTGCGAAATCCAGGTGTCCTACGCGATCGGCGTGGCCGAGCCGACCTCGATCACGGTCGATACGTTCGGCACGGGCAAGGTGAGCCAGGACCGTCTCGAGCAGCTGGTGCGCGCGCACTTCGACCTGCGCCCGTACGGCATCATCAAGATGCTCGACCTCATCCACCCGATGTACCGCGCCACCGCGTCCTACGGCCATTTCGGCCGCGATCCGGTCCACATGACGTACAAGTGGAAGGAAAACATCGCGGGCAAGCGCGTCGAGAAGAGCGAGACGTTCACCGCCTTCACCTGGGAAAAGACGGACAAGGCGGAGTCGCTCCGGAAAGACGCCGGACTCTGACGCAGGGCTCGGACGAGCCCCGCTGAGGGGGTTAGGGGATAGGGGTTAGGGGTTAGTCGGAAGATCGTAGTAGTCCGACACTTCAGCGCCCCCGGCAGGTACTGGGCCCACCTTTCAGGCTTCAGCACCACCTCCGACTAACCCCTAACCCCTATCCCCTAACCCCTTTTGTCTACTGGTGCCATACGGTACTATCGCCGCCCCGCCTGAGGAGCGCTGCAACGGACCATCTGTCCGCCAGGCTCGGGCTTTGGGTTTACCCAACCGCGCTCGCTGAACCACGTGGTGTCGTTCAGGCGAGCGAGAAGAGCGAATCCCCCTCGCCGCCTGTTCGAATGGCCACGGTCCACCGAGAGAGGATCGTCCGATGAACGCTGCCGTAATTTCTTCGAAGCCGGGCCAGGACTACGTCGTGGCCGACCTTGCGCTCGCCGACTGGGGCCGCAAGGAAATGGTCATCGCCGAGAGCGAGATGCCGGGCCTGATGGCCATCCGCAAGGAGTTCGCCCAGGAGCAGCCGCTCAAGGGCGCGCGCATTGCCGGCTCGCTGCACATGACCATCCAGACCGCGATGCTGATCGACACGCTCAAGACGCTCGGCGCCGACGTGCGCTGGGCCTCGTGCAACATCTATTCGACCCAGGATCATGCAGCGGCGTACGTCGCCGCGACGGGCACGCCGGTCTTCGCCTACAAGGGCGAGTCGCTGGACGACTACTGGGAATACACGCACCGCATCTTCGAATGGCCGAACGGCCAGCAAGCCAACATGATCCTCGACGACGGCGGCGACGCGACCCTGCTGCTGCTCCTCGGCACGAAGGCCGAGAAGGACGCCGCGCTGATCTCGAAGCCGACCAACGAAGAAGAAGTGGCGCTGTACAACTCGATCCGCAAGCGTCTCGAGGCCAGCCCGGGCTGGTATTCGAAGCGCCTGGCGCAGATCCAGGGCGTCACCGAAGAAACGACCACGGGCGTCAAGCGCCTCTACGGCTTCGCGAAGAAGGGCGAGCTGCCGTTCCCCGCGATAAACGTGAACGACTCGGTCACCAAGTCGAAGTTCGACAACCTCTACGGCTGCCGCGAGTCGCTGGTCGACGCGATCAAGCGCGCCACCGACGTCATGATCGCCGGCAAGGTTGCGGTCGTCGCGGGTTACGGCGACGTGGGCAAGGGCTCGGCGGAATCGCTGCGCGCCTTGTCGGCCCAGGTGTGGATCACTGAAATCGACCCGATCTGCGCGCTGCAGGCGGCGATGGAGGGCTACCGCGTCGTGACGATGGACGAGGCCTGCGACAAAGCCGACATCTTCGTCACCGCCACCGGCAACGTGAACGTGATCAACCACGAGCACATGAAGCGGATGAAGAACCAGGCCATCGTCTGCAACATCGGCCACTTCGACAGCGAGATCGAGATCGCTGCGCTCAAGCAGTACACCTGGGAAAACATCAAGCCGCAGGTCGATCACGTGATCTTCCCGGACGGCAAGCGCCTGATCATCCTGGCGGAAGGCCGCCTCGTGAACCTCGGCTGCGCGACGGGCCACCCGTCGTTCGTGATGTCGAATTCGTTCACGAACCAGGTGCTCGCGCAGATCGAGTTGTTCAGGCACGGCGCGAAGTACGGCAAGGAAGTCTACGTGCTGCCGAAGCACCTCGACGAGAAGGTCGCGCAGCTGCACCTCGAGCGCATCGGCGTGCACCTGACGACGCTGACGCCCGAGCAGGCCGCGTACATCGGCGTGTCGGTGCAGGGTCCGTTCAAGACGGATCAATACAGGTACTAGCCGGCTGCACCCGTCCCTGGCCAGCAAGGGGTTGGGGGATAGGGGTTAGTCGGAATGCATACGGCCGCCATGGGGCGGCCGTTTTCTTTAGCGCTTGCGTGCCAGCGTCAGCCCATCTCCCATGGGCAGCAGCGAGAGGTCGACCCGCGCGTCGCGATGCAGGACTTCGTTGAAGTGCCGCAGCGCCACGGTGTCCGCATCGCTCACCTCCGGATCGGCCACCTTGCCGCCCCACAGCGTGTTGTCGATGAGCACGAGCCCGCCGGCACGCAGCAGAGCCAGCGTCTGCTCGTAGTACGCCAGGTAGCTGGTCTTGTCCGCGTCGATGAAGGCGAAGTCGAACGTGCCAGCCTTGCCCTGTGCCAGCAGGGCATCGAGCGTGTCGGTGGCGGGGGCAAGGTGCAACTCGATCTTGTGCGCAACACCCGCCTCCTTCCAGTACCGGCGTGCCACCGAGGTCCACTCCTCGCTCACGTCGCACGCAACGATGCAGCCATCGTCGGGCAGTGCCAGGGCCGTCGCGAGTGACGAATATCCCGTGAACACGCCGACTTCGAGGCACCGCCGGGCACCGATCAAGCGGGCGACCAGGGCCATGAACTGGCCCTGCTCGGGCGAGATCTGCATGGACCGCTGCGTCAAGGCGGCGGTCTCCTCGCGCAGCGCCAGCAGCAGCGGCGGTTCGCGCAGTGAGACTTCGTTCATGTATTCGTAGAGCGAATCCGTGAGCGTGATCGAACGGTTGGACATGAGGCCTCCTGCGCCGCGGGCGAATTTGCGATCATGCCTGTCCGCCATGTCGATGACGACGATTCCCATTTCAATTCAGCCAACCGGTCCCGCTCCGCGGACAGGGAGCGCCCGCCTGGTTCAGTTCACGGACACGCACCTGATGCGCGATCCGTCGGGCTCGATCCGCGGCGCGCGCACGTTGCCGCGGCTGCAGGCCTGCCTCGCCCATGCTCGCCGTCATTTTTTTCCGGTGGACGCCATCCTGCTGACGGGCGACGTCGTACACGACGAGCCCGAGGCGTACGGCACCATCGACCTGCTGTTCGGCGAGCTCGGCGCGCCGGTGCTGGTGATTCCGGGCAACCACGACCTCCCGCACGAGATGCGACGCCAGTTGAATCACGCGCCCTTCCAGGTGGGCGGCCAGTGGCGCACGCACACTGGCTGGCAGTTGCTGCTGCTCGAGTCATGGTTCGCCGAGTCATCGAACGGCGAGGGCCAGCTCGGCTCGGCGCAAATGGCGGATGTCGACCGCGCTCTGGCAGATCACACCGACCCGCATGCGCTGGTCGTGCTGCACCACCCGCCCGTGCCCATGGATTCGCCCTCGCTCGACGAGCTGGGCCTGCTCGATGGACCGCTGTTGTCTGCCGTGGTCGAACGGCATCCGCGGGTGCGGGGGGTCTGCTGGGGCCACGCGCACCAGGCACTCGACCTGTTCCGCGCGGGCGACGTGCGCTTCATGTGCACGCCGGCAACCAGCATGCAGTTCATGCCGCGCAATGACTTCGCGGTGGATGACCGGCCGCCGGGATACCGCGTGATCGACCTGCTCGCGGACGGCTCGATCGCGTCGGAGGTCGTGTGGTTGGAGGGCTACGTCGATGGCGACGTCCAGCCCCGGTCTCCGCACACGCCCCCGAAAACGCCGTAAACCCGTCCATGGGGGCTCCGGGCGCGGCGTCCATGCCGCGCACGGTTTCCGGGGCGTGTGCGGAGACCGGAGCCGACCGTCGCCGTTGGCTTCAGCGCAGCATCGAGCTCATCAGCGCATACGACAGCGCCGCCGCGAGCAAGCACAACACCAACGACGCAGTGACGTAAGCAGCCGCGGTTCCCACCGCGCCGCGTTGCACCAGCTGCAACGTCTCGAGCGAGAACGCCGAGAACGTGGTGAAGCCGCCCAACAGGCCGACGATCATCAACATGCGCAGGTCGTGCCGCAGGTAGAGCGGGTTCGAGGGTGCAAACAGCGCACCCAACGCGCCAACCGCGAAGCAACCGAGTACGTTCACGAAGAGCGTCCCCCACGGAAAGCCGTAGCCCGCGACACGGCCGACCAACGTCGACACGAACAGGCGCCCTGCCCCACCCAGACCGCTGCCGAGGGCGACCAGGAAGTACCAATGCCACGTGGGTTCAGTCAGACGAATCTCCCCGGCGGAGCGGTCGGCAGCGCGGAGGGGCGGCCGTCGTGTCCGTGTTTTCCGCAGCAGTTTAAGGCCCGCCGCGGAGCGGCGCGAGCACGCTGCTAAGATACGCGGCACTCGCCGCCCGGACAGACAGGGCGGCCCTCAACCCGCGGGAGCCCAGTGAAGTGAGCCTGTTTCAAGAAGCCTGCAAGTACATCCCAGGCGGCGTGAATTCACCCGTGCGTGCCTTCCGCGGCGTGGGCGGCGAACCCATTTTCTTCGCGCGGGCCAAGGGCTCGCGGGCCTGGTCGGCCGATGGCCGCGAGTTCATCGACTACGTCGGATCCTGGGGCCCGATGATCCTGGGTCACGCGCATCCGGACGTGATCCGCGCCGTGCAGGAAACGGCGGTCAACGGCCTGTCGTTCGGCGCGCCCACGGAAATCGAAACGGTCGTCGCCCGCAAGATCATCGAGCTGGTGCCGTCGATCGAGCTCGTGCGCATGTGCAGTTCAGGCACCGAGGCCACGATGAGCGCGATCCGTCTCGCGCGCGGCTTCACGGGCCGGCAGAAGATCGTGAAGTTCGAGGGCTGCTACCACGGCCACTCGGATTCGCTGCTGGTGAAGGCGGGCTCCGGCATGCTCACCCTCGGCGTGCCGACCTCGCCCGGCGTGCCGCCCGAACTCGCCGCGCACACGTTGACGCTCTCGTACAACGACATCGGGCAGGTCCGGCAACTTTTCGGCGAGATCGGCGCCGACATCGCCTGCGTCATCGTCGAACCCGTCGCCGGCAACATGAACTGCATCCCGCCGGTGCCCGGCTTCCTCGAGGCAATGCGCGAAGAATGCACGAAGCACGGCGCCGTGCTGATCTTCGACGAAGTCATGACCGGTTTCCGCGTCGCGAAAGGCGGCGCGCAGGAGCTTTATGGCATCAGGCCGGACCTCACCACGCTCGGCAAGATCGTGGGCGGCGGCATGCCCGTCGGTGTCTTCGGCGGTCGCCGCGACATCATGTCGCACATTGCACCATTAGGCCCCGTCTACCAGGCGGGAACGCTCTCCGGCAATCCCGTGGCGATGGCGGCAGGTCTCGCGACGCTGAACGGCATCGACGCACCGGGCTTCCATGCGCACCTGGCCAGGCTCACCGACCGACTCGTGCACGGCATCCGGCAGGCGGCGCAGAGGGCCGGCGTGCCGCTCGCGACCAACCACGTCTGCGGCATGTTTGGACTGTTCTTCACGGCCGCCCCGCACGTGAACAGCTACGCTGAAGCGACGGCCTGCGACGTCGAGCGCTTCAAGAAGTTCTTCCACGGGATGCTCGACGAGGGCGTGTACCTGGCGCCGTCGGCATTCGAGGCGGGATTCGTCTCGGTCGCGCACACCGAAGCCGACATCGACGCCACGATCGCCGCCGCCGCACGGGTATTCGCGCGGATCTAGCGCAGCCGCTCAAGTCTCGTCGAGCGGATAGCCGAAAAGCTCGAAGTCGCGACGGAAGATTTCGGCCACCAGCGCCCGCGTCGCGGGCGTGTAGTGCTGGCGGTAATCGTCGCTGCTGCTCTTCTTGAGGTGCGGCAGCGCGTCGCCGCGCGGCAGACCCAGCGTGCTGGCGAGCCAGTCACGGGTCGCTGCGATGTTTTCGAGCCGGCCGACGTGCGCGAGATAGTCGACGGCTCCGTGCTCGTCCGCCACGTGACGCCACTGCGGCAGCGTGTGGAAGCGCTGCTGCTCGGTCATGCCTGCGAGCGGCATGCGCAGGAACTCCTCGAAGCTGCAGGGCGCCAGCCCCTTCTCCTGCATGTTCCACTTCCAGCTCGACACCGCGCGCGACCACGGGTTGCGCACGACGGTGAAACAGGGGATTCCCTTGCGCTTCACCTCGGCGATGATCCGGAGCTTGCGGGCCTCGTCGTCGCGGTAGCGGTTCATGAGGTACGGCACCCGGTGCTCGTCCATCCAGGTCCACAGGCTGCTCGAGCCCGTCTTGTTGATCGCGAGGAAAACGATGCGCTTGCCGCGCGTCAGGTCGTTGAAACCGCCGAACAGGGACCGAAGCATGGGACACCCGCGATGTGGCCTGCGCGCACTCTACACGCGGCGGGCACACGCGGCGTACGATGTGCGCCACTGCCGCTCCAGCGACCGTCATGCCGACAGCCCTCGCCGCAACGTTCCCTGCGTACACTGATTTTGCGCCGCAAGTTCCGGTGCGCTGCGTGACACCGGGCGACACCGGCTGCATCCATCGCTATTACGACAGCTCGCCATTCAGCCCGTCCGGCCGGTACTTCGCCGTCACGCGCCTGCCGTTCGAGGATCGGCTGCCGCAACCCGGCGACGTCGCGCAGGTCGTCGTAATCGATCTCGCGACGGGCGCAACCCGCACGGTCGCCGAGACTCGCGGCTGGGACGCGCAGCTCGGCGCGCAATTGCAATGGGGCGCGGACGACCGGACCCTGCTCTACAACGATCTCGAACTGCGTGACTGGATGCCGTACGGCGTGCGGCACGACCTGCAGACCGGGGAAGCGCGTCGTCTCGGCGGCACGATCTATTCGGTCTCGCCAGACGGCCGTTTTGCGGCGAGCCCCTGCCTGCGCCGCATGGCCGTGACGCAGCGCGGTTACGGCGTCGTCGTGCCGAAGGGCGAGATTCCTGAGAATCGCGGCGCAAGCGAGGACGACGGCATCTGGATCACCGACCTGCAGACCGGCGATTCACGGCTTCTTATTTCGCTCGCACAGATCGTCGAACAGGCGGGCGCTGCGCTGCCGGTGGCGCGCAGGCGCGGCGATTTTTTCGGCTTCCACGTGAAATGGAATCCCCAGGGCACGCGCCTGATGCTCGCTCTGCGCTGGCTCCCGCGGAGCCTGTTGCCCTGGAAGCGCAAGCGTCGCTACGGCGCCAAGCACGTGGTGACGATGAATGCCGACGGCTGCCACGTGCGCGTCGCCGTTGCGGCCGAACTCTGGGCGAAGGGCGGCCATCACCCCAACTGGTGCCCCGACGGCGAGCACGTGCTCATGAACCTGAACACGCAAGGCGATGGCTTGCGTTTCGCGCGGCTCGCGCTCGACGGCTCGACCTGCGAGACGCTGGTACCGTCGATCCGGGGCTCCGGTCACCCGACGCTGCATCCCGCTGGCCGGCACCTGCTTACGGACGCTTACGTCGACGAGCCATTGGCCTTTGGTGACGGCACGGCGCCGATTCGACTGATCGACCTGCGCAGCGGTATCGAGACGCAACTCGTGCGCATCGGCATCCAACCCCTGGCAGAACGCGCGACCGGTGCGCTGCGCGTCGATCCTCACCCGGCGTGGGACCGTACCTACACACGGATCGCCTTCAATGCCTGCCCGGACGGCAAGCGCCGCGTATACGTCGCCGATCTCGCCGGCATCCTGCACCAACCCTGACTTCTTCCTACCCTTCCTGCCCTTCCTGCCCTTCCTGCCCTTCCCGCTCTAACTTCGGCGACGCGCCAATGCGAGCAGTGCAGCCACGGCTTCACCCACCCCGTTGGCAATCCCGAGTTCGGCCGTGCGCCGACACATCGCGGCGCGGCGCTCGGGTTCGCGCAGCAGCCGGGCAGCGACTGCGGCGATGGCTTGCGGGGTGCGCTCGGCCGTTTCCGCTATCTGCAGCCTGACCGCGCGACGGATGCGGCGGTCCTGGTCGCCGGCCAGCGGAATCGACACGATGGGGCGCCCGTGCGCGAGCACGTGGATCATCGTCGAACCGCCGTTGCTGACGACGATCAGCGCCTCGGACAGCAGGTACTGCACGTGGTCGGGCTCGACCCGCGGCAACAGGACCAGGTTCGGGTCGTTGGACGGCGTGACGTCCTTGCGCCCGGTCAGCACCACGGTGCGCTGGCCGGTGGCGGCGGAAAACTCGCGTGCGGCCGCGATGAACAGTTCCGCCGGTTCCGCGACGCGCGTCGCTTCGCCCCGCCCGCCGGGCACGAAGACGACGAACGCTCCAGGCTCGAGCCCGTGACCGGCGAGCCACGCGTTGCGAGCCTCTGGCTCCGACGGCGTGAAGAGCGTGTCGAACTGGCGCACGCCGTAATGGGGGAAAAAGCGCAGCTTCAGGCTCTCCATCCGTGACAGGCCGCCCGTCACGAAGGTGGGAAAGACGATCCAGTGCTCGTCGAGCAGGCGCATCCACTTGATGCGGAATGCCTTCCAGCGCAGCTTTGGCGCGCGGCTGGAGAAGACGAGCCGGGCCCCTGCGCGCTTGGCCGCGCGCAACTGTGACGTGCGGCCTGAGTTGTCGAAGACCATGACGTCGGGCCGGAAAGACTCGATCGTCGCCAGCACCTGCGACGTGCTGTTCGTCGGCGAAGCCTCGCAGTCGATGATCGGGAAATTCACCGACTCGCGGAACACGGCGTGGCGGTTCACGAGGAAGCGGATATCCGCCGTGGGATCCGCCTTCGCGAGTTCGCGCGCGATGATCAGGCACCGCATCAATTCACCGGCGCCACCGGGGCCCGACACGGGCGAAAACAGCACGCGAGCCGGAGGTGCGCCCGCGCCTGGCGCCGTCAATCGCGGCGCTGCGGCGAATCCGGAATCACTGCTCGCGGCGGCTGGAGCCGACGACAGTACGGCCCAGTACGCCTGCTCCATGCGCGCGGCCGTCCGTTCGAGGCTGAACTCGGACAGGTCCGACTCGATCCGCCTGCGTCCTGCGGCGTGATGACGGCGCAGGGCAGCCGCCATGGTCGCCACGTCATCGGCGGGGACCAGGTCGATCGGATACCGCCGCGCGATGTCGCGCGGTCCCTCCGATTCACAAGCAACGACGGGCACGCCGCTGTCGAGCGCCTCGGCTATCACGCGCCCGAAAGGCTCATACCGCGACGGACACACGAACAGGTCGAAGGCCTGGTAGAGATCCTTCACGTCGCGGCGGAAGCCTGCGAAGCGGACCCCGTCGCCTGCCAGCCGCTGCAGCGATCGACGCTCGCTGCCATCGCCGACGATCACGAGCTTCGCCTGCGGCAGCTGCGCTTGCGCGAACGCCTGCAGCAGCACGTCGAACCCCTTGCGCGGCACCAGGCGCCCGACGCCACCGATCAGGAAGTCGTCGTCGCTCGCGCCGAGCTCCTCGCGCAGCTGCCGGACGCGCTCCAACGGCAGCCGCGGATGCGACACCAGCGAATTCGGCACCAGGTACGTCTTGCCGTGGTAGGCAGACGGCACCGTCGCCAGTTGCCAGTCGGAGATGCAGAAGAGCGCGTCGGTCCGCAGGTAGTGCGGGCCGTTGAGATGCAGGTGCAGCGTGCTGACGTGGCGTGCCGTGCGCTCGATGCGCGCGACGTACCGTGTGCCGCGGCGCAGGTGCGTGTGAATGATGTCCGGCCGCCACTGCTCGATGATCCCGGCGAGTCGCTGCTGCGTGCGCCACCGCGGCGGCACCTCGAACACCTGGATGCCGGGCTGCAGTTCGTCGAGCAGGCTGACGCCCGAGCGATCGCGGTGATCGCTGCGGACGACGAGCGCCACGTCGTGCCGTTGCGCAAGCGCCGCACACGCTTCCACCGCCGCGCGCTCCGAGCCCGCGAATCCGCGCGAGAGAATGACGTTCATCACGCGCAGCCGGCGACCTGTCACCGGGGCTGCTCCCGGCGGCACGCGAGTATCGGCAGGAGGCGGGATCGTCACCATCCCGCGATTGTATCCCGCGGCGAGTGGTGGCTCAGCGTATGCGTGCGGCGGGCGCCTGGTCGGCCTCGAGCCTGCCGTGCTTCACCAGCCGCGCCTCGATGCCTGCGCGCGTGCGCTCGTGTTTCGTCGCGAGTTCGTCGACCTTGATGCCGGCGTCGAAACACGCCAGCAGGCGCTCATCCTCCGCGGACGACCACGGCTTGCCGGCGTTGCGCGGCAGCGTGGATTGTCGCCGCGACTGGCGCAGTCGCATCTCGAGCGAATCGGCCGCCAGGAACAGCGCGCGCACGACGTCCGGCGATTGCAGCGCCGCGAGACTGGTGAGCGGTTGCCCTGCGGCCGGGTCCATGCCGGCGGCCAGGGATCTCAGGATTTCGGCAGCCCTGATTTCGTCCATGATCGATGACTCCTCGCAGTGTGAGACGCCGCGCCGCATGAGCGCGGAACGCCGTCATTCGACGCGAGGGGTGGCAATGACCGCGAGCGCGATTACTTGCCCAGACGCCGCAATTTGCAGGGGCTCAATCTTCGTCGGGATCAACGCCGTCGTCAGGTTCAATGCCTGCCGTCGGCGGCTCGGTCGTGATCTCGAACAGCGGCCGGAGGTATCGCAGGCGCTCGATGGGATCGTCGAGCTCCAGGCAATGCTGCTTGTGCGCCGGCGGCAGGGGCAGGATTTCTGCCAGCCGACCTGCGACCCAGCCGGCATCGTCGAGCCGGCGCTCGAGTGATTCGTACGGATCGCCCACCTGGCCGAGGACGTAATCGAGCGCAGGACCGAGATCGGAAAACTCCTCCGGCACCGGCACGCGCACTTCGTCGGGCAGCCACTCCACTTCGGCCATGTTGAGCCCGTCACGCGCACGGCTGCGCGAGAGGATCCGGAACCGGCGCTCGCCACGGGCCTCGATACCCAGCAAGCCGTCAGGCTGGCCGGAAAAATCGACGATGCGCGCGTAGGTGCCGACATCGCTCGTTGCCGTGGGACCGTCGCCGGCCTCCGGTCCTTCCTGCAGGAGAACGACGCCAAACCCGGAATTCTCACGCATGCAGCGCCGTACGAGGTCGATGTAACGCGCCTCGAAAATGCGCAACGGCAGCGGACCGCCCGGAAACAGGACGGTGCCGAGCGGGAACAGCGGGATTTCCTGTCGCGTCGAGGCCGTGTCCGACATGGGCCGATTATGCCGCTTCCGCGCGGCTATGGCGCCGCGGCACGCAGGGCCCGCAGCAGGTGCTCGTGCAAACCGCCGAACGAGCCGTTGCTCATGAGCACCAGGTGGTCGCCTGGCCGCGCCTCGGCGACCAGGGCAGCCACGAGCATGGCGAGGTCCGCCTGCACCGTTGCCAGCGTCCCGAGGGGCAGCATCGCGTCGGCCACGTCCCACTTCACTTCGGGCGACTGGTAGACGAACACTCGGTCTGCGCTTGCGAGCGACGCCGCCAGTGCTGTTTTGTGCGTGCCGAGCTTCATCGTGTTCGAGCGTGGCTCGAGCACGGCGATGACGCGACCCTGCCCTGCCCTGCGCCGGACGCCATCGAGCGTCGTCGCGATGGCGGTCGGGTGATGCGCAAAGTCGTCATACACGACGATGTCGCGCACGACGCCGCGCACCTCGAGGCGACGCTTCACCCCACCGAATCGTCGCAACGCTTCGAGGGCGGCAGCTTCGCCGACTCCGGCGTGACACGCCGCGGCCACGGCCGCGATCGCATTGGCCGCGTTGTGACGACCCAGCAGGTCCCAGTCGACACGTCCGAGGCAGCGCTCGCCGCGCCAGATCTCGAAGCTCGCGAAACTCTCGTCGCTGCCGGCCGCAGCGATGCGCCATTCCGCCCCTGCAGCGTTCGCAGCCGTGAAGCGCTCGACCGGCGTCCAGCACCCCATTTGCAGCACTTCTGCGAGGTGCGGCTCGTCGGCGTTCACGATCAGCCGGCCATTGCCGGGCACGGTGCGCAACAGCAGGTGAAACTGCTTCTGGATCGAAGCCACGTCCGGATAGATGTCGGCGTGGTCGTGCTCGAGGTTGTTGAGGATCGCCGTGCGCGGCCGGTAGTGCACGAACTTCGCCCTCTTGTCGAAGAACGCGGTGTCGTACTCGTCAGCCTCGATCACGAAATGGCGGCCGCTGCCCAGGCGCGCGCTCACGTCGAAGTCGAGCGGCACGCCGCCGATCAGGAAGCCGGGATTCAGCCCCGCGTGCTCGAGAATCCACGCCAGCAGGCTGCTGGTCGTCGTCTTGCCGTGCGTGCCGGCCACACCAAGCACCCAGCGGTCATCGGCCTGCAGTACGTTGCGGGCCAGCCAATCGGGCCCCGACTCGTAGCGCTTGCCGCTGTCGAGCAGCGCTTCGACCAGCGGGTTGCCGCGGCTCATCACGTTGCCGACCACGAACACGTCCGGGTTCAGCTTGAGCTGGTCCGGCTCGTAGCCCTCGATGACGTCGATGCCGAGCGCCGCGAGCTGCGTGCTCATCGGCGGATAGACGTTGCGATCGGAGCCCGTGACCCGGTGGCCGGCTGCGCGCGCGATGGCCGCGATGCCGCCCATGAAGGTGCCGCAGACGCCGAGGATGTGCAGGTGCAAAGTCAGCCCCCTCCACCGCTCGCGAGATGGAGCAGCAGGTTGATCAGCAGGAAATACGTAAGCGACAGCGTGATGCCCGTGAACAGGTTCGATTCTGTCGCCAGCTTCAGGATGCGACCGGTGACCAGCGCAAAAATGACGACCATCCCGAGCGCGACCAGGCCGGCTGCGGTCGATTCGACCGGCACGCCCGCTGCCGTCAACAGCCATTGCACGGGCAGGAACATGCACAATCCAAGCACGACGCCGGTGCCGAGCACCGCGGTGGCGGTCTGCAGGAAGCGGTCTGTCTTGCCGAACAGTTTCAGCAGCAGGTACACGCCCGCCGTGAGCAGGACCGGATCCAGCGCGACGAAGACCAGCCAGGCTGCGGCCGGCTCCTCGAGCAGCGTGAGCTGCAGGATCGACACGGCGACGTATGCCGCAGCAGTCAGCCACAGCAGCATTTGCGACGCCGGAAGGTCCTGAGGACCGCGCCGCCAGAGTACGATGTCGAGAAATGCCTTCAGGAAGTGCAGCACGATTCGAAGCGGCGGCCTGAGGAGCCGCGATTCTACACGCAGGTGGCCGACCCGATGAGCGAAGCGAGGCTGATCCAGGATCCCGATGAACTCGCGGCCGCATTGTTCCGGCTGCGGAGTTCAGACCGGCTCGCGCTCGACACCGAGTTCATGCGCGAGCGCACCTACCATGCGCAACTCTGCCTCGTGCAGATCGCCACGGAATCCGACTGCTACCTGATCGACCCGCTCGTCGGCCTGGATCTCGCGCCGCTGCACGCACTGCTGCAGGACCGCTCGAGACTGAAAATCCTGCACGCCGCGCGCCAGGATCTCGAGGTGCTGCTGCAATCGGGCGGCGCGGTGCCCGGCCCGTTGTTCGACACGCAGGTGGCCGCCGCTTTCCTCGGGTTTCCGCCCCAGGTCGGCTACGCCGAACTCGTCGCCCGGCAGCTCGGGCATTCGATCGACAAGGGCCAGACGCGCACCGACTGGTCGCGACGGCCGCTTACCCCAGCGCAGGTTGCCTACGCCGCCGACGACGTGCGACACCTCCTCACGCTGCACACCGACCTGCAAGCCGCCCTGGTCGCGAAAGGCCGTGCGGCCTGGGTCGCAGAGGAAGCGTCCGCCTACGAGAATCCCGCGCTGTACCGCACCGACCCGGCGCTGGCCTGGCGCCGGTTGAAGGGCCTGAACCGGCTGCGGCCGGAAGAACAGTCGGCGGCTCGTGCGCTGGCCGACTGGCGCGAACGGCGCGCCATCGAGTCGGACAAGCCGCGCGGCTGGATCCTGGCCGACGACGCGCTCTACGCGCTCGCGACCCGCGACCCCATGTCGATCGAGGCACTGGAATCCATCGCCACGCTGCCGCCGAGCGTCGTCCGTAAACGCGGGGAAGAGTTGCTGGACCTGTTGCGGACCGCGCGCGCCGACGAGTCGGGCGTCCCGCTCTCCGCGCCGAAACGCCCCGAACCGGACCAGATGGCGCTTGCGACCCGCCTGCTGCAGGTCGTGCGCGATGTCGCCGCGGAACTCGACGTGGGCGCCGAAGTGCTGGCCACGCGCAAGGACGTCGAAGCGATCGCCTTCGGCTCCGGTGCGCCGGACGACAGTCCGCTCATGCGCGGGTGGCGCCGGGAAGTGGTCGGGGCGAAGCTGCTGGCCGCGCTTTCTTAGCGCCGATCCGCGTCCTAGGAGAGGGTTACGGCGAGAGATCGCGCGAGGCGTCAGGCGTCCGATCCGACATGTCCTGGCGCGCGCGTGTCTGCCTTTCCAAGCGCGACAGGACATGTCGGATTGGACGCCAAGACGCTCACCCGGCTCGCGGCCGACCTCTCCCAGCAAGCTGGGAGAGTTAAGAAAAAGTCAGGCGCCGGTGGCCTTCACGAACTCGGCATAGACACGATCGACGGGCTGGTCGGCGTTGACGACCTTCAACAACCCGCGACCCTGGTAGTGCTCGATCAACGGCGCGGTCTGCGCGTTGTAGACCTTGAGCCGGTTCGCAATGACGTCTTCCTTGTCGTCGTCGCGCTGCTTGAGCAGCGGCGGCTGCGCACCGTGGGCCGGGTTGTCGCAGTGCTCGCCCTTGCCCGACGGCGACGAGTACACGTTGAACACCTTGCCGCAGTCCGGGCACGTGCGTCGGCCGGTCAGGCGCATCACAAGCGCCTTTTCGTCGACCTTCATGAGCACGACCGCGTCGATGGGCTGGCCGAGGTCGGCCAGCAGCTGGTCGAGCGCGCCCGCCTGCGCAACGTTGCGCGGATAGCCGTCGAGGATGAAGCCCTTGACGGCGTCCGGGCGGCCGACCCGCTCGCGAATCAGGCCGAGGACGATGTCGTCGGTCACCAGTTCGCCGGCGTCCATGGCCGCCTTGGCGCGCTTGCCGAGCTCGGTGCCGCGCGCGACAGCGTCGCGCAGCAGGTCGCCGGACGAAACCTGGGGGATGCCCTTCTGGTCACGCAGGCGCTGGGCCTGTGTGCCCTTGCCGGAGCCGGGTGCGCCTAGGAGTACGAGTCTCATGTTGCGGGGCCGTTCAGGGTCGGTTTCAGGAGGCGCGCACGTTACCGAAAATGCCCCGCCGGGGCCAGAAGCAGCTTCCGCAGGGGACCGCAGCCTCGCGCGCAAAATGTTAGAAACCGGCGCTCGGCGGGGTTATCCTTGGCGGCTGACAAAAGAACGTAAGTCCACGATTGTGGACATATTTTTGGGAGCATCGATGAAGCAGCCGAACGGGAAGCAGCCGACAGGTCCGCGCAACGCCTTCTATGCCCAGTCCGGTGGTGTCACCGCCGTCATCAACGCGTCTGCCTGCGGTGTCATCGAGGCAGCCCGCAAGCACCCGCGCAAGATCGGCAAGGTCTACGCCGGACGCAACGGCATTCTCGGCGCACTCACCGAGGACCTCATCGACACCGGCAAGGAAAGCGCCGCGGACATCCGCGCACTGCGCCACACGCCGGCAGGCGCGTTCGGGTCGGCACGCTACAAGCTCAAGAAGTACGAAGACAACCCGGCCCAGTACGAGCGGCTGCTCGAAGTCTTCAAGGCGCACGACATCGGCTACTTCTTCTACAACGGCGGCGGCGATTCGGCCGACACGTGCTTCAAGGTGTCGCAGCTGGCCGGGAAGATGGGCTACCCCCTGCAGGCCATCCACGTACCGAAAACGGTCGACAACGACCTGCCGATCACCGACTGCTGCCCGGGTTTCGGCTCGGTCGCGAAGTACGTCGCCGTGTCGATTCGCGAGGCCGGCTTCGACGTCGCCTCGATGGCGCGCACCTCGACCAAGGTGTTCGTGCTGGAAGTCATGGGACGCCACGCGGGCTGGATCGCGGCTGCGGGCGGCCTTGCATCGCAGAAAGCCGGCGACGCGCCGCACATCATCCTGTTCCCCGAGATCGCGTTCGACGAAGCCGCGTTCCTCGCCCGCACCGAAGAGTGCGTGAAGAAGTACGGCTACTGCGCGGTCGTCGTCTCCGAAGGCGTGCGCAACAAGGACGGCAAGTTCCTGGCCGACGCGGGTACGCGTGACGCCTTTGGCCACGCGCAGCTCGGCGGCGTGGGGCCGGTCGTGGCGCAGCTGGTCAAGGACAAGCTCGGCTACAAGTACCACTGGGCCGTGGCGGACTATCTGCAGCGCGCGGCGCGGCACATCGCGTCCAAGGTCGACGTCGAGCAGGCCTACGCGGTCGGCAAGGCCGCGGTCGAATTCGCACTGCAGGGTCACAACTCGGTGATGCCGACCATCGTCCGCACCTCGAACAGGCCCTACCGCTGGAAAATTGGCATGGCGAGCCTCGACCAGGTGGCCAACGTCGAGAAGATGCTGCCCCGCGACTACATCACGCCGGATGGCTTCCAGATCACCGCCAGGGGCCGCAAGTACCTCGCACCGCTGATCCAGGGCGAGGACTACCCGCCGTACGAAGGCGGCCTGCCGAAGTACGTGGTGCTGAAGAACAAACCCGTGAAAAAGAAGCTTAAAAAAGCCTTTGTGGTATAGTCCCGCGCCTTTTTTCCGGGGCTGATCGGGACTTGGATCGAGTCGTAGAACTCGGCGCCCGCACCATCCCCGCCAGGTACAAGTGAAGACCCGTTTGGGAGGTTGAGCATGACTACTGACTTCGCGCTGCTGCTCGCGATTGCCGCCGGCGTGGCCGCCATTCTTTACGGCATCCTGTCCGTGCGCTGGATCGTCGCCCAGCCTGCAGGCAATGCCCGCATGCAGGAAATCGCTGCCGCCATTCAGCAAGGCGCAACCGCCTACCTGAACCGCCAGTACTCGACGATCGGCGTCGTGGGTGTCGTGCTGTTCCTGGTGCTCGGCTTCACGCTCGGCTGGGGCACGGCGGGCGGCTTTGCCGTCGGCGCGATCCTTTCCGGACTCGCCGGGTACATCGGCATGAACGTGTCGGTCCGCGCCAACGTGCGCACGGCCCATGCGGCCAGCGTCGGCCTCAACCCGGCCTTGCAGGTCGCGTTCCGCGGCGGCGCCATCACCGGCATGCTCGTCGTCGGCCTCGGCCTGATCGGCGTGGCGGCCTATTACTGGGTGATGCTCAGCGTCACCGGCGGCGACGTGGACAAGTCGCTGCACGCCCTGGTCGGCCTGGCGTTCGGCGGCTCGCTGATCTCGATCTTCGCGCGGCTCGGCGGCGGCATCTTCACCAAGGGCGCCGACGTCGGCGCCGACCTCGTGGGCAAGGTCGAAGCCGGCATCCCGGAAGACGACCCGCGCAACCCGGCGGTGATCGCCGACAACGTCGGTGACAACGTCGGCGACTGCGCCGGCATGGCCGCCGACCTGTTCGAGACCTACGCCGTGACCGTGGTCGCGACCATGCTGCTCGCCGGCCTGACGATGCAGGCCACGCTGGGCATCAATGCCGTGCTGTATCCGCTCGTGCTCGGCGCCGTGTCGATCGTCGCCTCGATCGCCGGCACCTTCTTCGTCAAGGCGCGTGACGGCGGCAAGATCATGAACGCGCTCTATCGCGGCCTGATCGTGTCGGGCCTGATCGCGGCCGTCGCGTTCTACTTCGTCACGACGAGCATGATGGGCGACGCGGCCATGGCGCTGTTCGGCTGCGCGCTGATCGGCCTCGTGCTGACGGGCGCGATGATCGTGATCACCGAGTACTACACGGCCACGGAATACGCGCCGGTGCGTTACGTGGCAGCAGCGTCGCAGACGGGCCACGGCACCAACGTGATCGCGGGCCTCGCGGTCTCGATGCGTTCCACCGCCTGGCCGGTGCTCGCGATCTGCGCGGCCATCTGGGGCGCGTACTCGCTGGCCGGCCTGTACGGCATCGCGATCGCAGCGACGGCCATGCTGTCGATGACGGGCGTGATCGTCGCGCTCGACGCGTACGGCCCGATCACCGACAACGGTGGCGGCATCGCCGAGATGGCGGGCCTGCCGAAGGAAGTGCGCAAGGTCACCGACGCGCTCGACGCGGTCGGCAACACGACGAAGGCCGTCACCAAGGGCTACGCGATCGGCTCCGCCGGTCTCGCGGCGCTGGTGCTCTTCGCCGACTACACCAACAACCTGCAGATCGCCGGCAAGCTGGAAGTCTTCTCGTTGTCCGATCCGGCCGTGATCATCGGCCTGTTCATCGGCGGCCTGGTGCCTTACCTGTTCGGCGCCATGGCGATGGAAGCCGTGGGTCGTGCCGCGGGCTCGGTGGTCGTGGAAGTGCGCCGTCAGTTCAAGGAGATCCCGGGCATCATGGCCGGCACCGCGAAGCCGGATTATTCGCGCGCGGTGGACATGCTGACCAAGGCCGCGATCAAGGAAATGATCGTGCCGTCGCTGCTGCCGATCCTGGTGCCGGTGATCGTCGGCTTCGGCATGAACCTGCTGCTCGGTCCGGGCGCCGGCATCCGTGCGCTGGGCGGCGTGCTGATCGGCACGATCGTCACGGGTCTCTTCGTCGCCATCTCGATGTGCACGGGCGGCGGCGCCTGGGACAACGCGAAGAAGTATGTCGAGGAAGGCAACTTCGGCGGCAAGGGTTCGGAAACGCACAAGGCAGCCGTCACCGGTGACACCGTCGGCGATCCGTACAAGGACACTGCGGGCCCGGCCATCAACCCGCTGATCAAGATCATCAACATCGTGGCGCTGCTGCTGGTGCCGCTGCTTTGATGTTCTCCTCACCTCTCCCACTTCAGCGGGAGAGGTCGCGCGCAGCGCGGGTGAGGGTTTGGTTTCAAAGGCCCCGGTTTCCCCGGGGCCTTTTCTTTTGGTTCTGTCACCGAATCGTGTTGGCCCCGGCCGCAAGTTCCAGTAGAAAGCAGACATTGGCCGAGGACTGCAGTCGGCCAGGAGCGGCCGTACACCCAGCCAGAATGCCTGCCCGATAGCGGCCACTCGCGACATGCCGATTCGCGGACTCGCACCGAAGCGATGGACGACGCGGGCCGGCTTGTCTAAACGGGTTCTGGGACGCCCCTGGCTGACGTATCTGTCTCTCGGCGCCGCATTACCCGCTAGACTCAGGTCGTGCGCGAGCATTCAAGTGAACGACACGCCGACCGAGCGTGAGGGAGAAGGCCCGTGGGCCAAGCTGACCCGCCGCAAGGTGGTGCAGTGGGGCATCGTCTATTCCGCGGGTGCCTGGGGTCTGCT
This sequence comes from uncultured Gammaproteobacteria bacterium, assembly GCA_963754535.1. Classification (GTDB taxonomy): domain Bacteria; phylum Pseudomonadota; class Gammaproteobacteria; order Steroidobacterales; family Steroidobacteraceae; genus RPQJ01. The sequence continues at coordinate 89,504 of CAVWGG010000007.1, forward strand.
GCAGGGCATCGCCTATGTCAGCAGCACGTTCGACTGGCCGCGCCAGCTGCAACAGGTCGCAACGCTCACGTTGCTGATCGGTCTTCCGATCGTGCTCGTGACTGCGTGGTATCACGGCGACAAGGGCCAGCAGCGGGTCACCGCGGCCGAGCTCGTCATCATCGCGCTGCTGTTCCTGCTGGGCGGCGGGATCTTCTGGCGCTATGACCGCGCGAGCCACGTCGCATCGCCCGCCGCGCCGTCTGCCGGGGCGACAGCGGCCGTGTCGGCCGCACACCCGTCCGTCTCCGCGCGATCGATCGCTGTACTGCCGTTCGTCAACATGTCTGGTGACCCGGCCAACGAGTACTTCTCCGACGGCATCTCCGAGGAAATCCTGAACGTGCTCGCGCGAGTGCCGGACTTGAGCGTCGCTGCACGCACCTCGTCGTTCCAGTTCAAGGACGAGAAGCGCGACGTCGAGCAGATCGCCGCGCAGCTCAAGGTGCGCATGGTGCTCGAGGGTAGCGTGCGCAAGCAGGCAGATCGGGTGCGCATCACGGCGCAGCTGATCGACGCACAGACGGGGTTTCACGTCTGGTCGGAGACCTACGACCGTGAACTCAAGGACATCTTCGCCATCCAGGACGAGATCGCGCGGGCGATCGGCGACGAGTTGAAGGTCCGCGTGGTTGGCGCAGCCGGGTCCGGATCGTCGGTCAGCGGCACCAAGAACCTGAAGGCGCACGATCTCTACCTGCGAGGTCTGGCGCTGTGGCAGGTTCGCCGGGACGACGAGCTGTGGGCGGCCATTGGTGCGTTCCAGCAGGCCATCGCGGTAGATCCGGAGTTCGCGGCAGCCTGGGGCGGACTGGCGCTTTGTTACGCGGTGATCCCCGATTACACGGTGCGAATTTCATATAGTGATGCCTATGCAAACGCACGCCAGGCCGCCGAGCGGGCGCTGGTGATCGACCCGACGCTTGCCGAGGCCTACGCGGCGCTGGGCAGTGTGGAGAACTCTGATCTGCACTATGAAACGGCGGTCGCACTTTTCAAGCGCGCCATCGCACTGAAGCCCTCGTTCGCCACGGCCCACCAGTGGCTGGGAACCTCGGTGATGGTCACGGGCAAGCGCGAGGAGAGCCTCGCCTCGCTCGAGCGCGCGGCCGCGCTCGATCCCCGCTCGCTGATCGTCGCGAGCAATTACTCGACCATGCTCCTGATCGCCGGTCGCAACGCGGACGCGATCGCCGCCTGCGAGCCGACACTCGAGTTCGCGCCCGAGTCCATCCTCTGTGTGTCCACCATCGGGCCGGCGCACTTGCTGGACGGCAAACTCGACAAGGCGCGGCCGTACTACGACCAGTGGGCGCGGAACTGGGGTACGGGCACCGACCGGCAGGTTGCCGAACTCTTCGACGCGCTGGAAGGCAAAGGCGATCGAAAGGCGTTCGCGCGCAGGCTCGCCGCGATCCCGGACCGAAGCTGGAACGATCCTGAAAGCGGGAACCTGTTTTCTGACTTGGACATCCCGGCACTCCTCGTGCAACTCGGCGAACAGGAACTCGCGCTCCAGTACATCCATGGGACAAGCGGAAGCACCAACCTCGCCTGGTCCATGTTGATGCCGATGATGGACCCGATCCGCTGCGATCCACGCTTCAAGGACAAAGTTGCGAAGATGAAGATCACGGACACGCGCGCAGCGAAGCTCTGCACCTGACGCAGCGCGTCCCGCTCGGCCGGCGGCACGACGACGCCCCCTTGCCGGGCGGCAGGCATTTGAGGCGGGGGGATTCTCGCTTGATTCCCACGGGCATCTTGGCTGCTGCAGCCGCTGCGTAATCTCTTGCAAAGATTGGCGCTCCCAAAGGGATTCGAATCTTCGTGCCAGCCTTGAGAAGGTGAGGTACGAGGCGGGCCTATCGCAGTTCAGTACGGAATGGCACAGGGTTGATTCGGAGATCTGAAATCGAGTTCTTCGGTTGAACCTGAGTCTCAAGGTCTGGAGCCGGCTGCGCACGGCACTCACCACATTGAGCTTCGCAAAAACTGCAGGGTGACGGCGCCATGGATACTGTCGACTGCGAGTCATCGGCTCTCGGTCACGCGATCTGTCCGCGTCGATGTCGCAAGCGGTTGATCTGGGGCATTGCCCAGAGCGCGTGTCCGCCTTTCCAAGCTCTGGGCAATGCCCCGGATCGGCCGCCTGCAACCGGCGAGCCGCCTGCCATTTCGCCCGCCCGGGAACCGCCCGGAACGAGCGCCGCTTCAGTGCGCTGCCTGCCGCGAAGGCACGTACTGTTCCATCACGGCCTGCTCGAGCAACTCGGGCGGCACGAGACCCTGGCTGATCACGAAGTCGTGGTACGACTGCACGTCGAATATTTCGCCGAGCTGCAGTTCCGCGCGCGCACGGATGCCCAGCTGCTTTTCATAGCCGTAGAAGTACGACGTCGCCTGCCCCGGCGAGAGGAAGCTGTAGCGATCCGCCTCTTGCTTTGCCATCGGCTCGGAGAGCAGCACCTCGTTCATCAGGAATTTCTTCGCGGCGTCCGGCGTGATCTGGCCGAGGTTGACCATCGGGTCGAGGAAGGCGCGCGCGGCGCGCATCAGGCGCATCTGCAGCGAGCCCATCTGGCCCTCGAGCGGCAGGTAGGGCTTGAGGAACGATTCGGCATACAGCGCCCACCCTTCGACGTTTGCGCTGTTGAAGGCAAACACTGCGCGCGGGATCGAGACGCCGACTTCCGTCATCTTGGCGAACTGCAGCTCGTGACCCGGCCGCGCTTCGTGCGCCGTCAACGTCCACGTGATCGCGTCGAACTTGAAATCATCCATGTTAGAGCCCGGCGCCGCGTTCGGGTTCTCGAGCGGCAGAACGAACTCCGCGGGCTCGCCGGTGTTGCCGATCAGTCGCGGCGGGCTCAGGTGCGGGGCGGGCTGCGCCGCCGATTCCGCCTCAGTGGCGAGGCGGATCACCGCCTTGCGGTCGGGCAGCGTGATGAGATGCTCGCGACGCACGATGTCCTGGATGGCGGCGAGACGCGCGTTATAGGTCGGCAGCAGCTGTTGGTTCGAGATCGTCTGCTTCTTGAGTTCGCGCATCACGTCCTTGTAATTGGAGGACGCAAACCCACGTTCCTTCGCGACGATCCGGGCGAGCGACTGCATCTCGTCGCGAGTCTGCACGAAGCGAACGACGGCGCGGTCGACGAGCGCCTGCGGCTCCATCTTGACGCCCACGTTCTTCAGGTCGTCCGCGTATCTCGGCGGCAGCAGGTTCGTCGTGCGCGCGCGCGGGAGGATTTCCTCGCGCACCCAGGCGTCGTAGTCAGCCACCTGGCTTTCGAGCACCTTCAGGTCCTTCTCGTAGCCCTTGAGCCCGCTCTTCACGAACAGGTCGTGGATGCCCTTCAGGTAGCGCTGCGAGTTGCCGAGGTTCTGCTCGACTTCGACCGTCCACGGTCCGGTCAGGCCCGTTTCGCCGAACCGCTCGGTCGATCGGTCCTGCGCCAGCTTCGTGATTGGGTCGTAGCCGGGCTCGCGTCCGGTGTACTTGCGCAGTCGCTCAAGCGCAGCCGGGTAGCGAGCGTGGTCGACCCGCGGGTCGAGAAGTGCCTGGAAGCTGCCGAAGACCATGTTTGGCACATCGAAGTACGGCAGCATCAGCCTGCGGGTGAGTTCACTCGAAGCACGCTGGTCGCGTTGGGCACCCATCAGGATCTGTAGGTCCTGCCGCACCCGGGGGTCCGTGGCGGCCGCGAGTTGCGCCGCGAGTTGCTCCCCCACCTTCCGCGAATCCGATTCAAAGCGCTGGTCGACGTTCGGCCTGAAGGTCCTGAACTTCCGCATCGTGCCCGTCGACGCCGAGGTTGGCGGCGACCTCCGGGGCGTACCTGGCCAGCAATTCGAGCAATGGTTGCGCGTTGGCGTTGCTCTCGGCGATCCAGGCAGGTTCCGCAGCCTGCACGGTCGCGGTGAACGCCATGACCGCGACGGCGGCCCCTTTCCAGATCGATCTCAGCATCTCGTGTTTCCCCCGGGGAGAGCGGTGACCGGCTGGCACCTGGCCCGTCGACGCGAAGCGGGAATCATGCAGGGGTGGAGTCCAGAACGCGATTCGCCCCGCCGCGCAGACTGCACGGGTCGTCGCACCCGCCGCCCGATGGACCAGCGCGCTTGCAGCCCGGCCTTGGATCTCGCGAAAATGCGAGCATGAACAATCAATCTTCTCGCGCCCACGAATTTCACCAACTGCACGTTCCTGGCGATCCTCTGGTCATTTTCAATGCCTGGGATTGCGGCAGTGCGTGTGCTGTCGCCGCAGCGGGCGCGCGCGCCATCGGCACGGGCAGCTGGTCGGTTGCCGCAGCTCATGGGTACCCAGACGGGGAGCAG
>CAVWGG010000008.1:0-221488 GCA_963754535.1 uncultured Gammaproteobacteria bacterium
GCTGCGACGAGAAAAACCGACACGCCGGCACGATCGCCGCTTGCGCCGCTGGCACGCGCATTGACGAGCACGTGGGTCGCGAACGGAGCACCGCGCACCGCGTCCTTCAGTCCACTGATGCGCCACGTGCCGCCTTCCTCGACGGCAGACGTCGCCACGTTTGCGAGATCGAAGCGGCTCGACGGCTCAAGGTGCGCGAAGGCCAGCCGGACGTCGCCGGCAATGATGCCGCCAATCAGTTCGCTGGCGCGGGGAGTACCGCAGCGGCGCAGCAGGCCGCCGCCGATCACCACCGTGTCGAGGTAGGGTTCGATGACCAGTGCCTTGCCGATCTCTTCCATGACGATCATGGTTTCGATCGCGCCGCCGCCCAGGCCACCCATGGCTTCGTCAAACGGCGCCCCCAGGATGCCCACGTCGTCGGCGAGGCCGCGCCAGAAGCCGGGCTGCCAGCCTGACTGCGAGCGGATTGCGGCCTGGCGCCGCGGGAACGAGTAGTGATCGCCGCAATAGCGCGCCACGCTGTCGCGCAGCATTTCCTGTTCGGCGGTGAAATTGAAATCCATGTGCAGGAGCCGTGGTTGCGTGTCGTTGTGGAGCGATCAGAGGCCGAGGACGGCCTTCGCCAGGATGTTGCGCTGGATCTCGTTCGAGCCGCCGAAAATCGACAGCTTGCGCATATTGAAGTACGTGTCGGCGATGCCGATGGCACCCGGTACGGCGACCGCGTCGGATCCCGACGCATGAGCCGTGGCGCGACTGACGCGCAGCGAAGCGTGCGACCCCAGCGCCTCGAGCGTCAGTTCGTTGATCCGCTGGTGAATTTCCGTCCCACGGATCTTGAGCATCGAGACCTCGACGCCGGGCGCCTTGCCCGCACTCTCGGCGGCGAGGAACCGCAGCTCCGTGTACTCCAGCGCGGTGAGCTCGACCTCGATCTCCGTGAGCTTGCGCCGGAAGATCGGGTCATCCGCAAGACGGCAGTCCGGCTGCCCGATCGCCGCAGCGAGCTTGCGCAGCTTGCCCAGCGCGACCTTCGAGTGAGCGACCAGCGCGATGCCGCTGCGCTCGTGCGCGAGCAGCATCTTGGCGCAGGTCCAGCCCTTGTTCTCCTCGTACACGCGGTTTTCGACCGGCACCTTCACGTTCTCGAGCCAGACCTCGTTGACCTCGTGGGCGCCGTCGAGCGTGATGATCGGTCGCACGGTCACGCCAGGGCTCTTCATGTCGATGAGCAGGAAGCTGATGCCGGCCTGTTTGCGCGCCGACGGATCCGTGCGCACCAGGAAGAAACCCCAATCGGCATGCTGGGCCAGCGTGGTCCAGGTCTTCTGGCCGTTGACGACGTAGTGATCGCCTTCGCGCGCGGCGCGCGCCTGCAGCGAAGCGAGGTCGGAACCCGCGCCGGGCTCGGAATAGCCCTGGCACCACCAGTCGTCGCCCGCCACGATGCGCGGCAGGAACCGCGCTTTCTGCTCGGGCGTGCCGAACGTATAGATGACGGGACCGACGAGGTTCGTTGAAAACGCGATGATCGGGGCCGTGTCGGCACGCTGCAACTCTTCGGCCCAGATGTGCCGCTGGGTGGCGCTCCAGCCCGTGCCGCCGTATTCGACCGGCCAGGCCGGCACCGACCAGCCCTTCTTCGCGACGATCCGGTGCCAGCTGAGGTAGTCCTGCTTGCCCAGCTCGAGTCCCTGGTCCTGCTTCGCGCGCACGTCCGCGGGATAGTGCTCGGCGATGAACGTCCGGACTTCTGCGCGGAACGCACGTTCCTCGGGGGTGAACTCGAGTTGCATCGGGATCTCGGCCTTTACGGGGAATCAGCCGGTGGGAGGTTATTGGTTCCGCATCGATGGGTCAATTGCACAATTAGACTCGGATACGACCCGAGGTTGGCGAATCGCCCGAATCAGGCGCCGGCCGATGCTGACCGCACCTTGGCGACGTCAGCAAGCAGCTTCGCGTAAATCGCCTCCGGCGCGACTTCCGGCTTGCGCGAGAACTCGTAGGCGTGCGCTGCACGCGGTGCACGATCGAACCACAGCGCACCGGGCACCGGCGACGGACGGTTCGCAGCCAGCCACAGCGCCGTGTCGCCACCCTGCGCCGGCGTGCGCAGCACGAGTCCCAGGTGACGCTGCAGGTCGGGCAACGCGGTGCTCACGCCCTGGGTGGCGACCCAGCCAGGATGCATCGTGTAGGAGACGATGTGTCGCGCGGGCTGCGTCCACCGCTCGGCGAGCGCGAGTTGCGCGCGCTTGTGCGCGGCATAGGCCATGACACCGCTGTAGCGCTCGGGCTTCTGTTCCAGCCGACGCAGGCTCAGCGCCGTGTTGTAGAGACCACCCGACGCCATGTTGATCACCACCCCGCCATCCAGCGCGCCGGCATCCACCAGCGTCTCCGTCAATGCGAAGTGACCCAGCAGGTTCAGCGCGTAGGTGGCTTCGAACCCTTCGGGGTTCAGCCGGTGCGCGTGATCGAGCATCCCGATGTTGTTGACCAGGACGTCGAGCTTGCCGCCGCGCCGAAGCACCTCGTCCGCAAGCGCGAGGTTGGCCGCAACCAATCCGAGGTCGAACTGCAGCGGCACGATGCCCGCGCCGCCCTCGCTCCTGAGCGCCGCCAGCGCCGATTCATTCCTGCCGACGGCGAGGACCGTCGCCCCGCGCTGCACGGCACCGAGCGCGATCCCCTTGCCGATGCCGCCCGTGGCGCCGGTGACCAGCCACGTCTGGCCCTTGAACGACGCATGCAACGGTCGCAGGGGCAGGCCCCGCGCCACGTAACCGACGGCAGTGAACGACGGCGCGAAGCGGCCGTAAAACACCACCACTTTCATCCACATCGGCATCTCGGCTGGCTTGGTCATGACGTGTTCCCTGGCTTCAGCTGAAGATCTCGAACAGGCCGGCCGCGCCCATGCCGCCGCCGATGCACATCGTGACGACGCCGTATTTCGCGCCGCGCCTGCGCCCTTCGTGCAGCAGGTGCCCAGTACAACGCGCGCCCGTCATGCCGAAGGGATGACCGATCGAGATCGAGCCACCCGACACGTTGAGCCGCTCGTTCGGAATGCCGAGCCTGTCGCGGCAGTACAGCAACTGGCTGGCGAAGGCCTCGTTCAATTCCCAGAGACCGATGTCGTCGATCGTGAGTCCGTGGCGTGCCAGCAGCTTGGGCACGGCGAACACGGGACCGATCCCCATCTCTTCGGGTCGACAGCCCGCAACGGCCAGCCCGCGGTAAGCCCCGAGGGGCTCGAGCCCGCGCTGCTCGGCGAGCTTTGCATCCATCAGCACGAGCGCGGCAGCGCCATCCGACAGCTGCGATGCATTGCCTGCCGTGATGAATCGCCCTTCGGCGACGTAGCGGCCGCCCTTGAACACGGGCTTCAGCTTCTGCAGGTCCTCGAGCGTGGTCTGCGGACGGTTGCCCTCGTCGAGCCGGAGCGTGACCTCCTGCTGCGGTGACAGCGCCCGTCGCCTTGTCCTGGACGCGCATGCGTGTCGTGAGCGGCGCCATCTCGGCGTCGTACCGCCCCTCGGCCTGCGCCTGCGCCGTGCGCTGCTGCGACTGCAGGGCGTACGCGTCCTGCGACTCGCGACTCACGCCGTAGCGCTCCGCGACGATCTCCGCCGTTTCGATCATCGACGTGGCCATCTCCGGGTAATGCTCGCGCTGCCACGGATCGCCGATAGCGGTCGTAGTTGATGCGCTCGTTCATGACCAGCGAGACGGACTCGATGCCGCCACCGATGGTGACTGGCGCGCCGTCGACGATGATGTGTCGCGCGGCGGCGGCGACCGCCATCAGGCCCGACGAACAGGCACGATCGATGGTCATGCCGGGCACCGTATCCGGCAGGCCCGCCCGCAACGCCGCGAAACGCGCGATGTTCTGGCCCGTCGTGCCCTGCTGCACGGCGCAGCCGAAGACGACGTCCTCGACTTCGCCCGGGTCCACGCCTGCGCGCCGCACGGCTTCGGCGACGACGTGCCCGCCCAGGGTCGTGGCATCGGTGTCGTTGAAGGCACCGCGGTAGGCCCGGCCGATCGGGGTGCGCGCGGTGGCGACGATGACTGCTTCCCTGGACATGTGGACCCTCGGTCTTATATTGAAAGTCGCAATTGAACCTGTCGGCGGCGGAATGTCAACGCCGGCGGCATGCCCCCCGGGCGGGTGACTTGCCGCGGCGCGCCCCGTGTGCAAGCATCGCTTTCACTATCGAACTGATGCCGAGACCGGGGGACCGCACGTGGACACGAGCAACCAGCAGCAGGTTTTCGAATTCGGCGACCGCTTCATCGCGGCATTGAACGCGGGCGACGCCGCGAAAGTGCGGACGTTCTACCAGCCAGATGCGACCTGCTGGCACAACTTCGACGACCACGACCAGACGCTCGACGACAACATGAAACTGCTCGAGTGGATGGTGCGCAAGGTGCCGGATCGTCACTACCGCGTCGTGCGGCGCGAGCTGATCCCCGGTGGCTGGCTGCAGCAGCACATCCTCGAGGCCAGGCTGGCGAACGGCCGTGAAATGAAGATGTTCGCGTGCTGCGTCATCACGCTCAAAGACGGGCTGATCCAGCGCATCGAGGAATACCTCGATCCAGCGCAGGCCGCTGTCCTGAGGGAAGCGAAGGCTTCCTGACGCTGGCCCTCAGCCGAGGCGCTCGATCACCATCGCAGCGCCTACGCCGGCGGCGCCCGAACAGACCACGAGCCCGAGGCGGCCGTTCGACGCATCGAGCACGTCGAGCAGCGTCGAAACCAGGATGGCACCGGACGCGCCCATCGGGTGGCCGCGAGCGATGTGACCACCAGCCACGTTCACCTTGTCCGGGTCCACCGGACAGTCGCGGTGGAATTTCGCGATCGTCACGGCAAAAGCTTCCATGAACTCGATGCGGTCCATGTCCGCAAGCGTCAGCCCGGTGCGCTCCAGCACCCTGGTCATCGCGCTGAAACCGGCCAGCAGGGAAGCGTACGGGTCGCCGCCCGATTCGGCGTAACCCAGGATCCGGGCGCGAGGCCTGTCCCCGGCCGTCGGCACACCTCCGATCAGCGCAAGCCCGGCCCCGTCACAGATCGGCGGGGCGTGACCGATCGTGTGGCGATGATCGATCGGTCCCTCGAGCGCATCCGCGTATTGAGCGGCCAATGCCGCAAAGCTGGGCTGCATGGCAGCCAGCGATGCCGCGGTGGTCTGCGGCCGGGCGCATTCGTCTGAGCCTAAGCCACCGAGCGGAATGCGCGAAGCCGTCAATGCCGGGTTCGCTTCCGCCGCGCCCGCTCGCTGTTGCGATACGAGCGCGACTGCGTCGAGCTGATCACGGGAGATCCCCTCGGCTTCGGCGAGCCGATCGGCCGCGAGCACGACGGGAATGAAGCGCGTGCGCCGCGGAAAGCTCGTGTCGGTGTAGTAGCTCGCGTTGTCGCCGAGGAACGGCACGCGCGACATCATCTCGACGCCGCCGGCGAGCGCCCGGTCCAGGTTTCCTGCCGCGACTTGTGTCGCTGCGTGGCCGATGGCCGTGAGACCCGACACACAGTAGTTGTTCAGCGTGAACGCGTAGGCCGCGTCGGCCACGCCGGCATGCAGCTTGGACACCAGCGCGATGTTGGCACCCTGGTCACCCACCTGGTCGACGCAACCGAGGACCAGCGCCTGGACGTTCCGCGCGTCATGACCGCGTTCCTGCAGGCCGTCGACCAGGCCAGCCACGAGTTCCTGCGGCTTCATCTTTGCCAGGCCGCCCTCGGCCCGTGCCTTGCCGCGCGGCGTACGCACGGCGTCGTAAATGTATGCGTGTGTCATCGGTGCTCCCTCAATCACGCAGGCCGACGACGAAACTCACCACGGTTCCGAGCGACCCGCCGATGTTGAGCGTGCCGTACGTGCGCGCGCCTGCAACCTGGTAATCCCCCGCCGTGCCAGTGACCTGGCGGCCCGCGTCGAGCAGCAGCCGTGCGCCCGTTGCACCGACCGGGTGACCGATCCCGATCAGTCCGCCCGATGCGTTCACCGGACACTTGCCGTCGATCTCGACCAGGCCGCTGTCGATCGCCTGCCAGCTCTGCCCTGGCGGGGTGAGGCCGAAATGGTCGATCGCCATGTACTCGGTGGACGTAAAGCAGTCGTGGGTCTCGATGCCGTCGAGACTTTCGACACCGTCGATGCCAGCGCGACGCCATGCATCGGTGATCGCCTTGCGCACGTGCGGGAACATGTATTCCTCGCCCCTGCTGCGTTCGAGCTTGTCGAGGAAGCGAATCCCGGCATTGGTGTGGCCCCAGCCGAGGATCTGCGGAAATTCATTCACTTTTGCGCCGCGGCGCGCCGCGTAGCGCTGCATGAAGCGGTCTGAAGCCAGCACCACGGCGACCGCGCCGTCGGTGATCTGGCCGCAATCCTGCCGGCGCGTGCCCGGCTCGATGATGGGATTGAACGCGTCGTCGTCGGTGAACGTCTCGGCGCGGAACTTCCAGCCGCGGGTCTGCGCGCGCGGATTGCGCTTCGCATTGCCCATGTTGATCTCGGCGATGCGGTTCAGGTAGCGACGATCGAGGCCGTAGCGCTGCGTCGTACTCCATCGCGATCCTGCCGAACACGGCCGGCCAGACGAACTTGCAGTCGAGCCCTTCGTGCCCCTGCCACGACGCGGCGTTCTGCACCTGCGACGCCTGGTCGCCGGGCAGGTTCTTTTCCTCCTCGACGCCGAGCACCATGATGCAGTCGTAGCGGCCTGCCTCGATTTCCGCCGAAGCCGAAAGGATGCCAAGCGAGCTGGAGGCGCACGCCGCTTCGTGGCGCATCGCGGGCTTGCCGAAGAACTCGGGCTTCACCTGCGCGACCATGGCCGCGAGGTGGCCCTGGCCGCGATACAGCTCGCCGAAGGCGTTGCCGACATGGATCGCTTCGATGTCGTCGGGCTCGAGCAGGCACGATGCCAGGGCGCCGTCGATCGCCTCGCGCATCATGTCGGTGTAATCGAGTCCTTCGCGCGACCAGACGCGCGCGAAATCGGTCTGATAACCGCCGATCAGGTGGATCGCCATGACGTGCCCCTCGCTGCTATCGGCTCAGGATAGCGCATCAGTCCAATAATGCTAGTCACTGTCGAGGCCGGTGACCTGGCCGCCGCGCACGGTCACGCCGTGGGCCTCGCGATCCCAGGTGTCGGTCGTCAGGCCCTCGGCCCGCAGCCGGTGCTTTTCGATCTTCGCCGTGGGCGTCTTCGGCATTTCCGGGACGACCCGGATGTAGCGCGGCAGCATGAAATGCGCCATGCGCGGCACGAGAAAGCGCAGCAGGGCGCGTGGTTCGACCACCTGGCCGGCGTTGGCGGTCACGACCAGCAGGACTTCGTCTTCGGATTCCGTGCTGGGCACCGGAATTGCGGCGGCCTCGAGCACCGACGGATGGCACAAGGCTTCGGCCTCGACCTCGAACGACGAGATGTTCTCGCCGCGACGGCGAATGGCGTCCTTCATCCGGTCGACGAAGAAGAAATTGCCCTCGGCGTCGCGCTTGAAGGCGTCGCCGGTGTGGAACCAGCCATTGCGCCACACCGCCGCCGTCGCCTGCGGATTGCGGTAGTAACCCTGCGTGATCTCCCACGGTCGCGACGCACGCAGGATCAGTTCGCCGACTTCGCCATGCGGAACTTCGATGTCGTTCCCATCCACGACGCGCGCTTCCACCCCCGGGCGCGGCCGGCCGCACGTACCGAGCACCTCCGGGTTGGCACCGGACCGGATCGGCACTGCGGTCTCGGTCATGTTGAACGCCGTGTGCATCTGCAGTCCGTAGCGTTCGGCGACGGCCCGCGAGTCCTGGTTCCAGGGCACCGTCACCACGTTGCGCAACGGATGATCGCGATCGCGGTCGCTGGGCGGCTGTCGCAGCAGGAACTGCGTCATCGCGCCGACCAGGCAACCCCCGGTGATCTCGAATCGACGGACGGTGTCCCAGAACGTCGCGGGCTTGAACCCATCGTAAAGGATGCAGGTGCCGCCCTTGGTCAGCCGGTCCATGACCGCTCCGGCGCCACTGATGTGGAACAACGGCAGGTTGGCCAGCAATCGATCGTCGGCATCGAAATAGTCCATCCCCATCGCACCGCCACACCAGGTCTGGATGTAGGTGCTGATGACGGCTTTCGACGGACCGGTCGTCCCCGACGTCAGGATGATGAAATTGGGATCCCACGGCTCGACCGGTCGCGACGGCTCCGCGCGATCCGATGTCTGCAGGACTCGATGCCGTGCAAGGTCAGTTCGCCAATGGACTGCAGGCGCGATCGCCCGACGACGACGACGTCCCGCAGTTGCGCCGTCTCGATCTCCCGCAACCGGGGCAGCAGGCTGGCATGCGCCATCATCACCCTGGCGTCCGACAACTCGATGGCATGCTGCAGCAATCGCCCGCGATAACCGGTGTTGATCGGCACGTGCACGGCGCCGAGGTAGTTCGCGGCGAGCCAGGCCAGGACGGCTTCGGCCGAGTTCGGCATCCAGCACAGCACGTGCGCGCCTTGCTGCACGCCGAGGGACCGCAAGCCAGAAGCCGCATGCTGGACGCGCTCCAGCGTGTCGGCGAATGTCCAGGCGCTGCCGTCCTCGAACTCCAGGAAGTGCTTGTCGGGCCGTTCGACCGCCCAGCGGCGCAGGAGGTTGCCGACGACGCATTCGTCGCGGTCCGGAATCCTTGAATCGGCGTCCATCCTGCTAGGATGTCTGACGTACGTTTGATAGCGCAAGCAAGTGAGAGACCCGGGATGACCTGGGAGCCAGAACTCGAAGAACTGCGGCAGCGACAGGCCCTGGCCCGCGAGATGGGCGGACCCGACAAGATTGCGCGCCAGCGCGCCGCCGGCCGCCTGACGGTCCGCGAACGCATCGGCACGCTGCTCGACAGCCGGCAGCTTTCACGAGATCGGCTCGATCACGGGCAGCGGTGCCTACGACGAAACCGGCGCCTTGCAGTCGATGACCCCGACCAACTTTCTCTTCGGCCGCGGTCGCATCGAAGGCCGCCGCGTCGTCGTGGCCGGCGACGATTTCACCGTGCGTGGCGGTGCGTCGGACGCATCGATCATCGAGAAGCAGGTTGCGGCCGAGCAGATGGCGCACGAACTGCGCCTGCCGCTGATCCGGCTGATCGAAGGCAGCGGCGGCGGCGGCTCCATCAAGTCGCTCGAGGCGATGGGTTACACCTACGTGCCGTTCCTGCCGGGCTTCGAGCACATGGTCCGCAACCTCGCGACCGTGCCGGTGGTAAGCCTCGGCCTCGGCCCCATCGCGGGCTTCGGCGCCGCCAAGGTCGTGCAGAGTCACTACTCGCTGCTGGTGCGCGGCCAGTCGCAGATGTTCGTCGCCGGGCCGCCCGTCGTCGCGGCCGCGGGTCAGAAGCTGACGAAGGAGGAACTCGGCAGCAGTCGCATCCATGCATCGAACGGCGCGGTGGACGACGAAGTGGCGAGCGAACAGGAAGCGTTCGAGCGCGCGCGTCGTTACCTCAGCTACCTGCCCTCCTCCGTGCACGAACTGCCCCCGCGCCTGGCGACCGGCGACGATCCAGGGCGCCGCGAGGACTTCCTGGTGTCGGCCGTCCCCCGCGACCGTCGCGAGGTCTATCGCATGCGCCCGATCATCGAGGCCGTCGTCGACACGGGCTCGTTCTTCGAGATCGGACGCCTGCATGGCCGGTCCGTGATCACGGGCCTGGCCCGGCTCGACGGCTGGCCGGTCGCCGTGATCGCGAGCGATCCGTTCGTGATCGGCGGACTCTGGACCGCCGCGAGTTCGGCGAAGCTCGAGCGCTTCATCAACTTCGCGCAGACGTTCCACCTGCCGGTCGTGCACCTCGTCGACAATCCGGGGTTCATGATCGGCAAGCAGGCCGAACACGAAGCCACCATCCGCGCGGGTGCGCGTGCACTGACCGCGGTCTACCAGGCGACCGTTCCCTGGTGCACGGTGATCATCCGCAAGGTGTTCGGCGTCGCCGGTGCGGGCAACCAGAACCATACGCGGTTCCACTATCGCTACGCGTGGCCTTCGGCCGACTGGGGCTCGCTGCCGATCGAAGGCGGCATCGAGGCCGCCTACAAAGCCGAACTCGATGCGGCAGAGGACCGCGCGGCGCTCGCAGCCGAGATCACGCAACGGCTCAACCGGATGCGCTCACCGTTCCGGTCCGCGGAGAAATTCCAGATCGAGGAAATCATCGACCCGCGCGATACGCGCAAGCTGCTCTGCGAGTTTGCAGACATTGCAGCGCCGCTGCGCGCGACGCAGCCGCTGGAGTTTGCGTACCGCCCGTAAAGGCGCGACTCGCGGCGCGCTGGCTGAGCGACGACCAGCAGCGGCAGTCTGTCAATGGCTCGATCGCGACTGATGCGTTGCCGATGCCGGTCGCACAGGATCTTGACGAACGCGCCCGTCACGCTGTGGCCGTAATCGTCGTCTTCGTCGGTCTGTTCGACGCGCGAGCCATCTTCGAACAGCACATCGACGTGGCAACGTGCGCAGTGCCCCTGCGGACCCGCGCCGGGCTCCTCGTACAGGTCGACCTTGACCGTGTTGATGCGGCGTCGCAGCGCCTGGGCCAGCCGCTCGGTCTCGTGATGCACCATCGTACGCAGCTCATCGGACAGGTCGATGCCGTGGGCCCTGACTTCCGTTCTCATGGCTTCATCCCCTGAGTGCCATCGACCGTTGCGCGCAGCTGAGTCTGCTCCCGACCGAAAGTGAAATCATCTTGCGACGCGTTGCCGTCGCCCTCACGGTCGCCGCAATACGAATCGCACTCAGTCCAGAGCTTAGTCGCGTGAAGGCCATGGAAGTTCCGCGGTCGGCGTCTTCCGACGCGGCGTGACCGCCGCCACTGACGGCGCGGGCCCTCGCATCCGTTGCTTCCACACTGCAACGATGGACAACGGCCGCCTAGGATGCACGTCTCCTGTGGCTATTGGCGCGTGCCCGAGGTCCCTCCATGCGACGCACTGCCCACTTGATTTCCTGCGCCAGCGCGGTGGCTTGCCTGATCCCCGTGACCGGCGCGCACGCCGAGCCGCTCGCGACACGCAACCAGCACCCCCTCGTCGCGTTGTATGGCCTGCCGATGCCGCTTGCAGCGCGATTGCCGGGAGCAGGCTCGGGACGCATCGGGGCCAATCTCAACTGGAGCAATTTCGCCACGACGGACTCGTCAGACCAACGCAGCTACACGCTCGATGGCGAGGTATTCGAGGTGCGCGTGCAGGCAGAGCACGCGATGGGCGATCGTTTCGCCGTGCACGGCGAACTGGCATGGCGGCAATTGAGCGGTGGCTCGCTCGATTCGCTGGTTGAAAACTGGCACGACCTGTTCGGTATGCCGAACGGCGCACGCGATCGACTGCCCGAAGATGCATTGCTGATCGACTACAGCGCCGGGGAATCGACATTACTGCGGGTCGAGAACGATTCCTCGGGACTCGCGGACCTTCCGCTTTCGCTCGGCTACCAGTTGACTGCGTCCGAGCGAGGTGCCGTTGCAACGTGGCTCACGCTCAAGGTGCCGACTGGGAAGGCCGAAGACCTGACGGGCAGCGGCGCCGTCGATGTCGCCCTGTCGCTGGCAGGTGAACGACAACTGTCGGACCGCTGGCAGTTGTTCGGACAGGCGAACGTGGCGTGGCTCGGCAACGGTGACGTACTCGAGGACCTGCAGCAGGATTTCGCAGGTTCGTTGCTCGCCGGCACGACGTGGCAGGCCTGGCGCGGCCTCGAACTGACCGCGCAACTGGAGGCGAACACCGCAGTGATGGATACAGGCACCGATCTCGACGGCGACGCTGTCGTGCTTACGCTCGGTGGGCGTTATCGAACGCAATCCGGCTGGATGTGGGATTTCGGCTTCAGCGAAGACCTGCAGGTCGATGCGTCGCCGGACATCGTGTTCCTGCTGGCAGTCCGACACTCCTTATAAGGACGTTGCCCGGCCGGCCAACGTCTCGGCGCGCCGCCAACCGGAGCGGACCGTCGCGTCGCCGAAATTCGCCGGACTCGCGGTCAGTATTTGTACTGGCTCAGCCCCTCGCCGGCGCCCCAACTGTTAGGGTGCGCCGATGAACGCACCCTTACCCCGGATCATCCAGGGCGGCATGGGAGTCGCCGTATCCTCGTGGCGACTGGCACGAGCGGTCTCCATGCGCGGCCAACTCGGCGTCGTCTCGGGCACGGGTATCGACACGGTCATTGCACGCCGCCTGCAGATGGGCGATCCCGGCGGTCACCTGCGCGCAGCGTTCGATGCATTTCCGGTTGCCGAGATCGCCAGACGAGTCTGGGAACGACATTACGTCGAAGGCGGCAAGGCGCCAGGCACGGCCTACAAGTCGAAGGCGGTGCCGTCGATCAAGATGCCAGTGGCACTGCTCGACCTGATCGTGCTGAGCAACTTCGCCGAGGTGTATCTCGCGAAGTCAGGACACACCGGACTGGTCGGCATCAACCTGCTCGAGAAGGTGCAACTGCCGAACCTTGCCACCCTGTACGGCGCGATGCTCGCGGGTGTCGATTACGTGCTGATGGGCGCCGGCATTCCACGTTCGATACCTGCCGTGCTGGATCACTTCGCGGCTGGCGAACCTGCTGAACTGACATTGGACGTCGCAGGCGCGTTGCCCGGCGAGAAGTTCGTCAGCCGCTTCGATCCACGCGACTACCTGGGCGACGCCCTCCGTGCACTGAAGCGGCCGCAATTCCTGGCCATCATCTCGTCCTCGACGCTGGCGCTCACGCTTGCGCGCAAGAGCAATGGGCGAGTCGACGGCTTCGTCGTCGAAGGCCCGAGCGCCGGCGGCCACAATGCCCCGCCTCGCGGCGCGAAAGTTCTCGACGACAAGGGCGAGCCCGTCTACGGATTACGCGACTCGCCGGACCTCGAGCAGATTCGAGCGCTGGGACTGCCGTTCTGGATGGCCGGATCGTACGGCGATGCCGCCCGGCTGCAGCAGGCGTTGGAACTGGGCGCGAGCGGCATCCAGGTCGGCACCGCGTTCGCGTTCTGCGACGAATCCGGCCTGGCCACCGATTTGAAAGAGTCGGTAATCGCGGCCAGTCGCGAAGGCCGGCTCTCGATCTTCACCGATCCGCATGCCTCGCCAACGGGCTTTCCGTTCAAGGTGTTGAGCGTGCCGGGCACCGTCTCCGACGCCAACGTATTCGAAGCCCGCGAGCGCATCTGCGACCTCGGCTACCTGCGGCAGACCTATCGGGAGTCGGACGGCAGCCTTGGTTATCGTTGCTCGGGCGAACCTCTCGAGGACTTCCTGCGCAAGGGCGGCACCGAAGCCGAAACGCACGGTCGCAAGTGCCTGTGCAACGGGTTGGTCGCGGCCGTCGACTACGGACAGTTACGTCACGGCGGTGAACTGGAGCCTGCCATCGTGACGGCGGGCGACGACGCGTCGCAGGTGTACAAGTTCGTGCGTGAGGGTCGCGCGAGTTACTCCGCGGACGACGTCATCGATCGACTGCTCGATTTGCCGGTCGCCTGAGCGGAAGCTGCAAAGCTCGAGGTGCCCTGGTTCCAGCTTGCGTCGGGCAGCAGGCGGTTCAACTCCTGTTTGACCACCGCGTAGCACTCGCACACGCGGGTCTCCAGTCCCGTGCGCTCGAGCACCGAGATGTGTCCCCGCCGGTACCGGATGACGCCGGCACGCTGCAGGTTCCCGGCCGCCTCGGTAATGCCTTCCCGTCGCACCCCGAGCATGCTGGCGACCAGTTCCTGCGTCATGACCAATTCGCGTGACGGCACTCGATCGAGGGTCCGCAACAGCCAGCGGCACAGCTGTTGCTCCACTGTGTGGTGCCGGTTGCAGACCGCCGTCAGGGAGACCTGCGTGATCAGTGCCTGGGTGTAACGCAGCAGCAACACGCTGCATCAAGCCGGCGCGATTGAACTCCTGCTTGAGCAGCCGACCCGCCAGCCGGTACGCATGACCGCCGGTCTGCACCACGGCCGAGCTCGACGTGGTGTCGCCGCCCATGAAGAGCGCAATTCCCACGAGACCCTCGTTGCCCACCCCAGCGGATTCCGCCATCGCGCCGGACTCCAGGACATAGTGCAGCGATACGATGGAGGTGGTCGGGAAATAGGCGTACTGCAACTGCTCGCCGGGTTCGTAGAGCATTTCGCCGAGCGGCAACGGAACGAGTTCAAGATGCGCGGCCAATCGCCCGAGATCCGCCGCGGGCAGACTGGCGAGCAGGTGGTTCTGCAAGTGATTGTGGAGTATCGGCATCGCGACGCGCTGACGGCCTGCGCCCTATCGCCCTGCGGTGGTTTCAACACCGATGCCGCGGTAGCCGATGAAGCGGCAGGCCTGGTTGAACATCGGCTCGCCACTCACCCGGTACTGCTGGCGCGAGCCATCGGCATTGACGCGGCTGAGGGCCAGGTCGATGAAGGGTTGCCGTTCGGCAATCTTCGTCTGCAGCACCTTGCGCTCTTCCTCGTTCCAACCGGTCATTCGGTCGTCGCCCGTCGCGCCCGCGAGCGGCTCGACCCGCATGCCGAGCATCTCCAGGACCGGGCCGGATACCCGGGTGAAACTCCCTGTTTCGTCCTGCTCCCAATACCAGTCCGATGCCAGTTCGGTGAGGCTGCGATAACGCGCCTCGCTTTCGCGCAGCTCAGCGGTCCGGTCCTGTACCGCCTGTTCCAGTTCCCTGGCGTAGCCCTCGAGTTTCTTGTACAGCAGCCGGACTTCCAGCATGTTGTGGATGCGAGTCTTTGCTTCAACCAGGTCGAACGGCTTGCTGATGAAGTCCTTGGCGCCGGACTGCAACGCGCGCAGCTTGTGACCCGGCTGGGCCGTGAGCACGATGACCGGCAGGTAGCTTTCGGTGGCGCTCGCCTTGAGTGCCGCCATCACCGCGAATCCGTCCATGCCGGGCATCTGCAGATCGAGCAGGATCAGGTCGTAGCAGTTCTTGCGATGCAGGGCGCAGACCTCCCGCGGGTTCATCGTCGAGGCAATGCAGGTGTAACCCGCATCGCCCAGCAACTGCTCGAGCAACTGCACGTTGGCCTGCTTGATCGTCGACGACCAGGATGCGGGCGCCGAGAATGTCGAGCGAGTCGTTGTTCATGAGTTCTCCGCCTCGCCGGCCCGAGCGGCTTGCGATTCAACGAATTTGAGCGCCACATCGAGCGTATCCATGAACTCGTTGACCTTGATCGGCTTGGTGAGATAACGGAAGAAGCCTGCCTCCATCCCTCGCGCGATGTCGCGTGGCACCGCATTGGCACTGAGCGCGACGACCGGGATGCGAGCTGTCACGGCGTCCTGCGCCAGCACTTTCAGCGCCTGGATGCCGCTGATACCGGGCAGGTTGATGTCCATGAGGATCACGTCCGGCAGCGATGCGCGGGCAATCTCGATGCCGCGGTTACCGTCCCGTGCAGTCAACAGACGGATATCGGGCCGGCGCGCGATGAGATCTTCAACCAGCATCAGGTTGGCGGGATTGTCCTCGACGTACAGCAATGTGCGCAGATTCGTCTGCGCGTGCAGCAATTCGGGGGTAACTGCTGCGACATCGGTGTTGCTGCCGGCATGATCCAACCCGGTCGCCAGGTTCAGCTCGATCCAGAATGCACTGCCTTTGCCGACCGTGCTTTCCACGCCAATGACGCCACCCATCAATTCGACCAGCCGCTTGCACACCACCAGGCCGATTCCCGTGCCCTCCTCCGTGCTCGCCGCGCGCCCGAGCCGATTGAACGACTGGAACAGCTGCGCAATGTCATCGGCGGACAACCCCTCGCCCGTGTCCTCGACCCGGATGCGCACGCGTCCCGGCGTGCTCAGCGGCACAACTGACGACCACCGTGCCGTCGATCCGGTTGTACTTGATCGCGTTGGACAGGAGATTGATCAGGACCTGCTTGACCCGCGTCCGGTCAGCTTGAACGAAGTGCGGGATTTCCAGCCGGGGAAAGCTCACGCGGATGCCGCGTTGCTGCGCCTGCGGCTCGATCATCGTCTGGCACTCGAGCATGACGTCGGCCAGGGACACGGGTTCCGGCGACAGCGACAGCTTGCCTGACTCGATCAACGCGAGATCGAGGACCTCGTTGATCAATTCCAGCAGGTACCAGCCTGCTTTCAGTATCTGGTCGATGCTCCGCTTCTGCGACGGCGTCGGCTGCGGGGTGCCGGTCTCGATGAGTTGCGCAAAGCCGAGGATCGCGCCGAGAGGCGTGCGCAATTCGTGACTCATGCTCGACAGGAAGTCCGACTTGGCGAGGTTGGCTTTCTCAGCGACGGACATCGCCTCGAGCAATTCGAGCTCGACCTGCTTACGCACGGAATTGTCGGTGCCGATCAACAGGTAGCCGATGATGTCGTCGTAGTCGTCGCGCAGCGCCGTGATCGACACGATGGCCGGGAAGCGACTGCCGTCCTTGCAGATATACGTCAGCTCGTAGATGTCCTCGATCCCGCGCGAGGCCTTGAACGCCAGGGCCTCGAAGCCCGGCGTGATGGTGGTCTCGAGTTCGACGCTCAGCGCCTGCGCACGCGCCATCACTTCCTCGGGATCGTGGATGTCGCTGGGCCGGATCCGGTTCACGACCTCGGCGGCCTGGTAGCCGAGCATCCGCTCGGCGCCGACGTTGAACAGCTGGATGATCCCTTTCTCGTCGGTGGCGATGATCGAGAAGTTGGCGCTGGTCAGGATCGCGTTCTGCAATGCACCGGTCTTGAGCAAGGCCGCCTCGCGCCGCAATTCGGTGATGCCAGCGGCCTTGGCACGCTCGTAGGCCACGGTGGGACCTTTTCCAGTCTCGGGCATGGTCACACTCCGTATTGGACGCACACTTGCGGCATGGGCAGCCGGACGGAGGGTTCCGCCTGAGCGGGCAAGAGTCACGGTAGGGCCGACTCGCGTCTGTGCGTTCGCGCACATAGGCCTGTCTGGCGAGCCTGGTCAGGCTTGTAAACCGGGCCTCAGAATGTCAGGTCAAGCTTCATCCACAGGGTGCGGCCCGGTTCGTTGACCTTCGTGGTCTGCTCATAGCCAGAGACCATCGCGCCGCCGCGGCTCAAATGCTCGGCGTAGGTTTGGTCGAACAGGTTGTCGACGCCCCCCGTCAGCAACATTCCTTCACGCAGCCGCCAGCCGCCGTTGAGCGAGAACACCGTAAACCCATCGGTCGGCCCAAGATCCTGGCCGACGATGTTGCCCTGGTTGACCACGTAGCGATCCTGATCCGCGACGCTGCGCACCAAGGCACCGGCCGACCAGGCGCCACGCACGTAATCCAGTCCAAGTCTCGCCTCGAGCGGCGGCATTTGCGCCAGCGGGGCGTCGTCCGTCACGTTATGGCCCTGGGTGTAGGCCAACGTACCGGAAACCCTGACCGAAGGCAGGAGAGCGTAGACCACGTCCGCCTCCCCTCCCCAGGTTGTCGCATCCACGTTGCGACTGATCGTCGTACGACGCGTTCCCTTCATGAAGTTCGACTGGATCAGGATGTAGTCCTGTACGTCGCTGTAGAAGACGGACGTGGAGAACGACAGGCGCTCGGCCGCGTACACCAGTCCGGCGTCGAGTTGGGTCGTCTTTTCCGGGCGCGTATGGAATGCACTGAGGCTGTCAGCGCTCTCCTTTCCGGCCGAGA
Organism: uncultured Gammaproteobacteria bacterium; assembly: GCA_963754535.1. Taxonomy (GTDB): domain Bacteria; phylum Pseudomonadota; class Gammaproteobacteria; order Steroidobacterales; family Steroidobacteraceae; genus RPQJ01. The sequence continues at coordinate 17,694 of CAVWGG010000008.1, forward strand.
CCAGTTCCCAGTAGTCGGGGAACCGCTCGACATGGCCGACGCCCGCGTAAAGGGTCAGCGGCGCCGTATTCAGGTCGCGCTCGTACCGGCCGAATCCGCCGACCAGCGTCTCGTTGCGCTCTTCGCCTGCGGTGGGATTCGGAACCTTGCTCATGCCGATGTTCAGCATCTCGCGCGAATCCTCGGCGTGCCAATCGTCGACCCGCAACCCGGTAACGACTCGCCCGGAGGTGCCGGCCGTCACGCTGAACTCGGCAAAGGCCCCGGCATTGCGAAAGCGGCCATCCTCGACGCGGGCCATCGACTCGTAAGGCATGGTGGATTGATTCATCGATGATCGCAGGGTGTGGCGATTCTCCTGCAGGTCGATCCCGATGGTCCCCGCGACGCGCTCACCGAACGCCAGTTCGGCCGTTGCCTTCCCACCCGTCGTGCGCCGATCCGGATTCGACACGGATCGATTCGGCATCGTTGCCGTCGGCGTGAAGGCTCGCAAGCTGTAGTTGTCCATCACGTGATCGACGTAGTTGTAGTACGCCTGTGCTTCGATGCCCTTCAGGTGCGCGCCGCTCAACTCACGTTCAACCCGCAGGCCGACGTTGTCCCGGGCGAATTTCACGCCGTCCATCGTGCGGTCGGCATAGGCCGCCTCGCCGTCACTGAGCGCACCGCTCACTTCGACGCGTGTCTGCTCGTCAGGTGTCCAGCCCAGGGCCGCATTGCCGCTCCAGCGCATGTACTCGGGAATGCACCTCTTCCCCGTCACCGTCGCTGTAATCATCCGACTCGGCCCGGGTGCCAGTCACCTGGGCGTACACATCTGGCGAGCCTAGCCGGAGGTCGCCAACGAGATCGGTGCGGCCAAAATTGCCGATGAGCGCGCTGCCGAATCCTGTCGCGCCCGGCTCGGCAAAGCGCTCGACAGTGCGCTCGAACGAGACCGTCGCTGCCGAGTTGCCCGGCCCCTGCAATACGGTCTGCGGGCCCTTGACGACGACGATGCGGTCGTACGCTTGCGGGAATACGTACGCAGTCGGCGGGTCCATGCGCATGCCGCAGCCACCGAGCACCTGTTGTCCGTCGATCAGTATGTTGACGCGCGAAGCAGCCATGCCGCGAAACACGGGATCACCGTCGGTGCCACCTTTGCGAATGACGGAAAACCCTGGCACTGCCTTCAAGTAGTCCGCCCCGTCATGCGCCGGCAGCGGTTGGTGCGGTTGCCTGGGATCCATCACCACCAGCAACGGCGCCGACATTCGCGGCGCGGTCACGATGACTGTCTCCAGTTCATCGGCAGCGGCCGGGCTCCCCGCGGGGGCGGCGGTCACGTTGGTGGCGGCGGCAAGCCAAACGGGGATTGCCACAGTTGCAAGTGCAAACGGTCGATGTGCAGCAGGCACACCGATGGCTCGATTGGCCATTGAGAGACTCCAGGGAAATGTCCACCGACGGCTGTCCTCGAACAGCCGTCGAACGACCGTCCGCCCGCGACCTGCGGGTTACGGGCGTACGAAGCGAGCGATTGCGTCGGTCAGACGAACGCCGGCGGTCCCCGGGGCGCGTGGGCTTTGGATATCTGCCGCGCCGCAGGCGCGACGAAGCGCGGCAGGAAGCTTTCCTGCTGGAGTATCGGCAGGAAATCGGCGGCGGCGATGAACATCGGCGCCGTGCCGCCCGCAGTCGCCGCAAAGACGCACGGCGCCTGGTGGTGCTTCTGTTTCGGTTGCCCGTCATCAACGGGTGCAGGGCCGGATTGCTGGACGCCTGGTTGCGACGCATGCCCGGGGCACATCGCCATCGTCAGGGCCGTGCCGCGACTGGCAACCGGCATGAATCCCGGGGCACAGTCGCCCGGATCACCAGGCCGGGCAGCACCAGCAGCGCCAGCAGGATGCGCACTGATCGCAGCTTGTGCAGGCAGCGGTTCACCGGCGCAGTTTAAGCAATGCTGCGCGCGCAGCCGGAACGTAGTTCCCGCAACGCGCGCTCAAACGGGCCGGACCGCACCGCTCGACCAGTATCAGGCCAGGGACTTCGCTCTCAACCGTGAACTCGATATCGGGTCCCACCTGGATGAGCGCCTTCACTGCACACTTCTCGATCGACTGCAGGACGGCGGCCTGCTGCGCCTCATCAAAGCGATGCGGAAATGCCACGGTCGTCACGATGCGGGAAGGGATCAGCGATTGACCTGCCTTGCCCACGACGCGCATGGAGATCGCAATACCCGCATCGTCGATGGCGAGTTCGCGACAAGCCTTCTTGGCGTAGACACCCGCGCAGCCGGCGAGCGCGGCATACGTCGACTCGAGCGGGTTCGGCAGGCTGCCGTCGGTCGCGTACTGATAGCGATGATTCCTGGCCAGGACATCGATCCTGGCCCCCGGCTCCAGCGTCAATTTGAACATGCGGCTGTCCTATGGTTCGAAGCGCCTGAAACGCAGAGACAAGCAGATTCCGAGGCAAGGCACGAGACGGTCAGGCGGGACGCCGTGCCACGACCTGCACGACGGCGCTCGGGCCTTCGTGGCCACGGCCTTCATGCACTTCGCGCTGGCGCTCCTGCGCGACTTCAAATGCAAGACCCGCAAGTTCGCCCCGCAATTGGGCGAGCGTCGGCATGAGGTCGGGGTCGGCAGGCCCGCCGGTCCGGAACTTGAGTTGCTCTGGGGTGTAGGCCTCGAGGATCAGGACACCGCCCGGCTGCAAGGCCGCACTCGCCTGCCGGTGCACGCGGCAGCGCAGCGCGCTCGGCAAGTGACACCAGATCGAGACGATGCCGCCCCAGCCACCCGATCGCTCCAGATTCCAGTCGGCAAGGTCAGCCACGACGGTCGCGATGCGGACCCCACGCAGAGCTGCGAGTGCCACCGCCTTCTCGAGCCCGACCGATGACTGGTCGACCGCAGTGACGTCGAATCCTCGCTCGGCAAGGAAGACGGCGTTACGCCCCTCGCCTTCACCCAGGCACAGCACTGGCTCACCGGCAGGGAGGGCCCCCGCGTGGTCCCGCAGAAACTCATTGGGCTGGGTGCCGTAGAAGAATCCCTCGCCCGAGTACCGTTCGTCCCAGGAAATCATCGTATCGCGCTCCATGACGAAGACCGGCATGGTAACAGACTTGCCTAATTTAGCGTTCTCTAATATTATAATCGTGCGCACACGACCAAATCCAGGCTGCCGGAAGGCAGGGGGAAAGAGATGGCTAAAGTAATCGTCCTCGGAGCGGGTCTCGGCGGCGTGGCCTGCGCCTATGAGATGAAGAAGAAACTCGGCCCCGGCCACGCGGTAACACTCGTCGGCAGTTCCCCCTACTTCGAGTTCACTCCGTCGAATCCGTGGGTCGCTGTCGGTTGGCGCAAGCCCGAACAGACTCGCGTCGAACTGGCAGGGCCGCTCGCCGCCAAGAATGTCGGCTGGATCCCGAAGTTGGTGCAGAAGATCGATGCCGAAGCGTCGAAACTGGTCTTCGAGGACGGCACGGAAGAGTCCTACGACTACCTGGCGATCACGACCGGCCCGAAACTCGCTTTCGACGAAGTCCCGGGCCTCGGCCCGAAGGGTCACACCGTCTCGATCTGCACGCAGGCTCACGCGCTGGATGCGTGGGACAAGTACCAGGAGTTCCTGAAGAATCCCGGTCCGATCGTGATCGGCGCGGTCGCCAGCGCGAGCTGCTTCGGACCTGCCTATGAAATGGCGATGATCGTCGACTCGGACCTGCGCAAGCGCAAGCTGCGCCACAAGGTGCCAATGACGTTCGTGACGTCGGAACCCTACATCGGCCACATGGGGCTGGGCGGCGTCGGCGACAGCAAGGGCCTGATGGAGTCGACCCTGCGGCAGCGTCACATCCAGTGGGTGACCAATGCCAAGGTCACCTCGGTCGAACCCGGCATCGTCAACGCGACGGAGTTCGGTGAGGACGGCTCCGTCCGCAAGGAACACAAGCTGCCGTTCGGCTGGTCGATGATCCTTCCCGCGTTCAAGGGCGTGGATGCCGTGGCAGGCGTCCCGGAACTCTGCAATCCACGCGGCTTCGTCCTGATCGACGAGTACCAGCGCAGCAAGAAGTACCGCAACATATTTTCCGCCGGTGTGTGCGTCGCCATTCCCCCGGTCGAGGTCACGACGGTGCCGACGGGCGCGCCAAAGACCGGATTCATGATCGAGTCGATGGTGCATGCGATCTGCGAGAACATCGCCGCCGACGTCGCAGGACAACCGGCCTCAGCACGTGGCACCTGGAACGCGATCTGCCTCGCCGACTTCGGCGACACAGGCGCAGCGTTCGTCGCCTTGCCGCAGATACCACCGCGCAACGTCACCTGGGCGCGCGAAGGCAAGTGGGTGCACGTCGCCAAGATCGCCTTCGAGAAGTATTTCCTGCGCAAGGTGAAGACCGGCTCGATCACGCCCATCTACGAGAAGTACGTGCTCAAGACGCTGGGGATCGACGCCCTGCAGTGATCATTTTGCGGTCCGTTTCGGCATCGAGGTCAAGACATGCGGTATGAGGTCAAGACGAGCAAGAGCGTCGACCAGGCAACCACCGATCTGGAGGCTGCTGTCCGACGTAATGGGTTCGGGGTCCTGCACCAGTACGACCTTAAGAAGACCCTTGCAAGCAAAGGCGTGGACCTGCCCCACGAGTGCCGGATTCTGGAGGTATGCAATCCCCAGCAGGCGGCCCGCGTATTGGCCAGCGACATGGGAATGAACATTGCCCTGCCCTGCCGCATTTCCGTCTACGAAGACGGCGGCACGACCCGCATCGGCATGGCAAGGCCGACCGCCCTGCTGGCGAGCCTATCCGATGCGCCCGAGTTGGCGGCCGTCGCTCTCGAGGTCGAGCAGGCGACCATCAGGATGATCGACGAGGCCAGGTAGCGGGCGGACAGCCAGTCCAGTATGAGAGCAGCAAGCCAGGTTCGGCCAGAATCCGACGCTCACTCTGGAACCCGGCCGCACCCTTTCGATGCGCAAGGATGCACGCCCAGGTGCCTGCCGCCCCGCACCGGTGGTTCATCGGGCAACGCCAAGCCGCGCTCTTTGGCGCGAATTTTCATCGCCTCGTGAATCGCCTGGCGTAACCGTTCGCGCTCTTCGGGCGTCTCGAGTCCGCGCATCGTCGCGCGATATTGAGCTCGTTCGTCATCGCTCATGAGTTGCCAGCCGTGCAACAGTGGCTGTGGCGCCGTGGCTGTCGTCACTGGTTCCTGTTCCGGCAACATTTGCGCCTGCGCGCCAGGAATGACCAGCACCAGGATGCCCGCAATGATTGCCGTCGCGCGATTGAGGTTGAACATTCGGAGCTCCATGCAAGGTTTGGCACGAACAACCCCGCTACGCCGGGGGTAGCGACAACCCCGGCGTAGCGGGAACGAGCGCTACGTCACTTCGGCGTTCGAACGCGCTTCTGGCTACGGACCTTCTTCGGCGCGATCGGTCTGGTCCTGAGCGTGCAGACGACTCACGCTTCTGGAGCTGATCGGCAGCCTGGTCCTGAGTGTGCAGACGATCACGCGTCTGGAGCTGATCGGCAGTCTGGTCCTGCGTGTGCAGACGATCGCGCGTCTGGAGCTGGTCGGCCGACATGGCCGTGACCGGCGCGGCGATGAGGGTGCCGACGACCAGTGCGCTGGCGAAGATACGACTAAACATCATGGTCCTTCTCCTTGAGCTGACCGCAGGGGGTTCGCGGTCCATGGAGTCATCCTGCAGGCGCTCTGTAACCCAGGTACGACGTGCGCGTATCGAAGTGTTGCGGCTTGCATCTGTTTGCATCGAGTGCGGCTCATGCAATGCGAAGGGCGTTCATCGTGTTCGCCCGGGGCGGGGTGGCCTGTGGGGCGAGCGAGATCGGTCCGGGGCCCTGGGAGCCGCGCGTTCGCGACTACCGGCCGCGGCTCGCGCTGCTGCGTCGGGTCCGGCGGTCGCTGCCCGTTGCTGCGCAGCCCTGTCGGGCCGCGACGCGCTATCCGGTCGGACGGGCGTTTCCTGCTGTCGCTCGGCGTTGCCAACCCTGACGGCCTCGCGCGCCTCGTACCCTGCTCCGTAAGGGAGATCCTCTGCCTTGGTTGCTGCGGTTGGGCCCGAATTGTCATCCGGTGTTGGGTCCGCGGCCTGAATCGTAACCGGGCTGCAGGCAAGAACCATCAGGATCAGGCAGGCCGACGTTTTCATGGCAAATGCTCGTGGCATGGCTTCCGCTCCCTCTGGCGATATGCTGCGCCCCGCCTGTAACAGCGCGAAGGCCGCCGTGTATCGTTTTGTATCGAGTTGCATCAGATTGCATCGGGGGCGGATATGGTGGCGCGGCCGGCTTACACTGCACCCATGAACTCTCAGGACCGCGTACTGGTCGTGGACGACGATCCGGCGCTGCGAAACCTGCTCTCCGACTACCTTACCGATGTCGGATTCAGCGTGGACCTCGCTGCCGACGGCGAGCAAATGCGCCGCGCTTTGTCGAAGTGCATGCCGGACGTCATCGTCCTTGACCTGATGTTGCCGGGCACGGACGGATTGGCGCTGACTCGCGAGGTGAGAGCCTCGTCGAATGTGCCCATCCTGATGCTGTCGGCCCGAGGCGAGGAAATCGACCGCGTCGTGGGCCTGGAGGTTGGCGCGGACGACTACATCGCAAAACCGTTCAGCCCGCGCGAACTGCTGGCGAGGTTGCGCGCGCTACTGCGTCGCGCCCAGGTTGCACCTGCGGTCCAGTCGGTTGAGACGCCTACGTTCGGGCCCTTCCGGCTGGAGGTGGCCTCGCGGCGGCTGCTGAAGGGTCGCGACGACGTCGGTCTATCCACTGCGGAGTTCGACCTGCTCCGGGTATTCGTGGAGCGCCCGAACCGCGTGCTGAGCCGCGACATCCTTCTCGACCTGCTCAAGGGTTATGAGCGCGACCCGTTCGATCGCACTGTCGACATTCGGGTTGCGCGGCTGCGGCGCAAGATCGAATCCGATCCATCCAGCCCGGCATTTATTCGCACGGTGCGGGGCGAGGGCTATCTTTTCAATCCACGCGGCAACCAGGACTGAGGTTTGCGCGTGCGCCGTTCACTTAGCCTGACGCAGCAGAACGCATTGCTGCTCGTCGCGGTGTTCATTGCGTTTGAAGTACTCACTGCAATCGCAGTCATGTCATTCCTGATGGTACCTATGGCGCGTCGCGGTGCCGGTGACCTGAGTGAACTGCTGGCCCTTACGGCTCAAACCTGGAGTGAGCTTCCTCCCGCGACGCGCCCCGCCTTCCAGCGTCAGCTCGCCGAGCACCATGAAATCGTGCTGCTGCCGACGCCGTTGCCTGACGAACTCGAGGAAGCGCATCGAGGCCCGTACCTGCAGGAGCTGAGAAAGTCGCTGTCGGTTCACTTCAACCAGAACGTCGAGGTCAGGAGTTCGCGGCGCGCCGGCAAGGAGTGGCACTGGGTGGAACTGCCAAGCGGTGGCAGGACACTGTGGCTGGGATTTCTCCACAGCCGCGATGGCACGCAGCCCGGAATGACCGTCGTCGTCATCCTTGGCGTGGGCCTGTTGCTCGCATTCCTGGCGGCATGGTGGCTCGCACGCCAGACCATCGCCCCGTTGAAGCGACTCAATGAAGCGGTCGCCGTGCTGGGACGGGGCGAGACACCTGCGACGTTGCCTGAGACCGGTCCGCGCGAGCTGGCGGCGCTGGCGTATCGCTTCAACGCGCTCGTTCGGCAGGTGCACGAACTGCTGGATGGTCGAACGACATTGCTGGCTGGACTGTCGCACGACCTTCGAACACCGTTGGCGAGGATGCGCCTTGCGCTTGAAATGCTGGGTCGCCGTCCGGATCCGAAGTGGATCGAGCAGATTGAAACCGACATCGAAGAGATGAATCGCCTCGTGGGCGACATGCTGGAGCTGGCGCGTGGGCTGGGCCAGGAAAAGCCCAGTCCGATCGATGTCAGCATTTTGCTGGAAGATCTCGCGCAACGCGCCCGGGACGCAGGTACGCAGGTCGAAGTTACGTGCGAACCGTGCATAGTCTCGGCGGCGCCCATGGCATTGCTCAGGTTGTTGGGCAACCTGATCTCCAATGCACAACGCTATGGTGGCGACGAGCCCTTGGAGATCCGTGCTGAACGATCCGGATCCACGGTACGGATCGGGGTGCTGGACCGAGGGCCCGGCATTCCACCCGACCAGATCGAGACTGTCTTCCGACCATTCCACCGCGTCGATGCGTCGCGCAGCGTCACGACAGGAGGCGCCGGGCTCGGGTTAGCCATCGTCCAACAGCTTGCGCAGTCCAACGGCTGGTCCGTCCACCTCGAGAATCGCGACGGAGGCGGTCTCGCAGCCTGGCTGACGTTGCCGTGCAGTAGCTGATGCTGCTGGCAGTCCTCGGTGCACTGGCAATCGGCCTCAGCCTGGGCCTGCTCGGCTCCGGCGGATCCATCCTGACCGTGCCGGTGCTGCACTACCTGCTGCACCAGCCGGAGCAGGTCGCGATCGCCGGTTCATTGCTCGTGGTAGGCCTGATTGCGACCGCAGCATGCGTTCCGTACGCGCTAGCGAAGCTCGTTGATTGGCGCAATGTCCTGCGGTTCGGCCTGCCGGGAATGGCTGGCGCCTGGATCGGCGCCTCTCTCGCCCGCTGGATCCCAGGCACTTTGCAACTGGCCCTGTTCGCCGTCGTGATGCTGCTCGCCGCATGGCGAATGCTGCGTGCCGCGCCGGTCGAGGCAACCTCGGCCAAGCCCCATCCCGTTGCGATCGTCGCGGGCGGCACGGCCGTGGGCGCATTGAGCGGGCTGGTGGGTGTCGGCGGCGGATTCCTGATCGTGCCAGCGCTGGTGCTGCTGGCGGCCGTGCCGATGTCGAGCGCCGTGGGCACCAGTCTCGCCGTCATTGCCATGAATTCGTTCACGGGCTTCGGCAAGTACCTCCTCGTGCTGGACGCCAAGGGTGTCGTGCTCGACTGGCGCACGTTACTCGCCATCGCTGTGGTTGGAGTCGTCGGGAGCATGGCCGGCAATCGCATCGGCCGACGCATGCCGCAGGCAACGTTGCGCAAGCTGTTCGGCCTGTTCCTCGTCGCGATGGGGATCTTCGTCGCCGCGGACGCCGTGCCGCGTTTGCTGCACTGACGTCGCAAGATTGCGAGCGAATAGCAGAAAGGCGCGCCTGACAACTCGCGAATCGACCTGCCCGCCCTGGCCGTAATGATCAACCGTTGGCGCTCGTCGAACAGCGTAGCGCAGGCGACCACTTACCTTTGTCGGGGTTGAATTCGAAGACGCCGTCTTCAGGCTAGAGCTTGTTATGCTGACGCAATGAGATACTCAAGGATCGTCGGCACCGGGGCCTACCTGCCGGCCAAGGCGCTGACCAACCAGGAAATCGAGCAACGCATCGAGACCAGCGACGAGTGGATTTTCTCGCGGACTGGTATTCGCAGCCGCTTCGTCGCGGACGAGGATGAGCAGGCATCGGACCTGGCCTTGCATGCCTCGCGCCGTGCGATGGATGCCGCGGGAGTGACGGCCGACGACATCGACCTGATCGTGCTGGCCACGAGCACACCCGACATGATCTTTCCGTCGACGGCCTGCCTGCTGCAACGGAAGCTCGGTGTGAGCCACGGCGCCGCCTTCGACGTACAGGCTGCCTGCACCGGCTTTCTGTACGCCGTATCGATCGCCGACAAGTTCGTGGCGAGCGGTCAGTGCAAATGCGCTCTCGTGGTGGGAACCGAGGTCTTCTCGCGCCTGCTCGACTGGAGTGACCGCCGCACCTGCGTGCTGTTTGGCGACGGTGCGGGCGCGGTCATCCTGAGGCAGTCAGAACAGCCCGGCATTCTTTCGAGCCATCTGCACGCCGACGGTCGGCAGAGCCATATCCTCGAGGTCGCCGGCCACGTGAAGGACGGCGTCCTGCATGACCATGCCTTCCTGCACATGGACGGACAGGCGGTGTTCAAGTTCGCGGTACGGGCCCTGGAAGATGTCTGCAACGAGGCACTGGCCGCGAATGGACTGGCTGGCTCCGACCTCGACTGGGTGGTGCCGCACCGGCGAATGTCCGCATCATCCAGGCAACTGCGAACAAGCTCGGTCTGCCGAACGACAAGAACGTCACGACGCTGGAGACCCAGGGCAACACCTCTGCCGCTTCCGTGCCGCTGGCGCTCGACGCCGCCGTCCGTGACGGCCGCATCCAGCCCGGCCACCTGGTGCTCCTGGAGGCTGTCGGTGCCAGCATGACTGGGGAGCCAGTTGCTGCGCCAGCTCATCCCGCCGATCAATCGGCAATCGTCGTTCACCGGGAACTAGCCTCCTGGCGTGAGTCACCGTGTCGGGGGTGACGCGGCGCGAAGGCCTGCCAGGCGTTGAGTGAGCGTGGCTTGCGACAACTCGCCGATGCGAGTGTCCGCAAGCCGTCCATGCGCATCGAAGAACAGCGTGGTCGGCAACGCGCTGTGGCCCAGCGCGGCGCCGGTGCGACTCTGCGGATCGACCAACACATTGCCCAGCACCAGGCCTTGCCGGTCGAGGAAGGCGGCAATGGTGCGTGACTCTTCACCCTGGTTGACGAAGACGATGTTCACGTCGGGGTTGGCGAGCCTGTGCCTGCTGCAGCGCGGGCATCTCGCGCCGGCACGGCGGGCACCACGTGGCCCAGAGATTGACCACGGTGGGCTTACCGGCAAACTCGGCGAGCGACACGGACCGGCCCTCCAGCGAACTCAGGGTCAGTGGCGGCAAGGGGGCGGCCGCGGGCGCCGTCACGAAGGTGGCAATGCCGCCGAGCAGCAGCACCATGCCGGTCGTGAACGCAGCGGCGAGCACGGGTTTGCGCAGGCCAGCCTGACGGTGCGCGCGTTGCAGGCCGAACAGCAAGGCCACCACGACGCCCGCAGCCGGCTCCCAACCGCCATCGCGGATATTCAGGATGCTCAGCGGAAGGTCTAAGTACTGGTCGTGCCATCGCAAGACGAAGGCGAGTCGCGCGGCGACCAGGCCGACGAGCAGCATCTGCGTCAGCGTCAGCTCGACCTCGGTGCCCGCGGCCCGCGCCAGCCGGCTGGCGACGAATCCGCCCAGAGCGATGGCAACCAGGGTCAGCAGCACCGAGTACGGCAGCGACAACGGACCGATCTGCAACGCCTGGTTCATGTGGGCGCCTCCATCGCTTGCAGGATAGACGCGGGCATCGAAGGGTTCCAGCGAATACCCGGCACACTTGTCGCGCTCGTGTAGCATCACGGCCATCGCATCGGGGGAGGCGTTCATGTCCAGTGCACGGGGCGAGGCGAGTGGCCTGGCGTGGCCGCGTTATTACACCGTCGTGCTGCTGCTCTTCGCAGCTGTCTTCATCTCCTACATCGACCGCACCAACATCTCGGTGGCCGCCATCGCGATGAAGGACGACCTCGGCTGGACCGAGACGCAGAAAGGCGTCGTGCTCTCCTCGTTCTTCGTCGGCTACCTGCTGCTGATGGCTGTGACCGGTGCGCTCGCTAACCGCTACGGTGGCTGGCTGGTCCTCGGCGCCGCGGTGATCTGGTGGTCCGCATGGACGGCACTTACCCCGCCTGCCGCGATGATGTCGCTCGGCGCGCTGATCGCGGCTCGCATCGCGCTCGGGCTCGGCGAAGCTGCTGTGTTCCCCGCCTCCATGAACATGATTTCGCGCTGGGTGCCGCCGGAGCACCGATCGCGCGCCACCGCGCTCATCATCAGCGCGATCTCGCTCGGAACGGTGTTCGCATTGCCCGCCACGGGCTGGCTGGTGCGCGAATACGGCTGGGCCCTGCCCTTCTACCTGTTCGGGGCCATCGGACTGGTCTGGTACGCGGCATGGCACTTCCTTGCCCGCGACGACGTTCCTGCTCCGAGTTCGTCAGTGGCGTCGTCGCAAACCGCCCACCGCGCCATACCGTGGGGGCAACTGCTGCGACTGCCGGCGGTGTGGGCCATCATCGTGGGCCACTTCGCCAGCAACTGGGGCCTGTACGTCCTGCTCGCGTGGATGCCGACCTACTTCAAGAGCACGTTCGGCGTTTCGCTCGCCAGCGCCGGCGTACTGTCCGCCGCACCGTGGCTGGTCAACTTCGTCGCGGCGAACCTGGCCGGCGCGTGGGCGGATCGGATGCTGCAGCACGGGCGCAGCGCGGGCTACGTCCGCAAGCTGATGCAGACCATCGCGCTCGGCGGCAGTGCCATCTTCCTGCTGCTGCTGACCCAGGCGACGACGCCGCTGGCCGCTGTCCTGATCATGTGCGGCGCGACGGGCACCGCGGCGTGCGCGATGTCCGGCTTCGCCCCGAACTGCTTCGACATCGCCCCGAAGTACGCCGACGTCATCTGGGGCATCAGCAACACGTTCGCCACGCTGCCGGGCATCGTCGGCATCTACGTCACGGGCTGGCTCGTCGATCGCACGGGCACGTTCGGCGCGCCGTTCGTGCTCACCGCGGCGGTGTCGCTGCTCGGAGCCACTTTCTACTTGGTTTTCGGCTCCGGTCGCCAGCACGTCGACTGAACCGGAGCTGGCCGGCGTTCAGCGCGACCAGGCTTTCCGCCTGCGGATCTCAACCATCGGGTAGCGGCATGGCAACACCGCCTCGCGCTAGCATTCGATGATGGGCGTGTGCCCGTTCCGCAGGATTAGTAGCCGTGCCCCGAAGATACATTGACCTCGTCTGGGCCACCCGCGGATTCGCGACGCTGTTCCTGTCCGCCTGTGTTGCCTGCGCGGCGCTTCCCGTCCCGGTGATTGCGGCCGAAAGCGCAACCGTGGAGTCCACGCCCCGGCCGCGCATCGGTCTGGTGCTCGGCGGCGGCGGCGCCAAAGGCGCAGCGCATGTAGGCGTGCTGGGCGTGCTCGACGAGCTGCGTATTCCCGTGGATTGCATCATCGGCACCAGCATGGGCGCGCTCGTCGGCGGAACCTATGCCTCGGGCATGAGCGCGAACGAACTCGAGACCGCGATTCGTTCGATCTCCTGGCAGGACACCATCGGCCGCCGCGGATTGCGCAGGCAGGTGCCGATGCGCCGCAAGCTCGTCGGCAGCACTTACAGCAACAGCCTGGAGTTCGGCGTGCGTGACGGCAGCCTCATGGCGCCGTCCGGCCTGATCAGCTCGCAGAATGTGGACCTGACGATCCAGTACCTCGTGGGCCGAAGTCGCGGCATCGCGGAGTTCGACAAGCTACCCATTCCCTTCCGCGCCGTGGCAACGGACATGCAGAGCGGCGAGATGGTCGTACTCGATCACGGCGACCTCGCTCTCGCGATGCGGGCGAGCATGGCCGTGCCCGGCGTGTTCTCGCCCGTGAACATCGATGGCCGCATCCTCGGGGACGGCGGGCTCACGCGCAACGTCCCGATCGATATCGCCCGGCAGACCTGCGCCGACGTGGTCATCGCGGTCGCCGTGCCGAATCCCCAACCCACGGCCGACGAACTGCGCTCACCACTCACGATGATGTCGCGCACCCTCGACGTGCTCGTCGGCGCCAACGAGCGACAACAGCTCGACACCCTGGGCCCCGCCGACGTGAAGATCGTGATTGACATGGGGGACATCGGCTCGGCGTCGTTCGACCGGGTCGGTGACGCCATCCCAGTGGGGCGCGCGGCGGCGCTGACGCAGCGCGCGGCGCTTTCACGTTATGCGGTGACCGAGACCGAATACCTGGCCTGGCGGGAATCGGCGTCCCGTCCTGGGCGCGAGAAGGTCACGCTGGCGGCCGTGAATCTGCACGGCCTCGAGCGGGCGAACCCGGAGTTCATCCAGCAAAGTTTCGGCCTGCAGGCTGGCGACGTCGTGGACGCGCAGCAGATCGCGCGCCGCGCCACCGCCTTGTTTGCGCTCTCGGACTTCGAGCGCGTGGCTTACACCTTGTCGGGCGACCCGGCCCAACCGACCCTGGACATGCACCTGCAGGAGAAGTCCTGGGGCCCGCACATCGTGCGCTTCGACCTTGGATTGCATATCGGCACGGACTCGAACACGGCGTTCACGATCGGCGGGGATTACCTGCAGACATGGATCAACGACCGCGGCGGCGAACTCCGAGGGTCGCTGCGACTCGGGCGAACCTCCGGCCTGGAGACCTCGCTGTACCAGCCACTCGACTCGGCGCATCGCTGGTTCGTCGAGCCCGGGCTCATGGCGCAGCGCTCCATCGAGGACCTCTTCGACGACGGTGATGCGGTGACGCGCTATCAGTTCGCATCCGGATGGGGGTATCTCGACGCGGGACGCGTCTTTGGCAATCGCGCCGAGCTGCGCGCGGGCATCCGCTCCGGGGTCCAGTCAGCCGAGCGGGAAATCGGATCTCGCGAGTTGCCCGAGACTGCGGACGAAGGGTATGGCGGCCTGGCGCTGCGCTACACCTTCGACAGCCGCGACCGCGACGTGCTCTGGCAGGACGGCGCGGTCGTTCGCATGGCGTATTTCCGCAGCGAGGAGGCCTTGGGCGGCGAAACCCCGTACGACCGCTTCGAAGGAACTGCAACCGTCGTCCTGCCGTTCCGCCGCAACGTCGGTTACCTGCGCGTGAGCGGCGGGTCGTCGTTCGACACTACGCTGCCCTTGTACGACACGTTCAGTCTCGGCGGCCCGGTCAGCCTGCCCGGCCTCAGCCTCGGTGAACTGCGCGGGTCGTCGTACTGGAGTGCGCAGGCGTCCTACCTGCAGCGGATCGCCGACATCAGCTACGTGTTTGGCCAGTCGATCTATGCTGGGCTCACCCTGACCGCGGCCGACATGAGCGGCCGTATCGACGGCGTCTACGCGCAGCCGACGTATTCGGGGGCCTTTGTGCTGGCCGGTCGCACACCGCTCGGCCCGATGACGCTCTCGCTCGCGGCGACCACCAGCTCCGAATGGCAGCTGGTGCTCGGGCTCGGACGACCGATCGAGGAACACACGATCAACGACGCCAGCTGGTGAGCGGCGGCTCGCCGCTGGCGGTGTCAGCGCGCGCCGAAGCGATACATCGCGCCGATGCTGATCATGAAGATCTCGGTGTCGTGGAAGGCGACATCCGAATCGCCCTCACCCCAGAGCACGCTACCCACCGCCTGCCAGCGACCGCTCGCGATCGGCAGGCGATAGAACAACGTCGAGTCCACGACGATGCCGTCCGCGTCGGTGCGGGTATCGAAGATCGGATTGCGGGCGTCGAAGCTGCTGCTGCCATAGGCGAGGTTGCTCGCCACGGTGTAACCCTGGCCGAGGAACACGTAGCTCAGCTGCAGCCGGTAGCCGTCGCCGCTCATCGCCTCGCCGTCCCGGTCGTCGGTCGTGTAACGAACCATGGGCCGCACAAGGTGACGTCCGCCCTCGCCCAACCGATAGAGGTAGGACACGTCGAAGCTGTACTGGTCGCCGTCGCGCTGCAGCAGTTCCTGGCAGGCCGCGTCGCAGGCAACGCTCGCGACGCCCTGGCCGCTGCGCTCGGTGTCGATCGAGATGTCCCGGTATGAGAACGTGAGATCGAACGCCGTGCCCAGGATACGGTCCCACTCCAGGCGCACACCGGTAGAGTCGCGATCGGTTTCTTTGCGCTGCACGCCCTCCGCATACGGATCCTCCCAGACCTGGGTGGGAATGCCGCTGAACAGCAGGCCGCCCTGCAGGATGCCGGCGGACCCCATGTCCTTGCGCGCCCCGAGCTGCGTCACGCCGTCCAGCGTGACGGCATCCTCGAGCGAGGTACCGAAGAAGGCCTGCCAGCCGTTGCCGAAGGTGTAGTTGATCTCGCCCGTGACTACCGGGTGGAACGTGTCGCTGCTGCGCGGGCTCTGCGCCACCGTGTCGATGACCGGCTGGCCGATGTCGATCAGGTTGTTGCCGGCGACGGTATTGCTCTTGAGGTCAACGTACCCGCCGCCCAGTACGACGAATCCACGCCAGCCCGGAGTCTGCGGAATCGGTTCGATCGACCATGCCACCGGCGCCGTGACGCAAGCACCGAGGGCCAGCGTCAACGCGACTGCGTGCTTCAATTTCATGCGCCTGGCTCCGTCAGAACGAGAAGGAAACGCCCGCCAGGGGTCCTTGCTGGGTCAGGTTGTAGCGCTGGTAGTCGACGCCCTTGCCCGTTTCGTAGTCGTAACTGAGCGCCCGATAACCTAGATACCAGCTGAACTTGTCCGAGTTCTGGTGACGCACGGCCGTCAGCAACTGCGTCGTGAGCTGGGATCCCACGCCGAAGCCGCCGAAGTCATAGCGGAAGCTGTACGTCCACTTGCCCGCAAACGGCACGGTCAACGCAACGCCGAGCATAGGGTCGACCCAGTCGGCGTCGCGGCTGGCGGTGGCCCGCTGGTTGAGCACCCGCACCTCGAGGTCCGTCGAAAGGTCGAAATACGCGACCGAGGCCAAGGCTTCGAGGTTGGGCGTGAGGCGGCGTCCGACTGTCGCCATCAGCGTGAGCTGATCCATGCCGAGTTCGCCGCGGACCTTCCCGCGCGGGCCGCTGGGGCTCCAGCCCAGGTTCATGTAGGTCACGTCGCCGGTGAGAGACCAGTCATCGTTCTCGACACGATAGGCCGCCATCGCGCCGAACTTGAGCGCGTCGAACACGTCGGACATGCTCAAGTCCATGGGCAGCTGCAGTGGGCCGATCTGCGACGTGCCATCGATGGCCACGCCCATGGCGTAGAGGAACACTGTCTGCTTCCACTCGCCGGAATCAGCAGCAGCCTCCTGCGCCCATGTGGACGGCGCCGACAATGCCAGCACACCGGCCACCGCGAACCCGGACAAGAAATTGCGCATGCTTGAACTCCTGTCTACCTGGGGAAGAGCAGCGTTACCGTGATCCGGAACCCGACGCCCTCCGCACCGCTGTCCGGGCTGTCGAGCCAGTACCGTACGCCGCCGCCCACGCTGACCAGCTGGCTGCCAATCCGCAGCAAGTTCGACGCGTTCACGTTCACCGGAACCGACCACTGCTCGGCTTCCCAGTCGTAGGTTGCTTCGGTATTGAGGGCGAACGTCCAGCGGGTGGGCGTCGTGTACGTGAGGAACGGCTGAACGAACGTTGCGTTTACATCGGCACGGCTGTCTTCACCGGCGAACGACCAGAGGTGGTTGGCGAGCACGCCTCGCGTCCAGCCGTTCGTCTGCTTAAGCACCACCGCCGTCGGGCCCGCGCCCCATTTGTCGGTGGTCAGCAGGTCGTTGGAACCCGTCGGCAGCAGCAGCACGGGACCAGCGCCCCAGATCCAGCCCGACGCGGTCGGCGCCTTTGGCGAGAAGAAGATGCTCTGAACCACGTCGCCGGTGCCGGTCTGCGTGCCGGCGCCCGGAAAGATGTCCGACTGCCTCACCACCGGCAGGATGGTGCGCGAGATCAGGTTCCACTCGTCGTTCAAGGTGACCGGGATCACCGGCTGCACATTGAGCAGCCAGCGATCACCGTCGTCGACCGGTCCGACGTCCTGGTCGTAGTTGAACTGCAACGGCACCGAGATCAGCGCTGCAACCGGGTTCGACAGCTGCATTGCGACACTGTCGTCGCTTGCATCGTCGGCGGTCGCCGGCATGCAGAGCGCGCAGGCGGCGGCCATTCCGAGCGCGAGAGTAACCTTGCTCACCTTGCTTCCCCGATCCAGGCCAGCTCAGTCGGTGCCGGCGGCCGTCACGTCGGGCATCGCCATCGGCTCCAGACCCTTGGCGGTCGACTGCGGTGCAGTCCCCGGCAGGATCTCGAAGGTCGGCGCGAAAGGCACCATCAGCGAGCGCAGCTGGTCGAAGGCCGTGCGATCGCCCACGAATGTTGCCTTGCCTTCCTTGATCAAGCCGTCGAACGAGGTCACACCCATCATGACGCGGTTGAGGTCGGCGCGATTTACCGTGATTGTCAGGTCAGGATTCTTCGCCTGCACGCCCTGAATGTTGGTCAGCGTGGCGTTGCTGAGCTCGACCAGGTACTTCTCGCCATTGTCGGGCGTGACGAGGTTGACGGTGAAGCGCATCGCGTCGGCCTTCTTCGGGTCCATGCTGATGCCGAGGAAGTCCAGCCACATCGCGGTGGACATGGCGCGCACGACGTCCGGCCCGGTCGACCGCGGCGGCGTGCCGCCCGGAAGGCCATTGCGCAACTCGAATGCACCCTGCAGGTAGCTGTTGCGCACACTCGTGCTCTCGGCCTGGTAGCCAAGCTGCTCGTAGGCGTCGGCCAGCAGGCGCCGGGCCGGCGTGTTGGTCGGTTCAGCCAGCATCAGCTTGTTGAGGATTTCCGATGCCTCGAGGTACTTGCCCTGCGTCACCAGCTGCTGGCCCTTGGCCAGGATCTTCGCGGAGCCGCCCATCATCTCGACGTAGAGCGGAGCCGAGTCCTCCGGCGAAAGTGGGTGCAGGTTGACCGGATTGCCATCGTAGAAACCCAGGAAGCGATTGATGACGGCGCGCGAATTGTTCTTCACGTCACCGTGGTAACTGCGTGCCGACCACTGCTGCTGCAGGCTCTTCGGCACCTCGTAGACGTTGTGGATCTGGTTGATCGTGACGCCCTGGTTGGCATAGTGCAGCGCCTGGTTGTTCAGGTTGGCGTAGGTGTCACGCTGCGCACGCATCACTTCCTGGATACGGGCATTGCCCCAACGCGGCCAGCTGTGCGAGGCGAACATCACTTCCGCTTCCTGGCCGAACTGCCACAACGCGATGTTGATCTCCTTCGACCAGTTCAGCGCGTTGCGCACCGGGGCGCCTCGGATCGTGTAGATGTTATGAATCGTTGCAGTGATGACTTCAGCCGCCCAGAGCGCCTTGAACTGCGGGAAATAGGTGTTCATCTGCACCGGCGCTTCCGTATCCGGCGCGTTCTGGAACACCATCTTGACGCCGTCGAGCGTGATCTCTTCCATGTCCTTGGTGATGAACAGGTTCGGCGCGATCAACCCGGTGTTGCCGTTGGCGACGTTCTTGCCGATGGCCTGGTCGACGTGACCATGCGCATCGCGCGGCAGGAGTACGGCGTATTGCCATTGCGTGCGACGCGACATGGCGTTGCCGGCAAAAACGTTTTCCTCGATGGCCGCCCGCATGAAGTCCACGGGCGCAATGACCTTGACCTTGCCGCTTGCCACGTCGGCTTCGTCGACCACGCCGCGCACGCCGCCGAAGTGGTCGACGTGCGAATGCGAGTAGACGACGCCGACGACAGGGCGTGCGCCGAGCTTGTCATTGATCAGCTTGAGCGCCGCGCGGGCGGTCTCCTTGGCCGTGAGCGGATCGAAAATGATCCAGCCCGTGTCGCCCTTGATGAAGCTGATGTTGGCGAGGTCGAAGCCGCGCACCTGGTAAATCTTGCCCGGCAGTACCTCGTAGAGACCGTAAGCCATGTTCAGCACGGCCTGTCGCTGCAGTGACGGATTGATGCTCTGGAAGTCTTTTTCCTGCAGCAGCCAATCGTAGCTGCCCATGTCCCAGGCCACGTTGCCGGCATCTGCCTTGATCTGCTTGAAGTCCGGTTCCGCGATGTATCCCTTCCTGGACTCTTCGAAGTCGCGCCTGTCCGCGAACGGCAGCGTCGCCACGAGGCCCTTGCGGACTTCGAGAGTGAACGTGGACGGTTCCTTGCCGTTAGGGTCGAAGTGCGCGACTTTCGCCGGCGCATGCTGGACACCGGCGCCCGTCGCCTGCTTTACGGTGGATCCCTGCGCGCTCGCGGCACCCGCATGCAATGCAAGCGGAATGCACAATGCTGCGGCTGCACTTGCGGCAACCTTCCAGTGTCTGGAGGTCTTTCGGGTCGTCATGGTGCACTCCTGATTGTGGACGATGCGATACACCGTCAGCGGCGAAAGGTTAAACGGCAGCCGCTGAATCGCGGACTAGCTTTTGGGATAGGTCTGCAGCGCGGACACGATGCATGCCAGCAAGTCCCGGCTGGTGAAGGGCTTGCGTAGCAGGCAGAAACCGCCGGCACCCAGGGCATCGCGCTCCACGGAGGGGTCCTCGCTCGCCGTGATGAACACGACCGGCAGCTGCGCGTGTCCGGACTGCAGGCGCAACTGAACTTGAATGCCGGTCATTCCGGGAAGGTGCACGTCGAGCAACGCGCAGTCGGGCCGAGTCTCGCCGAGCGCTGCGAGAAACGCCTCGCCGGATTCATAGGTCAGCACTTCGTAGTCGGCCAACCGCAGCACGCGGCCCATGGCAACGCGCACCGACGCTTCGTCATCCACCAATGCAATGCGTGCAAGGGACATGGCGGCGACGACCGTAACGCGTCATCGCCCGCGACGGAACTGGCCTTTGGCCTAGCTCTTGTCCGTGGGGATCTTGTCCAGCCGAGCCGCCAGGTGCATCAGTTCGGCAACCGTCTGTGCCTGCATGCGATCCATCAGGCGCGCACGATGGAACTTGACCGTGGCCTCTGTGATGCCCAGTTCGCCGGCGATCTGCTTGTTGAGCTTGCCGGCAGCCAGCCCTGCCAGAACTTCGCGCTCGCGCACGCTCAGGCTGGCAAAACGCCGCCGCAGCGTCACGCCCTCCTCCATCGCCTGGCGAGCCCGCGCATCCTGCTCGAGGCCTGCACGAACCGCCGCCACCAGGGTCTCGCCCGTGACCGGCTTGGTCAGGAAGTCGATGGCGCCCGCCTTGATGGCCTGGACCGACATCGGGATGTCAGCTGCTCCCGTCAGGAAGACGATCGGCAACGAATGACCACCCTGCGACAGCTTGCGTTGCAGCGCCAGGCCGTCGAGCCCGGGCATGCTCACGTCGAGCACGAGGCAACCGCGTGCGGATGCATCGTGCTGGGCGAGAAACGCTTCGGCCGATTCGAAGAGGACCGTATTGAAGCCGTACCCGCTCAGCAGTCGTCCATGTGCCTTGAGTACGTGCGGGTCATCATCGACGAGAAAGACCGTAGGCGTGCAGGGTTCCTGTCTCATGACGATGCCCGCACCGGCAGCAACACGCAGAACACGGCCCCGCCCTCGGCCGCCTGGCTCACGGTGAGCCGTCCATGGTGTGCCTCGACAATGGAGCGGCAGACCGCCAGGCCCATCCCCATGCCGCCGGGCCGGGTGCTCCAGAACGGCTCGAACACTTTTTCCATTGCCTCGGCGGGGACACCCGGACCCCGGTCGACCACGCAGATTTTCACGTCATCTCCCTGCAGCGACGTGGAAATGTTCATCTGGCGACGATCCTCGGGCAGGTCGGCCATCGCGTCGGCAGCGTTGATCATCAGGTTCAGCAGCATCTGCTGCAGTTGCACTCGATCGCCCGAGATCAATGGCAGCTCGGGCTCCAGTTGCGTCGACACCGCAACGTGACGCGTCGTCAGGCTGGTGCGGGTGAACTCGATCGTGTCGCGGGCCAGCTCATTGGCGTCCAGCGGTTCGAACACGGCCTCACCGCGCTTGAAGAGCACGGCGAGACGACGGATGACCTGCGCCGCGCGCTGATCTTCAGCGGCGATGTCGGCACAGATCGCCCGCAGCTCTGGCAGGTCGAGCGGCTCGCGCTCCAGCATCTTCTGCGCGGCCTCGGCATTGCTGAGGATGGACGCCAGCGGCTGGTTCAGCTGGTGCGCGATGGAAGCGGAGAGCTGGCCGAGCAGCGAAACGCGGGACATGTGGTACAGGTCGGCGCGGTCCTGCGCGGCCTGGGCTTCGGCGCGCTTGCGCTGGGTGATGTCCATCGCTACACCGAGCAGTCTCGGCACTTCGGCGCGATCAGCACGTCCGCGGGCCGACTGCCAACCCCATTCGCCATTCGAGCCCTGGATCCGGTACTCCACGTCGAAGTCATCGGTCGTATTCAGCGCATTGACGAGCGCCGCGTCCACCGCAGGACGGTCCAACGGAGAAATGCGTGCGAGCGTTTCGCTGAAGTCCACGAGTGGGCCGCTCGCGCCGACTGCCGCCTGCGGCACACCGGCGACCCGAGCGGATTTGATCGAACGCTCGTCCAGCACCCAGGTCGACAGGTTGGCGGCCCGCGCCGCGAGTCCGATGAGTTCTTCGCTGCGCTTCAGGTCGGCCACGGTGCGACGCCGTCGCCGCCTCTCGAACAGGAGCGCGACGATGAGCGTGGACTGGATCAGCATGACGGCGATGCCGACGAGCACCAGTTCCCGGTGTGCCTCCCAGAGCGACGGCTCCCGGAAGCGGACGACGGCGTTGGCAGGCACGGCAGCGGAGGAAACCCCCCACCGCTCCAGTTGCCGGGAGTCGAGTTGCAATACCGTCGGCATCGGTTGCGACCGAGCGATGGTTGCGGGGTCGGCGCCGTCGAGCAGAGCGATGGCCGTCTCCGCGCCGACACGCCCGATCATCCCCCACTCCGTCATGTAGCCACCGACGATGCCGGTACCGATG
Source organism: uncultured Gammaproteobacteria bacterium (assembly GCA_963754535.1). Lineage (GTDB taxonomy): Bacteria > Pseudomonadota > Gammaproteobacteria > Steroidobacterales > Steroidobacteraceae > RPQJ01. Next base: position 40,036 of record CAVWGG010000008.1, read on the forward strand.
AAAGAAGAGAACAATCCATAGACCGGGACCGGGGAGGCTTCGGCGACGAGTTGGGCGACCTCGCGCGGAACGAAATCGCGCCCGCTGCCATCGCGGTGATAACCAGGCGTGACGACGATCGAATCGGACTTCAGCGCGCGCAACCGTCGCTGCAGTTCCACGGTCGGCAACCCCGCCATGAATTCGACGGAAAGCCCGGATGGCAGTCGGGAAGCCAGTGCCCGCACGCGCGCTTCCCATCCCCGGTCCCAGGGGCTCGCGCCCGTCACGACGACGAGATGGCCGGCCCTGGGATGTGCGCGAAGTGCCTGCGCCACAGTGCCGATAAAATCGTACGTGATCGGCGTGCCGATGATGTCCGCCGGCAAAGGTGACCGCGCTTGCAGGTACTCGTCCACGACAGCCATATGCACGATCGGGACCCGCGGGAACAACTCGGATCGGTGCCGCAACACGAAGTCGAAGGCCTCGTCGGATGCCACCATCAAGACCTCGGGCGGCTGCAGGGCGTACTTGTGACGCAGGTATGCGACGAAGGTTTGCTCGTAGTCTTCGCCGTTGAACCGGAGGTTGTCGAGGTATTCGACCGAGATCGAGACCTGGAGATCGGGCCGCTCGGCGAAACCGGCCCGCAGGGCACGATCTCCGTCCAGGTTCGCCGGCAGCAACCGGCCAAAGGAATAGAGCACCAGGACGTTGCGAGTTGGCTCGGCCAGCGCCGGACTGGGGTTCGCCAGCGCAAGGCCGACCATGACCAGCCAGATGAGCGTGCGCGCGAATCGACCGACACGGACCAGCACAGCTCGCACGAAGAATCTGCCAGCTGCCTCGCCGCCATCGCAGCCGGATACTTTTTGCACCATCAAGAGTCTGGGGCCCGTGTTGCCGTGGCGCGAATCTAAGCTACCGCCTATACCAAAAGATAGTCCGCGATTCACGAGACGCCGTCTAACCTTCCTCGGTTGACGGTTTAGACACGCGCGACTGCGACGAAGCGGCGCGCGGTCTCACTGGTCTGCGCGCGCCATCCTCACCCCCTCTCGGGAGCATCGAAATGATTCGCGTCCGTATCCTATCCATACTATTTGTGCTCTTTGTGACAACACTGTCCGGCTGCGCCAGCACCCGGCCGGCCCCCGCTGAGGAATGGGACGGACTGGTCCGGCAGTCGGGCACACGGCTCGGCGCGGTTTTCGTCAAGCCGGACGCGGAAATCGTGGGTTACAGGAGCGTGATGATCGACCCGGTCGAGGTCAGTTTCGCCCGGAACTGGGAGCAGAACCGCGGCGGCCGCAGCCAGCTGAACCGGCTTGACGCGGGAGACATGGCCGCGATCCAGGCCGGGGTGGCCGACCTCTTCCGCGAGACCTTCCGCGCCGAACTCGAACGAGGCGGCTACCAACTCGTGGATGTGGCGGGTCCGGACACGTTGCGAGTCACAGCCGCCATCGTCGACTTGTACATCACCGCGCCGGACACGATGTCGGCGGGTCGCTCACGCACGTACACGGCGAACTCGGGGCGCATGACGCTCGTGGCCGAACTGCGCGATTCAATGACGGGGGAAATCCTGGCACGCGCGGTCGATGCACGCAGCGCCCGGTCCACCGGAACATGGACTGTCACCAACCGCGTCACGAACACCACGGATGCGCGGCGTGTGATGGCAGTCTGGGCGACCGCTCTGCGACAGGGCCTGGATGAAATGTACGGTCGGGCGAAGGCCGAATAAACGATTGCGAGCGGCGGCTCGGGGGCCTTTTCAAGAGCGCGTGTCTGCCTTTCCAAGCTCTTGAAGAGGCGCCCGAGCCGCTGCTCCCAAGGCGTCAGAACCGGTCGTTGAGCGTGACGCCGAGTCCGATCGTCGTCTGCCGCCAGTCGTAGTCGATCATGCTTTCGCCGTACCCGGTGAACACCTGCAGGTAACCACGCAGCGGTCCGAGCAGCGGCCGTGAGGCCCAGGTGAACTGCGCTGCACCCTTCCCGGTGCTCAGGTTGCCGCGACCCATCAGCGTGAAGCTGTTGTCCCGCCACTTGTAGATGCCCGTGATCTCGCCGTGGCCGTAGTAGTCGAGGATGTCGGGATTGTCGTCTTCGTAGTCGGCAGGCGTAATGCGAGTCCAGGCGCGGGCCAGCAGCACGAGATTGCCACGTTCCAACGCGGCCTCGACGAACAGCCGGTCCCAGCTGCGGGAGATCGGGTCGGACCGCCCGTTCGACTGATGGGTGTACCCGAAATTGAGCAAGTTCCAGTGCCAGCCGCCGAACTCGACCCCGGGCCGGAAACTGCCGAAAAGCTCCGGCATGTAATTGGTTTCGCGGAACGGCCGCGAGATGTCGGGGCTGTACAGCTGCCACTGGCTTTGCTGAGTGTAGGCGAACCACAGACCCCAGCGCTTGTCCGCCGTGGCCAGCAGGCGCCCCTTCACGCTCAGTTGGAACTTGGCCTCAACATCGTCGAAATCGGCCTCTTCATCGAACGCATCGAACAAGGGCTGGTAGGGCGCAGTGTTGACGTCTGACGTGTAGCGGGCCAGCAACAGGTAGTTCGGCTGGTGCAGCCTCACGTACGCCTGCTTCGAGTCGGGCAGAAAGCCCCAGGTCGTATCGATCAGCGACGCCGGTGGCGGCGTGACCGCAGCCGCTTCTGCCACAGGCACGGACGCGGCAGCAGGCTGCGACACCGTCGGCGCTTCCTGCTGAACCGCCTTGCCGATGGCGACGTCGAAGCACGCGAGCCGCTCGATGGTGTCCGTGATCGCCAGGCACTTGGCGCCGGGCGTTTCCGCCTGGGCTGCACCTTGGCCGACGCAAGCACCTGCCAGGATCACGAGCAATCCTGGCAGGCGCGCGTGTTGCCTGCCCGACGGCGACTTCATGCGGATGGTTCGATCAGAGCTGCAGGCGGGTAATCCGCGAGCCATCGACCGTGACGCCTGCCATGAGCCCCTGGTTCGAAAGCACGTAGCCGATGACCGGCTGCTGCGCCGTCGTGCTGGTCATCTGGGCGTTCGCGCCGACCGACAGCATGGTGATCGATGCATCAACCCCGGCCGTCCAGCCCTTGCTGGCCTCGAACCGCGCCAGCGCGTCGTCCGTCATGAACAACAGGAAGACTGCAGTGGATTGGGCGCCAGCCTGCAATCCGAACGAACCGCCCGTCGTGCGGTGGAAGCTGACCGTCTTGCCGCCCTTGCGCAGGGCACCATCGCCCCTCCAGGCGCCGAAGACGAACCCGGCCTCGAGCACGGACGGGAACACCAGCACACCCCTGGCCCGGCTGACCAGCGGCTGCGCACCCGGATCCTGCCGATACAAGTTCGCCAGCGCGTTGTCGACGCCGGAATTGATGCTTTGGCGGCGAGTGGCCGGGTCGCTGGCGCCCGGACCCGTCGTGGTGCAACCCGTGGCGAGCACCAGCACGCCCATCAACGCCGCCAAGAAATGTCGCTTGTTCATCGTCGGTACCTTTGCGTTCACCGGGAGCAAATCAATCGCCGCACAGCAGTCGCATACGGCGCTCCGCGCGATCGAAGTCCGCGTCGGTGGCCGCATTCAGCAACTGTTCCTTGGCCGCCGCACAGGCGTTCGCTTCCGCCGTCGCGCTGGCAGGCACTGGCGCGTTGGCGGCCGCGTTGCAGCGGGCGTCGTCGGCAAGGCGGATGTTATTGAGCGACCCGCGTTCGACCGAGACGCAATCGCCGACACGGAGGCCGGCCTGCTCCGTCACCATCCGGATCGTATTGGTGCCGCCGATCAGGACCGTGTATTCGAAACCGGTCGACGATCCCGCTGCACCCGCCAGGCGGCTGCCGACGGCCGCGCCACCCACGCCTCGGAGCGCGCGATTGCTGCGCGACTGCCCGGACCCCGACGCGACGCCGAGGGCTCCGCCGACGATCGTTCCAGCGGCTTGCGCACCCTGGTTCTGGATGTCGACCTGGCGCACGGCCGTGATGCGGCCATAGGTGACCGTGGTTTGTGCCTGAACTTCTCCCGCAACGAGTACCGCGCCCACCAACGCGAGCGACCCAATCAGATTCCAGCGCTTGTACATTGCTCTACTCCCGGTTTGCGTGTCAGTTCAGGCGTGTGATCGCCAACGGTTCGACCAGCATCGATTCTGGCCGTGGCTATAGACGAGCAAACGGTAACGTTTCGTCACCCCGCGAAGAACTGACCTTTAGGATAGTCGGCAGCGGACGCTTCAATCGGCACACTCCGGCACACAATGCTCGCGCTTCGCCGGGCAGAAGAACTGGCGTGGGGTGCAAGCGGATGGCCGAACAGAAGATGTCGCGGTTGCAACTGACCGCGATGGTGGTCGGCGGCATGGTCGGTGCAGGCATATTTTCGCTGCCGAGGACGTTCGCCAATGCCACGGGTCCACTCGGCGCGATCATCGCGTGGCTCATCGCTGGCACCGGCATGTACATGCTGGCGCGGGTCTTCCAGGCCCTGGCCGAGCGCCGGCCCGACATCGACGCGGGCGTCTACGCGTACGCCCGTGAAGGCTTCGGCGATTACGCGGGCTTCCTCTCGGCCTTCGGCTACTGGATCGGCAGCTGCATCGGCAACGTGTCGTACTGGGTGCTCATCAAGTCGACGATGGGCGCCTTCTTCCCCATCTTCGGCGACGGCAACACGGTTGCCGCGATCATGGTCGCCTCGATCGGCATCTGGTCGTTCCACTTCCTGATCCTGCGTGGCGTGCAGCAGGCGGCGTTCATCAACAGCATCGTCACGGTGGCCAAGGTCATCCCGATCATGGTCTTCATCGTGATCTCGATTTTCGCCTTCAAGCTCGACCTGTTCCGTTTCAACTTCTACGGCGGCGACCTGACCAGCGGCCTGTTCGAGCAGGTCAAGGCGACGATGCTGGTGACGGTGTTCGTCTTCATCGGCATCGAGGGCGCCAGCGTCTATTCGCGCTTCGCCAGGGAACGCGCCGACGTTGGCAAGGCCACCATCCTCGGCTTCATTATCGTCACCAGCCTGATGGTGCTGGTCACCCTGCTGCCCTATGCCGTGCTGCAGCGCGCCGACATCGCCGGCATGCGCCAGCCGTCGATGGCCGCGGTGCTCGAGTCGGTGGTCGGGCCCTGGGGCGCAATCTTCGTCAGCGTGGGCCTGCTGGTCTCCGTGCTGGGCGCGTACCTGGCATGGGCACTCATCTGCGCCGAGGTCATGTTCGCTGCCGGCAAGTCGAAGGACATGCCCAAGGCCTTCGCCAGGGTCAACCAGAACAACGTGCCGGTGGTGGCCCTCTGGGTGACCAGCGCCATCATCCAACTGATCGTGATCACCACCTATTGGTCGCGCGACGCCTTCTCGCTGATGCTGAACCTGACCAGCGCGACCACGCTGATTCCGTACCTGTTCGTCGCTGCCTATGGCCTGATGATCGCCCAGCGCGGCCAGACGTACGAAGTGCGGCCGGAGGAACGGCAGCGCGACCTGATCCTGGCGACGCTCGCCGTCCTCTACACGCTCTTCATGATCTATGCCGGCGGACTGAAGTTCATCCTGCTCTCCGCGGTCATCTTCGCGCCGGGCACGGTGCTCTACTACATCGCCCGTCGCGAGCAGGGCAAGCCCGTGTTCGCGCAGACCTCGGACTGGGTGACTTTCGGCGTCATCGTCGCGGGGGCCGTCTACGGCATCTACGGCCTGGCGACCGGCGCCATCTCCATCTGACGAACAAGCAAACAACCCACGGATCCCAATAATCATGGCAACTGCAAATGAAGTGAAGTTCGGTGTGCACTCGGAAGTCGGCCAGCTGCGCAAGGTCCTGGTCTGCGCACCCGGTCGCGCGCATCAGCGGTTGACGCCCTCCAACTGCGACCAGCTGCTGTTCGACGACGTGCTGTGGGTCGAGAACGCCAAGCGCGACCACTTCGACTTCGTCACCAAGATGCGCGATCGCGGCGTCGACGTGGTGGAGATGCACAACCTGCTCGCAGAGACCGTAGCAGTCCCGGAAGGCAAGAAGTGGATCCTCGACCACCAGGTCGTGCCCAACCAGGTCGGCCTCGGCTTCATCGACGAGTTGCGCAGCTACCTCGAAGGCCTCGATCACCGCGCCCTCGCGGAAACCTTGATCGGCGGCCTCTCCACGCTCGAGTTCCCCGAAGCGGCCGGCGGCAAGGCCCTCAAGGTCGTCAAGGAGGCCGCTGGCGGCACGGAATACCTGCTGCCCCCGCTGCCGAACACTCTCTATACCCGCGACACGACGTGCTGGGTCTATGGCGGCGTGACGCTGAACCCGCTCTACTGGCCGGCACGCCACGAAGAGACGATCCTGACCACGGCGATCTACAAGTTCCATCCCGACTTCGCGGGCAAGGTCAACGTGTGGTGGGGCGATCCGACCCAGGACCACGGCCTCGCCACGCTGGAAGGCGGCGACGTGATGCCCATTGGCAAGGGCAACGTGCTGATCGGCATGAGCGAGCGCACCTCGCGCCAGGCCATCAGCCAGCTGGCGGCCACACTGTTCGCGAAGGGCGCAGCGCAGCGCGTGATCGTCGCGGCGATGCCGAAGATCCGTGCCGCGATGCACCTCGATACCGTCTTCACGTTTGCGGACCGCGACTGCGTGCTGCTGGCCCCGGATTTCATGGCCAGGACGACGACGTTCTCGTACCGCCCCAGCAGCCACCCGAGCGGCGTCGAGCTGCGCGCCGAGAGCAAGCCATTCGTCGACGTGGTGGCCGAAGCGCTGGGCCTGAAGAAGCTGCGCGTGGTCGAGGCCGGCGGCACCGACTACCAGCGTGAACGCACGCAGTGGGACAGCGGCGCCAACCTCGTGTGCGCGTCGCCGGGCGTGGTGTATGCCTACGACCGCAATACGTACACCAATACCCTGCTGCGCAAGGAAGGCATCGAGGTCATCACCATCGTCGGCGCTGAGCTGGGTCGCGGGCGCGGCGGTGGCCACTGCATGACGTGCCCGATCATCCGCGACCCCGTGGACTATTGATCACGCGATGGCGCTGCGGCCCCGATGAAGCGCCCTGACTCACCGCAGCCGCTCACCCTGTTCGAGGCGATCGTCCCGGTCGCGAGCCTCATCGTGCTGGTCGCGCTGTCGTACTTCCTGTTCGGCGACGGCGGCGCGGTCGGGCCCAACCAGGTGGCGCTCGTAGTCGCCACCATGATCGCGGTGTACATCGGCTGGCGCCGCGGCCACGCGCTCGAGGTGCTGGGCAGGGCAGCCTCGGATAGCGTCGCCACGGGCATCGGCGCGATTTTCATCCTGTTCGCGGTGGGCGGGTTGATCGGCACCTGGGCGCTCAGCGGCACGCTGGTGGCGATGGTCTATTACGGACTGCAGCTGCTCAGCCCGAACTACTTCTTCGTCACGGCCTGCGCGATCTCGGCCGTCGTCGCGGCCAGCATCGGCAGTTCGTGGACGGTCATCGGCACCATCGGCGTCGGCTTCATGGGCATCGCGGCCAGCATGGACCTCGACCCGGCCATCGCCGCGGGCGCGGTGATTTCCGGCGCCTACTTCGGCGACAAGTCGTCGCCACTCTCCGACTCCGCCAACCTGGCTGCGGCTGCGGCAGGCGTGGACCTTTACCAGCACATCCGCGAAACCCTGGTCACGTCCACGATGGCGCTGGCCATCGCATTGGCGGTCTTCTTCCTGCTGGGCGAGCCAGGCGACTACGACGCCACCGACAAAATGCTGGCGATCGAGCGCGCTTTCCACATCTCGCCGGTCCTGTTCCTGCCGTTGATTCTCGTGGTGGTACTGGCGCTGTTCAGGTTTCCACCTTTCACGGCGATCTTCCTCGGCGCCATCGCCGGCGGCGTTCTCGCCGTGTTCGTTGCGCCGGAACGCGTGCTCAGGTTTGCCGACGCGGGCGACCTGCCGTCGTGGCTCGCGCTGCTGAAGGGCGTATGGCTGGCCCTGGCGAGCGGCTATCGCTCGACGACGGGCTTCGCGCCGATGGACATGCTCGCCACGCGCGGCGGCATGGACAGCATGCTGAACACGATCTGGCTCATCGTCACCGCGCTCGCCTTCGGCGGCGTGGTCGAGAAGGTCGGCGTGCTCGACCGGCTGATCACGCCGGTCATCGAGAAAGCGAAGTCCAATGGCGCCCTCGTTGCTTCCCTCTCCTCCTCCGTCTTCGCCACCAACGTCATCACGGCCGACCAGTACATCGCCATCGTGTTGCCGGGCCGGATGTTCAAGTCTGCCTTTGTCCGGCGCGGGCTCGCGCCCGTCGTGCTCTCGCGCGCCGTCGGCGACACGGCGACGCCGACCTCCGCGCTGATCCCGTGGAACAGTTGCGGTGCCTACATGGCCGCCACGCTGGGCGTCGCCACCTGGAGCTATGCGCCCTATGCGGTGTTCAGCTACGCCAGCCCGCTGTTGACGGTCGCGCTCGCGTATTCCGGCTTCCGCATGCTTCGAGTCGCGCCGGTCACGTCAAATTCGCGCTCAGCGTGATGTCGTTTACTGGCTAGGTAACCTGCCCGCCGGGACGAAGGCGAGCAGGCACAGGCCCGTCAACACCAGAAACGTCAGCTTGAGTGCGCGCAATCGCGCGTCGGCGTTGATCTGCAGGGCAGCCTCGACGTGCTCGGGGGTCGCGGACGTGCGAGACATCACCTCGAGCAACCGGTCGTTGCTGACGAACCTGACGTTGTCGAGGTCGACTTGCGCAATCAGCGTGGCCGGGATCGTCGGATGATCAACCAGCGCGCGTTCGATGTTGGCGCTGAGAATGCCGACCACGAGCGCGCCCGTGACGGCGGTACCGACCGCGGCGGCAAGGTTGCCTGCGGTTCCACGCAGCGCTCCGACATCACCGGCGAGCTGCGCAGGCGACGACGTGACCAGCACATTGAACAGCAGGGTCGAGAGCGAGCCCTGGCCGAGCCCTACCAGCATCAGGCCCAGGACGACCGCCGCGTTGCTCCAGTCGTTGCGGACGATCACTGCCAGCAGCAGCGTGCCGGCCGTGACGACCAGGAAGGACACGTGGCCAATCTGTCGAGGCGACAGTCGCCCGTACAACCTCACGACCAGGACTGCCGCGGCAAGCACGGCAAGCTGGTACGGGATCATCGCCACGGCGGTGTCCAGGCTGGATCTGCCCTGGACCATCTGGATGTAGAGCGGAATCATCAAGGTGATGGCCTTGCCGAGCATCGTGATCGCCATCATCGAGACGACCGCTGCCCGGTCCTGCACCGATTCGATCACGGCCAGGTGCAGCAGCGGCGTCCGGCCGGCCGCTTGCCGCGATTCAGTCCACGCCATGAACAGCTGCACGCCCACGATGCCGCAGACGATCATGACGGGTGCCGGCGACAAGCCGCGCACGCTGAAAGGCGACGCGCCTTTGGCCAGCAGCAGGCCCCACTCGTCGAGATAGTTGAAGCCGACGCTGATCAGGATGATCGCCGTCGCCGCGAGCAGCACGCCCAGCCAGTCGACCTCGACGCAGGGCTTTTTCGCGATCGGCTGCAGGTGCAGGCTCAGCAACAGCGCGCCGATCGAAAACGGGATCAGGAGACCGAACGCGTAACGCCACCCGAAATAGGCGCCCACGACACCGGCGACGAAGAAAGCGGAGACCGTCGCAATCGCCTGCACTGCGCCGAGGACGCCCAGCGCGGTCGCCTGCTGCCGGCCCTGGTAGTGATGCGCCGTCAGCACGACGAGGCAGGGGATGATCGCGGCGGACGCCAAGCCGGCCAGCAATTGCGCGACGATCATCGACGCTGGGCTCGCGCTCGTCGTCATGAGCACCATCGCGGCAAGAAACACGGCGGTCATCCACCGGTAGACGAGCAACGGCCCGAACCTCTGGCCGAGCCGGGCACCGAGCATGGTGAAGCCGGCCACGCCGAGCGAGTAGGCGACGATTGCGGTGACCACCGCCGTCGAGGACGTACCGAAGTCCGCGCTGATGCCGCCGATCGAGACCGGCAGCGCGTTGATGTTCCATGACATCTGCGCCTGGCCCATGGCAATGGCGGCCATCGGCCACCAGCTCACCCGGGCCGTGGTCGAAGCGCACGTGCGCGAGCCGTCGGTCATGGGAACGCTCCGTTGGTCACGCCGCGCCGGACGCAGAATGCGCGTGCGCGCTCGCCGGAAGCGCTGGCTGCAGCCCGCGCCGAAAAAGCATGCGCGCAACGAACAGGCCGGCGACCGCTGCGGCGAGGTGCTTGAGCGAGTGTCCGCTGGTCACGTGGCCCAGTTCATACAGTGGCTTGTCGAACGTTTCGAGGAGCTTCGCCAGCACGTAACCCGCGAACACCCAGTAGATGTCGTTGCCACGCGTGTACCGCGAGCGATGCAGCCGCGCCAGCAGGAACAGGATGACCACCGAGTACCCCTGCAGCACGGCATACGGCATGACGTTGCCGGTGCCCGCGCGTTCCGTCGCCCGCCAATAGAGGACCGAGGCCGCGCCGACCAGCAGCATCGGCAGCAGCAGGCCGATCCCAGTCCTGGTGTCGATGCGGTCCACCACCTGCGCCGCGACGAGCGACATGAATGCGATGGTCATCGGCAAGCGATCCCAGAAGAGCCGCTCGTTGTCGGGCACGAGGTGGTAGTAGGCCGAGCCGAGCCCCGTCAGCACCATTCCGACAAAGAACACCGCATACGGCAAGCGCTCGACGTTCGCGACGAACACCGTTCCTGGCCGCAGGACGACGGCCAGCCCCGCCAGGCCGGCCAGCACGAAAGCGGCGTTCGACGCCACGTCGAGGAAGTTGACGATCCCGAGCATCGTCCGATGGTCGGCAAATTCGTGGTAAGCGACTGGCTGGGGCATGGCTGGCAGCAGGAATGCCGCCAGCAAGCTGAGCACCGTGAAACCGACGATATACCGGGCGTGGGTCCCCATGCCCGGTGCGGCTCAAGGGCGCCGCGTGGCGCCGTGGACCCACGTGCGCATCAGCGCCATGAGCGATCCACCCGTGAGCGCGCCAAGGATGTAGATCAGCAATACGAGCACCGAGACGCGGAGCGTGACGCTCGCGCCCAGCAGCGTGACGGTGACTGTTTCGAGGTTCTGGATCTTGAACAGCACGATGATGGCAACGAACGTGGCGATGAGCGCCATGTAGACGTAACGCATGTCGTTATCCTTCTTGGATGCACCGGGGCTAACCGTTGGGTCTTATACCGGGATCCAAGTGGGCGCGGAACGCGCACTCAACCAATGGCTAGGTGACCCCTGCGCACTGCGGGAGCAGCTTTCGCAGGTGCCATCGCCGATCAGAGGGAGCCTAAAAGTGAGCATGGTCAGGACCGCGTCTGTGTTAAGTGCGTTGGCCCTCCTCGCCGCATGCGCAGCTGCGCCCCGCATGACGACGGCGGAGCGACTCGAATTCTATCGATCCCATGCCGGCGAACCTGTCCGCAGCTTTGCAAGCACCGGGCGTCTCTGGGGTTGGCGATCCATCGGCGACAGCGCGCTGACTGTCTGGACGAGGCGCGATGAAGGCTACCTGCTGGAGCTTTCGAGCCGGTGCCCTGACATGGCTTTCGCGTCGTCCATCGGCCTGTCGAACCGGGCCGGCCGGGTCTCGGCGGGGTTCGACAGCGTGATCGTGCCGAGACGCGGCGCAGCGGGTCCGGCAATGTCGTGCCGGATCGGCACGATTCGCCCCGTGAATACGCGTGTCGTCAAGGAGACCAAACGCGACCTGCAGGATGTCGACCTGATGGATCGTGACCCCGCCATGCCCGACGAACCGCAGTGAGCCGGCATACGGATCAGAACGACTTGCGCACCGTGAGCCAGAGTTCGGTCGAACTGTAGGCCAGGGCGTCGATGTTGCTGTCTTCCCAGTTGTATTCGAACGTCGGTCGCAGCGTCCACCCCGAACCGATGCGCCAGACGACGCCGCCGCCGAAGTTCCAGAGGTCGTCATTGCGAGCGCGCAACAGGTCGGCGTCGGTGCTGAAGTCCGGGCGCTCGTCGTCGTACGACTCGTTGACGTAAGACCACCAGAAGAATCCATCCAACGTGTCGCTGAACGAATGATCGACCTCGCCGCTGACGCCCCAGAACGAGCCGTCCCCATCGGGGCGGCCCTGCGTCGCCCATTCCTGCGTCAACTGCCCGCCGAGCGTCAGCGAGGTACGCCCACTCGCCAGCGCATGAGTCCAGCGTCCGGTCAGCGCAGCGATGTCGCGCGTGCGGCTGCGCAGCGGTCCCGACGGGTACCTGCGTTCACTCAGCTCGCCGCCGATGGTGACCTGGTCACTGTCGCCGAATCCCAGCCGATAGTCTGCGAATACACCCCAGTCGTTGCGGTACTGGCCATCGCCGCGGTAACTGACCCGCCCACGCATGCCGAAGCGCAGGTTGTCGTCGTCCACCGGCCGACTGAGGTTGAAGTTCCAGCGCAGGTCGGAGTCGTTGCGCCGACCGCTTTCGTCATACGCACGGAAGCGGTAATCAAGCGTGCCGTTGAAAGAGTGCCGCTCGGTCAGGCTCCCGTTCCAGCCACCACCAACCCGAATCGGCAGGAACGTGTCGTAATTGCCGGCGCCGCCGAACAAGTCCGTCGAGCTCGAAGAATTCTCCCGGTAGTTGCCGACGCCCGATTCGGCGTAGTGAAAGCGCCGCCACTGCCGGCCTGCGGCGTACTCCTCCGCCGCCTGGTCGTACACCTCGGTCCGTCCATGGAGGTCCGGCGGCAGGTTGTCGAACTCGAGCACGGTCTCGAACTCGATTCGTGCCCGCGCGTACTCGCCGAGTGCGTAATAGGCCCGTCCAAGCCCCAGGTGCGCGCTGACCGAACTCGGGTCCGCCTCGAGCGCCTGCTCGAAGAGCGCCACGGCCTTCGACGCCTGGCCGGACTGCAGCATCGCCTCGGCCTGGTCGAGATCGGCATTGGCTGCCGACACAGCAGCGGCCAGCAGCAGGTTGGCGACGGCCAGGATGCCAAGCCATCGTCTCGGGTGCGGTCGGCCGTCGACATCGACTGTGATTGCATGCGCCATGAAGATTCCAGTGTGACGATGTCTGCGCGGCCAGGCAAACCACGCAGCTGCAATCAAAGTATACACTTGGCTTCCAGACAATCGCCGCGACCGACATCTGGTGGTCGCACCCAAGGCAAGCATCATCATGACGACCGGGCGCGCGCATGACCACTACTGAGTCACGACCCATCAGTGCCCGCGCGGGTTGGCTGCGGAAGATTCCTGGCTGGCTATGGCAATGCTTCAAGTTCCTGCTGCTGGCACTGGTCATCGCATGGGGATCGCTTGCCATCTACTTTTCGCCGCTGCCCGGACCAGCACTCCGGATTGCGCTCGGCGTCGCCTTCGCGGCGTTCGGCATCTGGGCTCTTTGGCTCACGCGTCGGCCGCGCATGCGGTGGGCGTTCGCGGCGCTGTTCCTGTGCCTTCTCGTCGGTTGGAGCTTCGTCAAGCCCACGCATGACCGTGAGTGGCGGCAGGACGTCGCAGTCATGCCCCGGGCGACGATCGACGGCGACCGAGTACGCATCACAGGCGTGCGCAATTTCGACTACCGCAGCCGCGACGACGTCACCGTGCGGTACGAAGAACGCGAAGTGTCGCTGTCCCACCTGGTCGCGCTGGATTTCTTCATCTCGTACTGGATGCCGGGGCCGGTGGGCCACACGTTCGTCAGCTTCGTCTTCGACAACGCGCCGCCGCTCAACATCTCCATCGAGACGCGGCCTGAGGTGCACGAGGGCTTCGACCCGCTGGCATCGCTCTTCAAGCAGTACGAGTTGATCTACGTCGTGGGCGAAGAGCGCGACATCGTCGGTGTCCGCACCAATTTCCGTGACGAAGACGTGTACTTCTACCGGCTGCGCGTGCCGGCCGAGAGCGCACGCAAGTTGTTGCAGGTTTACCTCGAGCGCATCAACGAACTGGCCGACCAGCCGGAGTTCTATCACCTGCTGAGCAACAGCTGCACGATCAACATCGTGCGCTACGCGAACCTGGTCGGACGCCAGGGCGATTTCGACTTGCGGCATTACCTCAACGGCTGGGTCGACCAGTATTTTTACGACACGCGCCTGCTGAACACCCAGTTCCCCTTTGCCGAGCTGCGCCGACGGTCCCGCATAGACCCTGCCGTGAAGGCCTCCGCGGACGTCGAAGAGTTCTCGCAGCACATCCGCGAGTCCGTGCCCGGAATGGACAGCCACTGAACCTGCCCGGAAGCCTGCGCGCTTTCGTGGTCCACTTTATGATTGGAGTTCGCCCATGCCCGTGAATCATCCGTGTCGTGTCGCCCTGGTCGCTGCCGCTTTGTCCCTGGCAGCCTGCGCACCTGGCACACCGCCGGAATCCACTGCATCCGAAGCTGCAAAGACTTCTGCGGTCGAGTCGACGCCTGCGGCTACTCCATCCGCCGCACCCGCATCTGACACAGCCACGACGCTGATCGCTTACCAATGGCAACTCACGTCGGCTGCGGATGGCGCTGGCCAGACGATGCCTGCGTTCTTTCCGTCACAGGACAAGCCACTCGGCTTGCTCGTCGCCGACGGCCGATTGAATGTGACTGGCAGCTGCAATCGCATCAGCGCCGCCTACCGTGTAATCGACGGCATGCAGATGCAGCTCAGCCCCGGTGCGTCGACGATGATGGCTTGCCCGCCGCCGCTGGCGAATGCCGATGCCGCCATTGCCAAGTTCCTGAGCGGCACCCTGCAGGTCTCGATCGGGGGTGAAGCAGGCGCGCCGCAGCTGCGGCTGGCAGCACCCGATGGCAGCGCTTTGATTTTCGCTGGAACGCCCACGCCGGAAACCCGTTTTGGCGGTCCCGGGGCACGCGCGTTCCTCGAAGTATCGCCGCAGCCCTGCGTCGCGCCTGCGCCCACGGCACGCCCGTGCCTGATGGTGCGCGACCGCCACTTCGACGAGAACGGTCTCGCCAGCGGATCGCCGGGCGAGTGGCGCGCAATGCCCGAAGGCATCGAGGGCTACACGCCCGTCGACGGCGAGCAGCACGTGGTGCGCGTCAAGCGCTTCGAGCAGGCGGGGGCGGCCGGCAGCCCGCCGACGGAGCATTTCGTGTTCGATATGATCGTCGAGACACGGACGGTTCAATGAGTGACGGCAGCACACCTTGCCGGCCCAGCGCTGTGCGTTTGAGGGAGCCCAACCCCTCTGATGCGACCGGCCGGCATCGACGGTGAGCTCAACAGGTCACAGGTGATACTTGAACATCAGGCTCACGGCCGACTGGTTCGTGTCGAACGCAGCTGAACTGGGGATCTGGTACTTGTTCCACCAGAAGTCCAGTTCGACACCCGCGAACAGCTTGTCGGGTGTGTTCCAGAGGTTGCCGAGGTCAACCGAAACCTGCGGATTGAGGTGATAGCTCCACTCCTCCGATCCGAGTCCGAGCACCCAGTCGAAATAGCCATCCGCGAGAAATCGGGCCTTGCCGACCGAGAATGGGCGGGCCGCGACCATGGTGACCTGCACGTCGTGGAAGCCGTTCCTCGTGCCTTCCGTGAGTTCGCTGCGCCCGTACACGTTCAGCTGGAGGTACCTGAGCCCCGACTTGCCCACTTCGAGGTCGAAGCCGACGCCGGCCAATGCCGCTTCGGCCACATCGGCATCCTCGCCGCGCTCGTACGTTGCGGCGATCAGCACGTCCTTGAATGGCGTGAACGACAAGTCCTTGCCGAGCACCTTGCCGAGGCTGAGCCGCGGGCTGATCTCGCCGTACCACGTGCTGTCATCGGCCCCGTTCGGGGCGCCGTGAAACTTGACGAAGTCGACGAACATGAAGAGGTCGCCGATCCTCGAATCGTGAACGTGCTCGTAGGTGAACGTCGACTGCTCGTCCGGATCGACTTCGAATCCCCACCCATAAGGCAGCAGCGTCAGGCTGTTGTCGGACCAGTTGATGAACGGCTTCGAGTCCGCAGGCGCAGCCTTGGACGCCTCCAGCGCCGAATCCTGGGCTCGCGCCGTCCCGATGCAACTCGCACACGCGAACGACAGGCTCAGCAGCAGCGCAAATCCAGAGTTCATGCCCTTACCCGTAGAGAACATCAGGCCTCGAAGGCCATGTAAACGAAGCGCATGACGAACAAGGCCGCGAGCGCGAAGAGCAGCCAGTCGGCGCGGCTGACGCGACGAGCGGCAATCTTCAGCAGGGCGTAGGCGATCACGCCGAATGACAGGCCGTTGGCAATCGAGAACGTCAGCGGGATCGTGATCAATGTCAGGAATGCGGGGATCGCGACCACCGGGTCGTCCCAGTCGATCTCCATCAATGGGGCCATCATCATGCCGCCCACGAGGATCAGCGCCGGTGCCGTCGCGGCCGCCGGGATCACCTGTGCCCACGGGGCGACGAACAGCGTTACGAGGAAGAGAAGACCGACGACGACCGCAGTCAGGCCGGTGCGCCCGCCCGCCGAGACGCCCGAGGCGCTTTCGATGTAGCTGACCACCGTGGACGTGCCCGCCAGCGAGCCCACGACCGTGGCGGTGGCGTCGGCGAACAGGATGCGGTTCAGGCGCGGTATCGTGCCATCAGGCTGCACCAATCCCGCCTTCTTGCTGACCGCCACGAGCGTGCCCACGTTGTCGAACAGGTCGACGAACAGGAAGACGAACAGGATCTCCAGCAGCGCCATGCCGAAGCCGTGGCCGCCGATGCCGAGCGCGGCCGGGATATCGAGCTGGAACGCGGTCCCGGTCATCTGCTCGACGTCGTAGGGCTGGGGCGCCCACGTCGCGAGGCCCAGGACCCAGCCGAGCACGGCGGTCGTGACGATGCCGATGAGAATCGCGCCGCGCACTTCCAGCACCGTCAGGACCGCAAGGATCGCGAGACCCAGCAGCGCGAGTTGAGTTGCAGGCGCGTGGATGTTGCCCAGTCCGACTACGGTGGCGGGGTTGGCCACCACCAGGCCCGCGCCGCGCAGACCGATGAATGCAATGAAGATGCCGATGCCGGCGGCGATCGCCGAGAACAACGCACGCGGGATGGCACTGACGATCAGCTGTCGCACGCCAGCAAAGGTCAGCACCAGGAACAGGACACCGGAGATGAAGACGAGGCCGAGCGCCGTTTGCCACGGCACGCCCATCCCCTGCACCACGGTGAAGGCGAAGTAGGCATTCAGCCCCATGCCCGGCGCGAGCGCGATCGGGTAGTTGGCGATGAACCCCATCAGCAGGCAGCCAATGCCCGCGGCGAGGCAGGTCGCAGCGGCGACGCCTGCGGCCGGCATGCCGGTGGTGCTCAGGATCGAAGGATTGACCAGGACGATGTAGGCCATGGTCAGGAAGGTCGTGAACCCGGCCAGCACTTCGGTCCGGACGGTGGTTCCGTTTGCGTCGAGCTGGAAGGTGCGTTCGAGGAACGTCATCGCGTGGCCTGCAGGAGGGTGTCGGCTTGCCGACGGAACATCCTCCGGCAACCAAAATCGCGCGGGACTCTATTCGAACCGTTCGACCGCAACCATTGTGTGTGACCGCAACATCAGTCTTGCGGTGATCGCAGCAGGTCGACGACGGACGCGAGCTCCGGCTTGCCGGCCTTGATCTCGTCGTACGTCAGTCCGCTGAGCTCGTGCGGGAAGACGAGCCAGGCATCGGTCTCGTGCAGGTAATAGTGCGGCACGAGGCTCGTGCGGTTGTTGCCCGGCTTGTACCACGGCGTCGCAATGCGTATTTGCCGCGGCATGTTCAACCGCATCTTGGCCGAAAGCTCCGCGAGCAGCGCCTCGATGCTGTGACCGGAGTCGAAGACGTCGTCCACGATCAGCAGCGAATCGTCGGCGTCCGCCTCGTCGACGATGTAGTGCAGCCCGTGCACGCGGATCGTCTTCGCCCGCTCGCCGATGCCGACGTACGCGGAGGTGCGCACCGCGATGTGGTCCGGACGCACGCCGACGTACTCGAAGTATTCCTGGATCGCGATGCCGACCGGCGTGCCGCCGCGCCAGATGCCGATGATGAAGTCCGGCAGGAATCCGCTGCGGTGGATCTGCGCCGCGAGCCGGAAGGAATCCTGCAACAGGTCGCTCGCCGTGATGAAGGTCTTGTCCATGGTGCGATAATCCGTCGGAACGCACGCGTGGAGAAGACGGTAACTGCCGCATTCGTCGACACTCGATCGCGGGCGAGCGAATGGGGAATGGGACCGCGCAGTGCGCGTAAGTGCTCGAGAGAGATGGTGGGCCGTGTAGGATTCGAACCTACGATCTACTGCTTAAGAGTGAGCCCAAGACCGTTGATTCGTAATGCTTTTCGGCTGCACGCGTGTACCAACATTCCCGTACAGATCCGTTTAGCATGGCTTACAGATATCGCGCGCACCAAAGCCTCTAGCGATGCGAAAAGTACTGCCAATGCCGATTTCGGTGAGACAGAATTTACGCGTTCGAAAAGCGAAGCCTAGGCCGCAAATTGCACGCGGACGTTACGGCCCAGCGCCGCAGCGGCGCGACTGATTGTCGACAGCGTGACCGATGGGTCATCGGCATCGAGCAACCGGTGAATCACCGCCCGGCTCGTCTTCATGCGGCGCGCCAGTTCGGCCTGGGAGACCTTTTCATCCTTCATCGCCTGGGCAATCTGCCACGCGAGCACGCGCTTGATAGCGACAGCAGTCGCACCCTCGAGCTGCCCCTCCTCGGCGAGGAAGTCCTCGAAATCACTTCCAACGTGCCGATTGTGCTTCTTGCGTGCCATGATCATTGCTCCTTCCGTCGTTTCGACTCAGCGACACCTTGCGCCACGCAGTTGCTTCAGACGCACTTGCGCCGTGTGAAGCTCATCCGCAGGAATCTTCTGCGACTTCTTGATGAAGCCATGCAGCAGGATCGCCTCTTTCGCCTCGATCGTGAACAACACCCGCGCGACGCCGTCCTTGACCCGCACCCGGACCTCCCACAATTCGGCATCGAGCTTGCGAACGACCGGCATTCCGATCGGCCAGCCGAGTTGAACGGTGCGAATCTCTTCGCCAACCAATTTGCGGTCTACCGCGGAGAGCGATCGCAGCCAGTCACGAACCGGTTCATTGCCCTGCGAGCTGCGGAAAAACCGAACCGCTAACGTGGGCAATGTCACGCTTGGAACTGTATCAATATCGATACACCTATGCAAGCCGCAATGAATGCAAGGCGCTTGGGTATCGCAAAATCTACAGTGCAGGCCGTGTCCACGGCTTACTGACGGCAAGGCCAAGGAAGGACCTTGGTTTGCAGGACCTGACGATCGGAGGATGGGCGAAAGGCGCGCGGCGTGCACCAGCAACAACCGGGTGCTCGCGCGTGAGTCCTTGAAAGTGGTGGGCCGTGTAGGATTCGAACCTACGACCTACTGATTAAGAGTCAGCAGCTCTACCAACTGAGCTAACGGCCCATCCTGAGATGGTGATTGGGGTGGACGATGGGGCTCGAACCCACGACCGCCGGGACCACAACCCGGAGCTCTGCCAGCTGAGCTACATCCACCATCGTCAACCAAGACACAAACACATTCCCGACAACCTGCGCCATCCGGTGATGGCGCGCCCGGCAGGACTCGAACCTGCGACCCTCGGCTTAGAAGGCCGATGCTCTATCCGGCTGAGCTACGGGCGCATGCGCTACAGCAGTATCGCCTCATCCGAGTGGTCGGGGCAGAGGGATTCGAACCCCCGACCCTCTGCTCCCAAAGCAGATGCGCTACCAGACTGCGCCATGCCCCGCCATGCTCGACCGACCTGCCGTCGTCGCCAGGCCGCTTTTGACGTTGCCGTCGACCGCGGACCCGCACGGGAGCGCGAATCATACGGATCGACCCCCACAGCGTCAATTTAGGAATGTATCCATCTGGCGACACGAACCGGCTGGCTCTGCGAAAATAGCGGGCTTGGCGGCCCTCCGGCCCGTCCTGCGAGGCTTTCAGCGATGTCCAGCAACGATTCCGGCGCCAGAAGTCATCGACGGCAAGGCCATCGCGCAGGAATTCCGCCGCGAAGTGCGCGCGGCCAGCGACCGCCTGGTCGCCCGTGGACTGCGCCGACCGGGCCTGGCGGTCATCCTGGTGGGCGACGATCCCGCCTCGCAGGTCTACGTGCGCAACAAGCGCCTGGCCTGCGACGAGTGCGGCATCGTCTCGGTGAGCCACGACCTGCCCCACTCCACCACGCAGACCGAGCTGATGACGTTCATCGAGCAGATGAACGCCGACGACTCGATCGACGGCATCCTGGTGCAGGTTCCGCTGCCGGATCACATCGACGAACGCCACATCATCGAGGCGATCGATCCGGCGAAGGACGTCGATGGCTTCCACCCGTTCAATGTCGGCCGGCTGGCGCTGCGTCATCCGCTGATGCGCCCGTGCACGCCGTACGGCGTGACGCGCCTGCTCGAAAAGACGGGGATCCCCGCGAAGGGCAAGCATTGCGTCGTCGTGGGCGCCTCGAACCTCGTTGGCCGTCCGATGGCGCTCGAACTGCTGCTCTCGGGCGCGACTGTCACCGTGTGTCACCGCTTCACGCAGAACCTCGAGCAGCACGTCGGCATGGCCGACATCCTGGTGGTCGCGGTGGGCAAGCCGGGCATCGTGCGCGGCGAATGGGTGAAGCCCGGTGCCGTCGTGATCGATGTCGGCATCAACCGCATGCCGGACGGCAAGCTCGTCGGTGACGTGGAATTCGAGTCAGCGCGGCGCAACGCGGCGTTCATCACGCCCGTGCCCGGCGGCGTCGGCCCGATGACCGTCGCGATGCTGATGAAGAACACGCTGGAATCGGCGCTCCAGCGCATCAAGCATTGACGGAAAAGGCGCTCAGACGCCGTCCCGCAAGCGATTGATCCGGGGCCTTTCCCCGAGCGCGTGTCTGCCTTTCCAAGCTCGGGGGAAGGCCCCGGATCGGGCGCTTGCAACCAGCGCGTGTCTGCCTTTCCAAGCGCGACAGGACAGGCCGGATCGAACGCCCGAGCCCTCACCCCCGCCGCCAGAGCGTCCGACCGCCCGGCTGGTCTTCGAGCTGCACGCCGTTCGACGCCAGCAGGTCGCGGATCCGGTCCGATTCCTTGAAGTCCTTTGCCTTGCGGGCTGCGGCACGCTCGTCGATCAGGCGCTCGATGTCGGCATCGGTCAGCGTTGGTGCGGCAGCCGCTTCTGCAGCACCTGCCGCTGGAGCCTCACCGCTCGCCGTAACCTGCTTGGCCGCCTGCTTGCGCAGGAACACTTCCGGTTCGAGCCCGAGCAAGCCGAGCCGCACACCCAGCGTGCGCATTTCCGCAGCCAGCCCCGCCGCCTTGTCGAGATCGCCGGCCGCCTTGGCCGTGTTGACCTCGCGCGCGAGCGCCTGCAGTTCAGACACTGCGATCGGCGTGTTGAAGTCATCGTCCATCGCGGCCACGAAGCGTTCGGTGGCCTTCGTCGGCGCCTTCAATGCAACGACCGGCACACCGCGCAGCGACGTGTACAGGCGCTCGAGCGCCGCATCCGCCTGCGCCAGGCTGTCCGAGGTGTAATTGATCGGACCGCGGTACTGACTGTTCACGATGAAGTAGCGCACGACCTCCGGGTCGCGCACCCACTCCAGCACTTCGCGCACCGTGAAGAAATTGCCCAGCGACTTCGACATCTTCTCGTCGTCGACGCGCACGAAGCCGTTGTGCATCCACACGTTCACGAACGGCGAGTCGCACGCCGCGCAGGTCTGCGCGATCTCGTTCTCGTGGTGCGGGAACTTCAGGTCCATGCCGCCGCCGTGGATGTCGAAATGCGGGCCGAGGATGTCGACCGACATCGCGGAGCACTCGATGTGCCAGCCCGGACGCCCAGGGCCCCACGGCGATTCCCAGGCGGGCTCACCCGGCTTTGCCGCCTTCCACAGCACGAAATCGAGCGGATCGCGCTTGGCCTCGTCCACTTCGATGCGCGCGCCCGCCCGCAGGTCGGCCAGGCGCTTGCCCGAGAGCTGGCCGTACGGCTCGAACTTCGCGACGGCGTAGTACACGTCGCCATTGCTGGCCGCGTACGCGTAGCCCTTGTCCACCAGACGCTGCACCATCGAGACGATCTGCCCGACGAACTCGGTCGCACGCGGCTCGCGATCGCCCAGGCGCACGCCCAGCGCCGCGCAGTCTTCCTGGTAGGCCTTGATGAAACGCTCGGTCAGCGCCTGCATCGGCTCGCCGTTGGCTTGCGCGCGCTGGATGATCTTGTCGTCGATGTCCGTGATGTTGCGGACGAACGTGACGTCGTAGCCCGACGCCTCGAGGTGACGGCGCACGACGTCGAACACGATCAGCATCCGCGCGTGGCCGAGGTGGCAGTAGTCGTAGACCGTGATGCCGCAGACGTACATGCGGACCTTGCCCGGCTCGAGCGGCTTGAAGACTTCCTTGCGTCCGGTCAGCGAGTTATGGATCTGCAGCATGGTGCGTTCGACTTTGTCTCTGAAATCGTTGTGTCAGTTGCGCGCGGCGAGCAAGCGTGCCGACTCGAGCCGGCCGAGGACACGTTGCGTGCCCATCAGGCCGACGAGCGGCGCGAGTTCCGGTCCGTGCGTCGCGCCGGTCAGCGCCGAGCGCAGCGGCATGAACAGCTTCGCGCCCTTGCGGCCCGTCGCCTCGGCGATGGCGCGCGTCCAGCCCTTGAAGTCGCCAGCATGCGCGGCCAGCAACTGGCCTGCGCTCGCAAAGAACTCCGGGCCCGCCTCGGCGATCTGCGCTGTAGCTTCCGCCGATATCGGCACCGCATCGCGGGCGACCACGCCCACGAGCTCGTCGACCTCGGCGGGAAACAGGACATTGCCCTTCACCACCGCGACGAACGCGCTGCGCTCCTCGCCCGCCTGCAACGCATCGAGGTGCTCGCCCAGCCACTGCTCGATCTGCGCATCGGTCGAATGCGTCACGGCTTCGCGCTGCCAGTGCCGCAACTGCGCTTCGTCGAAGCGCGCGGCGGAATGGCTGGTGCGCGAGAGGTCGAAGTGCGACGCGAGCTGGTCCATCGCGAGCCAGCCGTCGTGGCCGCAGGCATGGCCAAGGCGGACCAGGTAGTTGCAGATCGCGGCCGGCAGGTACCCCTGCGCACGAAGGTCGGTAAGGCTGGCCGCGCCCTCTCGCTTCGACAGCGGGCTGCCGCTGGGAGCCAGCACCAGCGGCAAGTGGCCGTATTCGGGCAACGGCATGCCGAGTGCTTCCAGCAGCAGCAGCTGGCGTGGCGTGTTGGCCAGGTGGTCGTCGCCCCGCAAAACGAGCGTGATGCCCATCGCGGAGTCGTCCACCGCGTTGCCAAGGAAGAACGACACGCTGCCGTCGGCACGACGGATCACGAAGTCGCCGATGTCGTCGGACTGGAAGCGCTGCGGGCCGTGGACGCGGTCCACGAACTCGACGGTGCGATGGTCCGGCACGCGGAAGCGGATCGCCGGCGTCTTGCCGGAGTCGATGCGTCGCTGCACCTCGGTCGCGCTCAACCCTGCGCAGGTGCGCGCATACCGCGGCGGCCGGCCTGCGGCCAGCTGCGTCTTGCGTGACAACTGCAGCTCTTCGGGCGAGCAGAAGCACGGGTAGGTCTGGCCGTTTGCCGCGAGCTTCTGCAGCGCCTCGGCGTAAACGAAACCGCGCTCGCTCTGCCGGTACGGGCCGTGCGGACCGCCCACGCCCGGACCTTCGTCCCAGGTGATGCCCAGCCAGCGGAGTTCGTCGAGCTGCCGCTCGAGCAGCGTGTCGTGGCTGCGGCCGGCATCGGTGTCTTCCACGCGCAGCACGAAACGACCGCCCGACGCGCGCGCGGCGAGCCAGCTGAACAGGGCCGTGCGGGCGTTGCCCAGGTGCAGCGCGCCCGTGGGGCTCGGTGCAAAGCGCGTGATTTGAGCATTGGCAGGCATGGCCGCGCATCTTACCGGATCGGCCGGATCGGCTGGATCGCCTCCTCGTCCGACGCTGGCCCGTGGGCCCCGGGACGCTTACCATCCGCGCAGCGTTTACCCGTTCGCCAGGTGCCGAATGTCCCTGCGTTTCCCAGTCCTCTCGCGCGTCGTCCTGCCCCTGCTGCTGGCACTGGGACTGTCCGCGCCCGCATGGTCGCAGGACGTGATCCCGGCCGGACCGCAGCGGGTCCGCTTCGAGACGACACTGGGTGCATTCACCGTCGAAGTCGACCCGGCGCGGGCACCGCTCAGTGCCGCGAGTTTCCTGCAGTACGCGCGCGACCAGCACTACGACGGCACGATCTTCCACCGCATCATCGGCAACTTCGTGATCCAGGGCGGCGGGTACCTGCCGGACGGCACCGAGAAGCCGGTCCGCGGCGGAGTGCCCAATGAAAGCGGCAACGGCCTCAGCAACCGGCGGGGCACGGTCGCCATGGCGCGCACCGGCGACCCGCACAGCGGCACGTCCCAGTTCTACGTCAACGTGGCTGACAACATCGCGCTCGACCCGTCCCCCTCGCGCTGGGGTTATGCGGTCTTTGGACGCGTGGTCGAAGGCATGGACGTCATCGACCGGATCGCCAGCGTCGCGACCGGGTCACGCGCCACGTTCGCGGAAGACACGCCGCTGGAACCGGTCGTCATCACGACGGCCCGCATCGTCGGCGAGGCCGCCACGCCCAAGTGAATTCCGCCCGCCGCAAGACTCTGCTGATTTCCGACCTGCACCTCGATCCATCGGCACCCGGGATCGCGCGACAGTTCGTCGACTTCCTGCGCGGCGAGGCGCGCGCAGCATGCGCGCTCTACATCCTCGGCGACCTGTTCGAAGCCTGGCTCGGTGACGACGACCCCGATCCGGCCGTGCGCTCGATCGTCGCGGAACTGCGCGCGCTGCACGATGCCGGCGTGCCCACGTACTTCATGCACGGCAACCGCGATTTCCTCATCGGCTCGCGCTTCGCCGCCGAGACCGGGTGCACCCTGCTCGACGACGGCACGGTCGTCGACCTGCACGGCGAGCGAGTGCTGCTGATGCACGGCGACGCGCTTTGCACCGCCGACACGAGCTACCAGCGCCTGCGGCGGATCCTGCGCAATCCCCTCACGCTGTTCGTGCTGCGCCACCTGGGCCTCGAGTCGCGCCGCAAGCTGGGCCGGAAATTGCGGGCGGGAAGCCAGATGCACGTCGGTTCGACCGCGGCCGAGATCATGGACGTGACGCCATCGGAAGTCGTCGACTCGCTGCGGCATGCGCGCGTCACCACGCTGGTGCATGGACACACCCACCGCCCGGCGATCCATGCGCTCGAGGTGGACGGCAAGCCCGCGCGCCGAATCGTGCTGGGCGACTGGTACACGCAGGGCAGCGTGCTGGAGTGGCGGGATGACGGGGTGGAGCTGCGCTCCTTGACGAGGGGTTAGGGGTTAGGGGTTAGGGGTTAGTCGGAGGTGTTGCTGAAACTGATGCCGCAGCCGCTCCATTCGGACTAACCTCCTAACCCCTAACCCCTAACCCCTATCCCCTAGCCCCTTTCCGGCGTGCCCGAATGAAACCGGAACTCCGTGTCCGGGGCCACGGCCAACTCCGCCTCCACGACCGCGAGTTGCTGCAGGCGCTCCCGCGCGCCCACGCCGCGCTTGTCCGCCAGGCGCAGGTAGAGTCCGGCGTGCCGGGCCTCGGCCGCCGCAAGTGATTCGTAGAACGGGCCGAGCGGCTCCCCGAGCAACGGGATCAAGCCGATGAAGCGTTCATGCGAACGCGCTTCGATCAGCGCGCCGATCAGCAGCAGGTCCATGCGACGCTCGTGTTCCGTGCGTCGCAGCGCCTTGCGCAAGCCCTCGGCATAGCGCGACGGGCTCAGGCGCCGAAACGGCACCTGCAGCGCCGTGAGCTGCTGCTGCACCAGTTCGAAATGCCGCAGTTCCTCGCGCGCCAGGCGCGACATGCGGTCGGCCAGCTCGAAGTCCTCGGGGTACGAGAACATCAGGGCGAGCGCCGTGGACGCGGCCTTCTTTTCGCAGTTCGCGTGATCGAGCAGCAGGTCCTGCCAGCGCTCGACGGCGAGCTGGAACCAGCGCGGATCGGTCGTCGACTGCAGGACTACGGCAACGCTCACCGGCAAGACCTCAGGCGGCTGCGCTCTTCAGCAACTCGTCGATCTGCGCGACGATCGCAGCGGCCGACGGATAGCGGTCGGCCGGCTTTTTCGCGAGCAGTCCATCGAGCAGTGGCTGCAGGTGCGCAAGGTTCTGCGGCAGGCGCGGGATCGGTGAATTGGCGTGCATGTAGATCACGGCGAGCGGCGTTTCTGCGATGTACGGCTTGATACCCGTGAGCATCTCGTAGAGCACCACGCCGAGGCTGTAGAGGTCGCTGCGTTCGTCGAGCGGCGAGCCATGCCCCTGCTCGGGACTCATGTAGTGCGGCGTGCCGAAGATCGTGCCGATGCCGGTGATGTCGCTTTCCAGGCGGAGCTGGCGCGCGAGGCCAAAATCGATGAAAGCCGCCGAGTCGTCCTCGCGCAGCAGCAGGTTGCCCGGCTTCACGTCGCGATGCAGGACGCCCACCTCGTGCAATGCGCCGAGCGCCGCCGCCATCTGCCGCACATAGCCCAGCGCCTGCGGCGGATCGATACGTTCACGCATGCGCGAACGCAGGTCGCCGCCGGGAAAGAATTCCATGGCCAGGTAGACATGGTCGTCCGCGACGCCGATGTCGAAGATCCGCGCGATGTTCGGGTGCCGCAAATGCGCCACGAGTTCGAACTCGCGCAGGAAGCGTTCGAACGTCGTGCTGCCTTCGACGATGTCCGGCACCTGGCGAAAGATCTTGAGCACGCGCTGCTCACCCGTGCGCAGGTTTTCGGCGAGGAACACGCTCGAGGAGCCGCCGACGGCAAGGCGTCGCAGGCAGCGATGGCCGCGGATGCGCACCGAGCCGAAGCGATCGGGTGGATTCTGCTCCAGCGCGGCGCGTGACGTTTCTGACAGCACGTTGCGACGCCTGGCCAATGCCGTCCGCAGTGCGCCGCACAGGTCCGCGTGCTCGAAATCCGTGCGCGGCAGCACGGCCAGCGCGCCGACGGACCTCGCCTTCTCCGCCACCGCGCCATCGCCGCCGGCCACGAAATAAACGATCGGCGGAAAGGCTGGACGATCGGTCAGGTCCTCGAGCCATTCGAGGCCCCGCAAGTCCTGTACCTGGTGATCGAGCAGCACGACGTCATAGGCCACGCCGGTGAATCCCGCGGGCAGTCGTCCGCGCGTGGCAGGCTCGTATTCGGCCGGCAACGCATCGCGCCATTCGAGCGTGACGTGATGCGCGAGCAGCTGCCGGTAGTCGGCGCGGTCGCTCACGATCAGTGCCCGCAACGTCATCGATGCCCTCCCAGCCTCAACCCCAGCACGAGATCGCCGACGTTCGTCAGCGTCGGTCCAGTATGCAGCAGATCACCTGCCGCCTCGAGAAAAGTACCGGAATCCGCGCGTGCGAGCGATACGTTGGGATCGCAGTCCCCGTCGCGTCCGCGCTGGCACGTCCCGGCGTCGACGAGCGCGCCGGCATCGCTCGAAGCGCCGTCGATGCCGTCCGTGCCGGCGGCGAGCAGGCTCGCACCGGGCAACCCACGTCGTTCGAGTTCCAGCGCGGCGGCAAGCGCCAGGTGCTGGTTGCGGCCACCGCGGCCGGGTTGCGCCGGCAAGCGCACCGTCGCTTCACCACCCCGAACCTGGACGATTCCCTCGGGCTGCCGCGCGAGCGATGCAATGTAGCGGGCACCGAGTTCGGCCGCGTCACCCTCGATACGCTCACGCACGACCCGCGACGCCAATCCCTGCGCGCGTGCCGCGGCGGCGGCAGCGCGACACGCAGACCTGAGCGACGCCACGATGCGCACTGGAACGTCAGGCACGCTTGCGCTGGTCGTCGGCCTCGCATCGATCCGATTGAGGAGTTCGTCCAGCGCAGGCGGCAACGCCGCCGCGCATGGCTCGTTTGCAGGCTCATCCGCAAACGCATGCAGCAGTCCGGACCCGATGACGCGGGGATCGTCGCCGGGCACGTCGGAAATCATCAGGGCCTGCGTTCGCCGACCCTGCGCGATGCGCGCGAGTCCGCCGCCTTTCAGCCTGGAGATCCGTCGCCTCGTCGCGTTGACCTGCGCGATGGGCGCACCGGATTGCAGCGCCCAGCGATTCAGCGCCTGCAGGTCTTCGAGGCTGGTGCCCGGCACGAGCCATTCGACGAGACTGGAGGCGCCGCCTGAAACCAGGAACAGCACCTGTGCGTCCGCATCCAGGGCCGACACGAAAGCAGCGACGGCTTCACCCGCAGCGAGGCTCGCGTCGTCGGGCATCGGGTGCGATCCGTAGCGCACGACGAGACCGTGAGCAGCCGGATTGAACCCGGACGGCACATGATCGACGGGAACGACGATCACGCCGCCGGCAATCTGCGAACCCAGCGCATCGACCGCGCCTTGCGCCATCGCCGCCGCGGCCTTGCCGATGGCAACGAGACGCCATTTACCCTGGAGTGGGCGCCGGGTGAGCTCCTGGTGCACGGCACGACGACCGTCGACCGCGTCGAGCGCCGCGCGGAAGCAGGTGAGAAGGACTTTGCGGGCGGTCATCCGACTCTCACGCCGCGGCCCTCGCTCCAACCCTCTCCCGCTGACGTGGGAGAGGGAGCGAGAGGCGTCAGACGACAGCCTTCAGCACGCCCGAAGCCGCCGTGCCGGTGTTGCGCGTCTGCTTGGCGAGATCCGAGCGCTCGCGCTGCAGCCGGTCCAGGTATTCCGCCGTGATGTCGCCGGTGACGTACTCGCCCGAGAAGCAGGATGTGTCGAATTGGCTCACGCCCGAATCGTGATGGCGCACGGCCTTCACCAGGTCGTCGAGGTCCTGGTAGATCAGCCAGTCGGCGCCGATCAGCTTGGCCACTTCGTCTTCGGTGCGACCCGCCGCAACGAGTTCGGAAGCCGCCGGCATGTCGATGCCGTAGACGTTCGGGAAGCGCACCGGCGGCGCGGCCGATGCGAAATACACCTTGTTGGCGCCCGCCTCGCGCGCGATCTCGATGATCTGCGCCGAGGTCGTGCCGCGCACGATCGAATCGTCGACCAGCAGCACGTTGCGGCCGCGGAACTCGAGGTCGATCGCGTTCAGCTTGTTGCGCACGGACTTCTTGCGCTGGCCCTGCTCCGGCATGATGAACGTGCGGCCGATGTAGCGGTTCTTGATGAACCCTTCGCGGTACTTCAGCCCCAGGATCTGCGCCACCTGCATCGCGCTCGTGCGGCTGGTGTCGGGAATCGGGATCACGACGTCGATGTCGTGGTTCGGGCGCGTGCGGCGGATCTTGTCCGCCAGCAGTTCGCCCATGCGCAGCCGCGCCTTGTACACCGAGATGTTGTCGATGATCGAGTCCGGCCGCGCGAAGTACACGTACTCGAAGATGCACGGCGTGTGGCGCACGGGTTCGGAGCACTGCTTCGTGTGCAGGCGGCCGGTTTCGTCGATGTAGACGGCTTCGCCCGGCCCCACGTCGCGCAACAGCTCGAAGCCGCTCTGGTCGAGCGCGACGCTTTCCGAGGCGATCATGTGCTCACGGCCGCGCGGCGTGTCGCGCTTGCCGATGACGAGCGGGCGGATGCCGTGCGGGTCGCGGAAACCGATCACGCCGTGGCCCAGGATCATCGCGATGACCGCGTAACCGCCCTGGATCCGGCGGAACGTGGCGCTGATCGCCGCAAAGATGTCGGCGGCCGAGGCGCGCGTGGTGCCGAAGCGCTGCAGCTCGCTCGCGAGCACGTTGAGCAGCACTTCGGAGTCCGAGGACGTGTTGAGGTGCCGGCGGTCCTCGCGCATCAGCACGTCAGCGAGCTGCTGGGCGTTGGTGAGGTTGCCGTTGTGCGCGAGGCAGAGGCCATACGGCGCATTGACGTAGAACGGCTGCGCCTCGTCGGAGCTGTCGCAGCCCGCCGTCGGGTAACGCACGTGGCCGATGCCGATGTTGCCCTTCAGCTGCAGCATGTGCCGCTGCTGGAACACGTCACGCACCAGGCCCACGTCCTTGCGCAGGTACAGCGCGCCCTCGTGCTCCGTCATGATGCCAGCCGCGTCCTGGCCACGATGCTGCAGGACGGTGAGCGCGTCGTAGATCTGCTGGTTGACCGGGGTGAAACCCACGATACCGACGATTCCACACATGGTTGCGCCCTCAGGTACTCGACTCGGCGATGTCGTCGACGACCTGTCGCCCGGTTTCGACGTAGCCTCGCAACACAGAGGCCATTTCCACGCCCACTGGAATCAGCCTGGACCCTTTCCACCACGACTCGTCCTGCATCTGCGCAGCCTGCGCGAGCATGACGGCGAAGCCGACGATGACGGCGCCGCGGACCAGGCCGAACACACCGCCCAGGATGCGATCGAGGCCGAGCGTGAGCCCCGAGCGCTGCACGAGGTAACCGAGCAGGCTGCCGATGATCCAGGCCGCCAGCACCGCGGCCAGCAGCAGGATGATCCGGGCCACCCAGACCTGGAGTTCGGTGCCTGCAAGCGCGCCGCCGAGGTAGGGCTGCACGACGGGCGCGTAGCGCCACGCAAGCCACAGGCCGACCAGCCATCCAAGCAGCGCCACGGATTCGCGGAGGAAACCCCGGATCGCTCCGAACAGCATGGAAATCAGGACGATAGCGATCAGGCTGTAGTCGACGGGCGTCATGCGGCCGAGAGCGTCCTGCGTACTGAAATGAGGGGGCGAATTCTACCAGAGGGGGGCATCAGCCGCCGGAGACGACGGACACCGGCAGGCCACGGGCCTTGAGCTTCGCCGCGAGTTGATCCGCGGCGGCCCGATCGGGGGCGGGGCCTACACGGACCCGGTGCAACGTCTTGCCCGACTTGGACAGCGGCGCGATGTACGCCGGCAGGCCGTCGGCCTTCAGGTCATTCACGAGCTTGCGGGCGGCGGCATCCGAACCAAATGCGCCGACCTGCACCGAGTAGCCGCCCTTGCTGGGCGCTGCTGCCGGCGCCTGGACCGGCTTTGGCGCAGGCGTGGGGGCGGGCCTGGGCGTGGCGATCGGAACCGCCTCTGGCGGCGGCGTTTCCTCAGTCGGCGCGGACTCGTCCGCCGTCGTGGCTGTCGTGGTCGCAGGTGCCGGTTCAGGTGCCGGTGTCGCTACGGTCGGCAACGCCTGCGGCATCGTGGGCGCCGGCGCCGTATCGGGGCGGGGTTCGAGTTTGGCGCCCGCAGCCACGGCTCCGCCGAGGTCGATGGTGACGGTGCGGGTGCCCTTCGGGCTCCCCGGCGTCGCAGCGCCGGGCGCTGGATGCTTCGGACCCGACAGCAATTCGGGGACCAGGGCGACCGCCAGCACTACGAGGATGCCTGCGCCGATCAGCCTGGCCTTCAGTGGTTCTTCCATTGCGCGCGGATTATAGGGGAATGCGTAAGGCCGCGAGCGCCGGACCGACGGTGTGGAACGAGCCGAACACGACGATTCGGTCGCCCGGCCGCGCAACCTCGGCGGCGCGCTGCATCGCCTCGGGCACCGCGCCTGCGGGCTGCAGCGCGACGCCCACGGTCCCTGCCCTGCGCTGGAGCTCAACGGCGTCGATCGCACGCGGGCCCTCCGGACTCGCCGCGAACCACTGATCGACCGACTTGCGCAGGGTGTCGATGACGGCGGGCACGTCCTTGTCGCCGAGCATGCCGCAGACGGCAAGCGTGCGACCGGTCACTGGCAGCGCGCGCAGGTTGGCGGCCAGCGTCGCTGCCGCAGCCGGGTTGTGGGCGACGTCCAGCACCCACTCGAAGCCGCGCACATCCGGGACGCGCTGGAAGCGTCCGGGTAATCGGGCGGACTGCAGGCCCCGGACGATGGCCTCACGCGACAACGGCAGGCGGTCGCGCAACGGGTGCAGCGCCATCAGCGCGGTCGCGGCATTCGCGATCTGGATCGGTCCCGGCAGCGACGGCAATGGCAGTGCCGCCATCGCCACCCGGTCACCGATGGTGAAATCCCAGCCTGCCGCGCCGGCCGCGCGGCCGTCGAAATCGGTGCCCCGCACCTGCAGCAGCGCGCCGATTTCGTGGGCGCTGGAGCGCACGGACTGCGGCGGTTCGGGGGTGCCGAACACGGCCGGACGCCCGGCGCGGAAAATACCGGCCTTTTCGCGCCCGATGGACTCGAGGTCGGGGCCGAGCCAGTCCATGTGATCGAGGCCGATCGAGACGACGACCGCGACGTCGGGATCGACGACATTGACGGAGTCGAGCCGGCCGCCGAGGCCGACCTCGAGCACCATGACGTCGGGCGTCGCCGTCTCGAAGACCAGCAACGCAGCGAGCGTGTTGAATTCGAAGAACGTCAGCGAGTCGGGTCCGAGCGCATCGGCGCCGCGCTCGAAGGCCGCGATCAGCGAAGCCTCGGACACCATCGCTCCGTCGATACGGATGCGCTCACGATAGTCGACGAGGTGCGGCGACGTGAAGGTTGCAACGCGATAGCCGTTCGCACGCAGCACCGCATCGAGCAGCGCGACGCAGGAGCCCTTGCCGTTGGTGCCGCCCACGGTGATGACGGGCACGCGCGGCCTGGCCCAGCCAGTGCGCGCGAGGACGCTGGAGATTCGCTGCAGGCCGAGTTCGATCGTCGCGGGATGCAGTCGCTGCTGCCAGTCGAGCCAGCCGTCGAGACGCTCGAAGCGCGGTCCAGCAGGCATCGCAGGGTCGGTCAGGACGACGGGTTCGTTTCGTCCGGGCGCGCGAGCGGCGGCCGCCCGAGCATCATCGCGAGCAGCGTCGCGATGCGGTCCCGCAGGTCGCGACGGTCGACGATCAGGTCGATCGCGCCGTGCTCGAGCAGGAACTCGCTGCGCTGGAAACCTTCCGGCAGCGTCTCGCGCACGGTCTGCTCGATGACGCGGGGGCCGGCAAAACCGATCAGCGCGCGCGGCTCGGCGATATTGAGGTCGCCCAGCATCGCGAGGCTCGCCGACACGCCGCCCGTGGTGGGGTCGGTCAGGACGGAGACGTACGGCAGCCTGGCCTGCGCCATGCGCGACAGCACGGCGCTCGTCTTGCTCATCTGCAGCAGCGACAGCAGGCCTTCCTGCATGCGGGCGCCGCCGCTCGACGAGAAACAGATCAGCGGCAGGTTGTTGGCGAGGCAGTATTCGGCGCCGCGCGTGAAGCGCTCGCCGACCACCGAACCCATCGAGCCGCCGAGGAAGCGGAATTCGAACGCGCACGCGACGACGTCGATGCCCTGCAGTGCGCCGGCCATCACGATCATCGCGTCCTTCTCGCCCACCGTCTTCTGCGCGGCGGTCAGGCGGTCGCGGTATTTCTTGCTGTCGCGGAACTTGAGCGGATCTTCGGGCTCGACTTCGTTCGCGAGCTCGCGTCCGGTGCCTTCGTCGAGGAAACCCATGAGCCGGTCACGCGCCTCGATGCGCATGTGGTGGCTGCACTTCGGGCACACCTGCAGGTTGCGCTCGAGCTCGGCGCGATAAAGCACCGCGTCGCATGCCGGGCACTTGATCCACAGGCCTTCGGGGACGGACCGCGAGCGGCGTTCCGTCTTGATGCGCGAGGGGATGATCTTTTCGAACCAGGTCACGACGCGGCTCCCGTGGGCGGACGCCGGAGTTTACCCGAAGGCAGCCCGTATCCGGCGGGGTAGTCGGCCCCGACGAAATACAACCCTTCCGGCGGCGCCGTGGGCCCGGCCTCGCACCGGTCGCGCCCCTGCAGGACCGCCGACAGCCACCCGACCGTGCGCTCGCCGCGGCCAACCAGTATCAGGCTGCCCGCGATGTTGCGAACCATGTGATGCAGGAAGGCGTTGGCCCGCACCCGGATGTCCACGTAAGGCCCGTCGCGGACGACCGACAGCTCCATGAGCTTGCGCACGGGGGTCGGCGACTGGCATTCGGACGCGCGGAACGCAGAAAAGTCGTGGTGTCCGATCAGCGCCTGTGCCGCTTCGTGCATGCGCTCGGCATCGAGCTCGTGGCGGATCCAGCAGACGCGCTGGCGCTCGAGCGCCGGACGCACGCGCCGATCGAGCACGCGGTACAGGTAACGCCGCGCCGTTGCCTGGTGGCGCGCGTGGAAATCGTCGGGCACGACGTGCGCCCAGAGCACGGCAATCTCGGCCGCGACGTTGGCGTTGGTGCCCAGCACCCAGGCTTGCAGAGGCCGCCCTGCCGTGGTGTCGAAATGCGCCACCATCTCGAGCGCGTGCACGCCCGCATCGGTGCGGCCGGCAGCCGTGAGCTCGACGGGGTGGTCCGCGACCTGCGACAGCGCGCGCTGCAGGTCACCCTGCACGCTGCGCGCGTGCGACTGGAACTGCCAGCCGGCGAACGCCGAGCCGTCGTACTCGATGCCGAGCGCGAGACGCGGCATCCGCCTGCCCGCTAGGGCAGGCTGGCGATCAGCCGCTCAGCTTCCTGGCGCTGTGTCGGATTGCCTTCCTGCAACACCTCGTCGAGGATGCTGCGGGCGCCTTCCGGATCGCCCATGTCCATGTACGCCCGGGCAAGGTCCAGCTTGGTGCCGACTTCGCTCATGGTCGCCGGCTCGCCGCCCAGGTCGTAGTCGACGTTGGCCGCCAGGCTTGCGTGGAACGCCGTCGAGTCGAGCGCAGGCATCTCACCTGTCGCGTCGAG
Source organism: uncultured Gammaproteobacteria bacterium (assembly GCA_963754535.1). GTDB lineage: Bacteria > Pseudomonadota > Gammaproteobacteria > Steroidobacterales > Steroidobacteraceae > RPQJ01. The sequence goes on from CAVWGG010000008.1 coordinate 74,625, forward strand.
GGCAGACAACTCACGTGTCGCGTCGAGGGCAGGCAGCTCACCCGTCGCGCCGGACAGGTCGACGATGCCGTCGAGCGACTCGTCGCCTGGCAGCATCGCCGTGTCGTCGACCATGCGCATCAGTGCCGTCGAGTTGAGCAGGTCGGTATTGTCGTCCTCGAGCAGTTCCTTGCCGCCGCCGATCATCGTGGTTTCGACGGTGTCGCTGCTGGCACGCTTGCGCGCGTCGCTCGCCTCGCTTGCGTCGAGGTATTCGAGCGCACGCAGCGAATCGAGATCAAGGCCGAGACGATCGACCGTGAGTTCCTGCGTGTCGCCGGTCGTATCGCTGCCCTTGGTGATTCTCGGCATCTCGATCGTCGGCAGCACGACGGATTCGTCCTGGCCGCGGACCTGCTCGTCGAGGATGAAGTCGATGCCCGAACGATCGATCGACGCCGTCCCGGTCTCGCTCTCCGTCAGGTCCATGTCGGGACCCGCCGAATCACCGGCCGGAATCGTCAGGTCGAGCGTGCCGGGCGATCCGTGCAGTTCCATGTCGAGGGAGTCGGACGCCGACGCGCTCGGACTGCCGGCGAACATGGCGTCGCCCGGCGCAATCTGCTTGCCCATGATCAGGACCTTGTCCCATTCACCGGCAGGGCCTTCCGAACGGGTCTCGTTGAGGTCGCGGGCCAGCTCCAGGAAGCGGTCCTTGTTGCCCCAGACGAAATAGATCTCGAGCAGCTTCAGCTTGAGGTCGCGGCGCTGTGGCTCGCGCTTCATTGCAAGCTGCACGAGGTCGGCCGCCTGGTCGTACAGGCCGTACGCCATGTGGAAGTCGGCCTCGGCCAGCGGATCACCCGATTCCATGCTCGCCGGGCCGTCGCCCGACAGCGTGTCCTCGACCGTGACGACCTTGCGGGTTGGCTCCGGTGTGCGCGCGGCCGCCGTAGAAGCTGCAACGACCGCGCCGCCACCGGCGCGCTCTTCGACGAGGATGTCCGTGTCGCGCGAGCGCGGCGTGAACTTCGGCGTGGAACCACGCATGTCGCGCGAACCGAGCGCCTCTTCGAGCGAATCTTCCGCACTGCCACGATCACGGCGCAGGCGCTGGAAAAGCACGAAGCCGAGGCCCGCGGCCAACAGGCCGAGCAGCACCCACCAGTAGTCGGTGACGCGCTCGAGCAGGCTCGGCTGCGGCGCCTCGACGACTTCTTTCTTCGGCTTCTTCGGCTTGTCCTGCTGCGCTGGCTCGGCGGTTGCCGCGGCTTCGGGCGCAGCTTCCGCAACCGTTGCACCCGGCTCGGTCGGCGTGGTGCCGGTAACGGCTGTTCCATCGGCAGGCACGGCAGCCCCGCCCTGCAGCGTGGCGAGTTCGGCGTTGCGCACTTCGAGCAGGCGCTTGGCTTCGGCAAGTTCGCCCTCGAGCTGCCTGACGCGCATTTCGAGGTCGCCCGACGCAGCCGCCGTTGTCGTCACTCCCGGCTGCGCAGCCGCCGGCGCGGTGGACGTCGAGGTCGACGGCGCAGTCGTGCCCTGCTCAGGCGTTACCAGGCGCAGCCTGCCGGCGTCGCTGGCCGCGGCCGTCCCTGCAGCACTCGTGCCGTTGCGCCAGGCATCGTACTGCCGCGCCACTTCGGCCGACGCTTCACTCGCGGACACGGCGCTGATCTGGCTCGCGTCAGGAATACGCAGCGTGCTGCCCGCGCGCAGGACGTTGATGTTGCCGTCGAATGCCTGCGGATTGTTCTGGAAGATCGACACCATCGCCCGATTGACGTTCGAGCGTGAGCCAGGGTTCGCGGCACTCGCGATTTCCCACAGCGTGTCATTGTTGCGCACGCGGTACGTGCTGCCCGGCTCGATGCTCGGGGCTGCCGCAGGAGCGACCGCGCTGCCGGCGTCCGGGGAACGGACGGATTCAGTCGTCGTGGCGGCGACTGGCGCCGACGCGCGAGTGCTGGTGGCGCCACCCGAACTGACTCGAGGGGCAGCCGCGACCGGCTCACTGGCAGCCGGGCCCGGCGCATAGACCGGCGGGTCGAGCAGGACGGTGTATTCACGGAGCAGCCGCCCGCGCGGCCAGCTTGCCTCGACCAGCAGCGTCACGAAGGGTTCGGTAACCGGCCGGGGGGAGGTGACGCGCAGGATGTCCCTGCCCCCGGAACCCTTGGCGACCCGGAAGTTGAAGTCGGCCAGGTAGGCCGGACGGTCGAGACCGTAGCGGACGAAGGTGTCGTTGGTGGCCAGCGCCGCACGCAGCGCGCCGAGATCCTCCTGCGTCGCCGAGACCAACTCGATTTCGGCGTCAAAGGGCTGATTCAGCGCGGAATTCAGCTTGATCTCGCCCAGGCCGAGCGCATACAGGGCGCCCGGGGCCATCAACGCGCTCATGAGAAGGACGCGGCGTATAGCAGTCTTCATCGAGTCTCCCACCGATCGCGAATCTTGGCTCGGTCGCGGCAGTGCGCCGCGGGTCCGTTGGGTTCGCGAATCGACAACCAATTAAACATAACTATAGCCCACGGCCCCATCCGCACCCAACAAGACCGCGGCTGCAGGCGCCTTTGTAGCCCTTTGGGCCGGCAAATGCAGGACATGCTCCACACTTCCGCGGCATGCCCGACGGGGCTACCTGGAAGTCAGGCGATCACCGGCGTGTGCGAACGGACTTCGGCGTTCTGGGCCCGATGCCGCAGGTAATGATCCGCCAACACCAGCGCGAGCATCGCCTCCGCAATCGGCACCGCACGGATGCCGACGCAGGGGTCGTGACGGCCCGTGGTGACGACCTCGACCGGTTGCCCCGCCACGTCGATCGAGCGGCCCGGCTTGACGATGCTCGAGGTCGGCTTGATCGCCATGCTGACCAACACGTCCTGACCCGACGAGATGCCGCCCAGCGTGCCGCCTGCCTCGTTCGAAAGGAATCCCTGCGGGGTCATTTCGTCGCGGTGCTGCGATCCACGCTGCTCGACAGCGGCGAAGCCTGCGCCGATCTCCACTCCCTTGACGGCATTGATGCTCATCATCGCATGCGCGAGATCGGCATCCAAGCGATCGAACACGGGTTCGCCGAGGCCCGGAGGAACTCCGGTAGCCACCACATTGACACGGGCCCCGATCGAATCGCCGTCGCGGCGCAGGGCGTCGATCATCGCCTCGAGGTCCGGCACGCGCGCTGGCTCGGCGCAGAAAAACGGGTTCACGTCGATGGCTGCACGGTCGAGCAGGGCGAGCTTGATCGAGCCCATCTGCGCCAGGTAGCCAAAGATGTCGATGCCCCTGGCCGCGAGGAATTTGCGCGCAATGGCGCCGGCGGCCACCCGCATCACCGTTTCGCGTGCGGACGAGCGTCCGCCACCGCGATAATCGCGGAGGCCGTACTTCTGCTGGTACGTGTAATCGGCGTGGCCCGGCCGGAACCGATCCTTGATCTTTTCATAGTCGTACGAGCGCTGGTCGGTGTTCTCGACCAGCAGCCCGATCGGAGTCCCGGTGGTGAGCCCTTCGAACACGCCCGAAAGGATGCGCACGCGGTCCGGCTCACGACGCTGGCTGGTGTATCTGGACGTGCCCGAGCGGCGACGCTCCACGTCACGCTGGATGTCTTCCTCGCTGAGCGGCAGTCCGGGCGGGCAGCCGTCGACGATGCAGCCGAGCGCCGGCCCGTGGCTCTCGCCGAAGGTCGTCACCGTGAACAGCGTCCCGAATGTATTGCCCGACATGCCTAGCTCGCTCCGGAAAGCTCACGACGGTGCCTGTGGAGGTCGTCCTTCGTCAACAGGAAGACGCCGCCGCCGCCGTGCTCGAACTCGAGCCACAGGAACGGCACGCGCGGATAGGCCTGCTGCAATCGATCTTCACTGTCACCCACTTCGACCACCAGGACGCCACCCGGCGCGAGATGCGCGTCGGCGTCGCGCAGGATTCGACGCACTACGTCGAGCCCATCGCTGCCCGCGCGCAAAGCCATGTCCGGCTCGTGCAGGTACTCGCGCGGGAGCGCGTCCATTTCCGCGTCGCTGACGTACGGAGGATTCGACACGATCAGGTCGTAGACGGCATCGCCCAGCGGCTCGAACGTATCGCCCAGGTGCAATCGCAGTCGCGCGCCGACGCCATGACGTTGCACGTTGCGGGCCGCGACTTCGAGCGCATCGGGAGAAAGATCCACGGCATCGACCTGCGCTTGCGGGAATCGCAGCGCGCACGCGATGGCGATGCAACCCGAACCGGTGCCGAGATCGACCAGACGCTGCACGCGCGCGGGATCGATCCACGGGGCAAAACCCGCGGCGATCAGTTCGGCGAACGGCGAGCGCGGCACGATCACGCGCTCGTCGACTTCGAACTCGTGCCCGGCGAACCACATGCGACCCATCAGGTAGGCGACGGGCACCCGGCGGCGCAGCCGTTGCGCGAACAGGCCGAGCACCTGCTCGACCTGTGCCTTGCCGGGCTTGATCGCGTAAGCCGCCTCGGCATCGGCATGGTCGAGCCCGAGCGCATGGAAAACGAGTGCCGCGGCGTCGTCCCGCGCATCGGCTGTGCCGTGCCCGTAGGCCAGGCCGGCGGCATCGAACTCGCGCGCGCCAAACCGGATCAGCTGCGCGACGGTGGGCGCGGCTGGCGGCCTGCGGCTGAACGGGGTCGGGGTCGTCGGCATGGTCGCTGCGGTCCTATGGGATAATCGGTGCGATGACCGCCCGCCCCCTGCTTCGATACGCACTGGCCGCCATTGTAGCGTTTGCGCTCGGGCTGTTCCTCGCCCGCGTGTTCGTGACGCCGCGAGTGGTGCCGGTCCCGGTGACCGAGAGCGCGACGATCCTGCCGCAACCGCGCGAGCTGCCGCCGCTCGACCTCGTCGACCAGGACGACCGTCCGCTGCCGCGGGACTTCCTGCGCGACCGCTGGACGCTGGTGTTTTTCGGCTTCACGCAGTGCCCGGACGTGTGCCCCACGACCTTGACGACGCTCGCGCAGATGAAGAAGCAGCTCGCCGACTTGCCCGCGGGACAGCAGCCGCGCGTGCTGCTCGTGAGCGTAGACCCCGAGCGCGACACGCCCGCCATTCTCAAGCCGTACGTGACGTTCTTCGACCCGTCCTTCCAGGGCGCGACGGGAACGATTGCGGCGACCACCGATGCGGCGACGGCGTTCTCGGTCCCGTTCGCGAAGGTGCCGCTGCCCGGCGGCGGCTACACGATGGACCATGGCGCCGGACTGTTCATCGTCTCGCCCGCGGGCGCGCTCGCCGCTTATTCGTCGCCGCCGCTCGATGCCACCGTCCTGGCCCGCGACTACCGCAAGGTCGTGCAGTATTTCGAGGAATCGCACCGATGACCGTAGAGATCGAACGCTCGGGCAGCGACGAATTGTTTGCCCTGCTGCAGAAGGTCCTGCCGCAGCACCTGCTCTCGCGCGGCATGCACGCGCTGGCGCGCAGCCGCCAGCCCGCCGTGCGCAACCTCCTTTTACGCACGGTGCTCCGCTCGTACCCGCAGATCGACATGCACGAGGCGCTGCAGCCCGACCCGTTCAGGTACGAGTCGTTCAACGCGTTCTTCACGCGTGAGTTGCGACCGGGAGCACGCCCGATCGCCACCGACGCTCACGCACTCGTCTCGCCGGTCGACGGCACCGTGAGCCAGCTCGGCCGCACGAACGCGGGCGCGCTGCTGCAGGCCAAGGGCATGCAGTACACGTGCGAAGGCCTGCTGGCGGACGTGCCCTCCGCGGCGCGCTACCTCGGCGGCAGCTTCGCGTGCCTGTACCTGGCGCCTTACAACTATCACCGCATTCACATGCCGTGCGACGCGGTGCTGCGTGCAACGCGCTATGTGCCGGGGCAGCTGTTCAGCGTGAATGCCGCTACGGCCCGCACGGTCCCCGACCTCTTCGCGCGCAACGAACGCGTGGTCTGCGATTTCGACACCGCAGACGGCCCGCTCTGCCTGGTGCTGGTCGGCGCGCTCTTCGTCGGCAGCATCGAGACCGTGTTCGCCGGCGAGATCAACCCGCCTCCCGGTCGCGGCGGCAAGGTGCGCGTGATCGAGCCAGGCGTCGGCCGCACGTTCAGGCGCGGCGAGGAACTCGGCCGCTTCAACATGGGCTCGACCGTGATCATGCTGACCGGCGCGGCCGCGGCTTTTGCGCCGCGCGTCGAGCCCGGTGAACCAGTGCGGCTGGGCCAGCTGCTGGCGCGATTCGGTGCATGACGGCGGGCGCTGAAGCGGACGCCGCATGGCGGCCCACGGCTGACCTGGCACGGCTGCGACTGCGCGCCGGCCTGCTGGCACGGGTTCGTGCGTATTTCAGCGCATCCGGCGCGCTCGAAGTCGAGACCCCCGCGCTCGTCGGTGCGGCCGTGACCGACGTGCACCTCGAGTCGTTGCGGGTCGCGGATGACACAACCCATGGCGCGACCGTGGGCTACCTGCAGACCTCGCCCGAATACGCGATGAAGCGGCTGCTCTGCGCGGGGGCGCCCGACATTTACCAGGTCTGCAAGGTGTTCCGCGCCGGTGAACGTGGCGGTCGGCACAACCCGGAGTTCACGATGCTCGAGTGGTACCGGCACGGGCTCGACCACCACGCGCTGATGCGCGACGTCGAGGCCCTGATCCGGCACGTGCTGGATCCCGTGCGGACAGTCGCAGCCAGCGAATCGATCACGTACTGCGACGCATTCGAGCGGCGTCTCGGCCTCGATCCGCTGCACGCGCCCGTCGACGCGATCCTGCAGGCCATCGAGCGCGCGGGCACTTCCGTGCCGGATTCGATGCGCGCCGGAGCTGCACGAGACGACGCGCTCGACCTCGCGATGGGCACCGTCGTCGCGGAATCCTTCGCGACGGACCGGCTGACGTTTCTCTACGACTTTCCGGCGAGCCAGGCCGCACTCGCGCAGATCCGCGGCGAAGTTGCGTCGCGCTTCGAGGCGTTCTGGGGTCCGCTCGAACTCGCGAATGGTTTTCACGAACTCGGCTCGGCGCCGGAACAATCCGCACGATTCGCAGCGGACCTGGCACGTCGTCACGACAACGGCCAGCCCGTCCGTGAAATGGACCGTTTCTTCCTCGACGCACTCGCCGCCGGACTGCCGCCCTGCGCCGGCGTGGCGCTCGGCTTCGACCGACTCGTGATGGTCGCCGCCCGGGCTGCGCGCATCGACGATGTGCTCACGTTTCCTTACGAACGAGCCTGACAGCCCCACCCGACTTCTGCATGGAGCCCGCGACGATGCATGCGTTGAACGACGTCCGTTCCCTCCCCAAGCCGGCGCTGTACGAGGAACTCGAACTGAGCCTGCGTGGGTTGCTCGCGGGCGAGCCCAACCTGATCGCGTGCGCCGCGAACATGTCGTCGCTGCTGTACTGGAGCCTGCCCGACCTCAACTGGGTGGGCTTCTACCTGCTGGACGAAGCGTCGGGTGACCTGCTGGTGGGCCCGTTCCATGGCAAGCCGGCCTGCGTGCGCATCCCGCTCGATAAAGGCGTCTGCGGTGCGTCCGCGTCGCAGCGCCGCACGCTGGTCGTCCGGGACGTGCATGCGTTCCCGGGGCACATCGCGTGCGACTCGGCTTCGAACTCGGAAGTGGTGGTGCCGATCGTCCTGGCGGACGGCCGCCTGCTGGGCGTGCTCGATCTCGACAGCCCGCTGCTCGATCGGTTCGACGAAGAGGACGCGCGGGGGCTGGAGCGGCTCGTCGCTGTTTTCGTGGCTGCGATTGCGGCTACGAAGTGACCACGGGCGGACGGTCGGTGAGGGCGTTCATTCCGGGTCTTTTCCGGGCGAGCGGAAAGGCAGACACGCTCGCCCGGAAAGACCCGGAACGAACGCCTGATCGACCGCGCCTGAGCGAATTCTCGTCAAGGCCCGAGAATTCGCACGGCGCAAGCAACGTCGACGCGGCCACATCGTATGACCGCTGCCGATGATTCGCGCCGGCAAATTCCATGGCGAAGTCACCAGTCGTGTTGATGGGGCTCGTTCGGATGCGTGCCGTGCGACCAAAGCAGGCGGCCACCACATGCACGGCTCTGCATCCAGAGCGGAAGCGTCCGGCAGCTGCGCCCTCGGATACGACGTCGTGACGTAGCAGGAACCGACAGGCCTGACCTAGGCACCAGTCAGCGAGAGTGCAATCGCCAAGGCAGCTTCGTGGCGCCGACATGCTCGTCTTCAGGATTCGTCGGTTCTCCGCAGTCGTAATGCGCGGTCGGAGTTGAAGCGGAAGCTCTCGTCGACGATGCGCGCAGCGTTGGTCGTCTCGGGTCGACCTCGGCAGCGACGTACTCGTCTTCAATGGCGAGGACCCGCGCTTCCTCGGATGGATCTGCGGATTAGCGAGCGCCGACCGCTCCTGTGCGGATCCCGGATTGGCAGGGCGCCGAGCAGTCAGGCGAGAAGAGCAACAATGCGCATGTCGGGCGGCCTGTAGACTCAGCGAGGAACGTTGGTCCGCAACGGATCGCCGAACGCTGCGCACTATGATCTGGAGGCCCAATCGTCCGCAGTGACTGCAAGCGGCCGATCATGCACGATCCTGAAAGCAATGGGATGGACCCCTCACCGCTCCGCGCGCATCGAGTGCCAGACTGGCGCTGGGAAGTCACGAGTCACGGATCGAGGAGGGTCGTCATGACGCTTACTCGCAGGATGTGGATTGCAAGCAGTCTTCCAGGTGCACGGCGTGAATCGGGCGAGCGCCCGGTCTGATGCAACGTCTGCAGCGCTGTCCGTCGATCGCGGCTTGAGCGCGCGGCTAAACCGGCGCCGAGATCGATGGAAGCTTGCGGCAGCGCGCATTACTGGGCCCGGGTTCCACGCCAAAGGCTTCCGGATGAAGCTCATCGCCGTGCTCGTCAGCGTCGTGAAGCCGAACAAGACCGACGCGAACGTGCCAGGCGTCTGCGAGGCGATGAGCCGGCCAGCATGCGCTACGTAACGGCGAAGTCCGTCGAGCAGCAGGATCGGCAACGTGCATCGCGTGCGGTCGAGCCTGATCCGGAACGAACTGCCAAGGCCGACCGTTGCGCGGCATCGGTCCGCTGCCGCCTCGGCGCGTACGCCTGGCCGGCGACGCGGGCAGTATGCAACGTCGGAAGCGGTGTCACTCGGCTGACGCCGCACCAGCAAGCTCGGCGGCAAGGAGCGACGGCTGGATCGCACCGCGGCGCTGGTACGTGCGCACGCTGCTGACCACGGCGACTCGGCGGTACGAGCCGCCCAGCAGACCGTCGGCTCAGTCAGGACTGGCCTGGTAAAGCGATCGCACCCGAACGTACGGCGACCGCCTCGCCGCAAGCCGGGGCGGGTCGCATGCGCAACGCGGCGACATGGCACGAACTGTGAACCGGAGGGCGTGGCGGCCTGAGACCGTGCGTCCCGACTGATCGAGGAGACATCACCGCGCCTGTCGTGCACTACGTAGGATGGCGCCCAGCGTCAACGCTCCCAAGCACCGCAATCGACCGCGCAGCAGGAACCGCGGCCTCTCGAAGATCCGGTACTTCAGGCCGGCAACAGGGCGTTCGACGACACATCGCCGCAACCGCATCAACTCGGGCGTGGCACGCGCGTGCATTCGTTGCAGTGCCGCCTCGTGCAGATGTCGCGTGACTAAGCGCGACGCGCATGGCCGTACACAGCGGCTTCGTGACCACGCGTTGCGAGTCGGCTCAGTCCGGCGACCGCAGAGAGCGTCTGCTGTGGTCACAGCGACTCACCGGATGACTGCCACATCAGCCGATGTTACGCAGCCACTCGGCGCCATGACCGGTTGTCGCGAGGACCGCGGCATTGACCCGGCAGAGATGGTCTGCGGGCAGAACTCATCGAGCAATACCGGGAACAGCGCTCCCTGATGGCGCCCTTTCACACGCTCGGCCGGGAATTTGCCGGCAGGGATGTCATTTCGACTAACCCTCCAACCCCTGTCCCCCAAACCCCTCGCGCCGGCGGCATTCGCCGCCGAAGCGTCAGCTCTTCGCCCGGCTCAGGTACTCGCCCGTCCGCGTGTCGACGCGGATGACTTCGCCTTCGTTCAGGAACAGCGGCACACGCACCACGGCGCCCGTCTCGAGCTTCGCCGGCTTCTGGCCGCCCGTCGCGGTGTCGCCGCGCACGCCCGGGTCGGTCTCGACAATCTTGAGTTCGGCGTGGGCCGGCGCATTCACCGACAGCGGCACGCCGTTCCACAGCATGACCGTGCACATCGTGCCGTCCTTCAGCCACTTGGCCGAGTCGCCCATCGCTTCCTTGCCGGCGGTGTGCTGCTCGAAGTTTTCCGGGACCATGAAGTGCCAGAAATCGCCATCGCTGTAGAGATACTGCATCTCCGATTCCTGGATGTCAGCGCCTTCGACGGTGTCGCCGGACTTCATGTTGCGCTCGAGCGTGCGGCCCGACTTAAGGTTGCGGATGCGGACGCGGTTGAACGCCTGCCCCTTGCCCGGCTTCACGAACTCGTTCTCGACGATCACGTAAGGGTCGCCGTCGATCATGATCTTGAGACCGGACTTGAATTCGTTGGTGCTGTAAGTGGACATGGGTGTGCTGCGCTTAAGCTGGTGCGGTTGAACCGGGAGCGGCAGGGACCGACAATAGTGGGCTGCCTATGGTTAGCCGCGCATGATACCCGCAACCCCCCTCCTCCGTCACCTGAGCCCCGCCGCCTGGCAACAGGCCCTGCGGGACTGCGTCAGCGACCCCGAGGAGCTGGCGGATAGCCTTGGCCTGGGCGGGGAATGGGTCGAGCCGGCCCGTCGTGCGGCGGCACGGTTTCCACTGCGAGTGCCCCGCAGTTACCTGGCGCGCATACGCCACGGCGACGCGACCGATCCGCTGCTGCGGCAGGTGCTCCCGCTGGACGCGGAACTGATCGAAACGCCGGGCTACGTCGCGGATCCGGTGGGCGATCTCGAGGCCCTGGCCGGACAGGGCCTGCTGCACAAGTACCACGGCCGGGCACTGCTGGTGACCACGGGCGCCTGCGCCATCCACTGCCGCTACTGCTTCCGGCGCGAGTTTCCGTATGGCGAGCAGCACGCAGGCCGACAGGCCTTTGCGAGTGCGCTCGAGGCGATCCGCGCCGACCCGAGCATCACCGAAGTCCTGCTGAGTGGCGGCGATCCCCTCACCCTCAGCGACCGCCGGCTGGCCGGTCTCCTCGAAGGCCTGGAGGCAATTGCGCACGTACGGCGCGTCCGCGTGCACACGCGATTGCCCGTCGTGCTGCCGCAACGGATCGATTCCGGATTCCTGGCGGTGTGGAATTCGCTGCGACGCTTGCAGCGCATCGTGGTGATCCACGCAAACCACGCGCAGGAACTGCGTGACGCCGCCGACGTCCAGGCCGCGCTCGGCGCATTGCAGGCAGCGGGCACCACGTTGCTGAACCAGTCCGTACTGCTGCGGGGAGTGAACGACTCGGTCGCAGCGCTCGAAGAACTCAGTGTCGTGCTGTTCGAATCCGGCGTTCTGCCGTATTACCTGCACGTGCTGGACCCGGTCCGCGGCGCCGCCCATTTCGACGTCCCCGAGGACGAAGCACGCCAACTGCATGCGGCGCTGACGGCGCGCCTGCCCGGATACCTCGTGCCTAAGCTGGTGCGGGAGGTTGCGGGCGCTGCTGCGAAGACAATGCTGCCACCTGCGTCACGTTAGGGGCGCAGACCCCGGTGCTATGATCCCCGCGAATTTGACAGTACACGCGCGCGGGGGTCCGACTGGCCCGATCCGCGCCTAACGGGGTAGGAAATTGGGCGAAACCAGCGCCATTCCAGTGGTCGTCCTGTCGAGGCAGCAGGATCCCGTCGAGATCATCAACAGCACCCTGCGCAACGCGGGTCAGGTGGTTCACTGCACGTGGGTGCGGGAGCTTGCCGACCTTGCGGACGCGCTCGGCGCGCCCAATGCACCGCAGCTGCTGTTCTTCTGCGTCTCCGACTCGGACGAACTCGAAAGCGCGATGGAGCAACGCTCGCGCCTGGCTTCGAGTGTGCCGGCGCTCGTGGTGCGTGATTCGCTCACCGAGGCCGACCTCGTTCGCGGACTCGAACTCGGTGCCGCCGACGTCGTGACGCTGGCCGCCCGCGGCCGGCTGCAATCCGTGGCCGCCCGCGAACTCGATGCTGCGCGGCTCGACAATGCACTGAACGGCACGCTCGCCTCGGCCCGGCAGTACCGCGACCAGATGCGCGCGTTCATGACGGGATCGACCGATGCGATCGCGCACGTGCAGGAAGGCATCGTCGTCGACGTCAATCCGGCCTGGAGCGAACTGTTCGGCCACCCCGATCCGAGTGAACTGCTCGGCCAGCCGCTCATGGACCTGTTCGATGCCCGCAGCCACGCCGCTCTCAAGGGCGCGCTGGTCGCGGCGGCGCAGGGCCGCTGGGCAGGTCATGCGTTGAGCGTGTTGGCGATGCAGCCCGGCGGCAGCTCGCAAACGCTGGAACTCAGCTTCGAGCGCTTCGAATTCGAAGGCGAACCCGCAGTGCGCCTGCGTGTCGCCACGCAGAAGCGCGACATGGAAACACTGGCCAACCAGCTCGAGCAGGCGATGCGCATGGACTCGCGCACGGGCCTGCTGCGGCGCGCGGCGTTCATCGAATCCGCCAGGGCGCGCGCGGCACAGCCGCTCAAGGCCGGCCTGCGTGCAGTCGCCTACCTGGCTCCTGACAGCTTCGACAACGTCGAGCGCGATTACGGCCCGATCGTCGCGGAGGAAATCCTCGACGCATTGTCACGCCGCGTGCAGGAACAACTGCAGCCCGGCGACCTGGCGAGCCGCGTCGCACCGTACGGCATCGCCCTGCTCGTCGAGCGTGGCAACCCGCGCGACCAGGAAGCGTGGCTCGCCAGGTTACGGGAACGCATCTCGGCGGAGCCGCTGCTGGCGGATGACGCCGCCGTGGAACTCACCTGCAGCATCGGCTCGGCTCCGCTGCTCGCTCACGGCGGCCCGCTGCAGAAAGCGCTCGAGACTGCGATAGCGGCACAGCGCGTGGCATCCGCCGCCGGTGGCGACCGCTGCGTGCATCGCGAACCGGCGGGCACCAAGCCCCAGATCGACGAAGCGGATCGCACGTGGGCCAACCAGATCAAGGCCGCGCTGATGGCGAACCGGTTCCGGCTCGTGCAGCAGCCGATCGCGAGCCTCGTCGGCGAAGACCGGCCGATGTTCGACCTGCTGGTGCGCATGCTCGACGAAGCCGGCCAGGAAGTCCTGCCGACGGAGTTCCTCGCCGCGGCCGAACGCACCGACCTGATGAAGAACATCGACCGCTGGATCGTCGGCGCTGCAATGTCGTTCTGTGCCGCAAAGAAGCCGCACCGCGTCTTCGTGCGTCTCTCGCGCGATTCGATGCACGACCAGACGCTCGGCACGTGGCTGCAGCAGCAGCTCAAGGCATCGGGCGTCGAGCCGAGCCGGATCGTGTTCGAGATCACCGAAGAGATGGTGCACGAGAAGCCGCGCGAAGCGCGCTCGCTGCAGGGCCTGCTCTCAGCGCTGGGAATCGAGTTTGCGGTCGAGCACTTCGGTGCATCCGGAGACGCGGCAGCGCTGCTGCATCGGCTGCCCGTCAATTACGTGAAGATCGACGGCGCACTGATGCAGGGCCTCGCCAACGACCGGCCGCTGCAGGAACGCGTGAAGGCGCTCGTGGACGTAGCGCGCGAGCACGGCGTGACGACGATTGCCGAGCGCGTCGAGGACGCCAACACGATGGCCGTGCTGTGGCAGCTCGGCATCGAGTTCATCCAGGGCTATTTCGTGAACAGCCCGGAACAGGTCGTCATGTAAGACCAGGCACCGGGAATCGCATGGCCAGATTCTTCATGACGATTCTTGCCGGCGCCGCGCTCGCCCTCGGCGCTACCGCCGTGGCGTCTGCGGCTGAGGCGACGGATCCTGTCGTCGGCACCTGGACGCTGAACCTGGCGAAGTCGACGTTTTCTCCGGGACCGGCGCCGACGTCACAGACCCGGACTTACACGGCCACGGCCGACGGCATCGAGGTCACGATCCATAGTGTCGCCGCGGACGGAAAACCTGTTTCCCAGCATTCGAGCTTCAAGTACGACGGCAAAGACTACCCGTTCACGGGTAACGCCAATGTCGACACGGCAGCAGTGTTGCGGATAGACGGCTTGACGGTCGCGAGCACGCTGAAGAGAGCAGGAAAGGTCGTGGGCACGTCGACCCGCTCGGTATCCAGGGACGGCAACGTGCTGACGTTGTCGAGCCGGGGAACGGACGCCCGCGGCAAGGCGTACGACAACGTAATGGTGTTCGACAGGCATTAAACCCAGTGCGTCGGCAGAAGGAGTTTGCCTCCTGCAACCAGCAATACCGCCGCCAGCGCCCACAATAATCCACGTGACGGCAGTCGCTGCAGTCCTAGTGCCGTGCCGATCCAGCCTCCGGCAAGGACGACGGCGGCAAGCACCGGCATTGCTGCTGGCAGCGAGTTGGCAGCCCACTGCACCCCGATCAGCCCCGCCAGCGAATTGAGGAAAATAAAGGGCGCGGCGAGCCCTGCCGCACCCCGTGGCCCTGCCCAGCCCGCGAACAGCAGCAGCGGGCTGAGAAAGATGCCGCCCCCGGTGCCGGTGAGTCCCGACAACAACCCGATGGCGGCACCACTGCCGACCGCAGCAACCAGAGGTATTTGCAGGGGTCGCTCCGCAAGCCTCGACTCGCTGCCACGTGCGCGCCAAACCAAAACAGCTGCAGAACACAGCAACACGACACCTACCAATGCACGATAACCCGGCACCGGTACTTGTACCCGCCCGCCGATGTAGGCAAGCGGCACCGACGCGATGGCGAACGGCAGCAGTTGACTCCAGGGGGTCCAGCCCGCCCGCCAGAATCGGTACGTGGCCAGTGTCGCGACAATCAGGTTAAGTGCGAGCGCAGTAGGCCGCATCGTAGCGGGCGCCACCCCAAGCAACGCCATCGTTGCCAGGTAACCCGACGCACCAGCGTGTCCTACGCTGCTGTAGAGAGCCGCGAGGACGAAGAACGCGGCTGCAAGGATGAGTACATCCGCTGTCACCGTGCAATGTCTATTCGACTTCGAGTCCTTCCGCCTTGCGCCAGCCGCGAGGCAACACCGCACCACGCTGGCCGCGTTCGCCGCGATACTCCGCCAGGTCCTTGTAAGTCAGCCCCATCGTACGGTCGCCGCAGAGCACCTTGAGCGTCTGACCCGGCGCGACGGCCGCAATCGCGAGCAACGTCTCGGGCTCCACCAGCGTCTTCTTGGTCGAGATGCCGAAGATCTTGTTGCCCTTGCCGCGCGGCAGTTCGGGCAGGTCGGCGACCGGGAACGTCAGCAGGCGCCCTTCCGAGTTCACGGCAGCGAGCAGTGGCTCGTCGCCCGGCGGCACGACCGTCGGCGCGATCGCCGCGTAACCATCCGGCACGTTGAGCACGGCCTTGCCAGCACGGTTGCGGCTGTGCAGGTCCTCGAGCTTGACGACGAAGCCGTAACCCGCGCTGCTCGCGAGCACCCAGCGCTCCGCTGGATCGCCGATCAGGACACCGGGGAACGTTGCGCCGTCGGGCGGATCGAGACGGCCGGACAACGGCTCACCCTGTCCGCGCGCCGACGGCAACGTGTGCGCCAGCAGGCTGTACGCACGACCCGTGCTGTCGAGGAACACGGCCAACTGCGTGCTGCGGCCCTTGGCGCACGCGCGGTACTCATCGCCCGTCTTGTACGAGAGCGTGCGCGGGTCGATCTCGTGCCCCTTCGCCGCGCGGACCCAGCCGCTCTTCGACAGGACCACCGTGGTCGGCTCACTCGCGACGAGCTCGGTCTCGTCGATCGCCTGCGCGGCGGCACGCGCCACCAGCTTGCTGCGACGGTCATCGCCGTACTTCAGTGCGTCCGCCTGGATCTCGTCGCGCACCAGCCGCTTGAGCTTGGCCTTGCTGCCGAGCAGCTTCTCGAGGCCATCGCGCTCCTTGGCGAGCTCGTCCTGCTCGCCGCGGATCTTCATCTCTTCGAGCCGCGCCAGGTGGCGCAGCTTGGTCTCGAGGATGGCCTCGGCCTGCGCCTCGGACAGCTGGAAACGCGCGATCAACGCGGCCTTCGGATCGTCCTCCGTGCGGACGATGCGGATGACCTCGTCGAGGTTCAGGTACGCGACCAGCAAGCCATCGAGGATGTGCAGCCGCGCGTTGACCTTCTCGAGCCGGTACTGCAACCGGCGCGTCACGGTGTCGACGCGGAACGACAGCCACTCCTCGAGCAGCGCGCGCAACCCCATCACCCGCGGCCGGCCGTCGCGCGCGATGACGTTCAGGTTGACGCGGTATGTCCGCTCCAGGTCCGTCGTCGCAAACAGGTGCGCCATGACCTGCTCGGTGTCCACGCGGTTGGAACGCGGGGTGATCACGAGGCGCGTCGGGTGCTCGTGATCGGACTCGTCGCGCAAATCCTCGATCATCGGCAGCTTTTTCGCGCGCATCTGCGCGGCGATCTGCTCCAGCACCTTCGAGCCGGAGACCTGGTACGGCAGCTCCGTCACGATGATTTCGCCGTCTTCCATCTCGAACCGGGCACGGGCACGGAAGGTGCCGTTGCCGGTTTCATAGATCTTCTGCAGGTCTTCGCGCGGGGTGATGATTTCCGCGCCCGTCGGAAAATCCGGACCGAGCACGTGCTCGCACAACTGTGTCGTCGTCGCCTTCGGCTCGTCGAGCAGGCGAATGCAGGCGGCCGCGACTTCACGCAGGTTGTGCGGCGGAATGTCGGTGGACATGCCCACGGCAATGCCCATGGCCCCGTTCAGCAGCAGGTTGGGCAGCCGCGCGGGCAACAGGCAGGGCTCGTCGAGCGAACCATCGAAGTTGGGCTGCCAGTCCACCGTGCCCTGGCCGAGCTCGGACAGCAGGACTTCGGCGTAGCGCGAGAGCTTCGACTCGGTGTAACGCATCGCGGCGAACGACTTCGGGTCGTCCGGCGAGCCGAAGTTGCCCTGCCCGTCCACGATCGGGTAGCGGTACGAGAACGGCTGCGCCATCAGCACCATGGCCTCGTAGCAGGCCGAGTCGCCGTGCGGGTGGAACTTGCCGATCACGTCGCCGACCGTGCGGGCCGACTTCTTGGGCTTGGCGGTGGCGGCGAGACCAAGCTCGCTCATCGCGTAGATGATGCGGCGCTGCACGGGCTTCAGGCCGTCGCCGATGTGCGGCAGCGCGCGATCGAGAATCACGTACATCGAATACTCGAGGTACGCGCGTTCGGTGAACGTCCGCAGCGGCTGGCGCTCGACGCCCTCGAAATCGAGGGTTGCGGTCGTATCAGTGTCCTTGCTCTTGCCCATCGTTACCCTGCCGCCACTTGGTCGGCTGCTTCGGCTGCGATCGCATCGTTGGGATCGATGACCGC
Source organism: uncultured Gammaproteobacteria bacterium (assembly GCA_963754535.1). Classification (GTDB taxonomy): domain Bacteria; phylum Pseudomonadota; class Gammaproteobacteria; order Steroidobacterales; family Steroidobacteraceae; genus RPQJ01. Next base: position 92,024 of record CAVWGG010000008.1, read on the forward strand.
GATGACGCTGGCGAGGTTGCCCTTCGTCTCCAGCCAGTCACGACGGTCGGATGCGCGCTTCTTGGCGAGCAGCATGTCCATGAGCTGGTCGGCGTTGTCCGCGGCATCGACCGTGAGCTGCACGAGCCGCCGCGTCTCGCGCGCCATCGTGGTCTCGCGCAGCTGCAGCGGGTTCATCTCACCGAGGCCCTTGAAGCGCGTCACCGACGGCTTCGCGCGTGCGTTCTCGGCGCGGATGCGCTCGAGGATGCCGTTGCGCTCCGCGTCGTCGAGCGCGTACTCGACGTTCTTGCCGTAGTCGATGCGATAGAGCGGCGGCATCGCCACGTAGACGTGCCCCGCGAGCACCAGCGGACGGAAGTGCCGCAGGAACAACGCGCAGAGCAGCGTGGCGATGTGCAGACCGTCGGAGTCGGCGTCGGCGAGGATGCAGATCTTGTCGTACCGGAGGTCCTTGACCGCATCGGAACCCGGCTCGACGCCAATCGCCACGGTGATGTCGTGGACTTCCTGCGACGACAGCACGTCGGCTGCCTCGACTTCCCACGTGTTCAGGATCTTGCCGCGCAGCGGCATCACCGCCTGGAACTCGCGATCGCGAGCCTGCTTGGCGGAACCGCCTGCCGAGTCGCCTTCGACGAGGAACAGCTCGGCCCGCTTCGGGTCCTGGCTGCTGCAGTCCGCGAGCTTGCCCGGCAATGCCGGCCCGGCCACTACGCGCTTGCGTGCGATCTTCTGGCTCGCCTTCAACCGCGTCTGCGCGTTGACGATCGCGAGCTGGGCGATCTTCTCGCCCGCTTCCGGGTGCTGGCTCAGCCACAACCCGAACTGGTCCTTGACGATGCCGGAGACGAACGCAGCCGGTTCGCGGGACGACAGGCGTTCCTTGGTCTGCCCGGCAAACTGCGGGTCGCGCATCTTCATCGAGAGCACGTAACTGGTGTCGTCCCAGACGTCTTCGGGCGACAGCTTCAGGCCGCGCGGCAGCAGGTTGCGGAATTCGCAGAACTCGCGCACCGCCTCCGTCAGGCCGAGACGGAAACCGTTGACGTGGGTGCCGCCCTGCGCGGTCGGGATCAGGTTGACGTAGCTTTCTTCGAACCGCGTGCCGCCGTCCGTCCGCCAGACCACCGCCCAGTCGACGCCTTCGTGCTCGCCTTCTACCTTGCCGACGAACGGCTCGTCCGGCAGCCATTCGGTGGACTCGATCGACTCGCGCAGGTACTGCGACAGTCCCTCGGTGTACAGCCACTCTTCCTTCTCGCCGGTCTTCTCGACGCTGAAGCGCACGCGCAGGCCCGGGCACAGCACGGCCTTGGCCTTGAGCACGTGCTTGAGCCTGGGCAGCGCGAAATCGGGAGCGTCGAAGTACGACGTGTCGGGCCAGAAGCGGACCGTGGTGCCGGTGTTGCTCTTGCCGACGTCACCGACGACTTCGAGCTTGGAATGCACCTTCCCGTTCTTGAACGAGATGTTGTATTCCTTGCCGCCGCGGCGCACCCAGCACTCGAGGTGCTTCGAGAGCGCGTTGACCACCGAGACGCCCACGCCGTGCAGGCCGCCCGAAAACTTGTAACCAGAGTCGGCGGAGAACTTTCCGCCCGCGTGCAGCCGGGTGAGGATCAGCTCGACGCCGCTCACCTTCTCTTTCGGGTGGATATCCACCGGCATGCCGCGGCCGTCGTCGACGACCTCGAGCGACCCGTCCTTGTAGACGGTCACTTCGATCTTGCTGCAATGGCCCGCGAGCGCTTCGTCGACGCTGTTGTCGACGACTTCGTGAGCGAGGTGGTTGGGCCGACTGGTGTCGGTGTACATGCCCGGACGACGCCGGACGGGCTCGAGTCCGCTCAGGACTTCGATGTCTTGAGCGGTGTAGGACTGGCTCATTCTTGGATCGGTCCGCGGGCTCGCGTGGGTGGTAAAAAGCGCGCGAATTCTAACAGCAGAAGGGGTTAGGGGTTAGGGGATAGGGGTTAGTCGGAATGGCGCGGCATTCACCGCACCAGCAGCGGCATTTCGGTGGCACAACTGCAGAGTGTTGATATCCATGGCGATCGGACAGCTTGTGCATGGCGCCTGACCGGCTACTTGCGCCGTGCGAGTGCTTGCGCTTTGGCAAGGACTCGCCCAGGCGCATGACATCCAGCGTTCGTTCCGGGTTCTTTTCCCGCGAGCGTGTCTGCCTTTCCGCTCGCGGGGAAGGAACCCGGAACGAACGCCTGCGATCTCTTCTGCGCCCCTAAGCGAGATCCGCCACCAACGCGTCACGCACTTCAGGGGCGACCGGCTCAACCGCATGCCGGTAATTCGGATGATCGATCCCTACGCCGATCGCCGCGCCACTCTTCGCCGCCGCGACCATCGCGGGCGTCAGCTCGAAACGCACGAAATGCACCGCCGAGGTCTTCTCGTCGTTCTCGCGCTCGAGGTCCTCGTCGGCAATCGCGAACACGCGCTCGTGCCCTTCGACCTGCACCCAGCAGCGATCCTCCACTCCCTTGAGCCCGGCCAAGGCGACCTTGCGCTCCTCGGGGTCCGGGTACTCGATCAGCAGCGTGGCCTTCCAGTTGCTGCCGTCGGGAATCAACGGGTTGTACGCGCCGAGTTCATCGGCAATGCCTGCGGACTCGAAGATGCGCTCGATGCGCAGCATCTCCTGCACCTGGTACTGCACCGTGAGGCGATCTTCGAACAGGATCGTCGCATTCGGGCCGACCTGCAGCGTGCGGCGCTTCTTGTGCGCAAGCACCAGGGGCCGGAACCGTGGGCGCTGCTGCGAATACTGCTCGAGACTGAAGAGGTCCTCGGGCAACAACTTCTGGAATCCGCGGGCCGTCGTGGTGTTCGTCGTCATGGTCGTGTCATGCATCGACGCAGGGCTTCAGAGGCCGTAGGCGATGCGCAGCAGCTTCAGCGGATGCGTCGGCGGCTGGGGATCGGCGCCGAGCCCGGATTCGATCTGGTGCCCCGCCATCGGGCAGTCGCTCGCGTAGTAGTCGGGTGCGGCGTTCTTCACCTTGCTGAACACCGGCCGGCCGATCTTCATCGAGGTCTCGCGGAATTCCTTCTTTACGCCGTACGTGCCGTTGTGTCCCGAGCAGCGTTCGATCGGCTCGATCTCGGTGCCGGGAATCAGCCGCAGCACGTCGCGCGTCTTGAGCCCGAGGTTCTGCACGCGCAGGTGGCACGGCACGTGATAGCTGACCTTGCCCAGCGGCCTGGCGAAATCCGTGCGCAGGAGGCCTGCCTTGTGGCGCAGCGCGAGGTATTCGAACGGGTCGAACATCGCTGCCTGCACTTTCTTCACCTGCTCATCCTCGGGGAAGAGCAGCGGCAGCTCCTGCTTGAACATCAGGGCGCACGACGGGATCGGCGCGACGAGGTCGTACCCCTGCTCCACCATCGCAGCCAGCGCCGGGATGTTCGCTTCCTTGGCCCGCTGGATCGACTCGAGGTCGCCGAGTTCGAGCTTCGGCATGCCACAGCACTTCTCCTGCGGCACGACGGTGACCGGGATGCCGTTGTGACGGAACACCGTGGCGAGATCGTCATCGAGGTCCGGTTCGTTGCGGTTGCAGTAGCACGTCGCGAACAGGGCGACCTGGCCCCGCGTCTCGGCCGTGGACTTGACCGCAATCGCATCCGGCACGTGTCCCCGCGCGACTCGCGTGCGGCCTGACGTGCTGTGGTAATCGGGAATCGGCGCGTCGGGGTGCACACCGAGCGTCTTGTCGAGCATGCGGCGTCCGAACGCCGTGCCGTTCACCCGGTTGACGATCTGCGACACCACCGGAATGCCGGCAATCGCGCCGACCATGTCGGTCGAACTGAGGATCTTGTCCCGTATGCGTGTCTCGCCCTTCCGGAACTTGACCGCCTTCGCCCGCAGCATCAGGTGCGGGAAATCGATGTTCCAAGGGTGCGGGGGCACGTACGGACATTTCGACAGATAGCACATGTCGCAGAGGTAGCAGTGATCGGCCACCTCCCAGAACACTTTCCTGTCGACGCCGTCGAGCTCGCCCGACGGTGACGCGTCGATCGCATCGAACAGCAACGGAAACGAGTTGCACAGGCTGAAGCAGCGACGGCAACCGTGGCAAAGGTCGAACACACGCTCGAGTTCCTGGACCAGCTTGTCCTGGTCGAAGAACCCGGGCTCGCGCCATGCAATGGGATGGCGCGTCGGCTTCGACAGACTGCCCTCGCGCGCACCATGGCCCGCGGTCTTGATGCTGGTTTCTTCGGCCATGGTGCGCCCGGATGACGCCGCTCAGAGGGTATCGAGCGCCTTCTGGAACCGGTTGGCGTGCGAACGCTCGGCCTTCGCGAGCGTCTCGAACCAGTCGGCGATTTCATCGAAGCCCTCGTCGCGGGCCGCCTTCGCCATGCCCGGGTACATGTCGGTGTACTCGTGCGTTTCGCCGGCAATGGAGGCCTTCAGGTTGTTCGAGGTCGAGCCGATCGGCAGGCCGGTGGCCGGGTCGCCCACGGCTTCGAGGTATTCGAGGTGGCCGTGCGCATGGCCGGTCTCGCCTTCCGCCGTCGAACGGAACACGGCGGCCACGTCGTTGAAGCCTTCGATGTCGGCCTTCTGTGCGAAATAGAGGTAACGGCGGTTGGCCTGCGATTCGCCGGCGAACGCGGCCTTCAGGTTCCCTTCGGTCTTGCTGCCCTTCAACGTCGCCATGTCTGTCTAGCCTCCATGTCGGTTGTGTTCGATGTCGTGCGCGCGGTCACGCCGACTGCCCAAGCGGCCCCAAGGACCTACTAGACCATGTCTAAATCCAGGTCAAGACGGGAACGTCGGGGCATCGGCAAAAGGTAGTCCCCCGGGCCCGTTTTGGCGAGTCGAAGTAACCACGGCGGACCGTTCCGAAGGGACAAACGCGGGGCGCGTTGACCCTTGCGGACCCCTGTGCAAGGCTTCCCGCCCTCCGGAGGCCCCCGCAGTGACCGAAACGCCAGCCAATCCCCCAGACTTCGAGCGCTCCCTGGGCGAACTCGAGGCGACCGTCGACAAGCTCGAGCACGGCGACCTGTCGCTGGAGGACGCGCTCAGGCATTTCGAGCGCGGCGTCGCCCTCGCCCGCGACTGCCAGGCCTCGCTCAAGCAGGCCGAGCAGAAGGTCGAGATCCTGCTGCAGAAGTCGGCCACGGCCGCGCCCGAGCCGTTCGAGCCCGACGACGCATGACCGCGCAGCCGGCGACGTCCTCGCCGCGTGAGCCGCTGGCCCAGGCGCTGGAGCGCTGGCGCCTGCGGGTCGAACGCGAACTCGACGCATGGCTCCCCTCCGACACGGAAGTGCCGGGCCGGCTCCATGCCGCGCAGCGCTACAGCGTGCTCGGTCCCGGCAAGCGCATTCGTCCGGCCCTCGTCTACGCGACGGCGGCAACACTGGGCATACCGCTGGACCAGGTGGACGCGGCGGCCTGCGCCGTCGAGCTGATTCACTGCTATTCGCTCGTGCACGACGACCTCCCGGCGATGGACGACGACGACCTGCGGCGCGGCCGGCCCACCTGTCACAGGCAATTCGACGAAGCGACGGCGATCCTGGCCGGCGATTCGCTGCAGGTGCTGGCATTTCATCTGCTGGCATCGCATCCGGGACTGCCCGCCGATGCCGCGATCCGCGTGCGCATCATTGACACGCTCGCCGTCGCCAGCGGCACGGCCGGCATGGCAGGTGGCCAGGCGCTGGACCTCGCGGCCGAAGGCGGTTCGCTCACGCTGGCCGACCTCGAGCGGTTGCACGCGCTCAAGACCGGAGCGCTCATCCGCGCGAGCGTGCTGATGGCCGCGCATTGCCGGTCGGGGCTCGATGCGGGCCAGCTCGCTGCACTGAGCGTTTTCGGCGATTGCGTGGGACTGGCTTTCCAGGTGCAGGACGACATCCTCGACGTCGAGGGTGACGTCCAGGTCATCGGCAAACCGCCGGGCAGCGACGAGGCCCGCGGCATGCCCACTTACCCCGCGATCGCCGGCCTGGAAGCCGCCCGGGCGCGCGTGCGCCAGCTGCACGACGAGGCCAGCCGGCAGCTCGCCGCGCATCGCTGGCAGGACAGCCCGCTGGCCGACCTGTCCCACTGGTTGCTGACCCGGAACCGTTAAACGGACGGTCCGGTACCACGGCAGTGTAAAATCACGAAAATGTCGCGCCCCGATCTCTATCCGTTGCTTACGCGCATCGAGGCGCCGTCGGATCTCCGCCAGTTGCCGGAGACCAAGCTGGTGCCGCTGGCCGGCGAGCTGCGCGAATTCCTGATCCAGACTGTCAGCCAGATGGGCGGCCATTTCGCCGCCGGCCTCGGCACCGTCGAACTCACGGTTGCCCTGCACTACGTATTCGACACGCCGCACGACCGCCTCGTCTGGGACGTCGGCCACCAGGCCTATCCGCACAAGGTGCTGACCGGTCGTCGCAACCGCCTGCAGACGATCAAGCACAAGGGCGGGCTCGCGCCGTTCCCGAGCCGTTTCGAGAGCGAGTACGACACGTTCGGCGTCGGGCACTCGAGCACCTCGATCAGCGCGGCCATCGGCATGGCGCTCGCCGCGAAGAGCAAGGGCGAGAAGCGTCGCGTGGTCGCCGTCATCGGCGATGGCGCGATCACCGCCGGCCAGGCCTTCGAAGCGTTGAACCACGCGGGCGCGCTCGACGCCAACGTGCTGGTGATCCTGAACGACAACGACATGTCGATCTCGGAGAACGTCGGCGCGCTGTCGAACTATTTTGCGCGCGTGCTGTCCGGCAGGACCTACGCCGCGCTGCGCGAAGGCGGCAAGAAGATCCTGCGCCGCATGCCCACCGTGTGGGAACTCGCCCGCCGCTCCGAGGAACACTTCAAGGGCATGGTGCTGCCCGGCACGCTGTTCGAGGAAATGGGCTTCAACTACTTCGGCCCGATCGACGGCCACGACCTCGACATGCTGGTGAAGACGCTCACCAACCTGCGCGACCTCGAAGGCCCGCAGTTCCTGCACGTCGTGACGCGCAAGGGCAAAGGCTACGCGCCCGCCGAAGCGGATCCGATCAAGTGGCACGGCCCGGGTCCGTTCGACCCCGAGGCCGGCACGATCTACAAGGAAAAAGCGACGGGACCGGTGTATTCGCAGGTGTTCGGCCAGTGGCTCTGCGACATGGCCGAGCTCGATCCGCGCATCGTCGGCATCACGCCTGCGATGCGCGAAGGTTCGGGGCTGGTCGAGTACTCCAAGCGCTTCCCCGACCGCTATTTCGACGTCGCCATCGCCGAACAGCACGCCGTCACGCTCGCGGCCGGCATGGCCTGCGAAGGACTGCGGCCGGTGGTCGCGATCTATTCGACATTCCTGCAGCGCGCCTATGACCAGTTGATCCACGACGTCGCGTTGCAGGAATTGCCGGTCGCGTTCGCGATCGACCGCGGCGGAGTCGTCGGTGGCGACGGCGCCACGCACCAGGGCGCGTTCGACCTGTCGTTCCTGCGCTGCATCCCCAACATGGTCGTGATGGCGCCGGCCGACGAGAACGAATGCCGGCAGATGCTTTACACCGCAGTCACGATCGACGGCCCCGCAGCCGTGCGCTATCCGCGCGGGCCCGGCCCGGGCACTCCGCTCGTGGCGGCGATGACTGCGTTACCGGTCGGCCGCGCCGAAGTTCGCCGTGAGGGTCGCTCGGGCCTGTTGCTGCTCGCGTTCGGCACGATGGTGGCGCCGTGCGTCGCGCTGGCCGAGAAGCTCGACGCGACACTGGCCAACATGCGCTTCGTTAAGCCGCTCGACGAAGACACGATCTGCCGGCTTGCAGCCACGCATTCGTGCATCGTCACGCTCGAGGAGAACGTCGTCGCCGGCGGTGCCGGCAGTGCGGTCAGCGAGTGCCTGGCCGCCCGCGGGATCGAGGCCCAGGTCCAGCACATCGGCATCCCGGACCGGTTCATCGAGCACGGTTCGCGCGAGGATTGCCTCGTGATGGCCGGCATCGACGCGCCCGGCATCGAAAAGCAGGTCCAGCGGATCTGGGCGGACCACCGCCCCACCCGCCCGGCCGTCGCCAGCCGGGCCTCCTGAAGGCTGCGCGACGCAACCCGCTGCGCGGCAAGCCCGGACAGAGTCTCGTATACTCGCCATTCCTGGCGGGAATCCACGCTCCGCCGCCACCCGAATGGACGACAGTACCTCCCGACCGGACCAAAGCATGAGCCGTCCTTCCTCAACGATCAGTGAAACGCTGGGCAGCGCCAGCGTGACGCCCATCGAAGACGTCCAGGGACGGGCCGACTCGCGCCAGATCCCGATCAACAAGGTCGGCATCAAGGACGTGTACCACCCGGTTCGCGTGCGCGACCGCTCGGGCGGTGACCAGCACACTGTCGCCAACTTCAACATGTACGTCGCACTGCCCCACAACTTCAAGGGCACGCACATGTCGCGGTTCGTCGAGATCCTGCACCTGCACGAGCGGGAGATCTCGGTCGACTCGTTCCGCGCCATGCTCACCGAGATGACCGAACGCCTCGATGCGACCTCCGGCCACATCGAGATGACGTTCCCCTACTTCGTCATGAAGAAAGCGCCGGTCACCAAGGTGGAGAGCGTCGTCAAGTACGATGCCAGCCTGATCGGCGAAATCCACGACGGCGCCGAGCAGATGTGGATCCGCGTGGTCGTCGCCGTGACGAGCCTGTGCCCGTGCTCCAAGCGCATCTCGGATTACGGCGCGCACAACCAGCGCTCGCACATCACGATCAAGGCGCGCGTGCGCGAGCACGTGTGGATCGAGGAACTGATCGACATCGCCGAGCAGGAAGCGTCGTGCGAAGTGTTCGGGATCCTGAAGCGCCCGGACGAGAAGTACGTGACCGAGCGCGCCTACGACAACCCGAAGTTCGTCGAGGACATCGTGCGCGACGTGGCGGTGCGGCTGAACGGCGAGGAGCGCGTGCTGGCCTACGTGGTCGAAGCCGAGAACTTCGAGTCGATCCACAATCACAGCGCGTATGCGCTGATCGAGAAGGACAAGGAAAGGGGTTAGGGGTTAGGGGTTAGGGGTTAGTCGGAAGACAGCGACCACTTCACCAGCATCTTCACCAGCCTGCAACCAGCGAGTCCACCGATCGATTTGAGTGATCAACAAAAAGGGCGCCATGGCGCCCTTTTCTTGTCGATGCTTAGACTGGAATGGTTCGGTGTTGACCAGGTTGCGGTTGGGGCTGCACTTCCGACTAACCCCTAACCCCTAACCCCTAACCCCTATCCCCTATCCCCTCACTTCTTCCCCCGCTGCAGCCGCCCGATCAGCTCCCGCAGGAACACCTTGTGGAAGCGCAGCTGGCACGAGACCGACGACTGCTCGAGCAGCGTCGCCGTCACCTTCAGCATCGTCACCGCGCTTTCGGCCTCGACGACCGTGTCACGGCGCGAGCCTTCGGCATACCCGGCTTCACCGAAGCAGCCGCCGGCAGGTACGCGTCCGATGATGTCGCCACCGCGGCTCAGTCGCACGGTTCCTGACACCACGATGTAGAACCGGTCGTCGATGTCACCTGGGCGCAGCACGGACTCGCCCGGCTGGCATTCGGTCCAGACCCCGGCGCGCATCACTTCGCGGATCTCGCCGTGCGAGAAATCGTGGAAGAAGCGCAGCTTGCGCATGACGGCAAAGCGCTCTTCGTCGTCGATCCCCGCCTGCGAGGCGCGCAGCCTCTGGTGCACGCGCGTGAGCTCGGCGGCGAACTCGGTGCCGGTGCGATAGCGGTTGTTCGGTTCCTTCTGCAGCGCGCGCTTGACGACTTCCTCGAGTTCCTGGGGAATCTCGGGGCGGACGAGGCGCAGCGATTCCGCTTCGGCCTGTACCACCTGCCGCAGCAGCTTGCCGAGCGCGCCGGCACGGAAGGGCCGCTGCCCGCAGAGCATCTCGTACATCACGGCGCCGAGCGAATACAGGTCGGAACGCGCGTCGAGCTCGAGGCCCTGCACCTGCTCCGGCGACATGTAAGCCGGGCTGCCCGCAACGCCTTCGAGCCGCGAGACGTCCGAGTCCGCCACGAGGGCGATGCCGAAATCGACGATGCGCACGTCACCGTCCTGCGTCAGCAGGATGTTCGACGGCTTGATGTCGCGATGGACGACACCACGCGAATGCGCGTAGTGCAGCGCCTTCGCGCACTTGTACATGATGGAGACGACCTGGTCGATCGGCAGCAGGCTGCCTGCGCGGCAGTACGCGCTCAGCGTGCGTGCGCCGTGCACGTGCTCCGTGACGACGTAGCGGCGGGCGTCTTCCTCGCCCGCGTCGAAGATCGGCACGATGTTCGGGTGCTGCAGCTTGCCGACCATCTTCGCTTCGCCCATGAACATGCGGCGCGCGTTGCGGCTTTCGGCGTCGTCGCTGCTCGTGGCGTGGTAGAGCTTGATGGCGACATCGCGGCCATAGAACGGATCGTGCGAGAGGTACACCGTGCCGGTGCTGCCGCGACCCACTTCGTGCACGACGTAATACTTGCCGATGCGCTCGGGCGCGCCAGGCATCGACTCCATCAGCAAGGTCTGCGTCTGCACGTGCTGATGCACGGGTGACGGGGCCTCGGGTCGTTCGGCGGGATTGGCTTCGGTCACGTGTACTTCTTGATGAGCAACAACAGGACGGCGGCCATGAGGGCTGCCATTACGTCGTCGAGCATAATTCCCAGTCCACCGCGCATTCCGTGATCGATCTCCCGGATCGGCCAGGGTTTCCACACGTCGAACAGGCGGAACAACCCGAAAGCGACCGCGATTCCCCACCAGGTGGCCGGCGCGGCCAGCAGGGTGAGCATCATTCCCGCCACTTCATCCCACACGATGGCGGAATGATCGTGCACACCGAGCTTCCGCGCGCTTTCGCCACAGATCCAGATTCCGGCGACGGTCACGACGATCGTCACCGCCAGGGCGAACCAGAAACCGAACGGCGCGACTGCCAGCCCGAACAGCAGGCCGACGATCGAACCGAACGTGCCGGGCGCCACGGGCGCGAGTCCGGAGCCGAACCCCAGTGCGAGCAGGTGGACAGGATCGCGCAGCAACGCGGCCGGAACCGGGATGCGATCGCGCTTATGGCCGGACTCAGGCGGCGAAGTGGTCATAGCCTTTCCCCGCGGCGTTCACGCGCGCGCCGTCGCGACGGCACTCGACGCCCTCGCCCTGCACCATCGAGCCGATGCACCGCAAGCTGCAGCCACCGGCCTCGGCGAGGTGCGCGATGTGCCCGAAGTGATCCGAGGGCAACGTAAACAACAGTTCGTAATCGTCACCGCCGTGCAGCACCAGGCGCTCCTGCTCGGCCAGGGGGTAAGCGGCAAGCTCGGGCGCCACCGGCAGACGCTCGAGGTCGATGCACGCACCCACACCACTCGCTCGCGCGAGCTTGCCGAGATCGCCGAGCAGGCCATCGGAAACGTCCATGGCGGCCGTCGCGAATCCGCGCAGCGCAAGCCCGAGGGCCAGTCGCGGTTCGGCGCGCAGGAAGCGGCGCACGCGCGCATCTTTCGACTGGAAGGTTGCACGGCCCGATTGCAGCTCCTCGAGACCGGCCGCGGACACGCCCGGTGCACCGGAAACGATGATGAGGTCGCCCACTCGCGCACCCGAACGCCGCAGTGCCGCAGCAGGCGGCACGAACCCGAGCACTTCGACCGTGACGACGAGCGGGCCCGAGACCGTATCGCCGCCGACGAGCGCGACGCCGTGGCGTTCGGCCAGTGCGTACAGTCCAGCCGCGAAGTCGGCGATCCAGCGCTCGTCGGAGCGCGGCATCGACAGTGAAAGCAACGCCCACGCCGGTTCGGCGCCCATGGCGGCCAGGTCGCTCAGGTTCACGGCCAGCGCCTGGTGGCCGATCGCTGCGGCGGGCGTGCCCGGCAGGAAGTGACGGCCTTCGACGAGCGTATCCGTTGCCGCGACGAGGGCCTGGCCCGGGGGTGGCGTCAGCAGTGCTGCATCGTCACCGACGCCGAGCAGGACGTCGGTGCGCGGCGAGCTGCGCGAGAAATAGCGGGCGATGACGTCGAACTCACCGAGGGGCACGGGTGCTCCGGGGTGTGGGAGGTGCGGTTACTTGCCCGGCGAGCGGCGCGCCGTGGCCTGCTGCTCGGCGGCGCGCAACTGGCGCGCTGCGCGATCGAGCACGGCGTTGATGAACTTGTGGCCGTCGGTCGCGCCGAACTTCTTCGCGAGCTCGACGCACTCGTTCAGCACCACCTTGTACGGCACCTCGACGTGCACACGGAGCTCTTCGACTCCGATCAGCAGCACCGCGTGCTCGACCGGATCGAGCTGCGTCACCGGGCGATCGAGCCAGGCGCCGATCATGGCGTCGAGTGCCTCGGAGCCTTCGACCACGCCCTGCAGCAGTTGCTGGAAATACTCGGGGTCGACCTCCGGGTAGCCTTCGTCGGAGGTGTACTGGTTGCGCAGCTCAGGGAACGACTGGCCGGTCATCTGCCACTGGTACAGCGCCTGCAGCGCAAGGCGGCGCGACAGGCTGCGCGCCCGGCCGGAACGGTCGCCGCGGGGCCGCGTCATGCTCAGACGTCCAGCCGACGCATGAGGTTGGCCAGTTCGAGCGCCACCAGGGCCGCGTCCGCGCCCTTGTTGCCCGCCTTCGTGCCGGCACGCTCCACGGCCTGCTCGATGGTGTCGGTCGTGAGCACGCCGAATGCGATCGGCACGCCGGTGTCGTCCGCTGCGCGTGCCAGCCCCGAGGCGCACTGGCTGCAGACGTAATCGAAGTGCGGCGTGGCGCCGCGAATCACCGCGCCCAGGGCGACGATGGCGTCGCAGCGCTTCGACGCGGCGACACGACGCGCGACGAACGGCAGGTCGTACGCGCCCGGCACGCGGATGATCTCGATCTGCTTCTCACCGGCGCCATGACGCAGCAGCGCATCGACCGCGCCACGCACGAGGTTCTCGACGATCGCGTCGTTGAAGCGCGAGGCGATGATGGCGATGCGCAGGTCGCGCGCGATGACGTCGCCGTTCAGGGTGCGGATGTTGTCCATCTCGAATCTGCTCCTCAATCCACGTATTCGGCGACTTCGAGGCCGAACGCTGACAGTCCATGCATCTGCTTCGGCGCGCTCAGCACGCGCATCGTCCGCACGCCGAGGTCACGCAGGATTTGCGCCCCGATGCCGTAGGTGCGCAGCACCTGTGCGCCGCGCGCAGGGCTCGCCGTCGCCGCCGCAGGATGGCTCGAACGCACGGCTTCGGCGATTTCGAGCGGGCTCTCGTGCGGACGCAACAGCACGACGATGCCCGAGCCCTCGCGCGCCACGCGCTCGATGGCGCCGCGCAGCGACCAGCTGTGGCCTTCCTCGATCGCGCCGACGAGGTCACGCACGGTGTCCTTCAGGTGCACGCGCACCAGCGGCGCCTGCTCCGACTCGGGGTTGCCGAGGACGAGCGCGAGGTGGACCGTGCTGTTGACGTGATCCTCGTAGCAGACCAGGCGGAAGGGGCCGAACTCGGTGGCAATCTGCCGCTCGGCGATGCGCTCGACCGAGCGCTCCTTCTCGAGCCGGTAGCGGATCAGGTCGGCGATCGTACCGATCTTGAGGTTGTGCTCGCGGGCGAATTTCTCGAGGTCGGGGCGGCGCGCCATCGTGCCGTCGTCGTTCAGGATCTCGACGATCACCGCCGCGGGCGCGAGGCCGGCGAGACGGGCCAGGTCGCAACCGGCTTCGGTGTGACCCGCGCGCGTGAGCACGCCGCCGGGCTGCGCCATGAGCGGAAAGATGTGGCCGGGCTGCCGCAGGTCTTCGGCACGGGCGGATTCCGCCACGGCCGTGCGGATCGTGTGGGCGCGGTCGTAAGCCGAGATGCCGGTCGTGACGCCTTCTGCCGCCTCGATCGATAGCGTGAAGTTCGTGGTGTGGTCCGCATCCGTGTCGCTGACCATCAGCGGCAGCCGCAGTTGGCGGCAGCGGTCGCGGGTCAGCGTGAGGCAGATCAGGCCGCGGCCGAACCGGGCCATGAAGTTGACGTCCTCCGGACGCACTTTCGTCGCGGCCATCACCAGGTCGCCTTCGTTCTCGCGATCCTCGTCATCCATGATCACGACCATCCGGCCCTGTCGGATGTCGTCGAGGATCTCGTCGATCGTGTTCAGGGCATGCATGACAAAGAGCACCTAGATCGTTGAATTATCGAAGTTTTCATCAGGCAACGATAGTGCCCGATCTACGTTCGCGGCGCGCAGTTTAACAGGGGGCGGGGTCCGGCGGCGGACCGGCCGGCGCAAGGCTCAGTCCAGGTCGGGATGCATCATCCGCTCGACATAGCGCGCGATGATGTCGACTTCGAGGTTCACCCGGCTGCCGGGCCGCAGGCCGCCCAGCGTCGTGACCTCCAGCGTGTGCGGCACGAGGTTCACGTCGAAGCGATCGCCCCTGGCGCCGTTCACGGTGAGGCTGACGCCGTCGATGCAGATCGAACCCTTGCGGGCGACGTAGCGCGCCAGTTCGGGCGGAACCCGGAATTCCATGCGCACCGAGCGCGCGTCGTCGTGGCGAGAGACCAACTCCCCCACCCCGTCCACGTGACCCGTGACGTAATGGCCGCCAAGCGCCTGCCCGGCCAGCAGCGCTTTCTCCAGGTTCACGCGACTGCCGGCGACCCAGTCGCCGAGCGTGGTGAGCGAGAGGGTTTCGCGCGAGACGTCCGCCGCGAAACTCGAGGTATCGAAACGGGTTGCCGTGAGGCAGACGCCGCTCACGGCGATGCTGCCACCGAGTTCAATGTCGGCGAGCGACACGCCGGCCGTGTCGAACACGAGGGTGACGTCGCCGCCGCGCGGCTCGATCGCACGCACCGTTCCAACGCCCTGCACGATTCCGGTAAACATTAAAGTCGGGTCTCCACGGGACGCAGCGTCAGCCGGAGATCCGGTCCGACCCGTCGCACGTCGTGATAAGAATACTGCGGCCGCTCCGCCAGCACGCGCAGCGGCTGCGGCAGGACAAAGGCAGGCTGCGCCGTGTCGCCGAGAATCGTCGGCGCGACGTACAGCACGATCTCGTCCGCGAGTCCGGCCGCCAGGAAACTGCCCGCGAGCCGCGGACCGGCCTCCACCAGCACGTCGTTGCACTCGAGGTCGGCGAGGCGCCGCAACGTCGCGTGCAGGTCGATACGTCCCGCCGCGTCTGCGGGCAAGGGCTCGACCTGCAGGACGGACGGCTCCGCTTCGGCGAGCCGAGCGAGCGCGCGTGCGCCTGCGTTCGAGCTGAAGACCAGCGTCGGCAGTCCGTCCCGCGCGAGCTTCAGGTCGGGTTCGAGTCGTCCGCGGGAATCCAGCACCACGCGCAGTGGTACGCGACCGCCCATGTCGAGGGTCCCATCGCGTACGGTCAGGGAGGGATCGTCCGCGAGTGCGGTGCCGATCCCGGTGACGATCGCCGAGGCGCGTGCCCGTAGGCGCTGCACGTCGGCCCGTGCGGGTTCCGACGTGATCCACTGGCTGGAACCATCGGCCAGCGCGGTGCGGCCGTCGGCGCTGCTGCCGAGCTTGACCGTGACCCAGGGCCGTCCGCACGTCATGCGCGAGACGAAGCCCCGATTCAGTTCGCGCGCTTCACGTTCGAGCACGCCGACGGCGGTGACGATGCCGGCGGCTTCGAGTTTGCGCAGGCCATCGCCCGCAACGCGCGGATATGGATCCTGCATCGCTGCAACGACCCGGCGCACCCCCGACTCGATCAGGGCATCGGCGCAGGGTGGCGTGCGGCCGTGGTGCGAGCACGGCTCGAGCGTGACGTAGGCCGTGCCGCCACGTGCGCGCGCGGCCGCAGCGTGCAATGCATACACCTCTGCATGCGGCTGACCCGTGCGATGGTGCCAACCCTCGCCCACCACGGCGCCGTGCGCATCGAGCAGCACGCAACCCACCGCGGGATTCGGCGCCGTCGAGTACGTCCCGCGCGCCGCGAGCTGCAGCGCTCGCGCCATGTGGACGTGGTCGATTGCGGCGGAATTGGCGGTCATGCCGGATTCGATCTACTTCTTGCCAGGCGCGGTGTTGCCGTTGCCCGGCACCGGCGCCACGGACAACGGCGCGTCGGCGCCGGTCCAGAGCCCCAGCTGCAGCTCTTCGGCGGAACGCGGGCGGCGGTGCCGCAACTTGTCGATTTCCTCGCGGAACGCGTCGACGTCCTGGAAGCTGCGATAGACGGAGGCGAAACGGACGTACGCCACTTCGTCGAGCTGGTGCAGCTCGTCCATCACGAGCTCGCCGATCAGCCGCGCCGGCACCTCGCGCTCGCCGAGCGTGCGCAGCTTGTGGCAGACGTGGTTCACGGCGGCGTCGACCGCCTCGATCGCCACGGGCCGCTTCTCGAGCGCCTTCACCATGCCCGAGCGCAGCTTTGCCTCGTCGAAGGGTTCGCGCGTCGCGTCGCTCTTCACGACGCGCGGCATGACGAGTTCGGCGGATTCGAAGGTGGTGAACCGCTCGCCGCAGCGCAGGCATTCACGGCGACGACGCACCTGCTGCCCCTCCCCGGAAAGGCGGGAGTCGATGACCTTCGTTTCCTCGAACGAGCAGAACGGACAGTACACCGGACGGTCTCCTGCCCTGCTGCCTGCTCAGCCCGCGCTCAGCGGCCGTACACCGGGAAGCGACGGCAGATCTCTTCGACGGCCGCGCGCGTTCTCGCGATCACGGCTTCGTCGTTCGGGTGGGTGAGCACGTCAGAGATCCAATGTGCAAGCTGCGCGACCTCGGCTTCCTTGAAGCCGCGAGTCGTGACCGCCGGCGTACCGATGCGGATGCCGCTCGTGACCATCGGCGGACGCGGGTCGTTCGGCACCGAGTTCTTGTTCACGGTGATGTGCGCACGGCCAAGCGCGGCGTCCGCTTCCTTGCCCGTCACGTCCTTGTCGGACAGGTCGACCAGGAACAGGTGGTTGTCGGTGCCGCCGGAAACGATCCTGATGCCACGCTGATGGAAGACCCTGCACATCTCGCGCGCATTGGCGACCACCTGCTTCTGGTAGTCCACGAACTCCGGCTGCATCGCCTCGAGGAACGCAACGGCCTTCGCCGCGATGACGTGCATCAACGGACCGCCCTGCGTGCCCGGGAAGATCATCGAATTGAGCTTCTTGGTGATCTCGTCGCTGGCGCGCGCGAGGATCAGGCCGCCACGCGGACCGCGCAGCGTCTTGTGCGTCGTGGTCGTGACGACGTCGGCGTAGGGCACGGGGTTGGGGTACACGCCCGCCGCAACCAGGCCGGCGACGTGCGCCATGTCGCAGAGGAAATACGCGCCCACGGCATCTGCAATAGCGCGGAAGCGCGGGAAATCGAGGATGCGCGAATAGGCCGAGAAGCCGGCGATGATCATCTTCGGCTTGTGCTCGTGCGCGAGGCGCTCGACCTGCGCGTAGTCGATCGCGCCGGTGGCCGGGTCGAGCCCGTACTGCACGGCGTTGAAGATCTTGCCGGAGAAATTGACCTTGGCGCCGTGCGTGAGGTGACCGCCATGGTCGAGGCTCATGCCGAGCAGCGTGTCGCCCGGCTTCATCAGCGCGAGGAACGCGGCGGCGTTGGCCTGCGAACCGGAGTGCGGCTGCACGTTGGCGAAGTCGGCGCCGAAGAGCTTCTTCGCACGATCGATCGCGAGCTGCTCGGCGACATCGACGTATTCGCACCCGCCGTAGTAGCGCTTGCCGGGATAGCCCTCGGCGTACTTGTTGGTGAGCACGGAGCCCTGGGCCTCGAGCACACGCGGAGTCGCGTAGTTCTCGGAAGCGATCAGCTCGATGTGATCTTCCTGGCGGACGCGTTCGTGCTCGATCGAAGCCGCGAGTTCAGGATCGAACTCGGCGATGGTCATGCTGGCAGGAAACATGTGCTCTCCACGGTCGGGGACGCGCAATTGTAGCTGATGTCGGCGCGGCGCTTGTCGGTGGCTTTTCGCTGCCTGATCCGTCAAGTTGACCCGCTTTCAGCGCGAATGGGCCTGGGCTCCAGAGTCGCGACCGGGGACGCGTAAACCCATCCATGGGGCTCCGCCGCGACCTCCATGTCGCGGACGGCCCCGGCCCGCGACTCTGGAACCCGGCCCGTCGCGCCGGCGCCGTCGTCTCCGGCGGCATTGGGCTGGCGCTTCGAGGCTCGTTCGCATCACTCGAGGTCGAGTCGGCGCCAAGACGGTGCTGCACTGGGACCTCGCACGGCGCTCGATCCTGTCGGGCGCAGTGGTTGTCGCCTTTCCGACCGACGGCGCCGCATCCGAGGAAATCATCCCCTACCTCGCCTACGGGCGGCTCTTCGACGAGCGCTGGATGTTCCAGTCGAGCGCGCGACTGATCCTGCCGGTGGACGACGTCGATACGGGCGAAGCCGAGTTCGCCGGAGTCGTGCATTACCGCTGGACCCACTGGCCGCGGCGTGTTTTCCCGGCACTGGAAGCTACCGCGACCGTGCCGTTCGAAGACGAGGGCGGCGATTCAGTCCAGTGGACCGTAATTCCGCAACTGCGCTTCGGGCTCACTCGTGGCGCGCACGTGGCGTTGAGCGTGGGTGCGGAGATTCCACTTAGCGACCAGCCCTACGACACGCGCTGGCACTTGAGCCTGCTCTGGGACTTCGCCGACGGCAGCTTCTTCAAGGGCTGGCGCTAGCTCGCGACCAGGGCCTCCACGACGCGCGTCCACGCGCGCGCGAGGTTCTGCCGGTTGTACCCGCCCCCGCCCATCGCCAGCACGCGTCCGTGACCCAGCTCGTCAGCGATGCGGCAGACCGATGCCGCCGCATGCGCGTGCGCTGCTTCGCTGAAAGCGAGATGCGTGATCGGGTCGCCCTCGAGGCTGTCGGCGCCGCACTGCAGGAGGATGAACTCCGGCTGCGTCTGCCGCAGGTACGCTTCGACCTTGACCCATTCACGATGAAAGTCTTCGTCGCCCGCACCCGGCGGCAACGGCAGGTTGAGCTTCGTTGCCAGGGCACTGCCTTTGCCGGTTTCTTCCGCGGCGCCGGTGCCCGGATAGAGGTGGCGCCCGTCCTCGTGGATGTCGGCGAACAACGCATCCGGATCCGACTCGAACGCGTAGAACACGCCGTCGCCGTGATGCGCATCGATGTCGACGTACGCAATCCGGCGCAAGCCGTGCCGCTTGCGCAGCACTTCGATGGCGATGCCGCAGTCATTGAACACGCAGAAGCCCGCTGCATGCGCACGGGAGGCATGATGCAGGCCGGCGATGGGAATGAAGCCGCGTCGCGCGCGGCCACCCATGATCTCTTCGACCGCAAGCAGCGTGCCACCCACGACCAGGCTCGACGCCTCGAAGATGCCTTTCGACGCCGGTGTGTCGCCCACGTCCAGGTAGCCGCGGCCTTCCGCGGACTTCCGGACCACGAAGTCCACGTATGCGCGGTAATGAAACGATTCCAGTTCGTCGCGCTCGGCCACGCGCGGGTCGACGATGCGCAACTCGAGGTAGGCGGGGCTGCGGCGCATTTCGCGCAGGAAGGCTTCCTGCCGGTCTGGCCCGAACGGATGGCCATCGCCGAAGCCATAGCGGCTCAGGGCGTCACTGGCCACCATCAGCACCGGCAGCGACTGCGGATCGGTCTGCGTCAAGCGGCGCGGGCCCCTGCAAAGGAATGTGCGGCAGCCTAGCAGCACCCATCCGGCAGCGGTAGCGTCCAGTGCCCCGGATGACCGATAATTCCCGACCTTTTTCGAGTCCGTCGGACGACGAGCGCAATTCCTCCCAATGGCACAGTTCATATATACGATGAATCGCGTCGGGAAGGTCGTACCCCCGAAGCGGGTCATCCTTCGCGACATCTCCCTGAGCTTCTTCCCGGGCGCCAAGATCGGCGTGCTCGGCTTGAACGGATCCGGCAAGTCGACGCTGCTCAGGATCATGGCGGGCATCGACAAGGAATTCGAAGGTGAAGCGCGGCCACAGCCCGGGATCAACATCGGCTTCCTGCCGCAGGAACCGCAGCTCGACCCGACGAAGGACGTGCGTGGCAACGTCGAAATCGCGGTCAAGCACATCAAGGATGCGCTGGCCGGGCTCGACGCGGTCTATGCCGCGTATGCCGAACCCGATGCCGACTTCGACAAGATCGCGGCCGAACAGGCGCGGCTCGAAGCCATCATCCAGGCGACCGATGGCCACAACCTCGACCGCCAGCTCGAAGTCGCTGCGGACGCGCTGCGGCTGCCGCCGTGGGACGCGGACGTCACCAGGATCTCGGGCGGCGAACGCCGTCGCGTCGCGCTCTGCCAGCTGCTGCTGTCGAAGCCCGACATGCTGCTGCTCGACGAACCGACGAACCACCTCGACGCCGAATCCGTGCGCTGGCTCGAGCACTACCTCGAGCAGTACCCGGGCACCGTCATCGCGGTGACCCACGACCGCTACTTCCTCGACAACGTCGCCGGCTGGATCCTCGAACTCGACCGCGGCCATGGCATCCCGTGGCAGGGCAACTACACTTCCTGGCTCGAGCAGAAGGAAGCGCGCCTCAAGGTCGAAGAGCAGCAGCAGGACGCGCTCAAGAAGATGCTCGCACGCGAACTCGAGTGGGTGCGCCAGAACCCGAAAGCCCGCCAGGCCAAGAGCAAGGCGCGCATGCAGCGCTTCGAGGAACTGCAGTCACGCGACTTCCAGGAGCGCAACGAAACCAACGAGATCTACATCCCGCCGGGCCCGCGCCTGGGCGAACTCGTGGTCGAGGCCAAGGGCCTCTCCAAGGCCTACGGCGACAAGCTGCTGTTCGACAACCTCAACTTCAACCTGCCGCAGGGCGGCATCGTGGGCATCATCGGCCCGAACGGCGCGGGCAAGACCACGCTGTTCCGCATCATCACCGGGCAGGAGCAAGCCGACGGCGGCGAACTCCGCATCGGGCCGACCGTGCAGCTCGCGTACGTCGACCAGTCACGGCAGTCGCTCGACGACAAGAAGACGGTGTTCGCGGAAATCTCGAACGGCCTCGACACGATCAAGGTCGGCAACTACGAGACGCCGGCGCGCGCCTACGTCGGCCGCTTCAACTTCCGCGGCGCGCAGCAGCAGCAGACCATCGGCGAACTGTCGGGTGGCGAGCGCAACCGCGTGCACCTCGCCAAGGTCCTGAAGGAAGGCGGCAACGTCATCCTGCTCGACGAACCGACCAACGACCTCGACATCGAGACGCTGCGCGCGCTGGAAGAAGCGCTGCTGAGCTTCCCCGGTTGCGCGGTCGTCATTTCGCACGACCGCTGGTTCCTCGACCGCATCGCGACCCACATCCTCGCCTTCGAAGGCAACAGCGAAGTGGTCTGGTTCGAAGGCAACTACTCGGAATACGTGGACGACCTCAAGAAGCGCCGCGGCGACGAAGCGGACGAGCCGCACCGCATGCGCTATCGCAGCCTGCATGCATAAGCGCAAACTCGCCATCGACGGCGCCTCGCTCACGCTCGAACAGCTGCGGCAGTTCGAACGCGAGCGCCCGGTGGTCGAGCTGGCGGACGCGGCTCGCGCACGCATGCGGGGGTCGGAAGCCACCGTCGTCGCGACGGTGGAATCCGGTCGGACTGCCTATGGCATCAACACGGGTTTCGGCGCCTTCGCCAACCGCGTCATTCCCGCGCAGAAGACGAAGAAGCTGCAGCTCAACCTCGTGCGCAGCCACGCGTGCGGCGTAGGCGAGCCGCTGTCGCCCGCGCTGGTGCGACGCATGCTGCTGCTCAAGGCGAACAACCTGGCGGCGGGGTTCTCCGGCGTGCGCCCGCTCGTCGTGGACACCCTCCTCGCGCTGCTCAATGCCGACGTGCTGCCCGTGATCCCGGCGCAGGGATCCGTCGGCGCGTCCGGCGATCTCGCCCCGCTGGCGCACCTGGCGCTCGCACTCATCGGCGAAGGCGAGGCAACGACGCCCGCTGCCGCCGATGACGACAGGCGGCGCGAACTGAAGGACGTCGACGTGCTGCGCGCGGCCGGCGTCGAGCCGCTCGAACTGCAGGCGAAGGAAGGCCTCGCGCTCCTCAACGGCACGCAGCTGAGCCTTGCGCTCGCGCTCGATGGCCTGTTCCGCGCCGAGTCGCTGCTCGACGCGTCCGTGGTCTGTTGCGCGATGACGGTCGAAGGGCTCGCCGGCAGCCACGTCCCGTTCGACGACCGCATCCAGCAGGCGAGCCGCCTGCCGGGCCAGATCGACGCGGCGCGGCGCATTCGCTCGCTGCTCGCGTCGGACAGCGAAATCCGCCACAGCCACGAGAACTGCGAGCGCGTGCAGGATCCTTACGCAGTGCGTTGCATGCCGCAGGTGTTCGGCGCCGTCGAACACACGTTGCGCCACGCGCGTGACGTGCTCGGCGCGGCCATCAACGGCGTTTCCGACAACCCGCTGATCTTCGGCGACGACGTGCTCTCCGGCGGCAATTTCCACGCGGAGCCGATCGGCTTCATCAGCGATTTCCTCGCCATTGCAGTCGCGGAACTCGCGAGCACGTCCGAGCGCCGCATCGACCTGCTCGACCGCCGCGTGAACCCGAACCTCAACATGTTCCTCACGACCGAGCCCGGCCTCGAGTCGGGCTTCATGATCGCGCACGTCACGGCAGCCGCGCTGGTCTCCGAGAACAAGACGTACGCGCACCCGGCGTCGGTGGACAGCCTGCCGACCTCGGCCGGCCAGGAAGACCACGTGAGCATGGCGCCGTGGGCCGGCCGCAAGCTCGCCAGGATCTGCGACAACACGGCGCGCGTGCTGGGGGTCGAACTGCTCGCGGCCGCCCATGCGCTCGACTCGCTGCGTCCGCTCACCACCACGGCGGAGCTGCAGCGCGTGCATGCCGCGGTGCGGGCACACGTGCCGTACCAGCCGGACGACCATCGCCTCGACCGCGACATCGCCAGCCTCGCCCGACTCGTCGATTCGGGCGAACTCGCTTCGCTCATTCCGGCCAGCTGAGCGGCGCACCGGCATGCTGGGGGTCATCGCGCTCTGCGTCGCCTTCGGCCTGCTGGCCCTGCTGCTGAGCCTGAGCCGCTGGCTCGCGCACCGTCCGTGGGCCGCCGCGGGCAACCTCGCTGGTCGCGATTCGTGCTCTGCTCGTCGCCCAGCGACTCTGGCCGCCCGTCCTGCATCTGCAGACCTACGAGTCGATGCGACCCAAGGCCCTGATCGCGCAGGTCCATTGCGAAAGGACGGGGCCGAGCGCTTACCGGGTCACGCTCACCCGGCTTCCGGCGGGGCACATGCAGGTGTTCGAGATGTCGGGTGACGAATGGCGCCTCGACGTCCGCACCCTGGTCTGGACGGGTCGGGCCGCGAAACTGGGGTTGCCGGACAGCTTCCGGCTGGACCGGCTCAGCGGCCGCTACCTGCACACGGAACTGGCCCCCGAGGGCGCGCCGACGGCCACCCCGGCGCGTCAAGCCGGCCGCTCGCGACCGATCGGGTCCCGGCCCTCCTCGTCCCCGCCAGTTATGCCCTGAGCGACGAGGAAGTGGCGGGCGAAGACATCTGGGCCCAGGCCCGGACGGATTCAGGGTGGAAAAGTCACGTCGACGCCCGGCATGCCTACGGACCCTGGCGGCCGCTGGCGGACGGTGCCCGGTACGACGTTTCCATGACCCGCGTGCCGGGCAAGCCGGAGATCGTGCTCGATGCGCGCCCGGCAAACGAGGCGGCCGCAAAGGCGATGCGCTACACTGAAAGCGACAACGTCCGGACCAAGGGCTGAGAAAAGATGTCCGTTTACGTCGATTCCAGCAGCCGGCTGCACCACGAGCAGGAGCGCAGCCTCGCCCTGCCGTGCCCGCACTGCCAGGTGTACTCGCACATCACGGCGGTCTCGATCCCGCAGTACTCCGAACTCGTCGCGAGCCGCCCCAACCACGTGGGCATCGTCTACCGCTGCGATTCCTGCAGCGCGCCGATCTTCCTCAAGTTCGCGGTCAAGATGTACGCGGCCAACCGCGTCGAACTCGCGAACAACTTCGTCGAACTCGAGCGCGCGAAGGAGAAGTTCAACTTCACCTACCTGCCCGAGAACGTCGAGCGACTGTTCCGCGAGGCGCTCGGCTGCTATTCGTCCGGTTACTTCAACGCCTTCGCCTCGATGTGCCGGCGCACGGCACAGACGGTCTTCCAGGACCTGGGCGAGAACGGCCGGCTGCGCATTTTCGAGCAGGCTCGCGAAGCACGCGAGATGGCCGAGATCGACAACGAGACCTTCAGCATCGTCAAGAAAGTGCTGTTCAGCAGCGATGCCGATCCGTCGCCGCAGTGGCCGGAGATGAGCGCGAGCGATGCCGGCGTGCTGCTCGAGCTCGTCAAGGACATGCTGTACGAAGCCTACGTGCGCAAGGGCAAGCTGCAGCAGGCGATGATGGTGCGGAAGTTCTTCGCCGACGAGACGCTCGACAAGATCACGCCGATCGGGCGCGCCGCGAGAAGTGACTAGGGGATAGGGGTTAGGGGTTAGTCGGAGGAATGCATGCACCTGGATGCTGCCTGCACCTCCGACTAACCCCTATCCCCTAACCCCTAACCCCTTCCTCAGCCGACCCACACCCGTGCATTGCGGAACATCCGCATCCAGCCGCCGTCCTCGCCCCAGGCTTCCGGGTGCCACGAGTTCTGCACGGTGCGGTACACGCGCTCGGGGTGCGGCATCAGGATCGTCACGCGCCCGTCCGTCGTCGTCAGGCCAGTGATGCCCGCGGGCGACCCGTTCGGGTTCGACGGGTACTGCATTGCGACCTTGCCGTAGTTGTCCACCCACCGCAGGCTCACCAGCCCGCCGGTTGCGCAGTCTCGCTCCGCCGCCTCGTTCACGAACTCCGCGCGGCCCTCACCGTGCGCGACGGCGATCGGCAGCACGGAGCCCTCCATGCCGCGGAAGAAGATCGAGGGCGTCGGCAGGACTTCGACGAGGCCGACGCGTCCTTCGAACTGTTCCGAGCGATTGCGCACGAACCGCGGCCAGTGGCCGGCGCCCGGGATCAGCGACTTGAGCGTCGACATCATCTGGCAGCCGTTGCACACGCCGAGCGTGAAGCTGTCGGCCCGCGTGAAGAATGCGGCGAACTGTTCGCGCAGTTCCGCGTTGAAGAGGATCGACTTTGCCCAGCCCTCGCCGGCGCCGAGCACGTCGCCGTACGAAAAGCCACCGCAGGCAACCACGCCCTTGAAGCGATCGAGCCGCGTGCGGCCCGCGATCAGGTCGGTCATGTGCACGTCGGCCGGACGGAAGCCGGCACGATCGAACGCCGCGGCCATTTCCAGCTGGCTGTTCACGCCCTGCTCGCGCAGGATCGCGATCTCGGGCCGCGCGCCGCGCAACACGTACGGGGCGGCGATGTCGTCGGCCGGGTCGTAGGTCAGCGTCGCGAACAGGCCCGGGTCCTTCGGATCGGTCGCCTGCGCACGCTCTTCGTGCGCGCAGGCCGGATTGTCGCGCAGCGACTGCAGCCGATAGCTGGTCTCGGACCAGGCAGAACGCAGCTCGGTGCGCGTGGCATCCAGCACCGACTTGCCGTGACAGTCGTCGATGACGATGCGGTCGAAGGCTTCGGCCGTGCCGAGATCACGCAGCATCGAACCGAGGCCCGCTGCAGCGAATACCGCCTGCACTTCAGCGAGACGCGAGGTCTCGACCTGCAGCACCGCACCGAGTTCTTCCGCGAAGAGTTCGGCGATGGCCGCGTCGTGATCACCTGCCGCCAGCGCGATGTCGAGACCGCAGTGACCGGCGAAGGCCATCTCGGCCAGCGTCGCGAACAGGCCGCCGTCCGAACGATCGTGGTACGCGAGGATCAGCCCCTTGCGCCGCAGCTCGATGATCGCGTCCACGAACGCGCGCAACCGCATGGCGTCGTCGCAGTCCGGCGCGACATCGCCGATGCGGCCATAGACCTGCGCCAGGCACGACGCGCCCAGGCGATTGCGGCCGCCACCCAGGTCGACGAGCAACAGGCGCGTGGCGCCGCGGTCGAGCCGCAACTGCGGCGTGAGCGTGCGGCGCACGTCCTCGACCGGCGCGAACGCCGAGACGATCAGCGACACCGGCGAAACGACCTTGCGTGCGCCGTCGGCCGCATTCCAGGCGGTCTTCATCGACAGCGAGTCCTTGCCGACCGGAATCGCGATGCCGAGTGCGGGACAGAATTCTTCACCTACCGCGCGCACGGTGTCGTAGAGGTCCGCGTCTTCACCCGGTTCGCCGCAGGCGGCCATCCAGTTCGCGGAAAGCCGGATGTCTTCGATGCGGCGAATGTCGGCTGCGATGATGTTGGTGACGGACTCGGCGACGGCCATGCGGCCGGATGCGGCGGCGTCGAGCAACGCGAGCGGCGTGCGCTCACCCATCGCCATCGCCTCGCCGTGCGTCGAGAAATAATCGGCTGACCGTGACCGCGACATCGCTCACCGCGACCTGCCACGGACCGACCAGCGGATCGCGGCTGATCATGCCGCCGACCGAGCGGTCGCCGATCGTGACCAGGAACGTCTTGTCCGCGACGGTCGGCAGGCTCAGCACGCGCAACGCGGCTTCACGCACGTCTGCCACGTCCTTCGCCGAGAAACCGTCGCCGGCGTGCGGCATGCGCTTAACGTCGCGCGTCATTTTCGGCGGCTTGCCGAGCAGCGTCTCGAGCGGCATGTCGACCGGCGCGTTGCCGAACTGCGGATCGACCACGTGCAGCGTGCCGTCGTCGGTGACGTCACCGACCACGGCGAACGGGCAACGTTCACGGTCGCAGAGCGCGCCGAACGCAGCGAGCTGGTCCGCCGCGATCACCAGCACGTAGCGTTCCTGCGATTCGTTGCACCAGAGTTCGAGCGGCGACATGCCCGGTTCGTCGCTCAGGATCTTGCGCAGGTCGATGCGGCCGCCGGTCGTGCCGAAGTGCACCGATTCCGGAATCGCGTTCGAGAGGCCACCGGCACCGACGTCGTGGATGAGCAGGATCGGGTTCTCGTCGCCCATCGCCCAGCAGGCGTCGATGACTTCCTGCGCCCGACGCTGCATCTCGGGATTGCCGCGCTGCACCGACGCGAAATCGAGGTCCGCCGAGCTGGAGCCCGCGCCCATCGAGGAAGCCGCGCCACCGCCGAGGCCGATCAGCATCGACGGGCCGCCGAGCACGACGATCTTCGCGCCGGCAACGACCGGGGCCTTCTCGACGTGCGAGCGGCGAATGTTGCCGAGGCCGCCCGCGATCATGATCGGCTTGTGATAGCCGCGCAGCGACGAGCGTCCCGGGGGTTTCGACCTTCTGCTCGAAGGTGCGGAAGTAGCCGTAGATGTTGGGCCGGCCGAATTCGTTGTTGAACGCGGCGGCGCCGAGCGGGCCATCGAGCATGATCTGCAGCGCCGGCACGATACGCTCGGGCTTGCCGAAGTCCTGCTCCCACGGCTGTTCGAAACCGGGAATGCGCAGGTTCGACACCGAGAACCCGACGAGGCCGGCTTTCGGCTTCGAGCCGCGACCGGTTGCGCCTTCGTCGCGGATCTCGCCGCCGGAGCCGGTGGCCGCGCCCGGAAACGGCGAGATCGCCGTCGGGTGGTTGTGCGTCTCCACCTTCATCAGGATGTCGATCGGCTCGTCCGAGCCTTCGTAGTTGCCGTCGCCGGCCTGCGCGAACCAGCGGCGGCCCGGCCAGCCTTCGATGACGGCCGCGTTGTCGCGGTACGCCGAAAGCACGCCCTGCGGGCTGACGCGGTGCGTATTGCGGATCATGCCGAACAGCGACTTCTCGCTGCGCTTGCCGTCGACGATCCAGTCCGCGTTGAAGATCTTGTGCCGGCAGTGCTCGGAGTTGGCCTGCGCGAACATCATGAGTTCGACGTCGCTCGGATCGCGCTGCAGCTGCTCCGTGAACGCGGTGACCAGGTAATCGATTTCGTCTTCGGACAGCGCGAGGCCGAGCTCGGCGTTGGCGCGCTCGAGTGCTGCCCTGCCCTGCGCCAGCACCGGCACGATCGCGAGCGGCTGCGGCGCATGGTGCGCGAACAAACCCGCCGCCGCGTCGATCGAATCGAGCACGTTCTCGGTCATGCGATCGTGGATGACCGCGGCGACTGCGGCACGGTCGGCCTGGCTCAGCGGCCGCGACG
The DNA here is from genome assembly GCA_963754535.1 of uncultured Gammaproteobacteria bacterium. Taxonomy (GTDB): domain Bacteria; phylum Pseudomonadota; class Gammaproteobacteria; order Steroidobacterales; family Steroidobacteraceae; genus RPQJ01. The sequence continues at coordinate 120,137 of CAVWGG010000008.1, forward strand.
ACCCGACGTAATAAGCAACTCCGCGCTCGATGCGCGTGACGGCATCGAGGCCGCAGACGTGGGCGATGTCGGTCGCTTTCGACGACCAGGGCGACACGGTGCCGAAGCGCGGCACGACCAGCAGCAACTCACCCTGGGCGCACCCGGTGCCCCGCCAGCGCTGGATCGACGGGCCGTAGCGCAGCAGCGCCTCGACGACGGTGCGCTGCTCGTCCGACAGCGGCGCCGAGACTTCGACGAAGTGGACGTACCGGGTGTCGACCGCCTGGACGTGCGAGACCCGTTCGCGGACGGCCGCGAGAACCTTGTCGAGCCGGAAATCCGAGAGCGCGGGAGCGCCGCTGAATGTGAGCATGAGCGAGGGCGGCCGCTGGTCGAAAGTGAGCCGCGAATGATACCGGAGCAGGCCGGTCCGGGCCAGCGCGCGGGGACGTAAGGCCGCGCCGTTGCTCTACTTTTCGCGGTTGCCGGGCCCGCCGGGCGGGGTGTAGACGGGGAACGGAAACTGGGCGACGTTCGAGGCGGAATCCGCCGCCGACACCTTGCTGATACCCGACTTGCGCACCTCGTCGATGCGGATCACCGAGTGCAGCGGCAGGTAGGTGCGCTTCACGCCGGCGAATTCGGTCTGGATCTTCTCCTCCGAGGGGTCGACCACGACCGTCGACTTCTCGCCGAAGATCAGTTCCTCGACCTCGATGAAGCCGAACATCGCGCCATGGCCCACCTTGCGGGCGTAGATCTCGAAGACCTTGCCCTGATTGTGGAAAATGACCTTGAAAATGTGACTGGTGGCCATGAGGCCGGCACGCCTTGCGTGTTAGGGTCGCCGCATATTACAAGGGTCGCGGACCAGCGTCAGCGGCTTCCGGTCGGTCGACGGGATAGACTGGAAGCAACAGGCAGCCAGCGCCAGCAACAACATGGCCATCAAACTTCGCGTCATCAGCGAAAATTACCGTGAACTCGGCGAGAACCGGTCCCGCGTCTTCGGCGTCAACGGCGGGACGGTCGGCCGTGCGCCGGGCAACGACTGGATCCTGCCCGACCCGCGCCGCGTGGTCTCCGGCCACCACTTCGAGGTGCAGTTCCACGGCGGCAAGTACTGGCTGCTCGACACCAGCACGAATGGCGTCTTCGTCAACGACGGGGACGATCCCGCCTCGGCCACCGGCCGTGTCGAACTGCACGATGGCGATCGTCTGCGCGTGGGCGACTACGACATCCTGGTCAGCGTCGACAATCGCATCGATTTCCTGCCCTCGACGGGCGACGAGGAATCCGCCGCGAAGCACGTGGGCGCGGACATCGGCCACAGCCTCGACCTCGACAGCCTGTTCACGCCGCGCGATGCCAGCGAGAGCGGCTCGCTCCCGGTCGGCAACGCATTCGGCGTGCGCCTGAACGCCGAGGCACGCGCGAACCTGCTCGAGACGCTGCAGCGCTCCGTGGAGACGCTCGGCGAGAGTTCCTTCGATCCGACGCGCACGGGACGGATCGATTCCGTCGTGCCGGGCACGGACCCGGTCGAGGGCGGCGGACCCGCCCCTGCGCCGCGACCGACCGCCAGGCCGGCCGCGCCCGCACCAGGCAACCAGGACTGGGCGCTGAGCACGCGGCGGATTCCGCGCGAGGAACTCGAGGACGCACTGGCGCGGCGCAAGACGCGCGTCGAAGCCCGAGAGCGCTCGATCCCATTTCACCAGCAGGCCAGCACGTGGACGGACCTGCGCTCGGCCGTGCAGGCGTTCTGTCGCGGCGCCGGCATCGATCCGGCCACGCTCTCGCCCGAAGCCCAGGCCATGCTGCCGCTCGTCGCCGGCCAGTTGCTGCGCGAGACCGTCGTCGGCATCAACGACATCGTGCGCGCACGTTCCGCAGGCGCGGTGGGCGCAGCCGTGTCGGCCGTGCCAGTCGCCCCGGGCAACAGCAGCAACCCGCTCCGTTCGTCGACGAGCATCGAGCAGGCTTTGCAGCGACTTTTCGAAGCGCACGGCCGGCTCTTCGCGGGCCCGGTCGACTCCCTGCGGGACGTGCTGCAGGACACCCGCGATCACGAGACGGCACTCGCCGCCGGCATGAAGGCAGGGCTCGACGCCGTTCTCGGCCAGCTTGCGCCGGCAAATGTCGCGGACCAGTTCGAGCAGGGCCGCGCCCGTCAGCTTGCACCGGGGCAGGATCCGCGTCCCAGGTACTGGGAGCACTACTCCGAGTTCTACCGCTTGCTGACCCAGCAAACCGCCGGCACCGACGAGATGCCGCGGTCGTTCACCGAAGCCTTCGGTCTCGAGTACGCGCGCGTGCGGGCGGAGCTGCGGCAGAAGCGTCCGGCCTGACGACCGACGTCATCAGCTGCGACACGAGCCGGCGACGTCGCGGCCCGCTGAACCTTCCACCTTCGAACGTCACCGCCAACCACAGGCCGTCGATCCCCGCTGCAAGCAGGTCGACCGCGTCGGCCAGCGCCAGCGGCAGCTCGATTTCGCCACGACGCGCGGCCTCCGTCATGCACTGCCCGAGGATCCGACGCCAGCGCGAGTAATAGCGGCGGTGCACGCCGGCCAGCCCGGGGTTGTGCATCGCGCCACTCCACAGGCTGAGCCAGACGGCCGGGAAGCTGCTTTCGCCATGCCGCGGCACCATGAACTCGAGCGCCGCACGCAACCGCGGCAGCCCCGGCTCGGCCTGCGCCAGAGTCGTGTCGAGTTCTGCGAATGATCGCCCGGCCAGCCAGTCGAAGGCGCAGGCGATCAGCTCGTCCTTGTCGCGGAAATAGTGGGTGATGACGCCGATGCTGAAGCCGCCCGCCTCGGATACACGGCGTACCGTCGCGCTCGCCGCGCCCTCCCGCTGGATCACGTCGACGACAAGCGCTGCAATTTCGGCCCGGCGCTGGCCGGCATCCACTCGTTTCGGCATCGGACGCTCCCCGGCGGGGTGAACGGCCGGCGGCCCGGCCCCGCTTCCACTCTAAACATAACAAGTGTTATATATCAACGCACGACGGCCGCCGGCCGGACACGAACGCGAGCGCGCCCTTGAGCGACACGTCCACGATCAACCGCCCCGGCCGCGCCAGCAATCGCGAAACGCGGCGTGCGGCGCGTTCGCACCGCGTGGCCGAGAAGCTCCCGTACATCCGCCGCCGCATTCCCACCGTCGAGCTGCTGAACAGCGAGGCCGTGGAGATCATCGAGGCCAATGCCGAGACGATCCTCGAAGAGATCGGCATCGAGTTCCGGCGCGACGCGGAATCGCTGCGGCTGTGGCGCGAGGCAGGGGCCGACGTGCACGGCGAACGCGTCCGGATTCCTCGCGGCCTCGCCCGCCAGCTGCTGCGCACGGCTCCACGCGAGTTCACGCTGCACGCGAGGAACCCGGCGCGCAGCGTGCGCTTCGGCGGGGACGCGACGGTCTTCTCGCCGGTCGGCGGGCCGCCCTTCGTGACGGACCTCGACGGCGGCCGCCGCTACGGCACGCTCGCGGACCTGCACAACTTCATCAAGCTCGCCCACGTCGCGCCTGCGATCCATTTTTCCGGCGGCTGCATGGTCGAGCCGATGGACGTACCCGAAGGCAAGCGCCATCTCGACGTCCAGTACGCATTCTTCCGTTACAGCGACCAGGGCTGCGAGGGCACGCCCGAGACGCCGGGCCATGCTGCGGACGCCGTGCGCATGGCCGGCATCCTGTTCGGACAGGACTTCGTCGACGCCAACTGCGTCCTGCTCGGCAACATCAATTCGAACTCGCCACTGACCTTCGACGGCCGCATGCTCGGCGCGCTGCGCGCCTTCGCGTCGCGCAACCAGGGCACGATCATCGTGCCCGCCGTGCTCGCCGGCGCGATGGGACCGGTGCACTACGGCGGGTTGCATGGCCGAACTCCTGGCCGAGACGCTGGCCGGCATGGCGCTGACGCAACTCGTACGGCCGGGCGCTCCGGTGATCATGGGCTCGTTCGTCGGCGCCATCTCGATGCGCACCGGCGCGCCGACCTTCGGCACGGCGGAAGCCACCCAGATGATCTTTGCCACGGCGCAGCTGGCGCGACGGCTCGGCGTGCCTTGTCGCAGCGGTGGCTCGCTCTGCTCGTCGAAGGTCGCTGACGCGCAGGCGGCCTACGAAAGCGCGCACACGCTGTTGCCCACCCTGCTCGCGGGCGTCAACCTCGTCACGCACGCGGCCGGGTGGCTCGAAGGCGGACTGGTCGCGGGGTACGAGAAATTCGTCATGGACGTCGATCAGCTCGCGATGATGCAGGCCCTGGCAGGCGGCATGGACGTGAGCCCGCGCGGCCAGGCGCTCGACGCCATCCGCGAAGTCGGTCCGGGTGGACACTTTCTCGGTTGCGCGCATACGCAGGAGAACTTCGAAGCGGCTTTTCACCAGTCGACCATCGCCGACTACTCCTCGTACGAGCAGTGGTCGAGCGAAGGCAGCCTGAACGCCGAACAGCGTGCGAACGTGGTCTGGAAGCGCATGCTCGCCGACTACGAAGATCCGGGTCTCGATCCCGCCATCGACGAGGCCCTGCAGCAATTCATGCGCGAGCGCCGCGCCGTACTGTCGGACAGCCTCGACGAGGAATAGCAGGCGATGAAGAGTCACTATCGCGTCGTCGTGATCGGCGGCGGCATCGTCGGTGCCAGCGTCCTCTATCACCTCACTCGCAAGGGCTGGGGCGACATCGCCCTGATCGAGCGCGCAGAACTGACGGCCGGATCCACCTGGCACGCCGCCGCCGGTTTCCACGCCATCAACGACGACCCGCACATCGCTGCGCTGCAGGCGTACACGATCAAGCTGTACCGCGAAATCGAGGCCGAGAGCGGCCAGAGCGTCGGCATGCACATGCCCGGCGGCTACAGCATCGCGACGACGCCCGAGCGCTGGGAATGGCTGCAGTCGGAGTTCGCCGTTTACCAGACGCTCGGTATCGAAGCGCGACTGGCGACACGCCGAAGAGATCGTCGACCGAGTGCCCGATCGTTGATCCCAATGGGCTGCTCGGCGGCCTGTTCGACCCGCACGAAGGCGCAGTGGATCCGCACGGCACGACGCACGCCTTCGCCATCGCTGCGCGCAAGCGCGGCGCGGACGTGATCCTGCGCAACCGCGTAACGGGACTGCAGCCCCACGCCGATGGTTGGCTCGTCGAGACCGAACAGGGAACGATCGTCGCGCAGCACGTGGTCAATGCCGGCGGGTTATGGGCACGTCGTGTCGGCCGCATGGTGGGCGTGGACCTGCCGCTCACGCCGATGCAGCACCACTACCTCATCACCGAGGACCTGCCGGAGTTGCTGGCGCGTGCGGACGAGATGCCGTGCGTGACGGACCTCGAGGGCTTCACGTACCTGCAGCAGGAGCGCAAGGGCGTGATCCTCGGCGTGTACGAACGCAACCCGCGGCACTGGAAGACCGAGGGCGCCGAGTGGGACTACGGCATGGAACTGCTGCCCGAGGACATCGATCGCATCAGCCCCGAGTTGCTGATCGGGTTCGCGCGCTTTCCGTCGCTGCAGCGCGCAGGCATCCGCAAGTGGGTCAACGGCGCGTTCACGTTCACGCCCGATGGCAATCCGCTCGTCGGCCCCGTCCCGGGCTTGCGCAATTTCTGGGCGGCGTGCGGCTGCATGGGAGGCTTTTCGCAGGGCGGCGCGATCGGCAAGGTGCTGTCGGAATGGATGGTCGAGGGCGATCCGGGCACGGACATCTTCGGCATGGACGTCGCGCGCTACGGCAAGTTCGCAGCCGACGACCGTTACCTGCGCGACACGACGGCGCAGTTCTACGCGCGACGCTTCGTCATCGCCTACCCCAACGAAGAACTGCCCGCAGGACGACCGCTCAAGACGACGCCTGGCTATGCCGCGCAGCAGGCACTGGGGGCGCGCTTCGGCGTGGTCTGGGGCATGGAGTCGCCGCAGTATTTCGCGACGGGTGAGCCGGATTTCGTCGAACCTCCGACGCTGCGACGGTCCGCGGCTGAGCGGTTCGTTGCCGCCGAAGTCGCGGCGACACGAACTGCGGCGGGACTGCTGGATACCGGCGTTTATGCGCGCTACGAAGTGCGCGGACCCGGCGCGGGAAAATGGCTCGACCACCTCGTCGCCTCACGCCTGCCCGCCGTGGGCCGCATCCGTCTCGCACCGATGCTGAACCCCGCGGGCCGGCTGATGGGCGATCTCACCGTGACGAGGCTCGACGAGGATCGCTACTGGCTCGTCGGTTCGTACTACCTGCAGGAGTGGCACCTGCGCTGGTTCCACGATCACCTGCCTGCCTCGGGCGTCGAGATCGAGAATCTCTCGGAGAGCTGGCTCGGCTTCTCGCTGTCGGGACCCCGGTCGCGCGAGATCCTCGCATCGCTCACCCGCAGCGACGTTTCCGACCGCGGCATTCCTTTCATGGGTTGCGCCCGCCTCGAAGTCGGACCGACGTCCGCGGTGGTGGCGCGCCTCTCGCTCACCGGCGAGCTCGGTTACGAAATCAACGTTCGCGCTGCGCAACAGCACGCACTCTGGCAAGCACTGATGGCAGCCGGCACGCCCGTCGGAATGCGGCCGATCGGCATGCGCGCGCAGGACAGCCTGCGGCTCGAGAAGGGCTACGGCGTCTGGTCGCTCGAGTTCTCCACGTCCTGCACGCCGGCGATGGCGGGCCTCGAGCGCTTCGTTGCCGCGGGCAAGGGCGATTTCATCGGGCGTGATGCATTCCTGGCGGCCCAAGCCGCAGGGCCCGCGATGAAACTAGTGCTGCTGCAGGTTGAATCCCCTGAAGCGGACGCCACGGGCTATGAACCGATCCATCACGGCAACAAACGCATCGGCTACGTCACCTCCGGGGCTTACGGTCACCACGTGCGGCAGAGCCTCGCGCTGGCCTATCTCGACACCGAATGGTGCGTAACGACCGACCCGCTGTCCGTCACGATTCTGGGCAAACCGCGGGCGGCCCGGATCCTGCGCGCGCCGCCCTACGATCCGACGGGTTCGAAACTGCGTGGCTGACGCCGCGCATTCGCGGAGGTGACGCTTGAAGGTTCGCTGGACCATTTTCCTGTTCCTGTGCGGCTTCGCGATGCTGTCGTACGTGCAGCGCACGAGCCTGGGCGTCGCGGCCCAGAACATCATGCCGGACCTGCATCTCTCGCAGATGCAGATCGGCTGGCTCAATGCCGCGTTCGCCACGTGCTACGCGCTCGCGCAGTTGCCTGGAGGCATCCTGGGCCAGCGGTACGGCGCGCGCATCACGTACACGGTCGTCGGCCTCGTCGGACTGGTCGCCACCATCGCGACTCCGCTCGCGCCGGTCGTGCTCGCCGGCACCGCACTGTTCATCGCGCTGCTCGCGGCACAGGGCCTCCTCGGCTTTTCGCAGGGACCCGTGTTTCCGATGGTCGCGGCCGTGTCGCAGACCTGGTTTCCGCAGCGCCAGTGGGCCGTGACCAACGGCACCATCTCGCTTGCGCATGAACATCGGCGGCGCGATGACTGCGCCCTTCATCGTGATTCTCACCGGGCACTACGGCTGGCAGGGCGCGCTGCTGTGGATCGCCCTGCCGGCCGTGCTGCTCACAGCGGCCTGGGCCTGGTACGGACGCGACACGCCGAAGGAACACCCGAAGGTCACCGCGGCGGAGCTCGCCGATCTCGAAGAAAGCGACATGGCGAAGCCGGCCGCCCATGACGCTGGCTCGCATGCGGCAGATCCTCATCCAGCGCGACGTGCAGCTGCTGACGTTCTCGTACTTCTGCCTCAACTACGTCTTCTACCTGCTCGGCACGTGGTCGTTCCTTTACCTGGTGCAGGAGCGCAGCTTCACCGGCCTGGAGAGCGGCTTCGCGGGCATGCTGCCCTGGATCGGCGCGGGCATCGGCGCAGGCGTCGGCGGTTACCTGTCCGACGGCTTGGCGACGCGGATCGGCTATCGCTGGGGCTACCGGCTGGTGCCGATGGTCTCGATGCCGCTCGCCGGATTGCTGCTGCTGGTCGCGATCAGCGTTTCGGCGCCGTACGCGGCCGTCCTCGCGCTGATGGCGACGTTCTTCATGATCGAACTCAACGAAGGCGCGTACTGGGCCGCGACGATGCGTGTTGCACGCTCGGACACGGGTGCCGCGACGGGTGTTCTCAACACGGGCGGCAACTTCGCCGGCATCGTGTCGGCCCCGATCGTCGGCGCGCTTTCGGGCGCCGGCAACTGGGATGCGACGTTCGTGATCGGCGCCGTGTTCGCGTTCGTCGCGGCGGCGTGCTGGTTCGCCATCGACCCGGATCGGCGGGTGGTCACTGACCGCAAGCCGATTTTCTAACGCCGCCTTAACACCCGACCACCTAGGCTTGCCTCCACAAGAAGTGGAGGTCAGGTCATGGAAATCATCGTTCTGCTGGTGACGCTGGCTTTGTGCGTCACCACCTGGGGCTTGTTCCGGCTGTGTGGCCGGTTGCGGGGGCAGTCATGACTCCCGTGGACGCGATCGGCTTGCTGCTGGCCGTCGGACTGTTCGTCTACCTCGTGGTCGCACTCCTCTACCCGGAGAAATTCCAATGACCGGCCAGGGGCTGCTGCAGCTGGCGCTGTATGTCGTGGTGCTCGTGGCTCTGGTGAAGCCGCTCGGCGCCTACATGGCGGCTGTCTTCCAGGGCGAGCGCACGTTCATGTCGCCGCTGCTCGGACCCGTCGAGCGGCTGATCTACGGCGTGTCCGGCGTCGATCCAGCGCATGAATCGGACTGGAAGCGCTACGCGTTCGGCGCGCTGCTGGTGAACCTGCTGGGTTTCATCGCCGTGTATGCATTGCAGCGCCTGCAACACGTGCTGCCCCTCAACCCACTGGGGCTGGGCGCTGTTTCGCCCGACTCATCGTTCAACACGGCGATCAGTTTCGCCACCAACACGAACTGGCAGGGTTACGCCGGCGAGGCGACCATGAGCTACCTGACGCAGATGCTCGGCCTGGCCGTGCAGAACTTTCTGTCGGCAGCTTCCGGCATCGCCGTGCTGATCGCGCTGGTCCGCGGCTTCACCCGTCGCGAGACCAGCAGGATCGGCAACTTCTGGGTCGATTTCACGCGCAGCACCCTGTATGTGCTGCTGCCTCTGTCCTTGATCCTGGCCGTCGTGCTCGCGACGCAGGGCGTCGTGCAGTCCTTCGCGCCGTACCAGCAGGCGACCCTTGTCGAACCCATGGTCATCCAGGTGCCGGCGACCAACGCCGACGGCACGCCACAGCTGGATGCGTCCGGTGCGGCGGTCATGCAGGACCAGACCGTTACCAAGCAGACACTGCCGCTCGGTCCTGCCGCGAGCCAGGTGGCGATCAAGCAGCTCGGCACCAACGGTGGCGGGTTCTTTAACGTCAACTCGGCGCACCCGTTCGAGAATCCGACGCCCTTGTCGAATTTCCTCGAGATGCTGGCCATCCTGCTGATCCCGGCCGCCCTCTGCTACACGTTCGGCAGCATGGTCAACGACAAGCGGCAGGGCTGGGCCTTGCTGGCAGCCATGCTGGTGATCTTCGTGCCCTTGCTGGTCGGCGCCTTCGCGGCCGAGCAAGCGGGCAATCCTCGCTTCGATGCACTCGGTGTCGACCAGGCGGCCTCGACGACCCAGTCCGGCGGCAACATGGAGGGCAAGGAGACGCGTTTCGGCATCGCCAACTCCGCGCTGTGGGCGACGGCCACGACTGCCGCATCGAACGGGTCCGTCAACGCCATGCACGATTCGTTCACGCCGCTCGGCGGGTTGGTGCCGATGTGGCTCATGCAGCTCGGAGAAGTCGTCTTCGGCGGCGTTGGCAGCGGGCTTTACGGCATGTTGATGTTTGCCGTCATTGCGGTGTTCATCGCCGGGTTGATGGTCGGGCGCACGCCCGAGTATCTCGGCAAGAAGATCGAGGCCTACGAGGTCAAGATGGCGGCGATCGTGCTGCTCGTGCCGTGCCTGGCCGTCCTGCTGGGCACCGCCGTGGCAGTCATGGTGCCGGCGGCCACCGCGAGCGTCGCCAATCCCGGCGTGCACGGCTTCTCGGAAATCCTGTACGCCTTCTCATCCGCCGGCAACAACAACGGCAGTGCCTTCGCCGGGCTCTCGGCCAACACGCCCTTCTTCAATTTCGCACTCGGCATCGCGATGTGGGTGTCGCGCTACTGGCTGATGATTCCAGTGCTGGCCATCGCCGGCAGCCTGGCGGCCAAGCGTGCGACGGCCATCACGGCGGGCACGCTGCCCACGCACACGCCGCTTTTCGTCACCTTGCTGGTGACCACTGTGCTGCTGGTCGGCGCACTCACCTTCCTGCCCGCGCTCGCGCTCGGGCCGATCGTGGAACACCTCCAGCTTTATGGGAGCCATTGAGATGACTGCGACACATGCAGGCACGACCGCCCTGAGCCGACCCATTGTCCTGCAGGGGATCCGCGATTCCTTCGCCAAGCTCGACCCGCGCGTGCAGGTCCGCAACCCGGTGATGTTCGTGGTCTTCGTGGGCAGCCTCTTCACCACTGCGCTTGGCGTCGCTGCAGCGCTCGGGCTGGCGCCGAACGCCGGGCACCCCGCGTTCGTGCTGACGATCGCCGCGTGGTTGTGGCTGACGGTCCTGTTCGCGAACTTTGCCGAGGCCGTGGCTGAAGGTCGCGGCAAGGCCCAGGCGGCGGCGCTGCGTTCCACGCGCAAGGAGGTGCAGGCGAAGAAGCTCAAGGGTCGGCGCCCGGAGGATGGCCACACTCTCGTCCAGGCCTCCTCGCTGCGGCGTGACGACGTCGTGCTGGTCGAAACCCTGGATGTCATTCCGGCGGACGGCGAGGTCATCGACGGCGTGGCGTCGGTGGACGAAAGCGCCATCACCGGCGAATCGGCGCCCGTGCTGCGTGAATCGGGCGGGGATTTCTGCTCGGTGACAGGCGGCACGCGCGTGCTGTCCGACTGGCTGGTGGTGCGTGTCACCAGCAACCCGGGCGAGGCGTTCCTCGACCGCATGATCGCGATGGTGGAGGGCGCCAAGCGCGGCAAGACGCCGAATGAGATCGCCTTGTCGATCCTGCTCTCGTTCCTGACGCTGGTGTTCCTGCTCGCCACCGTCACGTTGGCGCCATTTGCAAAATTTGCGGTGGCAAGTTCGGGTGTCGGCACGGCCGTCACCGCGGTGGTGCTCGTCGCGCTGCTGGTCTGCCTGATCCCCACGACCATCGGCGGCCTGCTGTCCGCGATCGGCATCGCGGGCATGGACCGAATGGTGCGCTCCAACGTGATTGCGACGTCCGGCCGTGCGGTGGAGGCAGCCGGCGACGTCGACGTGCTGCTGCTCGACAAGACCGGCACGATCACGCTCGGCGACCGGCAGGCAGCGGCCTTCCATGCTGCCCCGGCCGTGAAGGAACAGGACCTGGCCGACGCGGCGCAACTCGCCTCGCTCGCGGACGAGACGCCGGAGGGCCGTTCCATCGTCGTGCTGGCCAAGCAACGGTTCCAGCTTCGCGGACGCGACCTGGCCGGAACGACGCACGAGTTCCACAAGTTCTCGGCCCAGACCCGCATGAGCGGCGTGGACCTGGAAGGGCGCAGGTTGCGCAAGGGCGCGGCCGATGCAGTGCGCAGATTCGTCGAGGCGGAAGGCGGTGCGTGGCCGGTCGCGGTCACGCAGCAGGTCGAGTCCGTGGCGCGCGGCGGGGCGACGCCGCTCGTGGTCGCCGACGGCAAGCGCGTGCTCGGCGTGATCGAACTGCGCGACATCGTCAAGGGCGGCATTCGCGAGCGCTTCGCCGAACTGCGGCAGATGGGCATCAAGACCGTCATGGTCACCGGTGACAACCGGCTGACCGCGGCCGCGATCGCGGCGGAAGCGGGCGTCGACGACTTTCTCGCCGAAGCTACCCCGGAGACAAAGCTCGCCTTGATCCGGCGTTACCAAGGCGAAGGTCACCTGGTCGCGATGTGCGGCGACGGCACCAATGACGCACCGGCCCTGGCCCAGGCGGACGTCGCAGTGGCCATGAACACGGGCACGCAGGCGGCGAAAGAAGCCGGCAACATGGTGGACCTCGACTCGAATCCCACCAAGCTGATCGAGGTGGTGGACGTCGGCAAGCAGTTGCTGGTGACCCGCGGCGCGCTCACGACGTTCTCGATCGCGAACGACGTGGCCAAGTACTTCGCCATCATCCCGGCCGCGTTTGCGACGACGTATCCGCAGCTCGACGCGCTCAACCTGATGCGCCTGGCGAGTCCGGAGAGCGCCATTCTCGCGGCCGTAATCTTCAATGCGCTGATCATCGTGGTGCTGGTTCCGCTCGCATTGCGCGGCGTAAAGACCCGCGCCGCGTCGGCCGCGCACTTATTGCGCCGCAACCTGCTCGTCTTCGGACTGGGCGGACTGGTGGTGCCGTTCATCGGCATCAAGGCGATCGACGTACTGCTGGCGGCTACCGGCTGGGTTTGAGGACACACCAATGATCCGTGAACTTCGTATCGCGACGATCCTGTTCCTGCTGCTGACGGTGGTGACGGGCGTCGTCTATCCAGGACTGGTGACGCTGGTCGCCGCAGTGGCGTTTCCCTCGCAGGCCGGCGGCAGCCTCATCAAGGTGGACGGCAAGCTGGTCGGCTCGCGCCTGATCGGCCAGTCATTCTCGTCACCTCGGTACTTCTGGAGCCGTCCGTCGGCCACGGGCCCGGCACCGAACAACGGCGCCGTGTCGTCCGGGTCGAACCAGGGTCCCCTCAACCCGGCGTTGCTGGCTGCCGTCGCGAGCCGCGTTGCCGCGCTGCGCGCGGTCGATCCGGGCAACGCCCGGCCCGTGCCGGTGGATCTCGTGACGGCCTCAGCCAGCGGTCTTGACCCGCAGATCTCCATCGCCGCCGCCGAATACCAAGTGCCGCGCGTGGCCCGCGAGCGCGGCCTGCCGGAAGCAAAAGTCCTCGAGCAGGTCCGCGCCGCCACCGAGGGGCGAATGCTGGGCGTCCTCGGTGAGCCGCGGGTGAACGTGCTCGAATTGAACCTTGCGCTCGACGCAGGGCGATAATCGACGCATGAGCGACGACCGCCCGGATCCCGACAGACTCCTCGCGCAGGTACAGGCCGAGGAAGCACGGGCGCGCCGCGGACGCTTGCGAGTCTTCTTCGGGGCTTCGGCGGGGGTCGGCAAGACCTATGCGATGCTCGAGGCGGCGCTCGCGGCCAAGGCGGCGGGGACCGACGTCGTGGTCGGTTACGTCGAGCCGCACGGCCGTCGCGAGACCGAGCGAATGCTCGAGACGCTGGCAAGCTTGCCGCTGCAGGCGGTCCGCTATCGCGGCATGGTGCGCCAGGAATTCAACCTCGACGCCGCATTGCAGCGTCACCCCGAGATCCTGCTGGTCGATGAACTGGCGCACTCGAACGTGGTCGACGGCGAACCACCGCCGCGGCACGCCAAGCGCTGGCAGGACATTGCAGAACTCTGTGACGCCGGCATCAACGTCTGGACGACGCTCAACGTCCAGCACCTCGAAAGCCTCAACGACCTGATCGCGCAGATCACGGGCGTCCGCCAGCGCGAGACGATCCCGGACCACGTGCTCGACGAGGCCGACGAAATCGAGTTGATCGACCTGCCGCCGGACGACCTGCTGCAGCGCCTGCAGCAGGGCAAGGTCTACGTGTCCGACCAGGTCGGCACGGCGGTCGAGCGCTTCTTCCGCAAGCCGAACCTGATGGCGCTGCGCGAACTCGCGCTGCGCCGGACGGCGGACCGTGTCGATGCGGCGGCACGCGCGCAGGGCCTGGCGGGCTCGCCATCGCGCGCCTACCTGGCCCGCGACCGTCTGCTGGTCGCCATCGGTCCCGACGCGCAGGCAGAGCAGCTCGTGCGCACCGGCAAGCGGATCGCCGACGCGCTCGACGCGGAGTGGACAGCCGTGTACGTGGAGACGCCCGCGCTGCTGCGCCTGTCGGACGCGGAGCGCGACCGTCGCGTCGACATCCTGCGCCTGGCGGAATCGCTCGGCGCGGGCACCGTGACGCTCGACGGCACGACGGCCGCCACCGCGCTGATGGAATACGCGCACACGCGCGGTGCGACACGCGTGCTGGTCGGCGAGCCGAAGCGGCGCGGCTGGCTGGCGCTGCTGCGGCCCTCGACAGCAACGGAACTCGTGAAGCGCGCGCAAGACTTTGACGTGCTGGTGGTCGCACGCCAGGGCGAAGGGGCAGCGGGGCGGGCCAAGCCACACCTGGACCTGCCGCGCGAAGTGTCCTGGTCACGCTACGGTTGGGCAGCGACGATCACTGCAGTCTGCACTGGCATCGCCTTCCTGTTGGACCCGGCGTTTTCCGAAACCAACGTCGCCATGATCTACGTGCTGGGCGCGACGATCGCGGGTCTCCGACTGGGTCGCGGACCCGGGACCCTGACCGCCATCGCCAGCGTCGCGGCCTTCGACTTTTTCTTCGTGCCGCCTCGGCTGACGTTCCAGGTGAGCGACGCGGAGTATGTGTTCACGTTCCTCGTCATGCTCGCAGTGACGCTTACCATCGGCAACCTGATGGCCAACGTGCGGCAGCAGAACCGCGTCGCTGGCGCGCGTGAGCGACGCACGGCACTGCTGTATGCGATGAGCCGCGAGCTGGCCGGAACTCGCGGCAGCGACAACATGGCACGCGTGGCGGTGCGGCACGTCGCCGAAGTCTTCGATGCGAGCGCCGTCGTGCTCACGCCCGATTCGTCCGGGCACCTGCGGTATCCGGCCGGCAGTTCCGTCGAGGGCTCGTTCCGTGGCGCGGACCTCTCAGTCGCGCAGTGGGTCTTTGATCATGGCCAGCGTGCTGGCCTCGGCACCGACACGCTGCCAGGCGCCGCCGGCGTTTACCTGCCCTTGAGCGGCGCGCGGGGCGCCCTGGGCGTGCTCGGAGTGCAACCGACGAACCGGCGGCGGGTCCTGTTGCCAGAGCAGCGGCATCTGCTCGAGACGTTCGCCGGACAGATTGCGCTGGCCTGGGAGCGAGCGGCCCTGGGCGAAGAGGCGGCGACGTCGCGTATCGCGGCGGAGAGCGAGAGCCTGCGCAACACGCTGCTCGCGTCGATCTCGCACGACCTGCGCACGCCACTGTCGGTGATTGCGGGTGCGGCCAGCACGCTGGCCCGCCACGGCGCGACGCTGGAGCCGGTGGCGCAGCGATCCCTCGCGCTGTCGATAGAGGAACAGGCGCAGGAGATGTCAAACCTGATCTCCAATGTGCTGGACCTGATGCGTCTCGAATCGGGTCGTGTCGAACTGCGGTGCGACACGCACTCCGTCGAGGACCTCGTCGGGACGGCCCTGCATCGCCTGGAGCCGCGGCTGCAGCATCATCCGATCGCAATCGACTTGCCTGACGACCTGCCTGCCGTGCGCGTCGACCCGGTCCTCGTGTCGCAGGTGCTGGCCAATCTGCTCGACAATGCGGCGAAGTACACGCCGGCGGGCACGCGCATCCGCATCGCTGCCGTGGCAGACGCCCCAATGGTACGCGTAGTGGTCGAGGATGAAGGTCCAGGACTGCCACCGGGTGATCCACGGTTACTGTTCGAGAAGTTTCAGCGCGGTCGCGAGGAAAGTCCTGTCGTCGGCGCCGGTCTCGGCCTCGCCATCTGCAGTGCCATCGTGGGCGCCCACGGCGGTGAAATCATGGCAGGGCATGGCTCGCACGGCGGCGCCAGGTTCGAGTTCACACTGCCTGTCGCGGTGACGGAGCCATGACGCAGGCGATGCACCTGGTCCTGGTCATCGAGGACGAACCCGGCATCCGCGCGGTGCTGCGCGTCCTGCTCGAGGCGGAGAACTACCGGGTCATCGAGGCAGGCAACGCGGAACGCGGCGAGATCGAGGCGCGCACGCACAAGCCTGACCTGCTGCTGGTCGACCTTGGCCTGCCAGACGACGACGGCATAGCCCTGATTCGTCGCGTCCGAGCCTGGTCACCCGTGCCAATCGTCGTGCTGTCGGCGCGCACGATGGAATCCCAGAAGGTCGCGGCGCTGGACGCAGGTGCTGACGACTACGTGACCAAGCCATTCAGCGCGGTCGAACTGCTGGCACGAGTACGCGCAGGACTGCGCAGATCGTCTCGCGGCGCGGATGCCCTGCCGGTGCTATCGCTCGGTCGGACACAGATCGACCTGACCCGTCGCGCCGCGATCGGCCCCGCCGGCACGATCCACCTGACTCCGTTGGAATACCGCGTCATTGATTGCCTCGCGCGCCAGGCCGGGATGATCGTCACCTCGCGGCAACTACTGCGCGAGGTCTGGGGACCGGACCGTGTCGGGGACTCCGGCGCGCTGCGGGTGTGCGTCAAGGGGCTGCGCGACAAGCTCGAACCTGACCCGCGGCGCCCGCAGTTCCTGGTGACTGAAGCAGGCATCGGCTACCGGTTGCGGCCGGGTGACCTGGACGAAGCCTGACGGGCAGTCTAACCAACGTCGTGCGTGTTCTCAGGCCACCTCTCGGACCAGAAACGAAAACGCCCCCTTGCGGGGGCGTCGTCGTGTCTGGCGGAGAGGGTGGGATTCGAACCCACGTGGGGCTATTAAACCCCCATCCGATTTCGAGTCGGCGCCGTTATGACCGCTTCGGTACCTCTCCACGAGGGCCGCGAATTCTATAGCAGGCCGCGGCGCAGCACCACCCGCGCGCCGCGCCGCGCCGGTAGGCACAATGGGCCGGGCCGGCCAGCCCTAACCCCATGAAAGTATTACTCGCCCTGCTGTCGATCCTGCTGCTGGCCACCTGTGCCGAGCCGCCCCCGCTGTTGCAGCGGATCCTGGCCGACGGCGAGCTCCGGGTGGTCACCCGCAACAGCCCGGACGCCTACTACCTCGGCAGCCATGGCCCGGAAGGCCCCGCCTACGACCTGGCCAGCCAGTTTGCAGAGCATCTCGGTGTTCCCCTGCGCCTCTACACGGTCCGGACACGCGACGCCGCGATCGAGGAAGTGGCCGCGGGCCGGGCCCATATCGCGGCTGCAGGGCTCTCCACCGGTATCGCCCTGCCGAGCGGAGTGCAGTTCGGCCCGGGGTACCAGCGCGTCCGGGAACACCTCGTGTACCGGCGCCGCTCGGCCCGGCCAGCCACCATCGCCGACGCCGGTCGTGGACAGATCGAGGTTGCGGCATCCAGCGCGCATCAGCGGACGCTGGAGGACCTCCGGCTGAAATACCCGGACCTCGCGTGGGTCGAACGCGACGACACCGACACCGAGGAAATCCTGGCCGACGTGTCGCAGGGCAAGGTGCAGTACACCCTGGCCTCCTCGACCGAGTTCGCGCTGAATCGTTCGGTGCACCCCGAACTCGCGATCGCGCTCGACCTCTCGCCCGAACGCGCCCTGACCTGGGTCGTGAGCACCGGAGGCGATGACTCCAGCCTGCTCGACCGGGTGAATGCGTACTTCGTCCTCGCGCGGCACGAAGGCGTGATTACCGCCCTGCTCGACCGCTACTACGGCGAGGACGAGCGGTTCGACTACCTCTTCTCGCGCAACTTCATGGAGCACCTGCAAAGCCGGTTGCCGCAATATGCCGCATGGTTCCAGGAAGCCGCGCAGCAGCACACGCTGGACTGGCGGTTGCTCGCGGCGATGGGTTACCAGGAATCGAAGTGGGATCCCCACGCGGTCTCATTCACCGGCGTGCGCGGCCTCATGCAGCTCACGGAAGACACGGCGACGCGCATGCGTGCGGGCGACCGGCGCGATCCACGTTCGAGCATATTTGGCGCGGCGAAATACCTGGCGCTGTTGTTGCGCGAGATGCCGCGGCGTATTCCCGAGCCCGACCGCACGTGGTTCGCAGTGGCCGCCTACAACGTGGGACTCGGTCACCTGGAGGACGCGCGCGTCCTTGCGCAGCAGGCCGGACGCAATCCCGACCGGTGGGACGACGTGCGTGAGTTCCTGCCGCTGCTGAGCCAGGAGCGCTGGTACACGCGCACGAAGCGCGGCTACGCCCGCGGTTGGGAACCCGTGCGTTACGTCGACAACGTGCAGGCCTACCTGAACATCCTGCAGGTTGCAGGCACGTCGATGACTGCGGATGATGCGCCGCCCGAACCCGAACTGACGTCGAACGGCGTGCGCGGACGCTAGCCCGCCGGCGGATTGCGGCGCGCGACGAAGAAATTTCGCAGCAACGATCCGCATTCTTCACCGAGCACGCCCGCGTCGACGTCCAGCCGGTGATTGAGCGCGGGGTTCTGCACGACATTGAATACGCTGCCGGCCGCACCTGCACGCGGATCGGTGGCGGCGTAAACGAGTCGCTGCACGCGCGCGTGCACCATCGCGCCGGCACACATCGCGCACGGCTCCAGCGTGACGTACAGCGTCGTGCCCAGCAGCCGGTAACTGTCGCTGCGGGCGGCAGCTGCGCGCAACGCAATCATCTCCGCGTGCGCCGTAGGATCGTGCGTGGTGATCGGACGGTTGAATCCTTCGGCGATCACCTCGCCATCGCGCACGATCAGCGCGCCGACGGGCACTTCGCCAGCCGCTTCCGCCTGTCGCGCCAGCTCGATGGCGCGACGCATGAATACCTGGTCTGGGGTGTCCATCGACGTCCGGGATCCAGCCGGCAGGCTCACTCCCACTCGATCGTCGCGGGTGGCTTGCTCGAGATGTCGTAGGTGACCCGCGAGATGCCGGCCACCTCGTTGATGATGCGGCGCGAGCAGAGCTCGAGGAATTCGTAGGGCAGGCGTGCCCAGCGGGCCGTCATGAAGTCGACCGTCTCGACCGCGCGCAACGCGATCACGTAATCGTAACGGCGACCGTCACCCATCACGGCGACCGAACGCACCGGCAGGAACACTGCGAATGCCTGGCTGGTCACGTCGTAGAGACCGTGCGCGTGCAGCTCGTCGATGAAGATCTTGTCGGCCTTGCGCAGCAGGTCGGCATACTGCTTCGACACTTCGCCGAGGATGCGCACGCCGAGGCCCGGACCCGGGAACGGATGGCGGAACACCATCGAGCGCGGCAGGCCGAGCTCGAGGCCGAGGCGCCGCACCTCGTCCTTGAACAGCTCGCGCAGCGGCTCGACCAGCTTGAGCTTCATGTGCTCGGGCAGGCCGCCCACGTTGTGGTGCGACTTGATCACGTGGGCCTTGCCCGTCTTCGCGCCCGCGGATTCGATCACGTCGGGATAGATCGTGCCCTGTGCGAGCCAGCGCACGCCCTCGAGCTTGTTCGACTCCTCGTCGAACACCTCGATGAACATCCGGCCGATGATCTTGCGCTTGCGCTCCGGGTCGGCCTCTCCGCGCAGCGCTTCGAGGAAGCGCTCCTCGGCGTTGACGCGGATGATCTTCACACCCATGTTCTCGCCGAGCATCTTCATGACCTGGTCGCCTTCGTCGGCGCGCAGCAGGCCATGGTCGACGAATACGCAGACGAGCTGGTCGCCGATCGCGCGATGCAGCAGCGCCGCCACGACCGATGAATCGACGCCGCCGGACAGGCCCAGCAGCACCGTGTCGTTCCCCACCTGCTCGCGCACGCGAGCGACCGCGTCGGCGATGATGTTGCCCGGCTCCCAGCGCGCCTCGCACGCGCAGATTTCGCGCACGAAGCGCTCGAGCATCCGCCCGCCCTGCAGGGTGTGGGTCACTTCCGGGTGGAACTGGACCGCGTAGTAGCCACGCGCTTCGTCGGCCATGGCCGCGAGCGGCGCGTTCGCCGAGGAACCCACGGGCACGAAGCCGGCCGGGATCTCTTCGACGCGGTCGCCGTGGCTCATCCAGACGTCGAGCACGGCGCGGCCTTGGCGGTCGCGGTGATCGGCCAGTTCGTTGAACAGGCGGCACGGCGCGGTCACGGTGACCTGCGCGTAGCCGAACTCGCGGTGATCGGAGCCAGTGACGCGGCCGCCGAGCTGCTGCGCCATCGTCTGCATGCCGTAGCAGATGCCGAGCACGGGCACGCCCGCCTCGAACACGGCCAGTGGCGCCTTGGGCGGCTGCGCGTCGGTGACGGATTCGGGACCGCCGGAGAGGATGATGCCGCGCGCACCGAACGCGCGCACGTCGGCGTCGCTCATGTCCCAGGGATGGATCTCGCAGTAGACGCCGCTTTCGCGGACGCGTCGCGCGATCAACTGGGTGTACTGGGCCCCGAAATCGAGGATCAGGATGCGGTGCGCGTGAATGTCGGGCGGACGCACCGCCGTCGACGCTTGCTCAGCTGACACGGTAATTCGGGGCTTCCTTGGTGATGGTCACGTCGTGGACGTGGCTCTCGCGCACGCCCGCGTTGGTGATGCGCACGAACTTGGGCTGCGTGCGCATCTCGTCGATGTTGGCGCTGCCGGTGTAACCCATTGCGGCGCGCAGGCCGCCCGCGAGCTGGTGCAGGATCGCGACGATGCTGCCCTTGTACGGCACGCGGCCTTCGACGCCTTCCGGCACGAGCTTTTCGATTTCGGCGGAGGCGTCCTGGAAGTAGCGGTCGCGCGAGCCGTTCGACTGGGCCATCGCACCGAGCGAACCCATGCCGCGATACGACTTGTACGACGCGCCCTGGTACAGCTCGACTTCGCCCGGCGATTCCTCGGTGCCCGCGAACAGCCCGCCCATCATCACGCAGTGCGCGCCCGCGACGATGGCCTTGGCCACGTCACCGGAGAAACGGATGCCGCCGTCGGCAATCAGCGGTATGCCGTGCGGGGCGAGTGCCGCGGCCACGTTGGCCACCGCCGTGACCTGCGGCACGCCGACGCCGGCGACGATGCGCGTGGTGCAGATCGAGCCCGGACCGATGCCGACCTTGACGGCGTCCGCACCGGCGTCGACCAGCGCCATGGCTGCTTCTGCCGTGACGATGTTGCCGGCGATGACCTGCTGGTTCGGCCACTTCGCCTTGATGCGCTTGACCGTCTCGATGACGCCGCGGCTGTGGCCGTGGGCCGTGTCGACGACGATGACGTCGACGCCGCTTTCACGCAGGGCTGCCGCGCGATCGAGCGTGTCCGCGCCCGTGCCGACGGCCGCGCCAACGCGCAGTGCGCCACGCTCGTCCTTGCAGGCGCGCGGGAACTCGGTCGCCTTCTGGAAATCCTTGACCGTGATCATGCCCTTCAGCTGGAAGTCGTCGCCGATGACGAGCACCTTCTCGATGCGGTGCTTGTGCAGCAGCATCAGCACTTCTTCCTTGGGGGCGCCTTCAAGCACCGTGATCAGTCGTTCGCGCGGCGTCATCACCGCCGAGACCGGCGCGTCGTAGCGCGTCTCGAACCGCAAGTCGCGGTGGGTGACGATGCCGACGGCCTTGCCGTCGCGCACGACCGGCACGCCGGAAATGTTCTTGGAGCGCGTGAGCTCGAGCACCTCGCGGATGGTCTGCTCGGGCCGCACCGTGATCGGGTCGTGGATGATGCCGCTCTCGAAGCGCTTCACCCGCGCGACTTCGCGCGCCTGCGACTCGATGGTCATGTTCTTGTGGAGGATGCCGATGCCGCCTTCCTGCGCGATGGAAATCGCGAGGCGGTGCTCGGTGACGGTGTCCATGGCAGCCGAGACGACGGGCAGGTTCAGCTTGATGCCGCGCGTCAGTTGCGTGGACAGGCTGACCTCTGCCGGCAGGACCTGGGAATAGGCCGGCACGAGCAGGACGTCGTCGAAGGTGAGGGCTTCCTCGAGAATTCGCAGCATTGGGCGACCCGGAGCGAAAGGAAGCGCGGCATTGTACCCGCTCGGGGCGCGTTGCGTAAAACCAGTGCTCTGAGCGGGTGGTTCGCCAGCATGGACGGCCACATACGGTTGCCCGCATCGGTGCCCGGTCCTGCCGGGTCGCGGCCGGGGACGCCGTAAACCCGTCCCTGGGGGCTCCGGCCGCCGCGTCCATGCGGCGGACGGCCCCGGCCCGCGACCCAGCAGGACCGGACCCGCGATGCCTGCCAACGACGGCCCACACCCAACGAGCGCCCCACCGCACCTGCACCGTGTGTCCCGGCGCGCCCCGGCCGGTAAGATGCCGCGATGGCCGATTCCTGGATCGACGACGACGCAACGCCCTCGCCGGCCGCCCCGGCGCGCGAGATCCTGTCCATCTCGCAACTGAACGCGACCGCCCGGATGCTGCTCGAGCGCGGGCTAGGCACCGTCTGGCTCGAAGGCGAGATCTCGAACCTGGCGCGGCCTGCCTCGGGCCACTGGTATTTCTCGCTCAAGGACGAGTCGGCACAGGTCCGCTGCGCGATGTTCCGCAACCGCAGCATGCTGGTGCGCTTCCCGGTCAAGGACGGCGCCAGGGTGCTCGCACGAGGTCGCGTGAGCCTCTACGAGGCCCGTGGCGAGTTCCAGGTCGTCATCGATCACCTCGAGGAGGCGGGCGAAGGTGCGCTGCGCCGCCGGTTCGAGGAACTCAAGCGCAAGCTGCTGGCCGAGGGCCTGTTCGAGGCCGCGCAGAAAAAGCCGCTACCCAGCCTGCCCCGTCGCATCGGCGTGATCACGTCCCCGACCGGCGCTGCGCTGCGCGACATCCTGCATATCCTGAAGCGCCGTTTTCCGGCCGTGCCGGTCCTCGTCTACCCGGTCGCCGTGCAGGGTGAGGCCGCACCGCGCGAAATCGTCCAGGCGCTGCAGCTCGCCGATGCGCGGCGCGAGTGCGACGTGCTGATCCTGGCCCGCGGCGGCGGTTCGCTCGAGGACCTGATGGCATTCAACGAGGAATCCGTGGCGCGTGCGATCTACGCGTGCGGCATTCCGGTGATCAGCGGCGTGGGCCATGAAACCGACGTCACGATTGCCGACTTCGTTGCCGACGAGCGCGCACCGACGCCCTCGGGCGCAGCCGAACGCAGCGTGCCCGACAGTGCCGAATACCTGCGCGCGCTGGGCGCGCTCGAGCGCAACCTGGCGCAGGCCGTGCGCCGCAAGCTGCTGTCGCTGCGACAGACGCTGCAGCAGTGGGAACGGTCGCTCAACCAACTGTCGCCGCGCGCACGACTGCAGCAGCATGCGCAACGCCTCGACGAGCTCGAGACCCGCCTGCAGCGCGCAGTCGGTGCCCGGCTCGAACGCGCGCGCGTCCGCCTGTCGAACGCGGAAGCCCTCCTCGGTCGCAGCAGCCCCGCGCGTCGCATTGCACCGCTGAAGCAACGCCTGGACGTCGCTCGACGCCGCCTCCCGGCCGCAATACAACTGCGACTGCAGATCGCGCGCGAACGCTTTGAACGTTCCATGCGCACGCTCAATGCCGTCAGCCCGCTGGCAACGCTGGAGCGCGGCTACGCGATCGTCACGGATTCTGGCGCGCACGTCGTCACTGACGCGTCTACGCTCGCGCCGGGCGCACAGATCGAAGCGCGCGTGGCTCGTGGTTCCGTTCGTGCGACGGTCACGGACGTGTTCACGACAGACAGCAAGCCCGCAGCCGCACCGAAGAAGAAAGCGAAGCCAAAAAAATGACGCACGCAGGACTCACGGCAAATCTGCGCGCAGCTGTTGACGCGCCACCGTGTTCGGGTCGGATTCCGGTCGCGCGGGACGCGGCAGCATTCCTGGCGCTGTGCGCGGCTGCGTGTGTCTTTGGCTTCGCTTCCGCTGCGGCGCGCGCTGCAGACGAAGTGACGTTGCCGCGCGACACGCGCGTGCCCGGCGGCATCGCAATCCTCGACCTCGGCACAGGAATTGAAGCGCCCGGCGCCGTCTTCTACGGCGAGTACCGCGCGCCGATCGTTCGCACCGCGGACGGCTGGAAAGCGATCGTCGGCATTCCGCTCGCGACCGAACCCGGCCAGCAGACCGTGAGACTCGTGACGCCGCAAACCGGCGACAAGGATCGCGAGATCGCGTTCACCGTCGCACCGAAGACGTACGCCACCCAGAAACTGACCGTCGAGCCGCGCAAGGCCGATCCACTGCCCGAGGACCTCAAGCGCATCGACGCCGAGACCGAGCGCACCGAACGCGCGCTGGCCACCTATACCGAGAGCATGTCGCCGACGTGGCGCTGGACCGTGCCCGTGCCGGGCGAGCGTTCGGACTCGTATGGCAAGCGGCGTGTCTTCAACGGCCTGCCGCGCAAGCCGCACAGCGGCATGGACATCGCCACGCCGACCGGCACACCGATCCGCAATCCAGCGGCTGGCCGCGTCGTGGAGACCGGTGACTTCTTCTTCAACGGCAACACCGTGTTCGTCGACCACGGCCAGGGCGTGCTCACGATGTACTGCCATCTCAGTCGAATCGACGTGAAAGCGGGTGACGTGGTGAAGGAAGGCGACGTGCTGGGGCTGGTCGGGGCCACCGGCCGCGTGACGGGCCCGCACCTGCACTGGGGGGTGAGCGTGAACCGGGCGATGGTGGATCCCGCGCTGCTGCTAGAGAAGTGACTAGGGGTTAGGGGTTAGGGGTTAGGGGTAGGTCAGGAAGCAACCTCTGGGGACGAAGATATTCTCCAAGGTCGCCAGCGGCGACTTCCGACTAACCCCTAACCCCTAACCCCTAACCCCTATCCCCTAACCCGACTTTCGCCAGAAAGGCGGCGATGACCGGCTCGAAACGGGCGTTGTCCACGAGGAACGCGTCGTGGCCCTGTGGCGACGGGAACCCGTGGAATTCGACGTCGACGCCCGTCTTGCGCAAATGCTCGGCGATCAACGCCTGCTGGTCGATCGTGTAGAGCATGTCCGTCTGCGCGCCGAGCACCAGCGCCCGCTGCACGCCGCTGAACTTCGCGAATGCCGCATCGAGCGAACCCGCACCGTGTTCGGCGAGGTCGAACTGATCCATGGCGCGAGAAAGATAGAGGTAGCAGTTGGCGTCGAAAACGTCGGCGAACCGCTGGCCCTGGTGTTCCAGGTACGACTCGACCTCGAATTGCGCGCGAAAATCGCCGGGCTGCCCCGTGGTTTCCGCCACGCGCCGACGGCCGAAGCGCTGGTCCCATTCCTCGTGCGAGCGGTAGGTGATGGTGCCGAGCTTGCGCGCCATGCGCATGCCGGCCCGCGGACCGCGGCCGGGCTCGTAGTTGCCACCGCGCCAGGCCGGGTCGTTGCGCACGATTTCACGCTGCAGTGAACGCAGCGAAATCGCGAACGGGTTGGCCGCCGCGGCGCCCGAAATCGACATTATGTTGCGCGCCACGCCGGGGAACTGTGCAGCGAACGCGAGGACGGTCATGCCGCCCATCGAAGGACCCGCCACGCAGGCAACGGTCTCGATCCCGAGCTCGCGCAGCACCTCGAAGCCGCCGCGAGCGACGTCCTCGAGCGCAACGTCCGGGAACGCGATGCCGAACGGCCGGCCGGTGCGCGGGTCGATCGAGGCCGGGCTCGACGAACCGTAGGGGCTGCCGACCGAGTTGATGCAGACGATGTAGAACCGGTTCGTGTCGATCGGCTTGCCTGCGCCGATCATCGATTCCCACCAGCCCGGCTTCGGGTCGGCCGGCGACGACGCCGCGTGCGCCGACGGCGAAAGACCGGTGAACAACAGTAGCGTGTTATCCCGCGCCGCGTTCAGCGTGCCCAGGGTTTCATAGGCAATGACCGGGTGCTCGATCACGCCGCCTCGATACAGGCGCAGCGGCTCGTGCAGCAGGGCCAGCCGGGTGGCCGGCAGGTCGTGGGCAGCGGTGGGCGATGTACGGGCGACGGCCATGAGCATGAGTCCAGTCTAGACCCGGCCCGTCGGGCCACTAGCTTGAGAGGATAGCCGGTCAGAACCGGCAGTTATTAGTCCCGGGCGCCTGCCGCCCGGTCTGTCAGCGCTTGCCGACCTTCTTGCCGCCCCTGGTGCGCGAAATCAGCCGTTTCTTGCTGCGGACCTGACGTGGGGTCAGCTCGTTGCGTCGGCCCTTGAACGGGTTTTCGTCGGTCCGGAACTCGACCCGCATCGGCGTGCCCTTGAGCCGGAACGTCTCCCGGAAATGGTTCTCGAGGAACCGGCGGTAGGCGTCGGGCACGTGCTGGGTCTGGTTGCCGTGGATGACCACGACCGGCGGATTGCGCCCGCCCTGGTGGGCGTAGCGCAGCTTGATGCGCCGGCCGCGCACCAGCGGGGGCTGGTGGATCGTGAGCGCCTGCTCGAGGGCCCGCGTCAGGTCCTTGGTCGGCAGCTCCTTCATGGCCGCGCGGTAGGCCTTGAGCACGGACTCCATCATTTCGCCGACGCCGGTGCCGTGCCGTGCCGAGATGAAGTGCACGTAGGCGAAGCGCAGGAAATCGAAGCGCAGGTCGAGCCCGTCGCGGATCGCATCGCGCTGGTCCTGCGGAATGCCGTCCCACTTGTTGATGGCAATGACGAGCGCCCGGCCCTGCTCGGCGACCAGGCCCATCAGGCTCGCGTCCTGCTCGGCGACGGTGTCGTGCGCGTCGAGCACGCCGATCACGACGTTCGCGCGGTCGATGGCCTGCAGCGTCTTGACGACGCTGAACTTCTCGACGGTCTCGTTGACCTTCGACTTGCGTCGCACGCCCGCGGTGTCGATCAACACGTACGGCAGGCCATCGCGCTCGAACGGGACTTCGACCGTGTCACGCGTCGTGCCGGGCTGGTCGAAGGCGATCAGGCGATCCTCGCCGAGCAGCCGGTTGATCAGCGTCGACTTGCCGACGTTCGGGCGGCCGACCACGGCGACACGGATCGTGCCCGCCGTGTACCCGAGCACGTCGGGCGCATCGAGGGCGCCTTCGAGGCCTTCGAGCGCGCGCTCGATCAAGGCGTCGAGGCCCTGCTTGTGCGCGGACGAAATGGCGATCGGCTCGCCGAAGCCGAAGCGATGGAACTCGGCCTGCGCCATGTCGTCGTCGATGCCTTCGGCCTTGTTGGCGACGACGATGACGGACTTGCCGGTGCGGCGCAGCAGGTCGGCGACGTGCAGGTCCTGCGGCGTGCAACCCTGGCGGGAATCGACGACGAAAAGAACCCGGTCTGCTTCCTCGACCGCCTTCAGCGTCTGCTCGGCCATCAGCCGTTCGATGCCGCCGACGATGGATTCGACGAGGCCGCCGGTGTCGATCACGACACACGAGCGGCCTTCGTGACGGACATAGCCGTACTTGCGGTCGCGGGTCAGGCCCGGAACGTCGGCAACGAGTGCGTCGCGCGTACGCGTCAGCGCGTTGAAGAGCGTTGACTTGCCGACGTTTGGACGCCCGACCAGGGCGACGACTGGCAGCACATCATTTACCCGCGGGTGCGCCGCTGCGATAGGCGACGACGTGGCCGCCGTCGTCGATCACGTAGGCACGGTCGCCGTCGACGACCGGAGGCATGCTGATGCGCTCGCCGCCCGGGTGCTCGCGGGCAATGAACTTGCCGGAGTCACGGTCGAGCCAATGCAGGTACCCGTCGAAGTCGCCGACGATCACCGCGTTGCCCACGACGGCCGGCGCGCTCAGCCCGCGGCGCCTGAGGCCGTCCTGCTGCCAGACCACCGCGCCGTCGCGGCGACGCAGCGCAACGACGCTGCCGTCCGAGGTGGCGACGTAGAGCTGCGTGTCGTCGAGCGCGGGGGCGCGATAACTGGAGAGATCGCGGCTCCACCAGATCTGGCCGGAGTCGAGCGCGAGCATGACGACGCGGCCCTGGTAGCCCGAGGCGAAACCGTCATTGCCATCGACCTGCACGGCGCTGTCGACGTCGGCGAGACGGTCGAGTTCCGAGCGGCCGCCCGGCGTCGTGACCTGCGCCTGCCAGGCGACGTCGCCCGCAGCGAGGGTGAATGCGACGACCTTGCCCGAATCGAATCCGGCGACGACGTTGTCCTTCGCCAGCACGGGTGGGGCCGTACCGCGCAACGACAGCTTCGGCACCGGCTCTTCACCTGTCCACTGCGACTTGCCCGTCAGCGCGTCGAGTGCGTGCACGCGGCCGTCGACCGAGCGCACGATGACGCGGTCGCCCGTGACGAGCGGTGCGGAGAGCACTTCGCTGCTGACCGAGACTTTCCACAGCACCTTGCCCGAGGCGGCGTCGAGCGCGATCACCTTGCCGTCGCTGCTGCCGACCGCTAGCAGGTTCGCCCCGACACCCGGACCCGCGGCCAGGTCGGCCTCCGTGTCCTGTGACCACTTCGCACGACCCGACGCCGGATCGACGGCAACGACCTTGCCGTCGCGCGCCGCCGTGTAGAGAACGCCGCGATCGAGCGCAAGCCCGAGCGCGAGACGCAGCTTCTCACCGCCGCCGCCCACACCCGTGTCCCAGAGCTTCTGGACCGCGAGCGTCGGCTTCAGGTCCACCAGCTCGGCGGGCGGTTCCACGCCCTTCTTGTCCTTGTCGCACCCGGCGACGAGGACCAGCAGGCTCGCCACGCAGGCGGCCGCAACCAGTGATGGACGACGGTGTGTCATGGCTTGGCGCCTTCCACCGGAGCGGCCGCCGCCGGCGCAGCGGCCGGTGCAATGGCCGGTGCAATGGCCGGGGCGGTTGTCGCCGTGGAAAGCGCATCACGCTTCAGTTCCACGTATTCACGATCGAACGCCTGGGCCTGGGCCGAGGTCGTCGCCGCGAGTGCTGCGTCGTAGGCCTGGCGTGCCCCCGCGACATCGCCCTTGGCCGCGAGCACGTCGCCGCGGATTTCGTGGAAGACCGGCGTGAAGGAACCGGCATTGGTGACGTCGAGCAGATTGAGCGCGTCGTCGTGCTTGCCCTGCTCGGAGAGCACGCGGGCGAGGCGTGACTGCGCGATCAGGCGCAGCTCCGGATCGCGCGAGGTCTCGGCCACGGTGCGCAGGCGCTTCGCGGCCTCGTCGAAGTCGCGGGTATCCACGGCGAAGCGCGCGAGCGCGAGGTCGGCCTGGTCCGCGTACGGCGACTTCGGGTGCAGGCCACGCAGGTCGCCCGCCTTCTTCGCGGCAGCCTCCTTGTCGTTCTTGCCAAGCGATTCGAGCACGGCGACGTAGGACGCCTCGTCCTGCTCCGACGCATTGAGCTTCGACTGCTGCCAGTACTGCCAGCCCGCCAGGCCGCCGAGGCCGAGGGCGATGCCGCCTGCGATCCAGAGCCAGTTCTCGGCCCAGAAGCGCCGCAATTGTTCTTCGCGTTCGTTGTCTGAGAGGTCTTCCACTTCACCCACTCCATCTGCCGTCCCGCCGGGACGGCTCGCTGTGATTTAAGCCGGCTTCGCCTGCAGTTCCCGGCCGAGTTCCGCTGCAAGCTCATCGAAAGAAACTTCGCGCTGCGCCGCTGCCACGCCGCGCAGTGCCTTGACCGCCGCCACCCGTCGCGATGCTTCGTCGTCACCGACGATGACCGCCACGCGGGCGCCGCTCTTGTCCGCGCGCTTCAGCTGCGACTTGAAGCTGCCGCCGCCGCAGTTCGTTTCCACGCGCACGCCGGGCGCGCCGTCGCGGATACGCTCTGCGAGCCCGAGGCCCGCCGCTTCCGCCGCGGGACCGGCCAGCACCAGGTAGACGTCCGGGCTGCCCTCGTCCTGCGCGAGCCCCTGCAGCCGCATCAGCTCGACGATACGCTCCTCGCCCAGGGCCCAGCCGATGGCCGGCACGGCATCGCCCCCGAGCTGGGCGACCAGGCCGTCGTAACGTCCGCCCGAGCAGACGGCGTCCTGCGAGCCTAGGTCGGTCGTGACCCACTCGAAGACCGTGCGCGAATAGTAGTCGAGCCCGCGGACCAGGCGCGGATTGACCACGAATTCGACGCCGGCCGCGGTGAGCTGCGCACAGAGGGTCGCGAAATGGGCCGCCGACTCCGGATCGAGGTGGTCCGTGATCAAGGGCGCGCCGGCAATGACTTCGGCCATTGCCGGGTTCTTGCTGTCCAGGATGCGCAACGGATTGCCTTCGAGCCGACGTGTGCTGTCGGCATCGAGCGCCGCAGCGTGCGTACGGAAATACTCGACGAGCTTCGCTCGATACACGACACGTGATTCCGGCGTGCCGAGCGAATTGAGGTTGAGCTTCAGCCCACGCAGCCCGAGCACGCGCCACAAGCGGGCCGTCATCAGGATGAGCTCGATGTCGACGTCCGGCCCCGGAAACCCGAGCGCCTCGGCGTCGATCTGGTGGAACTGCCGGTAGCGGCCTTTCTGCGGCCGCTCGTAGCGGAACATCGGGCCCATCAACCAGACCTTCTGGCGCTGGTTGTGCAGCAGGCCATTCGAGATGCAGGCGCGTACGATGCCCGCGGTCGCCTCGGGCCGCAGCGTGAGCGAATCGTCGCCGCGGTCCCGGAACGTGTACATCTCCTTCTCGACGATGTCGGTGAACTCACCGATCGAGCGCTTGAAGAGTTCGGTGCGCTCGAGCAGGGGCAGCCGGATTTCGCGGTAGCCGTACTGCGCGAAAATTGCGCGGGCAGCGCGTTCAAGCAGCTGCCATGCCGCCGTCTGGTCGGGCAGCACGTCGTTCATGCCGCGGACGGCCTGCAGGGTTTCGCTCATCGTCGAGTTACCATGTTCAACGCAGCGACCCGTCCGGACCGATGCCGAAGCGCGCGAGCACCTGCCCTTCTGCACGCGGCAGGGCCGGCAGCGCGCGGCCATTGACTGCCACCGCGACGACCGCGGCATTGCCAATGGTGACGCTCAGGGGAGCGGCCGCAGTGATCGTGCGCTCGGTCCCTGCCTTGCCGAGATCGTAGAGCACTGCCTTGCCGGAACCGTCGAACACCTCGACCCAGGAATCGGCAGAGAACCGCAGTTGCAGGCTGACCTGACCGGGTTGCAGCGCCACCGGTGCCGGTGCTTCTGCACCAGGCGCGGCTGGAGCAGCGGCTTGCGGCGTCCCGGCAGTCGCACCGTCGTTCGGAGCGGGCGCGGCGGGCGTCGAATCTGCCGCTCCGGCAACCGCGGCTGCCGATGCCACCGCCGGAGCCGGCGTGGTCGTGGCAGGCACTTCCTGCAGGACAGGTGCCGTCGCCTCTTCCGGGTTCGTGCCGGCCCAGGGCAGGCCATGCTCGGACAGGTATGCGATCAGACCGGCGGCCATAAAAAACGTCGCCGCGCCGCCGACGACCCAGGGCCAGCGCGACTTGCCGCGCACAGGAGCCATTTCCAGCCGCGACTTGGGCACGAGCGAAGGCTCGCCGAGCTGCTGCTTGGAGCGGTCGTACAGCGACACGATCTCGTCATCGGCGAGGCCGAGCATCGCGGCGTAGCGGCGCAGGTGACCCTTGACGAACACCGGCGCGCCGAGCGCGGCAAAGTCGTTCGCCTCGATGTACGTGAGCACCGCAGGATCGAGGTTAAGCGATTCTGCCGCCTGCTGGTGACCAATGCCCTGCGCTTCACGCTCGCGCCGCAGGCGTGCGCCCGGGCTCGAAGGGAGCTCGGTGACCTCGGCTTCGGGCGGACTCATGGTTTCGCTCGTTCCGCTTCGAAGAGCCGCCCGGTCTCTTCGGACGTGGGGAACTCGTCCTTGAGGCGCTGCGCGTACCGCGCCGCCTGCGCGGTATCGCCGAGTCCGAGCTCGATGGTGCGACCGAGCCAGAGCGTCCCTGCAGTGACCGGCGCGACGGCGGTGTAGCGCTCGAGGAACGCGCGCGCCTGCAGCCCATTGCCGCCATCCTGCGACAGCTCTGCCATCTGCATCAGCGCTTCCGGCTGCTTCGGGTTGAGCGCGAGCGCCTTGCGGAAGCTCTGCTCGGCGTCTTGCGGCCGCCCATCGCCACGGGCGCACCGGCCGGCATTGGCATACGCGACGTCAGGGCGTGCATTGAGCGGACTGGCCGCCGCCTGCAGCATGTATTGCTCGCCGCGCTTCGGTTCGCCGTTCATGCAGAAGTACACGGCGGCGTTCGCCACGACGTCGGGGTTGTCCTTGCCACCGAGCTTCACGGCCTGCTCGAAGTGCGACATGGCCTTCTTCTTGTCGCCGAGCTTGTCGTAGACGAATCCTGCCGCCATCTGGGTGTTGGCCGTGCGCGCGTCCTGCTGCAGGGCCTTGTCGATCTTTTCGCGCGCTGCCTTGAGATTGCCTTCGCGCATGTACGCGAGCGCGAGCTCGGTATTGACGGCGGCGGCCTGGTTGATCGCCTCGCGGCTGCCGGGTTCTGCAGCGACACTCACGCGCGGCGCGGCCAGCACCGCAAGCGCGAGCACGCCGGCAGCGAACACTGCGAGATATGAACGACAGCGCATCAGCCCTGCACCACGGCGACGGGGAACGTCTTCTGTCCCAGCCTGTTCACGATGCGGTCGTTGACGCGACCGACGAGCTGCCCGCAGGCCGCATCGATGTCGTCACCGCGCGTGCGACGGATCGTGGCCATCACGCCGCCCTTGATCAGCAGGTCGCGGAAGCGTTCGATCGCCTCCTCGCTCGAGCGACGGAACGTCGTGCCGGGGAACGGGTTGAACGGGATCAGGTTGACCTTTGCCGGGTGGCCGCGCAGCAGCTGCGCGAGTTCGCGGGCGTGCTGCGGCTTGTCGTTGACGCCGTCGAGCATCACGTATTCGAACGTGACGTTACGCGCATTCTGCTTCTCGACGTAGTGCCAGCACGCGTCGAGCAGGTCCTTGATCGGGTGCTTGCGGTTGATCGGCACGATCTGGCTGCGCAGCGCGTCGTTCGGCGCGTGCAGCGATACGGCGAGCGCCACGTTGGTCTCGTCGGCGATGCGGATCATCTGCGGCACCAGGCCCGACGTGCTCACCGTGACACGGCGGCGCGAGAGGTCGAGGCCGAGGTCGTCCATCATGATTTCGGCGGCGGGCACCACGTTGCGGTAATTCGCGAGCGGTTCGCCCATGCCCATGAACACGACGTTGGTGATCACGCGGTCGCCGCCGGGCGCATACCCGAGCTCGCGGTTGGCGAGCCACACCTGCCCGACGATCTCGGCGGTGTCGAGGTTGCGGTTGAATCCCTGCTGCGCCGTCGAGCAGAAGCCGCAGTCCATCTGGCAGCCGACCTGGCTCGAGATGCACAGCGTGCCGCGACCCGGTTCGGGGATGAACACCATCTCGATCGCCTGGCCGCTCTCGAGCTTGAGCAGCCACTTGCGAGTGCCATCGGCCGACACCTGCGAGAGGTGAATGTCGGGCGTGCGGATCTCGGCGATTTCGCCGAGGCGACGACGGAAATCCTTGCCGAGATCCGTCATCGCATCGATGTCGCCGACGGCGCGCTTGTACATCCACTTGAACAGCTGGCGGGCGCGGAAGGGCTTCTCGCCCATCTCGACGACGAACGCCTCCAGGCCTGCCCGGGTGAGCCCGAGCAGGTTGGTGCGTGCAGTCGATTTCGTTGCTTCGCCCATGGGTTCCCTGTGGACAGCGCGCCGCAGCGCGAGTTCGCCCGCGCTCAGCGCGGGCAGAGCTCCGTCTCGGAGAAGAAGAACGCGATCTCGCGGGCGGCGTTTTCGGCGCTGTCCGAACCGTGCACGACGTTCTGCTCGATGCTGTCGGCAAGGTCGGCGCGGATCGTGCCCGGCGTGGCCTTCTTCGGATCGGTCGCGCCCATGACGTCGCGGTTCCTGCCGACCGCGCCCTCACCCTCGAGCACCTGCACGATGACCGGGCCCGAGATCATGTACGAGACCAGGTCCTTGAAGAACGGCCGCTCGCGATGGATGCCGTAGAACGCCTCGGCCTGGGCCTGCGTCAGCTGCATCATGCGGGCCGCGACGATGCGCAGGCCGGCCTTTTCGAAGCGATGGTAGACGTCGCCGATGACGTTCTTGCGGACACCGTCCGGCTTGACGATGGAAAGCGTGCGTTCGAGGGACATACAGATCCTTGGAATGATTGCCCGGCAGGCCAGCCTGCCGGCTGTGACGAACCGGCCCCAAAAACCTGAAACCCGCGCAAGCGCGGGTCCGGACGGGGCCAACCTGAAAACGTAACGGCGCAGTATACCCGGACGGGACCCGCCGGCCAAGAAAACATAGCCCGGACGGGCAGTTAGACGTTGAAGCTCTCGCCGCAGCCGCACTCGCCCTTGACGTTCGGATTACGGAACTTGAAGGCCTCATTCAGTCCCTGGCGGACGAAGTCGATTTCGGTGCCGTCGACGTACTTGAGGCTCTCGGCATCGACGACGACCTTGACGTCGGACACCTCGAAGACGACGTCCCTGGCTCCGATTTCATCGGCGTAGCTGACGACGTAGGCATAGCCAGAGCAGCCCGTTTGCTTCACGCCGAGCCGCAATCCGATGCCCTTGCCTCGGCTGGCCATGAACGTGCGTACGCGTTCGGCGGCGGCGGGAGTCAGGGAGATCGGCATGCGGTGATGTCCTCGGCGGGTGTGGCGGGAAAAATTCTACACCGTAGACCGGGCTGCGCCCGGCCAGTTCCTGACGACTGCCCGTATTGCATCCTGCAACGTGAGCAGACGCCCGAATTTTGCCGGGGGGACCTCCAGCACGCGGGCGGCCTCCTGCCAGTCCCAGCCGGCCAGTTGGCTGCGATCGAGCCCCTGTGCCGCCTCGGCCACCCACGAAGCCGCGGCCAGGAGATGCGGACAGCCGAAAGCCTGGAAGCGTGCCTCGGCCACCCGGTCCCGCTCGATCCGCAGCGCGAATGCCACGGCAGCCCCCTGCTCCCGGTCCCCCGCCCGGCCCTTGGCGACGGCAGGAGCGTCCGGCAGGTCGCCCCAGCCCGGCAAGGCGTGCAGGCGGCGGCGGACCTCGGGGTTGTACCGCGGGTCGTCAGGCGCGTCGGGACAGGCACCGGACCGAGGCTCACCCGCCCTGAGCCTGACGATCTCGGCACGGATCCGGGACGCGGCCCGCCCCACCTCGTCCGCAGTCGTGAAGCGCCCCAGGCTCAACCGCAATGAGCTTTGCGCCAGCCGGTCGCTGCGTCCGAGCGCGCGCAGCACATAGGACGGCTCGGCATGCAGGCTCGCGCAGGCGGAGCCGGAGGAGACGGCAAGGTCCGCCAGTGCCAGCAGTAAGGCCTCGCCTTCCACGCCGTCGATCGTGACATTGAGGATGCCCGCCACGCGCCGCACCGGGTCGCCGTTGAGTTCGACTCCCGGAATGTCGGCGAGCGCACCCCACAGTTTTTCGCGCAGGCCGGCGATGCGCGGGATGTCCACAGCCATCGATTCATGCGCGATGCGGTAGGCGGCGCCCAGGCCGACGATCTGGTGCGTCGGCAACGTGCCGGAACGCAAGCCGCGCTCCTGGCCGCCCCCGAACTGCAGCGGCACCAGTCCCAGACGCGGCTCACGACGCACGCACAACGCGCCGATGCCTTTCGGCCCGTGGAGCTTGTGCGCGGTGAGCGACAGCAGGTCGATCGCATCCTGCTGTACGTCGATCGGCAGCTTGCCGGCGCTCTGCGCTGCATCGACGTGGAACAGCGCGCCGCGCGCGCGGCACAGGCGACCGATCGAGCCGATGTCGTTGACGACACCGATCTCGTTGTTCACGTGCATCAGCGATACGAGCAGCGTATCGGGACGCAGCGCTTCCGCCACCTGGTCGAATTCGACGACGCCGGACGTGCCGGGTTTCAGGTACGTGACCGCGCACCCTTCGCGCTCGAGCTGGCGGCAGGCATCGAGCACCGCCGGATGTTCGGTGCGCGACGTCACGATGTGCCGTGACCGATTGCGGTGGAAACGTGCCGCGCCCAGGAGTGCGAGGTTGTTCGCCTCCGTCGCGCCCGAGGTAAAGAGAATCTGCTCGGGCGCGGCATTCACCAGTGCTGCGACTTCGGCGCGCGCGCGCTCGACGCGTGCGCTGGCCTCGCGCCCGTAAACATGATTGGCCGAGGACGGGTTGGCGAAATCCCCGTCGACTCCGAGGCACGAACTCATTTCCGCGATCACGCGCGGATCGACGGCCGTCGTCGCTGCGTTGTCGAGGTAGATCGGCCGTGAACTCATGGCGCCGATTCTGCCTTGGGCGAGTGCGGATCGCCCGCGCGGCGTCGCTTACCCTGCACGGCCATGAGGATTCCGCGGAGGATATTGATCTCGTTCTGGTCGAGCACCGTGCGCTGGAACAACCGCCGCAGACGCGCCATCAGGTGGCCCGATCCCGTGCGGTCCTTGAAGTCGACCTCCTCGAGCACCTCGTGGAGGTGCGCGTAGAATTTCTCCATGTCGGCGGCACTGGCGAGCGGCACGGGTCCCTCCCCGCGCGTCAACGAAGTGCCACGATCGCGCAACGCGAGGCACACCTCGTACGCGACGACCTGCACCGCCATCGCCAGGTTCAGCGACGTGTAGACAGTGCCGGTCGGGATCGTGAGCAGCGTGTGGCACAGCTGCAGTTCTTCGTTCTGCAGGCCGGTGCGTTCGGCGCCAAACAGGATTGCCACTTCGCTCGACTGCGCAGCCGCGGCGACTTCGAGCGCCGCTTCACGCGGCTCGACGATGCGCCACGACAGGTGCCGGTTGCGGGCCGTCGTGCCGACCACCAGCCCGCAGTCAGCGATCGCCGTGCGCACGTCCGGCACCACGCGCGCGTTCAGCAGCACGTCGTCGGCGCCAGCCGCCATGACGGTGGCCTCCGTCGCGGGAAACCGTTCGGGCGCCACCAGGTAGAGCGATTCCAGGCCCATCGTCTTCATGGCGCGAGCCGCTGAACCGATGTTGCCCGGGTGTGACGTGCCGACGAGGACGATGCGGATGGACATGCTCTGGTATTCTAGCGGTCCTTTGGCAGGTTCATTCCTGCCGCTCTTGCCCACCTGCCAACGTCGAGAAGCCGCATGAACATGCAGCCGATGCTCAATATTGCCGTCCGCGCCGCCCGCCGCGCGGGGGACCTGATCGTGCGCAACCTCGACCGGGTGCCTACCAGCAGCATTCAAGCCAAGGGCCGCAACGATTTCGTCACCGAAATCGACCGCATGGCCGAGCGCGACATCATCGAGACGGTGCGTCGCGTGCACCCCGATCACGGCTTCCTGGCCGAGGAATCCGGGCGCAGCGGCGGCGACGAGTTCGTCTGGATCATCGATCCGCTCGACGGCACCACCAATTTCCTGCACAGCTTCCCGGTGTTCGCAGTGTCGATCGCCGTCGAATGGCGTGGCCGGCTCGAGCACGCAGTCGTCTACGATCCGATGCGGCAGGAACTGTTCACCGCCTCACGCGGCGGCGGCGCACAGGTCGATGGCCGCCGCATCCGCGTCAGCAAGCAGACGACGCTCGAAGGCGCCCTGGTCGCCACCGGCTTCCCGCAGCGCGACAACTCGCGCTGGCTCGACGAATACATGGCGATGCTCAAGGCGATGATGCTGACGACGGCGGGCGTGCGTCGCGCCGGCGCTGCCTCGCTCGATCTTGCCTACGTCGCGGCGGGTCGCGTCGACGGCTTCTGGGAAATCGGGTTGAGCGCGTGGGACACCGCGGCCGGCACGCTCCTGATCACCGAGGCGGGCGGCCGTATCGGCACGCTGACCGGCCAGCCTTACGTGCAGGGCGGCCACGTGGTCGCGGGCACCCCCAAGGTGTTCGACGAACTCGTGGCGTGCATCGGTCCCTTCGTCCCGGCGAACCTGCGCGACGTCTGACTTCCTCGACTTCCTGCCCTTCCTCCCCTTCCTCCCGCCCCTACCCGGCTGCGGGTTGCTCCGGTAGAGTCCGGCGGCATTGCCCGACCGGGCCCCAACACCGAGCGCACGATCCATGCCGCATCGCCTGTTTTCGACCAAACCCATTGGCGAACTGCACGAAGCCGACGAGTCGGGCAACGAACTAAACCGCACGCTCGACGCGCGCGCGCTGGTGCTGCTGGGCATCGGCGCCATCATCGGCACCGGCATCTTCGTACTGACGGGGACGGCCGCGGCGAATCACGCGGGCCCCGCACTCATCATCTCGTTCCTCATCGCCGGTGTCGGCTGCGCGCTCGCGGGCCTCTGCTACGCCGAGTTCTCGGCGATGATCCCGGTCTCCGGCAGCGCGTATTCCTATTCGTACGCGACGCTCGGCGAAGGGGTCGCCTGGTTCATCGGCTGGAACCTGATCCTCGAATACCTGTTCGCGGCGGGCACGGTCGCCGTCGGCTGGTCGGGGTACGTGGTCAGCCTGGTCGAACAACTGGGTTTCCACCTGCCGGATGCGCTCACCAACGCGCCGTTCACCAAGGGCGAGGGCCATTTCGAGATCGTGCGCACCGGCGCGATCATCAACCTGCCGGCGGTGCTGATCATCGCGGCAATGACCTGCCTCTGCTACGTAGGCATTCACCAGTCGGCGCGTTTCAATGCCATCGTCGTGGCGATCAAGGTCGCCGTGATCATCCTGTTCATCGGTTTCGGCATGTGGGTCATCGACGGCGCCAACTGGCACCCGTTCATCCCGCCGAACACCGGTGAATTCGGCAAGTTCGGCTGGAGCGGCGTGTTCCAGGCGGCCGGCATCATCTTCTTCGCCTATATCGGCTTCGACGCGGTCTCGACCGCGGCACAGGAGGCGAAGAACCCGCAGCGCGACATGCCGATCGGCATCATGGGCAGCCTCGTGGTCTGCACGATCCTGTACGTCCTGGTCTCGGCCGTGCTCACGGGCATGGTGCACTACAGCCAGCTCGGCACCGCCGCACCCGTCGCCCTGGCGCTCGACCGGCATCCCGAGCTTTCGTGGCTCTCGGGCTGGATCAAGCTCGGCGCGATCGCCGGCATGACCTCGGTGATGCTGGTGATGATGCTCGGCCAGCCGCGCATCTTCTACGCGATGTCGGTCGACGGACTGTTGCCGAAGTTCTTCCGCAAGGTCCACCCGACGCACAAGACGCCGTACATCGGCACGCTGATCACGGGCACGCTCGCGGCGGTCATCGGCGGCCTGTTCCCGGTGACGATCCTCGGTGAGCTGGTGTCGATCGGCACGCTGCTCGCGTTCGCGACGGTGTGCATCGGCGTGCTGGTGCTGCGCTATACGCGCCCCGATCTCAAGCGCCCGTTCCGTGTGCGCGCTCCGTGGGTCGTCTGCATCGGCGGCGCGCTGATCTGCTCGGCCATGATGATCTCGCTGCCGCAGGACACCTGGCTGCGACTCGGCGTCTGGACCGCGTTCGGGTTCCTGATCTACGTGTTCTACGGCTTCCGCCACAGCGTGCTGCGCAAGACCGGCCACTAGCCAGCCCCACGTCTCAGGCCGGGGGGCCCTCGCTGCCGTTGAGGGCGTCACGCCGGGTGGCCCAGATGGAGGCCAGGATGCCGGCGCCGAGCGTGCCCAGGATGATCGCGAGCGAGACCAGGTTGGACACGTGGTAGGTCGACGCCAGCAGCATTTTCATGCCGACGAACGCCAGGATCAGCACCAGGCTGTAGCGCAGGTAACGGAACATCGCCATCAGGCCAGCGACCGCGAAGTACAGTGACCGCAGGCCCAGGATCGCGAAAGCGTTCGAGCTGAAGACCAGGAACGGGTCGCGCGTGACCGCGAGGATCGCGGGAATCGAATCCACCGCGAAGACGACGTCGGTGAGTTCGACCATCACCAGCGCGACGAACAGCGGCGTGGCGAACAGGCGGCCCTCGCGCCGCACGAAGAACCGGGCGCGCTCGAGTTCGGGCGTGACCGGCACGAACCGGCGCACCAGGCGCGCCGGGAAGCTGTTGCCGACGTCGTGCGGTTCCTCGCCGCCGCGCAGCATGCGCAGTGCCGACAGCAGCAGGATCGCGCCGAAGACGTAGAACATCCAGTCGAAGCGATCGAGCAGCGTGGTGCCCGCGGCGATCATCAGTCCGCGCAGCACGATCGCGCCCACGATGCCCCAGAACAGCACGCGGTACTGGTACTGGATGGGGATCTGCAGGTACGCAAATATCAACGCGATGACGAAGATGTTGTCGACCGACAGCGACCACTCGAGCAGGTAGCCCGTCACGTACTGGACGACCGCGTCGGTGCCGTTCGCCACGCCGTCGCTCGATTCGAAGCCGAACCAGTGGTACTCGTACAGGCCGTAGATCACGGCCGTGAACGACATCGCGACGCTCACCCAGACGGCCGTCCAGAACAGCGCCTGGCGGACGGAGAGCGCAGCCGACTCGCGGTGCAGGACGCTGAGGTCGAGGATCAGCAGCCCGAGGAACAGGGCGAGAAATCCGCCCCAGACCACTTCAACCATGGCTAGCTGACCTTATCCCGGTCGATCGAACGCGCTGACGGCATGCCCATCAGGGCATGTCGTCGACGGCGTCCTTTTCTTTCTGCACGGGCAGCAGGTCGCGCGCAGTGAGCTTGAGGTCGAGGGCCAGCGCGCTCGCGACGTAGATCGACGAGTACGTGCCTACCACGATGCCGATCGTGAGAGCCGTCGAGAAGCCGCGCAGGATTTCGCCGCCGAAGAACAGCAGCGCGAAGACCGTCAGCATGGTCGTGAGGCTGGTCATGATCGTGCGCGACAGCGTCTCGTTGATCGACGCGTCCATGACCTGCTCGGGGGTGCCCTTGCGCATCGACACGAACCGCTCGCGGATCCGGTCGAACACGACGACGGTGTCGTTCAGCGAGTAGCCGATCACGGCCAGGATCGCCGCGAGGACCGGCAGGTCGAACGTCATCTGGGTGGCCGCAAAGAAACCCAGGATGATGATCGGGTCGTGCATCGCCGCGACGATGGCGCCGACGCCAAGCTTCCACTGGAAGCGCACCCACACGTACAGCATGATGAAGAAGAACGTGAACAGCACGGCCAGCGCGCCTTTCTCGGCGAGTTCCGCGCCGACCTGTCCACCCACGACCTCCGTGCGGCGCAGTTCGACGCCGGGATTGCCGGCCTGGATCGCCGCCAGCACCTTGCGGCCGAGCACGTTGTTGTCCGTGCCCTCCTCGGGGAGCATGCGCACCAGCACGTCCCGCGGGGTGCCGAAGCTCTGCACCACGGCGTCGCCGTAACCCGCTTTCTCAAGCGAGCCCCGGACCTTCTCGAGGTCGGCCGCCTGCGGGAAGCTCATTTCGAGCACCACGCCGCCGGTGAAGTCGATGCCGAAGTTGATGCCGCGGATGCCGAGCGCCAGCAGCGAGCCCAGGATGAGCACCGCCGAAACCACGTACCACCGCTTGCGGGTGGCCATGAACGGGTAGCTGGTTTTCTTGCGGAAAAATTCCATGGTCAGTACCCCATCCCGATCGAGAGCCGGTCGAGCTTGCGCTTGCGTCCCCACAGCAGGTGAATGAGCACGCGGCTGACGACGAGGGCCGTGAACATCGAGGTGACGATGCCGAGCGACAGCACGACCGCGAAGCCGCGGACCGGCCCGGTGCCGAACGTGAAGAGCACGACGCCGGCAATCAGCGTGGTGACGTTCGCGTCGGCGATCGAGGAGAACGCCTTGTCGAAGCCCGCGCCGATCGCCGCGTGCGGACTGACGCCGTTGCGCAGTTCCTCGCGGATGCGCTCGAAGATCAGGATGTTCGCGTCGACGGCCATGCCGACCGTGAGCACGATGCCCGCGATGCCCGGCAGCGAGAGCGAGGCCTGCAGCATCGAGAGCAGCGCCGCGAGCAGCACGACGTTGGTCGCGAGCACGACGGTGGCGACGATGCCGAACGCCTGGTAATACACCGCCATGAAGATGAACGTGACCACCAGGCCGAGGATCAGTGCGTTCACGCCGCGCTTGATGTTGTCGGCACCGAGGCTCGGGCCGACGGTGCGCTGCTCGACGATGTAGAGCGGCGCAGCCAGCGAACCCGCACGCAGCAGCAGCGCGAGTTCACGCGCCTCGTTGGCCATCACGCCCGTGATCTGGAAGTTGCTGCCGAACACGCCGCGGATCGTGGCCTGGTTGATCACCGCCTCTTCCGTGCATTCGTTGCCGGCGCGCGTGCCCTTGCACGGCTGGCCTTCGGCCACGCGCTTTTTCTCGATGAACACGACGGCCATCGGACGGCCGAGGTTCTGGCGGGTCGTCTCGAGCATCTTCGACGCGCCACGCGCGTCGAGCGTGACCATGACCGCAGGCTCGCCCTCCTGGAAGCCGGAGCTGGCATCCGTCAGCTGCTCGCCCGAGACGATCGTCTCGCGCTTGAGCAGCACCGGCTGGCCTTGGCGGCTGTAATACAGCTTGGAACCCAGCGGCGCCCGCTTGGTGCGATCAGCCAGCGCGGCATCGCCATCGATGTCCACGAGCCGGAACTCGAGGGTGGCCGTCGCGCCCAGCACGCGCAGGGCTTCGTTGGGATCCGAGACGCCCGGCAACTGCACGACGATGCGGTCGAGGCCCTGGCGGGCGACGATCGGCTCCGTGACGCCGAGTTCGTCGACGCGATTGCGCAGCGTGGTGATGTTCTGCTGGATCGCGAAGTCCTGCCGCTGCTTGACCTGCGTCGGGCTCAGCTGGACCGTGACGGAGCCGCCCTCGCCGAGCGTATCGGCGTCGACGGACAGGTTCGGGTCCTGCTTGCGCAGCAGGCCCGCGAACTTCTCTGCATCGTCGCCACTGCGCAGGCCGATCCTGACCGAGTCCACGCCGTCGCTGGCCACGCCGGTGAACGGGATGCGTTCCTTGCGCAGCATCGTGCGGTAGTCGCTCTCCATGCTGGTGAGCAACTGCTTCACGGCACCCTGCGTATCGACTTCGTACATGAAGTAGACGCCGCCGCGCAGGTCGAGGCCGAGGCTCATCGGCTTCAGCCCGATCGCGCGCATCCAGCCCGGCGTGCGGGGCACGTCGGACAGCGCGACCAGGTATTCGGTGGCCGCAACCTGCTGCAGAAGGTCGCGCGCCTGGAGGCGCGTATTCACGTCATCGAAGCGCAGGACGAGGCGATCGCCCTCGAGGTACGAGTTTTCGACCGCGACATTCTTCGACTGCAGCGTCGAGACGACTTGCTGGCGCTGGGCGTCGGTGACGGCGGTGCGGTCGTTGCGCGAGAGCTGCAGTGCGGGCGCCTCGCCGAACACGTTCGGCAGGGCGAGCACCGTGCCCACGAGCAGGACGATGACGACCAGCCAGATCTTCCAGGCCGGGTAACTGTGCATGCGCGGACTCCGGGACGACTGCTCAGGCGCTCTTCAGGGTGCCCTTGGGCAGCACGCTGGTGACCGTATGACGCTGGACCTTCACCTGCACGCCGTTCGCGATTTCGATGGTGAGGAAATTATCGGAGGTCTCGGTGACCTTGCCGAGGATGCCGCCGGCCGTGACGATTTCGTCACCGACGCCGAGCGCGGCCACCATGGCCTTGTGCTCTTTCGCCCGCTTGGCCTGCGGCCGGATGAGCAGGAAATAGAACACGACGAAGATGAGCAGCAGGGGCAGCATCTGCAGCAGCGCGTTCGGCTGGGCACCCGTGGCCGCCTGGGCGTGGGCGCTCGCGATCAACCAGTCCATCATGAACTCCTGTCTCCCCTCGCCTGAGGGGTCGCACGTGAAAAATGACCGCCGATTATACCCGAGGGTCGACCGGGATGGCGTCGATCGAAGGGCCGGCCTCGGGTCCCGCCAGGAAATCCGCGACGAAGCGCTCGAACCGCCCCTCGTCGAGGGCATCCCTGATCCGGGCCATCAGGGATAGGTAGTAATGCAGGTTGTGGATTGAATTGAGCCTGGCGCCGAGGATTTCGTTGCACCGGTCGAGGTGCCGCAGGTACGCGCGGCTGTAGTTCCGGCAGGTATAGCAGGCGCACTGCGGGTCCAGGGGCGAGGTGTCCGACTGGTGCCCGGCGTTGCGGATCTTGATCACGCCCTGCGACGTGAACAGGTGGCCGTTGCGCGCGTTGCGCGTCGGCATGACGCAATCGAACATGTCGACGCCCCGCGCGACCGCCTGGACGATGTCGGTCGGGGTGCCGACGCCCATCAGGTACCGCGGCCGGTCCTGCGGCATGGCCGGCGCGAGGGCCTCGAGAACCGCGTTGCGCTCGGCCGCGGGTTCCCCAACGGCGAGACCGCCGACCGCGTACCCGTCGAAGCCGATGTCGACCAACTGGCCGAGCGATTCGTGCCGGAGATTCATGAACGTGCCGCCCTGCACGATGCCGAACAGGGCATTGGGGTTCGCCAGGCGCGTGAACTCGTCGCGGCTGCGGCGCGCCCAGCGCATCGAAAGCTCCATCGACGTGCGCGCCTGCTGCTCGGTCGCCGGATACGGCGGACACTCGTCGAAAGCCATGACGATGTCGGAGTTGAGCGCCGCCTGCACCTGCATCGAGATTTCGGGACTGAGGAACACCGCGTCGCCGTTGACGGGCGAGCGGAAATTCACCCCCGCCTCCGTGAGCTTGCGCAGTTCAGCGAGGCTGAAGACCTGGAAGCCGCCGGAATCCGTGAGGATCGGCCCCGACCAGTGCATGAACCCGTGCAGCCCGCCGTGCGCACGGATGACGTCGGTGCCGGGACGCAGCATCAGGTGGAACGTGTTGCCGAGGACGATCTGCGCGCCGAGGCCGGTGAGTTCCTCGGGCGTCATCGCCTTGACCGTGCCGTACGTGCCCACGGGCATGAACACGGGCGTTTCGACAGTCCCGTGATTCAGGTGCAGACGGCCGCGCCGCGCCGCGCCGGCCGTTCCCAGCAGTTCGAACTTCATGCTGCGCTCCCGCGATCAAGCGCGGCGGGCGCCGGCTCGACGAACATCGCATCGCCGTAACTGAAAAACCGGTACTGCTGCGCGACGGCGTGCCGGTACGCCTCGAGCACGTGCTCGCGCCCGGCAAAGGCACTGACCAGCATCAGCAGCGTGGACTCGGGCAGGTGGAAGTTGGTCACCATCGCATCGATCACGCGAAAGCGCCTGCCCGGCGTGATGAAGAGCCGGGTCTCGCCCGCGTACGGTTCGAGCTGGCCCGACGCCGCCGCACTCTCGAGCGATCGCACCGCCGTCGTGCCCACC
Organism: uncultured Gammaproteobacteria bacterium; assembly: GCA_963754535.1. Classification (GTDB taxonomy): domain Bacteria; phylum Pseudomonadota; class Gammaproteobacteria; order Steroidobacterales; family Steroidobacteraceae; genus RPQJ01. The sequence continues at coordinate 164,814 of CAVWGG010000008.1, forward strand.
GCGATGACACGACCACCGCGCGCACGGGCGGCAGCGACCGCGTCGCAGGTCGCGGCGGGCACGACGAACCACTCCGCATGCATGTGGTGCTCCTCGACGTTGTCGACGCGCACGGGCTGAAACGTACCCGCGCCCACGTGCAGCGTGACGTAGGCGAACTCGGCGCCCGCATGGCGACAGGCCTGCAGGACCGCGTCGTCGAAATGCAGGCCCGCGGTCGGCGCTGCAACGGCACCGGGCTCGCGCGCGTACACGGTCTGGTAGCGCTCGCGATCCTCGAGTTCGGCGGCGCGAGCCACGTAGGGAGGCAGCGGCATCTCTCCCAGGCGATCGAAGGTGCCGTGCGCCTCGCCGCTGAATTCGACACGCCAGAAGTCTGCGTCGCGCTCGACGACGGTGAGGGTTTCGCCACCGCCAAGGTCGATCACCGTGCCCGGTCGCGACGGCTTGCTCGCGCGCAACTGCACGATGGCCGTGCGCAAGCCGGTCAGGCGCTCAAGCATGACCTCGACCTTGCCGCCGCTTTCGAGCTTGTGACCGTGCAGCCGTGCCGGGATCACGCGCGTGTCGTTGAAGACCAGCAGGTCGCCCTGCCGCAGCAGGCCCGGCAGGTCGCGAAACTGGCGATCCGTGAGGGCACCGGTCGCGCCTGCGAGGTGAAGCAGCCGGCTGCCGCTGCGCTCAGGCGCGGGATGGCGGGCGATCAGCGCATCGGGCAGGTCGAAATGGAAGTCGGTGCGCCGCATAGGGGCGCGCATGCTAGCAGAGGGACCCGTTCGCACGGGCCCCTCTGCCGCCGCTCATCCCGGGAGTCTCAGGACGAGATGGCCGCCCCCCTGGCGTCGGCCGGCGGTGCGGGGGGTGCCGGCGCGTTGGGCGCACGCGGGGGCGGACCGGGGCGGAAGCCCGGGTTCATGGGGTCGACGTCCGGCATCTGCACGTCGAGGGTCAGGCGCTTGCGTTGGCGCAGCACTTCGAACTTGACCTTCTCGCCGGGCTGGTACGAGCCGAGGATGCGGAAGGCATGTCGCGGATTCTCGGGGGTACGGCCGCCGACCGAGAGGATCACGTCGCCCTCCTCCAGGCCGGCGGCGCCTTGCGCGGGCGGTGGCGCCTTGACCACGAGCAGTCCCTTGTCCGTGCCGAAGTACTGGCCGAGCTTGGGCGTGATCGGCACCAGTTCGAGCGCGCGGAAGCCGCGGCCACCGGGGTGCATCATGTCCTGGAATTCCGGTGGAAGCTGCATGCCCTCGAGCATCGGCATGTGCTCACGCAGCATGCGGGCGAGCGGTGGCTCGGCAGCCACGGTGGTCACCGTCGTCGACAGCTTCCTGCCATCGCGCAGGTAGTCCACCCTGACCTTCTGGCCCGGCTGCGTGCCGCGCATCTGCTCGACGAGCTGGCGGCCCGCGGCACGGTCGCCGGTCTTCTTGAGCGGCTTGCCATCGATCGCGACGATCACGTCGCCCGTCTTCAGGCCGGCGGCAGCGGCCGGACCGGACGGACTCACGCCCATCACTTCGACGCCTTCCGCGAGGTCGGGACTGCCGCCGATATTGATGCCGAGCATGGCGCCGCGCGGCGGTCCGCCGGGAGGAGGCATGGGCATGTCTTGCATGTCGTCGCCGTAGAGCTTGCGCGAGATGTCGGCAACGTCGCGTGCTGCATCGTCGAGCCGGCTGCGCGCATCGTCCAGCTGCTTCTGCAACTGCGCCTTGTCCTGCGTCTCGGCCGCTGCGGCCACCTGCGTCGTCGCCGCGAACGCGATGGCCGACGCGAGCAACGCGCCGAGCGCGCGGTGCGCCACTGTCCTGACTCGTATGGATTGCATGGTCACGTCCTCGTTGTCACATGTCGATGCGCTGCGCTTCGACGTAGCGCAGCTGCACCAGGGAGTTCATCGCTTCGACGCGCTTGCGCCAGAGCCGCTCGGCCGAGCCCGGCTCGATTTCACCGTCGCCCACGGAAATCTGGTGATCGATCCACTGCACCTGCGTCTCGAGCGTGTCGATCGGCAGGCTCGTGCCGGCTCGCTCCACGACCGGCCGTTCACCGATCACGGACAGCATCTCGTCGAGCGCCTGCGATTGCGTCTGCAGCTGCGCGACACGATCGAGCGCAAGCGCCTGCTCCGCCGTGAGCGGCGTGAGTTCGATGGCCATCGAGCCCGGGTGCTCGGTCACGACGTCAGCGATGCGCCACGTGGCCGTTACCGCAATGATCGCGACGGAGGCCGCGGCAGCGAGCTGCAAACCCAGCTTGCGCCGCGCCTGTGCGGCTTTTTTCGCAGCCAGGCGCGCCTGCACGTCGGCCCAGCCGTCGATACGCGGCTCGGCCGCAGGCAACGCCTGGAGTTCGTCCGTCAGGTTCATGGTGTGCTCGATACGGGAATGCAGGACGTCCCGTCGCCGTCGACCTGCAGCAGGCCCCGCAGGCGCTCGTGCGCGCGGGCGAGCTGCGATTTGGAAAAGCTGGCCGACGCGCCGAACAGCGCGCCGATCTCGGAATGGGTGTAACCCTCGACGTCGTGCAGCCACACGACGGCCCGCGCCTTGCCGCCAAGCTGGGCCAGTGCGCGCTCGAGGTCGATCGCATCGGCGCGCTCCGCGGTGCCGGCGCCCGGACGACGCTCGGCCTGCCAGTCCTGGTGCAGCTCCTCGAGCGAACGAGTTGCGCCGGCCAGCCAGCGCTGGCCGCGATGCCACGGCGAACGCAGGTGCATGAGGCAACGCGAGACGGCAATGCTGCGGACCCAGCCCGCGAACGAGCCGCGCCCTTCGTATTGATGCAACCGCGTGATGACGTCGACGAAGACGTCCTGGGCCACGTCCTCCGCCGCGGAGCGCGGCGTCACGAGGCGGCGCGCCAGCGTGCGGACCGGGACTTCGTAGGCCCGGTAGATTTCGGCGAGCGCGGCTTCCTCACCGGCGCGAGCGCGCTCGAGGGCGGCGGGGTCGAGGGCAGTGTCGAGAAATGCGGTCATGCGGGAGGTTAGATGCCCGGCCGCGGCAAAAGGTCGCAACGAGCCGGCGCTGTGTCGCCGGATCGGGCAGGTCAGCCCGAGGTCGGGCGCCGCGGCACAGCGGCAACCGCCGTGCCCGGCGGGCCGTCGCACTGGAAGTACGGCGACTCGGTGAGCCATTTGCGGTCGGGGTAATAGGCGAACAACAGCGCGCCGCCTTTCAGCGTATCGATGACGGTGCGGGCGATCTCAGGGCGCAACGCCGGGCAACCCCAGCTGCGGCCGAGCCGGCCGAGCCGTTCGGCGATCGCCTGGCTGACGTAGGGCGCGCCGTGCATGACGATCGCGCGCGCCAGGGCGTTGTCATTGAAACCGGGATCGAGGCCGGAGAGCCGCAGCGAGTAGCCATTGCTGCCGTAATAGGGCTGCAGCGTCTTGAAGAGCCCGATGCTCGACATGTGGCTGCCTTCGGCGTTCGAGAAGCGTTCCGCTTTCGCATCGCCCGTGTTGCGGCCATGCGCGACGAGTTCCTGGAACATCAGCTGGCCACGCTCGAGGTCGAAGACCCACAGGCGAGGCTGCGTGGATGGCAATGAGTAATCGATGACGGCAAGGTGACGAAAGCCGTCGAGCACACCCTGCTTGCGTGCGCACTCTGCTGCGCGAGCCGCGAGGGCGAGCACTTTGGGGTTGGCGGAGGGGGCCTCGGCGGCCAGCCTGTCGGCCAGGACGGGTTGCGCCGCGCGGACGCCCGGGGCGGCCAGGGCGGTCGTCAGCAGCACCAGAATGGCGGCCAGGCCGTGGGAAAGGCAGCGTCGCATGCTTCGGTCGGTCTCCTGGAGAGGGAACGGCCGCCCAAGGGCGACGCGAGCCATCTGACCGCCAACAGTGTACCGAGTTCCCTGCAGTCGTCACCCAAGCCGCGGCCAGACCGCGCTAGATCGGCGTTAACCGGATGATTATAAAAGTGTTTCCAACCGGCTGGCCCTATCGGGTAAGCTGCGCGCCCCCGTGCCGGGATGGCGGAACTGGTAGACGCACCGGACTCAAAATCCGGCGAGCTAATCACTCGTGAGGGTTCGATTCCCTCTCCCGGCACCATCTTGAGGGGTTAGGGGTTAGGGGATAGGGGTTAGTCGGAAACTCCGGTCAACCTGGCCTCAGTCGTTACGCTGCAAGAGTCCCGATCGACTAACCCCTAACCCCTATCCCCTAACCCCTTCCCCATGAAGTTCTGCTCCGCCTGCGGCAATCCGGTCTCGCTCCGCACGCCCGACGGCGACCACTTCGCCCGGCACGTGTGCGAGTCCTGCGGCGTCGTCCACTACCAGAACCCCAAGCTGATCGTCGGCTGCGTGCCCGAACACGAAGGCCGCATCCTGCTCTGCCGGCGTGCGATCGAGCCGCGGCTCGGGTTCTGGACCATCCCGGCCGGATTCATGGAAAACGGCGAGACGACCCAGGAAGGCGCGCGGCGCGAGTCGTTCGAAGAGGCACAGGCGCAGGTGGAGATCGGTTCCTTGCTGGCCGTGGTGCACGTGCTGCACGCGGACCAGGTACACGTGATGTTCCGCGCGAAGCTGCCCGAAGCGCATTTCGGCCCGAGTCCGGAGAGCCTCGAGGTGGGCCTCTACAGCGAAGCAGAGATTCCGTGGGACGACATCGCCTTCCGCAGCGTGGATTTCGCCTTGCGCCGTTACTTCGACGACCGTCGGCGCGGCATCGAAGGCCATCACTTCACGGCGCTCGATTTCCGCAAGAGCGGCGGGGTTAGGTAGCATCCGTTTTGCGCTGCGGCGGCGCTTTGGCACAATACGCCGCCCGCCAGTCCGCGCAGACGCGTACTGTCGCCTTTATCGTCATCAGCTAACGTCCGGAGAGTCCCGATGACCTTTGTCGTCACGGAAAATTGCATCAAGTGCAAGTACATGGACTGCGTGGAAGTCTGCCCGGTGGACTGTTTCCACGAAGGCCCGAACATGCTGGTGATCGACCCGGACGAGTGCATCGACTGCACGCTCTGCGAGCCGGAGTGCCCGGCGGAGGCGATCTTCTCGGAAGAAGAACTGCCGGATGGTCAGCAGGATTTCCGCAAGCTGAACGCCGAGCTCGCCAAGCAGTGGCCGGTGATCACGGAAAAGAAGGACGCGCCCGACGACGCCAAGGAATGGGACGGTCGCCCCGGCAAGCTCGGCTACCTCGAACGCTGAGCAATCAGCGGGCAGCGACTGCCGTCTTCTGCGATTCCTGGATCGCCTGCACGAGTTCGGCCGGCGTCAGGTAGCCACCGATGTAATCGCCGTTCTGCGTGAAGATCGCGGGCGTGCCTTCCACGCCGAGGTCCGAGCCCATTTCGTACTGCGACTTGATCGCGGCGTCGCCGCAGGCCTTGCCCTTGACCGTTTCGCCCTTCTTCGCCCGGGTGAGTGCTTCGCGGCGGTCCGCGGCACACCAGACCTGTTCGGCCTTGGTCCACGATTCCGTGCCAGGGCCCGTGCGCGGAAAGAACATGTAGCGAACGCGCACGCCCGCCTTGTTCACCTCGGCGATCTGGTTGTGAAACTTGCGGCAGAAGCCGCAATCGATGTCCGTGAACACGGTGACCGTCATTTTTGCGTTCGCGGGACCGAACACGACCATGTTGCTTTCGGACGCCGCTGCCAGCGCCTTGGCACGGGCCGAGTTGCGGCGCGAGGCCGTCAGGTTCACCTGTGTGTCGAGGTCGTAGACATTGCCGCTCAGCAGGTACTTGCCGTCGGAGCTGACGTAGGCGATCAACCCGCCCATCGTGACTTCATAGATGCCCGGAATCGGCGAGGCCGCGACGTCGGATGGCTGCGCTCCCGGCAGTTTCGCAACGACGCGGGCGCGAACGTCGGCCGGGATCACGACTGGCGCGGCGGGCTTGGCGTTGGCTGCTGCGACCGGCTTCTGGGCCGCAGCCGTGGGCTGCTTGTCGCTCGTGGCGGCAAGCGCGCTGGAAATCGGCATCAGGGCCAAAAAGGCGGCGCCATGAGCGGCGAGCCAGGCGGCGGCAATCGGGCGGGCTGGAGTGCTGCGGCGCATGCGACGTTCTATCCCCGGAGTGGTGGTTCTAGGACAGTCGCGACGGCCGCAGGTTCAGTGTGTCCCGTGCCCGCGACCCGACGGTCCCGAGAGGCGGGCGAAGTCTAGCAGAGCCGCGCGCGGGTCAGCCGCGCGGATGGTGCTCCGAGTGCAGGTCCTTGAGGCGTTCGCGGGCGACGTGCGTATAAATCTGCGTCGTCGACAGGTCGCTGTGGCCGAGCAGCATCTGCACCACGCGCAGGTCGGCGCCATGGTTCAGCAGGTGGGTCGCGAAAGCGTGGCGCAGCGTGTGCGGCGACAGTTCGCGCTCGATGCCCGCCTTGCGCGCGTAGCGCTTGATGATGTGCCAGAAGGCCTGGCGGGTCATGCGGTCGCCGCGGCGCGTCGGGAACAGGTAATCGGTCTGCCGTTCGAGCAGGATCTCGACGCGCGGACCCTGCAGGAACTGCTGCACCCACTGCACGGCTTCTTCGCCGAGCGGGATCAACCGCTCGCGGTCGCCCTTGCCGACGATGCGCAGCACGCCCTGGTTCAGGTTCACCTGCGAAAGCTTGCAGTTCACGAGCTCGGAGACGCGCAACCCGGTGGCATACAGCACCTCGAGCATGGTTCGATCGCGATGCCCGAGCGGGTCGCTCACGGTGGGAGCGGCCAACAGGGCCTCGACTTCCTCCTCCATCAGCGATTTCGGCAACGAGCGCCCGACCTTGGGCATCGCGATCTGTGCGGTGGGGTCCTCGCGCAAGGCGCCCTCACGAACGAGGTAACGGTAGAAGCGGCGGAAGCTCGAGAGCTGCCGCGCTGTCGAACGGGGACGGGCACCCGCCTGCACTCGCGAAGCCATGAACGACAGGATGTCGCCGCGTCGCGCGTTTTCGAGATCGACGGCGTGCTCATCGAGCCAGCGGTCGAGCGCGGTGAGGTCGGCCCGATACGCCGCGAGCGTGTTCGGCGACAGGCCGCGTTCCATCCACACGGCATCGAGGAACCGGTCGATCGGACCGGGACCCTGGGACGCTTCGCCGCCGCCGCTGGTGCGCGTGCGGGACAGGAAGCTCGACTTGACTGCAGTGCTCATGGAACCTCGCCGCTTTACTTAGCGCGCAGTATGCGAGCCGTGTTCCGACCCCCGTCGTGACTCCTCTCACAGTTCGCAGGGCGTCGTTAACTTAACCGGAACTGATTCACAGATTGCCGGCGTACCGGCACACTGGCGTCCCGGATGGGTCCACGCCGAACGAGTCTCCCCGAAACGCCGCCTGGATTGCCGCGAGCTTGCGCACGAATTCCACTGCCGCAAAAGACGAAGCTGTGCGCACGCCGGTGCCCGCCGGCACAGCAGCCATGCACGTACCGGCCGAGCCGCGTGCGCACGGTGCGCTGGAATGGCTGTTTCGCGTCATCTTCGGCACGTACTCGCTGACGCTGCTTTTCCTGCTGATGTCGGTGGCCGCGCTGCTCGCGCTGCTGCTGCCGTCCCTGCACTGGCGTCGTTCGACCACGCGGTGGCTCGCACGCCTCTGGCTCGCCCTCGCCTTCCTGCGACTGCGGGTGGACGGCCTGGAGCACCTGCCCGAGGGCTCGTGCGTGCTGGTCGCGAACCATTCGAGCTACCTCGACGGCGTCGTGATGAAGGCGGGCCTGCCGCCGCGCTTCAGCTTCGTGATCAAGCGTGAGGCGGCCGGCATGCCGGTCATCGGCGTCGTGTTGCGGCGGATCGGCTCGGAATTCGTCGATCGTCACTCCGCGGGCGGGCGGCAACGTGACGCGCGGCGGGTGATGAAGCGCGCGGAGCAGGGCCACTCGCTGGTTTTCTTTCCCGAGGGCACCTTCGACTCGGTCGTGGGCCTCAAGCGGTTCCACATCGGCGCGTTCGTGGCGTCAGCCCGGGGCGGCATGCCGCTGGTGCCGGCTGTCATTCATGGCGCGCGGAGTTCGATGCCGAATGGCGCGATCGTGCCGATGCCGGGAACGATCCGCATCGAGATCCTGCCGTCGATCGAGGGCGTTGGGCGTGAGCCCGACGAGCTGCGGGACGAGGCGCGCGATGCGATGCTCGAGCGGCTCGGTGAACCGGACCTCGCGGAGCTGGCGCGCGCTCCGGCTCGCTCGCGCTGAAATACGTCTGCACCGCTGGGCGCCACGGCGGGTCGGCGACGAAAGACGGCTCAGTGAGCGGGCCGCTCGTGCCCGCGGGTTCGTCACGCGGGACGCCGTAAACCCGTCCCTGGGGGCTCCGGGCGCCGCGTCCATGCGGCGCACGGCCCGCGCAACGAACCACGCGGACCCAAGCGGCCCGACATCGCGCGCTGTGCGCGCGACATCTGCGGCGCTAGCGCCTTCTCCCTCCGGGTTCCTGGGCCGGGCCGTCCGCGACATGGACGTCGCGGCGGAGCCCCATGGATGGGTTTACGCGTCCCGGCCCGGAACCCGGAGGGAGGAGACGCTGCGCCGCCAAGCGCCGACGCCCCGACAGCCCGACAGCCCGGCGCTTACATGCTCCGCCGGTACTGCCCACCAACCTGGTACAGCGCGTTGGAAATCGACCCGAGCGACGCGACCTTCACGGCCTCCATCAACTCGGCGAACACGTTGCCACCCGTCGCCGCCTGCTGCTGCAGGCGAGCGAGCGCCGCCGGACGCCGCTCCGCGTTGCGGGCAAGGAAAGCGCGAACGGCCGCGACCTGGTCCCGCTTCTCTTCCTCGGTCGAGCGGATCAACTCGGCGTTGCGGATCTCGTCGTTCGACCCTTCCTTCGCGAGGTACGTGTTGACGCCGATGATCGGCAGCGTGCCGTCGTGCTTCAGCGTCTCGTAGTACAGCGACTCTTCCTGGATCTTGCCGCGCTGGTACATCGTCTCCATCGCGCCGAGCACGCCGCCGCGCTCGGAGATCCGGTCGAACTCGCGATACACGGCTTCTTCGACGAGGTCCGTCAACTGGTCGATCGCGAACGATCCCTGCCACGGGTTCTGCGTCTTGTTGAGGCCGAGTTCCTTGCCGATGATCAGCTGGATCGCCACCGCACGGCGCACCGACTCTTCCGTCGGCGTCGTGATCGCCTCGTCGTAGGCGTTGGTGTGCAGGCTGTTGCAGTTGTCGAACAGCGCGTAGAGCGCCTGCAGCGTGGTGCGCACGTCGTTGAACTGGATCTCCTGCGCGTGCAGGCTCCGGCCCGACGTCTGGATGTGGTACTTCAGCATCTGCGAGCGCGGGCCCGCGCGATACAGGTCGCGCATCGCACGTGCCCAGATGCGGCGCGCCACGCGGCCGATCACCGCGTACTCCGGATCCATGCCGTTCGAGAAGAAGAACGACAGGTTCGGCGCGAAGTCGTCGATCTTCATGCCGCGCGCCAGGTAGTACTCCGCGATGGTGAACCCGTTCGCGAGCGTGAAAGCCAGCTGCGACACCGGGTTCGCGCCCGCTTCGGCAATGTGATAGCCGGAGATCGACACCGAATAGAAGTTGCGGACGTCGTTGTCGATGAAGAACTGCTGCACGTCACCCATCATGCGCAGCGCGAACTCCGTCGAGAAGATGCAGGTGTTCTGCGCCTGGTCTTCCTTGAGGATGTCTGCCTGCACCGTGCCGCGCACGAGCGACAGCGTCTCCTTGCGGATCTCCTGGTACGTCCCGGCATCGAGCAACTGATCGCCCGTCACGCCGAGCAGGCCCAGGCCCGAGCCGTCATGGTTCGGCGGCAGCTCGCCCTTGTAGGTCGGCCGCGGCCGGTCCTTGAACAGGGCGGCAATTTTCTTCTCTGCCGCCTCCCACTGGCCCGTGGCCCGCAGGTGCTTCTCGACACGCTGGTCGACCGCGGTGTTCATGAACATCGCGAGGATCATCGGCGCAGGGCCGTTGATCGTCATCGAGACTGACGTCGTCGGCGCGCAGAGATCGAAGCCCGAGTAGAGCTTCTTCATGTCGTCGAGCGTTGCGATCGAGACACCGGAGTTGCCGATGCGGCCGTAAATGTCCGGACGCTCGTCCGGATCCTCGCCGTACAGCGTCGTCGAATCGAACGCCGTCGAGAGGCGCGCGGCGCCGTGGCCGCCCGCGACGTAGTGGAACCGGCGATTGGTGCGCTCGGGTCCGCCCTCGCCCGCGAACATGCGGGTCGGGTCCTCTTCTTCGCGGCGGTACGGATAGACGCCTGCCGTGTACGGAAACTGACCGGGCAGGTTCTCCTTCAGCAGGAACGTGAGCTGCTCGCCCCAGTCGCGGAAACGGGGCACCGCGAGCTTTGGGACTCGGTTGTGACTCAGCGTCGGCACATAGTTGTCGCCGCGGATTTCCTTGCCGCGGACCGTGTACGTGAACTGGTCGTCGGTGGCCGACTTCGCCATCGTCGGCCACTGCCGCAGCAACGCAAGGCCGTCGGTGCCGACAGCCTCGAGCGCATCGTTGTAGGCCGCCCGCAGTCGCAGCAGCGCGGAATCGGCGCCGCCGTCCGCGAGTGCCGCCGCACCGTAGCGCTCCAACGCCTCGGGCAGCTGTGCGTCACCGAGCGTGCGCAGCGCCTCGTACAGGCTCTGCGCGCGACTCGCCGCGCAGGAGCGATGCTCGACCGCTTCGTGCGCGCGTCGGCCGTTCGTCGCGATCTCGGCGAGGTAGCGCGAACGCGTCGCCGGCACCAGCGCGTGGCGCTCGACCAGTTCGGTCGGGCCAGGATCGGTGACGACCCAGCGCCGGTCGCCGCCGGCCTTTTCGTCGATGCGGGCGCACAGCGCGGCAAAGAGGCGGTTCACGCCCGGGTCGTTGAAGCGGCTCGCGATGGTCGGAAACACCGGCACCTGGTCGTCGGGGCGCTTGAACTCGACACGATTGCGGCGCCACTGCTTGCGCACGTCGCGCAGCGCGTCTTCGGCGCCGCGCTTCTCGAACTTGTTGAGCGCGACCAGGTCGGCGAAATCGAGCATGTCGATCTTCTCGAGCTGGCTCGCCGCGCCGTACTCGCTCGTCATCACGTACATCGGCACGTCGACGAGGTCGACGATCTCGGAATCACTCTGGCCGATGCCGGCCGTCTCGACGACGACGAGATCGAAGCTCGCGTACCGCAGCAGGTTGAGGACATCGGCCAGCACTGCGCTGGTCGCGAGGTGCTGGCGGCGAGTGGCGAGCGAACGCATGAACACCTGTTCGGCCGCGAGCGAATTCATGCGGATGCGGTCGCCGAGCAGTGCCCCGCCGCTGCGGCGACGCGTCGGGTCCATGGCGACGACGGCGATATTCCGATCGGGAAACTGCCGCACGAAGCGCATCAGCAGTTCGTCGGTCAGCGAGGACTTGCCCGCCCCACCGGTGCCGGTGATGCCCACGACCGGCGTCCGCTTCACGCTGCGGGACACGGCGCGGCGCAGGGTTGCACTGAACGGCGCATCGGCCTCACCGCGCTCGAGCGCGGAGATGGTGCGTGCAATCTGCTGATGGTCGCGCGGACCGACCGGTCCGAACTCGAAGCCGGGACGCATTGCCTTGCGCACGCGTGTGAAGACGTCGTCGATCATGCCGTCGAGGCCGAGCTTGCGGCCGTCCTCGGGCGTGTAGATGCGCTCGACGCCGTAGGCCTCGAGTTCCTCGATCTCGTGCGGCGCGATCGTGCCGCCGCCGCCAACGATGATGCGGATGTGCGGCGCGCCGAGGTCCTTCAGCATGTCGACCATGTACTTGAAGTACTCGACGTGCCCGCCCTGGTACGAACTGCAGGCGATGCCGTCGGCGTCTTCCTGCAGCGCGGCGCGCACGATGTCGGCGACGCTGCGGTTGTGGCCGAGGTGCACGACTTCGGCGCCGTGCGCCTGCAGCAGCCGGCGGATGATGTTGATCGCGGCGTCGTGACCGTCGAAGAGCGACGCTGCGCTCACGAACCGCAGCGGGGCCGCCTCGGCCGTGGCGCCGGCAGCCTGTTGCGAGTCGCCTTCACGGCGGACAGTCGAGGATCCGGACATCTGCATTCCTCCAGCCGCCGGGCTGCGCCCGGCCAGAAGTTACTATTGAGTAGAATCTTACCGAGCAGTATGATTAGCGCCCTACCCGCAGTCAACCGGTCCCGTCATGGCCGACAGTACTCCAGCGAACCCGGCCGCCGCCGACCCGGCAGCCGCATGGCGCGGCCGGCGCCGGCGCCAGGACCACGGCACCAAGCGTGACGCGGTGATCCGCACCGCCGCGCGGGCGTTCGACGAGCGCGGCTACCACAACACGTCGCTGGACGACATCGCCGCCGCCCTCGGCGTCACCAAGCCCACGATCTATTACTACGTCTCGAACAAGGAGCAGCTCCTGTTCGAATGCTTCCTTGCCGGTCTCGAACCGATTCGCGCCGCCCTGCGCCGCGCCGAGCAGACGCCGGGCAGCGGGCGTGATCGATTGCGCGAGGTCATCCGCGATTACGCCGTCGCAATCGCGTCCGAGTACGGCTGGTGCATGGTGCGCGCAGAACACCAGGACCTGGGCCCCGAACTCAGCGCGCAGGTGCGCTCACTCAAGGGCGAGATCGACCGCGGTATCCGGCGATTGCTGCAGGCCGGCATCAGCGACGGCTCCATTGCCGTGGCCGACCCGAAGCTCGCTGCGTTTGCGATCGCAGGTGCGCTCAACTGGATCGCGCACTGGTACCGCGCAGGCCGCACGCTCTCGTCGGACGAAGTTGCCGCTGCCTTCGTGCAGTTCCTGGAGCACGGACTGGCACCGCGCGAACCAGGTGCAGGCAAGCCCTTGCCGGCACCGGCCCAGGTGCGGCGCACTCGTTCCGTTTCCAAGGCCTGACCTGCCCCGCCCGGCCTTTATCTTGCGCTGCAAAAAGACCGCGGCGTACACTCCGGCGACTTCGGCTCGCTGCCCCAGATTCCTCGAGGACGTCACCCATGCCTGAATCCATCGTCATCGCCGCTGCCCGACGTACTCCGATCGGCGGCTTCCAGGGCATCTTCTCGCCCGTCTCGGCCACGCAGCTGGGATCCGTGGCCGCTGCGGCTGCGCTGGCTGACTCCGGCCTGTCGCCCGACGCGATCGACGAAGTGATCTTCGGCTGCGTGCTGCCAGCCGGCCTCGGCCAGGCACCCGCGCGCCAGGCGGCCGTGGGCGCCGGCATCGCGCTGAGCGTGCCCGCCACGACGGTCAACAAGATGTGCGGCTCAGGCATGAAGGCCGTGATGCTGGGTGCGGACCAGATCCGCGCCGGTTCCGCACGCGTCATCCTGGCGGGCGGCCTCGAGTCGATGACCAATGCGCCGTACCTGATGCTGAAGGCGCGCGCCGGTTACCGCATGGGTCACGCCGAGATCTACGACCACATGTTCTACGACGGCCTGCAGAGTCCCTGGGACGGCAAGGCCATGGGTTGCTTCGCGGACGTCACCGCCGCCAAGTACGGTTTCTCGCGCGCCGACCAGGATGCGTTCGCCGCCGAGTCCGTGCGTCGCGCGCAGCGTGCGTCGAAGGAAGGCGACTTCGTTGCCGAGATCGCGCCCGTGACGATCAAGACGCGCAAGGGCGAGCAGGTCGTCGCGATCGACGAGACACCGTTCCAGCTCGACATGGACAAGATCCCGACCCTGAAGCCTGCGTTCGGCAAGGACGGCACCGTGACGGCGGCCTCCTCGTCCTCGATTTCCGACGGCGCTGCAGCCATCGTGATCGCGAGCGAATCCGCTGCGAAGGCGGCCGGCCTCACGCCGCTCGCGCGGATCGTCTGCTACGCCAGCCACGCTCAGGCCCCCGAGTGGTTCACGACGGCGCCCGCCCCTTCGATGCAGAAGGCGATCGACCTCGCGGGCTGGAAGGTCGCCGACGTCGACCTGTTCGAGATCAACGAAGCGTTCGCCTGCGTGGCGATGGCAGCGATGAAGGACCTCGGCCTGCGCCACGACCAGGTCAACGTGAATGGCGGCGCGTGCGCGATGGGCCACCCCGTCGGCGCCACGGGCGCCCGCATCATCACCACGCTGCTCTACGCGCTGCGCAAGCGCGGCCTGCGCCGCGGCGTGGCCTCGCAGTGCATCGGCGGCGGTGAGGCCTGCGCCGTCACCATCGAACTTCTCTGATCTCCCACTTCTTCCAGAGGCATCCATGCAGTTGAACGGCAAGGTCGCGGTCGTCACGGGCGGCGCGCGCGGAATCGGCAAGGCCATCGCCAGCGCATTCGCCGAACGCGGCGCGACGCTTGCGCTGCTCGACCTCAACCAGGCGGATCTAGATGCGACCCGCGCCGAGCTCGAGGCCCGCGGCGTCAAGGTGAGCGGTCACGCGCTCAACGTCGCGAAGGAAGACGAAGTGATCCGCGCGCTCGACGAAGTCGTCGCAGCGCACGGCCGGCTCGACGTGCTGGTGAACAACGCCGGCATCATCAAGGATGCCGTGCTGGTGAAGGTCAAGGACGGCGCCGTCGTCAGCAAGATGTCGCTCGCGCAGTGGCAGGCCGTCATCGACGTCAACCTGACGGGCGTGTTTCTCTGCGGTCGCGAAGCCGCCGAACGCATGATCAAGCTCGGCCAGGGCGGCGTGATCATCAACATCTCGAGCATTTCGCGCGCCGGCAACGCGGGCCAGAGCAATTACTCGGCTGCCAAAGCGGGCGTCGCCGCGATGGCAACCACGTGGGCGAAGGAACTCGCGCGCTTCGGCATCCGTGCCGGTGCGATCGCGCCGGGCTTCATCAAGACCGACATCCTCTCGGGCATGCCGCCCGAGATGCTGGAAAAGATGACCGCGCCCGTGCCGCTCAGGCGCCTGGGCCTCGCCGAAGAGATTGCGCACACCGCGGTCTTCATCGTCGAGAACGACTTCTTCACGGGCCGCTGCATCGACGTGGACGGCGGTCTGCGTCTCTAGACCTGGGCTTTTCCGCAGGGGGAACGAATCGATGCTGATCCAGGACACGCGCGCCGTCGTCAGTGGCGGCGCCTCGGGCCTCGGCCTGGCCGTGGCTGAATTCGTCGTTGCAGCGGGCGGCAAAGTCGCCCTGTTCGACGTCAACGACCAGGCGGGCGTCGAAGCCGTGCGCACACTCGGACCCGCGGCAAGCTTCTACAAAGTCGACGTGACGTCGGAGAGCGCCGTTGCCTCGGCCGTCGCTGCGGCGACTGCCGCAATGGGCGGGCTCAACCTTGCCGTGAGTTGCGCGGGTGTCGGCTGGCCGAAGCGCATGGTGGGCAAGGAAGGCACGATGCCCGGCGACTTCTTTCGCAAGGTCATCGAGATCAACCTGGTCGGCACGCTGCTGCTCTGCAAGGAAGCGGCGGCCGCGATGCAGCGGAACACGCCGAACGCCGAGGGCGAGCGCGGCGCCCTCGTGATGACGGCGTCGGTCGCCGCATTTGACGGGCAGATCGGCCAGGTGGCGTACGCCGCGTCGAAGGGCGGCGTGGTCGGCATGACGCTGCCGATGGCTCGCGAACTCGCGTCCTCCGGCATTCGCGTGGTCACGATCGCACCGGGCCTCTTCATGACGCCGATGCTGGCAGCCCTGCCGCAGGAGGCGCGCGACTCGCTCGGCCAGCAGGTGCCGTTCCCGCCGCGGCTCGGCCGGCCGGCGGAATACGCGCAACTCGTGGGCCAGGTCATCCAGAACCCGATGTTGAACGGCGAGACGATCCGTCTCGATGGCGCGATCCGGATGGCACCGCGCTGAGGGTGGAACCGCGGTCGCAATGCGACCGCAAGCGACGCGCGTCAGCGCGCGACCTACATGGACGCGTAGTTCGGACCGCCGCCGCCTTCCGGAGTCACCCAGTGGATGTTCTGCTGCGGGTCCTTGATGTCGCACGTCTTGCAGTGCACGCAGTTCTGCGCGTTGATCTGCAGCCGCTGGCCACCGCCCTCCGCCGGCACGAACTCGTACACACCCGCCGGGCAATACCGGCTTTCGGGCCCGTCGTAGCGAGCAAGGTTTACCGCTACCGGGATCGACGGATCGCGCAGCCGCAGGTGCACCGGCTGGTCCTCTTCATGCGCTGTCCCTGACAGGTACACCGACGAGAGCCGATCGAACGTCAGCTTGCCGTCGGGCTTCGGGTATTCGATGCGCGGCATTTCCGCCGCGGGCCGCAGGCATTCATGGTCGGCCTTGCCGTGACGCAGCGTCCAGCCGACGAGCGCGCCCAGGCCGAGGTCGTTCAGCCACATGTGGAAGCCGCCGTGCGCGGTGCCTGCCCACAAGCCCCACTTCAGGCCCGGCTTCACGTTGCGCACCTTGTGCAGGTCGCGATACGCCCAGGAGTTACGGAATGCCTCCGGGTACGCCGTCAGCTCGTCGTTGGCACGTCCCGCTGCGACTGCCGCGAACGCCGCCTCGGCTGCGAGCATTCCGGTCTTCATCGCATTGTGCGAGCCCTTGATGCGCGGCAGGTTCACGAAACCCGCGGTGCAGCCAATCAGGGCGCCGCCCGGAAACGTGAGCTTCGGGATCGACTGCAGGCCCCCTTCGTTGATGGCGCGCGCGCCGTAGGCCAGGCGCTTGCCACCCTCGAAGTAGCCACGGATGGCAGGGTGCGTCTTGAACCGCTGCATCTCCTCGAACGGCGAGAGGTGCGGGTTCGCATAGCTCAAGTGCGTCACGAAACCGACCGAGATCAGCCCGTCACCAAAGTGATACA
This sequence comes from uncultured Gammaproteobacteria bacterium, assembly GCA_963754535.1. GTDB lineage: Bacteria > Pseudomonadota > Gammaproteobacteria > Steroidobacterales > Steroidobacteraceae > RPQJ01. The sequence goes on from CAVWGG010000008.1 coordinate 181,443, forward strand.
GGAACGAGCCGCCGCCCACGTCGTTCGGCAAGGGCCAGCCCTGGCTATGGACGACGAGGCCGGGCTGGTGCTTTTCCTTCGGCACCTGCCAGAGTTCCTTGACGCCGATGCCGTACACCTGCGGGTCGACACCGTCACGCAGGTTGAACTTCGACATCAACTGCTGCGACAGCGAGCCGCGGCAACCCTCGGCGAACAGCGTGTACTTCGCGTGCAGTTCCATGCCCTGCGCGTAGGAATCCTTGTGCTCGCCATTCTTACCGATGCCCATGTCTCCCGTCGCGACGCCCTTGACCGAGCCGTCGTCGTTGAACAGCACTTCGGCAGCCGCAAAGCCGGGGAACACTTCGACGCCGAGTTCTTCGGCGCGCTGTCCGAGCCAGCGGCAGACGTTGCCGAGACTCGCGATATACATGCCGTGGTTGTCCATCAGCGGGGGCAGCAGCCAGTTGGGAATGCGGTGCGCCTTATCCTGCGTCAGGACCAGGAACCGGTCTTCCTGCACGGCGGTCTCGAGCGGGGCGCCGCGTTCCTTCCAGTCCGGGAACAACTCCGAGATTGCGACCGGGTCAATGACGGCACCCGAGAGGATGTGCGCACCGACCTCGGAACCCTTCTCGAGCACGCAAACGCTGAGTTCGCTGCCGGCCGCGGCGGCCTGCTGTTTCAGTCGAATCGCGGCCGCGAGACCCGCAGGCCCGGCCCCGACGACGACTACGTCGAACTCCATCGCTTCGCGCTGCATGAACCGTGCCCTCGTACCGCCTGTGGCGGCCTGTGGTGGAAACCCGAATTGTACATCGTGAGTCCTCTCGTGATAGTGCGGCGCAATAGTCCTGCGTCGAACCCGCCTGGCGCAGCTGGAGGTCCGCTTGAGCCCGCTTGGAATTACTGCGCTGCTGCTGGCCGCGTTCGCGGCATTTGCCTGGTTCAGCGCACGCAAACTCGCCATCGTCGCGGCCCTGCAGCCGGAGGTTCGCTGGGATCATCCCTGGGCCCGGGTACGCACCGTCCTTGCGAACGGCCTGCTCCAGCAACGGATGATCCGTCGCGAGTGGAAGCCAGGCGTGATGCACACGGTCATATTCCTCGGGTTCGTCTCGCTGCTGGTACGGAAGGTCCAGCTGATCGTGATCGGCTTCGACGCGGAGTTCGCGTTCACTGGGCCGCTGGGGGACGCCTTCACCGTCTGGAAGGACCTGGTCGAAGTCGGCGTGCTGCTTGCGGTCGGCTACGCCTTCTATCGCCGGTTGCTGCTGAAACCCGCCCGTCTCGAGCCCAATCGCGAAGGCCTGCTGGTGCTCGGGCTGATCACGACCATCATGATCACGGACTTCGCCTTCGATGCATTTCGCTTCGCCCAGCTGTCGGGCAGCGTAGCCGGGATCGCACACGAGCAGGCGCATGCCCCGGTCGGCGGCTGGCTCGCGTCGCTCGTCGCGGGTTGGACGCCTTCCGCCCTCGCGACCGCTGCGGCCGTCTCGTACTGGACGCAGATGATCACGGTCTGCGCGTTCCTCGTGCTGCTGCCGCTCGGCGAGCACTTTCACATCGTCACGGCGCTGCCGGCGCTGTTCTTCCGTCGCGGCAAGCCTGCCAATGAGGTGCCGACAGTCGACCTGAGTCCGCTCATGGACGACTCGGCCGATGCGAGCGAACTGAAAGTCGGCGCGCGCAGCGTGGCGGACCTCGTCTGGAAGGACGCGCTCGATGCCTTCACCTGCACGGAATGCGGCCGTTGCAAAGACGCCTGCCCGGCGTTCCAGACCGGCAAGCCGCTCTCGATGAAGGGGGTCAACGACAGCCTGAAGCACCACCTGCTCGAACAGCGCGAAGCCATCCTCGCGGGCGGCGAAGCCAGGGCGAACCTGCCGGCCCTGGTGGGCGACGTGATCAGCGAAGACACGCTGTGGTCATGCACCACCTGCGGCTACTGCGAAGCTGCGTGCCCGATCGAACTCGAACTGCTGCCGAAGTTCTACAAACTGCGCCAGCACCGCGTGATGATGGAAGGCGAGTTCCCGGCCGAACTCAAGAACGTGTTCGACGCCTACGAAGTGCAGTCGAACCCCTGGGGACTGCCGGCGGACACGCGTGGCGACTGGGCCAAGGGTCTCGACGTGCCGCTGATCCGCAGCGCCGAGGACATGTCCAGGGTCGAGTGGCTGTATTACGTCGGCTCCGCCGAATCCTTCGACCTGAACGGCCAGAAGATCGCGCGTGCGTTCGCCGCGATCCTGCGTGAAGCGGGGGTGAGCTTCGGCATCCTGGGCGCGCAGGAACCCACCACCGGCGAGTGCGTGCGGCGTGCGGGCAACGAGATGCTGTTCCAGCAGCTCGCGACGACGCTCGTCGAGTCCTTCAATGGCCTCGGCGTGAAACGGATCGTCACCTGCGATCCCCACGCGTTCAATTCGCTGCGCAACGAATACCCTGCGTTCGGCGGCCACTGGGACGTCGTGCACCACACGCAGCTGATCGACCGGTTGCTGTCGGAGAAGCGCATCGAGGTACGGCCGACGCACGAGCGCGTGCTGCTGCACGATCCCTGCTACCTCGGTCGCCACAACGGCGAATTCGAGGCGCCGCGCGCAGTGCTCGGACGCGTCGCCAAGGACGCGCTGCTCGAGTTCCCCCTGCACCGCGAGAAGTCGATGTGCTGCGGCGCCGGCGGCGCGCGCATGTGGATGGAAGAGCACATCGGCACGCGCATCAACGTGACGCGCGTCGAACAGGGCCTGCCGCAGCGCCCTCACGTGATCGCGACCGCCTGCCCATATTGCTCCGTGATGCTCGGTGACGGGCTGAAGACGAAGAACCTGAACGAGACGATCCAGACGCGCGACGTCGCGGAACTCGTCGCTTCCGCCATGGTGCGCAATCGCGCCAGCGGCTAGCATTCGGGGCGTGAACGACGACACACCCCACTGGATTCCGTCTGCCGAACGCGTCGCCGCCGCGAAACTCACGAAGTTTCACGCGTTTGCCCGTGACCGCGGCGCGCCCGGCGGCGATTATTCATCGCTGTGGCAATGGTCGGTCGACGAGCCGGCTGCCTTCTGGAATGCCGTCTTCGACTTTACGGGCGTGATCGCCGATCGCGGTGCCGGACCGGTGCTGCGCAATGGTGACCGCATGCCCGGCGCCACCTGGTTCGAAGGCACCCGGCTGAACTTTGCCGAGAACCTGCTGCGTGGCACCGGCGAGGGTCCGGCAATCATCGCGTGCGACGAACGCGGCCGACGCCGGGAAATTTCCTGGGACCGGTTACGCGCCGACGTCGCACGCGTAGCCGACGGATTACGGGCAGCGGGCGTCGTCGCCGGGGATCGCGTCGCGGGCTTCCTGCCGAACCTGCCGGAAGCGATCGTCGCGATGCTGGCTACGACGAGCCTCGGCGCAACGTGGTCGTCGTGCTCCCCCGACTTCGGCATCCGCGGGGTGCTCGACCGCTTCGGCCAGATTGCGCCCAAAGTGCTCTTCACGGCGGACGGCTACTGCTACGGCGGCAAGACGCTCGATTCGCTCGAGCGCATCGCCGGCATCCGCGCAAGCCTGTCCTCGGTGACGTGCGTGGTCGTGGTGGCGAATGTGAGCCCGCGACCCGACCTCTCGCTGCTGCCGAAGGCACGTCATTACTCCGAGTTCGGCCGCGCGGACGCGACGCTTGGCTTCGAGCGACAGCCGTTCGACCACCCGCTCTACATCCTCTATTCATCGGGCACCACGGGCGTGCCGAAGTGCATCGTCCACGGCGCGGGCGGCACCCTGCTGCAGCACCTGAAAGAACATCAACTGCACTGCGACGTGCACCCCGGCGACCGGCTGTTCTTTTTCACGACGTGCGGCTGGATGATGTGGAACTGGCTTGCCAGCGCGCTGGCATCGCAAGCCACGGTCGTGCTGTTCGACGGCTCGCCATTCCATCCGGACGAGGGCGTGCTGTGGCGACTGGCAGGCGAGGAGCGTGTCGCCCTCTTCGGCACGAGCCCGAAATACCTCGGCGCGCTGGAAAAAAGCGGTTATCGACCAGCCGACCAGGTCGCTCTCGCGCAGCTGCGCACCGTCCTGTCGACGGGCTCGCCGCTGGCGCACGAGCAATTCGACTTCGTGCATGGCGCGATCGGCACCGACATCCAGCTGGCGTCGATCTCGGGTGGCACGGACATCGTGTCCTGCTTCGCGCTCGGCAATCCGACGCTGCCCGTCTATCGCGGCGAACTGCAATGCCGCGGGCTCGGGATGCGCGTCGAGGTTTTCGACGATGTCGGCAGGCCGCTGCAGGGCCAGCAGGGCGAACTCGTCTGCACCGCCCCCTTCCCTTCGATGCCGGTCGGCTTCTGGAACGATGCTGACGGCAGCCGCTACCACGCCGCGTATTTCGAGCGCTTCCCGAACGTGTGGTGCCATGGTGATTTCGCGGTACTCACAGCGCGCGGCGGGCTGGTTATCCTCGGACGTTCCGACGCCGTCCTGAACCCAGGCGGCGTCCGCATCGGCACGGCCGAGATCTATCGACAGGTCGAGAAGCTGGAAGAAATTCTCGAGAGCATCGCGATCGGCCAGGAGTGGGACAATGATGTCCGCGTGGTGTTGTTCGTGCGCCTGCGCACGGGCGTGGCGCTCGATGCGGCACTCGAGCAGCGCATTCGCGACGTGATCCGGACCAACACCACGCCGCGGCACGTGCCGGCCAGGATCGTCGCGGTCAGCGACATCCCGCGCACCATCAGCGGCAAGATCGTCGAGCTTGCCGTGCGTGAAGTCGTGCACGGCCGCCCGGTCAGGAACACGGACGCGCTGGCGAACCCGGCAGCCCTCGAAGAATTCCGGGACCGTCCGGAATTGCGCAGTTGAACCGCCAACCATGACGCGGCGAGCCGATCTGCGCAGGGAATACGAGGCCGCCCTCGTTCGTCACGGTTATCGTGCGGATGCCGCGCAAGTTCACGCAGTCGACCGCCTGTCGGACCTGGCGACGCGCCTGCGCAGCGCAGAAGCCCGTTCGAAGGCCGGTTTCGTCGGTCGTTGGCTCGACCAGCTGCGCCGGCGGGGAAACGGCAGCGCTGGCGAGCGAGGCGTATACCTCTGGGGCGGCGTTGGCCGCGGCAAGACCTTCCTGATGGACCTCTTCCATGCGCACGTCGGCGTGCCGACCCGGCGCGAGCACTTTCACCGCCTGATGAAGGACGTGCATGCGCGGCTCGGCGAACTGCGCGATATTCCGGATCCGCTCGATCGCATTGCGGCGGACATCGCGCGCGACACACGCGTACTCTGCCTGGACGAACTGTTCGTCAGCGACATCGCGGACGCCATGCTGCTGGGCGGACTGTTCGCCGGCCTGTTCGAACGCGGCGTCACTCTGGTCTTCACCTCGAACCTGCCGCCGTCCGGGCTTTACCGCGACGGACTGCAGCGCCAGCGCTTCCTGCCGGCCATTGCAGCCATCGAACGTCATTGCGAAGTCATCAATGTCGACGCGGGCGAGGATTACCGCCTGCGCCTGCTCGAAAAGGCGCCGCTGTACCTGGATGCGCGGCTGCCGGACACGCAGCGGCAGCTCGAGGCACGCTTTGCCGATCTTTGCGGCAGCGACACGTGTACGCCGGGACAGCTGGCCATCGAGGGGCGCGACATCCCCTGCGTCGCACGGGCGGACGAGGTGGTGTGGTTCGACTTCGATGCCATCTGCGACGGACCACGGTCGCAATCGGACTACGTAGAAATCGCGCGCGACTTCCACACCGTGCTGGTCAGCGGGGTACCGCAGATGGACCAGAACCTCGACAACCCGGCGCGCCGGTTCATTGCGCTGGTCGACGAGTTCTATGACCGCGGCGTGAAGCTGGTCCTGGCTGCGTACGCGCCCGCCGACGAACTGTATGTCGGCGAGCGCCTGCGTTTCGAGTTCGACCGCACGCGCAGCCGGCTGGCGGAAATGCAGGCGCACGAGTACCTGGCGCGGCCGCACCGTCCCTGAACTGGCGTCGCCGGTGCCCGAATCGTTACAATAGAAAACTTCTGCCGCGGACGGTCCCCCGACTTGACCTCGCCGTTGATCAAACTCGAATCTTTCCTGCCTTACCGGCTCTCGGTGCTCGCCAACGTGACGAGCAACGCGATCGCAGCGGCCTACGAAGAGCGCTTCGGACTCACGATCCCTGAATGGCGGGTCATCGCCGTGCTCATGCGCCACCCGGGACTCTCGGCACGCGAGGTCGCGGAGAAGAGCCGCATGGATGCCGTCGCCGTGAGCCGCGCCGTCAACCGGCTGCTGCGCGCCGGCCGTCTGCGCCGGGCCGTCGCGACCGATGACCGCCGCCGCTCCATCCTGCAGGTGTCCGCGGCCGGAGCCGCCGTCTATCGCGGCGTCGCCCCGCTCGCCCTCGAATTCGAGCGTTCACTCCTCGACACGCTGACGAACGACGACCGGGCGGCGCTCGACCGCCTGCTCGGCGCACTCACGCAGCGTGCTGAAACCCTTTCCGTGGACCTGCGTGCGGCGAAAAAGGTCGTGCGCGGTTCCAGGGCGCGACGACCGCAGACACGCCGCGACCCAGCCCGATGACGACAAAAGAACGACATACCAAGGACGCCCCGCCATGCCAGGAACGATCCCCGCTGCTCGACAGCACCTGATCGACGACATCGCGAAGCTCGCGCGCAAGACCCGCGGAGCATCGCTGCCACTGCCAGCGTTCGTGCAGGCCTACTACCGCGGCGTCGGAGAGGACGACCTGCAGCTGCGCAATGCGGCGGCGTTCGCCGCTTCGGCGGCGGGACACCTCGAGTTCGGCACGGTGCGTCGTCCCGGCGAGCCGAAGGTTCGCGTCTTCAACCCCGAGCAGGCACGTGACGGCTGGCAATCGCCGTTCACGATCGTCGAAGTCGTGACCGACGACATGCCGTTCCTCGTGGACTCGCTGGCCGTCGTGCTCGGCGATTCCCGCCTGCCGATCCAGCTGATGATCCACCCGGTGCTGCGCGTCGCCCGCAACCGTCGTGGCAAGTTGCTGAGCATGGAGGAGCGCGAGAGCGCCCTCGGCACGATGGAATCCTGGCAGCACGTGGCGGTGCCGCGCATCGGCGATCCGGCACGGCACGAGGCATTGCGCCTGAACATCCTGCGCACGCTGGAAGACGTGCGGCTTGCCGTCCTGGACTGGCCGGCCATCCGCAAGCGGGCGCTCGACATCGCGAAGGAAGTGAATGCGGGCGTGCCGGCGATTCCGCGCCGCGAAGAAAAGGAGGCGGTCGAGTTCCTCGACTGGCTCACCGACAACCACTTCACGTTCCTGGGCTATCGCGAATACAAGCTCGAGCGGACCCGCTCGATGGACCTGCTGGTGCCGGTGCCCCGTTCCGGCCTCGGCCTGCTGCGCACCGGCGCAGGCCGCCCCAAGCCGAAGCCGACGATTCTGACCGGAGAACTGCAGCGCAAGGCGCGTGAAGTCGCCCTGCTGATCGTCACCAAGGCCAACTCGGTCTCCACCGTGCACCGCGCGACGTACCTCGATTACGTCGGCATCAAGACATTCGACGAGGGCGGCCGCGTCACCGGCGAGCGCCGCTTCATCGGCTTGTTCACGTCGAGCACCTACAGCACCAGCCCGCGGGAAATCCCCCTGCTGCGCCACAAGGTGCAGCGCGTGGTGGACCACATCGGCGTGTCGCCAACGAGCCACGACGGCAAGGCGCTGATGCAGGTGCTCGAGACGTTTCCGCGCGACGAATTGTTCCAGTCGACGGTGCCGGAGCTCGTGCGGACCACCCGCGGCATCGTCAACCTGTACGAGCGCCAGCGCGTTCGACTCTTCGCGCGTCGCGACCCGTACCAGCGCTTCTTCTCGTGCCTGCTGTACGTGCCGCGCGATCACTACAACACCCAGGTCCGCGAACGCATCGAGCGCATCCTGCTGGAGGAACTCGCCGGCGTGGACCTCGAGTCGCAGGTGCAGATTTCCGAATCCGCACTCGCACGGCTTCACATTCTCGTGCGCACGGACCCTGCGCGCAGCGTCGTGGCCGAGGTCGAGCGCATCGAACGGCGCATCACCGCCGCGATGCGGACGTGGACCGACCACCTGCGCGACGAACTGCACGCGCAGTTGTCGCCCGAAGTGGCCGATCAGCTGACCGCACGCTTCGAGGACGCGTTCCCCGTCGCGTACGAGGAAGACGTCCCGCCGGCGGAGGCCATCCGCGACCTGCAGGAACTCGCCGCATTGGCCGACGGCCCGACGGCACTCGGCATGGAACTGCGCCCCGGGGACACTGCGAGCGGCGCGCTGCACCTGCGCCTGTACCGCCGCGACCAGCCCGTCGCGATGTCGGACATCCTGCCGTTGCTCGAGAATTTCGACCTGCGCATCCTGAACGAACGTCCCTACCGCGTCGCACCGACCGACGGCTCGACGCTCTGGATCCAGGACATCGAAGTGAAGCATGCGGGTGGCCGCACGCTCGACCCGGAACTCGAAGGCCGCCGCTTCGAGCAGGCGTTCTTCGCCGTGCATCACGGACAGGCCGAGAGCGACGGCTTCAACCGGCTCATCCTGGCCGCCGGGCTCGACTGGCGCCAGGCGCTGATCCTGCGTGCCGTGTGCCGCTACCTGCTGCAGACCGGCATCCCCTTCAGCCAGCGCTACATGGAAGAGGTGCTCGCCCGCAATCCCTCGATCGCGGCCCGCCTCGCGTGGACCTTCGAATCGCGCTTCGACCCCGACCTGAAGCCCGCGACGCGTGCGTCGCAGGTGCGAGCCTTCGCCGAGGACATCGACGACGCGCTCGAGAAGGTCACGAGTCCCGATGACGACCGCATCCTGCGCTCGTTCCGCGCGGTGATCATGGCCACGTTGCGCACGAACCATTACCAGCGCGGCGCGGACGGACAACCGAAGCCATACCTCTCTTTCAAGCTCGACCCGAAGCTGCTGCCGGAACTGCCGAAGCCGCGCCCTATGTTCGAGATCTGGGTCTATTCGCCACGCGTCGAAGGCGTGCACCTGCGCATGGGCAAGGTCGCGCGTGGCGGCCTGCGCTGGTCGGACCGGCGCGAGGACTTCCGCACCGAAGTCCTCGGGCTCATGAAGGCGCAGAACGTCAAGAACACGCTGATCGTTCCGGTCGGCGCCAAGGGCGGCTTCGTGCCCAAGCAGATGCCGGCCGGCGCCTCGCGCGAGGAAGTCCAGCGCGAAGGCACCGAGTGCTACCGGATCTTCATCCGCGGCCTGCTCGACATCACCGACAACGTGCGCGGGGACAAGCTCATCCCGCCGGCGCGCGCCGTGCGGTACGACCCGGACGATCCGTACCTCGTCGTTGCGGCGGACAAGGGCACGGCAACGTTCTCCGACACGGCGAACGCGCTGGCGGCCGAATACGACTTCTGGCTCGGCGACGCGTTCGCTTCCGGCGGGTCTGCCGGCTATGACCACAAGAAGATGGGCATCACCGCCAAAGGCGCGTGGGAGTGCGTCAAGCGGCACTTCCGTGAACTCGACCTCGACACGCAGTCGCACGACTTCACGGTCGCCGGCATCGGCGACATGGCGGGCGACGTGTTCGGCAATGGCATGCTGCTGTCGCCGCACATCCGGCTGGTGGCGGCCTTCAACCACCAGCACATTTTCCTCGATCCTGAACCCGACGCGGCGCGCACCTTCAATGAGCGTGAGCGTCTCTTCAACCTGCCTCGTTCCTCGTGGTCGGACTACGACACGAAGCTGATCTCCAAGGGCGGCGGCGTGTTCCCGCGCAATGCCAAGGAAATCGCGCTCTCGCCCCAGGCAAGACTGTTGCTCGGCATCGATGCTGCCAAGGCGACGCCTGCGGAGATCATCCGCGCGATCCTGAAGCTGCCGGTCGACCTGCTCTGGAACGGCGGCATCGGCACCTACGTGAAGGCTTCCTGGGAAGCGAATTCCGCCGTGGGGGATCGCACCAACGACGCAGTCCGCGTCAATGGCTGCGACCTGCGCTGCAAGGTCGTGGGCGAAGGCGGCAACCTCGGCTTCTCTCAACTCGGCCGCATCGAGTATTCGCTGCGCGGCGGGCGCATGAACACGGACTTCGTCGACAACTCGGGCGGAGTCGACTGCTCGGACCACGAGGTCAACATCAAGATCCTGCTGAAAGCGGCGCAGGAAGGCTCGCGGATGACGACGGCGGAGCGCAACCGGCTGCTCGAGTCGATGACGGAAGACGTCGGCCAGCTCGTGCTGCGAGACAACTACCTCCAGAGCCAGGCAATCAGCCTGCTGCAGGCCGGCGCGCCCGAGCGGCTCGGCGAGCACGCGCACTTCATCCGCTCACTCGAACTCGACGGCGTGCTGGACCGCGCGCTCGAGTACCTGCCGAACTCGGAGGAAATCGAGGACCGGCGCCGCGCAGGGCTCGGCCTGGTGCGACCGGAGCTCGCGATGCTGCTGAGCTACGCGAAGATTGCGCTCAGCGCGCAGCTGATCCAGTCGGACGTGCCGGAGGATCCGTACCTGAGCCAGGAACTCGACCGCTATTTCCCGCCGCGGCTGGCCAGGCGCTACGGCAAGTTGCTGGGCGAGCACCGGCTGAAGCGCGAGATCATCGTCACCGCGACGACGAACAGCATCGTCAACCGGATGGGTCCGACCTTCGTCGCACGCACCCAGCAGGACACCGGAGCCGACGCAGCCACGGTGGCCCGCGCCTATTCGATCGCGCGTGAAGTGTTCGAAGTGCGCGATCTCTGGGTCGCCATCGAGCGACTGGACAACAAAGCGGCCGCGACGCTGCAGTACGGCATGGTGCACGACACCATCGGCCTGATCCGCCAGGCCACGTACTGGCTGATCCAGCGTCATCGCTCGACTCTCGGCATCGAACAGCAGGTGGCGCGCCTGCGGCCGGGTATCCAGGAACTCACGCGCGCGCCGCTGCAGTGGCTGGATGGCGCCGCGCGAGCGAGCTTCGAAGCCCGCAGCGCCGAACTTGCCAAGGCCGGCGTGCCGGCCGACCTGTCGCGGCGGATCGCCGCCTGCAACGCACTGCACAGCGGCCCCGACATCGTCGAACTTGCGGAGTCGCGCAAGCTGACCGTCGATGCCGCTGCCAAGGCCTACTTCGCGATCGGCGGGTATTTCAGGCTCGACTGGCTGCGCAAGCACATTGAAGGCCTGGACACCGAAGGTCACTGGCACGCGGTGGCGCGCGGCAGCCTGCGCGAGGCGCTGTTCGAAGTGCACCGCACCCTGGCGCAGGGTGTGCTCGAATCGTCGCGGGAGAAGGATCCGGTCAAGTCGCTCGACAAGTGGCTGGCGCGGAACAAGGCGGCCGCGGAACATGCTCGTGCCGTGATCAACGACATCCGCGCACAGACCACCGGGATCGATTTTGCATCGCTGTCGGTTGCGCTGCAGGCCGTCCGTCGCGTGGCTGCGGCAGAGGCGTGATGCGCACGAGCCTCGTCATCGTCACGTACGAACGGCCCGCAGCGCTCGAGCGAGTGCTGGCCAGCGTGAAGGCGCAGACACAGGCGCCGGACGAGGTCATCGTTGCCGACGATGGGTCGGGCCCGGCGGTGGCTGCGGTCGTAGCGGCCTTCAGTAGGCGCCAGCCGTCCGGCGTTGAATTCGTGCGTCAGGAGCACTCGGGCTTTCGCGCCGGACGCATGCGCAACCTGGCGATCGCGCGTTGCACGGGTGACTACGTGCTGCTGGTCGATGGCGACATGGTGCTGCATCCGAACTTCGTGGCGGACCACGCCCGCGCCGCGCGACCCGGATACTGGGCACAAGGCGTGCGCATTCCACTCGACGAAGCTGCGACGCAGCGGCTCCTGCGCGGAGGCCGCATCCCTTCGCCATGGATGGCAGGCGTTGACCTCAGGCGTCGAGCCTATGGGCTGCATGTGCCCCGGCTCACCGAGACGCTCGGCCGGGCCGCGAATTCGTTCGTTTCCATCAAGTCGTGCAACCAGGCGTTCTGGCGCGCGGACCTGCTGCAGGCGAATGGCTACGACGAGGACTTTTCAGGCTGGGGCGCGGAGGACAAGGAACTCTGCGCACGGCTCACCAACGCGGGGGTTCGCCGCCAGACACTCGTTTTTTCGGCGATCGCCTGGCATCTCGCACACCGCCCGGTCTCGCGCGCCGCCGTGCGCGCGAACCAGGAACGCTGGCAGGAAACCGTTCGTAGCGGCCGCACTCGCTGCGCGCGCGGCATCGATCAACACCTCACTCACCATAACTCGCAAGGCTGACCTGAAATGAGCACCGGCAAGCTTCTGCTCCTGCGCCACGGCCAGAGCATCTGGAACCTCGAGAACCTCTTCACCGGCTGGGTCGACGTCGACCTGTCCGAGCAAGGCCGGCAGGAAGCGCAGGAAGCGGGCCGCCTGCTCAAGGCCGAGGGGATTGCGTTCGACATCGCGTTCACGTCGGTGCTGAAGCGCGCGATCCGCACGCTGTGGATGACGCTCGACGAAATGGACATGATGTGGCTGCCGGTCGAGCGCACCTGGCGGCTCAACGAGCGTCACTACGGCTCGTTGCAGGGTCTCAACAAGACGCAGACGGTGGAAAAGCACGGCGCGGACCAGGTGAAGGTCTGGCGCCGCAGCTACGACATCCCGCCTCCCCCGCTGCCGCAGTCGGACCCGGGCCATCCGCGCTTCGATCGTCGCTACGCGGGCGTGCCTGCGGGCGAATTGCCGTCGACCGAGTCGCTCAAGGACACGCTCGCGCGCGTGCTGCCTTTCTGGAACGCGCGCATCGCGCCGGAATTGCTGGCGGGCCGCAACGTGCTCGTCGCCGCGCATGGCAACAGCCTGCGCGCGCTGGTGAAGATGCTGGATGGGATGTCCGATGCCGACATCGTCGAACTCAACATCCCGACCGGCGTGCCGCTGCTCTACACGCTCGATGCGAACCTGAAGCCGCTTTCCAGCCGCTACCTCGGTGATGCCGAAGCCGTGAAGGCGCGGGCTGAAGCGGTGGCGAAGCAGGCGGAGAAGAAGTAGAGGAAGGGATAGGAAGGACAGGACGGACAGGGGAAGGAAGGGCAGGAAGTCCGCATGGTCCGGTCCTCTTCTTCCCTTCCGGTGGCCTTCCGGGCCTTCCTCCGCCTTCCTGCCCTTCCTCCCCTTCCTGCCCCTTCCTCAGGTCAGAAAGCCACCGTCGACGACCAGGTACTCCCCCGTCACGTACGACGAAGCGTCCGATGCCAGGAACAGCGCGGCGCCCGCAAGGTCCTGCGGCTCGCCGACGCGTGCCAGCGGATTCGTCGCGAGGTAGTGCTCGGTCTGGCTCTTGTCCGCCAACAGCGCCCCCGCGAACTTCGTGCGGATCAGGCCCGGCAGGATCGCGTTGCAGCGGATGCCGTGCGGGCCGCACTCCTTCGCGAACGTCTTCGTCATGTTGAGCACGGCGCCCTTGGTGATCGAGTAGATTCCCTGCTTCGGGCCGGGCCGCACCGCATTCACCGACGCGACGTTGATGATCGAGCCCTTGCCCTGTTCGCGCATCATGCGTCCCGCCAGCACCGACGCGAAGAAATAGCCGCGGATGTTGACGTCGACCGTCTTCTGGAAAGCCCCGAGGTCGGTGTCCAGCACGTGCCCGTAATACGGGTTTGCCGCCGCGTTGTTGACCAGGACGTCGAGCCGGCCGAACTCTGACTGGACGCGTGCAAACAATGCATGCAGCGCGTCCATGTCGCCGATGTGGCACGCGATCGCAGTGGCCTTGCCGCCCGCCGCGTTGATCTCGGCCGCCACTTCGTCACAGGCTTCCTGCTTGCGGCTCGAGACGACCACGTGCGCGCCATACTGCGCGAAGCCCTTGGCCATGGCTTCGCCGATGCCACGGCTGCCGCCGGTGACGAGCGCGACGCGACCCGACAGATCGAATGAAACGGACATGTGACTGACCCCGGGGTTAAGCGATGGCGAGGCGGCGACGGGCCTCGTCGTATTCCTGGACCATGCGCGCGATGACTTCGCGCGCAGGAAGCACGTCGTGAATGTTACCGACGCCCTGCCCGCCGCTCCAGATGTCGCGCCAGGCCTTCTTTTCCATGTTGCCGCCGGAGCCGAAGTTCATCTTCGACTTGTCCGCTTCGGGGAGGTTGTCCGGGTCGAGCCCCGCCGCCGCGACGCTGTGCCTCAGGTAATTGCCCTTCACGCCGGTGAAGAGCGACGTGTACACGACGTCATCGGAACTCGAGTCGACGAGCATCTGCTTGTACTCGGGCAGGACGTGGGCTTCGGTCGTCGCCAGGAACCGCGTGCCGATGTAGGCCATGTCCGCGCCGATCGCCTGCGCCGCTAGCACGTCCGCACCGCTCGACATCGCGCCGGAGAGCACCAGCGTGCCGTCGAAGAACTGGCGGATTTCGCGCACGAGCGCGAAGGGACTGCCCATGCCCGCGTGACCACCCGCGCCGGCGCAGACCACGATGATGCCGTCGACGCCCTGCTCCACGGCCTTGCGCGCATGCCGCACGCTGATCACGTCGTGGAACACGAGACCGCCGTAGCTGTGCGCCGCCTCGACGATCTCCCGCGGCGGACGCAGGCTCGTGATGATGAGCGGCACCTGGTGCCGGACACACGCGTCCATGTCGTGCTGCAGCCGGTCGTTGCTCACGTGCGCAATCTGGTTGACGGCGAACGGCGCCACCTTCGCTTGCGGGTTCGCGGCCGCGTACTCGTCCAGTTCCTTGCGGATGCGCGTGAGCCATTCATCGAGGGCAGATGCCGGGCGCGCGTTCAGCGCCGGGAACGAGCCGATGATGCCGGCCTTGCACTGCTCGATGACCAGTTCCGGCGTCGAGGCGATGAACATCGGCGAACCGATGACGGGAAGACGGAGACGATCGCGAAACGCAGCCGGAAGCGACATCCAGGTCTCCTCTATTTGCCGTAGTAGCGCTGCCAGGTGGGCAGTTTCTCCGGCCAGTCGGCCGGTACCGCGTGATCATACGCGCGCATGCGGGTGTCGATCCCGGGGCCCAGCGCGTCGAGGTACTCGGCCGTGGGCACGTAATACATGAACGACAGGCCACGCTCACGGAACCGCCAGCGGCCTTCGCAACGTTGATAGACGTCCTGGTAGCGGATGGCAGCCAGCATCGGCTGGCCCTTGCGCTGCATCTCGGCGTGCGCCAGCACGAAGCCGGTCGCGCGGTCCGGGTCCATGTGATCGAACTCCACGATGCGGTCGTGGGTGAAGTGGTTGCTGGGACCGAGCACGGCGAACCGGCCCTTGAACATCTCGACGGCCGCCTGCCGTCCGCGCGCGTCCATGACCCCGTCGGCGGACCAGACCCGCGCATCCGGCGTGAACAGCGACTCGATCGCGTCGACGTCGCGGTTGTCCATGACGAGGCAGTAACGGGCGATCAACTCGCCGATCGCGACCCGGTCCTCCAGGTGGCGGACGCGTTCTTCGAGCGTAGGTCCAAGTTTCATGCGGACTCCCCGGGCGGTCAGACTTTTAGCGTAGCGCATGGACTCTAGGATGGCCCCGGTCAAAAAGAAACAGGACTGCTTGTTTTTTTCTGAATCGGGCGATGCTAACCTCCGGCCACCAGGAGACCACCCGTATGGCGAAAGCACCCGCGCGTTCAGGCAAGCCCGTCAGCCGTCGCCCCAAGGCGGCAGCCGCCAAGGCGAAGCGACCGACCAAGGCCCGCAGCAAGCCCCAGGGCATTGCGCCGTTGCCGCCCGAGAATCTCGCACTCGCGCGCATCAACGTCACCACGATCGGCGACCTGCTGCTCACCGCGGCGGACCGTCATCCCGATTCACTCGCGCTCGTGTTCCCCGATCGCGCCCTCACCTACCGGCAACTGGTCGACGGCGCGTTGCGCCGCGCGCGCGCGTTGCAGGCACTCGGGGTGCGGCCGCGCGACCACGTCGGCCTGCTGATGCACACGTGCGCGGAATTCGTCGAAACGTTCTTCGCGATCGCGTTCTGCGGTGGCGTCATCGTGCCGATCAACGCCCGCTACAAGTCGAACGAGCTCGCCTACGTCATCGAAAACGGCGACATCGTCACGGTCGTCACGACCGACGCCGTCGCCGATTCCGTCAATTTCGTCGAGCGCACTGAACGGCGCGTTCAAGGACCTCCCGCGCAGCCGCGACCCGCGCAAGCTCAAGGTGGCGGGTGCGCCGAAGCTGCGCAACATCGTGCTGCTCGGCAAGACCAGGGCGAAGGGCTATCTCACCGCAGCCGACTTCGACGCCGCCGCCAAGTCCGGCAACGAGATGGACGTGCATCGCGCGCGCCTGCGCGTGCGGGTGCGCGACGTCGGCCTGATGCTCTACACCTCGGGCACGACGGCCAACCCGAAAGGCTGCCTGATCACGCACGAGGCGATGGTGCGCAACAGCATCGCGCTCGGACGCCATCGCTACCGGCTGACGCACGACGACCGCATGTGGTCGCCGCTGCCGATGTTCCACATCGCCGCCGTGCTGCCCATGCTCGCGATCTTCGACGTCGGCGGCACGTACCTCACGATGGGGTACTTCGATGCAGGCGTCGCGCTGAAGATGCTCGAGAAGTACAAGGTCACGGCCCTGTATCCGAGCTTCGTCACGATCATGCAGGGGCTCGTGTACCACCCGACGTTCCACGACACCGACCTGTCGCGGGTCAAGCTGATGAACAGCAACTTCGCGGTGCAGCCGCCGGGAGTCGCAGAGCCGATCATGGCGGCAATGCCGCAGGCGTTGCAGGTGGGCAGCTTCGGCATGACGGAGGCCGCGGGCACGGTCTGCACGGGCGGCTGGGACGAGACCGAAGCGCGCCGCATCACGCGCCTGGGCAAGCCCCTGCCCGGCCTCGAGGTCCGCATCGTCAATCCCGAGACGGGCCACGACCTGAAGAACGGCATGCGCGGCGAAGTACTCGTGCGCGGCTACTCGCTGTTCGAGGGCTATTACAAGGACGCCGAGAAGTCCGCGCAGGCGCTCGATCCCGACGGCTGGTTCCACACCGGCGACATCGGTTCGCTCGACGACGACGGCACGATCATGTTCCACGGCCGCATCAAGGACATGCTCAAGGTCGGCGGCGAGAACGTCGCGGCCGCCGAGATCGAGGGCCTGCTCGGCCGGCATCCGGCCGTCAAGCTGGCGCAGGTCGTCGGCATTCCCGACGCGAAGTACGTCGAGGTGCCCGCCGCGTTCGTCGAACTGAAGCCGGGCATCAAGGCCAGCGAGAAGGAGCTGATCGATTTCTGCCGCAAGGAGATTTCGAGCTTCAAGGTGCCGCGCCAGGTGCGTTTCGTGACCGAGTGGCCCATGTCGAGCAGCAAGATCCAGAAGTTCCGGCTGCGCGACGCGCTGGTCAAGGAACTCGGCCTCGGCTGATTTCCGGAGGATGCAGCAATGACACCGCGCTTCGGTCCCGTGATGCAGCTGGGCTTCGTCGTGCCCGACCTCGACCGTGCGATGGAGCACTGGACGGGCAATGTCGGCGTCGGCCCGTTCTACGTCATGAGCCACATCAAGTTCGCCGAGGCGCTCTACCGCGGCCAGCCGACGGATGCCGACATCTCGGTCGCCGTCGCGCAGTGGGGCGAGGTGCAGGTCGAGCTGATCCAGCAGTTCAACGATTCGCCGTCGATCTACTCGCATTTTCCATACCGCGCGCAGGGCGGCCTGCAGCACGTCGGCGTGATGACGCGCTCGGTGCAGCGAGGACCTCGACAAGCTGCGCCCGCTCGGCATCGAGCCGGTGCAGCTGGGCTCGACGGCCAACGGCATCCGCTTTGCCTACCTCTCGACCGACCAGCACCCGGGCGGAATGATCGAGCTGATCGAGCACGGACCGGCGATCGACGGATTCTTCGCGATGGTGCGCGAGGCCGCGCAGGGGTGGGACGGCAGCAAGCCGGTGCGCCGGCTGTGAAGCCCGCGCTGCGACCGGTCCAGGTCGCATACCACGTGCCCGACCCGGAGGCCGCCGCGGTGCGTTGCGCGCGCGATTTCGGCTGGGGTCCGTTCTACCTGATGGAACACATACCGCTCGAACGCAGCCTGTACCGCGGCGCGCCCGCGGAGTTCGACCACACCTCTGCCTACGGCCAGGCCGGCGAACTGATGGTCGAACTGATCACGCAACACAATGACGGACCTTCCGCCTTACGCGACCTCTTCGCCCCGCACGAAACCGGCGTGCATCACGTGGCCTGCTTCGTGGCGGACCTCCCGGCCGAACTGCAGCGTTACCGCGAACAGGACGTGGCGATCGCGCTCGAGGCCCGCACGAAGACAGGCGTGGATTTCGCGATGGTCGACGTGAGCGACTCGCTCGGCCACATGCTCGAACTGTACGAACCCAACGAGGACCTGCGCCGCTTCTACGCGCACGTCCGCAATGCCGCCTCCGGCTGGGACGGTGACCGTCCCGTGCGCCGGCTGCGCGGCTAGCCAACGGAGACACACGACCATGGGCAGACTCGAAGGCAAGAGCGCCGTCATTCTCGGTGCCGCGGGGCGTGACAACATGGGCCAGGTCATGGCCCGTACGTTCGCGCGCGAAGGCGCGCAGGTCATGGTTGCCGGCCGGCACGAGGGGCCGCTGCGTGAGATCGCCACCGAGATCGGCGGCCGCTACGCCACCTGCGACATCACGAAAAAGGCCGACGTCGAAGCACTGGCGAATGCCGCCGTCGAGGCGTTCGGGAAAGTCGACATTGCGGTGAACTGCACGGGCTGGGGCCTGATGGCCAAGCTGCTCGACACGACCGAAGAGCAGCTCGACCAGCTGTCCGCGCTGCAGTTCAAGGGCCCCTACTTCTTCCTGCAGGCCTTCGTCGGCCGCATGGCGAAGTCCGGCGGGGGATCGGTGATCAACATTTCTTCGGCCTCCGTGCACGCGGTGCTCAACAACCACGCGGCGTACATCGGCACCAAGGCCGCGGGCGAAGCGCTGGTGCGCTGCTTCGCGAACGAGTTCGGCGCCGGTGGCGTGCGCGTGAATTCGATCGCGCCGGGACTCACGTCCACGCCGATGACCGAACGCGACGTGAAGATTCCGGGCCTCGAGGAAGCGTTCGTGAAGGAATACCCGCTCGGCCGCATCGGCACGACGCAGGACGTCGCCGACGCGGCGCTCTGGCTCGCGGGCGACGAGTGCTTCATGACAGGCCAGGTGCTGCAGGTGAACGGCGGGCTGACGCTGCGCCGCAATCCGAGCCAGCGCGAAATCAGCGCCAGCCTGAAGGCTCACGCCGCGCCGAAGCCGGCGGGCTGACGTCCGCCTCGGACGATCAGGCCCTGGCAGTCGCGGGCTTGCTCGCCAGTTCGCGCAGGCGGTCTTCGAGGTAACCCACCATGCGGCGCTCGTGCTCGCCGATGTCGTGCGTGAGCAGGCTCACGGCCAGTCCGTCCATGACGTAATGGACGAGGTCGAGCGCGATGTCGAAGTTGGCGCCCGACCCTTCCCACTCCGGGAACAGGTCGACGGCCGTCTTGTACCACTCGCGTTCGAACGCTTCCTGCGCCGGCTTCAGGATCGCCTGCAGTTCCGGGTCGGTGCGCGAGGCGATCCAGAGTTCGAGGAACGCGACGTACATCGGATGCTTGACGTGCTCGAAGTACGCCTCGAGCGCACGGCGCACGCGCGTTTCGTCGCGCGGCAGCTTGTCGATCGCCTTGCGAAACGCCTTCAGGCGCTTCGAGTGCAGGTGCTCGACCGCGGCACGGACGATGTCGATCTTGGACGGGAAGTGATGCAGCATCGCGCCGCGCGACAGCCCGGCCTTCTCGGCGATGACCGTCGTCGTCGTGCACGAGTAGCCGAGGTCGACCACGCAGCGCAGCGCGGACTCGACGATCTGCAGCCGCGTCGAGGCGCTTTTCTGCGCCTGCCAGCCGGCCGGTCCTGGGGTGGGGGCGTCGGCGGAGTCGCGCAGGCGGGGCTTCATGTCGTCGGGCATCCTCGGCGAAGTGGGCAAAGGATGTCGGGCCTGTCTGGAAAAGTCAAAGATGATTGAAACCGGCAGGGCTGACTGCTAAGTTCGGCCGCGCCTGCCGCTTCGGCAGCGCAACCATCAATGCGGCGGGAGCAGGAACATGGGACGACTGGACGGAAAAGTAGCGATCGTGACGGGCGGCTCGGCCGGACTCGGCAGGGCTGATGCCATTGGCCTGGCGCGCGAGGGCGCCAAGGTCGTCGTGACGGACGTCAACGAGGCCGAAGGCCGCAAGGTCGCCGCCGAGATCAATGCGCTGCACCCGGGTGCCGCACTCTTCCTGGTGCAGGACGTGCGTGACGAAGCCCGCTGGCAGGAAGTCATCGCCGAGACCGTGCAGAAGTTCGGCGGCCTGCACATCCTCGTGAACAACGCGGGCGTCGTGAAGATCGCCACGCCCGAGAGCTGCACGCTCGAGGAATTCCGCTTCCAGAACGCCGTGATGTCCGAAGGCGTGTTCCTCGG
Organism: uncultured Gammaproteobacteria bacterium; assembly: GCA_963754535.1. Lineage (GTDB taxonomy): Bacteria > Pseudomonadota > Gammaproteobacteria > Steroidobacterales > Steroidobacteraceae > RPQJ01. Next base: position 201,879 of record CAVWGG010000008.1, read on the forward strand.
CTGCAAGCACGCGATGCCCGCGATGAAGGCCAGCGGCGGCGGCTCGATCATCAACATGTCATCGGTCGCGTCGCACCTCGGCTACCCGGTGTACTTCGCCTACAGCGCGGCCAAGGGCGCCGTGCGCTCGATGACCAAGGCGATCGCCGTGCACTGCCAGATGAACAAGTACAACGTGCGCTGCAACTCGATCCACGCGGGCGCGATCGACACCCAGATGGTGCGGGACGCGACCAGGACGCTGGGCATGGAGATGTCGTACTGGGAACAGACGCCGACCGGCCTCGGCAAGCCCGAGGACGTCGCCAACCTGGTCGTGTACCTCGCGTCCGACGAGTCGCGCTACGTCAACGGCACCGAGATCATGCTCGACAATGCGCTGACGGTGCAGTGAGAGACCGGCCAGGCGCAACGGCGCCACCGGACCCGGCTATAAAAAAACAGTCATGACTGTTTAATTTTGACCGTCGGCTACCTATAATCCGGCCTCGGCCCGGCTCCCGGGCTCCGGCCACGAGTTCCCTGGAGGCAGCGCATGGATCTGGGTCTGAGAGGAAAAAAGGCAATCGTGACCGGCGCCACGCGTGGCATCGGCCGCGCCATCGTCGAACAGCTTGCCGCCGAAGGCGCTGACATCGGCTTCTGCGCGCGCAACGAGGACGAGATCACCGAGACCACCGCGGCCCTGAAGGCGCGGGGCGTCAACGTGATCGGCTCGTCGGTGAACGTGCGCGATGGCGATGCCTACAAGGCCTGGCTCGAAAAGACGGCGACCGACCTCGGCGGCTGCGACGTCTTCGTCGCCAACGTCAGTGCCGGCGGCGGCATGGACAGCGAAAAGAACTGGTGGAAGAACTTCGAGATCGACGTCCTGCACACGGTGCGCGGCTGCGAAACCCTGATGCCGCACCTGAAGAAGTCGGGACAGGGCTCGGTCGTCATCATCAGCTCGACCAATGCGATCGAGACCTTCGCCGCTCCCATGGCCTACAACGCCATGAAGGCCGCGCTGATCACGTATTCGAAGCAGCTCTCGCAGTTCGTCGGCAAGGACAGCGTGCGCGTGAACTCGCTCTGCCCCGGCCCGATCTACTTCGAAGGCGGCGCCTGGGAAATGATCAAGGGCACCAACCAGAAGTTCTACGACTCGACGGTGCGGCAGATCCCGTGCGGCCGCATGGGCACGCCGGACGAGGTCGCGCGCATCGTCACGTTCCTCGCGAGCCCGGCATCGAGCCTCATCACCGGCGCCAACGTCGTGGCCGACAACGGCTACACGAAGGGCGTGCGGTACTGACGCCAGCGCCATGGCCAAGGCAGCAATCGACGCGTATTTCGTCTGTGGCGGCAAGTACCACGACATCGACTACGCGCGCCTGCAGCTGCTGGGCCTCCTCGGCGAGCACGAGCGGGTCCGCACCCGCATCGCCGAGGACTATTCGGACATCGCCGCGATCGAGGCGAGCGACTTCCTGGTCACGTACACGGTCGACATCGTTCCCAGCGAGGAAGCGGCGCAACGCCTGCGCGACTACGTCGCGGGTGGCAAGCGCTGGCTGGCGCTGCATGGCACGAATTCGATCCTGCGCTACGTGAAGGGCCGCGGCTGGGAAGCACCGCGCGATGCGCGCACGTTCATGGAAACGCTCGGCAGCCAGTTCGTCGCGCATCCGCCGATCGAGCCCTACCGCGTGGAAGTCACGCAGCCGTCGCATCCGCTGGTGGCTGGCATCGAACCCTTCGATGCCAGCGACGAGCTGTACCTGATGGAGCTGCACCCGCCGTTCGAGACGCTGCTGCACACGCGGTGGCACGGCGAGGCCAGGGGTTTTGCGGAGCGCGACTGGAGCAAGGACGAGCCGCGCCCCGTCATGTACCTGAAAAAGGTCGGCGCGGGCGAAGTGCTGTATTTCACGCTCGGCCATGCGCGCGGTCATTACGACATGCGGCCGATGATGGACGAGTACCCGACGGTCGAGCGCGGCAGCTGGCCGGTTCCGGCCTTCAACGAACTGCTGCGGCGCAGCCTGCGCTGGGCCGCCGGCCTGGATTGAGCGGAGGCTCGCCATGAGTTCCAACCCGAAGGACGACGAACTGCGCGAGGCTTCGCGCACGCCCGCTTACCGCAAGGTGAAGCGTGTCGCGCCCGAGCAGAGCCCGGTCACGCCCGCGGGCAAGGAGCCGGACCCGGACCTCGGCCACGAGCTGATCCGCAAGGAACGCTACACCTCGGCCGAGTTCATGCAGCTCGAGTGGGAGCGCATCTGGAAGAAAGTCTGGCTGCTCGGCGCCATGGAATCCGACCTGCGCGAGCCCGGCGACTTTGTCGCGACCGAAATCGGCCGCGAGTCGGTGTTGATCGTGCGGCAAGCGGATGGCGGCGTGCGCGCCTTCTATAACGTGTGCCTGCATCGCGGCAACCGCCTCCGTCCGACAGGCGCAGGCAGCGCCGACTCGTTCAAGTGCCAGTACCACCACTGGGAATACGCGCTCGACGGCTCGTTCAAGCGCATCCCCGATCTCGACACGTTCCCGCAGGGCGCCCCGCCCTGCCGCGGCCTCAAGGAACTGCCTTGCGCAGCCTGGGGCGGCTTCGTCTGGTTCAGCCTCGATCCGAACGTGGGGCCGCTGGAAGACTTCCTCGATCCGGTGCACAAGCACCTCGACCCCTACAACTTCCCGCAGATGGCGCTCACGCGCGACATCACCGTGGAGTGGAACTGCAACTGGAAGGCCTCGGTCGACGCGTTCAACGAGAGTTACCACGTGCAGGGGATCCACCCGCAGCTGATGTGGTACCTGCACGACCTCGACATCCAGATCGACTGCTTCGAGCGGCACAACCGCTACCTGATCCCGTTCGCCACGTGGAGCCCGCGCGTGCGTCGCCCGCCGGCGATCCCGGACCCGATCAAGGTGATCATGAAGACGGCGGGCATGGACCCGGCCGACTACGACGAGCCGTACGAGAACATCCGCCGCGACGTGCAGCAGTGGAAGCGCAAGCATGGGCCGGCGCAGGGCAAGGATTACTCCAGGCTCAACGACGACCAGCTCACCGACGACTACCACTACCTGATCTTCCCGAACGTCACGCTCAACGTGCACGCGGACGACCTGATGCTGTTCCGGCAGCGGCCGCATCCGACCGACCCGGACCGCATGTACTACGACATCTGGACGTTCGAACTCGTGCCGGAGGGCCACGAGTGGCCGGCGCGGCCGAAGCACCAGCATTTCAAGCACGGCGAGAAGTCGATCGGTCTCGTGCTCGACCAGGACGCGGCCAACCTGCCCGGCGTGCAGGCGGGCATGCATTCCGCGGCATTTGAAGGCCTGTGGATCGGCGCGCAGGAACTGCGCATCCGTCATTTCCACAAGGTCATCGACGATTACGTCTATGGGCCGGGCGGCAAGCCGCCCGGCGCTGTCTGAACCCCACGCCCCAGCGCAAGACCAGCGAGGCGACATGACATCACCACTTTCGGCGGAGCGCCTGCAGCGCGCCTACCGCCAGATGAAGACGATCCGCGAATTCGAGGAACGACTGCACGTGGAAATCGCCACGGGCGAGATCCCCGGCTTCACGCACCTCTACGCCGGCCAGGAGGCGGTCGCTGTCGGCGTGTGCGAGCACCTCGACGACGCCGACTACATCGTGAGCACGCACCGCGGCCACGGGCACTGCATCGCCAAGGGTTGCGACGTGCAGGGCATGATGCTCGAGATCTACGGTCGTGCCGATGGCCTCTGCAAAGGCAAGGGCGGCTCGATGCACATCGCCGACGTCACCAAGGGCATGCTCGGCGCGAACGCCATCGTCGGTGGCGGCCCTCCGCTCGCGGTGGGTGCGGCCATCGCTTGCCGCAATCGGGGCAACCAGCGTGTCAGCATCGCTTTCGGCGGCGATGGCAGCTGCAACCAGGGCACCGTGTTCGAGGCCATGAACATGGCTGTCGTGCTGAAGGTTCCCGCGATCTTCGTGATCGAGGACAACGGCTACAGCGAGCACACGGGCAAGGACTACGCCGTGGGCTCGAAGGACATCGCCGGCCGCGCACGCGGCTTCGGCATGCCCGCCGAACGCTGCGACGGGTCGGATTTCTTCGCCGTGTACGAAGCGGCAGGTCGCCTCATCGACAACGCGCGCCGCGGCGAAGGCCCCTCCACCCTTGAGGCGACGATCACGCGCTTCTACGGGCACTTCGAAGGCGACCCGCAACTGTATCGCGCGAAGGACGAAGTGAAGCGCCAGCGCGAGACGATGGATTGCCTCAAGAATTTCCGCGCACGTGTCACGGCGGAAGGCTGGTTGTCGGCCGCCACGCTCGACGCCATCGACGAGCAGGTGCTGACGGTCATCGAAGCCGCCGTTGCGGCAGCGAAGTCGTCGCCGCCGCCGGTCGAGTCCGAACTCGAAACCGACGTCTACATCTCCTACTGAGCCGACGCGCCATGCCACAGAAATCATTCCGCGACGCGCTCAACGAAGCGCTGCACCTCGAGATGGAACGCGACGGTTCGTAATCGTGCTGGGCGAGGACGTCTCCGGCGGCGCCGGCGGCACGTCCGGCCAGCGCGAAGCGTCCGGCGGCATCTTCGGCGTCACCAAGGGCCTGCTGCCGAAATTCGGCGCCGACCGCGTGATCGACACGCCGATCTCGGAGTCCGCGATCATCGGCGCCGCCGGCGGCGCGGCACTCGCCGGCCTGCGTCCTGTGGCCGAACTCATGTTCGCCGATTTCGTCGGCGTCAGCATGGACCAGATCTTCAACCAGATGGCCAAGTTCCGCTACATGTTCGGCGGCAAGACGCGCTGTCCTGCCGTCGTGCGGCTCGCCATGGGCGCCGGCATGAACATGGGCGCGCAGCACTCGCAGTCGATCTACGCACTGCTCACCGCCGTGCCGGGTCTCAAGGTCGTCGTGCCATCGAACGCGTACGACGCCAAGGGCCTGCTGATCCAGGCGATCCGCGATGACGACCCGGTCATGTTCTTCGAGCACAAGGCGCTCTACCCCCGCAAGGGCGAAGTGCCGGACGGTGCGTACACGATCCCGTTTGGCGAGGCGAACCTCTTGCGCGAAGGCGAGCACGTCACGGTGGTCGCGATCGGCCGCATGGTCGTCTTCGCCGAGAAGGTGGTCGATACGCTGGCGAAGGAAGGCATCACCTGCGACCTGATCGATCCGCGCACGACGTCGCCGCTCGACGAGGAGACGATCCTCGAGAGCGTCGAGAACACGGGCCGCCTCGTCGTCGTGGACGAATCGAACCCGCGCTGCAGCGTTGCGGCAGACATCTGCGCGATCGTCGCGGAGAAGGGCTTCCATTCGCTCAAGGCTGCACCGCGCGCGGTGACGGCGCCCCACTGCCCCGTGCCCTTCGCCCGTGAACTCGAGCGCGCCTACGTGCCGGGTCCGACGAAGATCGAAGCCGCCATCCGCGAGGTGATGAAAGGATGAGCACCGATCGCATCCGTCCGGTCACGATGCCCAAGTGGGGCATCGAGATGCAGGAAGGCACCGTGACCGCCTGGAACGTCGAACTCGGTCACCACGTCGACAAGGGCGATGCCCTGCTCGACGTCGAGACTGAAAAAATCGTGAACTCGGTCGAGAGCCCTGCGAGCGGCACACTGCGCCGCATACTCGCACCGATGCACGACACGCTGCCGGTGGGCGCGCTGATCGCGGTGCTCGCGGACGCCGACGTCGCAGAGACGGACATCGACGCCTTCGTGCGCGACTTCAAGCCGTTCGACGCGTCATTCGCCGAAGGCTCGCTCACGGCAGCGGCAACCCCCGCTGCGCCTGCAACTCCTGCCACTCCTGCCGTGGAAGCAGCGACCGATGGCGGCGGCGAGGGTGAGGCGCGCGTCAGCCCGATCGCCAAGCGCCTGGCCGAGAAGCTCGGCATCGACCTCTCGCGGGTCACGGGCACGGGCCGCAACGGCCGCATTTCCAAGGAAGACGTCGAGGCCTACGCGGCAAGCCTGCAGCAGTCCGGCAGTTCCGCCGCTGCCGCTCCCGCTGCTGGCGCCGCACAGCCGGCCCGACGCGAGAAGCTGACCTCGATGCGTTCGACCATCGCCCGCCGACTCTCCGAGTCGAAGCGCGACATCCCGCATTACCGGCTGGTGGCCGACCTCGACATGGACGCGCTCGCCGGCAGGCGCGCAAGGCTCGTCGCAAGTGGACTGCGCATTTCCATCAACGACCTGCTGCTGCACTCGATCGCGACAGCCCTGCAGCAGCACCCGCGCCTGAACGCGCAGTTTGCAGGCGAAGAGCTGCTCCAGTACGACCAGGTGGACCTCGCCGTGGCGGTTGCAACACCCGGCGGCCTCGTGACGCCGATCGTGCGCGATGCGGCGAACCAGTCCGTGCAGCAGATCGCAGCAGCCGTGCGCGATCTCGCCGAACGTGCCCGTGCGGGCAAGCTCGCCCGTGAGGAGATCACGGGCGGCACGTTCACGGTCTCGAGTCTCGGCATGTTCGGCGTGCGTCAGTTCGACGCGATCATCAATCCGCCGCAGGTCGCGATCCTGGCCATCGGCGCGATGCAGGAGCGCCCCGTGGTGCGCAATGGCGCGCTCGCCATCGGCCAGCAGGTCACCGTCTCGCTGTCGAGCGATCACCGTGTCGTCGACGGCGCGGACGCAGCAGGCTTCCTCGCCACGCTCAGTGAAGTCGTCGCCAACGTCGCCGGAGAATGAACTCGATGCTCAAGCGCACACTGCCTGTCATTGCACTGCTCGCGCTGGCCCTGGGTGCTGGTACCTCGCAAGCGGCCGCCACCGGCGCTGCCTCGACCCCTGCGGACGCGCCAAAGGCAGGGGCCGGCGACAACGCCCCGCGCTTCGACAACAAGGCCACGGCGGCCGAGCATCCTGGCGAACCCCTGTTCAAGCAGTACTGCGCCGCGTGCCACCTGGGACAGGTCGCCAAGGCGCCGCACCTGATGTTCCTGCAGATGATGGCGCCCGACGCGATCTACAGTGCGCTCGACGTCGGCATCATGCGCAGCCACGCGGAGAAAATGAGCGCCGAACAGAAACAGCAGGTCGCGACTTACCTGGGTGGCGATCATCCGCTCTCGACGCTGCGCGCGCCGCAGTGCACGGGTGACGCTGCGAAGTTCGATGCGTCGCGCAAGCCGACGGCGTCAGGCTGGGGGCTCACGCCCGAGAACACCCGGCATATCCGCGCCGACGACGCCCAGATCACGGCTGCCGACCTGCCGCGACTCGAGCTGAAGTGGGCGTTCGCGTTCCCGAACGCACAACGCGCCCGTTCGCAACCCGCCATCGCGTACGGTGCGGTCTATGTCGGCAGCCAGGATGGCACGGTGTACGCGCTCGACGAAGAGACCGGCTGCGTCCGCTGGACGTTCCGCGCCCCCGCGGAAGTGCGCACGGCCGTCATCGTCGAGTCGCCCTCCGCTGCCGGCAAGCACGCGGGCTCACCGCTCGTGTTCTTCGGTGACCTGCTGGCCCGCGTGTACGCCGTGGATGCATTCACTGGACAGCTGCGCTGGTCGTACAAAGCCGACGATCACCCCAACGCGACGATCACCGGCGCGCCCTCGCTGCACGACGGCACGCTGTACGTGCCTGTGTCTTCGCTCGAAGTCACGTCCGCCGCGGACCCGGCCTACGAGTGCTGCACCTTCCGCGGTGCCGTACTGGCGCTCGACGCCTACAACGGCACGAGTCGCTGGAAGGCATTCACCATCCCGACCGCGCCGCGAGAAGTGGGCCGCACGCGCGTCGGCACCCGCATCCTCGCGCCGTCGGGCGCACCGATCTGGAATTCACCCGCGATCGACGCGCAGCGTGGCGTGCTGTACGTCGGCACCGGAGAGAACTACTCGTCGCCGGCCAACGACACCAGCGACGCCTTGATTGCGTTCCGCCTGAAGGACGGCGCGATGGTCTGGCACGCGCAGAAAACGGCCAACGATGCCTGGAACGTCGCCTGCATGTTGCCGGACAACCCCAACTGCCCGAAGGAGAACGGTCCCGACGTCGACTTCGGCGCCAGCACCATCGTGCTGCGCGACGCGCAGCGCGGCGACCTGCTGCTGGCGGGCCAGAAGTCCGGGTGGGTGTACGGCGTGAACCCGGACGCGCGCGGCAAGATCGTCTGGAGCAGCAAGGTCGGGCGCGGCGGCATCCAGGGCGGCGTGCACTTCGGCATGGCCACCGACGGCCAGCGGTTGTTCGTGCCGATCTCGGACATGAAGGACGAGAACGACGGCCGCAAGCACGTGGCGCCCTCGCGCGCCGGCATCTACGCGCTCGACCCGCGCACCGGCAAGGAACTGTGGGCCGCTCCGGCCGACGACGCCTGCGCCGGACGCCAGTTCTGCGACCCGGGTATTTCCGCGACCGTCACGTCGATCCCCGGCGCCGTGCTGGCCGGCCACATGGACGGACGACTGCGCGCCTACGACGCAGCGACGGGCAAGGTGGTCTGGGAAGTCGACACGACGCAGGAATGGAAGACCGTGTCGGGTGAAACGGCGCGTGGCGGCTCTTTCGGCGGCGGCGCCGGCCCGATGGTCGTGAACGGCAAGGTTTTTGCCGCGTCGGGCTACGGCCTGTACTTCCACATGCCCGGCAACGTCCTGCTGGTCTTCGCTCCGCGCGCCCCGTGAACGGGGGCGCGCGACGCTCTCACTCACTCAGGCGACATAGTCGAAAAACTTGAGGTCCATGTCGCCGGAGACGGTCGCCAGGATCGGCGGCACCAGGCGATCGTGGAACGCCGTGGTCTGGTGCAGCTGGAACGCAGCATCGTCGGTGAAGCGCCCGTAGACCACGTACGTGTCCGGGTTGTCGCGCGAACGGATGATGTCGTAGACCTTGGTGTCCGGTTCGCTGGCGTGCGTGAGCTGCGACAGCTCGGCCTGCAGCCGCTCGAACTCGGCCTCGTGGCCCGGTTTGATCCTGAGCGTGGCGATGAAGACGGTCATGGGTGCTCGATCCTCGACGAAGCGGAAAGTGAAACGGCGTCAGGCCTGGAACGGATCCAGGTACTCGCGCTCCCACGTGCCGTCGAGGCAATCGACGATCCGGGGACCGATGGCCGCGAGCGCAGCGGAATTCATGTGCGCGTGCTCGAGCTCTTCCGACGGGAAAGATTCGAGCACCGCGTAGCGGCGCGGTTCACGCAGCTTGAAGAACTCGTAATAGATGACGCCGGGCTCATGGGCCTTCACATGAGCGGTGAGTTCGTTGCAGGCGTCGACGAAATCCTGTTCCCGCCCGGGCTTGATCGTCATGCGGGAAATGAACGTAATCCGCGACATCGGCTCCCCCTGTGTGGCGTGTTCGTCGCGATGGTAGCACCGGGTCCCGTCGGAAAGAAACAGTCAAGCCTGTTTCTTTTTTAACGCGATCCGGTACATTGCCAGTCGAGTTGCGACGAGTCGCGCGCAATAGCGCGCAAGGTGCCGATTTGACCGATAAGCCCTACGTGCCCGCGCTGCCCCTGGTCGAGCTTGCGCCCGGCGCCATGCGCTGCGTGATGCTCGGCGACGAGCCCGTGCTGCTCGTGCACACGAAGGACGGCGCGGTCCACGCCGTGCACAACGTCTGCAGCCACGCTTACGCGAAGATGGACGAGGGCCGCCTGCGCGGCAACCGCGTCATCTGCCCATTGCACGGCGCAAGCTTCGACGTCCGCACGGGCGCCGTGCTCGGCGCGCCCGCCAGCGCTCCGCTCAGGAGTTATCCGGTGCGCGTCGTCGACGGCCACATCGAAGTCCAGGCCTGACCGTTCAGAAATCGAGGAGTCCGCCCGAGTGAATTTCCAGCTCACCGATGAACAGCGCTCGCTGCAGGAAGCCGCGCGCAACTTTGCCCGTGCGAAACTGCCGGACATCGCCAGGGAATGCGAGGAAACCAACCACGCGCCCGACAAGGCGGTCGTCAAGGAATTCGCCGAGATGGGATTCCTGGGCATCAACGTGCCCGAACGCTACGGCGGCCTCGGCCTCGGCAACGTCGAGGCGCTGCTCGTGCTCGAGGAGTTCGGCAAGATTTCATCCGCCGTGGGTTTCCCGGTGTTCGAGTCCTGCGTCGGCCCCGTGCGCGCCATCGAGCGCTTTGCTTCCGAATCGCTGAAGCAGCGCGTCGTTCCCGCGGTTTGCCGCGGTGAAATCCAGGTCGCCGTGTCGATGTCGGAGCCGCAGGCCGGCTCCGCGCTCACCGACCTGACGACGCGGGCGGAGACTCGCGGCGACAAGGTCGTGCTGAACGGCACCAAGCGCTGGTGCTCGGGCGGCGGTCATGCCGATGGCTACGTCGTGTACTGCCGCATGTCCGAGGACGAAGGCGCGCGGGGCATCGGCGCCGTCTACGTTGAGAAAGACACCAAGGGCGTGACGTTCGGCAAGCCCGAGAGCCTGATGGGTTTTCGCGGCGTGCCCTCCTCCGACATCTACTTCGACAATGCCGCCGTGCCTGCCGACAACATCGTCGTGCCGGCCGGCGGCTTCAAGAAGCTGATGGAAGCGTTCGACCTGGAACGCTGCGGCAACGCGACCATGGGCCTGGCCCAGGCTTCGGGCGCGCTCGAGGACGTGATCGAGTACGTGCAGGAGCGCGAGCAGTTCGGCAAGCACCTGATCGAGTTCCAGGGCGTGCAGATCAAGCTCGCCGAAATGAAGATGCGTGTCGAAGCCGCGCGACTGCTGATCCACCGCGCCGCGTCGAACGCGCAGAACGGCCTGCCGAGCATCCTCGATTCGTCGCTCGCCAAGTGCTTCGCGAACGAGATCGCGCGCGAAGTGTGCGGCCACGCCGTGCAGCTCATGGGTGGATACGGCTACTCGCGCGAGTACCCGATGGAACGACGCCTGCGCGATGCGTGGGGCTGGGGCATCGCGGGCGGCGCGATCGACATCCAGAAGGTCAACATCGCAGGCGCGCTCGTCGGCCGCCGCTTCGACCAGAGGCGCTGACTCATGGCGGTGCTGGCCGGAGTGCGTGTGCTCGACTTCGGCCGCTATGTCGCGGGCCCCTATTGCGCCACGCTGCTCGGCTACCTGGGCGCCGAGGTGATCCGGATCGAGAAGCGCGATGGCGGCGAGGATCGCTACATTGCGCCCATCGCCGAATCCGGCGAGGGCGGCGTGTTCTTCCAGACCGCGTGCAACAAGAAGTCACTGACGCTCGACCCGGCCAGTGCGCAGGGTCGTGAAATCGTGCAGCGACTGGTGCGGACCGCCGATGTCGTCGTCGCCAACCTGCCGCCGTCCGGCCTGAAGTCGCTCGGGCTCGATTACGTAAGCCTCAAGGCGATACGCGCCGACATCATCCTGGTGACGCAGTCGTCGTTCGGCGACGACGGTCCGCTAGCCGAGCGCGGCGGCTTCGATGGTGTTGGACAGGCGATGTCCGGTGCGATGTACATGACCGGAACACCGGGCCATCCGGTCAAGTCCGCGGCGCCTTACGTCGACTATTCGACGGCCGTGCTCTCCGCGTTCGGCACGCTCGCGGCGCTGATGCAGCGCGCGCAGACTGGCCAAGGCCAGGAAGTGAAGACGAACCTGCTCGGCACGGCGATGGCCGTGTTCGGCTCGCACCTCGCCGAACAGAGCGCCCTCGGTATCAATCGTTTGCCGACCGGAAACCGGGTGCAGACGTCCGCACCCTCGGACGTGTTCACGACGCGCGATGGCCACATCCTCACGCATACGGTCGGCAATGGCCTGTTCCGCCGCTGGGCAAGGCTGATGGGCGACGCAGACCGCTGGATCAACGACCCGCGTTTCCAGTCCGACCAGTCACGTGGCGATCACAGCGAGGACATCCTCGCCCGGATGCGGCAGTGGTGCTCGGAGCGCACGACGGACGAAGCCCTGCGCGAACTGCAGGCGGCCGGCTTGCCATCGGGCCCGGTGCAGACGCCGCAGCAGGCACTCGATCATCCGCAGGTCGCGGCGATGCAGGCCCTGCGCGCCATCACGGACTTTCCCGGCTTGCAGCGGCCCGCCAACGTGCCGGACCTTCCGGTCAAGCTCAGCGTCTCCGGTGGCGGCATCACGCGCCGCCCGCCCCTGCTCGGCGAGCACACGGACGAAGTGCTGCGCGGCCTCGGCTATTCAAGTGCAGAAATCACCGCCCTGCGGGACGCGCGCGTGATCTGAATCGCTCGTCGCGAACGCTCAATCGAGCGGCGTGACCCGGTAGCCCAGGCGGGGAAAGTGCACGACGACTTCGCCGCACTGCGCGTGCTCGCGTACCACGCCGATTTCATTCCAGTCGAGCGCCACGAGGCGACCGCTGACCGCACCGCGCCGCGTGTCGTCCGGTGCAACCTCGACGCGCTTGCCGAAGGACAAGTCATGCGCATCGTCGTCGACGCAGGCGCAAGGGACAGGCCGTGACGACCGCGCGACGGCGAATGCCTCCGCCGCCGTGCACTCTAGACGCGTGCCTTCGCCCAATGCGGCGATGCGTTCCTCCCAGGCCTTCATGCGCGTCAATGGCGCGAGCAGCTCATTTACGCCCGGCACGGACGCACGCGTGAACCATGGCACCGTCCAGGCATGGATATCGATCAGGCCTGGCGCGCTGCCTGACAGGAACGCGCGACCATCCGTCAACTGCTGCTCGATGAAGCCCGCGTGGGCGAGCATCTGCGAGCGCGCGTGTGCCAGGTCGACGCCGTCGAAGTCGATGTCGGGAAACAGGCCCTGCCGGTCCTGCCGGAACTCCGCCGGCCACATCGAACCGGTCGCACCGATGGCCATGTGCAGCCCGGCGCGGAAAAACGCGTCGGCCCACTTCACCATGGCGTAGGTGACGCCGGCGTTGCCGTCCGGAAACAGCGACGGCTGCGGGTAGCGCGTCTCGAGTTCGCGCGCGATGCGCTGCGAATCGATGTAGACATCGGCGCCTATCTGCAGCACCGGTGTGCCGCGATAGCCACCGGTCAGCGCCAGCAGGTCGTCTTTCGGCGGCATCATGGGTGTCGTCACCGAACGCCACTCCAGTCCCTTGATGCCCAGCATGCGCAACACGCGCTGCGTGAACGGCGAAGCGTCGTAGTGGTGCAGGATCAGGTCGGTCATTGCTCGTGCTCCCGGCGTCGCTGTTCGACGGACTCAGACGTCTGCCCGTACAGGAACTGGTAGGCCTCCGCGTCTGCGCTCCGTTCGTGGCCTCTTTCGTACGCTCGTTTGGTCGCGGGCCGTTCGCGCACGGCTGCGAACCAGCGCTTCACGTCGGGAAAGTCGTCGAGTGACTGACCCTGTCGCTCGTGCGGGACGACCCAGGGCCAGCACGCGATATCCGCGATCGAGTAGTCGCCGGCGATGTACTCGCGGCCCGCGAGACGCCGCTGCAGCACGCCGTACAGACGGTTCACCTCGTCCGTATAGCGCTTGATGCCGTAAGGAACTTTCTCCGGCGCAAAGGCACGGAAATGATGGGCCTGCCCCGCCATCGGGCCAAGACCGGCGACCTGCCAGTACAGCCACTGCAGGACTTCGTACCGGCCGCGCACGTCCTGCGGCAGCAGCTGGCCCGACTTCTCCGCGAGGTACTGCAGGATCGCGCCGGACTCGAAGACCGACAGCGGCCCGCCCGGCGCGTCGTGATCGACGATCGCCGGAATGCGGTTATTCGGGCTGATGCGCAGGAAGTCCGGTTCGAACTGCGCGCCACGCAGGATGTTCACTTCGACGATGCGGTACGGCAGGCCGCACTCCTCCAGCATCATCGGAATCTTGAGCCCGTTCGGCGACGGATAGAAATGAACGTCGATCATGCAGCCTCGACGACGTAACCGAAGCGCGGGAAGTGCACCACGACCTCGCCCGCACGGGCGTCAACGCGGCGCACGGCGATTTCGTGCAGATCCAGCGTCACCAGTTCACCCGCAACCGGAACCTTGCCGTAGTCATCCGGCGTCACCGTGACGCGCTGGCCGGTAACGAGGCCCGCAGGGTCGGTGGGACTCACGCCGGTACCTGGTGACGCTTGTGCGGCACGCGCAATTTCCAGCGCGGCGCCGGCTTCGATCTCGCTGCGTTCGCCATGCCCGATCGCCCGCATGCGTGCTTCCCACGCGGCGACCCGCGCGAAGGGCTCCAGCAGCCCATTCATCGCCGCGACGAAACCTCGACACATCCAGAGCACGTAATACGCCGAGGCGTCCGCGAGTCCGGGACGGTCTGCCGTGAGGAATGCACGCCCGTCGGCCAGTTGGTCTTCGAGCAGCGTCACGCTGGCGAGAACCTGCCCGAACATGTGCGGTGCCCGTGCCTGCAGTCGGTCGAAGTCCATGTGACTGAAGAATTCGCGCCGGTCCTGCACGAGATCCGCCGGCAGCTGGTCGTTGAGTCCCATCGACAGGCCGGCGCCGGATGCAAAGAATGAATCCGCCCAGGGCGCGAGCGCATACGCCAGGCCGCTGGCGCCGCCCGGAAAGAACGTGGGCTCGGGGTAACGGCTCTCGAGCTCGCGCGCGATGCGGCTGGTGTCGCAATAGATGTCGGCGCCGATCTGCAACACGGGTGTCTTGCGGTAGCCTCCGGTCAGCGCGGTGAGGTCAGGCTTCGGCATGACCATCGGGATCTGCACGCTCCGCCACGCCAGTCCCTTGATGCCGAGCAGCACCCGGACTTTTTCGCCATAAGGGGACCAGTCGAAATGATGCAGGATCAGGTCACTCACGCTGGCTTCCCTCCGGGCGCAGGCCGAACCCGACTATAGGGGGAAGCCATAGAAAAAAACAGTCACGCCTGTTTCTTTTAAATCGCCCCACTCCTATACTGCGGCGGGTCAGTTCACAGGGGTCCGACCATGGACGCTGCCGCGACCGAACGATTCGTCCGCCGCTTTCTCGACGGAATGCAGTACGAGGCAAGCCGCGAAGGTCCGCCCGATGGCTTTCCGCGCTTCCCCCCGATTCCGGGCGGCCGCTACAACGATCCGGCCTTTTTCGAGGCCGAGCGCCAGGGCCTGTGGAAGCGAACCTGGCTCTACGCCTGTCACACGGACGAGTTGCCGGACGCCGGCAGCTTCATGCTCTGGACCAAGACGGGCTCGCCGATCCTCATCGTCCGCGGCAAGGATCGCAAGATCCGCGCGTTCTACAACACGTGCCGGCACCGCGGCGCGCCGCTGGTCAAGACCGACGCAGGCCGCTGCGATGGCCTCGTCTGCTCCTACCACGGCTGGACGTACGCGCTCGACGGGCAGCTGGTGAACCTGCGCGACAAGCGCGACTTCGTCGGTCTCGACATGAGCGCGCATTCGCTCGTGTCGGTGCGCTGCGAGCAGCTCGCCAACTGGGTCTTCATCAACGAAGACCCGAACGCCCGCCCGCTGCTCGAAGACCTCGGCCCGATTCCCGGTCACCTCGAGCAGTTCCAGCCTGAGTCGCTGCGCTTCATCGAGAAGCACGGCTACGACCTCAAGTGCAACGTGAAGGTGTTGCTGGACGCGTTCCTCGAAACCTATCACCTGAAGTCGATCCACCAGAACACGGTGGACCGGTTCCTGGATCATCGCGGCACCTGCATCGCCCTCTTCCGTCACGGCCATTCGCTGATGGTCACGCCGAACCGGCGGCCCGACTGGGTCGATCCGGGCACCGTGGGCATGCGTCGCGTCGAGACGGCGACGGTCATCTCGACCAAGAACAATCCGTCGTGGAACCTGTACCCGAACCTCGTCACGCCGATCGACCCGTCCGGCTGCCCGTTCCTGCTGTTCTGGCCGACGGGACCGGATTCGATGCGCATCGAATGCCACTGGTTCGCGCCGGACTGGGGCGACGCCGAACTGAGCCCGCTGTGGGCCACGCGCATCGCGAACTTCGACCGCATCCTCGACGAAGACCTGCAGTTCGCCGAGAAGATCCAGAAGTCGGTCGAGTCGCCGGGCTTCCGTGGCATGACGCTCAACTACCAGGAGCGCCGCATCTACCACTGGCACGAAGAGCTCGACCGGCGGATCGAGGCGGCTGGAATCGAGATTCCAGCGCACCTGCGCGTGCAGCCGCTGCTGGAACCGTACTACGAGACCTGACCCAGGATGCACGGCACAGGCATTCAGAGTTTCGGCGCGTACCTGCCGCGCCTGCGCCTGGAGCGCGCGGCAATCGTCGACGCGATGGGCTGGGCTGCAGGCCTGCGCGCCGGCAAGGCACAGGGCGCACGCAGCTACTGCGCGTGGGACGAGGACGCATTGACCATGGCGGTCGAAGCGGCGCGTGATTGCCTCACCGGCCACGACCGCAGCGGGGTCGCCTCGCTCGTGTTCGCGTCGACGACGCACCCCTTCGCGGACCGCTGCAACGCCGGTGTCGTCGCCGAAGCGCTCGACCTTGCGCAGCGGCTCCGCACGAGCGACAGCGCGGGACACCAACGCGCGGGCGTCTCTGCGCTGCTCGATGCGCTGCGCAACGCACGCATCGACGGGCAACGGACCCTGGTCGTCGCGGCGGAGCGACGGGTCGCAAAGGCCGGCAGCGAACAGGAAGCACGCTTCGGCCATGGCGCGACGGCAGCGCTCGTCGGAGCCGGACCCGATCTCGCGGCCGAATACGTCGCTGCAGCTTCCATGCGCGCGGACTTCGTCGACCACTTTCGCGGCGCCGACGCAGAGTACGACTACGCCTATGAAGAGCGCTGGATCCGCGACGAGGGCTACCTGGCGCTGATGCCGCGCGCGATCGAGGCTGCGCTGGGCTCGATCGCTGCCAGCGACGTCAGGCACCTGCTCGTGCAGGGGCCGCAGCGTTTCG
The DNA here is from genome assembly GCA_963754535.1 of uncultured Gammaproteobacteria bacterium. Lineage (GTDB taxonomy): Bacteria > Pseudomonadota > Gammaproteobacteria > Steroidobacterales > Steroidobacteraceae > RPQJ01. The sequence continues at coordinate 218,651 of CAVWGG010000008.1, forward strand.
CGTCCGCGGTCGCCAAGGCCGCGGGCATTCGCGCCGAGGCCGTCGCCGCCGATCTGCACGCGGAGTGCGGCGACACAGGCGTCGCCCACCCGCTGCTGCTGCTCGGCACCGCGCTCGAGAAGGCGCAGGGTGGCGATCTCATCGTGCTGGCCGGGTTCGGCCAGGGTTGCGACGTCGTGGTGCTGCGGGCCACGGGTCGCGCGCCTTCGGCGGGCCGCGGCGCCAGCGGTTCGCTCGCCGCCGGCGTGCCGAATCGCGACTACGTTCGATTCCTCGCCAACTGCGGCCTCGTCGACGTCGACTGGGGCATTCGCGCAGAACGCGACAACCGCACGGCGCAACCGGCCGCCTGGCGCCATCACCGCGACGTCACGGCTTTCTTCGGCGGGCAGTGCCGTGCGTGCGGAACCGTGCAGTTCCCGCTCGCACGCGCGTGCGTCAATCCGGAATGCCGCGCTTTCGACACGCAGGATCCCGTGCAGCTTGCGGAAAAGCTGGGCCGCGTTAAGACCTACACGGAAGACTGGCTCGCAGTGACGCGCAGCCCGCCGCACGTGTACGGCAACGTGGAACTCGAAGGCGGTGGCAACGTGTTCATCGAGTTCACGGACGTCCGGCCGGGTGAGGTCAGTGTCGGCCAGCCGGTGCGGTTCGTCTTCCGCGTCAAGGATTTCGACGGCGTGCGCGGCTTCTGGCGCTACTTCTGGAAAGCCACCCCGGTGAGGAACTGAACGTGGCAAGCGGCATCCGCGACAAGGTTGCGATCGTCGGCATGGGTTGCTCGCGGTTCGGCGAGCGCTGGGACTGCAGCGCCGACGACCTGATGGTCGAAGCGTTCACCGAAGCCGTCGCCGACGCCGGCATCGAACGCGACCGCATCGAGGCTGCATGGCTCGGCGTGTTCTACCAGGACCAGAACGTGGCCCGCTCGGGCCTGCCGCTGTCGTTCGCGCTGCGACTGCCGAACGTGCCCGTGACGCGCGTCGAGAACCTCTGTGCGACGGGCACCGAGGCCCTGCGTGGCGCCGTGTACGCGGTGGCGGCGGGCGCAGTGGACATCGCACTCGCGTTCGGCGTCGAGAAACTCAAGGACACGGGCTTCGCCGGCCTGCCCGAGCGCACCAAGGGCACGTTCGAGGACCTCTGGCAGCCGGGCTTCACGCCGCCCGGCGCATTCGCACAGCTCGGCGCGGCCTATGCCGCGCGGCACGGACACCCGATGGCCGACGTGAAGCGTGCAATGGCGCACGTCTCGTGGAAGAGCCACGAAAACGCCGTGGCGAGCCCCAAGGCGCACCTGCGCAACCGCATCACCATCGAGCAGGCGCTCGCCGCGCCGATGGTTGCATACCCACTCGGCCTCTTCGATTGCTGTGGAGTGAGCGATGGCGCGGCCTGCGCCATCGTGACGACACCCGCGATTGCGGCGTCGCTCGGCAAGCGCGACATGGTGACGGTCAAAGCACTGGCACTGGCCGGGTCGAACGGCGTCGAGATGGGTCACGCGAGCTGGGATGGCAGCCACACGCTGACGTCACGAATCGCCGCGGAGCGCGCGTTCCGCGAGGCGGGCATCACGAAGCCGACCGAGCAGGTGAACCTCATGGAGGTGCACGACTGCTTCTCGATCACCGAACTGGTACTGATGGAAGACCTCGGTTTCTCGCCACCCGGCCGCGCCGTGCACGACATTCTCGATGGCCGGTACGACCGCACCGGCGCGATCCCGTGCCAGACCGACGGCGGCCTGAAGTGCTTCGGGCATCCCGTCGGCGCCTCGGGCCTGCGCATGGCATACGAGATCTACACGCAACTGCTTGGCCGCGCGGGGGAGCGTCAGCTCGCCACGCCGTCCATCGGACTCACACACAACCTGGGCGGGATACCGAATCGCAATGTCGCGAGCGTGTCCGTGCTTGGACTGCACAGAGGTTAACGTGGACCACAGCGTCAAGCGCCTGCAGCCAGCCGCCGAGCCAAAGCAATGGGGCCTCACCGACGAGGAACTCGCGACGCGCCCCACTGTGTTCCGGCCCGACTTGCTGGCCGGCAAGGTCTTCGTGGTCTCCGGCGGCGGCTCGGGCATCGGCCGCGGCATCACCTACCTGCTCGCACGCCTGGGCGCTGACGTGATGATCTGCGGCCGGCGGGCCGAAAGGCTCGAGCAGACGGCGAGCGGCATTCGCAGGCTGCTGGGCCGCGAGATCGGCACGCACTCGATGACGATCCGCGATCCGGAGCAGGTGGAAGCGACGATCGCAGCCACGTTCGAACGCTTCGGACGTCTCGACGCGCTGGTCAACAACAGCGGCGGCCAGTTTCCGCAGGCCGCGATCGACTTCAGCGTCAAGGGCTGGAACGCCGTCATCGACACCAACCTCAATGGCACCTGGTACATGATGCAGGCGGTGGCGCGCCAATGGCGCGACCGGGGCCAGGGCGGCAACATCGTCAACATCGTCGCGACGATCGCGCGCGGCATGCCGCAGGTGGCACACACGTGCGCCGCTCGTGCCGGCGTGATCTACCTCAGCAAGACAGTCGCCACCGAATGGGCGCCGCTCGGCATTCGCGTGAACTGCGTTGCGCCGGGCTCGATCGCCACCGAGGGACTCAACGTCTACCCGGATGGCGTGCCCGAACGGTTCGCGCTGACCAACCCGATGAAGCGTTTCGGCGACGTGCTCGACGTGGCCGAGGCTGTCGTCTACGTCGGCGCGGACTCCGGCAAGTTCGTCACGGGCGAAGTCGTCGTCGTGGACGGCGGCCACAGTGCCTGGGGCGACACCGAGTGGCCCGGCGGACGGCCCGAGTACTTCGACGTCGGCTGACGCCGGC
>CAVWGG010000009.1:0-137177 GCA_963754535.1 uncultured Gammaproteobacteria bacterium
CACGCGCAATCCCGCGCCGCTCACGCAGCGCCCCTGCGTGTGGTGGCGTTACAGGATCTCGAAGCGGACGCAAAGTGGCGCGGGCAACGGCCGGCGGGAACGCTGGCAGACGGTCGCGTCGGGTACTTCCTCGATCGCTTTCCTGCTCGAGGACGAGACCGGCCAGTGCATAGTGCAACCCGATGGCGCCGAAGTCGTGCCAACCGAATCGACCACCTGGTACGGCGATGCGCCCTGGCCAGCATCGGGGCCGGACAGGAAGCTGTCGCTGACCGGGGGCCGCAGCTACCGCTACGTCGAGGACCGCATCTACGAGCACGAGCGACTGTACGCGCTGGGCGATTTTCGCTCGACGGCCGCGTCCAGCGAACCGGATCACCAGGTTGAACTCGCGCAGGTGCTGGCGGAGTGGAAGCAGGACCAGCCGGCCCTGCTCCAGCGCTTCGACAGGGACGGTGACGGCCGGATCGATATGGCCGAGTGGGAGGCTGCGCGACAGGCGGCCCGTCACACGCTCACGGAGCGCAGCGCCGAGCGCCCGCCCCGGCAGAATTACCACATGCTGTGCCGACCGGACGGCGACCGGTTGTTCCTGCTCGCGGCGCTGCCGCCGGGCGACCTCACCCGCCGCTACCGCAGGCGGGCGGCCTTCGCCTTCTTCGGTTTCGTGGCGGCCGTGTACGCGCTCGGCTGGCTGCTGCAGGGTGCGTTCGGCTGAATCCGGGGCCGCCGCGCCGCTAGAATGGCGGCATGGACAACCCCCTCCTGCATGACGCGACCCTGCCCGCCTTTCATTCGATCCGTCCGGAGCACATCGAGCCCGCCATCCGGCAGGTGCTCGAAGAGAACCGGCGCGGCCTGCAGGAACTGCTCGATTCCGGCGCCGAAGGCTGGGACGGTATCGTGGTTCCCATCGAACGGATGCAGCACCGGCTCGCGCGCACCTGGTCGCCCGTGGGCCATCTCAACGGCGTTGCCAACGGTGACGAACTGCGGGCCGCCTACAACACGTGCCTGCCGCTGCTCACCGCGTATCACACCGAAATCGCGCAGAACGCTGCGCTGTGCGCGGCCTACCAGCGCATCAAGGACACGCAGTACGCCACACTGCAGCCGGATCAGCGCAAGCTCGTCGACAATGCGCTGCGTGACTTCAGGCTGTCCGGTGTCGCGCTGGCGCCCGCACACAAGCAGCGCTTTCGCGAACTCATGGAGCGCCTGTCGACGGCGCAGGCGAAGTTCGACGAGAACGTGCTCGACGCCACCAATGCCTGGACGCGCGTGGTCGAGGACTCGGTTGAACTCGCCGGCCTGCCTGCCGCGGTTGTCGCCCGTGCGCGCGCCGAAGCCGAAAAGAACGGCCGCAGCGGCTGGGTGTTCACGCTGGACGCGCCGAATTACCAGGCAGTCCTGACACACGCCGAAAATCGGCAGCTGCGCCAGGACTTCTACACGGCCTGGATCACGCGAGCATCGGAGCAGGGTCCGGCGCAGTGGGACAACAGCGCGCTGATCGAGGAAATCCTGGCGCTGCGGCACGAGGCCGCGCAGCTCGCGGGCTTCGCCAGCTTCGCGGACTATTCGCTGGCCACCAAGATGGCGCGCGATCCCACCGAGGTGCTGGACTTCCTGCGGCGACTGGCGCGCCTGTGCCGGCCGGCAGCGCAGCGTGAGTTTGCGGAACTCGAGGCGTTCGCGGGCACGAAGCTCGAAGCATGGGATGTGGCATTCCATTCGGAACGCATGAAGCGCGAGCGACTGGCCGTCTCCGAAGAGGAGCTGCGTCCGTACTTCCCGTTGCCGCGCGTGCTGCAGGGCCTGTTCGCCGTGGCGCAGCGCCTCTACGGCGTGCGCATCGAGGAGCGCAAGACCGTCGAGGTCTACCAGCCGGACGTCCGCTTCTACGACATCATCGGCAGCGACGGCGAACCCCGCGGCGGATTCTTCCTCGACCTGTACGCGCGGCCCAAGAAGCGCGGCGGTGCCTGGATGGACGAATGCATGGGACGGATCGACCTGGCCGGCACGCACGCGCTGCCGATCGCTTACCTCGTCTGTAACTTCACGCCACCGAGCGCGGACCGGCCGTCGCTGCTGACGCACTACGAAGTGCTGACGATGTTCCACGAGTTCGGCCACGGCCTGCACCACATGCTGACGCGCGTGGATTTCCCGAGCGTGGCCGGCATCAACGGCGTGCCGTGGGATGCGGTCGAACTGCCGAGCCAGTTCATGGAAAACTTCGCGTGGCGCGCAGAAGTGCTGCCGCTGATCTCGGGGCACGTCGAGACCGGCGAACCGTTGCCGCTCGACGCGCTGCGCAAGCTGCAGGCAACGCGCACGTTCCAGGCCGGCATGCAGTCGGTCCGGCAGCTGGAGTTCGCGCTGTTCGATTTCCGCTTGCACGCCGAGTTCTCGCCGGAACGCGGTTCGCGCCTGATGCAGACCCTGGCAGAGGTGCGTGACGAGGTGGCCGTCGTGCGTCCGCCGGCGTTCAACCGGTTCCCGCACAGCTTCCAGCACATCTTCTCGGGCGGGTATGCCGCCGGCTACTACAGCTACAAGTGGGCCGAGGTGCTGTCGGCCGATGCCTTCGGTGCGTTCGAGGAATCGGGAATCTTCGATGCCACGACCGCGCGCCGGTTCCTCGGTTCGATCCTGGAGCGTGGCGGCAGCCGCGACGCCATGGAAGCGTTCGTCGAGTTCCGGGGTCGCAAGCCCGAGCTCGAGCCGTTGCTGAAGCAACTCGGGCTTGCGGCATGACCCGGTCGGTCGCCACGTGGAACGTAAATTCGCTGCGCGTGCGCATGCCGCACCTCACGGAGTGGCTGGCGGCCAATCCGGTCGATGCCATCGCGCTGCAGGAAACCAAGCTGCCCGATACCGACTTTCCGGTGGCTGACCTCCAGGCGCTCGGCTGGCACTCCGCGTTCAGCGGCCAGCGCACTTACAACGGCGTCGCCATCCTGAGCCGCGAGCCGGCGACGGACGTCGTCGCCGGCATCCCGGGCTTCGACGACGAGCAGCGGCGCGTGCTCGCCGCCTCGATCGGGGGCCTTCGTGTCATCGACGTCTACGTGCCGAATGGACAGACGGTCGGCTCGGACAAGTTCGAATACAAGCTGCGGTGGTTCACCGCACTGCGCGAGTACGTCGCCGCGGAACTGACGCGGCATCCTCACCTCGTCGTGCTCGGCGACTTCAACGTCGCGCCGGAGGACCGTGACGTGCACGATCCCAAGGCCTGGGAAGGGTCGGTGCACGTGAGTGCACCCGAACGCGCGGCGCTGCAGGCGTTGCTGGGCACGGGGCTCGCGGATTGCTTCCGGCTGTTCGAGCAGCCCGAGAAGTCCTTCTCATGGTGGGACTATCGGATGATGGCGTTCCGTCGCAATGCCGGCCTGCGCATCGACCTGATCCTCGCCTCGAACGCGCTCGCCCGGAAGTGTGGGGCGTGTCACATCGACAAGGCGCCGCGCAAGCTGGAACGGCCGTCGGACCACACTCCGGTCATCGCGAGCTTTGACATATAGAGGCTCATTTCGGGCGAAAACGCCCCGATTCATCCTGTGCCGGTTTTTTGACTCTGGCGCTTTCGGGCCAATCGACTAGACTCGCCCGAAAACCATAGCGCGCCCCGACGCCCCATGCAGTTCCGCCGCAGCGATTACGACGTCACGAGCACCGTACAGGTGAGTTCCGTCGCGTCCGTGCGCAAGGCCGTCGAAGACCTCTTCAACCAGACATGGCCGGGCGCCAGCACGGAGCGGCTGACGACGGCCTTCGCCGACTTCGAGCGGCTGTTCTCCGGACAGTTTCCCGGCTACCTTGGCTGCGACACCGTCTACCACGACATGCAGCACTCGCTCGACGACACGCTCGCGATGGCGCGCCTGCTCGCGGGCTACGACCGCACGCACGTACCGGACCAGCGCCTCGGCGCTGATCGCGCGCTGCTCGGCATCATCGTCGCGCTGTTCCACGACTCGGGTTACATCCGCCAGGCCGACGACAATCAGCATCGCAACGGCGCGGAATTCACTCGCACGCACGTGATGCGGGGCGCTAATTTTCTGTCGCGCTACCTGCCCGGCATCGGTCTTGCGAACTGGGTGCCCGTCGCTGCACAGGTGATTCACTTCACTGGCTACGAGGTTCCGTTCAAGGACATCCGGCTCGACGACATGCGTGACCGGCGCGTCGGTCACCTGCTCGGCACGGCGGACATGCTCGCGCAGATGTCGGACCGCTGCTATCTCGAGAAATGCCGTGACCGCCTGTATCCGGAATTCGTGATCGGCGGCGTCGCGATGCAGCGTGAGGACGGCGGCGGCCTGAAGGTGCAGTTCAGCTCGGGGCTGGACGTGTTGCGCCAGACGCCGCAGTTCTTCGAGATCACGATGCGCACCCGCCTCGATGGTGAATTCGGCGGGGCCTACCGCTATGTCGAGAGCCTGTACGGCGGCCGCAACCCGTACATGGAAGCAATCAACCGCAACCTCGACTACCTCACGCGCGTGCTCGAGACCGGCAACTGGAACATGTTGCGGCGCTCGCCGCCGGTGTTCACCTGGGAAAAGAACCCGCTGGAGACCACGCGCTCGCTGGTGATCCGGCACATCCGCATGGCGGTCGGCGCAGTCTAGGTTCCGCCGCCGCGCGCGGCATCCGGCAGCGGTGAGTTACGCGTCGAGAGCCGGTCCAGCAGGTCGTTGACCCGGGTGCCGGATTCGAGAATCGCTCGGGACGCCGGGTAGAGCAGTTGCTCGCGCTCCATCGTGTCGATGAATTCGAGCAGCGCGTCGTAGTACCCGGCGACGTTGAGCAGGCCACTCGGCTTCGACTGCAGCCGTGCATGGGTCCAGCTCCACGCCTCGAACAGCTCGTCCATCGTGCCGACGCCACCCGGCAGCGACAGGAATGCGTCGGAGAGATCGCCCATGCGCTGCTTGCGCTCGGCGAACGTGTCGACGACCTCGAGCGAATCCAGTCCCGGGTGCGCGACTTCGAGTTCGAAGAGAAAGCGCGGGATGACGCCCACGATCGGCGCACCTGCCGCTGCGGCCGCATCGGCCAGCACCCCCATCAGGCCCACGCGGCCGCCGCCGTACACCAGCGTCCAGCCACGGCGACCGATCTCCGTGCCTACCGCGCGCGCCGCGTCGGCATATTCGGTGCGTGCGCCCAGCGCCGAACCACAGAACACGCAGAGCGCGAACGACATGCGCTAGGGCTTGAGCCCGTGCAGGAACTTCGCCGGGTCCTCGCCACGCTCGAGCACCTCGACCAGTGCCGATCCCACGACGACGCCGTCGACGTGCCCCTGCATGCGGGTGACGTGCTCGACCGTGCGAATGCCGAAACCGGCGCACACCGGCACCGGTGACATCGACTTCACGCGATCCATGTACTCCAGCACTTCGTCCGGCACCGCCACCGACTTGCCCGTGGTTCCCGTCATGGTCACTGCGTAGACGAAGCCCTGGCTCGCTTCGCACAGCATTTTGAGCCTCGCATCCGGCGTGACCGGCGTGACCATCTGCACCAGCGCGATACCGACGCGGTCGAGTGCCGCGCGCATGTCCGCGCTCTCTTCGTACGGCAGGTCGGGAATGATGAATCCCGACACGCCCGCTGTCTTTGCAACCTCGGGCAGTCGTTCGAGCCCGAAGGCCAGCAACGGATTCAGGTAGCTCATGAGCAGCAGGGGCGCCTGCGGACGCGGCTCCATGGCCTGGAGTTCGTTGAGCAACCACGTCAGCGTGAAGCCGCCTTGCAGCGACGCGAAGCTCGCGCGCTGGATCGTGGCGCCGTCGGCCATCGGGTCGCTGAAGGGCACACCGATTTCGACGACGTCGGCCTCGGTCGCGATCGCGCGCAGGTTCTGCGCGAAATGCGCGCGGTCGGGGAAACCCGCCGTCATGAAGCCGACGACCGCAGGCCGGCCGCTGGCCGCCGCCGCCTTGATCGCCGTGCTGATGCTGTCGCGCGGTTGCGCGGTGCCAGTCGTAATCAGAGTCGTCATCAGATTCTTCCCTTCAACAGCGTGCGCTGCAACGTCGGCATGTCCTTGTCGCCGCGACCGGACAGGCCGATCAGGATGCGGCAACCCGGGTTCTTCTGCGCATACTTGCGCGCGCCCGCAAATGCATGCGCCGTCTCGATGGCCGGCAGGATTCCTTCGTACCTGCTGCACTCCGACAGCGCCTCGAGCGATTCGTCGTCTTCGGACGCGGCAAAGCCGAGGCGGCCGATGCTCGCGAGCAGCGCGTGCTCCGGTCCGACGCCCGGGTAATCGAGGCCGGCAGAGACCGACTGCGTTTCCTGGATCTGGCCGTGCTCGTCCTGCAGCAGCAGCGAGTAGCAGCCCTGCAGCACGCCCGGCGTGCCGTACGCAAGCGAAGCGGCGTTCTGCCCGAGACCCGGACCGATGCCGCCGGCCTCGAAGCCGAGCAGCTTGACCTCGGTGTCCGGCACGAACGGATGGAACAGGCCGATCGCGTTCGAGCCGCCACCGACGCAGGCCACCACGACGTCCGGCAGCGCGCCCGCCTGTGCGAGCATCTGTGCGCGCGCCTCGACGCCGATCACGCGCTGGAATTCGCGCACCATGTATGGATACGGGTGCGGACCGACGGCCGAACCGAGAATGTAGAACGTGCCGTTCGGATCCGAGACCCAGTCACGCAGGGCCTCGTCGATGGCGGCACGCAGCGTCTTGTCGCCGCCCGTGACGGGCACGACTTCGGCACCGAGCAGTTTCATGCGGCCGACGTTCGGCGCCTGCCGCTCCATGTCGATCGAACCCATGTACACCGTGCACGGCATGCCGAGTCGCGCGCACGCGGCGGCGGTGGCGACACCGTGCTGGCCGGCGCCCGTCTCCGCCACGATGCGCTTTGCGCCGAGACGCTTGGCCAGCAGGCCCTGTCCGATCGCGTTGTTGATCTTGTGCGCGCCGGTGTGCGCGAGGTCCTCGCGCTTCAGCCAGACTTCCGCGCCCCAGCGCTTCGACAGCGCCGCTGCGTACGTGAGCGGCGTCGGCCGGCCGACCCAGGTGCGCAACTGCATGTCGAGCTCCGCCTTGAAGGCCGGGTCCGGCAGGATGTCGCGGATGCCCTGTTCGAGTCGATCGAGCGCCGGGACCAGCGTCTCGGGCACATAGCGCCCACCGAACGGGCCGAAGCGGCCGCGCGCGTCGGGAAACTCGCCTCGGAGCGTCTGCGCCAGCAGCGCTTCGCGGTCGATCTTGAGGGCCTGGGTCTTCATTTCTGCATTACTCCCAAAGACGGTGCCGCGGCCTGCGCATGCGATGCGCGAGCCACGCTCACGAAATTCCGGATCAGCGCGGCGTCCTTGACCCCGCGGCTGGATTCGACGCCCGAGCTGACGTCGATGCCGAACGGCCGCACGACCGCGATGGCGTCCGCGACATTCGTCGCATCGAGCCCGCCGGCGAGCACGAGTTCGCCCGCGGCATTCAGTCGTGCAGCTGCATTCCAGTCGGCGCGCTCGCCTGCTCCGCTGCGACCGCTTTCGAGCAGGAAGCGGCGTGGCATGTCCGCCGGCGATGGCAAAGACCGGCCCGTGCGATACACCGGCAGCACCCGCTGCCCCGCGGGCATGCGCAGCCCTGCAAGATCCGCGGCATCGGTCTGCACCCAGTCGGGGTGCACGGCGTCGATGGCCGCGTCGACCTCCGCTTGCGACGGATGCAGGAACACCGCGACTTTCTCTATGCCCTGCGGCACCGCCGCTGCGATGGCACGAGCCTCGGTCGCCGTGAGATTGCGCGGCGAGGCCGCGTGGAACACGAATCCGACGGCATCCGCGCCGGCAGCCACGGCCGCGGCGATCGCGTCAGCCGTGCGCAGGCCGCAGACCTTGATCCACAGGCGACTCATCGTGCGGCGCCGCGTCCGGCGGCCAGCAGGTCATGCGCTGCCTGCGCGGGATCGTCTCGCTGCATGAGCGTCGTGCCGACCAGTGCCAGCCGATAGCCAAGACGCGCCACGTGCGCTGCATCGCCTGGCGTGATGACACCGCTTTCCGCAACCGCAGGCCACTCCGTCGGCAGTTGTTCCCGCAGTCGCTCGAAACGTGCGAAATCGATCTGCAGCGTCTGCAAGTCGCGACAGTTGAGCCCCATCAACACCTGTTCGTCGCGGCCACGCCGTGCGACGGCGAGTTCGGCAGCGATCTCGAGGTCGTGGGCGTCGAAGGCCTCGAGCAGGACGAACAGTCCCTGGTCGGCTGCGGCATCGAGCATCGCCACGAGGCGATCACGCTCGACCATGCGCACGATCAGCAGCACGCCGCCCGCGCCGTTGGCCCGTGCCTCGAGCACCTGGTACGGATCGACCAGGAAATCCTTGCGCATCGCCGGCACGCCGTACGGCGCGAGCGCAGTTGCAGCCTGCCGCAGATGTGACAGGTCGCCGTCGAAACGCGACGGCTCCGTCAGGATCGAGCAGATCGCTGCACCCGCTTCCGCGTAACCGCGCAGCCGTGCCATGGGATCCATCGTCCGCGCCGACAGGTCGCCCAGCGCGGGCGAACGCAGCTTGAGTTCCGCAATGAGATCGAAGCCGGCTGCCGACAGTCGCAGGCGCGGAACCGGTGGCAGCGCCGCGCATCGCTCGCGCAATTCAGCATCGCCGGCCACGGCGCGTGCCGCGGCCAGCCGTTGTTCGCTGCCTGCGGCCATGTCGGACAGCAGCCCCATCAGGGCGCACCGCCGATCGAGCGGCCGAAGGTCGCCAGCTTCTCCAGCAACCGCGCGCCGTCGCCACGATCGAGCGCTTCGCTGGCAGCGCGGATGGCCGCGTGCGGATCGGTGACGGTGCCCGTCACTTCCAGGGCGAGCGCCGCATTCAGCACGAGCGCATCCCGGTGCGAACCGCGATCCTGTCCCGTGAACACTGCACGCATCCCGATGGCGTTGTGCACGGCGTCGCCGCCGGCGAGGGACTGCGGCGTGCAGCGCGCGAGACCGTAGTCGAGCGGATCGCGCTCGGTCCGTACCACGTGGCCAGGCGTCACGTCATACAACTCGAAAGAACCGCACGGCGTCGGTTCGTCCCAGCCGGGTTCGCCGTGCACGACGAATACACGCTGGATCGGCATGCCTGCCAGCGTCTCCGCCATGAGGCGCGCCGCGTCGCGGCTGTACGCACCGATCAGCCCGAACGGCGGCTCGGCCGGATTGGTCAGCGGGCCGAGCAGGTTGAAGACCGTGCGCACGCCGAGGGCACGGCGCACCGGCGCGATCTCCTTCATGGCCGGGTGATAGTGCGGCGCGAACAGGAACGTGAAGCCCGTCGCCGCGAGGCACTCGCCGGAGCGCTTTTCATCGAGCGGTTGCGGCAAGCCCAGGCATTCGAGCAGGTCCGCGCTGCCGGACCGGCTCGAGATCGAGCGGTTGCCGTGCTTGACGACGCGCACGCCCATCGCCGCCGTGAGCAGCGAGGCGCCCGTCGAAATGTTGAAGCTGCCCGATGCGTCGCCGCCGGTACCGACGATGTCGATGGCGGGAGGTCCGGGCGGCAAGGTCGGCCGGCGCGCGAGGCGGCGCATTGCCGACGCGAATCCACGCACTTCGTCGGCCGTCAGTCCCTTGCTGCGCAATGCGGCCAGCAGCGCACCGGCCATCGCGGGCGCCATCGACGGGTCGGTAAGCGCGACCAGCAGCGCAGCCGCCTCCGGCTCCGTGAGGTCCTTGCGGTTGAGCAATCGCTCCAGCGTTTCGCGCATTTCCGCCATCGTGCGTCGGGCTCAGCGCCGGCCTCCGGTGAACTGCAGGAAGTTTCCCATCAGCAGCGGGCCTGCGGGCGTGAGCACGCTCTCGGGATGAAACTGCACGCCTTCGACATTCAACTCGCGATGACGCACGCCCATGATTTCGCCTTCCGGCGTACGGGCCGTGACTTCGAGGATCGGCGGCAGCGTTTCGGGCTTCGCGATCAAGGAATGGTAGCGACCGACTTCCATCGGCTCCGGCGCACCGGCGAACACCCCTTTCGCGTCGTGATGCACGGGAGAAACCTTGCCGTGCATGAGCCGTCCGGCGCGCACGACTTCACCGCCGAACACTTCGACGATCGACTGGTGACCGAGGCATACACCGAGCACCGGGATGTGGCCCGCGAAGGCGCGGATCATGTCCATCGACACGCCGGCGTCACGCGGCGTGCCCGGGCCCGGCGAGATGCAGAGGTGCGTCGGCTGCAGCGCCTGCGCCTGCCCGATCGTGATCGCATCGTTGCGATGGACGAGGACGTCGGCGCCGAGCACGAGGAACGCCTGCACCAGGTTGTAGGTGAAGCTGTCGTAGTTGTCGACGAGCAGCAGGCGCGGCACGGGCTTCGTCATCACAGGCCCTCCCGCGCAATCTCGAGCGCTCGCCGGAGCACGTCGCTCTTGGCGAACACCTCGCGGTATTCGTTCATCGGCACGCTGTCCGCCACGATGCCGGCGCCGGCCTGGAAGCTGTACGTGTCGCCGTGGAAGACCATCGTGCGGATCGTGATTGCGTGGTTCATGTCGCCGCCGAGCCCGAAATAGCCGACCGTGCCGCCGTAGAACCCGCGCCGCACCGGTTCGAGCTCGTCGATGATTTCCATGGCCCGCACTTTCGGCGCGCCGACGAGCGTGCCCGCCGGGAACGCCGCGGCGAACAGGTCGAACTGGTCACGACCCGGAGCGAGGCGACCGTTGACTCCGCTCACGATGTGCATGACGTGGCTGTAGCGCTCGATGGAACGGTAGGGATCGACATTGACGCTGCCGGCCTCGGCAACGCGCCCGAGGTCGTTGCGTGCGAGGTCGACGAGCATGACGTGCTCGGCGTTCTCTTTCGGATCCGCGAGCAACCTGGCTTCATTGGCGAGATCCTGCTCTTCGTCCGCGCCGCGCGGCAGCGTGCCCGCGATCGGACGCAGGTGCGCGACCCCGCCCTCGAGCTTCACGAGCGCCTCGGGCGACGAGCCCACGATGACCCGGTCGCCGAGTTCGCAGAAATACATGTAGGGCGAGGGATTGAGCAATCGCAGCGCCCGGTAGGCTTCGAACGGGTCCATGTCGCAGCGGCCGCCGAAGCGGATCGACAGCACCAGCTGGTACACGTCGCCCGCGGCGATGTACTCCTTGGTGCGGGCGACGTTATGCAGGAAGGCGTCCTCGGAGAGGCTGGCCGCGGCCGGACCGAATTTCGTCGCCCGGACCGGTCCGGGCAACCCGCCACGCAGGGCCTGGATGACTTCGCGGCGCAGCGCCAGCCGCTCGTTCTCGGGGCCGGCGTGCAGCAATGCGGCACGACGCGTCAGGTGATCGAACGCCAGCACCGAACGCGGCGCCACGTAGTGCGCTTCCGGAACGTCGTCGCCGACCCGGGCCCGGGACGGCAGCCGCTCGAAATAACGGACGAGGTCGTAGCTGGCGGCACCGACCATGCCGCCCAGCAGCGGGAAGCCCGCCTGGGTGACGTCGGGTCGCGGTGACTGGGCCAGGGCCTGCCGCAGGGATGCCAGCAGCTCTGCCTGGTTGGCCGGCCGGGGCTCGTGGACGCCGTTGACCACCAGGCCCGCCGCGTCGAGGCGGTACTCCAGGCAATCGCCGAACCCGATGAACGAATACCGGGCCAGCCTTTCCCCGCCCTCCACGCTTTCCAACAGGAAGCGCGGACGGAAAGGCTTCAGCTTGAGATAGGCCGACACCGGCGTGTCGAGGTCGGCTGCAATGTCGAACAAGGTCGTCGTCACCTATGGCTCCTCTGTCGCGGGGGCCCGGGGGACGGACAACAAAAAACCCATCCCACGGTGCTGCGCGGAGATGGGTCCTGGAATCCTGCGAAAGAGACTGACGCGGCCGGCCCCACTCCTAGAAGTGGCGCCACCACCAGCGGGTATTCAGCGTGTTTTGCGCGGTTGCGTTCATCTCGCGCTGCAGTATCCATGGGCGGGTGCGGACCGTCAAGAAAAGGGGTTAGGGGTTAGGGGTTAGGGGTTAGGGGTTAGGGGCTAGTCGGAGGTGCGGCAACTGCGTGTTGATCCGCGGCACGATTGCGGATTGGCACTCGTGCATCAGGCTGGCTCGCACCTCGGACTAACCCCTAACCCCTAACCCCTAACCCCTATCCCCTTCTCGCCGGTGCCCTAAACTGTCGGGCCTGCAAGTCCCAGGGGTTCTCGAGCGTGGCAGCAGCTTGTCTTGGTGGCGTGGCGTTGCAGCGGATCGGCGAGCTCTTCGCCGCCGAGCAACGTCGCTATGTCGACGCGCACCCGCGTTCGCTGCAGCGGACGGGTCGCGGCATCGCCGGCTTCTACGACGGCGTACCCATGCACTGGATGCGTGACTGGTCGATGCCGTTTCCGTTCCTCGTCGAAACGGCGCAGGGATCGACGCTGCGTGACATCGACGGCAACGAATACGCCGACTTCTGCCTCGGCGACACCGGCTCGATGTTCGGCCATTCGCCTGCACCCGTCGTCGCAGCCATCACACGACAGGCCGGCAAGGGCCTGACGTACATGCTGCCGACGGAAGATGCGATCGCAGTGGGCCCGTTGCTCGCCGAGCGCTTCAACCTGCCGCACTGGCAGGTCGCGACCACGGCGACGGATGCCAATCGCTTCGCGCTGCGCGTGGCGCGCGCCGTGACGGGACGCCCGCAGATCCTGGTCTTCAACGGCTGCTACCACGGCACGGTCGATGAAACGTTCGTGCGACTGGTCGATGGCCGAGCCGTCAATCGCCCGGGCCTGCTGGGCCAGGTCACGGACCTGACGCAACTCGCACGCGTCGTCGAATTCAATGACGTCGACGGACTGCGCCGTGAGCTGGCGCACGGCGATGTCGCCTGCGTGATCACGGAGCCCGTGCTCACGAACTCTTGCATGGTGCTGCCGGAGCCGGGCTTTCTCGCCGAGGTCAGGCGACTGACGCGCGCGACGGGCACGCTGCTGCTGGTCGATGAAACACACACGATCTCGACCGGCCCCGGCGGTTACACACGCGCCCATGGACTCGAGCCGGACCTGTTCGTGCTGGGCAAACCCATCGCCGGCGGCGTCCCCGCAAGCGTCTGGGGCTTCACCGACGACGTGGCCCGCCGCCTGGGCGAAGTGCGGGCACAAACGCCGCCGGGTCACTCCGGCATGGGCACCACGCTGTCCGCGAACGCGCTGGCGCTCGCCGCGATGCGCGCAACGCTCGAGCACGTCATGACTGACGACGCATACCAGCACATGGAGCGACTCGCGGGATTGCTGGCAGACAGCCTGCAGGCGACGATCGCTGCGCGGAAGCTGCCCTGGCACGTCGTGCGCGTTGGCGCACGCGTGGAGTTCGTCTGCGCACCCGGCCCCCTGCGCAACGGCACGCAGGCCGAGGCCGCGCATGCGCCTGCCCTCGAGCAGGCCATCCATCTCGCGTTGCTCAACCGCGGCTGCCTCATCGCGCCGTTCCACAACATGATGCTGGTGTGCCCGGCGACCACGGAAACCCAGGTCGCGCGACTCAAGGATGCATTCGCGGCCGTGACCGACGCGCTGCTGGCGTGAGCGCGTTGCACCGCCCCAAGGCCTGACAGGGAGCAGCATTGGACCCGACGCTCATCACCACCGTCCTGCTGCCCGCGGCCGTCGGCGTGATCATGTTCGGTCTCGGCCTCGCCTTGACTCCGGCGGACTTCGCCCGCGTCATGCAGTTTAAGCGCGCAGTGGTCGTCGGCCTGCTGGTGCAGACGATCGTGCTGGTGGCGGTGGCCTTTGCGATCACCCAGCTGTTCGAGCTGCCGCCGATGCTTGCGGTCGGCTTCATGTTGCTGGCCGCCTCGCCGGGTGGAGCGCTGGCCAATATCTTCAGCCACCTCGCCCACGGCGACGTTGCGCTCAACATCACACTGACGGCCATCAACAGCGTGCTGGCGCTCGCCTGGCTGCCGCTCGTGCTGAACTGGTCGCTGGCCCACTTCCTCGGCGCCGGGCAATTCGTGCCGGCTCCCACGCAAAAGGTCATGGAGGTCGCCACCGTGATCATTTTTCCGGTGTTCATCGGCATGCTCGTGTGCCGCGCCCAGCCTGCCCTGGCCCGACGCGCCGCGCGTCCCGTCCGCATCGGGTCGATCCTGCTGCTGGCGCTCGTCGTGGCGATTGCGCTCGCAAGCGCCGGCAGCACACTGCTGCAGCATTTTGGCGCGGTCGGCCTCGCATGCATCACGTTCAACCTCGTTTCGCTGGCGGTCGGCTACGCGATTCCACGTGTCATCGGCTTGCCAGTGCCGCAGGCAACGTCGATCGCGCTCGAGATCGGGGTGCACAATGCGGCCGTCGCGATCTTCGTCGCGATGAACGTATTGAACAGCGAAGTGGCATCCATGCCCGCGGCGCTGTATGGAATCATGATGATCGCCACCGCCAGCATTGCCGTCACCTGGCTCAGGCGCAAGCACTCGGGCGCCGTTGCTGCCGTCCTCGAATAGACCGGAGTCCACCGCATGTTGATCGAAAAACTCGCTGCCATCGTCGGCGACGCCAACGTCCTCACCGGCGAGCAGGTGAGCGCGCGCGCCGTGGGCTGGGCGGACCGCCGACCCTGCCAGGCGAAGGCCATCGTGCGACCCGGCAGCACGGACGAAGTCTCGCGCGTGCTGGCCGAGTGCCACGCAGTCGGTCAACCCGTCGTGATGTTCGGCGGCCTCACCGGACTGGTACAGGGCGGCGTTGCCGGCGAGCACGAGATCGCGCTTTCGCTCGAGCGCATGCATCGCATCGAATCGATCGATCCGATCGGGCGCACGATGACCGTCGAAGCCGGGGTACCCATCCAGCGCATCCAGGAAGAAGCGGAAAAGCACGGCTTGCTGTATCCGGTGGACTTCGGCGCGCGGGGTTCGGCGCACATTGGCGGCAGCGCTGCCACCAATGCGGGCGGCAATGGCGTGATCCGTTACGGCATGACGCGCGACTCGGTGCTGGGACTCGAAGCCGTGCTCGCCGACGGCACGGTGATCCCGGCGCTGAACCGCATGATCAAGAACAACGCGGCCTACGACCTGAAGCAGTTGTTCATCGGTTCCGAGGGAACGCTTGGCGTCATCACGCGGCTGGTGCTGCGCCTGCGCGAGAGCCCGCGCAGCACGCAGTCGGCGCTGGTGGCATGCCCGACGTTCACCGACGTGACCCGATTCCTGAAGCACATCGATGGCGCGCTCGGCGGCTCGCTGTCGGCGTTCGAGCTGATGTGGAACGAGTTCTACCGGATGGTGACCACGCCACCGTCGAAGGGAACTCCGCCGCTGCCGCAGACCTACGACTACTACGTGCTGGTCGAGAGCGCGGGAGGCGACCCGACGCGGGACCAGGCGCAATTCGAGGAGGCAATTGCCGCCGCCATCGAGTCGGGACTCGTCGTCGACGCCGTGGTGTGTTCGTCCGAGGGCCAGCGCGAGGCGTTGTGGGCGCTGCGCGACGACGTCGAAGGAATCTTCCGGCTCGGCATGCCGGTCGCGTTCGACGTCAGCCTGCCCCTCGCCGGGATGGAAGGGTACGTGACCGAAGTCGTCGAGCGCCTCGAGCGCGAGTGGCCGGCGTACCGTCGGTTCGTGTTCGGCCACCTGGGCGACGGCAACCTGCACATCATCGCGGCAGGACCACCGAGTGCCGAAGCTCGCCACGGCATCGAACGCTGCGTCTACGAACCGCTCGCCTCGCGCGGGGGATCCGTCTCGGCCGAGCATGGCATCGGCCGCGAGAAGCAGCCGTGGCTCAACCTGTGTCGCAGCCCGGCGGAACTCGCCTTGATGCAGAAATTGAAGCAGGCCCTCGACCCGAAAGGCATCCTGAACCCGGGGCGCGTGTTGCCTGGCTGAGGCGCAGGCGCCTCTCGGTTCACTGACGATTTGCGGAGAGCCCTGGCCTCATCATGCACCCGGACTGGCAGGTACTGATTCGCGGCGCGCGTGTCTTCGACGGCACGGGCGGCCCGTCTGCGGTGGAAGACATCGCGATCGCGGGCGGCAGGATCGCAGCGCGTGGCCCAGACCTGGCGCCGGAACGCGCCGAGCGGATCGTCGACGCTCGCGGCCGCTGGCTGCTGCCGGGCTTGCTCGACATCCACACGCACCTCGACCTCGAAGTGGAACTCGCGCCAGGGCTGCCGGAGTCGGTGCGACACGGCACGACGACGGTCGTCGTCGGCAACTGCAGCCTCGGCACGGCCTTCGGCGCACAGCGGCGCAATGGTGACGACCCGATCCTCGACTGCTTTACGCGCGTCGAGAACATGCCGAAGCCCGTGCTGCGCAAAGTCGTGGACCGCATCGACTGGCACACCACCGGCGAGTATTTCGAGCACCTCGACGGGTTGCCGCTCGGTCCGAACATCGTGCCGCTGCTGCCGCATTCGATGCTGCGCATCGAAGCGATGGGCAGCACGGATGCGGCCGTGACGCGCGAACCGACCACTGCCGAGCGCACGCGAATGCGGACCCTGCTCGAGGAAGCGATGGCGCAGGGCTACGCGGGACTGTCGACGGACTCGATCCCGTTTCACTACCTGGCCAATGAACCGCACAAGAGCGAGCGCATTCCGGCGCAGCACGCATCGTGGTCAGAGCTGAAGCAATTGCTCGACGTCGTCCGCAACCACGATCGTGTCTGGCAGTGCACGCCTGACGCCTCGAACCGCGCCAGGACATTCCTGCGCTTCTTCCTGACCAGCGGTCGCCTGTTCGGCAAGCCGCTCCGGACCAGCGCGCTTACGGCCGTCGATCTCACGCACGAGCGCAGCACCTACAAGCTGTTTCCGCTGATCGCCAACCTGCTGAACTCGAAGCTGCTCAACGGCCGGTTCCACTTCCAGGTGCTCGGCACGCCGTTTCGCATGCATGCGGAAGGCGCGATCTGCCCCATCTTCGAGGAGTTCGAGTCCTCGCGGCGCCTGATGGCGCTCGACATCGAGGACGCGGCCGGCCGCCAGCGTGAAATGAGCTCGGAGGACTTCGGTCGCGTCTTCGTGCGTGAGTGGCACGACGCGGGCGCGGTCTCCACGTTCAACCGCGATCTCGATTCGCTGCACGTCGAGCGGGCGCCGGTTCCTGAGTGGTGCGGCGAGACTTTCGGGGCGGTGTATCGGCGACTCGAGGCCTACCAGGCCGGTGATGCGGCGGTGGCACGCAGCGAGCTGGAGCGCGAGGCTCTTGCGGAATTCCCTCGGCCACTGGCGCGGGAAGGCGAGTTCCTGCTGCACTTGTTCCGACGCTACGACCGTGAGCTGCGCTGGTACTTCATCGTCGCGAACGATCGACCGGAGATTTTGCGCGACCTGCTGTTCCACCCGCATTTGCTGCCGGGTTTCAACGATAGCGGCGCGCACCTGATCAACCTCGCGTTCTTCGACGGCAACCTGCTCACGCTGCGGATCGCGGCGCGGGAATCGCTCGAGATGGTCGCGAAGGCCGTGCGGCGATTGACGCGCGAGCCGGCGGAGTTCTTCGGCGTGGACGCGGGCCGGCTCGACGTCGGCGCGCAGGCGGACGTCGTGCTGATCAATCCGGAGGCGCTGCAGACGTACGACACCGACGCGAATCGCCGCATGATCTATCGCGACATCTTCGAGCACGAGCAGCTGGTCAATCGCTCCGATGGCGTGGTCGCGGCGGTGTTCATCGCGGGCGAGGAGGCCTGGGACGGCGCTGAGTTCACGCCGGCGCTCGGGCACAAGCGGCTCGGCCGCGCGCTGCGGGCGGGTTGAGGTCTGCGTCTTGCGGTAACGCCCAGGGCCGAGCTCGGCGAGCCGGGTCTTCCTCGCTGCCCCAGCGTCTCACGCGCTTCGTCGAAAAAAATCGGGGACGCTCGACGCTTGAGTTAAAGCGGACGAATGAGCGTCCCCGATTTTGTTTCGACGGCGACCCTCGCTCGAGCGGGCGCGAAGCGATGGTGGCAGCGCGGTAACGACAACACGGCGGTGCCGCTTCGCACCTGCGCTCGAGCATCGGCGTTCGACATGGGGCAGCGAGGAAGACCCGGCTCGCCGAGCTCTGTCCGCGCGTTACCGCAGCAAAATGCGCTGGACCGCCTCAGCAGCGACCGTGCTCGACGACCTGCCCCGACGCCGGATCGATTCGAATCAACGGCAGGTCCTGCGCCTTCCACGCGTTGATGCCGCCCTCGAGGTTGGCAACCTGCGTGTGTCCTGCGGCGACCAGCGCCTGCGCCGCACGCATCGAACGACCGCCCGCGGCGCACTGGATGACCAGCATGCGACTCGTGGACGGGATCGACTTCGGATCGAACGTCGAAAGCGGGTATAGCAGCGCGCCAGGAATGCGCTCGAACGCGTATTCATTCGCCTCGCGCACGTCGACGAGCAGGATTTCGCCGGTGGCGAGGCCCGCGCGGACTTCGGCGGGCGTGATCTGGGTGATTCCGGTCATGTGTCTTGCCTCGATTTATTGCTTCGGCTTGCCGAACACGTCGAGCGGGACGCGCAGGTAACTGACGCCATCGGCTTCCGCCGGCGGCAGTCGGCCGGCGCGGATGTTCACCTGCACCGACGGAATGATCAGGTTGGGCACGTCGAGCGTGGCATCACGCTCGGTCCGCATCTTCACGAACCCCGCTTCGTCGACGCCGTCGCGGATGTGGATGTTGGCGCGGCGCTGCTCGTCGATCGTCGTCTCGCAGACCGCGGCGCGGCCGCCGGGCGAGTAGTCGTGACACACGAATACCCGCATGCCGGAAGGCAGCGAGAACAGCCGTTGCACCGAGCGATACAGTTCCGCCGCATTGCCGCCTGGAAAATCGCAACGCGCCGAGCCGCCGTCCGGCATGAACAGCGTATCGCCGACGAACACCGCATTGCCGACCAGGAAGCTCACGCTGTCGTTGGTATGACCCGGCGTCGGCATCACGTGGATCGATCCCGTGCCGAGCGGCAGCGTGGCATCGTCGTCGAGCAGGCGATCGAACTGGCTGCCGTCCGGCTGGAATTCGGGCCCGAGGCCGAACAGCGTCCTGAACGTACGCTGGACCGAGCGGATGCCCTGCCCGATCGCAATCTCGCCACCGAGCAGGTGCTTCAGGTGCTGCGCGGACGTCAGGTGATCGGCATGCGCGTGCGTCTCGAGAATCCAGCGCACCTTGAGCGCATTCGCCCGCACATGGTCGACGATGAGGTCCGCGGCGACGGTGCCGGTGCGGCCCGACTTCCAGTCAAAGTCCAGGACCGGGTCGATGATGGCGGCTTCGCCGGAGGCCGGATCGGCGACCACATAGCTCCACGTGCCGGTGCCGGCATGGTGGAAAGGCGTGACGTTCGGTTGCACGGGACGATCCTCGTGATCTGTGCGAGGCGCCGGACGGCTCAGGCCGGCTTGCCGGCCTCGAGGGCGGAAAGCCGCTGCTCCAGCGCCGCCAGCTTTTCGCGTGTCCGGCGCAGCACGGCGCTCTGCACGTCGAATTCCTCGCGGGTCACGAGATCGAGCCGGGCCAGCTGCGACTGCAGGACACCCTTGAAGTTCTGCTCGAGGTCGCGCCGCAGGGCGCTCACGTTCTCGGGCACGGCACCGGCGAGGCGGCGGGCCAGGTCATCGATCATGCGGGGGTCGAAAGCCATGGTGACTGTGGAGCTCGTTGACGAGATCCGTAGTGTAGCGGCCGGCGCGGACATCGGCAGGCAGCCGGCGGCGTGATTCGGTGCACCGTACCCCGCCAGCGCTCCATCGTGGTGCACTGGTGCAGGCCGGGCAGACCAATTCCGCGGTCACGGCGAGCCGTGGACCGTGGCACGCTTCCTGCATTGAGGGTTTCCGACGTTCACGCGCGACCGCCGTCGCCCAGGGAGACCCGATGAAGCTCATCACCGCCGTCATCAAGCCTTTCAAGCTCGATGAAGTGCGCCAGGCCATTGCCGACATTGGCGTGCAAGGCGTCACGGTGACCGAGGTGCAGGGCTTCGGCCGGCAGCGCGGGCACACCGAGCTCTACCGTGGCGCGGAATACCGCGTCGATTTCCTGCCCAAGACCAAGATCGAGATTGCCGTCGACGACACCATCGTCGAGCAGGTGATCGAAGCCATCACCAACGTCGCCCGCACCGGAAAGATCGGCGACGGGAAGATTTTCGTGACCCAGCTCGCCCAGGCCGTGCGCATCCGCACGGGCGAGGCCGGCGCCGACGCCGTCTAGGTCGCTTTTCGGATCACCACCCCATGACCTGCTGCACCGACTCATCGACAGGAGAACACCAGTGAAGACCTTGACCGCCGCGCCAAGCCGCCCGTGGGCCGCCGCGCTCGCACTGGGCGCCATGCTCGCGCCCGCCCTGGGCTTTGCCCAGGACACGCCCGTGCCCGACAAGGGTGACACGGCCTGGATGATGACCTCGACGGTGCTCGTCATCCTCATGACGATCCCCGGCCTCGCGCTCTTCTACGCGGGCATGGTGCGCTCGAAGAACGTGCTGTCGCTGCTCATGCAGGTCTTCATGACGTTCTGCCTGATCTCCATCCTGTGGGCGATCTACGGCTACAGCCTCGCCTTCACCAACGGCAACGATTTCATCGGCGGTTTCGACCGGCTGTTCCTGCAGGGCCTGGACTCGAACGCGCTGGCGGCGACCTTCAGCAAGGGCGTCTACATCCCCGAGTACACCTGGTTCATCTTCCAGCTCACCTTCGCGTGCATCACCCCCTGCCTGATCGTCGGCGCGTTCGCCGAACGCATCAAGTTCAGCGCGGTGCTGCTGTTCGTGGTGATCTGGTTCACCTTCGCGTACCTGCCGATGGCGCACATGGTCTGGTGGTGGGCGGGTCCGGACGCCTACACCGACGCCGCTGCCGGCGCGGCTGCCGCGGAAACCGCAGGTTTCCTGTTCCAGAAGGGCGCGCTCGACTTCGCCGGCGGCACCGTCGTCCACATCAACGCAGGCATCGCGGGGCTCGTCGGCGCGCTGATGATCGGCAAGCGCATCGGCTACGGCACGAGCGCCATGCCCCCGCACAACGTGCCGATGGTGATGATCGGCGCCTCGCTGCTGTGGGTGGGCTGGTTCGGCTTCAACGTGGGTTCGGGCCTGGAAGCCAACGGCTTCACCAGCATGGTGTTCGCCAACACGATCCTCGCCACGGCCGCTGCGGCGCTCGCCTGGTCCTTCGCTGAGTGGGTCCACCGCGGCACGCCGACGATGCTCGGTGCGGCCTCCGGCGCAGTCGCCGGCCTCGTCGCGATCACCCCGGCCTGCGGCTGGGTGGGTCCGATGGGCTCGATCGCGATCGGCATTATTGCGGGCCTGCTCTGCCTCTTCGCGGTCGTCGGACTCAAGTCGAAGCTCGGCTACGACGACTCGCTGGACGTGTTCGGCGTGCACTGCGTCGGCGGCATCGTGGGGGCGCTGCTGACCGCAGTGTTCTGCGATCCGGCCCTCGGCGGCACCGGCGTGTACGACTACGTCGCCAACGCTGTCGCCCCGTACGACATGGGCGCGCAGTTCAAGGCGCAGTTGTGGGGCGTCATGACCGCCCTGGTGTGGTCGGGCGTCGTCGCCGCGATCGCGTTCAAGCTGATCGACCTGGTGATCGGGCTGCGCGTGCCGGAAGAAGCCGAGCGCGAAGGCCTCGACACCGTGTCGCACGGCGAGCGCGCGTACAACTGATCTCGAAGGTGTCTGTGGAGGGCGACCGGTTCCTGGTCCGGTCGCCTTCTCCCCCGCTTGCGGGCGCTCCGGCGCCCGCTTTTTTTGCGCTAAATCCTTGAACTGGATCAAGATTCGCGCGACCCAACGAGCCGCTGCAGGGCGCGGCGGCTGCTACACTTCAAGGGGTCAGGGGATAGGGGTTAGGGGTTAGTCAGAACGGAGCGTCTGGTCCGACTAACCACTAGCCCCTAACCCCTAGCCCCTTCCCCCCGGAGTGCGCCATGAAAAGGTTACTTCTGCCAGTCGCCGCGCTGATGGTCCTCGCGACCGCCCAGGCGAGCGAAGTGTTCGTCACCAAGGACGCCCAGGGCCGGCCGACCTATACCGATCGCCCGGAAAGCCTGCCGGCACAGAAGGTCAACGTCGCGACGAAGCAGACCGACGCGGTCGACGTACAGCGTCAGTACGACGAAAAAATGAAGTCCTACGCCGAGGCCGACAAAGCCAAGGCGGAAGCCTCGAAGCAGGCGGTCGAGGCCAGGCAGGCGAAAGAACTCTCCGCCGCCGACAGAGCGAAGCGCTGTAGCGACGCGCGTGCACGCTACGAGCAGGTCATGACCGCGCAGCGTCTATACGAGCCGGGAGCAACCGAGGGCGAGCGGCGCTACCTGGACGACAAGGAAATCGACTCGGCGCGTGAACACTCCAAGAAGGTCATGGACGAATTCTGCACGGGGCAATGAAGCAGTGACCAGCGCCAATGTCGGATTCGCAGGCCTCGGCGCCATGGGCCGGGGCATGGCTCGCAACCTGCACCAGGCGGGGCTGCTGCGGGCCGTGTGGAACCGCACGACGGCCCGTGCCGACGAACTCGCTGCGGAACTTGGCGTCGTCGCGGCTGCAAACCCCGCGGCTCTCGCGCGCGACTGCGACGTCATCGTGCTCTGCGTTGCGGCGGACGTCGACGTGCTCGCCGTCGTCGACGCGCTGCTGCCCGGCCTGCGACCCGGTGCCCTCGTCATCGACTGCTCGACCGTCAGCGCCGATACGGCCCGCGAGGCCGCACGCCGGCTTGCCGCGAAAGGCGGCGAATTCCTCGATGCGCCAGTGAGCGGTGGGGTCGAAGGCGCACGCGACGGCACTCTCGCCATCATGGCCGGCGGCACTGCAGCGGCCTTCGCCAGGGCGCAACCCGTGCTGCAGGCAATGGGCCGCACGGTCACGCATTTCGGTCCGAGCGGCTCCGGCCAGGCCGCCAAGGCGACGAACCAGATCATGTGCGCCGGCGTCATCCAGGCCGTGGCAGAAGCGATGGCGTTCGCCAAGGCGCAGGGCTTGCCGTTGCCGCAGCTGATCGAGACCCTTGGCAAAGGTGCGGGCTCGAGCTGGTACTTCGTCAATCGCGCGCCGAACATCGTGCGCGATGCGTTCCCGGCCGGCTTTCGCGTGCGGTTGCACGAAAAGGACCTGAGGATCTGCCGCGACATGGCCGCGCAGTTCGACGTGCAACTGCCGGTGGTGGAGGCGACCCTCGTCCAGTACCAGGAACTGATCGCGCTGGGTCACGGTGACGACGACATCTCCGTGCTGTTCCGCCTGAAGGACGCGCTGTTCGCGGCGGCCGCGACGCAATCCGGCGGCAAGACCAGCAAGCCCGCATGAGCGTCCCGGCGGCCACGCCGGAGCGAAATCGCGTCGACGAACGCGAATTTTTCCTGCCCGATTTCTGCGAAGCACGGGCCGTGCTCGCAATCGTGCTGATCGCGGCATTGCTCGGCTTGGTGCTCGCGCTCGCACGCCAGTCGGGGCAAGGCACGTTCTGGTTCGATCTCGCGCGCACCGCGGCTTTCCTGCTCTGGGCCGGGCTGCTGTGTGCAGCGGTGCTGTGCCGATCGCGATCGTGGCTCGCCGGCAAATCGCTGCGCGCGAGTATCGCCTGGTCATTGGCGCTGATGGTCGGAACGGTGACCCTGCTGTCCGAAGCGGTCTACCTGCTCGGCCGGCTGTGGACCGCACGGTTCGACGCTCCGTCCGCCATCCTCCCCGATTCGCACTGGTCGTTCGTGCTGCCCAATGTGCTGATCACCGCCGTGGTCGGTGCGCTTGCGCTGCGTTATTTCTACGTTTCGCAGCAGTGGCGCCGCTCGGTCGAACTCGAGGCCCGCGCGCGCATCCACGCGCTGCAGGCCCGGATCCGGCCGCATTTCCTGTTCAACAGCATGAACACGATCGCCTCGCTGACGCGATCGAATCCGGCGCAGGCCGAGGAAGCGATCGAGGACCTGTCCGACCTGTTCCGCGTCAGCCTGAGCGACGCGCACGCGCAGATCACGCTCGAGGAGGAAGTCGAGATCGCACGCACCTACCAGAGGATCGAGCAGTTGCGCCTGGGCGACCGGCTGCAGGTGCGCTGGGACGTCGGCGACCTGCCGCCGCGCTGCGTGGTGCCGAGCCTGCTGCTGCAGCCTCTGCTCGAAAACGCGATCGGGCACGGCATCGAGCCACTGCCGCAGGGTGGCATCGTCGACGTGCGCGGCCGGCTCGATGACGGCGCCATCGTGCTCGAAGTGACCAATCCGAAGCCGTCGGGCAGGGCGCCGACACCCCGCCGTGGTCACCGGATGGCGCTCGACAACATCCGGCAGCGGCTGGAACTGGCCTTCCCCGGCCGCGCGACGGTCACGGTCGACGATGCGGAAAGCCGGTACACGGTCCGGCTGCGATTCCCGCAAGCGGAGGACGAATCCGTCGTCCCGGGGGCCGCGCTGAACGGCCCCATCATGTCGCCTTCGTGACACGCGGCCCTGTCCATCGGACAATCCCGGTCCGCGCATGGACGAAAGCACCCCCTTCCCCGCCGAATCGGAAAAGCTGCGAGCGCTGATCGTCGACGACGAGGCGCCGGCGCGGGAGCGCCTGCGTCGCTTGCTCGAGGAAATGGGTGACGTGGCGATCGTCGGCGAAGCGGCCAACGGCGCCGAGGCGCTCGATCGCTGCGCGGAGCTCGACCCCGACCTGGTGCTGCTCGACGTGCGCATGCCCGGCATGGACGGCATCGAGGCTGCCCGCCACCTTGGCGCCCTCGATGAGCCGCCTGCGGTCATCTTCACGACGGCCTATGACGAATACGCACTCGCGGCATTCGAGTCCGAAGCCGTGGGCTACCTGCTGAAGCCCGTGCGACGCGAGAAGCTCGCGCGAGCGGTGCGACATGCGGCGAGGATCGCCGGCCCGCAACTGGCCCGGCTCGCCGAGCAGTCACAGCTCGGCCGCCGCCGCGCGCAGATCTGTGCGCGCCTCGGCGAGCAACTGCGGCTGGTGCCGGTCGACGACGTGTTGTATTTCAACGCCGGGCAGAAGTACGTGACGATGCGGCACCGCGGTGGCCGCGAATTGATCGACGAATCGCTGCGTGCGCTCGAGCAGGAGTTCGCGCCTGACTTCATCCGCATTCATCGCAACTCGCTGGTGGCACGCCGTTACCTGCAGGCCGTCGAGCGCAGCCCCGAAGGCCACCTGTTCGTGCGACTCACGGACTGTGACGAAACACTGCAGGTCAGCCGCCGTCACGCGGCGGAGGCTCTGCGCCAGATCCGCACCGGACACTGAGAGCCAATGAACTCCCCTCGCGACGATATCGGCGAATCGACGATCACCCTGCCCAATCCACAGGTGGCGGCGTTGCAGAAGGTCTTCTTCGCCCGCGTCGGCGTGCTGCTGCTCCTGTCGGCGCTGCTGTATCTCGTCTGGCGCATCGTGGAGCCGCTATGGCAGCCCTTGCTGTGGGCGGTGCTGCTCGGCTCGCTGCTGGCGCCGTTCAACGCGTCACTCGCCACCCGGCTCGGCGGCAGACCGAGGCTCGCCAGCAGCATCACGATGGTCGGAGTCGTGTTGCTGATACTGCTGCCGATCTTCGCCATCGCCGGCGCAGTGGCGTCGCAGGCTTCGCAACTGCTGGGACGAATCGACACCTCGGGCCTGCGCACGAGCGATCTCGACCTGTCGCGCATCCCGCTGCTGGCCAGGCCGCTCGAGTGGATCGAGGCGACGGCCGGCGTTTCGCTCGCCCAGATCGAAGCGTGGGTAGTCGCCGGCGCGAAGCGGTTGCTCGAGACCGTGGCCGGGTCCGGCGGCACCGTGTTCCTCGGCGCGATCGGCACGCTGGTGAGTTTCATGCTTGCGCTCTTCGTCCTGTTCTTCGTGCTGCGGGACGGTCCCCGGTTCGCCAGCGCCGTCGTACGGATGCTGCCGATCGAGCCGGCCCTGCGCGGCAAGCTGTCGCGGCACCTGATCGACGTGACGCGCGCGGTGTTCATGGGGATCGGGCTCACGGCGCTGGTGCAGGGCACCCTGCTCGGCATCGGCTTCGCCATCGCCGGCCTGCCCTCGCCGCTGGTGTTCGGCGTGCTCGGCGTGCTTTTCGCGCTGGTGCCCGTCGTCGGCACCGCCGTCGTGTGGATTCCCGCGACGCTCTGGTTGCTGATCCAGGGCGAGCCCGGTTACGCGCTGTTCATGGCAGGATGGGGCGTCATCGTGGTGGGCGGCGTGGACAATTTCCTGCGGCCAATGCTGATTTCCGGCCGCGTCGAAGTGCCTACCCTTGCCGTCTTCATCGGCGTCATGGGCGGCCTCTCCGCGTTCGGGTTCATCGGCCTGTTCCTGGGACCGATCGTCCTGGGCCTGTTGGTGGCGCTGTTCCGGTTCACGACGGAAACGCTCGCGTCCGCATCGAATGAAGGTTGAGCCGCTTCGCGGCCCGAGGAGTCGAGTCTTGTCGAACACGCCCCTACGCATTGCGACCCGTCGCAGCAAGCTGGCCATGTGGCAGGCGGAGCACGTGCAGTCACTGCTGCGCTCGGCGCACCCGGGCCTGCCCGTCGAACTCGTGCCGATGAGCACGCAGGGCGATCGCGTGCTCGACCGCGCGCTGGCCGAAGTCGGCGGCAAGGGGCTCTTCGTCAAGGAACTCGAAGTCGCGATGCTCGAAGGCCGCGCGGACATCGCAGTCCACTCGATGAAGGACGTGCCGAGCGAACTGCCGCCGGGTTTCGCGATCGTGGCGGTGTTGCCGCGCGCGAACCCGCTCGACGCTTTCATCTCGCGGCGCTACCAGCGGTTCGAAGACCTGCCACAAGGCGCCCGCGTGGGCACGTCGAGTCCGCGACGGCAGGCCCAGCTGCGTCACGCGCGACCCGACCTGCGACTGGAACTGCTGCGCGGGAACGTCGAGACACGGCTGCGCCGGCTGGACGAAGGCGAGCTCGATGCAATCCTGCTGGCCTGCGCTGGACTCGAGCGTCTCGAGATCGCCCACCGCATCACGCAGCAGCTCGACATCGACCTGTCGGTGCCGGCGGTCGGCCAGGGCGTCATCGGCATCGAGAGTCGTGCCGACGATGCCCGCAGCCGCGACGTGCTCGCCGTGCTGCACCATGCTGATTCGTTCACGCGCCTCACGGCCGAGCGCGCATTTGCCGCCACGCTCAGCGGCAGCTGTCATTCGCCGATCGCGGCGCACGCCGCGCTCGACGGCGGCACTCTGACCGTGCACGGCTTCATCGGCGCGCCGGACGGCAGCGAAACCTATCGCGACAAGGTCGCGGGTCCAGCGGCCGAAGCGGAAGCGCTCGGACGCGAGCTCGCCCGTCGCATGCAGTCGGCCGGGGCGGAATCCCTGCTCGAACGCCTGCGGCAGGAGGCCGCCGCGACGTCGTGACACGACCGCTCGACGGCATCACTGTCGTCGTCACGCGGCCGGCAGCCCAGGCCGGCCGGTTTCTCGAACTCGCGCGCGCCGCCGGGGCGGCGTGCATTCCCTACCCGACGCTGCAGATCGACCGTATCGCGCTCGACGACGAAACTCGCGCGCGGCTGCGCGGTCGCTCCTGGGACTGGGCCATCTTCACCAGCTCCAACGCGGTCGAATCCGCGCTGGAACAATGCCCATCCCCGCTCGCGCTGCGACACGCCGCCGTCGGCCGGGCGACGGCACGCACGCTCCAGCAGCACGGCACCAAGGTCGATGCCCGACCCGAGGGCGCGAATTCCGAAGGGCTGCTGGAGCTGCCGGAGCTTGCCGAGCTGGCGGGTCGCGGCGTGCTGCTGGTGAAGGGCAGCGGCGGCCGCGAACTCCTGCGGGATGCCCTGCGCGCACGGGGCGCCGACGTGCTCGAACTCGAGGTGTACCGTCGTTCGGTCGCGACACCAACCGTGGCGGCCGCCGCCCAGCTGCGCCTGGCGCTGTCGGGCACAGGTCCGCTGGTCGTCGCAGTGACCAGCGCCGAGGTCCTGCAATCGTTGCTCGATCACGTAGCCGACGATGACGAAGCGCGGCTGCGCAGCCGGACCCTGCTCGTGCCGGGCCCTCGAGTCGCTGCCGCCGCCGCGCGTCTCGGGTGGACCGGACCGGTCGTCCAGGCGGCAACTGCCGAGGACGAGGCGATGCTCGCCGCCCTCGGCAGCCTTGCGGCCGGGTCCGCGCCGCCTGCGTGATAGCATTCCATGGCGCCGGCCCCGCATGGCCCGCGAGTGCCGATGACCAACGAAATCGAATCCCTGACCACGGACATGAACGCGCGCCGGAACGGCAGCGGCGTGAGCCCGATGCTGTTCGCCGTCGGTGGTCTCGCCCTGCTGCTGGCTGCCTACGCGCACTGGCGTTTCGGCCAGTTCGACGAGCGCATCGACCGCATGCGCGCGCAGGTCATCGAGCTGCGCGCGGCGCAGGATCGCCTGGCCTCACGGATCGGGGCAGTAAGCACGCAGCTGCAGGAGTCGAACGACCAGGTACGGTCGCAGATCCGCCTGCTGCGCGAAGTGCCTACGCAGATGGGCGAACTCGGCCAGAGCGTCGCCGAACTGCGTGCCCGCACCGACGCGCCGCAGCGCTCGTGGGTACGCGCGGAAGCCCTGTACCTGCTCGAACTCGGCGCCCGGCGGCTGCGGCTCGAACACGATGTACCCACGGCGATCGCAGCGCTCGAATCCGCGGATGCGCGCCTTGCGACCGTGTCGGATCCTGCAGTCACGGAGGTGCGGACTCAACTCGCACGTGAACTCACGGCATTGCGTGCGGTCGACGTGCCCGACATTTCGTCGGTGCTGTCGCGGCTCGCGGCAGTCGAGTCCGCCGCCGCGGATTTCCGTGTGCTTGGCGTACCGGTTGCCAAGGCACGTCGCCTCGACACGTCGGACACTGAAGCCGCCGGGAACGCCTTCGATCGCGCGACCCGCCGCTTGCGCCAGGCGTGGCGCGACCTGTTTTCCTACCGGCGCGTGGATCCGTCGCGCTCGCGGCTCGTCACGGACGAGGAAGAATCCCTGCGCCGCCAGCAGTTCGAACTGCAGTTGTTTGCGGCACGCATCGCCGCCATGCAGCAGGACCGTCCGGGTTACGCGCAGGCGCTGCAGTCGGCGAAGGATTTGCTCGACCGTTCGTTCGACAGGCGCGACGAGGCCGTGAGCGCGGCCCGCATCGAGGTCGCAAAGCTTGCTGCGATCGACGTCGACCCGACTGTGCCGGAGATCGGCACCGCCGCGCAGCTGCTGCAGCGGGTGATCCGCGCGGGCTCGCCCGCGAAACCATGAAGGGCAGCGTCCTCACGGCGTCGGCACTGGTCGGTGGCGGCCTCATCGCGCACCTCGTGCTCGACGATCCCGGCTACGTCGCGGTCAGCGTCGGCCGGTCGCTGTTCGAGACGACGGTGCCGGTGTTGCTGGTGCTGCTCGTCGGCGTCTATTTCCTCGCACGCGCGATCATCGAGTCCCTGACGGCACGACGCCGCCTCGCGACGTTGCGCATGGAACGTCGCAAGCGCCGCGCACGCGACGATACGCAGCGCGGCTTGCTCGATCTTGCGGCGGGCCGCTGGCGCAGCGCGGAAGACCTGCTCGCGCGGGCCGCGCCGGAAGCCGACTCGCCCGCAGCGAACTACCTGGTCGCGGCCCGCGCGGCCGACCTGCAGGACGCGGTCGAGCGTCGTGACGAGTGGCTCGCTCTGGCGCAGGACGCCGCCCCCGCTGAACGGGCAGCTGCGCTAGTGACGCTCGCTGAAATGCAGATGCGCCGTGGCCAGGACACCGCCGCGCTGCAGACCCTTGAGCAGCTCGATGCATCGGGCGACCTGAATTCACGCGGACTCGAACTGATGGCGCGGTTGTGCCAGAAACTCGGACGTGGCGAGCAGTTGCGTGCGCTCGGCCCGCGCCTGCGCAGCGCGAAGGAACTGCCGGAAACGCAGGTCAACGAGATCCTCGCGCAGGTGCAACTCGAGGAAGTCCGGTCCGCTGGCGAGCGACGCGATGTGGCGGCGGCGAACGAGGCTTGGTCCAACCTGCCGCGCGCAACTCGCAAGCTGCCGCAGGCCGTCGCAACGTACGCTCGCGCACTCGTTACCGCGGGCGAGGCGGTGGCGGCGGAGAAGCTGCTGCGCGATACGATCGACGACAAGCTCGAGCCCGCGCTGGTGCGGCTCTATGGCGAGCTCGTGCTGCCCGATCCGCTGACCCCGCTGGACCGCGCCGAGAACTGGTTGCGCAAGGCGCCGGAGGATCCCGACTTGCTCGCGGCCTGTGCCCGCCTCGCGCTGCAGGCCGAGCTCATCGGCAAGGCGCGCAGTTACCTCGAGGCGTCGCTCGCCCGCAAACACTCCGCCGAGAACAGCCTGCTCTACGCCGAAATGCTCGACCAGCTTGGTGAAGGCGATCGCGCGCGCACCGTGCTGCGCGACAGCGTCGCGCGCTCGGTTGGCCGTCGACCCGCGTTGCCGCGCGTGCGCTTGCGGCGTCGGTAGTCGGCCGCCGGCAATTGTCAGCGATCCCAGTCGGCCCTGCGAACCCGGAAATCCCTGAGAGTCCCGGAAGGCACGCCGTAAATACGTCCCTGTAGGCTCGCGCGCGACGTCCATGTCGCGCGACGGCCTTCCGGAACTCTCGGGATCCCCGTGTCCGCGGCTGCGCGTGATCTCGCGCTATTTGTCGTCCGTCTTCCGCATCGCCGCAAGCGTATCGGGCGCGTAATCGAACGAGTCGAAGAACAGTTGCGCGCGCGGCAGCCCGCGCTCCACGAACGTGTGGCGAATCGCCTCCACCATCGCGGGCGGGCCGCTCGCGTAGACGTCGTACTTGGCGAGGTCGTCGCCGAGATCGGCGAGCGCCGCCTCGTGGACCAGCCCAGTGCGACCGGTCCATGGCGACTCCTCGGCTTGCGGGTCGGACAGCACCGGCCGGTAATCGAACGCCGCACGGATGGTCGCGACACTCGACAGCCAATTGTGTTCGTAGAGGTCCTGCGTGGTGCGCGCGCCCCAGTAGAGCGTGATCGGGCGACGGTCGCCGACGGCCAGCAACTGCCGCAGCATGGCGCGCAACGGTGCGTAGCCCGTGCCACCGCCGATCATCACCGCATGTCGCGGCGAGTCGCCGCGGAACCAGAACTGCCCGAGCGGGCCTTCGACGCGCAGCAGCGTGCCGGCGCGCATGGTGTCGAACAGCTGCCCGGTGAACCCGCTCGACGACGCGCGTCGCACGTGCACTTCGAGCATCTTGCCGTCGGCCGGTGCGCTCGCCAGCGAAAAGCTGCGGCGTCGCCCGCCCGAAAGGATGAAATCGACGTACTGCCCCGCGCGGTAGTGCAGGTCCTCGACCGCCGGCAGCTTCAGGAACACGGCCATGACGTCGTCGGCCAGGCGCTCCATGCGATCGATCCGGCTCGGCAGGCTCTTCACCTCGACGTCGGGAGTCGGCCGCATCTCCCGCGTCTCGATCGTGATGTCGGTGACAGCCTGGGCCTGGCACAGCAGCACGAAATGCTCGGACGCCTCCTCCGGGGTAATGCCGGGCGGAAGCTCGCGCGTCGGATACGTCGTCTCGCCCGACAGCAGCCGCGCCCGGCAGGATGCACAGTGCCCACCCTTGCAGCTGTGCGGCAGGTTGAGGCCAGCCCGCAGCGCAGCCGCCAGCACGGGCTCGCCGGAATCGGCGGCGAAGCTTTCGCCCGTGGGCACGATGGTCACTTGAGGCATCGAGGGAGGACTCCGGCGCGACGCAACGGCGTTGGGCATCTCTTCGCGTATGCTTTCAGCATGGATGCCCGCCTATCATGCCTGATCGTGGGTTGCGGTTACGTCGGTTCGCGGCTGGCGCGCCGCGAATCAGCCCGACGGCCGCTGTTGGCGCTCGTACGCTCGGGCAGAAGCGAGACCGACCTGCAGTCGGCGGGCGTACGCACGCTGCGCATCGACCTCGACGCCGCACCCGATCCAGCGCTGCAGGCTGCGCTGGCTGCCGCCGCCAATCGCGCGGCTGTCGTCTACCTGGCTCCGCCGCCCGACACCGGCACCACGGACCCGCGGCTCGAAACGCTCCTGGCGCAGATCGAGGGTGCCACGCCAGCAGTGTTCGTCTACATCAGCACGACCGGCGTCTACGGCGACGCGGGCGGCGCGCTCGTCGATGAATTCACGCCTGTCGCGCCCTCGAACGACCGCTCGCGCCGGCGGGTCGCAGCCGAAAGCACGGCACAGGCCTGGTGCGCGGCACGCGGCGTGCGCTGCGTGATCCTCCGCGTGCCTGGAATTTACGGGCCGAACCGATTGCCGCTCGAGCGCTTGCAGCGGCGCGAGCCTGCCCTGCGCGAGGAGGACGCGGGCCCGGGCAATCGCATCCATGTCGACGACCTGGCGGCAGCGATCGTGGCCGCCGTCGATCACACGTCGGCGCAGGGCGTGTTCAACGTGACCGACGGTGACTATTCGAGCACCACGGCCTACCTGCAACTGACGGCCGCTGCCGCAGGGATCGAACCACCCGCGCTCATCAGCAAGACCGAGGCGCGTGAGAAGATTCCCGCCGGCATGCTGTCGTTCCTGCTCGAGTCCCGGCGCGTCGATAACCGTCGGCTGCTGGCCGAGCTCGGCCTGCAGTTGCAATACCCGACGCTGCAGGCCGGCGTGCTCGCGAGCATCGCCGAGATGCGGCCGCTGCCGGAGGCACCCGCTACGTGACAGCCTTCCGCAATCCCGCCATGGCCGGCATTCGCGAACTGCTGCGAGCCTCGCGCACGATCGCCGTCGTCGGCATCTCGGACAACCCCATCCGGCCGAGCTTCGGCGTGACGCAATCGATGCTCGGCTTCGGCTACCGGATCCTGCCGGTGAACCCTGCGCTGACGGAGTGGGAAGGCATCACCGCGTATCCGACGCTGGAGGCAGCC
The DNA here is from genome assembly GCA_963754535.1 of uncultured Gammaproteobacteria bacterium. Lineage (GTDB taxonomy): Bacteria > Pseudomonadota > Gammaproteobacteria > Steroidobacterales > Steroidobacteraceae > RPQJ01. Next base: position 32,846 of record CAVWGG010000009.1, read on the forward strand.
GTGCAGGCGCTCGGCCCGGACGACCGGATCGACATCGTGAACGTGTTCCGGCGACCCGCGCTGGTCGGCGACGTGGTGGACGAGTGCCTCAGGCTCGGGCTGCGCACGTTGTGGCTGCAGCAGGGCGTGATCAACGCAGCGGCTGCCGAACGAGCGGTTGCCGCAGGCATGACGGTCGTCATGGACCGCTGCATCTACGTCGACCGAGCTTCGATGCGTGAGTGAGGCACGAGTCGGGTATCCTGCCCACATGCGGCTTGCCTTCACCAAGATGCACGGCCTCGGCAACGACTTCATCGTGTTCGAAGCCCGCTCTGCCACCGAACTGCCCTCACCCGACGACCTGCGCCGTCTCAGCGATCGGCGCACGGGCATCGGCTTCGACCAGGCGCTGGTGCTCGAACCGCCACGACGCGCAGGCACCGACGTCTATTACCGCATCTTCAACGCCGACGGCTCCGAGGTCGAACAGTGCGGCAACGGCGCGCGCTGCATCGCGCGACTCGTCGCGAGCCGGCGCGGTGAAGTCGACCGGCCGCTGCAGATGGACAGTCCCGGTGGCATTGTCCAGGCGCGACTGCGGCCCGACGGCCTGGTGTCCGTGGCGATGGGCGTGCCGAACTTCGATCCGGCCTCGCTGCCGTTCGATGCACCGTCGGCCGCCGAGTACTATCACCTCGAAACTCGAGCCGGCCCGATCGAGATCGGCGCCGTCTCCATCGGCAACCCGCACGCCGTGATCCGGGTCCGCAACGTCAATGAAGCTCCCGTGGACAGCGTCGGACCCGCAGTGGAAAATCACCCTCGATTTCCGCGCCGCGTGAACGTGGGTTTCCTCGAGATCGTCGCGCCCGACCATGTGCGTCTGCGGGTGTTCGAGCGGGGCGTGGGCGAAACACAGGCGTGCGGCACGGGTGCTTGTGCTGCGGTCGCCGTCGGACGGCGGCACGGGCCACTGGCCGAGGAAGTGAACGTGGATGTCGCGGGCGGGCGATTGATCGTCCGCTGGCCCGGACCGGGTGAGCCGATCTGGCTGACCGGTCCGGCCGAAACGGCCTTCGAGGGCCAGGTTGAAGTGCCAAGTTGACGTGATGGGCGCCGAGTCGCCGGAGTCTTTCCGATGAACAAACCGATCCGTGGTGCGGAACCCCCCACGCAGCTGGCCGAAGACCAGATTGCGGACTTCCTCGTCGCGCACCCTGACTTTTTCGAGCGCCACGGCGCCGTGCTGGCACGCATCAAGCTGCCGCATCAGCGTGGCAGCGCCGCGATCTCGCTCGTCGAGCGCCAGGTGCTGGTCTTGCGCGACAAGCACGCCGTGCTCGAGAAGAAACTGCACGAACTGATCGAGAACGGTCGTGCGAACGACGCTATCTCCGACCGCATGCATCGCCTCACGCGCCGGTTGCTGCGCGCGCGTGATGCCGCCGGCGTGGTCGCGGCGCTCGAGACCTCGCTGCGCGAGGATTTCGGCGCCTCACGCTGGGTGCTGCTGGCCACCGATCCGGCCGTGTCCGCGCTCGGCAACCTGCCGAACGGCCACGTGCGCGTCGTGCCGCGCGGCAGTCCCGAACTGAAGATCTTCGAGACGTTCTTCGAGTCCGGGCGTCCGCGCAGCGGCCAGATCCGTGACACCCAGCGCGACTACCTCTTCGGCGGCGAGGGCAGCCAGGTCGGCTCGACGGTGCTGATTCCGCTCGGTGAGCGTGCCGGCCTCGGCCTGCTCGCGATCGCGAGCCACGACACCGAACGCTACCTGCCCACCATGAGCACCGACTACCTGGTGCGCATCGGCGAGATCGTGACCGAAGCGGTGTCGGCGCGACTGGCATGACCGACGAGCCGCTGCGAAGCGGCGTCGATCACTACCTCGCGAGCCTGCGCGACGAGCGACGGCTGTCGCCGCATACGTCGAGCAATTACGGCCGCGACCTCGCTGCGCTGCTCTCTTACTGCGCGTCCCAGGGCATCAGCGACTGGCAGCAGCTCGATCCGCAGCACATGCGGATGTTTGCGGCGCGCGAACACCGTCGCGGCCTGGCCCCGCGCAGCATCCAGCGCAGGCTTTCGGCCTGCCGCGGCCTCTTCCGTTACCTGTTGCGTGAAGGCGAGCTGAAGCGCGACCCGACCGGGGACGTGCAGGCGCCAAAGGCCCGCAAGCGCCTCCCGACGCCGCTCGACGCCGACACGATGGCCCGCCTGCTCGAGTTCCGCGGCGACGGCAGTCTCGGGCTCCGCGACAAGGCGATCATGGAGCTGTTGTATTCGTCGGGGCTGCGCCTGTCGGAACTGCTGGGCCTCGACCTGCTCGACCTCGACCTGCGCGATCGCACGGTCCGGGTCGTCGGCAAGGGCAACAAGACCCGCATCGTGCCGGTCGGCCGCCAGGCGATCGCAGCGCTGCAGAGCTGGATCGCGGAACGGACCACGATCGCCGCCGTTGGCGAACATGCCGTTTTCGTCGGCATCAATGGCACCCGCCTGGGTCCGCGGATCGTGCAACGCCGCATTGCCCGCTGGGCCCGGCTGCAGGGATTGCCCGAGCACGTGCACCCCCACATGTTCCGGCACTCGTTTGCCTCACACCTGCTCGAATCGTCGCAGGACCTGCGCGCCGTGCAGGAATTGCTGGGTCACGTGAACATCAGCACGACCCAGGTGTACACCCACCTTGATTTCCAGCACCTGGCCCGCATCTACGATGCGGCCCACCCCCGGGCGCGCCGCAAGCGCGCCACGCCGTCCGATTCCGATACCACTTCCTAGCCTTCCGGGCCTTCCGGGCCTTCCTGCCCTTCCTGCTCGTCCTCCGACTAACCCCTATCCCCTAACCCCTATCCCCTATCCCCTTCCCCATGTTCGACCCCCACGGCACCACGATCCTCTGCGTCCGTCGCGATGGCCGCGTCGCCATGGGCGGCGACGGCCAGGTCACCCTCGGCAACACTGTCATGAAGGGCAACGCCCGCAAGGTGCGCCGCCTGCACGACGGCTCGGTCATCGCGGGATTCGCCGGCGGCACCGCCGACGCCTTCACGCTGTTCGAGCGCTTCGAAGCGAAGCTGCAGCAGTTCGGCAACCTGACGCGCGCGGCGATCGAACTCGCCAAGGACTGGCGCAGCGATCGCAGCCTGCGCCGCCTCGAAGCACTGCTGCTGGTGGCCGACGCAGGCCACACGTTCGTGATCTCGGGCAATGGCGACGTGATCGAACCGGAGCACGACCTCATCGCCGTGGGTTCGGGCGGTCCGTTCGCGCAGGCCGCGGGTCTCGCGCTGTTGCAGAACACCACGCTCGACGCGCGGTCGATCGCGGAAAAGGCCCTCGGCATCGCGGCCGACATCTGCATCTACACCAACCGCAACACCACCATTGAAGAGCTATGAAGGGGTTAGGGGTTAGGGGTTAGTCGGAACGTAATCCGCACCAGCTTTACAAACCCGAAACGCCTACCTGTGCACGACGCTTCTCACGCGATCACCGAAATGCAGCCATTCTTGAGGCTGCATTCCGACTAACCCCTAACCCCTAACCCCTAACCCCTTCCTCAACTTCCTATGTCCTCCATGACCCCCCGGGAAATCGTCCAGGAACTGGACAAGCACATCGTCGGCCAGGGCGCGGCGAAGCGCGCCGTCGCGATTGCGCTGCGCAACCGCTGGCGCCGCATGCAGGTCGGCGAACCGCTGCGCGCGGAGATCACGCCCAAGAACATCCTGATGATCGGCCCGACCGGCGTCGGCAAGACGGAAATCGCCCGGCGCCTGGCGCGGCTGGCGAACGCACCGTTCATCAAGGTCGAGGCGACGAAGTTCACCGAAGTGGGTTACGTCGGCCGCGAGGTCGATTCGATCATCAAGGACCTGGTCGACGTCGCCGTGAAGATGACGCGCGAGCAGGAAATGGAAAAGGTCCGGCACCGCGCGATGGACGCGGCCGAAGAACGCGTGCTCGACGAACTGCTGCCGCGTCCGCGCGCAGCGTCCGGCACGCCGATGGGATTCGGCATGCCGGCCGAGGAGCCGGCGGCGACGCCGAAAGAGAGCGACACGCGCCAGCGTTTCCGCAAGATGCTGCGCGAAGGCCAGCTCGACGACCGCGAGATCGAAATCGAGTTGCGCGCGCTGAGTCCGGGCATGGAAATCATGGCGCCGCCGGGCATGGAAGAGCTTTCGCAGCAGCTGCAGGGCATGTTCGCGAACATCGGCGGCAGCCGCACCAAGTCGCGCCGGCTCAAGGTCAGCGAAGCCTTCAAGCTGCTCACCGACGAGGAAGCCGCCAAGCTGGTCAACGAAGAGGAACTCAAGACGCAGGCGCTGCGCAATGCCGAGCAGAACGGCATCGTGTTCCTCGACGAGATCGACAAGATCGCGCGCGGCCAGAATGCCGTCTCAGGCGTCGACGTCTCGCGCGAAGGCGTGCAGCGCGACCTGCTGCCGCTGGTGGAGGGCAGCACGGTCAACACCAAGTACGGCATGGTGAAGACGGACCACATCCTGTTCATCGCGTCGGGCGCCTTCCACATGTCGAAGCCGTCCGACCTGATCCCGGAACTGCAGGGCCGCCTGCCGATCCGCGTCGAGCTCGAAGCGCTCAAGGTCGAGGACTTCGTGCGCATCCTCACGGAACCGGACGCCTCGCTCTGCACGCAGTACGGCGCGCTGCTGGCCACGGAAGGCGTGACGCTGAAGTTCGACGCGACCGGCGTGCGCCGGATCGCCGAGGTGGCCTTCGACGTGAACCAGCGCACCGAGAACATCGGCGCGCGACGGCTGCACACGGTGATGGAGCGGCTGCTCGAGGCCATCAGCTTCGAGGCCTCCGACCGCTTCGGCACCGAGCTCGTGATCGATCGAGCGTACGTCGACGCGAGTCTCGGCAAGCTGGCGCAGGACGAGGACCTCGCGCGGTACATCCTGTGACGAACGCAGCCGCGGACAAGGAGCGCTGGGCCGCGCGGACCGCCACCGAGATCAAGCTGCGCAGGCAGTCGCGCGTGCTCGAGGTGGCTTTCGACGACGGGCAGCGCTTCGAGCTGCCTTTCGAATACCTGCGGGTATATTCGCCGTCGGCCGAGGTGCGCGGGCACGGGCCCGGCCAGGAGACGCTGCAGCTCGGCAAGCACGAAGTGCAGGTCGCCAAGGTCGATCCGATCGGCAACTACGCGGTGCGGCTCGCGTTCAGCGACGGCCACGACACTGGCCTGTACACCTGGGGCTACCTCTACGAGCTCGGCGAGACCCGGTCTGCCAAATGGCAGCACTACCTCGACCGGCTGCAGCAACTCGGGATTCCCTACCCCACGCAGGTTGCGCACAAGAAAGCCTGAACCAGACGGACCCATAGGGGGGCCGCCGCAGGCCGGAACGGCGTAGAATCCCCGCTCCCATGAGCGAAACAGCCCCACCCCGCAAGGCCCCTGCCTCCGCCGCAGCGACCCCATCGGTCGATTTCGGCTACGAGGAAGTGCCGGCCCCCGAAAAGGCACGCCGCGTCCGCGCGGTGTTCGATTCCGTCGCCGACAAGTACGACATCATGAACGACCTGATGTCGGCCGGCGTGCACCGGCTCTGGAAGCGTTACACGCTGAGCCAGACCGGGCTGCGTCCCGGCATGTCCGCGCTCGACGTCGCCGGCGGCACGGGCGACATCGCTGCCGGCATGGCCCAGCAGGTCGGCGACAAGGGGCTCGTGGTGCTCTCCGACATCAACGCGGCGATGCTCGAGGTCGGTCGCGACCGGCTGTTCGACCGCGGCCTGTTGCGCAACGTGCAGTTCTCGCTCGCCAATGCCGAGTGCCTGCCTTTCGCCGACGAAACGTTCGATTGCGTGACGATCGGCTTCGGCCTGCGCAACGTGACGGACAAGGCGGCGGCCATCGCGTCGATGCGTCGCGTGCTGAAGCCGGGCGGCCGGCTGCTGATCCTCGAATTCTCGAAGCCCGTTTTTCCAGGCCTCAAGCCCGTGTACGACGCGTACTCGTTCAGCGTGCTGCCCTGGCTCGGCGCGCGCATCGCGAACGACCCGGACAGCTACCGCTACCTCGCCGAGTCCATCCGCCGGTTCCCCGACCAGGAGACGCTGCTCGGCATGATGCGCGAAGCCGGCCTCGAGGACTGCCGCTACCACAACCTGACGGGTGGAATCGTCGCCCTGCACAAGGGGTTCCGCTATTGAGCGCGAATCCCGTCGCTGCCATCTTCCACCGGCTGTCGACGATGCTGAACCGCAACGTCGCGCAGTCGGAGCGCGCCTCGGCGGTGGCGCAGCAGCTCGAGGGCCGCGCACTCTCGCTCGTGCTCGAAGGCACGCCGGTGACGCTGTTCTTCCGCGTCGCTGACGGCCGCATCGCGATCGACACGCGCGACGCAGGCGAGGCCGACGCGACGCTGTCCGGCTCACCGATCTCCCTGCTGTCCCTGGTCGGTCCCGGCGCCGAAGACCGTATGCGCGGCTCGTCGATCCGCATCGCGGGCGACGCCGAGGTCGCCCAGCGTTTTCGCGACCTGCTGCAGCACGCCCAGCCGGATTTCGAGGAAGAGCTGTCGCGCGTCGTGGGCGACGTCGCGGCGCACCAGGTGGCGAACATCGCCCGCGGCTTCTTCGGCTGGGGGCGCAAGGCCGCCGATTCGTTCTCGACCAACGTGGCCGAGTACCTGCAGGAAGAGGGCCGCGACGTGCCCTCGCGCGTCGAAGTCGAGGAATTCCTCGAAGCGGTCGACCAGCTGCGCGAAGCGACCGACCGGCTCGACGCGCGCCTGAGTCGCGCCGAATCCCGCGCCAAGCAAAGTTCGAAGTAGCTGCACACTCGATACCCGCAGTGCAGCCCCTTCCGACTAACCCCTAACCCCTAACCCCTACCCCCATCCCCTTCCCATGCGCTTCCGCGTCGCCACCCGCCTGCTCCAGATCCAGCGCGTGCTCGTCCGCCACGGGCTCGACGAGATCATTCTCGCGACGCACCTGTTTCGTCCGCTGCGATTCGCGTTCTACCTGTCGCCTGCCACGTGGTTCGAGCGTCGCAAGGGCGGTCCACGCGGTGAGCGCATTCGTCTCGCACTCGAGGAGCTGGGCCCGATCTGGGTGAAATTCGGCCAGGCCCTGTCCACGCGACGCGACCTGCTGCCGGTCGACATTGCCGACGAGCTCGAGAAACTGCAGGACCGCGTGCCGCCGTTCCCGGGGGCGGAGGCCAGGGCCATCATCGAGGGCGCTTACGGCAAGCCGGTGGGCGAAGTGTTCGCGGAGTTCGACGAGACGCCGCTCGCCGCGGCCTCGATCGCGCAGGTGCACACCGCGCGCCTGCGGTCCGGCGAAGAAGTCGTCGTCAAGGTCGTGCGTCCCGGCATCCGGGAGAAGATCGAGCGCGACCTCGAGGTGATGTACGTCCTCGCGCAACTCGCGCGCGACTATTCGAAGGAAGGCTACCGCCTGCGCCCCTACGAGGTCGTGCAGGAGTACGAGAAAACCATCCTCGACGAGCTCGACCTCATGCGCGAGGCGGCGAACGCCGCGCAGCTGCGCCGCAACTTCACGGGCTCGACGCTGCTGTACGTGCCTGACGTGTACTGGGACTACTGCCGCCCCGAAGTCATGGTCATGGAGCGCATCCACGGCGTGCTCGTGAGCGACATGGCCGAACTCCTCCGTCGCGGCACGAACATCCAGGCGCTGGCCGAGAACGGCGTGGAGATCTTCTTCACCCAGGTGTTCCGGCACAATTTCTTCCACGCCGACATGCACCCCGGCAACATTTTCGTGCAGACCGACGACCCGCAACGGCCCGTGTACGCGGCCGTCGACTTCGGCATCGTCGGCTCGCTCGATGCGCGCGACCAGCACTACCTGGCCGAGAATTTCCTCGCCTTTTTCGACCGCGACTACAACCGCGTCGCGCGCCTGCACGTCGATTCCGGCTGGGTGCCCAAGGACACGCGCGTCGACGAACTGGAAGCAGGGATCCGCACGGTGTGCGAACCCATCTTCAACAAGCCGCTGTCCGAGATTTCGTTTGCGCAGGTGCTGATGCGGCTGTTCGAAGTCGCGCGCCGCTTCGACATGCGCGTGCAGCCGCAGCTGATCCTGCTGCAGAAGACCCTGCTGCAGATCGAAGGCCTGGGCCGGCAGCTCTACCCGCAACTCGACCTGTGGAAGACCGCGCAGCCGATCATGCAGGAATGGGGCGCGGACCGGCTGAGCGGCCGCAACATTGCCCAGGAACTGCGCCGGCAGCTGCCCGACCTGTCCGAGTCCATCCGGATGCTGCCGCAGCTGCTGCAGCAGTTCGTGCAGAAGGCGTCCGAGGGCACGCTCCGCATCCGGGTCGACAACGAGCCTTACGCAGAGCTGCGCCGCGAAATGCGCGCGAGCGCCAGGCGCCGCGACCAGACCATCATCGCCGCCGCGGTGTTGCTGTCCGGAATTCTCTGGCTGGCTTTCCGCACGGACTGGATGCCCGGCGTCCTGCTCACGGCGGCGGGCCTGTTGACGGCGCTGCTCGCGCGCCGCTGATCACCGCAGCGCGCTGCCCCGAGGCAGCCTTCCCCGAGCTCAGCAAGGCAGAGATGCTCTCGCTTCGAGCAGTCGATCCGGGACCTTCCCCCGAGCTTGGAAAGGCAGACACGCGCGCGACAGGACATGCCGGGTCGGACGCCTGTGGAGTCAGCGCGCGGCCTCGATCCAGGTGGCCAGCGCGCGGGCGCAGAGCTCACCGTCGTCATCGAAGATCGCCGTGCCGCACCGATACTTGCGGCCTTCGCTCGCAATCAGCCAGCCCAGCACCATGCAGGCCTCGCCGACGTGCACGCGCCGGTCCACGTGCGCCTGCATCTCGCCGAGCAGCATCGTCCGGGGCGTGTCGCCGATCGCGGCGAAGTAACCGGGGCAATCGAGCGCAGCCCAGTGAAACTCGACGGCCACTTTGCCGTCGCCGCCGTCGAGATCGTCCGCCGGTATCCACGGCGCTGCGACCATGCCGGAGTCGAGCAACCCCGGGAAAATCCGCATGCCGTCGCCCCGGCGACGATGCGGGCCGCACACGAAGCAATCGGGAAACGAGTGCTCGCGGAATCCCACGTAGTGCTGTGAAGCCCAGACCGCCTGCACGTAGGGCGGCGCGAGCGGAACCTCGAGTTTGAGCGGTGCGGCAGGCGTTCCGGACGCCACCGCCTGCGCGCCGTGCCACAGCCGCCACAGGCCATCGATCTCGCTGTGTTCCAGTGTCAGCGGCGTGTCGAGCGGAGGGGGCGCCAGCAGACGGATGCGCAGCTCGGTCTGGGCGGCGACGGCGAACGCGCCGCAGACGTAGCCGCCATTGCCAGAATCGGGCGGTCCCTTGAAGCGGCTGGCGATGGTCAGTGACGTGGCGTCGGGCATCAGCGGTCGGTTCCTGTGGTCGCTCCTGCAATCTCGTCCGGTGTCGAGCACCGCCAGCACGCATCGAACTGTCCTTCCACGCGCTCACCGCAACTGCGGCAGATCCAGTCCGGTGACGGCACGACGGCGGCACGCACGGTATCGATCAGGCCGCGCGCATTCAGCGCGTCGCCGTTACGCAGCACCCAGAGTTCCGGCCAGCACTCCACGAACGGAATCTCGCCCACGACGCCGCCGAGCCGCTCGTTCCGCACGTAGCACGCGATGCCGGCCTGCTCGAGCACGTTGCGCAGGTGCGCAATCTCGATGATCGAGTCGGCCGTGTGAACCTTGCGCAATTTTCGCTCCCTGCGGCGGCACCGGCATTGCGGTAAACGACCGTTTCGCCGCTTGGTCCGCCCCGCTAGCATGGCGGGATGGCATACGCCTCACCCGCTACCTTACTGTCCCGGCGCTTTCCGTCAAAGCGCGCTTTCATCACCGGTGCCGCGAGCGGCTTAGGGCTGTCGATGGCCCAACTGCTGGCCCGCGACGGCTGGACACTGGGAGTGCTCGACGTCGACCGCGATGCCCTGGAGCGGGCTGTCGCTCAGTTGCGCACGTCCGGCGCAGCCGGCGTCACCGCCTGCCCTGGCGACGTCGCCTCGCACGAGCTGGTCGCGGCCTCCATCGCTGGCTTTGCCGCGGCCAACCAGGGGCTGGACGTGATCGTGAATAATGCCGGCGTGGCCGTGGCCGGTGCGGTCGAAGCCACCCCGGTCGATGACTGGAACTGGATCGTCGGCATCAACCTGCTTGGCGTCGTCTGGGGCTGCCGCGCGGCCTTGCCGGTGATGAAGCGCCAGGGCAGTGGCCTGATCTTCAACGTGGCGAGTTCCGCGGGTTTCGCGGCGGCGCCGCAGATGTCGGCGTACAACGCGACCAAGGCCGGCGTCATTTCCTTGAGCGAAACGCTGGCGAGCGAAATTGCCGGCACGGGGTTGCAGGTCTCTTGCGCAATGCCGGGCTTCTTCCGGACCCACCTGCTCGACCACATGCGGGCTCCGCCGGAAGAGAACCGGCTCGCGCACCGGATCATGGACAACTCGGGTCACGACCCGGACGAAGCCGCGCTGGCACTGCTCGGCGCGGCGGCCGCGGGCGAACTCTATATCGTATGGCCCCCGGAATACCGCTGGGCGTGGCGGCTCAAGCGCTGGTTCCCGCGCTGGTTCCTCAAGCGAGTGCAGTCTTTCCGGGACGCTCAGGCAAGAAAGGCGGGTCGACCGCCAGGATAAAGCGGGTGTAGATCTCCGGCAGCCGGTCGAGGACGTACTCCTTGCCGAGCATGTCGCCGCCGGCGATCGCCTCACGCAGGACGGAAAGCGACAGCGCCTCGACGGCCCCGCGCGCCACCGGCGCGTAGCTCAGGTGCCAGGGCTCGATGCCCGCTCCGCCACGGTCCGAGCCATATGGCCGGAAAAAGCCGAAACGACCCATGTTCCGGTCGAGCCACCCCGTCAGCCGGCCGAACACGCCACCGTGCACGTATTCCGCCGGCACCAGCTCCACCTGGTACCCCGCGGGCATCGCCGCGGCGTCGATCACGTCGATGTCCGATCCCCAATGGTGCCGGCTGCCGCCTGGGATGGCGGACCACGCCAGGATCGCGTCGACCCGCTGCGGCTCGGTGAACTGCGCCTGGTCGAGCAGCTTGCCGCTGCGATCATGCAGCGGTCGTTCGCCCCGCCATTTGCGGTTCCAGAGCACCAGCTGCCGGTCGAAATCCCGAAAGCTCGAGATCGCCTGCAGGTCGATACCCTCGACGCACGCGGCGTCACGCATGCCGAGGAATGCGGCCACCGCCTCGTAATGCAGCGTGCAGCGCGGCGCGTCCAGTTCGATGACGTGGGTGCGCGCACGACCTGTCAGTTCCAGCGCGTTCATGCAGTCGGTGTTCCCGGGATCGAGGTCGGATATGATGCCGCGCAGGCGGTCGAACCGCACAGAAAATAAAGAGATCCAAAGGGCGGGGGACGCGCCAGGAGAGCTCAACGCCGATGGTCGGACCGGGACTCAAGCTGCGCTATATCTTTGCCGTGCTGACGGTAGGCGCGCTGCTGACCACGACCGTCGCCATGGTCACCCATTACTCCGAATCGGCCGAGCGCGACGAACTTCGCGCTGTCGCCGCGCAGCTGGACTCGATCTCGGCGCTGGATCCCCGCCTTGCCGCCACCCACGAGCGGTTGCAGGCCCTCGTCGACAAGGCGTACGACGAACGAACGGTGAACATAGCGGTCGCCGGCACGCTGCTCACCCTGATGGCGGGCCTGATCGTCATGTTGCTCATGGTCCGCATCGACCGTGCGCTCATTTCACTGATGAAAAACGCGCGGTCGATTGGACGCGGCAGCTACGCCGAGCCCGTGGCGGTCAGTGGCGTCGCCGAAGTCGCTGCACTCGAACGTTCAATCGAGCAGATGCGGCAGGCGCTCACGACGACGACGATCTCGCGCGATTTCCTCGACGATGTGCTGAACGGCATCAAGGACGCGGTGCTCGTCATGACGGCGGACGGGCGCATGCGAACCGCAAACGCAGCCGCGGCCAGCCTGTTCGGCATGCCCGAGCAGGACCTGATCGGCGTTGCGTTCAAGGACCTGATCGCGCCGGAGCACCTGGCGGCCTTCAACCTCGAGCGGCTGCAGTCCGCACCCGGTGAAACGGTGATACGCACCCGGAGCGGCCAGACGATTCCAGTGTCGGTGCACATCTCGTCCCTTGGCCGCGAACCCGCCGGCGGCAGCCGCGGCACGATCCTGGTGCTGCGCGACATCACGGATCGGAAGCGAGCCGAGCGGCGGATCCGCTACCTCGCGCGGTTCGACACGCTCACGAAGATGCCGAACCGCATGCAGTTTCAGCACCAGTTGCACCAGGCGATCACGCGCAACACGCGGCAGGGACGCGGACTCGTGCTGCTGTACATCGACATCGACAACTTCAAGGAAATCAACGACACCTTCGGCCACGAAACGGGCGACCGCGTGCTCGAGACCATCAGCGAGCGACTGACCCGGGCGCTGCCGCGCGAGTCGGTCGCCGGTCGCCTGGCGGGCGACGAATTCGCCGTGTTCGCCGAGGGCATCAAGAATGAACAGGCCGGCCACGAACAGGGCCATGACCTTGCGCGGCTCGTGCTCGGCGAGATCGCCAAGCCACTGCACTTGCCCGGCCAGGAAATCGACGTCACTGCGAGCGTCGGCGTGGCGCTGGTGCCCGAGCACGCAGACAACGTCATCGACCTGATCCGCAACGCGGACGCGGCGATGTATCACGCCAAGCGCCAGGGCCGGAACTGCCACGTGTTCTACGCGCCCGAGATGAACGCCGCTGCCGTCGAACGCCTGCTGCTCAAGAGCAAGTTGCGCCGTGCGCTCGAGCGCGACGAATTCCTGTTGCGCTACCAGCCGAAGGTGGACCTCGAGACCGGCGAGGTGGTGGGCTCCGAGGCCCTGCTGCGCTGGCGCCTGCCCGGACATGGCGAGATCGCGCCTTCGCAGTTCATCCCGCTGGCCGAGGAATCGCGGCTGATCCTCGACATCGGCGCGTGGGTGCTGAACCAGGTGTGCATCGACTATTCGGGCTGGCAGCAGCGGGTGAGCGATCCGGGTCGCGTCGCGATCAACCTGTCGCTGAAGGAACTGAGCCAGGCGAGCTTCATCCCACGTTGCCGCTCGGTCTTCGAACGGCACAACGTGCCGGCCTCCTGCGTGGAGCTCGAGATCACCGAGACGACCCTCATGCTGGATGCGGAGCGCACGCTGCCGTTGCTCGACGAGCTGCGCGCGATGGGCGTGCACCTGTCGATCGACGATTTCGGCACGGGCTATTCCAGCCTCAGCGCCCTGCAGCAGTTCCCGATCAGCACGCTCAAGATCGACCGGTCGTTCGTCACCAACGCGGCGACCGACCCCGACGACGCCACCATCGTGCGCACGATCATCGAAATGGGCCGCAGCCTGGGCCTGCAGGTCATCGCGGAAGGTATCGAGACCGAGGAACAACGGTACTTCCTGCTCCACAGCGGCTGCCAGCAGGGTCAGGGCCGGCTGTTCGGCGATGCCATCACCAGCGAAGCATTCCTGGAATTGCTGCTGCGGCAGGCGACCGGGCAACACCCGATCCTGCAGATGCCGGCCTGACGGAGTCCTCGCGCGGGGCGACCGCCAGGTGAATCCAATTGCGCCGAGCCCGAGAATTGTCGGGGTACCGGCTGCGTTCGCCCGTCGGGAACCCAAGAGCCTTCGGACCAGTCACCAGCCAGTCGCCGCCGTAGCCAGCAAGCATGTACTCGATCAAGGCCGTTTCGCAGGCTACGGGCCTCACCGTCGAGACACTCCGGGCATGGGAACGACGCTACAGCGTGGTCGTGCCCGAGCGTGACGACCTGGGCCGGCGCGTGTACCGGCCGGACGACGTCCTGCGGCTGCGTCGCTTGCGGGAAGCGACGGAGCGCGGTCATCCGATCGGTCGCCTGGTGCAGCTGGATGACGCGGGCCTCGTCGAACTGCTGCATGAGCCGGGATCCCGTGCGCCGCCGGTCGCCGCGCCCTCTGCTTTCGTCCAACGCGTCCTCGAAGCAGCCGAACGCTACTCGTCGGCGTCGTGCGAGCAGGCGCTGACCCTGGCCATCTCGCTGCTCTCACCCGCGCGGTTGATCGACGAAGTGCTCGAGCCACTGCTGCGCGAAGTCGGCGAACGCTGGCATTCCGGCCAGTTTTCGATCGCGCAGGAGCGCATGGTGTCGACCAGCGTGCGCAAGCACATCGGCCTGATCGTCGAGACCTATGATCGCTCGGCCCGGCGGCAGTCGATCGTGTTCGCGACGCTGCCCGGTGAGCGCCACGAGCTCGGGCTGCTGATGTCGGCGATGATCTGCGCCAGCCACGGGTTCAAGGTGCACTATCTCGGGCCCGACCTGCCAGCGGCAGAGATCGCACGCTACTCGCGTGAAGTGGATGCGGCACTGGTCGCCATCAGCGTGGTCCTGTTCGAAAGCGCTCCCGCCCTCGCCGCGCAACTCGCGGTCATGCGCGAAGCGCTCGGACCCGATGTGCCCGTGTGGATTGGCGGGCAGGGTGCATTGGGCATCGATGAAGCCACGCTGCCGTCCGGCTGCCTGGTCATCGGCGATCGGGCGGAACTCGAACAGCGACTCGACATCCTGCCGCGCTGAGCTTCGCTTGCTGGATACCCTGGCGGACCGCTATACACGCGCCACCGGCGGCGCGGAGGCCCAAATGCGTGAACAGCAACGGGACAATGCCAGGAATGCATTGGACGCAGCCTTGATCTACTGTCAGTGTCGCGCATAGCAGCACCGCTCGGCCGCGATGCTCGCCAGCACCAGGGGACAGCGGATGACCAGCAATAGCGTCGCCTTCGACTATGACTGGGTGATCATCGGGTCCGGCTTCGGTGGCAGCGTCTCGGCGCTGCGACTCGCCGAGAAGGGTTATAGGGTCGGCATGCTCGAGGCCGGTCGTCGTTACCGCGACGAGGATTACGCGAAGTCCACGTGGGACTTGCGACGCTTCCTGTGGGCACCGTCGCTGGGACTGCACGGCATCTTCCGGCTGACACCGTTCAAGGACGTGTTCATCGCCAGCGGTTCCGCTGTCGGCGGCGGCAGCGTGGTGTATGCGAACACGCTCTATCGGGCCGCTCCCCCGTTCTTCACCAATCCGCAGTGGTCCGGCCTGAATGACTGGGCAGCCGCACTGGCTCCGCATTACGACACCGCCGAGAAGATGCTCGGCGTGCAGACGGTGCCGCGCGAAAGCGACGGCCAGAAGCTGCTGCAGGAGGTCGGCAGGCATTTCAACGTCGAGAGCACGTTCCACCGCACGCCCGTCGGCGTCTTCTTCGGCAAGGCCGGCGCGACTGTGCCGGACCCGTATTTCGGCGGTACCGGCCCCGAACGGACGGGATGCACGTACTGCGGCGCCTGCATGGTTGGCTGCCGCGATGGCGCCAAGAACACGCTGGTCAAGAATTACCTCTGGTTCGCGGAGAAGCACGGAGTCGAGATCCACCCGGAGCGGCAGGTGGTGGACATCCGTCCACTGGGTGCCGAGGATGGATCCGAAGGCTATGCCGTGACGACGGAGCATCCTGGAGCGTGGCTGAGCAAGCAGCGGCGAACGTTTACCGCTCGAGGCATCGTCCTGTCCGCCGGGGCACTGGGCACCAACCGGCTGCTCGCCGCGTGCAAGCTGTCGAACGCACTGCCGCGGATCAGCAACCGGCTTGGGGAACTGGTGCGGACCAACAGCGAGTCGGTGCTCGCGGTGACGCTACCGGAAGGCATGGCGCGGCCGTGGAACGATGTCGCCATCAGTGCGAGCGTCTACCCGCGACCCGATACGCACATCGAGTTCGTGACCTACGGGCGCCACGGAGATTTCATGGCGCTGCTCTATACGCTGCTGACGGGGGACGGCACCCGGTTGACGCGCCCCTTCCTGTGGCTCGGCCAGGTGCTGCGGCACCCGCTGACGTTCCTGAAGACGCTCTGGCCGGTCGGCTGGTCGAGACGCTCGGTGCTGTTCCTGGTCATGCAGAGCCTGGACAACGCCATTGCATTCCGGGCAAAACGCGGCTGGTTCGGCCGCGTCTCGCTAACCACCGAGCAGGATCCCGAGAAGCCGAATCCGACGTTCATCGACGTGGGCAATCGTGCGGCCGAATGGCTGGCGCAGCGAACTGGCGGTTACGCGCAGAGCATGCTGCTCGAAGCCTGGGCAAACATCCCGACTACGGCCCACATCCTCGGCGGCGTAGTGATCGGTCGCGACGCCGCGAGCGGTGTCGTCGACCAGAACAGCCGCCTGTTCGGCTACCGAAATTTTCTGGTCTGCGACGGCTCGACCGTTCCGGCCAACCCCGGGGTGAATCCGTCACTGACCATCACCGCGATGAGCGAGTATGCGATGAGCCAGGTGCCCGCCAAGGGCAGTGCCACCTCAATCTGACCGCGATTGACCGCGCGCAAAGGGCGCGGCGAGTGGCTATTTCGCGGGCAATGCCGTCGCGGCGGCCTGCACGCGCTCAACGACATCGCGCACCATCTGTGCATTCGCGCGATCGAACGCCGCGATGACCGCGCTCAATCGATTCTCCGACGCAGGCACGGCGGCTTCGCTGACGAAGCTCGTGAGGCGTGCGGCTCGACGCGAATCGACCAGGCTCACCTGCACCTGCACGTAAACCACCGGTGCCGCACCCGAAGATGCTGCGTCAGCGCCCATCGTGACCGCTTCGAATCGCCGCAGTTCGACGTCGAGCAGGAGCTCCGTCGGCACGCGAGCGGGGGCGGTCATGACGCCACCGCCGAACTGGGCCGTGGCTCCCAGCGCGGCTACGAGGCTTTGCTGCAGCATCTGTGGCGCGGATTCGGCCCAGCGTGCAGCAGAGTAATAGTCGAAACGGTTGCCCGCGGATTGCACGGCGATGCGATCCGTGTCGAGCGCGGCCGCAGCGCGCGGACGCGCGACCGCAATCGCGAGCGCGGAGGGCGATGGCGTCGTGCTGGCCGTGGCTGCATCCGTCGCAGTGGCGACACCGAGGCGGAAAGTATCGGGCGCCTCGGTGTCGGACTGCAGCAGGCTTCCTGCGCACCCTCCGAGCAGCAGCGCCAGCAACGACGCGCAGGCCATCCACGAGGCCGGCCGCAAGACAACCCTGGCCGTTCTTGTCGTCATCGCGGAATCTCCACGCCGGCCGCCTTCGGCTCGAACAGAACACTGGACGGCCGCTCTCGCAACGTGCGTGCGAGTTCGCGCACTTCGTTGCTGGCGCTGCGGGCGTCGATCACCAGTTGCTGCAGTTCGGCGACGCTGGCGCCCGCCGCCTTGCCGAGCCCGCCTTCATTCTGGTTCAGCAGGCGATTCAGGCTATCCGCCGTGCGTGCCAGGTTGTCGGAAGCAACGCGTGCATTGGCGAGCGTCGCTTCGAAATCCGGCTGGGCCTTGCCCAGCGTCTGGTTCAGCCGGTTCGTGAGCTCGAGCGTCGAACTGGAGATTTCGCGCAGTTCGGTCGCCAGCGCCCGAGCTTCGGCCGTCATTGCCGGCAAGTCTGCCGATGCCTGCTCGAGGTGCGCGAGCGTCGCGCCGACCGAGTGCACGTTCTCGTCCGACAACACGTGCTCGATGCGAGCCAGCACTTCAGTCGCCTGCCCGAGGATTTCCGGCAAGCGCTCGATGGACGCTTCGATGCTGCTCTTGCGTGAAGGTATGACCGGGTATTGCGTGCCCTGCTGCAGGGCTTTGGTGCCGGACGTATCCGGGTTCTGCTGCAGGTCGATGTAGAGCAGGCCGGTGAGGCCGAGCAGCCCCAGCTTGGCGAGCGTGCCGCCGGAGATCGGCGCCGAAGAGTCGATGTCGCTGATCACCTTCACCTGGCCGGGATCGGCCTTGTCCACGCCGAGGTACGTCACCCGCCCGACGTCGACACCCAGGTAGCGCACCGGGCTGCCCTTCGAGAGGCCGCTCACGGTGCCCTGGAAGTAGATTTCGTACGTCTGGTAATCGCGCTGGTCGCCGCGACCCGAATACCACCAGATGAAAGCCACGGCTGCGGCCACGCACGCGAGCGCAAACAGGGCGATCGTTGCGTATTTCGCGTCACGCTCCACGGTTGTCGCTCCCGGCTTCGGGCGCGATCACGCGGCCACGCGCACCGTGAAAATATTCCCGGATCCACGGATGTTCGTTCCGGACGATGCCGGGCAGCGTATCCACGATGACTTTGCGGTCGACGAGCACCGCGACACGATCACATGTCCGTGCAAGGGTGTCCAGATCGTGAGTAACCATCACCACCGTGAGGCCGAGCGTGCGGCGCAGGTAGAGGACCAGTTCATCGAAGGCAGTGGCTGCGATCGGGTCGAGCCCCGCCGTGGGTTCGTCGAGAAAAAGGAGCACCGGGTCGAGCGCCAGCGCTCGCGCGAGTGCTGCGCGCTTGATCATGCCGCCCGAGAGCTGCGCCGGAAATTTCACGCCCGCATCGACCGGCAGGCCGACCATGCGCAGCCGCAGCTCGGCGAGGCTCTGCAGCGTGGCCTCTTCCAGCTCGAGCAACTCGACCATCGGCAGGATCACGTTCTCCGTCACCGTGAGCGACGTGAACAGGGCGCCGTGCTGGAAGGTGACGCCGTAGCGCTGCTTGACCTGACGCAGCTCGCGTTCCGACATGCGCGTGATGTCGCGCCCTTCGAGCTCGACCACGCCGGCATCGGGCTTGCGCAATCCGAGCATGGTCTTCAGCAGCACGGACTTGCCGCTGCCGGAGCCACCGACGATGCCGAATATCTCGCCCGCACGCACGTCGAAGGACACGCCATCGTGCACCGTCTGCTTGCCGAAACGGTTGACCACGTCGCGCACCGAGATGACCACTTCAGGCGTCGTGGCGGCCATCAGAAATCGATCTCGAGGAAGAGAATGGCGAACAGCGCGTCGGCGAGGATCACCAGGAAGATCGACTGCACGACGGCCACCGTCGTGAGCCGGCCGAGTTCACGCGACGATTCGCGCACCTGCAGGCCGCGCAACGTGCCCGTCAGGCCGATGAGCAATCCGAACACCGGGGCCTTCACGAGGCCAGCCCAGAACGTCGTCGGCGCTATGGCTTCGTCGAGCCGTGCGAAGAACTGCGGCCACGGCAGGTCGATCAGGTAGTGCGTCAGCATCGCACCGCCGAACAGTCCCATGAAGTCCGCGACGATCGTGAGCAGGGGCAACGCGATGATGAGGCCGAGGATGCGGGGCAGTACGAGCACCTCGTACGGATCGATGCCCATCGACTCGAGCGCGTCGACCTCGTCGTTGAGCTTCATCACGCCGAGTTCGGCGGCATAGGCGCTGCCCGTGCGGCCCGCGACCATGATCGCCGTGAGCAGCACGCCGAATTCGCGCAGCACGCCGAGTGCCACGATGTCGACGGTGAAGATCTCGCCACCGTACGGCCGCAATTGCTGTGCGCTGATGTAGGCCGAGATCACGCTGATGAGGAAGGCGATCACCGCCACGACAGGCACGGCCTGGTAGCCCGTCTCGTAGGCGTGCCGCACGAAGGACGGAATGCGCAGGTGTCGCCAGGACCTCCAGGCCGAGCCTGCGGTCATGATCAGCTTGCCGCCGTACGTCAGCGCTTCGTACCAGCTTTCGCCGCGAGCCTCGATCGCGCGGCCGAGCCGGACGAGCGCCGCAGGCTGTTGCGGGATTGGCGCGATGTCGGCCGTGCGCACGCTCGCGCCATCGAGCAGTTCGTCGAGGTATTTGAAGTGCGCGGGCAGCGATCCGCTGACCACGGGTGCCATAGGCGCATCGGCCATGGCCCGCTTCAGGACCCAGGCCGGTCCGATGTCGAATCGACCCGCGGCGGAAAAATCGACGCAGCGCGACCCTGCCCCGGCCCACTCGCGCAACGCGGCCTCGAGCGTGCCGAGGTCCACAGCACGACAGTCGCCTGCCAGCGTCAGCCGCCCCTCGGCGGAATCGACGCGGCCCTCGAATGCAGGGGAATTCGGCATGATGGCGCTTGTCCGGGCGCACGCGACCGGTCAGGGCTGCAGGTGGATCTCCACGGGCGGGAATGCCTCGTTGGAATGCTAGCATCGGCGCATCCGCTGCGTGAGGTCCGATGGCGCACGACTTTCTCAGCCAGATCCTGATCCTGCTCGCGGGCTCGCTGCTGGTGCTGAGCCTGGTGCGCCGTTTCAAGCTGCCACCGATCCTCGGCTATCTGCTGGTGGGCATGGTCCTCGGCCCGCATGCGCTAGGCCTCGTGCCGAGCGTGGCTTCCGTGCAGGTGCTCGCCGAGATCGGCGTCGTGTTCCTGGTGTTCACGCTAGGCCTGGAATTCTCGCTGGGCCGCATGGTCGCGATGAAATCCGAGGTGCTCGGCATCGGTGGCCTGCAGGTGCTGCTGTGCGGCCTGGCTTTCGGCGGCATGGCTTTCGCCTTCGGCGTTCACGCCGGCGCCGCCATCGTCATCGGCGGCGCGCTCGCGATGTCGTCCACCGCGATCGTGCTGCGGCAACTCGGCGACCAGATGGAGCTCACGCGCACGCACGCGCGGCTAGCGCTGGGCATCCTGCTGTTCCAGGACCTCGCCTTCGCGCCGCTGCTGGCGCTGGCCACTGCGCTCAGCGTGACCGGCGAAGTCCCGGGAGCACTGTGGCTGCTCAGCATGGCGGGACGCGGCCTGATCGCCCTCGTCGTCGTGCTCGTCGTGGGACGCTGGTTGCTGCGTCCGCTCTTTCGCGAGATCGCGCATCACCGCAGCACCGAGATTTTCACGCTGACGGTGCTGTTCGTGTCGTTGCTGGCCGCCTGGGCCACCGACCGGATGGGGCTGTCGATGGCGCTCGGCGGATTTCTCGCCGGCATGCTGCTCGCCGAGACCGAGTTCAAGCACCAGACCGAGGCCGTCATCAAGCCGTTCCAGGACATCCTGCTCGGCCTGTTCTTCGTCTCCGTCGGCATGCTGCTGGACCTGCGCCTGCTGCTCACGCAGCTGCCGCTCGTGCTGCTGCTGATCGCGGCACTGCTGCTGATCAAGGCGGTGATCGTTGCGTTGATCGTGCGGCGGTTCGTGCCCAACAATCGCAAGGCACTGCGCACCGCCATCGCAGTGAGCATGGGCGGCGAGTTCGGGTTTGCCCTGCTGACGCTGTTGCTGCGCGGTGACGCCGTCGATCACGGCATCGTGCAGGCGCTGCTGACGGCCATCGCGCTGAGCATGCTGCTCGGCCCGTTGCTCGTGCGCTACAACGGGCGCATCGCCGACAGGATCCTGCGCCGGCCACCGGCCCAGCCTTCGGATCTCGCGCTCGAGACCGCGGCGTCGCGGGAAATTGCGCAGCGCGAGCACGTGATGATCTGCGGCTTCGGCCGCGTGGGGCAGAACCTCGCCCGCGTGCTCGGGCAGCGCGGCTTCGAGTTCATCGCGCTCGATTTCGACCCGTTTCGTGTCCGCGATGCACGCATGGCGGGCGAGCCGGTGGTGTACGGCGATGCGACGCACCCCGAAGTCCTGCGCGCACTCGGGCTCGAGCATGCCTCCGTCGTCGTCATTTCATTCGACGAGCCCACGACGGCCGTGCGCATCGTGCGTGCCGTGCGTCGGCTGCGAACGGACGTGCCCGTGCTCGTACGCACCGAGGACGACAAGTTCCTCGAACCGCTGCAGGCGGCCGGCGCGACCGAGGTGGTGCCCGGCATCTTCGAGACGAGCCTCGCGCTCGTGTCGCATGTGCTGTTGTTCCTGCGCGTGCCGCCGGCGGAGGTGCTCGAGATGACCGAACAGGTCCGGCACGAGCGCTATGCGATCCTGCGCAGCGTGTTCCGCCGGCGCGAAGGCCGCGCGCCCATCGATCCCGAGGACGATCGCCAGGATCGGCAGCAGCTTTATACGGTCGTGCTGCCGCCGGGTGCGCGCGGCGTGGGCCAGACCATCCGTGACCTCGGGCTGGAAAGCGGTCCTGTCACGGTAAGCGCCATCCGGCGCGAAGGGATCACGGGCCGCGACCCCGACCCCGAGTCTCGGCTCAAGGTTGGGGACGTGCTGGTGCTGTGGGGACGGCCCGACGACCTGCAGCGGGCCGAGAGCCGGCTGCTGATGGGCTGAGGGCTAGCGGTCCGCCTGCAGGTGCGCCTCGACCAGCCAGAGGCTCTTGTCGGCACTGCGTGAAATGCCGGTGAACAGGTCGCTGGTGTCGGCATCGCCGGCCTTGCCGGTTTCGTCGATGGCCTTGCGCACGCCCTTGCCGAAACGGGCCAGCGCGCCCGCCAAAGCCTCGAGGTGGGCGACGCCGTCGGCCAACTCGAGCGGGTATGCCGGCAGCTTCGACCGGCCAACCACCGCCTGGATCGTGCCTTCGGCGGTCCCACCCAGCGCGGTGATGCGCTCGGCCATGTCGTCAATGTGGCCGCCGAGGTCGCCCGCAATCTTGTCGAACAACTCGTGCAGGGCGATGAAGTGCGGTCCTTTCACGTTCCAGTGCGCCTGCTTGGCCTGGAAATGCAGGTCGATCGCGTCCGCCAGGCGGGCGTTCAGGACCTCGACGACCCTGGTGCGGGTCTTGGTGGACAGGTCATTGCGGGTCGGGTGCATAGCAACTCCTTGGGCAGTGGCAATCCGCTGCGCGGATCGGATCGAATGGACGCCATTGTCGGACCCCCGGTGAGCGCAACCAACAGAACCTGACGATGCCCCCGATCGCTCCAGTCGATCGCAATAATGTACGCTTGTCCATGTATTGACACTGTGTCAATCTCCTATCACGATGTCAGCCATGTCGTACCTCACCGAACGCCGCCAGGAAGAAAAGGACCGCCGCCGCACCGAAATCGTCGATGCAGCCGAGGCCCTGTATGCCGAGACGGGCTGGGATGCCATCACGATGGACCAGGTGGCCCGCCGGGCTCGTTTGAGCCGCGCCCTGCTCTACGTCTACTTCAAGGACAAGGGCGACCTGCACATGACGCTGGTCGAGCGCTCGCTCGAGGCGCTGCACGATCGCTTCGTTGCCGCCCGGAAGGGCCGGACGGACGGCATCGCGGAGGTCGAGGCCATTGGTCGCGCCTACCTCGCCTTCTCGGTCGAGACGCCGCACTACTTCGACGCCTGCGCGCGCTACCAGGCGCATCCGACGGGAGAACACGGAACGGACGCCGCCCCATGCAACGAAGCGGCCTGCGAAGTCGCCGGCCACCGCGTGCATGAGGTCATCGTCGAATCGCTGAATCGCGGCGTGGCCGACGGCTCGATCCGCGCCGACATCGGCGATCCGTTCGTCACCGCGCTGACGCTCTGGGCGTTCACGCACGGCATGATCCAGATCGCTTCGACCAAGGGCGGCCAGATCGAGCACTTGGGCACCTCCGTGCAGTCGTTCATCGAGCATGGCCTCGATCTCGCCCTGCGGGCGCTGAAACCATGAAGCGCGCAGCTTCTTTGTTCCTGTCAGTGGTGCTGCACGGCGGCGTCGTGCCGCTGGCCCAGGCCGCATCGCCACCCCCTGTCGCGCAAGCCGCGCAGCCGCTCGTCACCATGGAAGACGGGCTGCGACAGGTCATCGACGAAGCGCTCACCGCCAACCTCGAGCTGCGCGCTTCCGGCGCCACCGTGCAGCAGCGGCTCGCCGCCCTGGACCAGGCGCGTGCGCGTTATCTCCCGGTAATCGACTTCGCTGCGCGCTACTCGATGGCCGACGGCGGTCGCACCATCGACTTCCCGGTCGGCGACCTGCTGAACCCGGTGTACGAGACGCTGGACCAGATGCTGGCGGCGCAGGGTCAGGCACCGCAGTTTCCGCGCGTCCGGAACGAGTCGATCGCTTTCCTGCGCGACCAGGAGCAGGAAACGAAGCTGGTCCTCGAACAGCCGATCTACGAACCGCGCATCGGTCCGGCCGTCGACGCGACGCGAGCCGACGCCGCGCGTGCCGAAGCGGACCTGGCCGCGCTGCGGTCACAGGTCATCCGCGACGTGAAGCAGGCGTACTACCGCTGGATCGCGGCGCAGCAGGCCGTGACGGTGCTCGACGCAACGCTCGCAGCCACGCGCGAAAACCTCAAGGCCAACGAAAGCCTGTACCGCAACGGCAAGGTCACGCGCGACCTCGTCTATCGTGCCGAGGCCGACGTGCTCGAAGTGGAGCAGGAACGCCTGGCAACGGCGAGCCGGGTCCGCATCGCGCAGAGTTACGTGAACCTGCTGCGCAATGCGCCCCTGTCGCAGTCACTGCCGAATGCGGCACTCGACGCCGAGACGATCGAGCGCTTCCGCACCCGCTTGCTGTCGGCGCTTGCGGGCAGGCAGATCGACACACTGAAACTGCAGGAGCTCGCGAGCCAGCGCCGCGAGGAACTCAAGGGCCTCGATGCAGCCATCGCCGTTGGCGAAGCACGCCAGGACCTGGCGCGCGCGGCGTTCAAGCCGTCGCTCGCCTTTGGCGCCGAAGCGGGCATCCAGGGCACGGACTACGGCTTCGCGGACGAAGACCGCTACGTGCTCGCATCATTGGTGCTGCGCTTCAACGCATTCCGCGGCGGTGCCGACCAGGCCGCCCTGCGCGAAGCACGCGCCCTCACCGATCAACTGCGCGCGACCCGCGAGCTTGCCGGCCAGCAGGTGCGCCTCGAAGTGCAGCAGGCGCTCGAGAACTTCGCGGTGGCCGAGGCCTCGCTCGACACGGCGGCCAAGCGCGCGGAAGCGGCCAATGGCGCGTTCACGATCACCGCACGCAAGCGCGACCTGGGCCAGATCAACCAGGCTGAGTTCATCGACGCGCGACGCGCGCAGACCGATGCCCAGCTCAACGTCACGCGAGTGCGGGCCGAGTACCTGGCCCGGCTTGCAGAACTCGAATTCTCCATCGGCGACGCGCGCCGCATGGAGCGGGAGCGGATGTGAAGAAGCCAGTCGGGAAGATGCTGTCCGTCTTGTCCATCCTGGCCGTCGCAGCCCTCCTCGGCGCCTGCGGTGCCGGGAGGAACGACGACACCGTGGAGGCACAGCCAGCCGCCGTGCGTGCCGTGCCCGTAGCAAGCGTTGCAGTCACGACGCAAACGCGCGCGGTGGGGATGCTCGCGCCGCGCAACGAAATCCGCCTTGCCTTCAAAGTCGGCGGCGTCGTCGATTCGGTGCGCGTCGAGTCGGGCGACATCGTGCGCAAGGGCCAGGTGCTCGCCGAGCTGAAGCGCGCCGAAGTGGATGCCACGGTCTCGCAGGCGGCCGAGGGCGTCGAAAAGGCCCGCCGGGACCTGGAACGCGCGAAGCAGTTGCGCATCGACGAAGTCGCGACCGAGGAACAGGTGCAGGACCTGACGACCGCCTACAACGTCGCCCGCTCCAACCTCGACGCAGCGCGCTTCAACGCGCGCTTCGCGCGCATCGAGGCGCCGGTGGACGGCATCGTTTTCGAGCGCACGGTCGAGAGCGGCGAGCTGGTGCAGCCCGGACAGCCGGTGGTCGTCGTCGGCTCGACGGATTCGGGCTGGGTCGTGCGCGTCGGCCTCGCCGACCGCGACGTGGTGCGCATGGAATCGGGCGCGCCGGCACAGGTGACCTTCGACGCCTTCCCGGGCCGGACATTCGAGGGCAAGGTGACGCGCATCGGCGCCGCCGCGGACCGGGTGACGGGCACGTTCGAAGTGGAAGTCGAGGTGAGCCCGCAGGGTGCCCGCTTTGCGCGCGGGCTCGTGGCCAAGGTCACGCTGCCGCTCTCACGGCTGCCCGACGTCGCCCCGAGCGCAACGGTCGTGCCGATCACGGCGATCGTGGAAGCCGACGGCCAGCGGGCCACCGTGTACGTGCTCGATCGCGAGAAGAAGGTCGCGCACCGCAAGGATGTCACGCTCGGTCCCCTGCTCGGCGAGCAGGTGATCGTGACCGCGGGCCTCGTCACGGGCGAACCCGTGATCACCGATGGCGCGGCGTGGCTCACGGACGGTCGCAGCGTGCGCGTCATCGCCGACGACCGGGGCTGAGCCGTGCGTCTGTGGGAATTCGCGGTCCGGCGCTGGCAGTTCACGCTGCTGCTGTTCGGCCTGCTGCTCGGCGTCGGGTACACCACCCTCAAGAATATTCCGCGCGCCGAGGACCCGGAGTTTCACGCGCCGGTGCCGATCATCGTCGTGGCGTATCCGGGCGCCGATCCAGCCGACATCGAGCGGCTGATCGTCGACCCCATCGAAGACGCGATCAACGAACTCGACGACATCAAGCGCATCGACAGCCGCTCGCTCGACGGCGTCGGCATCATCCAGGTCGAGTTCCAGTGGGACCAGGACCCGGACGAGAAGTACGACGAGGTCGTGCGCGAGGTGAATCGCATCCGCGCCGACCTGCCCGCAGACCTGGCGAGCCTCGAGGTGCGGCGCACCGGCTCCGGTCTCGTCAACATCATGCAGGTTGCCCTGGTCAGTCCGGACGCCTCGTACCGTGAAATGGACGACCTCGGCCGCGCGCTGAGCGACGACCTCGAAACCCTGCCCGGCGTGCGACGCAGCGAGGTTTTTGCTCTGCCCGAGCCCGAGGTCCGCATCGCCGTCGACCTCGAACGGATGGGGCGCGCGGGCATTTCGCTGGGGCAGGTCGAAGCCGCCGTGCGCGGCGAAAATGCTTCTATCCCGGGTGGCTCGGTCGACCTCGGCTTGCGCAAGTTCAACCTGAAGACCTCGGGCAGCTACGACTCGCTCGACGAAATCGCCGGCACGGTCGTCGCCAGCCGCAACGGGCGCGTGGTCCGGTTGCGCGACGTCGCCGAAGTTTCGTGGGACACGAGCGAGCAGCAGTACATCGGCCGCTACAACGGCCGGCGCGCGATCTTCGTGACCGCAAGCGCCAAGGACCGCGTCGACGTCTTCGATGTGCGCAAAGCCATCGACGGCAGCCTTGCCCGCTTCGAGGGCACATTGCCGCCGAACGTGAAGCTCGAGCGCGGCTTCGACCAGACTCGCAACGTCAAGCACCGGCTCGACCGTCTCGGCTTCGACTTCGCGATCGCGATCGGGCTCGTGCTGCTCACGCTGATTCCGCTTGGAATGAGGGCGGCGGGCGTAGTGATGATCTCCATCCCGTTGTCGCTCTCGATCGGGCTTGCGGCGCTCTATTTCACCGGGTTCTCGCTCAACCAGCTTTCCATCGCGGGTTTCGTGCTCGCGCTCGGCCTGCTGGTGGACGATTCGATCGTCGTCGTCGAGAACATCGAGCGGTACCTGCGCGCCGGGTACACGCGTGTCGAGGCTGCGATCGCGGCCACCGACCAGATCGCGCTCGCCGTCATCGGCTGCACCGCGACGCTGTTGTTCGCCTTCCTGCCGCTGCTGTTCCTGCCGGAAGGCGCGGGGATATTCATCCGTTCGCTGCCGGCATCGGTGTTGTACACCGTGGCCGCATCGCTGCTGGTCTCGCTGACGGTCATCCCGTTCCTGGCGAGCCGACTGCTCAAGGCCGAGGGCCACGGCGCCGAAGGCAACAAGGCGCTGCAGGGACTGATGCGCGTGATCCACGGCATCTACGGTCCGGCGCTGCGCGTCGCGCTGGCTGCGCCGAAGCGCACGCTGCTCGCGGCGCTGGCTTTCGTGCTCGCGTCCTTCGGCCTCACGGCGCTGATGGGTTTCAGCCTGTTTCCGAATGCCGACATCCCGCAGTTCCGCATCGCGGTGGAAACGCCGACCGGCGCGAGCCTGCCCGACACGGATCGCGCGGTGCGCTTCATCGAAGCCGAACTGCTGCGGCACGAGGAAGTGAAGCACGTCTTCGCGAACGTGGGTCGCGGCAACCCCCGCATCTACTACAACATCTTCCCCGAGGAGAAGAAGGCGAACGTCGGCGAGGTGTTCGTCGAGCTGCAGCATTTCGACCCGCGCACGACCCCGGCGCTGCTCGAAGGACTGCGGCAGACGTTCGCAGGCTATCGCCGGCGCGCGGATCATCGTCGAGAGCTATCGCAACGGCCCGCCGATCGCCGCGCCGATCGAAATCGCGATCGTGGGGCCCGACCTCGATGCGCTGCAGAGGCTGGCGAACCAGGCCGAGGCGCTCATGGTCGCCACGCCAGGCACGCGCAACGTCGACAACCCGGCCCGTCGGCTGCGCACCGATCTCGACCTGCGCATCGACTCGGACAAGGCGGCGCTGTTCGGCGTCGCCCCAGTCGAAGCCGATCGCACGGTGCGCGCTGCAGTCGCGGGGCTCAACGTGGGCAAGTATCGCGAGTCGGATGGCGACGAATACGACATCACGCTGCGCCTGCCGATGCAGGGACGGCAGACGCTGCAGGCGCTCGACTACATCGAAGTGGCTGCGGCGAACGGACAGCCCGTGCCGTTGCGACAGCTGACCGACCCGCAATTCACGACGGCACCCAGTGCCATCCGCCGGCACGATCGGCTGCGCGAATACCTGCTGACGGCCTACCCGACGGCGGACATGAACGTGGCCGAGGTGACGCAGGGCGTGCTCAGGAGCCTGCAGCAGCTCGAGCTGCCGCCCGGGTATTCGATCCGGGCCGGCGGCGAACTCGAGGCGCAGCAGGAGAGCTTCAGCGGCATCGGCACCGCCGTGCTGGTCGCGGTGTTCGGCATCCTGGCCGTGCTGGTGCTGGAGTTCGGCAGCTTCCGTTCGATGCTGATCGTCGCCGGCGTGATCCCGCTCGGCATGGCCGGCGGCTTCATCGCCTTGTTCCTGACGGGTTACGACCTGTCGTTCACGGCAACGATCGGCATCGTGGCGCTGATCGGCATCGAGATCAAGAACTCGATCCTGCTGGTCGACTTCACCAACCAGCTGCGCGAACAGGGTGTGCCGCTCGATGACGCGATCACGCAGGCGGGCGAAATCCGCTTCCTGCCGATCCTGCTGACGTCAGCCACTGCGATCGGCGGACTGCTGCCGCTCGCCATCCAGGGTTCGGGGCTCTATTCGCCGCTCGCGATCGTGATCATCGGCGGGCTGGTGTCGTCGACGCTGCTCGGTCGGTTGGTCACGCCAGTGATGTACAAGATGCTGCCGCCGTCGATCGTGGCAGTGCCCGGAGCGAAGGCCGATGCTTCGCTGGCCGTCACGCGGGCGGTCTGAACTCGGTGAGGGCGTTTGATCCGGGTCTTCCCGGGGCGAGCGGAAAGGCAGACACGCTCGCCCCGGGAAGACCCGGATCAAACGCCTGGTCGACCGCGCCTGAGTGAATTCTCGTCAAGGCCCGAGAATTCACACGGCGCACGAATCGTCGTCGAGGTCACACCGCATGACCAGCTGCAGATGCGTAGCGGCCCGCAACTTCCGTGGCTCCGTCACCATGCCCTGTCGGTGGAGCTCGATACGGTGCGTGCCGTGCGCCCAAAGCAGCCACTCAACGGGGAATAACGACCCAAAGCGGTCGTGAAGCCGTACTAGCAATATGGATCGTAGTCCAGCGGCGCACCTCGGCAGCCGTCAGCTCACGCCCGTCACAATCGGCAATTGCAGCAACAACCACGCTCTCCATGCGCATCGCCTCTATCTTCTGGGCTGAACTCAGCGAGCGATTCTCGGCGGACAGCTATGTCCGACTCTGGGCGGCAGCGCCAGTACGGCTAGGTCTGCTTTCCAGCCGCAAACATTGCGCCAGCCAACACGATTCAGTGGCAGAGCCTGGTCATTGGCGATTGGTGATCACTTGTCACCGATCAATTCTTCAGGAGATCGGTGGCGCTCAGCCCCAGCCGCTCGATCGTCGACAGCACGCGCGGCCATTCCGTTGCGAGGAATTTCTCGCGCTCATCGCGCATCAGGCTCACGCGCGCGCCCGGCGTGACGAACATGCCGCGGCCACGACGCTTTTCGACCAGCCCCTCGTCGACGAGTTGCTGGTAACCCTTGAGGACAGTCAGCGGATTGAGCGTGTGCTCCGCGGCAACGCTGCGCACCGATGGCAATGCTTCGCCCTCGCCGAGCGTGCCTTCGAGGATCATCGCCACCACCTTGTCACGAAGCTGGCGGTAGATCGGCTGGTTGTCGTTCCAGGTGGAGTCCATGCGTCGTCAGAGTTAGGGACATGGTGGTGCGCTGCTCTACTGTAGCAGAACACCGAGGCCGGCCCCGTCAACAGGGGTCACCGGTGCGCGTTCCCACGGCAGAAGGGTGCGCATCGAGAGCCGGGGGCGTGATGGCCTGAAGCGCCACCGGCCTCGATGCGAACACATGCCCTGCAATCAACCAGACGATGACGGCGAGGACTGTTGCGCAGACCCTTTCCGACTTCCTCATGGCGACCACCTCGTTCCGTGAGTGGGCTTCCTTGGTGTTGTAGTTAACTACAACACTAAACACTTTGCAAGCACCCCCTTCGTATAAGTCGAAGCGGCGTGTCGCGGCTTTCTGGCAAAGCCTGCTTTGCAGCGCGTTAAAATGCCGTGCCCCCGGACAGACACGAGCGACGGGCGCCCAGACCCGCCACGAGCGACCCGGGATCCGACCCAACAGAGAGAATTTCCCCATGAAGACCCCCGTCAACGTAGCCATCACCGGCGCCGCGGGCCAGATCGGCTACGCGCTCGCCTTCCGAGTGGCCTCGGGCCAGATGCTCGGTCCCGACCAGCCGGTCAATCTGCACCTGCTCGAAATCACGCCGGCCCTCGGTGCACTGCAGGGCGTCGTCATGGAACTGAACGACTGCGCGTTCCCGACGCTGAACAAGATCGTCGCGACGGACGACGCGAAGGTCGCGTTCAAGGATTGCCACGCGGCGCTGCTCGTCGGCGCGCGGCCGCGCGGTCCGGGCATGGAGCGCAAGGACCTGCTGCTCGCCAACGCGCAGATTTTCTCGGTGCAGGGCAAGGCGCTCGACGCGGTTGCCGATCGCAAAGTGCGCGTGCTGGTCGTCGGCAACCCGGCGAACACCAACTCGCTGATCGCGATGAAGAACGCGCCGAGCCTCGATCCGAAGCGCTTCACCGCGATGGTCCGCCTCGATCACAACCGCGCGCTCTCGCAGCTAGCGGAGAAGACGGGCACGCACGTGACCGACCTGAAGAAGGTGATCATCTGGGGCAACCACTCGGCAACGCAGTATCCCGACCTGCACCACGCGACGGTCGCGGGCAAGCCCGCGCTCTCGCTGGTCGACCAGGCCTGGTACGCCGACACCTTCATTCCCGTCGTGCAGCAGCGCGGCGCCGCCATCATCAAGGCGCGAGGCGCATCGTCAGCCGCATCGGCCGCGTCATCCGCGATCGACCACATCCGTGACTGGGTGCTCGGCACACCGGCCGGTGACTGGGTCTCGATGGGCGTGCCGTCGGATGGCAGCTACGGCATCCCGGAAGGCGTGATCTACGGGTTCCCGGTGACGTGCAGCGGCGGCAAGTACGAAATCGTGCAGGGACTCGCGATCAACGAGTTCAGCCGTGCGCGCATGGACGCGACCCACAAGGAACTCCTCGAGGAGCGCGACGGAGTCAAGGACCTGATCTAGGGGTTAGGGGTTAGGGGTTAGGGGTTAGTCGGAACGGACGCCCCGGCTCGCACAATCACGGCTCCCTGTTAACTGACGGGCGATGGATGCGATTCCATCGCCCGTTTTGCCATTCAGGCACCTGGCGTCCCCACAGAGAATCAGGGCGTCAACCTGTGTTTGACATCCATAGAATGAACGTTCATTCTTACTTATCGCCCGTTCCGCGCACCGCCCATCCGGGCCAGCACGACCTAACTCTGTCGAGGCCACATGTCATCGCCCAAGTTCGCGAGCCGCAGGGCTGTTTTTGCCGTCGTCGGTCTGACAGCAGTGGCGGCATGCAGCAAGCCGGAAGGCGCACCCCAGGGTCGCGGAGCCGTGCCCGTCACGGTGGTCACGCTAGCCACTGCGCCGGTCGTTCTCCACCGTGAACTGCCTGGACGGACCACGCCCTACCTCGTCGCGGAAGTGCGGCCGCAGGTCAATGGGATCGTGAAGCAGCGACTCTACACCGAAGGGTCTGCGGTGAAGGCCGGGCAGCCGCTGTACCAACTCGACGATGCGACGTACCAGGCAGACCTTGCCAGCGCCAAAGCTGCGCTCGCCCGCGCGGAGGCGACGCTCAACACCGCCCGTCTCAACGCACGACGCTCCGCCGACCTGTTCGCGATCAACGCTGTCAGCAAGCAGGACGACGAAAACGCCGCGGCTGCGTTGAAGCAGGGCGAAGCCGACGTTGCCGCTGCCGCGGCGGCTGTCCGCAGCGCGGCGGTCATCCTCGGCTACGCGCGCATCACGGCGCCGATCGGCGGCCGCATCGGCAAGTCCACCGTGACCCAGGGTGCTCTCGTCACTGCGAACCAGGACGAACCGCTCGCAACGGTACAACAGCTCGACCCCATCTACGTGGACCTGACGCAGTCGAGCGCTGAGTGGCTGTCACTGCGCAGGGAACTGGCGTCGGGCCGGCTCGAGGGCACGCAGGACATGCCGGTCGCGATCGTCCTCGAGGACGGCACGCCCTATGCGCAGCCCGGCAAGCTTGCGTTCTCCGAAGTCAGCGTCGATCCGACGACCGGCAGCTTTGCGCTGCGCGTCGTCGTCCCGAACCCCGAGCACATCCTGCTGCCCGGCATGTACGTCCGTGCCATCGTCGGCACCGGCACCCGGCAGGCAGGCCTGCTCGTCCCGCAGCAGGGTATCGCACGCGACCCGAAGGGCCACACGACCGCGATGGTCGTCGGCAATGATGGCAAGGTGGAAGTGCGACCGGTGCGCGTAAGCCAGGCAATCGGCGACAAGTGGCTGGTCGAGGAAGGGCTGGCTGCCGGCGACAGGGTGATCGTCGAGGGCCTGCAGAAAGTACAGCCTGGCGCGACCGTGCAGCCGACGGAGGCCGGGACCACGCCGCCGCCCGCCGCTCCGCCCGTTCGCGCGCAGCAGTCGTAAGCGCCCGGCAATGGCACGCTTTTTCATCGACCGACCGATCTTCGCGTGGGTCATCGCGATCATCATCATGCTGGCGGGCGGCCTCGCGATCACGCAGCTGCCGATCTCGATGTACCCCAACATCGCCCCGCCCGCAGTGACGATCAGCGCCAACTACCCGGGCGCGTCGGCGAAGGTCGTCCAGGACGCGGTGACGCAGATCATCGAGCGGAACATGAAGGGCCTCGACGGCCTGATCTACATGTCTGCGACCAGCGACGCCTCCGGTAACGCGTCGATCACCCTGACGTTCGAATCCGGCACCGACCCGGACATCGCCCAGGTCCAGGTGCAGAACAAGCTGCAGCTGGCGATGCCGTCGCTGCCGCAGGAAGTGCAGCGCCAGGGCGTCAACGTGACCAAGTCGCGCAGCGGCTTCCTCATGGTCATCGCGTTCGTCTCGAAGGACGGCAGCATGACGCGCGACGACATCTCGGATTACGTCGGCGCGAGCCTGGTCGACCCGCTGAGCCGCGTCCCGGGCGTGGGCACGGTGCAGCTCTTCGGGTCGCCGTACGCGATGCGGATCTGGCTCGACCCGAACAAGCTCGAGACGTATGGCCTCGCCGTGGGTGACATCATCACGGCGGTGCGCGCCCAGAACGCCCAGGTCACGATCGGCCAGCTCGGCGGCGCGCCCTCGGTCGAGGGCCAGCAACTGAACGCGACGATCAGCGCGCAGGAGCGCCTGCACACGCCGGAGCAGTTTCGCGACATCGTCCTGCGCAGCAATCCCGACGGGTCGGCTCTCAAGCTCGGCGATGTCGCGCGGGTCGAAATCGGCGCCGAGACCTATGAATTCGTCAGTCGCTACAACGGGCAGCCGGCGAGCGGCGTTGCGATCTCGCTGGCGACCGGCGCCAACGCGCTCGAAACCGCGGCCGGCGTCGAGCAGGCGCTGGACGGGCTGCGGCCGTATTTCCCGGCCGGCCTCGCAGCGGTCATCCCGTTCGACACGACACCGTTCGTGCGGATGTCGATCAAGGGCGTGATCACGACGCTGGTCGAGGCGATCGTGCTCGTGTTCCTCGTCATCTACCTGTTCCTGCAGAACTTCCGCGCCACGCTGATCCCCACCATCGCCGTGCCCGTGGTGCTGCTCGGGACGATGGGCGTGCTGGCTGCGCTCGGCTTCTCGATCAACATGCTCACGATGTTCGCCATGGTGCTGGCGATCGGCCTGCTGGTGGACGACGCCATCGTCGTGGTCGAGAACGTCGAGCGCGTGATGCGCGAGGAGGGACTGTCGCCAGTCGAAGCCACGCGCAAGTCCATGCGGGAGATCACCGGCGCGCTCGTCGGTATCGGCATGGTGCTCGCGGCGGTGTTCGTGCCGATGGCGTTCATGCCAGGTTCGATCGGCGTGATCTACCGGCAGTTCTCCGCGACGATCGTGTCGGCCATGTCGTTGTCGGTGCTGGTCGCGATCGTGCTCACGCCGGCGCTGTGCGCGACGATGCTGAAGCCGGTGCGCAAGGGCGAGCACCACGCGGAGACAGGCTTCTTCGGGTGGTTCAATCGCACGTTCGACCGCGGCAGGGCGACCTACCAGGACGGCGTGCGCGGCATCCTGGCGCGCAGCGGCCGCTTCATGCTCGTGTTCGCCGCACTGGCCGTCCTGATGGGCCTGCTGTTCGCCCGGCTGCCCAGCGCGTTCCTGCCCCAGGAAGACCAGGGAACCCTGCTCGCACAGATGATCGCGCCGGTCGGCGCGACACAGCAGCGCACCCTGCAGTCGCTGGAAAAGGTGGAGCAGCATTTCCTCGAGGGCGAGAAGGACGCGGTCAAGGCGGTGTTCGGCGTGCAGGGCTTCAGCTTCGGCGGCACTGGCCAGAACAACGGCATGGCCTGGATCAACCTCAAGGACTGGAGCGAACGCAAGGCGCCTGAGCTGCACGCCGATGCGATCGCCGGCCGCGCGATGGCCGGACTGTCGCAGATCAAGGACGCTTTCGTCTTTGCGTTCGTGCCACCGCCGATTCCGGAGCTCGGCCTGTCGGCTGGCTTCGCCTTTTTCCTGAAAGACAACGGCGGGGCAGGCCACGAAGCGCTTACCGCCGCGCGCAACCAGTTCCTGGGTGCCGCCGCGCAGAGCAAGCTGCTGGCGAACGTGCGCCCGAACGGCCAGGAAGACACGCCGCAGTTCCACATCGACGTCGACAACGAGCGGGCTGCCGCGCTCGGGCTGGCGACGGCCGACATCAATTCGACGCTCTCTGCGGCCTGGGGCGGCCAGTACATCGACGACTTCGTCGACCGTGGTCGCGTGAAGCGGGTCTACATCCGCGCGGATGCGCCGTTTCGCATGACGCCCGACGACTTCAAGCTCTGGTCGGTGCGCAACGCCGAAGGACGCATGGTGCCGTTCTCCGCGTTTGCCACATCGCGCTGGGATTACGGCTCACCGCGCCTCGAGCGGTACAACGGCGTGCCGGCGATGGAGATCAATGGCCAGGGCGCGCCGGGCGTCAGCACGGGCCAGGCAATGGCCGAAGTGGAGCGCCTGGTCGAGCAGCTGCCGGCGGGCTTCGGCGTCGAGTGGACCGCTGTTTCCTACCAGGAACGTGAGGCAGGGTCACAGACACCCCTGCTCTATGCGCTGTCGCTCCTGATCGTCTTCCTGTGCCTCGCCGCGTTGTACGAAAGCTGGTCGATCCCGACGGCGGTGCTGATGGTGGCGCCGCTCGGCATCCTCGGCGCGACGCTGGCCAGCACCTTGTTCGGCATGAATCGTGACGTGTATTTCCAGGTGGCAATGCTCACCACAGTCGGCCTCACGAGCAAGAACTCGATCCTGATCATCGAGTTCGCCAAGCGGAACCTCGAGCACGGCATGGAACTGGTCGAGGCCACGATGCAGGCCGTGCGGATCCGGTTGCGCCCGATCCTGATGACTTCACTGGCGTTCGGATTCGGCGTGCTGCCGCTCGCCATCGCGACCGGCGCCGGCTCCGGCGCGCAGCGCGCGATCGGGACCGGCGTGCTCGGCGGCATGGTGGCAGGCGTCACGCTCGGCCTGTTCTTCATTCCGTTGTTCTTCGTCGTGATCGAACGCCTGTTCGTGCAGAGAAAAGCTCATGACTAGGCGAACGATGACCTCGCTGGTGCTCGCTGCCGCCGTGATGGCCGGCGGGTGTGGCGTGCTCGAACCACGCCTGCCCGAGGCTGCCCCGTCGATCCCGGCTGAGTGGCCCATGCCGGCGACGACTGCGGTTCCGATCGCGGCCGAGGGCGCCACGACGGCAGCGCCCGGGACGCCGGCCACGGCCGACATCGGCTGGCGCGATTTCTTCGTCGACCCGCGACTGCAGGAAGTGATCGGCCTTGCGCTCGCCAACAATCGCGACCTGCGGGTGGCGGTGCTCAACGTCGAGCGGGCGCGGGCGCTCTACCGCATCGAGCGGGCAGACCGCGTGCCGTCCGTCGGGGCGACCGCTGCGATGGTCCGTACGGGCGGCGACGCCCCCACCACCGATTCATTCACTGCAGGCGTCGGCATCACCGAGTTCGAACTGGACCTGTTCGGTCGCGTGCGCAACCTGAGCCAGGCGGCCCTGCAGCAGTATTTCGCGCAGGAGGAATCGCGACGCAGCGCGCAACTGACGCTGATCGCGGAAGTGGCGAACGCGTACCTGGCGCTCGCAGCCGACCAGGAGCAACTGCGCATCGTGCAACTGACACTCACGACACGTGAGGAATTCCACGCACTGACGCAGAAGCGGTACGAGTTCGGCGCGGTCTCCGCGCTGGATGTCAGTCAGTCCCGCACGCAGGTCGAGGCCGCGCGCGCAGACGTCGCCCGCTTCTCGGGACAGGCTGCGCAGACCGCCAACGCGCTGCAGTTGCTGGTCGGTGCGCCGATCGGAGCCGACCTGCTGCCGCAGTCCTTTGGCGAGTCGGTCACGGGTCTCGCGCCCCTCCCCGCTGGCCTGCCATCCGAAGTGCTGCTGCGGCGTCCCGACGTGCTCGCCGCCGAGCATCGGTTGCGCGCCGGCAATGCGAACATCGGCGCAGCACGCGCGGCTTTCTTTCCGTCGATCAAGCTCACGGGCTCGGTCGGCTCCGCGAGCGACGAATTGTCGGGCCTGTTCGACGCGGGTACGGGTGTCTGGGCGTTCGTACCCCAGGTGAACCTGCCGATCTTCGAGGGTGGTCGCCTGCGGGCGAATCTCGACGCCGCCCGCGCCGACCGCGACATCGCGCTCGCGCAGTACGAGCAGGCGATCCAGGCTGGCTTTCGCGACGTGGCGGACGCGCTCGCGCTCACCACGACCCTCGCCGCACAGCGCGCCGCGCGGCAGGCGACGGTCGACGCGGCGACCGAGGCCGACCAACTCGCGCGCGCGCGTTACAAGGCGGGACGCGACAGCTACCTGGTGCTGCTCGAATCGCAGCGCACGCTGTACCTGGCGCAACAGACACTGATCGTGACACGCCTGTCAGAGCAGACGAATCGGGTCACGCTGTACAAAGCGCTGGGCGGTGGCTGGCTGGAACGCGGACCGTGATCGGGCACGCCGCCTGCGCGGGCAAGGACACGCCGCGCGCCGAGGTACAGCGCGAGCGGATCCTCTGCGCGGCGCAGAAGTGCTTCATCGAGCACGGCTTTCACGCGGCCAGCATGGCGAACATCGCCGAAGCGGCGCAGATGAGCGCGGGCCTCATGTACCGTTATTTCGAGAACAAGAGCGCCATCGTCAGGGCCATCGTCGAGCGTCAGCTGCAGGATGGGCGCGCGCAGATCGAGCAGTTGCACACGTCGGCCGACCTTGCTGCAAGCATCCTGCAGACGTACCACTCGTGGCTCGCCCGGGACCCGTCCGTGATGAATCCGGCGCTGTACCTCGAGATGAGCGCCGAAGCGACCCGCGACCCGCAGATCGCCGCCGTCCTGCAGGATTCCGACGAACGTATCTTTGAAGCCTTGCAGGCGTGGATGACGCGCGACCGGGACGACCGGGGACTTGGCCTGCCGCCGGACATCGCGTCCCGGCGCGCCCACCTGCTGATGCAGGTCTGGAACGGCCTGGCGGTCAGCGCCGTTCGACATCCCAATCAGGATCCTGCAGCGATGCGGGAAATGATCGAGAATTTCGTCAGTCGCCTCGTCATCCCCTGAGGACACAGGCCGGACATACGTGCCCCTGCCCCGGGTCTGGTGCAGCAATCAGCCGGCAAGCAGGAAGTCGAGAACTCGCTGCGTGAACTCTCCCGCCGCCCCGATGTTCGACAGGTGGCCCGCCGGCAGCTCGAGAAACCGTGCATGCGGAATCATCGACGCCCAGGCGCGCGCGGCTTCCGGAGTGGGCGCCGGATCGTAAGTACCGGCGATGACGAGCGTCGGCGCCGCGATATGCTCCAGCGACGCGCGCTGGTCCATGTCGCGCAGCGCTTCGCAACAGCCCACGTACCCGTCGACGGGTGTCGTCAGCAACACCTGCCGGATGCGGTCGACCGCGAGCGGATCCTGCGACCGGAATTCGGGCGTGAACCAGCGGTCGAGGATCGCTTCCACCAGCGACGGCATACCGTCTTGCAGCATCGTCGCAATGCGCGCGTTCATCGTCTCCGGAGGACCGAGCCAGGGAGTGGTGTTGCAGAGCACGAGCCGCTCGATGCGTCGCGGCGAGTGGGTGGCGAGCCACATCCCTGTCGCGCCGCCCATCGACAGGCCGCAGTAATGCGCGCGCTCGATGCCTAAAGAGTCGAGCAGACCCAGCACGTCCGCACCCAATTGCTCGAGCGTATAGGGTCGCGAGGGCACTCCCGAACGGCCATGGCCACGCGTGTCGTAACGCAGCACCCGGTACTCGCGACTGAACGCCGCCAGCTGCGGCTCCCACATCTCCAGCGTGCAGCCAAGCGAATTGGACAGCACCAGGCAAGGCTTATCGGCGGGACCTTCCAGCCGATAATGCAGGTGCAACCCGTCTGACTCGTGTAGCGGCATCCGCCAATCCTAGCAGCAGTGCTTTGCGCTACCCTTGCGCCCGTGACACCCGACGACGACAACGAGACCGTCCTCTACGAGGTCGACTACCAGGCCGAAGCGGCCATCGAAGGACCGTTCGACACCTGGCTGCGCGACCATACCGCCGACGTGCTCCAGTTCGACGGGTTCCTGTCGGCCGAACTCCTCGACGACGACACCGCGGCGCCGCCCGGCCGGATCCGTCGCATCGTCCAGTACCGGTTGCGTAACCGGGCCGCGCTCGACGCGTACCTGCGCGAGCACGCGCCGCGGATGCGCAGCCAGGGCGTCGCAAAGTTCGGCGACCGCTACACGTCCGCAAGACGAGTGTTGGCGCACCGCGAGGAATTCATCCGCGGCGCGTTCTCGACCGAGAACTGCCTCAACTGCGGCGAAGTACTGCGCGGCCAGCACTGCTCCCACTGCGGCCAGCGCGCGAAAGTCCGGGTGCTGTCGCTCGGCACGCTGGTGCGGGACCTGCTGGGCGACCTCACGAACTTCGACTCGCGCATCTGGCGCACGCTGAAGCCGCTCGCCTTCAAGCCCGGCGTGCTCACCGTCGAATTCCTGCGCGGTCGGCGCACGCACTATTCGCCGCCCTTCCGCATGTACCTGATCCTGAGCGTCGCCTTCTTCCTGCTGGCGTCGCTCGGCGGCGGCAGCCCGGGCGATGCGCTGAACTTCGAAGTCGGCAACGACGGCAATGGCGGCGCGAACCTGACGCTCGGACCCGGCGCACAGGCACCACCCGCACCGGGCGACGGCGTGCCCGCGCCAGGCACGTCCGGCTCGAAGGATGCACCGGCGCCTGCAGCGACGAAGAATCCGGCGACAGCGCCGAAACTAGACCCGGAACGGCAGCGCATCGTCGACGAGATCGTCAAGCGGATCCCGGCGCGGGACCGCGACCGGGCTCGCGCCGAGCTGACGAAGGAGTTTGGCGCCTTGACGCCGGAGCAGATGGCGCCAGTGCAGCGGTTCGTGGACGATCCCTGCAGTCCGGACAACCTCAAGATCGGCTTCGGGCCCGAGGGCAAGAAAACCGAAGACCAGTTGCGCGACGCCTGCCGCAAGATCGCCGCCGACGGCAAGGGTTTCGGTCGCGCCGTCTACGAGAACATCCCGAAGATGATGTTCATTTTCCTGCCGCTGATCGCGGCGGTGATGTTCGTGCTGTACCTCGGATCAGGCCGCTACTACGTCGAGCACCTGCTGTTCTTCGTGCACTTCCACGCGTTTTTCTTCCTGGGCGGTATCGCGATACTGCTGCTGGAGCGCCTGTCGACGATGTTCGCGGACACCACGGCAGGATCAGGCCTGAAGGCGGCAGAGGGCATCCTGACCGCGGTCCTCGTGGTCTACGTTCCTTACTACCTTTACCGCGCCATGCGGCGCGTCTACGGGCAGGGCCGGATCGTGACGCTCGTGAAGTATTCGCTGCTCTGCATCGGTTACCTGCTCTTCATGACGCTGACCGTGCTGGGCCTGCTCGCCTACACCGCCCTCACGCTCTAGCGCCGGGGACCGCGAGCCTGCCGTGAAAGCGCCCCGGTCCATCCTGCACGTCGACATGGATGCTTTCTACGCATCGGTCGAGCAGCGGGACAATCCGGGGCTGCGCGGCAAGCCCGTCATCGTCGGCGGCGGCGGCAACCGCGGCGTGGTCGCGGCGGCAAGCTACGAGGTGCGCAAGTTTGGCGTCCACTCGGCGATGCCGACGCGCGAAGCATTGCGACGCTGCCCGGAGGCGATCGTGGTTCACCCGCGCATCGGGCATTACGGCGCGGTGTCGAAGCAGATCTTCGCCGTGTTTCACGAGTTCACGCCGCTGGTGCAGGGGCTCTCGCTCGACGAAGCGTTTCTCGACGTCACTGCGAGCGAAAGCGCGCTCGGCAGCGCAGAGCACATTGCGCGCGAGATCAAGCGACGCATCCACGAGCGGACGGAACTCACCGCGTCGGTGGGCGTGGCGCCCAACAAGCTGATCGCCAAGATCGCATCCGACCTGCGCAAGCCGGACGGCCTCGTCCTGGTGAGCGAGGCCGCAGTGCGCGAACTGCTCGACCCACTGCCCATTCGCAAACTGTTCGGTCTCGGCGCGAAGACGGCACCGAAGGTCGAAGCGCTTGGCATCCACACGCTGGGTGACCTGCGCCAGGCCGACCCTGCCCGCCTGCGGCCATTGTTCGGCCGCTACACCGAACGCCTGCAGCAGCGCGCGGCCGGCATCGATGACCGCCCGGTGATCCCGGACGTCGACGAGCAGCAGATCAGTGCCGAGGAAACCTTCGACACCGACATCGCCGACCCCGCGCGTCTGCATGCGGAAATCGTCCGGCTGGCCGACAAGACTTGCACACGGCTGCGCGCAAAGATGCTGCTGGGCGGGTGCGTGACGGTGAAGATCCGTCGCGGCGACTTCACGACGTACACGCGCCAGCGACAGGTCGAGCCGCGCACGCAGGAAACGAGGGTCGTGGCGCGGATCGCGGCCGAACTGCTGGATGCCTGGCGCAAGACCCAGCCCCGGGCGGCGCTGCGGCTGCTGGGGGTCGGGGTCAGCGACCTCGGCGAGGAGGTCCAGGGCGACCTGTTCGGCGCACCGGAGTCCACCCGCAATCGGCAGCTCGATGCGACCGTGGACGCCGTGCGGGAGAAGTTCGGCTCGGTCGCGCTGCGACCCGCCAGCACGATCGTCAAGCCGCGCGCCTGATTCATGAAACCCCGACTCGAGGCGGGGGTTCAGCGGACCCGCAGGGATGAGGGGTGAGCACGGGCCGAGGATCAGGCATCATTGGCGTCCCCCGCCGGTCACGGCAGGCCTAACCCCGCATGTATACGAGCTTTTTCGGTCTCCAGGAAAAACCGTTCGCGATCACGCCGGACCCCCGCTACCTGTACCTCAGTGAGCGGCACGCCGAGGCGTTGGCGCACTTGCTGTACGGGATCAACGAGGCGGGCGGTTTCATCCAGCTGACGGGCGAAGTCGGCACCGGCAAGACCACGGTGATCCGCAGCCTGCTCGAGCAGCTACCCGGCCACGCCGAGGTCGCGCTGATCCTGAATCCGCGCATCACGCCGCCGGAATTCCTGCTGACGATCTGCGAGGAGCTGCACCTGCAGGTGCCGCCCGAAAGCCGCAACAGCACCAAGGCGCTGATGGATCAGCTCGGGCACTACTTGCTCGAGGCCCATGCCCGCGGCCGCCGCGTCGTGCTGATCGTCGACGAAGCCCAGAACCTGAGTTTCGAGACGCTCGAGCAGGTTCGCCTGCTGACGAACCTCGAGACAGCGACCACCAAGCTGCTGCAGATCATCCTGATCGGCCAGGAAGAACTGCGCGCGCTGCTCGAGCAGCCGGACCTGCGCCAGCTCGCGCAACGGATCACGGGCCGCTATCACTTGAGCCCGCTTTCCAGAGATGAATCAGCGGGTTACGTGAAGCACCGCATGCGCGTGGCCGGCGCGACGGCCGAAGCCTTCACACCAGGTGCGCTGCGTGAAATCCATCGCCTGAGCAACGGCATCCCGCGCGTGATCAACGTGGTGAGCGACCGCGCGCTGCTCGGCGCATTCACGCGCGAGGATCACCGGGTTGGCGCGTCCTACATCCGCCAGGCCGCCTCCGAAGTGTATGGCCGGCCGATTCCTGCGCCGTGGCTGCGTTGGGCCACGGTAGGTGCAGTCGCCGCGGCGCTGGCACTGGTGGCGTTCGGTGCGTGGTCGCTGTTCGGCCGCGAAGATTCGAAGACGGCGGCAGCGAAGACCCCGGTGGTTGCCGCCGCGAGCACCGCAGCGCCGGCGCAACCGGCGGTCGCTGCGACTGCGACGCCGGCTCCCGCCGTCGCAGTCGCGCCCGCACTCGACCAGCTGCTGGCGCAGAACGCGAACGACACCACGACCGAAGCCGCACTCGCGCAACTCTTCAAGCGCTGGAACCTCACCTACGCGCCAAACCGTGGGCGCGGCTGCGAGCAGGCCACGGCCCAGGGCCTCGAGTGCCTGTTCCAGAAGGGCTCGTGGGCCCAGCTGCGCACGTTGAACCGCCCGGCGATCCTGACGCTGACCGATGACGTCGGCGGCACGCACCAGGTGGTGTTGACCGCGCTCACCGACGAAGCCGCCACGATCGAGCTCGGCGGCAAGCCGCAGGACGTGCCGATCGCGACCATCTCACGCTACTGGTTCGGCGATTTCCTGCTGCTGTGGCGTCCGCCGCTCGCAGTGGTGAAGTCGCTGGGACCCGGCATGCGTGGCGCCGAAGTGCGCTGGCTGCGCGACAACCTGCGCGCGGTTCAGGGCTTGCCCGAAGCACGCCCCGCCAGCGACTTTTATGACGAAGACCTCACGCGCCTCGTGCAGGATTTCCAGCGGACGCACCGACTCAACGCGGACGGCGTTGCCGGCGTGCAGACACAGATCGTGCTCGACACGGTCCTGAACCCTTCCGGTTCGCCCATGCTGGGCGACCCACCTGAGCGGACGGGAGGCTGAGCGATGTCGTTCATCCTCGATGCACTGCGCAAATCCGAGCACGCACGCCAGCGCCAGACGGGGCCGGGCCTCGCCGAGGTGCCGGTTGCGCCGGCGAAGCCGAAAACCAACGTGTGGGCCACCGCTGCCGTCGCGCTGCTGGTCGTGAACCTGCTCGCCGTCGGTATCCTGCTGCTGCGACGTGCACAGAAGGAAGACACCGCAGCGACGATTGCGCCGACAGCGGCTGCGCCCGTTGCCAACGCAGTCTCCGGTCCTGCGAATCCCACGCTGACTGCGCCGCCACCGACAGCTGGCACGCCAGTCACGCAAGGTGCGGCGCCGGTACGGGCTCCCATCGACGAACCCGCGGGTCCGGCGGCACGCAATCCGCTCGCGGACGAAGTGGGCGGTGCGTCCAGCGATATCGAAACCTCATCGCGGTCGGCGGCGTCGGCCGTGCCTGCGGGCCCGCCGGCCGTCATGAAGAATGGCAACGTGCAGCGTGGTGGCTCGGTTGTTTACGCGCCGGTGCCCGCAACGCCGGACCTGCCGTATTCGCCGCCGCCCCTCGAACGGCCCGCCGTGCAGCAAGCCGCGCCACAAGCTGCAGCCATGCCGGATGCCGACGAAGTTTCCGCGCGTGGCGGCGTGGCCGCCCTCCACCTCGACCTGCACGTCTATGCGGCGCAGCCGCAGCAACGTTTCATCTTCGTCAATTCGCGCAAGTACAAGGAAGGCGACACGCTGGCCGAAGGCCCGGTCGTCGAGCAGATCACGCCGGATGGAGCCGTGCTGAATTTCCGGGGCAGCCGTTTCAAGCTGTCCAACGACTGAACTGAGGGGAGTCGGTCGCGAGTGAATGCTGTATCGGTCGCTGCCGACAGCCTCGACGGGCTGCGGCTGAATTTCGCGCTGCAGGCGGGCATCCTGCGGCTGCTGTCGCGCCAGGAACACCTGAACAAGATCAACGTGTTCCCGGTGCCTGACGGCGACACCGGCACGAACCTCGCGCTCACGGTGAACGCGGTGCTCGGCGTGTTGCGTAAATCGCCCGACCACCACGCCGGCAAGACGCTCACGCGCGTCGCCGACGCGGCGCTCGATGGCGCGCGCGGCAATTCCGGGGCCATCCTCGCGCAGTTCTTCCTGGGACTCTGCGATCGCGTGGGCCACCTCACCCGCATCGACCCGGCCGATTTTGCGGAAGGCGTGGACGGCGGCGCCGAGTACGCCCGCGACAGC
The DNA here is from genome assembly GCA_963754535.1 of uncultured Gammaproteobacteria bacterium. Lineage (GTDB taxonomy): Bacteria > Pseudomonadota > Gammaproteobacteria > Steroidobacterales > Steroidobacteraceae > RPQJ01. The sequence continues at coordinate 77,392 of CAVWGG010000009.1, forward strand.
CTCAGCGAACCGCGCGAGGGCACGATCCTCACGGTGCTCACGGCCTTCGCGCACGCGGTGCAGAAAGCGCGCAGGGACGGGCGCGAAGATTTTCGCTCGATCCTGCATTACGGCGTCGCGGCAGCCCGCACGGCGCTCGAGCAGACCAGGTTCCAGCTCGAAGTGCTGCGCAAAGCGAACGTGGTCGACGCCGGCGCGCAGGGCTTCGTCGAACTCATCGAGGGCGTCACCGACTACCTCGAAAGCGGCTCGGAAAGTGAACCGGCCGGCAGCGCGACGCCGATCATCGACAGCGCGTCGGACGAGATGACCGCAGGCAGCGGCAACGAGGACCTCGTCTATCGTTACTGCACGGAGTGCGTCGTCACCGGCGAGCGGATCGATCGCCGCCACCTGCGGGAGCAGCTCTCGGCGGTCGGCGGCAGCCTCGTGGTCGCCGGACTGCAGCGCAAGGTGCGCGTGCACATTCACGTCAACGATCCCGCCGAGGTGTTCCGCGTGGCGGGGCGGTTCGGCGCGGTAGCGGGCGAAAAGGCCGACGACATGCAGCGCCAGCAGCACTCGGCGCACTCGACCGACCGCCGCGTCGCGATCATCACGGACAGCGCGGCCGACATCCCGGAAGAGGAACTCGACCGGCTCGACATCCACATGATCCCGGTTCGCGTGCACTTCGGTGACCGCAGCTACCTCGACAAGGTGGGCATCACGTCGGAAGAGTTCTATGCCGAGATCGAGCGCGGTACCGAGCCGCCGAAGACGTCGCAGCCGCCGCCAGGCGACTTCCGTCGTCAATTCGAATTCCTGGGTTCGCACCACAGCGCGGTGGTCTCGATAAGCCTGTCGAGCCGTGTGAGCGGCACTTGTGCCGCGGCGCAGACGGCGGCGGGTCGCACCGCCACCCACGGCACGGTCAGCGTGATCGACACGGGCAACGTGTCCGCCGGCCAGGGCCTCATCGCCATGTACGCCGCGGAATGCGCGGCGGCCGGTTTCGACGCGGACCGCATCATCGCCGCGACGAAGGCCATCCTGCCAAAGACACGTTCGTTCGGCGTCGCCGGCTCGCTCGAATACGCGGTGCGCGGTGGTCGCGTGCCACGCTGGGTCAAGCGTGTCGCGGATGCACTGCGGGTCATGCCTGTCCTGCACAACGACCCCGGTGGCAAGGTCAGCGCGGGCGGGGTGCTGTTCGGCCGCCATGACCTGAAGTCGAAGTTCGCGCGTTGGGTGCGCCGGCGCATGCGGGAGGACGTCACCTACCGGCTGATCGTCGGCCACGCCAACTGCGAGGCAGACGGCCAATGGTTGCTGCAGGAACTCAGCCTGCCGAACGTGGCCTACGCCAAACTGGTTTCGATCGGCAGCGCGCTCGGCGCGCACGGCGGACCGGGTATGCTCGTCGTCGGCCTGCAGGAATACGAGGCGCCAGCGCCATCCCCATGAAATTCGAAACGCTCGCCACACACGCCGGGCGCGAGCCCGACGCCGCCACCGGCGCGGTGCGTGAACCGCTGCACCTGTCCACCACGTTCGAACGCGGCGCGGACGGCACTTACCCGCACGGGTATTACTACTCGCGCAGCGGCAACCCCAACCGCACGTCGCTCGAACGCGCCATTGCCGCACTGGAACGCGGCAAGGACGCCATCGCATTCGCCTCCGGCTCGGCGGCGACGCTCGCGGTTTTTGCATTGGCAGCGCCGGGCGGGCGCATCGTCTGCGCTGCGGATTGTTATCACGGCACCACCAAGCAGCTGCGCGACATCGTGCCGCGGTGGGGCGTCGACGTGGAGTTCATCGATGCGTCGAACCTCACCGAGGTGTCGCAGGCACTCGCGGTGACGACGAGCCTGCTCTGGTTCGAGACCCCGTCGAATCCATTGCTGCGCGTCGCGGATATTGCCGCGCTCGTCGATCTCGCGCACGAGCGGGGCACGCTGGTCGGCGTCGATAACACCTTCGCGAGCCCCGTGCTGCAGCAACCACTGGTGCTCGGTGCCGATCTCGTCATGCACAGCACGACGAAGTACCTCGGCGGTCACAGCGACGTGCTTGGCGGCATCGTCGTGACGCGGGATGCGGGCACCGAGTGCGCGGCGTTACGTGACTACCAGGCGACGGCGGGAGGCGTGCCCTCGCCGTTCGACTGCTGGCTGGTGCTGCGCAGCCTGCCGACGCTGCCGCTGCGCGTGCGGGCGCAGGCAGCGAATGCATTGGCTGTCGCGCGCTTCCTGCATGCGGACAAGCGCGTCGAGAAAGTGCATTACGCGGGCCTGCCGGATCACCCGGGTCACGAGATCGCGCTGCGGCAGATGAATGGCGGATTCGGGGGCGTACTGTCGGTCGAAGTGCCGGGAGGACGCGAGCGGGCGCTGGCTGTGGCGGCGAAGACGCAACTGTTCACGCGGGCGACGAGCCTGGGCGGGATCGAGAGCCTCATCGAACATCGGCAGTCGATGGAAGGCCCCAACAGCCGGACGCCGCCGGGGCTGCTGCGAATGTCGATCGGGCTCGAGCACGTCGACGATCTGCTCGCGGACCTGGATCAGGCGCTCAGCGCCTGATCGCGTCGGGACTTTCGGATTCCATTTCTTGCGTGCGGCCGCCGGCGGATTCCGGAGAGTCTCCGAGGGCACGCCGTAAATACGTCCCTGTAGGCTCGCGCGCGCCGTCCATGGCGCGCGACGGCCCTCCGAGACTCTCCGGAACCTTCTGCGTCACACACGCAGAAATTCACCTCGCCAGCTTGTTCGACGCGCCCAGGCGGGCGCTGATGGGCGCGCGACCACTGGTCGCGTGCCAAGCCGCACGCGCGCGTGCCTTGGCGACAGCCGATCGCGTCAGCTGACCGCGCAGCAAATGGAGGCGTGCTCGTTTCCTGAGCGCTCGGGCAGGGGACCGTCACGCGCCATGGACGGCGCGTGCGAGCCCCCATGGATGGGTTCACGGCGTGTCCCCTGCCCGAGCGCTCAGGAGACGAAGCGCGCCGACTATTTTTTTTCGAACGGCGAGTTCAGCCGCGATCGCTGTCGCTCAAGGCTTCGCGATCGGGCGGCCCTTCTCGACCCACGCGTTCATGTCACCCTCGAGATGGGACAGGCGCGTATAGCCATTCGCCGCCAGCACGTCGGCAGCGATCCCCGCGCGCCGACCCGACTTGCAATACAGCACCACGTCCTTGTCTTTCGGCACTTCCGCCAGCCGTGACGCGAGCTGGTCGTAAGGCACGTTGACCGCACCCGGTACGTGGCCTTCCGCGTATTCCTGCGGCGTGCGCACGTCGAGCACGAACAGGTGCCTGGGCTGCTGCGACTGCCGTTCGAGCAGCGCGTCCTGGCTGATCGGCGTTGCAACGAACGTGGCGGGTGCGGCGGCCGGCGCCGCGGCAGCCTGAACCGGCGTCGTTGCAGGTTCGCCGGCAACTGCAGGCGCCGTGAAGGCAACCCACAGCGCGCCGGCAATCAGCAATGCAGCAAGACCACGCTTCGCCTGCAGCACGCGCTTTGCATTCGGCCGTCGGTCGTACGGGATCGCACGGGAGGCGATGCCGGCATCAACACGGCGACGAGGCGGGACGTTCCTGTTCATGACGGTGCGTTTCCTTCGAGATGTATCGCGTCACTCATTTCGTCGGCGACGGGGCGGCGGCAGCGTCCCAACGTTGCGGCACTTGCTGGAGCTTGGTCATATCGTAGCCGAGGTCACGCACGCGCCGTTCCAGCTGTGCGTAATCGTCGGCCGACAGCTTGGGAGTACGCGCCATTATCCAGACATAGTCCAGCGCGCTGCGCGCGATGATCGTCTGCGTGTACGCCGGATCGACGTACGCAATCAGGTATTCAGCCTTGATCGGCCAGATGAATTGCATGCCCCAGATGGCATTGCCCGTGCCCTCGCGCACGAAGCCGCGAGGACGCATCACCTTCTCGGGCCCGTCGAACGCACCGTCGCGGTAGGTGAAGGTCGTCGCGATGCTGCCGTCCTTGTCGAGACGGTACGACTCGATCGCGTTGTGCGCACCCACCTCGAACCGTGTCGGGATGTTGGCGATCACGTACCAGTCGCCCATGAAGCGATTGATGTCGACGTCCTTCGCTACGGGCATGGTCGGGGCGCCGCTGCACCCGGCGAACAGCGCAACGGCGGGCAGGCAGGCGGCCGTCAGGATTCTGCGCATGTCGATGAGACTCCGTGGGTGGTCAGAAGTTTCGGCTGGCGACACGCCCCGGATTCATATGTCCGCCGTCGTGACGTACGCATCCGCTTCGATTTCGACCAGCATGGCGGGATCGACGAGCCCGCTGACTTCCACCATCGCAGAGGCAGGACGGATCGCGCCGAACACCTCACCGTGCGCGCGACCGATCGCTTCCCACTGTGCGATGTCGCGCACATAGATGCGCGTCCGCACGACGTCCTCGAGGCGCGCACCCGCGCGCTCGAGCGCTGCCCCGATGTTGGCGAGGACCTGGCGCGTCTGGGCGCCGGCGTCGTCACCACCCACGAGCCGGCCATCGGGGCCCGTGGCCGTCGTCCCCGACACGAACACCATCGGTCCGACCCGGACCGCGCGCGAGTACCCGACCACGGGTTCCCACGGTGTTCCGGTCGCATAGTTGGTTCGGGTTGCCCAGGTCATGCGCGTACCCCTCCTTGCTCGTCGCTTGCGGCCAGCGCCAGCAGAGCGTCGCCGCTCACCCGCTGTACGGTCCAGTCGTCCAGCGGCAACGCGCCGAGCTTGCGATAGAAAGCGATCGCCGGCTCGTTCCAGTCGAGTACCGACCATTCGAAGCGCGCGCACCCGCGCTCGACGGTGACGCACGCCAGGTAGCGCAACAATGCCTCGCCATAGCCCCTCCCGCGAAACGCCGGGCGCACGAACAGGTCCTCGAGGTAGAGGCCGGGCCGGCCCGCGAAGGTCGAGTAGTTGTGGAACCAGAGGGCGAAGCCGACGGGCTCGTCTCCGACGCGTGCGATGACTGCCTCCGCATAGGCACGCGGCCCGAACAGGTCGCGGAGCACGTCGTCCGGCGTGATGCGAACCTCATGGAGCAGCCGCTCGTACTCCGCTAGTTCGCGCACCAGGGCGACGATCAGCGCGGTGTCGGAGGGTTGGGCCGGCTCGATACGGAGCGGTTCTGGCGCGGTCATGGCGCACACCTCATTTCTATAGTTTCCCTCGATAGCTGGCCGCGAATGCCCTTGATTACCTAGCCTTCACGCCGTATTGTTAATCGTCATTTTACTCGAAGGCAGCCGATGGCGCCCCCTCCGGACCGTTTGCCGCTCAACGCCCTGCGCGTTTTCGAGGCCGTTGCTGCTCACCTGAGCTTCACTGCGGCGGCCAAGGAACTCGGCGTCACCACGGCCGCTGTCAGCGCGCAGATCAAGGCGCTCGAAGCCGACATCGGCGTGCCGCTGTTCCGTCGTCATACGCGCGCCGTGGCCCTCACCCAGGAAGGCGCCGAACTGCTGCCCGGCGTCCGCCGCGGGCTGGAAGAACTGCGTCGCTCGGTCGAACGCATCCGGCGCGAACGCGTCGGCGGCATGCTCAACCTGAGCGTGCCAAACGAGTTCCTGCAGCGCTGGCTGCTGCCGCGCCTCGGCGAGTTTACGCGCCGGCACCCAGAGATCGAGGTTCGGTTCGGGCCGCCCCGCGCGGCCGGGCTCGACTTCGGTCGCGACGACTTCCACGCCGCCATCGTCTACGGCCCCGGCCAGTGGGCCGGCCTCAAGGCCGAGCGCCTGCTCGACGAATACGTGTTCCCGGTCTGCAGCCCCGCCCTGCTCGCCAAGTTCGGCCCGATCGACACCGTCGCGGATTTCGCGCGCTACCCCTTGATCCACAGCCGCACGGAGCCGTGGCAGGACTGGCTGCGACGCGTCGGCGGCGACACGACGCGCGCTGACACCAACCCGCCGATGGAAGATTCCGCGGCGTCCCTCGTCGCCGTCGAACAAGGCAAGGGCGTGGCACTGGCACGCTGGTCACTGGTCGCGGCCGACATCGCCGCGGGCCGCCTGGCACGTCCAATGCTGCCAAGCGTACTGCAGCGGAATGCCTGGTTCCTCGTGGCCCCTCCGGCGAACTTTTCATTGCCTAAGGTCGTGCGGTTCCGGGCGTGGCTGCTCGATTGCTGCCGCGAGTTTGCACCGCCCGTGGGCGAGACTCTGGGCGTGGAGTAGGCGCCAGGCCGGCATCTCCCCCCCTTGGCGGGCAACGCGGGTTGGCGTAGCGTGACGTCAAACTAGAACAACGTCGGGAAGGGAACCCCCTCCATGGCCAGCCCAAGCAATCCGCGACCGCCCCGTCTCCGCTATCACGCCGTCAGCATCATGTCGGGCCCCGACGCCTGCGCACAAGCCAAGGCGTTGAAGGGCGTGCGCCTGCTTTCACTCTCGGCGCCGCGGCTGCCGATCGTCGGCTGCACCAACCCCGACGGCTGTCGCTGCAAGTTCCAGCACCACGAAGATCGACGCGCGGGTCCCAGGCGCTCGGGATTGCGCACGTCGACGCAAGCGGTCTGGTCGGCGGGCGACAACCGGCGCCGCTCCAGCGGCCGGCGCGACAGCGACTACGCCGACGACTGATCGCGGCTACGGCAGCCGCAACGTGACCTGCAGCGGCCGGTGATCCGATCCAACGTACGGACCAATCTCATGGGCAGTGACGCAGCTGCCAGGCGGCACCAGCACGTGATCGATCGGCAACGCGAGCGGCCAGAATCCCGCCTGCCACGTCGGTCGCCACGCCTCGCCTTCCAGCGCATCGCGCAACCCTGACCCGGACACGAGCCGCGCGAACGCCGGTGCGTACGGCGTCAGGTTGAGGTCCCCCAGCAGGATCGTCGACTCGGGTTGCGTGAGCGCAAGCGCAGCCGCCTGCCGCAGCGCCCGATCGCGCGCAACCTGCAACTCCGGCACGACGGGCCACCGGGTGTGCAGGGCAATCACTCGCAGCTTGCGTCCATGCACGTCGATGTTCGCGACCAGCGATGGCACGCCGTCGTCCGCGAAATCCGCCGGCTGCACAGTGTCGATGGGCCAGCGACTGAGCAGCGCGATGCCGTAGGGATCGTCGCGCGGCATGAACTTGCGGTACGGATATTGGCGCGCGAGTGGCTCGAGCGCAGCCACCCACCGTGGCGTGATTTCCTGCAGGACGATGATGTCGGCGTCGCTGCGATTCAGCCAGTCGACCAGCGCTGCATGATCTGCATTCAGGAACCAGGCGTTCGCGGTCACGACACGCAGCGGTTCACTGCTGCAAGTCCGCGCGGTCGGTTCGTGCGCGTAGGCACGGCCGCTCAGCAGCACACCGGGCAGCCACTGCATCGCGACGGTAAGGCAGGCAACGACCATCATCCAGGGCCGGCGCAGGACCAGCGAAGCAAGCAGCAGCGCGAGCGCAGCGGCGCCGACCTGCCAGCGGAAGTGCGCAAACAGCTCGAAAGGCCAGCCGAACGGCGCGAGCAGTGCCGCGACCGAAGCAGCCGCCGTCCCGATGAGCCCAACGCTCACCGCGCGCGACCAGGCTCCGCGGGGCAGGCGCATGGCTACAGCAGCAGCAACGCCACGATGAGGCCGACGAAGGGAACGAGGACGGTCATGCAGAACATGGGCCAGTAGGCCGACTTGTGCGTCTCACGGCACACGCCGCGGATCGTCGTCACAACGTACCCGTTGTGCGGCAGCGAGTCGAGCCCGCCGGACGCAATCGCAACCACACGATGCAAAGCATTCGCATCCACGCCCAGGCCGAGGTAGTGCGGCGCCAGGATCGGCAAGGCAATGGCCTGGCCTCCAGAGGCAGATCCGGTCAGGCCCGCGATGAGCGTGACCGCGATCGACGCGCTGATGAGTGGATCGCCAGGCAGCGACGTGAGCGAATCGACCGCCGCAGCGAAAGCCGGCGACAGCTTCGCGATGGCGCCGAAGCCGACCACGGCGGCGGTGTTCGCAATCGCAATCAGCGCGCCGAGCGTGCCATTGGACACGGCGTGCGGCAGGTTGATGAAGTAGTTGCGGTTGACGACGAGCACCGTCAGCACGCCGGCAAGCAGCGCAACGATCAGCGCCGACTGCTTGAGGTGGTCGTGCAGCGCAAACGCAACGCCGAGCACCGCCGCGAGCGGAATCAGGCCCGTCGCCGGATGCGGCAACCCGCCCGTCTTCGGCTGCGGATCGCCATCGCGCACGTCGTAGCGTTCGCCCGCGACGACGGCGCGACCGATCATCCAGCGCAGCCAGGCAAAACCCAGCGTGGCCATGAGCACTGCGACGACGAGACTGACCTGCCACGCGGCATAGGGTGTCGTGCCCAGGTACTGCATCGGGATCCAGTTCTGGATCTCCGGCGAGCCCGCGGAAGTCATCGTGAAGGTGACCGAGCCGAAGGCGATGGTGCCCGGGATGAACCGCCGCGGCAGGCCGGCCTCGCGGAACAGCGCGAGGGCGAGCGGAAACACCGAGAAGGCGACGACGAACAGGCTCACGCCGCCATACGTGAGCACTGCGCACGCGCCGATGACGGCGACCAGCGCATGACGCGCGCCGAATCGCTGCACCACCCACTGCGCGACGCTGTCGGCCGCGCCACTATCTTCCATCACCTTGCCGAAGACCGAGCCGAGCAGGAAGACGAAGAACCACGAGGCGATGAAGCCGCTGAACCCCGTCATGTAGGCTGCGGTGAAGGTCTCCGCGCCTGCGCCCGCGAGCTGCGGAAACAGCGGCAGGCCGAACGAGAACGCGAGCAGCAGCGCGCAGACGGGTGCCGCCAGCAACAGATCGACGCCGCGCATCGTCAGGACGATCAGCAGCGCAAGACTGCCGAGCAGTCCGATCCATTCGAGCGTCATTTGTTGCGTGACTCCGTAAGAGGGACGTGCCCGCCTCAGGGAACGCGCGCGAGGAATTCGTCGATGGCCGCGACGCTGGCGGGCTCGTCCAGCATCGGCGTGTGCCCGCGCTGAGGGACTTCGACGCGCACGAGGTCGGGCTTCTCTAGCAGCATGCGGTCGAACGTCGCCACGGCGAGGATGTCGGACGTGGCGCCGCGCAATGCGAGCGTCGGCACCGGCCGCAGCGCCGCGAACAATGGCCAGAGATCCGGCGCAGCGGCGGCCGGCGCGCTGCGCACGGCCTCGCCGATCATCGGATCCATGTCGAGCCGCGGCACGCCGCCGACGTCGCTGTAGCTGCGCTTCGTGTGGGTGACCCATTCGTCATGCGAGAGACCGGGCATGCCGATCTCATAGGTCGCCCGCACGGTCGCCACGGCTTCATTCCAGCTGGCAGGCGGCGCATGACGGCCAACGTACGCCGCAATGCGCGCGAGGCCTTCGGGCGCCACTTCGGGACCGACGTCGTTGAGGATGACGCCCGCCACGAGGCTCGGGTTCATCGCGGCCAGCAGCATCGAAAGAATTCCACCCAGCGACGTGCCGAGCAGCACGCAACGCGTGACGCCCGCATCGTCCAGCAACAGGCCGATGTCGGCGAGGTAGGTGCCTGGATGGTAGTTCTGCCAGACCGGGTCGTGCTGTGAACGACCGCGACCGCGCAGGTCGGCGCAGAGCACCCGGCGGTCCTGCCGGATCCGATCGGCGACGTGGGTGAAGTCGCGCGAATTGCGCGTCAGGCCGGGCAGGCACAGCACGGGCAGCTTCGACGACTGCGTGAGCGGCGCGAAATCGCGATAGAACAGTTGCAGGCCGTCGCCGGAGGTGAAGAACGTTTCAGCGGCGGGGGGCGTGGTCACCTGGCTTTCTCCCAGTCGGCGTACTGCTTGCGCAACTCGCGCTTGAGGATCTTGCCATTTGGATTGCGCGGCAGGTCGGCCACGTACACGGCGCCTGCCAGTCGCTGCTGCTTGCCGACACGCTCGTTGGTCCACTCCACCAGCACCGCCGCATCCGGCGCACCGCTGGCCGCCGCCGCGACCACCAGCGCCAGCGGCGTTTCACCCCAGCGCTCGCTCGGCACGCCGACGACGGCGACATCGGCAACCACGGGGTGCTCGCGCATGACGGCCTCGATGTCGGCCGGGTAGATGTTCTGGCTGCCCGACAGGATCATGTCCTTCTTGCGATCGACGATGTAGAGGAAACCGTCGTCGTCGAGGCGCCCGATATCACCTGTGCGCAGCCAGCGGCGACCTTCGGGGTCGACCCACGTCGCTTCCTCCGTCGCCTCGGGTCGCTGGTGATAGCCCTCCATCACCAGGCGGCCGTACCCGCAGATCTCGCCGAGCTCGCCCGGTGCCGCCTCGACATCGTCGTCGCGAACCAGCTTCAGCTGCTGGCCGGGGACCGGCTTGCCGACGGACTCGATGTGCGCGTCGAAGTCCTCGGGAGCCAGCGTGGTGATGATGCCTTCGGTCAGGCCGTACAGTTCGATGAGTTCGCAGCCGAGCGTGTCGCGCGTCGCACGCTTGAGCGGCGCCGGCAGCGGCGATCCGCAACACATGATGGCCTGCAGCGAGGACAGGTTGCGCGTCTCGATGCCGGGCAGCTCGAGCAGGCGCTGGAACTGCACGGGCACGAAGCCGCCGTGCGTGACGCCGTGGCATTCGATCGCGTCGGCCAGCGACGCGGCACTGAATGCCGGCAGGACCACGATGGTGCCGCCCACGACGACCGTGCTCAGCATCGCCACCCAGCTGATGTTCGAGTAGAGCCCGAGCGAGCAGACGGTGACGCAGTCGCTGCGGTACCGCAGGGCGATGGCCAGGTCGGTGCCCCAGTCATAGCGGCAGCCGTGCGTGTGCACGATGCCCTTGGGCAAACCGGTGGTGCCCGAGCTGTAGATGATGTTGCACTCGGTATCGGGGCCGACCTTGACCGCCGGCGCGGTGGTTGCCTGGCGCGCGAGCCATGGCGCGATCTCCGTCCATTGGCCGTCGGCAGGCGCGTCGACGCCGAGCTTGCGGATCGTGCCGGGCAACTGCTGCGCCGCGAGCAGCGCGTTTACCCGCTGGCAGTGCTCGCCCGACGCGGCGACCGCGGTGGCGCCGCTGTCGCGCATCATCGCTCCGACAGCCGCGTCGCTCACGGAGGTATTGAGCGGGACGACGGACACGCCCGCCTTGCCTGCGCCAAACAGCAGCAGCGCCATCTCGGCGCTGTTCTGCATCAGCACCGCAAGCCTCGCGCCCGGCGCGAGATCCAGTTGCAGCAGACCGTTCGCGACCTGGTTCGTCGCAGCGTCGAACTCGGCCCAGGTCCACCGGCGCTCCCCGCAGAGGAGCGCCGGCTTCCTGGCCTGGTTGCGGCCGTGCTGGACGATCAGGTCGGGGACGATCGGCCGCGGTACGTCGTACCAGCCCATGGCCCTTCCCTCATTCCTGCCTTCAGTCGAAGCGGTAGCTCACGCTCAGGCTGACCGTGCGCGGCGGACCGTAGAAGCTGTTGACGATGTTGCCGTACAGCGCGCCCGGGAAGTAGTAGCCGCCGATCTTGTATTCCTCGTCCGTCAGGTTGCGCCCGAGCAGCTGCAAGCGGAGCTTGTCGCTGGCGGACGTCCAGGCCACGCTCGCGTCCACGAGGGTGTAGGCGTCGTTCTGGTCGATGAGCGGATTCGGGAACTCGAACATGTAGTACGAGTCGCGGTACGAACCGGAGATCGTGGCCAGCAACGAGCCCCAGCCATTGCTCAACGGCTGTTCGTAATTGAGCGCCAGGTTGCCGTTCCACTCCGGCGTGTTCTGGAACACGGCCGTGTCGGACAGGTCGACAGGAACCGTGATCGTCGCCGGCGGCGGCGCAGGGTTCGTGATGACCTGGAAAGTCTCGTACTTGTCGAATTCGGCGTCGGTCCAACCCACGCCGTAGCTGAGCGAGAGCCTGTCGGTGAACTGGATCGCGCCTTCGAGTTCGGCGCCCTGGATCGTGGATGCGCCGGCGTTGTCGACGAAGCTCGCGATCGAGCCCGTGACGGTCGGCTGCTGGCGCGTGATCTGCTGGTCGCTGTAATCGGAATAAAACACGGCAAAGTTGTACGAGAAGCGATCGTCGAACGCGGTGCCCTTCATGCCGAGTTCGTATGACGTCACGTACTCCGGGTCGTAGCCGTTGACCGTATCCGGAGTCAGCACCGCGTCGCCACGCATGTCGAAGCCGCCCGACTTGAAGCCCTCGGAATAGGACGCGTACGTCGTGAGCGTGTCGGTGAACTCGTAGCTGACGCTGGCGCGCGGCGTGAACTGGTCGAACGTGCGGTCGTTCTTGTAGTCCGAACGCACCAGACCGGGAACCGCGGCGTCGTTGCCGAACAGCGGCGAGTACAGGCCCGTGAAGTTCTGGCGGTAGACGCCGCCTTCCTTCTCGTCCTTGGTGTAACGGCCGCCGAGCGAGGCCGACAGCTTGTCGGTGAAGTCCCAGCTGAAGTCCGCATAGGCGGCGTAGCTCTTGGTATCGACGAAGCCCGACGTCGCGATCGTGAGGTTGAGCAGGCCGACGATGGTGTCGAACTTGCCGGCCGCGTGCGCATCGAGGTAGTAGAGACCCGCCACGCCCCGCAGGCGCTCGCCTTCGTAGAGGAACTGCAGTTCCTGCGTGGTCTGGTCGTCTTCGTAGTAGCCGGGAACGTCGAGCGCCGGCGCCGGGCTGGTGTCGAAATCGATGAGCGTGTTGGTCTCGCCCTCGCGGTACGCGGTGATCGACTTCAGCGTAATCGCGTCGGTCAGGTCCCAGGCCGCCGTCAGCGCCAGGCCCTTGTTGCGCACGCGGTTGTCGTCGCCGATGCCGCCGCGGGTGTCGTAGATGTCCGGCAGCACGACCTCACCCGCCGTGAGTCCCATGCCCGGCGCTTCGCGGTGGCCGTGCTTGGCGGGCGAGTTGTCCTCGACCCAGTCGCCGGCGAGACGGAAACTCAGTGCGTCCGTCGGATTCCAGTCGGCGCTCAGCCGGAAGGCATCGACGCTCTTGGCGTAGTGGTTCTGCTTGCCGGTGTAGTCGTTCTCGCCGTAGCCGTCGCGACGGTAGATGGCTGCGCTGGCGCCGATCGACAGCGTGTCGCCCACGGGCAGCACGCCGGACGCGAGGAAGTCGTGCTGCGCATACGTGCCGAGCGTGAGCTTCGTGTCGAGGCGCGCCTCGTTGCCGAGCGGCTTGGTCACGTACTTGATGGCGCCGCCGATCGTGTTGCGGCCGTAGAGCGTGCCCTGCGGGCCGCGCAGCACTTCGAGGCGCTGGATGTCGTAGATGTCGAGCACGGCGCCCTGCGGCCGCGCCACGTACACGTCGTCGACGTAGAGGCCGACGCCGGGCTCGAAGCCCCAGAGCGGGTCCTGCTGGCCGATGCCGCGGATGAAGGCGATCAGCGTGGAATTGGAGCCGCGCGCGACCTGCAGGGTGAGGTTCGGCGTGGACTGCTGCAGCCAGGTGATGTCCGGCGCGCCGGCGTTCTCGATGCGGTCGGCGGAGAATGCGGAAAGCGCGATCGGCACGTCCTGCAGCGATTCCTCGCGACGGCGGGCAGTGACCGTGATCTCTTCGAGACCGGAGGCCTGGGCGGCCGGCGCATCCTGCGCGAGGACCGCCGGCACGGCGAACATCGAGGCCGCGCAGGCCGCAGCGGCCTGCACCGAGTAAACGGCGAGCTTTTTCATGGATCCCCCTGCTGTGGCCGCCTCTGCGGACGACCGGTGTTTCAACGAGCGTTGGAATTTAGTTGAACGTTCGTTGAAATTCAACAGTCGTTGCAGGAAGGCCTCCGGGTTCTTCAGAATCGGGCTCCGGCTTCACGCACACAGGCACTTCGTAACGCGATGCAAAAAAAGGGGACGACGAGCCGCGCGGGCGCGGCACGGAGCCGCCTGCCGCAGGCAGGAACCGCGGGCACAGGCTCCCGCTCGCAGGCAACGCGCGAGCGCATCCTCGACGCGGCCGAGCAGCTGTTCGCTGAACGCGGTTTCTACGGCGTCTCGGTGCGCGACATCACCGGCGCTGCCGCGGTCGATGTGGCGCTGGCGAGCTACCACTTCGGCAACAAGCAGGGCCTGCTCGAAGCAGTGTTCATGCGCCGCGCCGACGACCTCAATGCCGAGCGCATCGCACGCCTCGACGCGGTCCTCGCCGCGGCAAAAGGCCGGCGCCCGCCAAAACTCGAAGACGTCATCGATGCGTTCACCCATCCGCTGCTCGATCGCTCCTCGCGCGGCAGCCCGGGCTGGAAGAGTTACTTCGCGTTGATCGCCGAGGTGAACAACTCGCCGGAATTCGGCGGCGTCCTCATGTCGCGATACTTCGATCCGGTCGTCGAGAAGTTCATCGCCGCGATACGCCAGGCCTTGCCGGGCTGCGACGATCGCGACCTCTACTGGGCCTACCATTTCCTGTCGGGGGCACTCACGCTGACGTTCGCGGAAACGGGACGCATCGACAAGCTGTCGGGCGGCGCCTGCCGCTCCAGCGATCTCGACAGCGTCCACGAGCGGCTCGTGCCGTATTGCGCTGCCGGTTTCCGCGCGCTCTGCGCGCCGAAGCGCACGGCATCCAGGCCGGCCCGCGCTGCGAAGGCCCGCAAGTGAACATGCCCAGGTCCAGCCACGGAATCGACTTCATGCAGCCCGCATTCGTCGCGACGGTGGTGCGCACGGCCGCGGTGGTCCTGATCAGCGTGCTCGCGCTCGCTGGCTGCGGCAGCAGCGATTCCGGTGCGGGCAAGCACGGCGATCGCCTCGCCGCGTTACCGATCGCAGCGGGGTCCGTCACGGCATCCGGCATCTCCGCAGGCGGTTACATGGCAGTGCAGTTGCACGTCGCCCATTCAGCGCTGGTGAACGGCGTGGGCGTCGTGGCCGCCGGCCCGTACTACTGCGCCGAGAATTCGCTGCGCTACGCGCTCGGTCGCTGCATGAATGGTGACGATCCGATCGCCGTGGACGAACTCGTCAGCCTCACGAGTGAACTCGCCCTGGCCGGCCGCATCGACCCGATTGCGAACCTGGCCAACGACCGCGTGTGGATCTTCCACGGCGGCGCGGACCCGGTGGTGGCGAAGCCGGTGGTGGATGCACTGCAGGCCTACTACGAACTGCTCGTGGATCCGCGTAGCGTAGTACGGACCGATCTCGCGGCCGCCGGCCACACGTTTCCCGCGGCCGCCAAAGCTCTCCAGGACTGCGGCAAGACCGACACGCCGTTCGTCGGCAGTTGCGGCATCGACGGCGCGCGGCAAATGCTCGAGCATCTGTATGGACCGTTCGGCGCGCAGGCCACGGGCATGAAGCCGGGCACGCTGGCGCACTTCTCGCAGTCCTCGTATGCGACGGCGGCTGGCGCTGATGGATTGGCCGCTCGTGGCTGGCTTTACGTTCCCGCAGCCTGCTCGGGCAATGGCGCCGCTGGGCGGTGTCGCCTGCACGTCGTTTTTCACGGCTGCAAGCAGGGTGCTTCGTACGTCAAGGATGCCTTCGTGCAGCAGGCCGGCTACCTCGCCGCCGCCGACGCGGGTCGCATCGTCGTCCTGTTTCCGCAGGTCGAACCGAGCTTCCAGCCCCTCAACCCGAATGGGTGCTGGGACTGGTGGGGCTACGGCAGCGAGGAATACGCGACGCAGGCGGGGCCGCAGATTGCGGCCGTGAAGGCGATGGTCGACGACTTGATGGGTTCGGGTGCCCCGGCGCAGTGATGACGCGCTGATTCAGACCGCTGCGACGCGCGAGCGCTGGCCGCCGTAGAGAACCTCGAGACGGCGCACCCCCTTCAGGCGCCGCGACGACCGGCGCACCTCGCCCATCAGGCGCAGCAACAGCCCCACGTCATCGTTCATGCCGCCGGTGCAGTAGTCCTCGCTCATGCCTATGTGCAGCACGGTCACGTGCTCGAGGTCAGCGCGGTTGTAGACAGCCACGGCGACCGGACGGGCGGTCAGTGTCTCGACGGCGAACAGGCACTGCACGTCCGGCAGGGTGCCGACGCGCACGCGCAATCCGTCGCCGTCGTCCACGATCTCGGGCGGACCGTACTTGTCGATGACGTCGACGATGCCGCGTGCGAAGCGATCCTGGCAGCCGTTGAAGAAGAGGATCCGCTCGAGCGCATGGCGCTTGTGGCGAGGGATCCGCGACGTGAATTCGATGCCCCGCATGAGACTTTCCCCGGCCGCTTGCGCGGCCTCGGACGGAGGTGCGGCCGATCATGCTCGCGGCACTGGCTTATGTCGAGTGAACTGCCGCAATAGTGTTGCTGCAACGCCACAAAAGCGCCCCGGGTCGACGCCGGCAAATCGCAGCTATTTTTATGAATTGCTTCATGTTTTTGACATCCTGAGGTGGAGAGTCGCGGCCGTTTGGCGTGCAATGAAGGCACGATGCTCCGCAAACCCTTGCCCGTCCCGAACGCGGCCGATCTGGCCGTTCCCGCTGCGGATCCGATGCTGGTGGACGTGGTGGTGCTGACGGCCGACCATGAACTGTTTCAATCAGCACGCGAAGCGGTCGGCGAGCGCAATCCCGTCTGGCGCGCGCGCTCGGCCGACGAGGCCGCCGACCTGTTGATTACCGGCCGTTGCGGCGTGCTGGTCGTCGACATGGCCGCGGTCTCGACCCGCGCCGATACCCTTGTCGAGCAGATCGTCGAGCAGTTCCCGGACGTCATCGTCTGCGTTGCCGGCACGCGCGCCGATGAACCCCTGCTGGCTCCGCTGATCAGCAATGGCCTCGTCTACCGTTTCATGCACAAGCCTGCGTCCGCGCGGCGGGCGGGGATGTTCCTGCAGGCAGCCATCCGCCGGCACGTCGAGCGTCGCGACGGGCACGCCGCCAGCGACCCATTGCTGCCCTTGTTGCGTGGACTGCGGCAACCGACGGCCGGCATGCCCCGCGGTTACCTCGTCTTGATCGGCCTGGCGGCGCTCGCGTTGACCGTGCCGTTCTTCGTCGGCGGCGAGTCCGCTGCACCCGGGGCGACGCCAACCGCTGCCGCACCGGTAGCCCCCGCGCCGGCAACCGCAGCGACAGGGCGCGCCGATCCGGTCCTCTCGCGCGCGCGGGCGGCGCTCCAGGCCGGCCGACTCGAGGCGCCGGAGGGCCGCAACGCGCTCGACCTGTTCCAGGCCGTGCTGCTGGCACAGCCGGAACATCCCGAGGCGCAGACCTCGCTCGCCAGGACGGTCGACCTGCTGCTCGCGCGTGCACAGCAGGAATTCGATGCCGGCAACAAGGCGGAAGCGGACCGGCTGTTGCAACGGGTGCTCATGGCCGTGCCCGATGATCGCAAGGCGCAGTCGCTGGCTCGCGTCGTCAACCCGCCCGACACGCCTTCGCGCCAGTTGTCGCGCGAGCAGCGCGCCGAGGTCGAAGCGAGCCTGGCGGACAACACGATCGTGCCGGCGGCGGTGCCAGCGCGTACACGTACGCTCGCAGAAATCCAGGCTGAACTCGCCACGCTGCCGGGGCCGGTCACGAAGCTGGCGGGTACGTCCGGTACCCCGGCGGCCGCTGCGCCGAAGGCGCCACCTCCAGTCGTGCGACCCGATCCGCTCGCGCCGCGCATCGTCAACCCAACCCGTACCATCGCTCCCGCGGCTCGCAGCTATGCGCGCGAGCCGGTCAATGTGCTGCCGACCGCCGGCGTGGCCGGCCCGACAGCACAGCGCTGACCCCCCGAATCCGCGAGCCTCAGCGCCCGACCAGGTGCGCGAGATCGACCCGCTGCGCGGGCTTTGCCACCTCGGCCTGCACTCCTCGCGCACGCAGCAGATCACACAGACCGATCGCACCTTCGGCTTCGCCGTGCACCAGGTACGTGCGCGCCTTGCCACCGACGCTCGCGTGCCAGCGCAGCAGGTCCTCCTGGTCGCCGTGGGCCGAGAACCCGCCGAGCGTGTGGATACGGGCGTTCACCTTGAACTGCTCGCCATGGATGCGGACGTGCTCGCGACCGTCGACGATCGCGCGCCCGAGCGTTCCGCCGGCCTGGAAGCCGGTGAAGATCACGTCGCACTCACGGTGCGTGATGTTGTGCTTGAGGTGATGCACGATGCGCCCACCGTTGCACATCCCGCTCCCGGCGATGATGATCGCGCCGCCCCGCAACAGGTTGATCGCCATCGACTCTTCGGCGGAGCGGCAGAGCTTGAGATTCGGCAGAGCGGGCATGCGCTCGGCATCGCGGCGCACGGCGCTTGCTTCCGCGTCGTACAGCTCCGGATGCTTCCAGTAGATCTCTGACGCGTCGATGGCCATCGGGCTGTCCAGGAACAAATGCCAGTCGCCGACGCGCCACTCGTCGAAGTGCGTGGCGAGCTCGTAGAGAACTTCCTGGCTCCGTCCCACCGCGAACGCGGGGATGAGAACGTTACCGCCACCCTGCCGTGCCGCACGCAGGATTTCGCCGAATTCAAGCAGGGTGTCGCTGCGCTCGCGATGCCGGCGATTGCCGTACGTGCTTTCCATGACCACGACGTCCACCGGGCCGTCACCTTCCGGGTCGCGCAGGATCGGCGAGTCGTATTGCCCCACGTCGCCACTGAAGACGATGCGCGAGCGAGCGCCCTCCTCTTCGAGCTGCAGCCACACGCTGGCAGAGCCGAGGATGTGGCCCGCGTCGCGGTACGTCAGGGTCACCCCAGGAAGAACTTCGGTCGCGCGACCGTAAGGCACGGTCTTGAACTGCTGGATCGTCTCGTCCGCGTCCACTCGCGTGAACAGCGGATCGGGAAAGCCTCGCGCATGGCGGTCGCCGTGCTCGGCCTGCCGACGGCGGTAGCGCTCCGCCTCGCGCTCGGCCATGAAGGCGCTGTCCGCGAGCAGGACGCGCGCAAGGTCACGGCACGCCGGGGTCGCGTAGACCGGGCCACGGAACCCGCGCTTGCGCAGCAGTGGCAGTCGTCCGCAGTGATCGATGTGGGCGTGACTCAGCACCACCGCATCGATCGCCGCGGCGTCGAACGGAAAGGGCTGGCGGTTGCGGGTGTCGGGGTCTTCGCCGCCCTGGATCAGCCCGCAATCGAGCAGCAGCGTGCGGCCACGAACGGTGAGGATGTGGCAGGAACCGGTGACTTCGCCGGCCGCGCCGTAGAACTGCAGGTGCATCGTGCAAACCGCCTCAGGCGATTCGCTGCCCGGCGGGCGCCTCGCCTTCCTGTTGGACCGGAACGGCCGTCACCTGCCCGTCGCGCAGCAGCTTGACGCAGGCCTTGACCACCCTCGCATCGTACCGGCGACCGGCCTGCGACTGAAGTTCGTCGAGGCACGCCGTCAGCGTCAGGGCCGGACGGTGCGGTCGCGGCGACAGCATGGCTTCGACCGCGTCGGCGACGGCGACGATGCGGGCTTCGAGCAGGATCTCTTCGCCCTTCAGCCCGCGCGGGTAGCCCGAGCCGTCGAGACGTTCGTGATGCTGGCGCACGGTTTCAGCCACCGGCCAGGGGAATTCAATGGCGCGCAGGACTTCGAACCCACGCTCCGCGTGCGTCTTGATGAGATCGAACTCGGAAGCCGACAGAATGCCGGGTCGCCACAGCAGCTCGCGGGGAATCTGCAGCATCCCGACGTCGATCAACTGGCCCATCACGCGCAGGCCCCGCACGGTGTGGCCCGGCAGCCCGAGCGCAGTGCCGATGCCCGCCGCATAGTCCCCGACGCGACGGGACCGCCCGGTCTTGCAGGCATCCTGCGCCTCGGCGAGCTCCGCGAGCGCTTCGATCGCGCCGAACATCACCCGCTCCATGTGATCCATGGCGGTGACGATCTCGGCGTCCGAGCGGCGACGGCGCAGCAACTTGGTCACTGCATCCGCAATGTGTTCGACGTGTCGACGGTCGTCGTCATCGTACGGCTGGGCCGCATCCGCAACGAGCAGCACGCCGGCGAGGCGGCCTCCGTCGAGCATCGGCACCACGAGCTGACGATGCAGTGCGCCCGGCAGTCCCGCCGCGCGCAGCTCAGCCGTGCCTTCCGTCGCGTCACGAATCACGGGGCGCTGGGATGCGGTGCATTCGCCCAGTGCCGTCGCGGATGGAGGTGGCCCACGCCAGCGCGTGAGTGTCGTCAGTGGCTCGGTGGATTCGGCGCCACGGCGTGCAGCGATCTCGAGCGCTGTCGCATCGCCCACGGGAAGGAACAGATAGCTCCGCGCGCTGCGCGTCAGCTCCTGCGCCAGTTGCAGCGTGCGGTCGAGTACTTCGATTTCGGTAAAGCCGTGCGCTCGCTGCGCGAGCTCGAGCAGGCGGCTCACGCGCGCATGGTCACGCTCGTTGCGTTCCGCTGCACGCTTCAGGCCCGACACGTCCCGCGCCGTCAGTACGCGAAAACCCGTGTTCTCGTCGATCGAGGCGAGCGAGACTTCGACTTCGATCGCCTGTCCGTCCGGACGTCGCCAACGCACGTCCCGGCGCAGCGCGCCCGTGGCTGTGCGCGCGACGCTGCGCACGGTCGCATCGGCTTCGCCGCCGACCTCGAGCGACTGCAGCGTGAGCGTGCCGAGACGTTCCCGATCCGTGTTGAGCAATGCGAGCAGCGCCAGGTTGCCGTAGCGCAGGCGGCCCTCGCCGTCCACGACACCGCACGGCTCGGGCGACGCTTCCAATGCATCGGCCTGCGCAGCGAGTTCCTGTTCGCGCGCGTGCGCCGCGAGTTCAGCGCTGATTTCGCGCGCCGTGAGCAGCCAGCTCGCACGGCCGGCATAGCTGGTGGCGACGCGCCGCAGTTCGAGCCGGGCTTCGCTGCCATCCGGACGTTGCCAGTGCAGCAGCGACTCGTGCGTCGAGTCGTCCGCGAACTCGATGCCCGGCAGCAGTTCGCTGAGCGGCTTGCCGCGCAAGGCCGCGGGTTCCTGCCCGACCAGCGCCGCCGCCGAGTCGGTGGCCGCGTGCACGAGCTTCGAATCGATGTCGACGATCCACGTCGGCGTTGGTTGTGCCGCGAAGGCGCGCTCGGCGTCGTTGGCAGCCGACTGCAGGCGCGAACGTGCGGTCTGCAATTCGTTGAGCCGTGCCTCGAGCACCGAGACCTTGCCGATCTCGGCGCGCGATTCCTCGGCGGCGCCGCGCGCCTGCGACTCGGCCTCGACGGCCTGGCGCTGGGAGGTTTCCAGGTCGCGAATCCGCATCTGCAGTTCACGGATGCGCACGGATTCGGCGGCGGCGAATTCGGCACGGGCGCGTGCCTCGTACTCGGCGCGTTCACGTGCGATGCGTTCCGCGACCGTCAGCTGCTTGTTGGTTGCTTCGACGTCACGAATCTGTTTCTCGAGATCGACGAGCCGGCGGCGATCCTGCTCGCGGCGGTCCAGGAGTTCCGGCACCAGCGCGGGCATGCGCATCGTGCCGGAACCCGTCGGCGCCTCGTCGAGCAGCGTGGCCAGCTCTTCGAGCGTCGAGCCGCGCGGAAAGAAGCGCTGCGCCCCGACTTCGGCGGCAAAGGCCTCGTACTTCGGCCCTTCGACACGGAACGAATGCAGCAGCACCGGCAGGTGCATGAACGAGGGGTCTTCGCGGAGCCGGCGGCACAACGCAAAGCCGTCGAGCCGCGGCAACATCACGTCGCTCACGATCGCATCGGGATTCTGGGTGCGGACGAGGTCGAGCGCCTCGACGCCGGACTTCGCCTTCAGTACGCGGTGGCCGCGCGATTGCAGCACGCTCTCGACAGCGGCGAGATCCTGGTCGCGTTCGTAGGCCAGCAGGACGGTCTTCATCGACGGACTTCAGCTCCATCACGCGGTGGCGGCGCTGCCGGGCAACGGCCCGGCGCTGTTCGCACCATCGCTGCCGGAAGTATGCTCCCCCGGCCGCGCGGCGCACCAATGCACGGCGTCAAGCAATCGACCTGCGTCACAAAACGCCGGGGGGGAGGGGTCCGGCTGTACAATCCAGCCAGGCCAGATTCGAGGAGACGACGATGAACCGGCGCATGGCGTTTGCATGGACGGCAGCCCTGACCCTGCTCGCAGGCTGCGCCACGCATTGGGACGTCGACAGCTTCGAAGCCCCGGGAGGCAACGTGGCGTCCCACCGGACGTTCTTCTGGAAGGGCGGCGAATTCGGCACCGCCGCACCCATCAATTCGACGATGGTCGCGTCGGCCACGACGGAGATGCGCACCGCGGTGACGACGGAACTGACCCGCAAGGGTTACGCCGAAGTCGACACCGCGGCGGGCGCAGACATGGTCGTCAGTTTCCACGTGGGTGGCTCGCAGAAATTCGTGCTGTCGGACGAGAAGCGCATCGGCGCGCCCTCCGCCACCACCGTGCTGAGCCCGAGCGAAATCCAGCCGCCGCCGGCGTCGAGCGTGCCGCGCGAAGTGCGGGTGCGCGACGGTTCGGTGCTGGTGTTCATCGACGACCGCGCGTCGGGCAGACTGATCTGGCGCGGCATGGTCACGGCGGAAACCCGCAGTGGTTCGACGGAACAGGGCGTGCGGCTGATCGGCCAGATGGCGCACGAAATCGCGAAGGAAGTGCCGGCCCGCGCCGGCGCACCGCAGTAGGCCGGCTCAGCGCCGCACGATGAGCAGCGCCCCAACCAGCAGCAGCACGGCGCCCAGCAGCCGCGTCGGCGTGACTGCGGTCTGCGGGTAGCCCAGGATGCCGAACTGGTCGACGACCAGTGCCACCGCCAACTGCCCTGCAATCACCAGCGCCACCATGGCCATGCCACCGAGGCGTGGGCCGAGCACGGTGACCGAGGCAACGTAGATTGCACCGAGCAGGCCACCCATCCAGGCCCATGCCGGCATCTGCCCGAGGGTACCGGTCGAGGCGCGTGAGCCCGCAACGGCGGCGAACCCAATGAGCGCGAGCAGGCCGATGGCAAAGTTGATCGCCGACGCCCAGAGCGGCGAACCGATCGCGCGGGCCAGCGTCGCGTTCATGCCGACCTGCACGGTCAGGGCCCCGCCGACGAGCATCGCCAGCAGGTGCGGCCAGTAGTTCGCCATCATCGTTGGCAGCTCCTCAGGCCTGCAGTGCAGCGTCGCGCCGCGGCCAGCCCTGCCAGACCAGCGCGCCGATGCCGAGCAGCAGCGCCGCGAACTTGACCCAGCCACCAATGACCGGCACCAGGCCGACGAGCCATAAACCGAGCACGGCAAGCAGCAGGGCGAACAGCTTCCAGCGCGTCGTCGGGACGGTGTCGCTGCGCATGAAGCCGAGCAGCTTCTGCCCGACGAACATCGCGGCGGTGACCCAGCCGAGGAAGAGCAGCAACAGGTAGAGCATGAGCACGATCAACGCGAGCGGGATGCCGACGATCGTGACCAGCAGCAGCACGACCAGCACCGGCAGGCACACCAGGATCACGAACCCGAGCCCGAGGCTGCGCAGGGGTTCCTTGCCGATCCACTGCGCCGCGCGGGTTGAATACCCCGGGAAGGCGAGCATGAACAACGTGCCGGCAACGAACACCCCTAGCATCCACAGGAACGAGCCGACGCCGTGCGCGACGGTGCGAACGTCCTGCGCCGTTTCGTGCTCGTCGACGTAACGACTGACGTCCGACTGATGGAACTCGATACCGCCCGCGATCTGGGCGCCCGCGGGAAGCGTCGGCTCACGCGCGCTGTGCACGACGAGCTTGCCGTCGATCCGGGTGTTCGGGCCGATGTCGACTTCTTCGGCCTGGACCTCGGCATCGCCCTGCACGACGCCGTCGATGCGAACGCTGGCCCCGGAGGCCTGCAGGTATTCGTTCGCGTTGCCCTCGAACCGGATGCGTCCGCCGGTCAGCGACAACCCGCCCGCGATCGTCGTGGCGGGGCCGAGGGCCACGTCGCCGCCGGCAATGCGCGCATTGCCCGCGACGATTGCATCGACCTGCACTTCGCCGCCCGCAACGTAGAGATCGTCGCCGACGCTGCCGCCGATCGAGACCTCGCCTCCCACCGCGATGAGGTCACCCTTCACCTCGCCCGCCGTGGCGACGTGCCCGCCAGCGAGCATCGCGTCGCCTGCGACCGGGTCGGTGAGATTGAGCGAGCCGCCTGCGCCGAAGTAGTCCGAGCCGAACTGCTTCGAAACGGAGTCCTCGCCATGATGCTCGAGGGTGCAGCCTGCAATGACCAGCCCCAGGGCGAACACGCCCAGGGTCCGTGCGACGGGATTCATATCGGTACTCCTCGACTCCCGTCGCCCTGCCGGACAGGGACGCGCGAGACTTTGCAGGCCATCACGGACCAGTCTAGGGCAAGCCCGCGGACGCGGATATGCCTGGCGACTCCACTCGTCCTGCGTTGACCACGCTTCATCGCGCGCACGGACAGCGCCAAAGAAAAAGCCGCGACTCGCTGTGCGAATCGCGGCTCTTCCGACGCGTCGTCTTCCGTGACGGCCCGCAATCGTCCCCCGGTCGGGCCTTCCATTTCGTCTGTCGCCCGGTCTCCCCCAGCTTGCGACTGTCGGGCTTTTTACGCGCTTTGCGGAGGGGCGTCACCTTGCAGCGCAAAAACGACTGCATACGAATCAATGCCTGAATTTACGCGTCTCTTTTCTGCCACACCGGGCGGTCAGGCTTTCAGCGCTGAGCCCTCGGTCATGTAGCCGGCGACGCGGGGGATGTGGCGCAGGTAATAGTGCTCGGCATCCTGCAGCTGCAGTCCCGACTGCCCGACCAGGGCGACCGTGTCGCGCGTGAGGTGACAGCCCCCACCGATCCGCTGCTGCAGCGGATTGAGACGGTGCTGCCACCTGGCGACGCCGGCATCCGGCGACAGGCCGTGCTCGAGGAAGAGAAACCGCCCCCCCGGCTTCAGCACGCGCTGGACCTCGCCAAGCGCATGGACGACGTCGGGAATCGAGCACAACGTCAGCGTGCAGACCACGGTGTCGAAGCTTTCGCCAGTGAATGGCAGGTGCTCGGCGTTGAGGTGATGGAAGTCGACGGCAATGCTGGAGGCTGCGATGCGTGGTCCCGAGAAGCGATCGAGGTCCGTATCTGGATCGATGGCCTCGATGCGGCTCACGCCCGGCGGGTAGTGCGGCAGGTTCCGGCCCGTGCCAAAGCCGATCTCCAGGATGCGGCCTGACGCACGCGCCAGGGTGCGCTTGCGCGGCTTGTCGAAAACGCGGCTACCCATGGCGAAATCGAGCAGGTACGGGAAAACGCAGTGATGGTAGATGCCCATTATCGAGTCGCAGGCCAGCGAACAGTGACGGCGCCGCGCAGCTGGCCGGGCTCGAATCCGGTCGCTGCGTCCTGCGGATAGTCGCGGGCGATGGCTGCCGCAACTTCGGGTGGAAGCGTCGCTCCATGGCACGTGAGGCACAACGGTTGCATCGCGATCGCCCGCAGATAACGACGCTCGATTCCCTGCGCTGATCGGAATTCGACGACGGCCTCGGGGGTCACAGCCGATGGCGGTGACGCGTTCGCGAGCACGGCGGCGAAGCTCTGCATGACCGCGCGCTCAAGGTCGTCCGGCGCATTCGCCGGGTTCCTCACGCGCATGGCCGTGCGTCCGACGTCGGCTCCCGCCGCCTCGGACAAGCGAGCTGCGATCTGTGGCGCCCGCGTCCGGCAGACCTCGATGGCTGCGACCGGCCCGCCTTGCTGCATCGCCTGCTTGAGCTCGGCCTGCAGTTCGCTCATGAGCTGATCGGCCAATGCGCGGCTGCGCTCGTCCCACGCCGCGGCCGTCTCACCTGCCTGGGCAGGACCCGCGATCAGCGCGCACATGCCCGCGACAACCGACATCAACCTTGCTTTTCGCCTGGAAGTCATGTGTTCACCGGCCTGTGGATGGTCATTCAATTCATAAGTTGAATTTTATTAATCGCCGCAATAAAAACTCAAGACTGCATTTTAATCACCTATTGTTCATAATACTTCTCGAATTCCGCGCCTTGCCTTCGCGTGCCAACGACCCGGCGGTGAGGTAGATTGCGCGCCCACCCCGCCCCCGCCGGCCAGTATCTGTAGAGCAATCATGGGACGCATTTTCGAAGTCAGAAAGCACACGATGTTCGCGCGCTGGAACCGCATGGCAAAGCAGTTCAGCCGCATCGGCAAGGACATCACCATCGCGGTGAAGAAGGGCGGATCCGACCCGAACGCGAACCCTGCGCTGCGTCGTGCGATCCAGAACTCGCGCGCCGTGAACATGCCGAAGGACAAGGTCGAGTCGGCGATCAAGCGCGCTTCCGGGCGTGACGCGGCGAATTTCGAAGAGGTCATCTACGAGGGTTACGCGCCGCACGGAGTCGCGGTGCTGGTCGAGTGCGCGACCGACAACCCCACGCGCACCGTCGCTGCGATCCGCAACGCGTTCAACAAGAACGGCGGCAACTTCGCCACGTCGGGCAGCGTCGCCTTCCAGTTCCGTCGCATGGGGGTGTTCCGGCTGGACCCCGCCGGCATCGACCAGGACGACCTCGAGCTCTACCTGATCGACCATGGCCTGGAGGAGTTCGGCGAGAGCACCGGCGAAAAGGGCGAGCCGCAGCTCGTGGCCCGCTGCCTGTTCGAGGATTTCGGCACGTTGCAGAAGGCGCTCGAGGAACGCGGCATCACGCCGATCTCGGCCGAGCACGAATACATCTGCACCACCCCGACCGAGCTCGGCGAAGCCGAAGCGACCGAGGTGCTCGAGCTGATCGACAAGCTCGAGCAGGACGAGGACGTGCAGAAGGTCTACCACACGCTCGCTTGAGCAGCGCTCCCGGCCTGCTCGGTCGCGCCTGGAATGGCAGACACGCGCAGCGGAGCAAGCGGTCGATCCGAGGCCTTTCCCAGAGCTTGGAAAGGCAGACACGCGCTCTGGGAAAGGCCTCGGATCGACCGCTTCCACCGTTCGTGTTCGCTGCGACCAGATCGGCGCGGCGAACGAATAGGCTCCGTTGCAACACGTATACACTTCGCCTCCCATGCAGACGCCAGCCCGCGAACTCTTCTCCTACCGCAAGTACTGGGCGCATCGCTTCGGTGCTGCCCCGTTCCTGCCGCTGTCGAAGGCGGAGATGGACGCGCTCGGCTGGGATTCGTGCGACGTCATCCTGGTCACGGGCGATGCCTACGTCGACCACCCGAGTTTCGGCATGGCCATCGTGGGCCGCCTGCTCGAAGCCCAGGGGTTCCGCGTCGGCATCATCGCGCAGCCCGACTGGCACTCGACCCGCGACTTCATGAAGCTCGGCAAGCCGAACCTGTTCTTCGGCATCACCGGCGGCAACATGGATTCGATGGTGAACCGCTACACCTCGGATCGCCGCATCCGCACGGATGACGCCTACACCCCGCACGGCGCGGGCGGCGCGCGACCCGACCGCTGCGTGATCGTTTACTCGCAGCGCTGCCGCGAGGCCGCGAAGGACGTGCCGATCGTGATCGGCGGCATCGAGGCCTCGCTGCGCCGCATTGCGCACTTCGACTACTGGTCGGAGAAAGTGCGTCGTTCCGTGCTGCTCGACGCGAAGGCCGACCTGCTCGTGTTCGGCAATGCCGAGCGGCAGATCTGCGAGATTGCGCACCGGCTTGCCGCGGGCAAGAAGATCGAAGAGATCGACGACCTGCGCGGCACGGCGTTCGTGCGCAAGGCGCTGCCGGAAGGCTGGGCGGAAATCGATTCGACGACCATCGACACGCCGGGGCCGCTGGCGCCGCCGGTCGATCCGTATGCGATGGAGCCGGCACCGACAAAAGGCGCGGCACTTCATACCGGCGCTAACGTTGCTGCGCACGTCCCAGCCGACAAGACGTCGACGGGGCCTTCCGGGTTGGCCCGGGAGGCCGTGCGCGCCATGGACGGCGCGCCCGGAGCCCCCATGGCTGGGTTTACGGCGTCCTCCCGGGCCAACCCGGAAGGCCGTGGTGACGTCGCGGTCGGCAGGAATGAAACCGTACTGACGTTCCACCGCCGGATACCGAAGAGCGCCGACCGCGACCACAGCGTCATCCGCATGCCGTCGTACGAAGCGGTGGCGGACGATCCCATCCTGTACGCGCATGCCTCGCGCATCCTGCATCTCGAGGCGAATCCCGGCAACGCACGCGCACTCGTGCAGCGCCACGGCGACACGGACGTGTGGCTGAACCCGCCACCGATACCGCTGACGACGAAGGAGATGGACGCGGTGTACGAGCTGCCGTACCAGCGCGTGCCGCACCCGTTCTACGGCGACGCGAAGATTCCCGCGTACGAGATGATCCGCTTCTCGATCTCGATCCAGCGCGGCTGCTTCGGCGGCTGCACCTTCTGTTCGATCACCGAACACGAAGGCCGCATCATCCAGAACCGGTCCGAAGACTCCGTGATCCGCGAGATCGAAACGATCCGCGACACGGTGCCGGGTTTCACCGGCGTGATTTCGGACCTCGGCGGCCCGACGGCCAACATGTACCGCGTCGCGTGCAAGTCGCGCGAGATCGAAGCCGCGTGCCGCAAGCCGTCGTGCGTTTACCCGGGCATCTGCCCGAACCTGAACACCGACCACTCACCGCTGATCAAGCTCTACCGGCGCGCCCGTGAACTGAAGGGCGTGAAGAAAGTGCTGATCGCATCGGGCGTGCGCTACGACCTGGCGATCGAGTCGCCCGAGTACGTGAAGGAGCTGGCGCAGCACCACGTGGGCGGCTACCTCAAGATCGCGCCCGAAGCGCTGGCGGAAGGCCCGCTCTCGAAAATGATGAAGCCGGGCGTCGGCACGTACGATCGCTTCAAGGAGCTCTTCGACAAGTTCTCGAAGGAAGCGGGCAAGGAGCAGTACCTGATCCCGTATTTCATCGCGGCGCACCCGGGCACCCGCGACGAAGACATGCTGGAGCTCGCGCTCTGGCTCAAGCGCAACGGTTTCCGCGCCGACCAGGTGCAGGCTTTCCTGCCGTCACCGATGGCGACCGCCACGGCGATGTACCACTCGGGCAAGAATCCGCTGCACAAGGTGACGCGCACCTCCGAGGACGTCGTCATCCCGAAGGGCACGCGGCAGCGCAGGCTGCACAAGGCGTTCCTGCGCTATCACGATCCGAACAACTGGCCGCTGCTGCGCGAAGCGCTGCGGCAGATGGGGCGCTCCGACCTGATCGGCAATGGCCGCAACCAGCTGGTGCCGACGTACCAGCCGATCGGCACGGGACGTGCGCACGAAGGTCATCGGAAGCCCGGCAAGACCGCGGCATCGCCGACGCGATCGCAGCCGGCGGCGAAGGCGCAAGCTACGCAGCCGTTCCGCACCCAGCACACGGGCTTGCCGCGTGTGCCGACCGCAGCGCCACGACGCCCGACCGGTCCGAAGCGCAAACCGGGCCGGTGAACCCGCCCGGCGCGCCGGCGGGGTGACCGGCCAGCACGACCGTCACCCCGAAGGCCTCACTCAGGCCTTCTTGGCTTTCTTCTCGGCGCGCTTCTCGTCCTTCGACTTCGCCGGCTTCTTCTTCGTTTCCTTCTTTCGATCCATGCCCTTGCCCATGTCGCTCACTCCCGTGGTGATTGGTCAGGGCGAGAGCTTAATTCAGTTGTAGCGGTTCGTCTTGAACAGGTCGGACGCGGTCTGGAAATACGCGACGCCCAGGTCCTGCAGGGCCACATCGTCCGCGCGCGGCTTGAAGGTTTTCGCCACCGGGTCGTAGGTCAGGGACTGGTGGGTCTTGCCGAGGCCGAGCACCACGAGCTGGTTGTCGCGCAGGATCGCCACGTCGTGGTTGTGGCTGAACAGCGCAATGCGCGCGTGATCCGGCCGCTCGTGCAGCGCGTCGATGCCGAAGAACGGCGCCTCGTACTGCATCCCGAGCAGGCCGAGCACGGTCGGCGCGATGTCGATCTGCGTCATCAGCGTGTCGACCTGGCGCGGCGCGATGTGCTTCGGCGAGTAGATCATCAAGGGGATTTCGTACGTCTCGAGCGGAATCTCGGCCTTGCCGTAGACGCGCGCACCGTGATCGGCGACCACGACGAAGATCGTGTCGTCGAACCACGGCTGCCTGGCAGCCTCGCGCAGGAAATAGCCGAGCGCATAGTCGGCGTAGCGCACGCCCGCCTGGCGGCCGCCACCCTCGGGCTTGATGCCTTCCTGCTCGAGGCCGGGACGGAACGTGAACGGCTTGTGGTTCGACGTCGTCATGATGACCGAGAAGAACGGCTTGCCGTCCTTGTACTGCTCGCCGTAGTGCTGGATCGCGCGGTCGAACAGGTCTTCGTCGGCGACGCCCCAGACGTTCTCGAAGCGGATGTTTTCGATGTCCGTGCGGTCGAGCACCTGGAACCCGTTCCCCGAGAAGAACCTGTTCATGTCGTCGAAGTAGCCGTAGCCACCGTAGAGGAAGCTGCTCTGGTAGCCGAGGTCGTTCATGACCTTGCCCCAGCTGCCGATGCCCTGGTTGCCCGGCCGGCGCAGGATCGAGACGGTCGGGATCGGCGGGAACGACGAGGTAATCGCTTCCAGGCCCCGCACGGTGCGCGTGCCGGAGGCGTAGGTGTTGGCGAACCAGAGCCCCTGCTTCGCGTAGGAATCGAAGTTCGGCGTCCAGTCCTTTTCCGCGCCATGCAGCTTGCTGAACTCGGCGCCGAACGACTCGCTCGATACGACGACGACGTTGAGCCTGCCGAGGCCTTCGGGCCGGGCCGCATGCAGCCGGTTGATCTTGCCTTCCGCCAGCTGCGTGAACGGCGCGCCGTCGGCCGCCAGCTGCTTTTCCAGCAGTTCCAGGTTGTCCGCGGGCTTGGCGCTCGCGTAGTACGCCTCGTAGTCGATGTCGCTGGTGCGCGCTGCGCGGAAGAAGCTGCTGTGGCCGTTCTGCACCAGCTCGTTTTCGACGCGGTTCGACGACAGCGACAAGGCGTTGGTCATGTAGAAAGTGACGGCGAGGGCCAGCACGAGCGCGTACGGCACGAACGCGACCAGCCGCTCGCGGAACCGGACGACGTGGTCGAACCCGGGCTTGATCGAGTGGCGCAGGAAGTAGACCGCCAGCGCGGCCAGCGATACCGCGACGCCGAGCACCTTCATCACCGGGTACGCATCCCAGATATCGATGAACACTTCGGTCGGATACGCGAGGTAGTCGTATGCGACGATGTTGAAGCGGGCGTCGAACTCCTCGAAGAAGAAGTATTCCGCCGCGGTCAGGTAGATCAATCCTGCGATCGTCGCGGCAGTGGCGCCGTACAGGAGCACGCGGTTGGCGGTCGTCCGGAACCAGCGATCCGGCACCAGCAGGATGTAGAGCGCGAACGGCGCGAACAGGTACAGGCTCTCCACCAGGTCGTTGATGAAGCCCGCCGTCAGGATGTACGGCAGCCGGGAGGCCCCGACATCGGCCTCGATGCCGAACTTGGCCCAGAGGAAGGTCCGGCTGAGCAGGCCGAGCGCCAGGTAGACCCCCACGATGGTGAGCCACGGCGAAAAGCGAGCGAGGGCCTTGCGGATCGATGGCATCTAGCTGAAATCCTTGAAGAAATTCGGTCAGCCGCACCGCCCCGTGGCAGGTGGGTCAAGGATTAGACGTCCTATCGGCCCTGAATCAATCGCAGGCTGGCAGCAGGGTAGGCATGGCGCAGGTCCTGCGTCTTTGACTTAACGCTACTCGCACGCGTGACGGGAGTCACTCATTGGCGCGTGCGTCGTGTCGCGATGCGCCGGGAGCGTTAGCGTTCGCGGCGTGTCCAACCAGGACTCGATCGCTGACGAGCCGAGGAGGTTTTGATGCCATCGTTCACAGCATTGGCGCAACGCGCGGGGATCGCGCTGCTCCTGGCCCTGCCGTGCGCTGCGCTCGCGACGCCGCCCGCCTGGGCGCCTGCGCACGGGTGGCGCAAGAAGAACGATCCGGCCTATGCCGGCTACAGCGGCCGCGACTGGAACTACGACTATGGCGTGCGCGCCGGCTCGTGTGATCGCGGGCAGATCGGCCAGGTGCTCGGGGGTATCGTCGGTGGAGTGGCAGGCGGTGCGATCGGCGGCGAGGTCGCCAAGGGCAGCACCGAGCGCAACGTGGCCATCGTGGTCGGTACGGTCGTCGGCGCGGCCATCGGCTCCGAGATCGGGCGGCGCATGGACAAGACCGATCGCTCCTGTGTCGGCCACGCCCTCGAACTCGCGGACTATGGCCAGAGCGTCAAGTGGACCAATCCCAACACGCGCGTGACCTACCAGCTGACCCCGCTCGACGCGCAGCATGGCGATGACGGGTGCCGCCAGTTCCGGCTCATCGCCCACGGCTCCTTCGGCCTGAGCGAAGGCCGCACGGTCGCCTGCACCGACGGCCGCGGCGTCTGGCAGCTGGAGGACGACCGTATCACCCGCCGCTGAAGGCCAGGCGTCGGGTCGTTGATGCCCTACCGGGCGCATGCTAGCGTGCGCCCGCTTCCTGGGGGATCGATGAAGAGCACCCGGCCGACATCACGCGACATCGCCCGCCTCGCGGAAGTTTCCCAGGCTACGGTGTCGCGCGCGCTGCGCAACAGCCCGCTGGTGCGACAGGAGACCCGTGAGCGCATCGCATCGATCGCGCAGCAGCTCAGCTATCGCACGGATCGCCGCGCGGCGGGACTGCGCACTCGCCGCTCGAACACGCTGGCCTTGCTGCTGTTCGAAGAGTCGTCCGAGGACGGACAGATCAACCCGTTTTTCCTGTCGATGCTAGGTCACATCACGCGCGCGACGGCCCGGCGGAGCCTCGACCTGCTCGTGTCCTTCCAGCAATTGAGCGACGACTGGCACACTGAATACCAGCTCAGCAATCGCGCCGACGGCCTGATCCTGCTGGGCTACGGCGACTACATCTCCTCGATGCCGCGGCTGCAGAAGCTGGCCGACGCGGGCGCGAATTTCGTCATCTGGGGGCCGGACGTGGACGGCACGCCCGGCCGCTACGTGCGCACCGACAACACGGCTGGCGGACTGCAGGCGACACGCCACCTGCTGCGCCTCGGGCGCAAGCGCATCGCGTACCTCGGCAGTTCATCCGATCGCTGGCCCGAGTTCCAGGCTCGCTTCAGCGGCTACGAACGGGCGCTGCGCGAGGCAGGCATCGAGCCCGATTCGCGCCTTTCGGTGGAAGCGCAGTCGAGCGAGCAGGCGGGGTACGAAGCGGCGTCGGCCCTGCTCGAGTCGGGCGCGCCCTTCGATGCGATCTTCGCCGCGAGCGACCTCATCGCAATGGGCGCGATCGGTGCACTGCGCGACCGGAGCCGGTCGGTGCCGGGCGACGTGGCCGTGGTGGGTTTCGACGATATCGCCGCGGCGGCGCACTACATTCCGCCGTTGACGACCGTGCAGCAGGACACGCATCGCGCGGCCGAAATGCTCGTCGACAACCTGCTGAAAATGACCTCGGGCGAGCCCGTCGATTCCGCGCTGATCGAGCCGAAGCTCGTGGTCCGCGGTTCCTGCGGCGGTTCAGCCAGCGCGTAGTCTCGGCGCGAGTTTCACAGCCTCGCTCGCCGCGTTGCGGATTGCGGCCCAGTCACCGGCTGCCAGCCATGCCTTCGTCACGATCGACGACATGCCGACACAGAGCACGTTCGGCAGCGCCAGGTAGTCAGGCGCATTCGCGAGCGTGATGCCGCCGGTCGGGCAGAAGGCGACGTTGGGCAATGGCGCGGCCAGCGCCTTGAGCATCGCTGCACCACCGGACTGCGCGGCCGGGAAGAACTTGAGTGTGTCGATGCCGGCATCGAGCGCGGCCATGATTTCCGTCGGCGTCGTCGCGCCCGGCAACAGCGGAATGCCGTGATCCTTCGCCGCATCGACGAGGTAAGGCGAACACCCGGGAGACACGACGAACTGGCTGCCGGCAGCGGCTGCGGCAGCGAACTGGGCAGCGTTGATGACGGTGCCCGCACCGATCACCGCGTTCGGAACAGCCGCACGCATCGCGCGAATGCCGTCGAGCGCGGCCGGCGTGCGCAGCGTCACTTCGAGCACCGTGAGACCGCCGGCGACGAGTGCCTCGGCCAGGGGCACGGCATGCGCAACATCGTCGATCGTCAGGACCGGAATCACCGGAGCTCGCTGCAGCAACTTACGCAAGGACATCGTTCCCTCAGTTCAGAGACGCTGCGCGATGCAGCACAGCGCGCCGCTTTCGGCGTCGCCAACCAGGCGACGGAAACCGGCGAAAAGCTCTCGCCCCGTGCCGACGCGTGAATCGTACGTGACTTTGGCGGGAGGGCGTTCGAGCCAGCGCGCGTCGGTTCCCAGCAATTCGAGCGTCCCTGCGTGCGCGTCGAAGCGGATCACGTCGCCGGTCCGTACGCGAGCGAGCGGTCCGCCTGCGTCCGCTTCGGGAGTGAGGTGAATGGCCGCGGGCACCGGGCCCGAGGCACCCGACATGCGGCCGTCGGTGATCAGTGCGACCTTGAACCCGCGGCCCAGCAGCGAAGTGAGCGCCGGCGTCATCTGGTGCAGCTCGGGCATGCCGTTTGCCCGCGGCCCCTGGAAGCGAACGACGGCCACGAAATCGCGCGCGAGCTTGCCTGCCTTGAAGGCCGCCAGCAGTTCGGACTGGTCCTCGAACACGATCGCGGGCGCCTCGATCACGAAATGCTCGGGCTGCAGCGCCGACGTCTTGACCACGGCCCGACCGAGGTTGCCGCGCATCAACCGCAGGCCGCCGTCTGCGCTGAACGGACGCGCGACGGGACGGACGATGTTTTCGTCGCCGCTGACCTCCGGCGCAGGGCGCCAGCGCAGCACGCCCCCGTCGAGCCAGGGCTCCTGCGTATAGGCTGCGAGGCCGGTGCCGACGATGGTTTCAACGTCCCCGTGCAGCAGCCCGGCGGCAAGCAATTCACGGATGACGAACCCCGTGCCGCCAGCCGCCTGGAACTGGTTCACGTCCGCCTTGCCGTTGGGGTAGACGCGCGCCAGCAGCGGCGCCACGTGCGACAGCGCGTCGAAATCGTTCCAGTCGATGCGGATGCCAGCCGCCGCGGCGATCGCCACGAGGTGAATCGTGTGATTGGTCGAGCCGCCGGTGGCCAGCAGCGCGACGATCGCGTTGACGATGGCACGCTCGTCGACGATGCGGCCGAGCGGTCGATGCTCGGTTCCCAGCGCGGTGATCGACGCAGCGCGCCGCGTCGCGGCGACGGTGAGCGCATCGCGCAGTGGCGTGCCGGGATTGACGAACGCGGCGCCCGGCATGTGCAACCCCATGACTTCCATCAGGAACTGGTTGCTGTTCGCGGTGCCGTAGAAGGTGCAGGTGCCGGCCGAGTGGTAGCTCTGCATTTCGGCTTCGAGCAGCGCGTCGCGGCCGACCTTCCCCTCCGCGTACTCGCGCCGGATCCGCGCCTTGTCGGCGTTCGGCAAGCCTGACGGCATCGGGCCCGCGGGCACGAACACGGTCGGCAGGTGCCCGAACGCCAGGGCGCCGATCAGCAGGCCGGGCACGATCTTGTCGCACACGCCGAGACAGAGCACGGCATCGAACGCGTCGTGCGCTAGCGCGACGCCGGTCGACATGGCGATCACGTCGCGACTGAATAGAGACAGCTCCATGCCGGGCTGGCCCTGCGTCACCCCGTCGCACATCGCCGGCACGCCGCCGGCGAACTGCGCCACCGCACCCGCCTCACGCGCGGCGCGCTTGATCAGGGCGGGATAGCGTTCGAGCGGCTGGTGCGCCGAGAGCATGTCGTTGTACGCGGAGACGATCGCGAGGTTCGGCCACGCCAGCGCCTTGAGGCCTTCCTTGTCGCCGGGCCCCGATGCCGCGAAGGCGTGCGCGAGGTTCGTGCAGCCGAGCCGCGAGCGCGAGACGCCCGTGCCGCTGGCCGCGTCGATGCGCGCCAGGTACGCCTCGCGCGACTCGCGACTGCGCTCTGCGATGCGCTCGGTCACGGCGGCGAGGACGGGATTCAGCGTCGGCGAGGAGTCGACCATGGTCGGGTACTACCGTCGGCAGGGGGCCGATTTGAACGGAATGCTACACGAATCACGTAGCGCAACTACATATCTGCAATGAATACGTATTCTTTTACCGCTTTATCAATAACTTAGATTTAACGTGCAGACGAACGATTGGACGGGTAGGATTCACAAAAATGTAGTTTTACTACAAAAGGAAACCGATGATCGACGCCCCCAGCGTGACGCCCGGATCGCCCCAGGTCCTGCCCGACTTCGACCTCGTCCTGTTCGGGGGAACTGGCGACCTTGCGATGCGCAAGCTCCTGCCCGGCCTCTACCGGCGGCACGTTTCGGGAGACATGGCGCCCGGTGCCCGCATCATCGGCATTGCACGCACGGCGATGACGCGCGAGGAATTCGCCGCCCAGGCCGAACAGTCGTGCCGGAAACGCGTCGGCGACGAATTCGATCATGCCAGCTGGAAGGATTTCGCGGCCCGCCTGAGCTACCTGCGCGTCGATGCCACCGCGCACGCGGACTACGAGGCGTTGGCCACGGCGCTCGCTCCTCGCGCCTCCGTTGTCCGCGTTTTCTTTCTCTCCACCGCACCCGGCCTGTTCGAAGTCGTCTGCAGCGAACTGAAAAACGCGGGGGTCGTCACGGCTACGTCCCGGATCGTGCTCGAGAAGCCGCTCGGATCCGACACCGAGTCCGCCAACCGGATCAACGAAGTGGTGGCTGCGAGCTTCCAGGAACACCAGATCTTCCGCATCGACCATTACCTCGGCAAGGAGACGGTGCAGAACCTGATTGCGCTGCGATTCGGCAACGCGCTGTTCGAGCCGCTCTGGCGCCGGGATCGCATCCGGCACGTGCAGATCACGGTGGCCGAGCAACTCGGCGTCGGGACGCGCGCCGATTTCTACGACCGCACCGGCGCTCTCCGCGACATGGTGCAGAACCACCTGCTGCAGCTGCTCTGCATCATCGCCATGGAACCTCCGGTCTCGGCCACGCCCGACGCCGTTCGTGACGAGAAACTGAAGGTGCTGCGTGCGCTGAGGCCGATGACCGGGACTGATGCGATGCGCAACACCGTGCGCGGCCAGTACCGCACGGGCGTCATCGGCACCCAGAACGTGCCGGGATACCTCGACGAGAAGGGCGTCGCGACCGACAGTGCGACCGAGTCATTCGTGGCGATGCGCGTGGACATCGACAGCTGGCGCTGGGCCGGCGTGCCGTTCTACCTGCGCACGGGCAAGCGCCTGCCGGATGCCCTCGCGGAAATCGTGGTCACGTTCGAGCAGGTGCCGCATTCGATCTTCGACGGACTGGCTTCGACACAGCCCCCCAATCGCCTGGTGATCCGGCTGCAGCCCGAAGAGCACATCACGCTGCGTATCCTGGCGAAGCGCCCGGGCGAGGCGATGCGCCTGAAGCCGGTCGATCTCGGGCTCGACCTCACCGATTCGTTCAAGTCGCGCCGTCTCGATGCCTACGAACGACTGCTGGGTGACGCGATCCAGGGCAACCTCACGCTCTTCATGCGTCGCGACGAAGTCGACGCGGCCTGGCGCTGGATCGATCCGATCCGCGCCGCCTGGGACGCCGACCTCGACGGCCCGCGCCCCTACGCCGCGGGCACCTGGGGACCGGCGGCGGCAGCCTCGCTGATCGCGCGCGACGGCTTCGAGTGGCACGAGGAAATCTGACGGTGGCCCATCACGCCTTCTCGAGCGGCGCGTCACTCGCGCGCAATCTCGCCAACGACGTCGCCGCTGCACTCACGCGCCGGCTTGCCGCGCACGGTGCGGCGGGCCTGGTCGTGTCGGGCGGTCGCACGCCTGCAGCCTTCCTCCGCGAACTAGCAACGCGCGACCTCGACTGGTCGAACGTGTGCGTGACGCTCGCCGACGAGCGCTGCGTGCCGGCGGACGATCCCGCCAGCAATCTGCGCTTCGTGCGTGACGCCTTTGCGAACACTCCGGCGGCAGCCGCGGCACTGATCGAAATCGATGCAACCACGACCGACGCCGCTGCGCGCTGGAACGCCGCGCTCGCGGGATTCCCGCGACCGTTTGCCGCAGTCATTCTCGGCATGGGTGACGACGGGCACTTCGCCTCGCTGTTTCCCGATATGCCACGGCTCGCAGCGGCGCTGGATCTTTCGACCACGACGGACGTCGTCGAAGGCGTCGCCCCGACGGAGCCCAAAGCCAGGCTCAGCCTCACGCTGCCGACCATGCTCGATACGGACTTGCTGGTCCTGCACGTCACCGGCGACTCCAAGCTCGCAACGCTGCGGCGCGCGTCCTGCCCCGGCAGCGCACTCGAGATGCCGGTGCGAGCCCTGCTGGAGCAGCGCCGGGTTCCGTTGGAGATCTACCATGCCCCCTGAGACCGAAGACCGCGGCACCACGACAGATCGCGTCGAACTGTTGCGTCGAGTGGCGGCCGCGCAGGTCGACCTCACCCCTGCGGAAGCAAAGGTCGCCGCGCTCGTGCTCGCGGAGCCTTCATGGGTGCTCGGCCAGTCGTTGATGCAGGTGGCCGAGCGCGCAGGCGTCAGCGAGCCGACCGTGATCCGCTTCTGCCGGTCGATCGGGCTGGATGGCTTCCAGAGCTTTCGCCTGCGCCTCGCCCAGAGCATCGCCAGCGGCGCCTTGTTCCTGCCGACGGCAGTGGGCCCCGACGACGCCGCGGTAGAGATCGCCGGCAAGGTGCTCGAACGGTCGGCGCGGACGCTGCTCGAAGTGCGCACCCAATTGCATCCGGCGCGCATGGAAGAGGCCGTCGCGCTGCTTGCAGGCGCAAGACGCCTGGAATTCTACGGCCTCGGCAGTTCAGGCATCGTCGCCGCCGATGCGCGCCACAAGTTCTTTCGACTGGGGATCGTCGCCACCGCCTATGCGGACGCCCACCTGCACGGCATGGCCGCGACCATGCTGGGGCCGGAGGACGTGGTGGTCGCGATTTCGAGCACGGGACGCACGATCGACCTGATATCGAGCGTCGAGTTGGCGCTCGAAGCCGGCGCCAGCGTCATCGCGATAACGGCACCCTCGTCGCCGCTGGCGCGGCTCGCCAGCGTGCCGATCGAGATTTCCGTCGACGAGGACACCGACATCTACACGCCGATGACGACGCGGCTGGCGCAGCTGGCGATCATCGACGCGCTGTCGGTGGGCGTGGCGATGCGGCAGGGGCCGGAACTGATCGAGAAGCTCGAACGCACCTGGCGCTCGCTCAGGACGAAGCGCGTCCCCGGCTTCGATTGACGGCGGCTAGCTCCGGTCCTCCTGGTCATCCACGCGCAACGCCGCCAGGCCCGCGAGGAACAACAGCAATCCACCGAGCGCCAGCGCGTTGACGCTGTGGCCGCCGAACAGCGCGCGCACCAGGATGCCGAGCACGCTGGCTGCGAGAATCTGCGGGATCACGATGAAGAAATTGAAGATCCCCATGTAGATTCCCATCTTCTTCATCGGCACTGCCTGCGACAGCATCGCGTATGGCAGCGAGAGGATGGCGGCCCAGGCGATGCCGACGCCGATCATCGACACCAGCAGCAACCGCGGATCCTCGATGAAGCGGATCGAAACCAGGCCAAGCGCACCGAACCACAGGCAGACCAGGTGCGCCTTGCGGCGGCCGAGCGCTTCGGCGAGCTTCGGGATGAACAGCGCGGCGAGCGCGGCAAAGCCGTTGTAAGCCGCGAACAGGATGCCGACCCAGTTCGCTCCCTCGTTGTAGGCCGCGGAGGCCGCATCGGTCGTGCCGTAGTGGTGTTCGGTGACTGCCGCCGTGGTGTAGATCCACATCGCGAACAGCGCGAACCACGACAGGAACTGCACGACCGCCAGCTGCCGCATCACCTGCGGCATCAGGTACAGGTCGTTGATCACGTTGTGCAGCATGCCCTCGGTGGCGCCGCGGCCCTGGCGTGACGCAACGACGAGCTGCAGCAGGCCGAAGGCCACGAGCCCGCAACCGAGCACGTAAAGCTGCTTGTCCCAGCCGAAAATCGCGACGGCGGCAGCGAATGCCGAGCCCATGACGATCCAGGCAGCCGCGGACTGGCGATACCACTCGGGTGTACGCGCGTGCCGCTCCATACCGGCAACCTGCTCACTGGCTCGCTCGTCGAACTCAGCGAGCTCTACCGGCGAATACTCCCGCGTGCTGAAGACGGTCCACAGCACCGCGCCAAGGAACGCAACGGCGCCGAGATAGAACGCGAGCTTCACGGACTGCGGCAACTCGCCGGTGGCAGCGACGTTGCTCACGTCGAACAGGTTCGTGAGGATCCACGGCAGCGCGGACGCCACGACCGCGCCGACACCGATGAACCAGCTCTGCATCGAGTAGCCGCGGCAACGCTGCCGGTCGGGCAGCATGTCGCCGACGAGCGCGCGGAACGGCTCCATCGACACGTTGATTGACGCGTCGAGTATCCACAGCATGCCTGCCGCGACCCATAGGTACGGGCTGTTCGGCATCACCACCAGTGCCACCGTGGCGAGCAGCGCGCCGACCAGGAAGTACGGACGCCGGCGGCCGAGACGGCCCCACGTGCGGTCGCTCATGTAGCCGATGATTGGCTGCACGATCAGCCCGGTGACCGGCGCCGCGAGCCAGAGGATCGGCAGGTCGTCGATCGACGCACCCAGGGACTGGAAGATGCGGCTGACGTTCGCGTTCTGCAAAGCGAAGCCGAACTGGATTCCGAGGAATCCGAAGCACATGTTCCAGATCTGCCAGAAATTCAGCGTCGGCTTTTGCTTGCGCACTATCTGCCCTTTCCAAGTCGAAGATCGAGCCACACGGCCAGTGCGAGCACCGCGCCGCGCGCAATGTACTTCGCCTCCGGTGAGACCGCCATCAAGGTCATGCCATTGAGCAGGCTCGCCATGATCAACGCACCGAACAGCACGCCGAGCACGGTGCCACGCCCGCCCCGCAGGCTCGTGCCGCCGATCACGCAGGCCGCGACCGCGTCGAGTTCCATCAGCGAGCCAACGGTGGATGTCGATGCGCCGGAATATGCGGTTTGCATGAAACCGGTCAGGGCCACGATGCCGCCCATGATCGCGTAGGCGCCGATGATGGTATTGCGCACCGGCACGCCGGAGACTGCCGCGGCCTCTTCGTTGCCGCCGATTGCGTAGAGGTAGCGGCCGAAGGGCGTGTTCGTGACCAGCTGGTGAACCAGCACCGCGACGAGACCGAGGATCACCAGTGCGATCGGCACGCCGCGGTAGCCGTTGGTGACGATGACGACCAGGAACACGAACTGCGCGAGCACGAAGAGCTTCAGGAACGTGAGCTCGCCGTCGTCCACCGGAAAGCCATGGGACTGCCGACGTTTGCGCGCGTTGAGGGCCGACGCAACGATCGCGGCCACCGCCAGGCCGGCCAGCACGTAACCGGCGACGTCCGGCAGGTAATAAGTCGTGAGCAGCGAGTACACGTTCTGGCTGCCGCCTTCGACCACGGGCACGGTCTGGTTTTCGATCACCAGCCAGTGCAAGCCGCGGAAGACCAGCAGGCCGCCGAGCGTCATGATGAAGGCGGGAATGCGCTCGATCGCGATCAACGCTCCCATCGCCGACCAGACCAGCACCGCGCCGATCGTTGCGATCAAGATGGCAACGGGAGCGGGCACGTCGTGCCAGAACACGAGCACGGCAGCGACGGCGCCCGCGAGCCCCACGCCGCTACCGGCCGACAGGTCGATCTGCCCCGGCAACAGCACGACGAGCATGCCGAGGGCCAGCACGGCAGTGACGGCAAGTTCCACGGAGAGCAGGGACAGGTTGCGCGCCGACAGGAACACGGGCTCCTGCCACGCAAAGAAGGCCCAGATCGCAACCAGCGCGACGAGCATCGAGAGCTCACGGGTGGCGAAACGGTTCATGCCGCGCGCTCCAGGCGGCCCATGGCCGCGGCCAGCAACCTTTCCTGGGTCGCCTCCGAACGCTCGAACGTGCCGCCGACGCGACCTTCGCAGAGCATCACGATGCGATCGCTCATCCCCAGCAGTTCACCGAGTTCGCTCGAAACGAGCACGATCGCCTGGCCGGCTGCGGTCAGCCGGTTGATGAGCTCGTACACCTCGAGCTTGGCGCCGACGTCGATGCCGCGCGTCGGCTCGTCGAGCAGCAGCACCTTGGGTTGCGTCAGCAGCATCTTGCCGAGCACCACTTTCTGCTGGTTGCCGCCCGACAACGTGCCGACCGGTTGCTCGAGCGTCTGCGCCTTGATCCGCAATTCGTCGGCGATCGTCCGGGTACGGGCCACCTCGCGATCGCGGTCGATGAACACTCCGCGACGCAGGCTGTTCAACGAAGACAGCGACAGGTTGAACGTGACGCCCTGTGGCAGCACGAGTCCATAGCGCTTGCGATCCTCGGTGACGATGGCCAGCCCGCGTGCGAGCGCTGCGCGCGGATGAGTTGCGGAAAATTCCTTGTCGTCGAGCTCGACCTTGCCGGCACGACGCTTGCCCCAGAGCCCCATCAGGTGCATCAGCAACTC
Organism: uncultured Gammaproteobacteria bacterium; assembly: GCA_963754535.1. Lineage (GTDB taxonomy): Bacteria > Pseudomonadota > Gammaproteobacteria > Steroidobacterales > Steroidobacteraceae > RPQJ01. The sequence goes on from CAVWGG010000009.1 coordinate 119,670, forward strand.
GGTGCGCCCAGCGCCCATGAGGCCGCCGATTCCCAGCACCTCGCCGGCCCGGACTTCGAGATCGATCCCGCGCAATGCGACGCCGCCGTCATTGGGCGGATCGACGTCTACGCCGCGCAAGGCCAGCAGCGTGCGCCCGTGGGTGGGTTGACGCCGCGGGTAGTGATCTTCGATGCGTCGCCCGACCATGCGACGAATTATTTCGTCGGCGTCCGTGCCTGATGCGTCGAGCGTGCCCTGGGCAGAGCCGTCGCGCAGGACGGTGATGCGGTCGGCGATCGCAAACACCTCGTCGAGCTTGTGCGAGATGAACACGCAGGCCACGCCGCGCTCGCGCAGTCGTCGCAGTTGCGCCAGCAAGGTGTCGATCTCGGTGCGGGAGAGCGCGGCCGTGGGTTCGTCCAGCACCAATACTTTAGGCTTGCGCGCGATGGCACGTGCGATCTCGACCAGCTGTTGTTGACCGATGCCGAGGTCCCCGACGCGCGTCGCGGGATCGAGCTGGATGCCACAGTCGGCGAGCGTCGCCGAGGACTGCGCGTAGACGCGATCCCAGTCGATGCGGCCGAACCGCCGTGGAAATGCGCCCAGGAACAGGTTCTCGCCGACCGTCATGTCCGGGAACAGCGCGAGTTCCTGGTGGATGATCGCGATTCCGGCGCGCTCGGCGTCACGCGTCGAACGGAATTCAGCCGGTTGATCGTCGACGAGGATTTCGCCTTCGTAGCTGCCATGGGGATGCACACCCGACAGCAGCTTGATCAGCGTGGACTTGCCCGCGCCGTTCTCGCCGCAGAGCGCATGGATTTCGCCGGCACGCAGATCGAAGCTGACGTCGGCCAGCGCCGTCACCGCGCCGAAGCGCTTGGTGACCGAGCGGGCAGCGAGGACGGCGCTATCGCTCATGGGCGCGGCGGTCGCTGGGCATCCGGAATGCCACGGTAGACGTCGTCATAGCTCGCCTGGCCGTCGCGCACCACGGTGTCGAGAATGTTGTCGCGCGTGACGGTGACAGCGTCGAAGAGGACGGACGGTACCTGGCCATGGCCGTTGTCGACCGACTTGCCGGCGACGACCACACGACGGGTCGCCATCTGCACTGCAAGCTCGGCGGCGCCGCTCGCCAGCGTGCGCAGCGGCTTGTAGATCGTCATGGCCTGCGTGCCTACAGCGATGCGCTGCAAGGCCACGGTTTCTGCATCCTGGCCGGTGACGAGCACCTTGCCCGCGAGACCCTCTTCGCTCAGCGCCTGGATGGCGCCGCCCGCGGTGCCGTCGTTGCTCGCCAGGACGGCGTCGATGCGCGGGCCGTTGGCGGTGATCGCGGCATTGACGATGCGCTTGGCGTTCTCGGGCTTCCAGTCCTCGGCCCAGTCTTCGTGCAGAACCTCGATGTCGCCGCTCTTGATCAGGGGCTCGAGGACTCGATCCTGCCCGCGCTTGAACAGCGCGGCGTTGTTGTCCGTCTTGGCGCCATAGATGCGGACGATGCGGCCCTTGCCCGGCGTCGGCAAGTGATCGACCAGGAACTTCGCCTGCAGTTCGCCCACGCGCTCGTTGTCGAAGCTCACGTAGAGGTCGGGGTCGCTGTCGCGAATGATGCGGTCGTAGGCGATCACGGGGATGCCTGCGTCGTGCGCCATCTTGACGCCCTTGGCCATCGCCGTGCCGTCGTGGGGCACGATCACCAGCACGTCGACCTTGTTGGTGATCAGCTTCTCCACGTCGCTGATCTGCACGGTGTCGTCGCTGTTGGCGGCGAGCACGCGCACCTTGGCGCCGAGTTCGCCCGCGCGTTTCACGAACATGTCGCGGTCGGCCTGCCAGCGGGCCTCTTTGAGCGTGTCAAGCGACAGGCCAATGACGATGCCGTCGTCCTCCGGCTTGCCGGCCGTACCCCCGTCCCGCGATGCAAGCGCGAGTCCGATCAGCACGCTGGCCACCAGCGAAACGATCACCAAGAGAATGCGGATCTTCAAGGCGTCACTCCTGCTTGAACCGGATGGCGGCCCCGCCACTGCCCGCCAGCGCGAGATCGAGCGTGTCCGCCGCCGTCACGTTGCGTTTCTCGACCACCAGGTCGTAGGGACGCGTCTTCCAGTCGGCCTGGGGACCGTCACGATAAATCTCGGCCACGTAGCGTGCCTTCGGCTCGAGGAAATCGAGCTTCAGCGACAACTGCCGCGGATTCTCGTCGGTCAGCGCGCCGAGGAACCAGTCGGGCTTGCCGCGCTGCTTGCGCGCCACGGCCACGAAGTCGCCGACCTCGCCGGCGAGACCGATGCTTTCGTCCCAGTCGGTCGGCACGTCCTTGATGAACTGGAACGCCTCCAGGTGCTTGGCGTAGTTCTCGGGCAGGTCGGCCGCCATCTGCACCGGGCTGTAGAGCACGACGTACAACGACAGCTCCTTGGCAAGCGTGTGCTGCACCCGATGTTTCGGGTCGTAGCCGTCGAGGTCGACGATCCCGGGCGTGTAATCCATCGGGCCGGACAGCATGCGCGTGAACGGCAGGATCGCCACGTGCTCGGCCGGGTTCACCGGGTCGCCCCAACCGTTGTATTCCTGGCCGCGCGCGCCCTCGCGCGAAATCCAGTTCGGGTACGTGCGGCGCAGGCCCGTGTCCTTCACCGGCTCGTGCGCATTGATGCTGATCTTGTGCTTCGCCGCTTCGCGCAGCACGCGCAAGTGGTGATCGACCTGGAACTGGCCGTCGTGCCATTCGTGCAGTTCGACGCCGTTCCCGTCGAGGCGACGAATGTCGCCCGCATCCGCCACGTAGCCGGTCTTGACCTGTCGCACTCCCATCGACTCGTAGAGCGCGAATGCCGCAGGCATCTGCGGCTCGTAGTTGCCCACGTCACCCGAGGTCTCGTGGTGGCCGACGAGACGCACGCCCTTGCTGCGCGCGTAGTCGGTGACTGCCTTCAGGTCGAAGTCCGGGCAGGGCTGCGTGAACTTGAACAGCTTGCCGTTGTAGAACCAGTCGCCGTCCCAGCCGACGTTCCAGCCTTCGACCAGGACGCCCTTGAACCCGTTGGCCGCGGCGAAGTCGATGTAGCGCTTCGTCTCTGCCGTCGTGGCGCCGTGTTTCGGGCCCGAGCCCCAAGTGGCCTTGTTGATGTGCATCGCCCACCAGATGCCGACGTACTTGCCCGGCTCGACCCACGAGACGTCGCCAAGCACGTTCGGCTCGTTCAGATTCAGGATCAGGCTGGAGTTCAGCAGCGCCGCCGCATTCGGCGCGATCTGCACCGTGCGCCACGGCGACTTGAACGGCGTGTGCGTCTTGACGCGGATGCCGTCGGACCACGGGGTGAGGCTGGTACGGAAGATGCCGGGCCGGCGCTGGTCGAGCACGTAGGCGGCATAATCGACGAGCGCGGCTTCGTGAAAGCTCAAGTGCGTGCCATCGGGCAGCCGCACCGTCATCGGTGTGTGCGCCATCGGCACGTCGGCGAGCGGCGTGCTGTTGTAGAGGTACTCGTACCGGTTCCAGCGGCGTCCCGGAATCCACCACGCCTTGACCTGCTTCTTCGTGTCGTCGAGCCGGAATTCGGTGAGCTCGTCGGTGATGTTCACGGCCTCATAGCCCGGCTGCTGCGGCACTTCGTAACGGAAGCCAAGGCCGTCATCGAACACGCGCATCCGCACGCCGAACTGGCGCGCGGCGCCCTTGGCGGATTCGAACTTCACGAGGAGTTCGTTGTGGCGGTCGCGCACGTAGCGACGCTCGCCCCAAGGCTGCTCCCAGGTGGCGTCGTGACTCGAGGTCGCGGTATCCGCGACGCGAAAGCCGTCGTCGAAGGCGGGCTGGGACTGGAAGCGCAGGCCGAGGAAACCGGCCGGCATGATTTCGACGCCGTTGCGCGCGACCGCGTAGCGGGGCGCACCGTTCTTGTCGACGTCCACGGTGACCGTCGTCTGGCCGTCAGGCGAGCGAACCGTCGCCGGCTGCGCGACTGCCGTCATGGCAACGAGCAGAGTTGCGAACAGGAACGAGGCACGGCGCACTATGGGATTCATCGACGGTTCCCCCCGAAGCGGCAGGCAGTCTAGCAATGAACCGCTGGCCGGCTCGCGGCCAACGTTCAATGCAAACGTATGCAAGACCTTGTGGGCCGAGCGGCCGGGGTGATTCACTGCGCGTCACGTCCAGGAGACTTCCCGATGCTCAGGCCGATATTCAGCAGATGGCTGGCAGTGCTCGTTCTGGCGCTCGCTGCGACGACCGCGGTCGCGGCCGACCGGATCGAACGGGTCGAGCCGTCGTCATGGTGGGTCGGCATGAAGGACGACCGCCTGCAGCTGCTGGTGCATGGCGACCGCGTCGCCGACTTCGCGCCCCGGCTGGCCTATCCAGGTGTCTCGATCACCGGCGTGGAACGCGTCGAGAACCCCAACTACCTGTTCGTGAACCTGCGCATTGCGCCTGACACGAAGCCGGGTTCGTTCCGCATCGACTTCCTCAAGGGTCGCTCCAAGGCGGCGAGCCGGACGTACGTGCTGAACGCACGCGAGCCCGGCTCCGTCGATCGCGTGGGCTTCGGACCCCAGGACACGATCTACCTCGTCACTCCCGATCGCTTTGCCAACGGCGACCCGACCAACGACACGGTCAAGGGCATGCCGGACGGACTCGACCGGTCGAAGCCGCTGGGCCGACACGGCGGCGACCTCAAGGGCATTTCGAACAGTCTCGATTACCTGGCGGGCATGGGTTACACGCAGCTTTGGCTGAACCCGGTGCTGGAGAACAACCAGCCCGAGGTCACGTACCACGGCTATGCGATCACTGATTTCTACAAGGTGGACCCGCGTTTCGGCACCAACGAGGACTACCGCCGTCTCGCGGCCGATGCGCGCAAGCGCGGCATCGGGCTGGTCATGGACATGGTGCTGAACCACTGCGGCTCCGCGCACTGGTGGATGAGCGACCTGCCGGGCAAGGACTGGTTCAATCACGACAGTACATTCTCGCCGACCAGCCACGTGCGCGAGACGCTGCAGGACATCCACGCCGCGGAAGTGGATCGCCGCACGTTCTCGGACGGCTGGTTCGTGGCGGCGATGCCGGACATGAACCAGCGCAACCCGCACCTGGCGACATACCTGATCCAGAACAGCCTCTGGTGGGTCGAGTACGCCGGACTCTCGGGAATTCGCGTCGACACGTATTCGTACTCGGACCGCGCCTTCCTCACGGAATGGTCGCGCCGCGTGACGCAGGAATATCCGAAGCTCAACATCGTCGGCGAAGAATGGAGCTCGAACCCGTTCACGGTCGCCTACTGGCAACGCGGTCGCAACCCGCCGGACGGCTACGTTTCCTATTTGCCGAGCCTGTTCGACTTCCCGCTGCAGGAAGCGGTCGCGATGGGGCTCAAGGAACCCGAAGGCTGGGGCACGGGCCTGCGCCGCATCTACAAGGTGCTCGCGCAGGACAGCATCTATGCCGATCCTTACAACCTCGTCGTCTTCCACGACAACCACGACATGAGCCGGATGCTCACCGCGCTGGGGGAGCGGCACGATCTCGACCGCATGGCGCTCGCGTTCGTGCTGACGACGCGCGGCATTCCGCAGCTTTTCTATGGCACCGAAGTGCAGATGAGCAACAAGGGCACCGAAGACCACGGCGTCATCCGCAGCGACTTTCCCGGCGGCTGGCCCGGCGACGCCAAGAGCGCGTTCACCGGCCAGGGTCTCAGCGACGATGAGCGTGCGATGCAGGAATACACGCGGAAGCTCCTGCACTGGCGGCGCACCGCGCCGGCCATCCGCGACGGCAAGCTCACGCAGTACGTCCCGACCGACGGCACCTACGTGTACTTCCGCCGCAACCCCGCGCAGACGATCATGGTGATCCTGAACAACGGCGACGAAGCACGCACCGTCGACACGAAACGTTTCGAGGAAGCAATAGGCGCCGCGACGACGGGCAAGGACGTGCTGTCTGGGCAGTCACACGAACTGGCCAAGGGTGTGGCCGTGCCGGCGCGCAGCGCGACCATCCTCGAGCTCCACTGAGGTGACTCCATGCCGACTGCCACGAATGTTGTCCTGCTGTTCCTGCTCGGCCTGAGCACCGTGGCCGCCGCGGACGCTGCAACGGGCGCACCAGCGCCCGCTCCGGTACCGGTCACGGGACCCGGCGTCACCGGCACGGTCGTGCGTTACGCGGACATGCCGTCGGCCCACGTCGCCAAGCGCAACGTGGACGTCTGGCTGCCACCGAGCTACGGCAAGGATCCTGCAAAGCGCTACCCCGTGCTGTACATGCACGACGGCCAGAACCTGTTCGATCCGGCCACGTCCTACGGCAACGTCGACTGGGCCGTCGACGAGGTGATGACGGACCTGATTACGAAAGGCGCCGTGCGCGAAGCGATCGTCGTCGGCGTCTGGAACACGCCGAAGCGTCGCGACGAGTACATGCCGCAGCGGCCCGTGCACGGCAAGATCAAGTTCAACGTGCCGGGCGCGGAGGATCTCGACGCGGCGGACATCATCTCGGACCGCTACCTCGAGTTCCTGGTCAAGGAACTGAAGCCGTTCATCGATGCCATGTACCGCACGCTGCCCGGTCGCGCCGACACCGTCGTGATGGGCTCGAGCATGGGTGGCCTGATCTCGCAGTACGCGATGAGCCAGTACCCGGACGTCTTCGGCGGCGCCGGGTGCGTTTCGACACATTGGCCGGCCGGCAACGGCATCGCCATCGACGACTTCGCCGCGCACCTGCCCGACCCGGCCACGCACAAGTACTGGTTCGACTACGGCACGACCACGCTCGACGCCCTGTACGAGCCGTACCAGCAGCGGGCGGACGCGATCCTGCGCCAGGCAGGCTACGTCGAAGGCCAGAACTGGGTCACGCGCAAGTTCGAAGGTGCCGAGCACTCCGAGAAGGCCTGGCGCCTGCGTGTCGACCAGCCGCTCGTGTTCCTGCTGGGCCGCTGAAGCCGTGCCGCGCCGATGCGGCACGCCCGTCAGGTAAGGTTCAGTCCGGGCCGAGACGCAGCGTCCCGCCGGCCACGAGCGCTGCGTGCGGCATCGCAGTGCGCGGCACCGGCTTGCCATTCAGCATTGCGCCGCCGGTGCTCGCGCGCTCGATGAACAAAGTGCGCCCGGCGGCGAAGTGGAGCCTGGCACTCGGCACGAGAGGCACCCCCGCCACGTACGTGCCACTGGCCGGCTGCACCGGATAGAAACCCAGCGTCGCGAAGACGAGCCACGCGCTCATCTGGCCGCAGTCGTCGTTGCCGATGATGCCATCCGGACGATCGGTGTAGAACTCGCGCGCGATGCGTTCGACCAGGCGCTCGCCCTTGCCGGGCGCATCCGTGTACGAGTACAGCCAGGCGATGTGGTGACTCGGCTCGTTGCCGTGCGCGTACTGGCCGATCATCGCTTCCTGGCCGAGGTGCTTGTCGGGGTTCGGCAGCGGCAACGAGAAGAACGTGTCGAGCCATTCTTCCAGGCCCTGCGGGCCTCCGAGCACGTCGCGAAATCCGAGCGGATCGTGCAGCGCAGGTGTCGCCGTGTACTGCCAGGCATTGGCTTCCGTGTAGTCACCGGGATTGTTCAACGGCGACGTCGGGCGCAGCGGGTCAAACGGTTCACGCCAGCGGCCCTGCGAGTCCTTGCCACGCACGACGCGCGTTGACGGGTCGAAGAGCAGCTTCCAGCCATCGGCGCGCCGCGAGAACGACTCGGCGGTCGCCGTATCGCCGACTGCACGGGCGATACGCGCCACCGCGTCGTCGCCGTAACCGTACTCCATCGTCTTCGACACGGCCTCACCGCCCTCGAGGTCGAACGGCAGGTAGCCGTAACGCACGTAAGGCTTCCACGAACTCTGCGCCCAGGCCGGCACGCCAGGCCGCTCCTGCGTCGAGGACTCCACCATCGCGCGCAAGGCCTCGTTGCGATCGAAGCCACCGAAGCCTTTGGTGACGGCATCTGCAATCACGGGCAGGGCCGGGTTGCCGATCATCGTGTGGGTTTCGCGACCCCAGGCCGTCCAGAGCGGCAGGTACCCCTGCTGCCGGTGATGCGCAAGCATCGTCGTGACGAATCCCGTAACCCGCTCGGGATAGACCAGCGTATAGAGCGGATGCACCGCACGGAACGTATCCCACAGGCTGAACGTGCTGTCGTAGCGCCCGCCCGGGGCCTGGATCACTTCGCCTCGCGGACCACGCACGCGGCCGTCGACGTCGGCGATGTCGCTCGGGTGCAGCAGGGTGCGATACAGCGCCGAATAGAAGATTCGCCTGGTGCGCGCGTCGGCTTCGATCTCGATCCGGCCGAGCAGTGAATTCCAGGCCGAGTCCGCCTGGGCTCGTGCCGTGTCGAAAGCGAGCCCGTCGGCAGTCGCGAGATTGCGGCGAGCGCCGGCCACGTCGACGGTGGAGAGCGCCACGCGCGCTTCCAGCATGCGCCGACCACCCAGGTCGAACTCGAGCAGGTAGCGTGGCGCCAGTTCGCCGGGCTGCGGCGGCAACTGCTGCTGCGCAACGATCGGTCGATCGAAGCGCACGACGAAGGAGGCCTCGCGATCCGTCCAGCCGCGCGTGTGGACGGTGCCGCTGACTTCACCCGCTTGCGCATCGACGTTCGACTGCGCGCTCTTCACGCGCGGTCCATCGCCGTAGAGCAGGCCGTGCTGCAGGTCGAGCAGCACCTGCGCGCGGCCGTCGTCGCTGAACGTGTAACGGTGGAAGGCAACCCGCGACGTCGCAGTGAGTTCGACCGTCACTCCGTGCCCGGGAAGCTTCACGGTGTAGTAGCCCGGATGCGCTGCCTCTGACGACTTGTCGTACTTGCCGGCGAAGTCGGTGGTGCCCGCGGACCAGCGTACGCCAGCCGCCGGCTGCAGCAGTACGTCGCCAAGCTCCGGAATGCCGGCACCACTGATGTGCGTGTTGGAGAAGCCGAGCATCGTCGACGTTCGGTACTGGTAGCCACTGGTGTAGCTCCAGCCCGTCGTGGCCATGTCCGGACCGGCGCGACCATGCCCCAGGGCATCGACGCGCCCGGCATGACGTGACCGGTACCGTCGGTGCCGATGAACGGGTCGACATAGCGCGTCAGCGACTCTGCATCAGCAGTACCCAGTGAGCAGGCGGCGAGGATCATTGGCGCCACGAAGCATCGCCATGTTCGCTGGGCGTGTTGAACCGCGGTCATGCCTCGTCCTCCCGTCGGGCTGGGTGGGCACGGAAATCTGCTCGTCGCAGGGGCGCACAACCGAGCGGGACCAGCGTGATGCCACTACTGCGCAGGCGCAATGGCGGATCGTGCCAGGGACGATCGGGTTCGGTCGTCGGCGCGTGGTCGGCGGCGAAGCCCAGGTCCGGGCGCGAGGTATCGATGATCGGCAGGGTCTCAACCGACGCTTGGTCAGCGGCCAGCAGTTCGGAGTCTGGCCACTCTGCGCGCGCAGGAACGGGTAGTACGCGTACCCGATGCGGGATCGCCTGCACGAACTGCAGGGGACCGCGCAGCACGCCAAACTCGCCAGACGGGTACGGCTCGGCGCGCACGGGCACTTCGAATCGCAGCGTGAAGGTAGTGCGCCCGAGCCAATGACGGTCGATGACGATCCAGCCGTCGTGCTCGACGCCCTCGATGCCGTGAAGTCCGCAGGCACTCGCCCAGGCCGGCCGGCGCAGCCACAGGCTCCATCGCGTAGGTGCCGCAGTCTCAACCGTGAATCGCACCTCGTCCTCGAACGGATAGGCCGTCTCCTGGATTACGAGCACAGCGATGCCGTCAATGACAGTGCGCAGTTCGCTGGGTCCGTACGCAAGCGCCGCAAGGCCGGGTGCGTCGGTGCGACCCAGCCACATCGAGGACACGTAGTGCGGCAGCAGGCGCGTGGAGTTCGGGTTGCAGCAACACGCGATGTCGTCATGCGTCGGCGAAAGCTTGTAGCGTCCATGCTTGCCATTCAGCAGGGAGTAGCTGTCAGGCCGGTGTGCCGTCGCCTCGAGGCGTGTGTCGGAGCAAAGATAGCCGAGCGCCCTGCCATCCGCGGCACGCGCACCCTGCGCGGCGTTGAACGTGACGCGCTCCAGCCAGTCGCCTAGCGTTGGATCCACCAGGACTTGCGCGCTACGACCGAGTCCGAAGACCAGTTCGGTGAGCGCGCAATACTCGTAGCCCGCCTGCGGATGCGGTAGTCCGTGCATGCTCTCGTCGCCGATGACGGCGCCGCTCGGCGTCGTGCTCAGGCGCAGTTTGTGCAGGGCCGATTGCAACCGTGATTCGTCCCGGCTGCCGAACGCCACCGCCCGCAAATGCTCGACGGTGTGAACGGCGTGGCCATGCAGGCCTCGCATCGGGTCGGCGAGGTTGGTCGCGGCAAAGTCATCGTTTGGAAACGGCAGGGGCCATGGTCGAATTCGCGGAGAAGACTCACGGCGGCCGCTGCATAGCGTCCATCACCGGTAACCTCGTGCAACGCCTGCAGCGCATCGACGTAGCACAGGCCGTGCGTGACGCCGGTGCGGTCGTCCGTGGTCGACTTGCTTCCGAAGGGCGACTTCCGGCGGTCGTATTGCTCGAGCGTGAGGTCGACGGCTCGGCGGGCGGCATCGAGACTGGCTGCGTCGCCGGTCAACTCGTGGTGCGCCAGCAGAACCAGCACCGCGCGCGACTGCGCCCAGAGTTCACCGTTCTCGACATCGCCGGTCCGGTAGCGCACTGCGACGGCGTGGATACCGAGGTAGCCGTCGGCGTCCTGTGTCGCACGCAACGCGCGAACCAGCGCATCGGCGCGCTCCTGGTGCCATGGCACGTCGGCGAGATGGGCCAGCAGCGTGTAGCCCCAGAGCCAGTTGCCGCGCGATTCTGCGTCCCACCAGGCGAGCTGGCCGTTCGCAGCATTGAGCCGGTGTGCGAACAAGTCGTTGGCGACATGCGGGCTCAAGGTGTCGAGCCGGCCGGCAAACCCGTGATCCAGGTCCTGCTGCATCTGCGCCAGCATCCAGCCGCGTGGACGCACCGAACCGAGTGGCAGGCGGTCCAGCCTATCTGGCAGCCGGCACGAACGGGTTCGAGGACGTCTGCGGGCGCGGCCTGCGTCTCGTCCAGGCGGTGGCTGCACGTCCACACCGGCCGCGACCATTGGCGCACCAGCGACGGAGGCAGCAGCGGCCAGCACGAAATCCCTGCGCGTCATTGCTGTCACCTTTTGTGCGCCACTGACCTGCGAGCGAATACAGGGCTCATGGGAGCGGCCAGATCACCGGGTTCTTGTGGGTGTCGATGACGGCGCCAGGAACGGCGCCGGGACACCACTGCTCGTGGTCGTTGACCTGCGCGGAATTGAGCGCGGGCGCGAGTCGCATCGCCGCATCCATGTAAATGACCGTCATGACGGAGCGCGGACGGTTCGACGTGTTGGCGCCCGCCTTGTGAAACGTCCAACCAAGGTGAAAGCTGACTTCGCCGAGGTCGAAACCGCCACTCCACGTACTCGAAGTCGTTGCGTGCCATGTTGGCGCTGATCGCGGCCTCGCTCGCGTCGGAAATGCCGAGTTCACGACCGAACTCGACCGACTGGCTGCCTGCGAAGAAGCCGAGTGGACCCATCTCCGGCGGCACCGCCTGCAGCGGAATCCACGCCGTGACCGTACGGTCGCTCGCGAGCGGCCAGTAATACTGGTCGGCGTGCGCCGGCGTGATGCCACCGCCGGGTTCCTTGTACAGGCTCTGGTCGTGGTACAGGCGCACGCCCGTCACTTCCAGCAACTCGGCCGCGATGCGCGCAAGCCGCTGGCCCATGACGAAGCGGCCGACCAGCGGACTGCGTTCCCACAGGTTCATCACCTGCAGGAATGCCTTGTCGTAGGTCGAGCGCTGCTCGAGCGGCTTGTCCTGGGTATTGAGCGCGATTGTGAGGCGCGTGATTTCGCGCGCATAGAATTCGAGCGTCGCGCGCGACAACACGTCACGCAGCTTGATAAACCCGTTCTGGCGGAAGGAAGCAACCTGGTCCGCCGTCAACGGGTAGTGACTGTCGATGTCGATGGTCATCGTGATGGGCCTCGATCAGGTAGCGAGCCTGAGGAAGACGGCGGAATGGGGCGGCAGGTCGACATGGGCGCCCTGCACTCGCGCCGACTGCAGTGCCAGGATTGCTTCGCGAGCGCCGTTCGGTGTGCTCACCTGTCGTGCAGTCGCACCGAGGTTGAAAGCCAGCCACAGGACGTCGTCATGGTGTCGGCGCCGCGTGATCAACAGCGATTCGTCCGCCTGCTCGACGTCGAAGCTGCCAAGTCGCAGCGCCGCATGCTGCCGGCGCAACGTAAACAGCGTGCGAGTGAATGCAAGTGTCGATGACGGATCCCGTTCCTGCCTGTCTACCGCGAGCAACCGATGTGCTGCGTCGAGAGGCAACCAGGGTCTGCCGCGTGTAAATCCGGCATTCGGCGCCGCGGCTTCCCAGGGCATCGGCGTTCGGCATCCATCACGGCCCTTGCTCTGGGGCCAGTGCGCCTTGCCGAACGGATCCTGCAGGTCGTCGAACGCGATCTCGCTTTGCGGCAGGCCGAGTTCTTCGCCCTGGTAGAGGAAGATCGTGCCGCGCAGCGCGGCGAGCAGGGCGAGGTGCAGGTGCGGCGTTGCGCCGGGGCCCGCTTGATCGGTGACCTTGGCGAGCGTCTCGGTGCCGCCGAACGCGAACGAACCTCCTCCACCGGCGCCCCAACGCGAGGCCACGCGCGGCGCGTCGTGATTCGACAGTGCCCAGGAGGGCCAGGCGTATGCGCCGCCCGTCGTTTCCGCTTCCCAGGGTGCGAGGCACGTTGCGACGTAGGCAGGATCGTGCCGGTCGCCGAGCAACGCGAACGAGTACGCCGTATGCAACCGGCTCGCACCGAGTGTGTACTCGATCATCCGGGGCAGGCTGTCCGCACCACCGATTTCACCGACGGCCATGCGACCCGGATAGCGATCGAGCAGCGCACGCAATCGCTCCAGGAACGGCAACGTCTCCGGTTGATTAGCGTTGTACTCGTGGCGCTGCATCAGCACCGGCGAGTCACCGGCTTCCCCCGGAGTCAGTGCCGGGTTGTCGCGGAGCGCGCGGTCATGGAAATACAGGTTGGCGGTGTCGAGGCGAAAGCCGTCCACGCCACGGTCGAGCCAGAATCGTGCAACGTCCAGGATCGCGCGTTGTACTGCCGGACAATGAAAATTCAGGTCCGGCATCTGCGGTAGAAAGTTGTGCAAGTGGTACTGGCGACGACGCGGCTCCCAGCGCCAGGCCGAGCCGCCCATCCAGCTCTGCCAGTTGTTGGGCGGAGAGCCGTCGGGCTTCGCGTCCGCCCATACGTACCAGTCCGCGCGCGGATTGTCGCGGCTCGCACGGCTTTCGCGGAACCATGGATGTTCCTCGGCCGTGTGCGACCACACCTGGTCGATGATCACCCTGAGATCGAGCTCATGTGCCTTCGCGATGACGGCATCGAATTGCGCGAGCGTGCCGAAGACCGGGTCGACGCCGATGTGGTCGCTCACGTCGTAACCGAAGTCACGCATCGGCGACGGGAAGAACGGCGACAGCCAGATGCCGTCGACACCGAGGCTCGCGACGTATTCGAGACGCCGGAGAACGCCGGCAAGGTCGCCGACCCCGTCGTCATCGCTGTCCTGGAAGCTGCGCGGATAGATCTGGTACAGGGCGGCGCCGCGCCACCAGTCGGCGTGCTGCATGACCGGACTCTGCATGATTGCCTGGATCAAGTATCAGCAGTCGCGCCGACGCGGTGTCTGCCGAGAAAGACCAAGACCGACTGTTTTTTGACCGTCTCTTGCCCCAGAATGGATTCATGCGGGTCAACGAGGAACAGGTCAGTCACCCGGATCGCGCGTTCCGCTTCCTGCGCTTCGAAACCGACCGGTTTCGTGGCGACCGGCATCGCCACCGGCAGCTGGAACTCACCTGGATCGAAGCCGGCGTCGGCCTGCGCTTCGTCGGCGACGACGCGACGCCTTTTGCAGCCGGCGACCTGGTGCTGCTCGGCTCCAACGTCGCGCACTCGTGGGTGAGTTCGAAACGCCGCATCGCCATGAAGTCAGTCGCGACCGTCCTGCAGTTCGCGCCGGAGTTGCTGGCGCTGCCGCAGTTGCCTGAGCTTTCCGGTCTCGGCCCGCTGGCAGCGCGAGCCCAGCGCGGACTGGCCATCGAAGGCGCGAGCCGACAGGCAATCATCGACGTTCTCGTGCGTATGCGAGCGGCCGATCCCATTGCGCGACTCGCCGGCTGGATCGAAATCCTGGGCCTGCTCTGCCGTCACGAACGGGACTTCCGCACGCTGGCCAGCAGTGCACTGCGTGGCTCGCCTGCCGGCGCGAATGAGCTGCCGGAAACGCGCCGGATCGACCAGACCCTGGACTGGATTCACCGCCACCTGGCACGGGAGCTGCGTGTCGCAGACGCTGCCCGGATCGCGCACGTCACTCCGGCCGCTTTCAGCCGCTACTTTCACCGCGAGGCAGGCAAGACCTTCACGCGCTACGTCAATGACGTGCGGTGCAGTGAAGCCTGCCTGAAGCTGCGGCTGACCGACAGGCCTGTAGCCACGGTCGCACGCGAGTGCGGCTTCACCACGCTTTCGCATTTCAACCGGCAATTCCGGCTGCGTCACCGCGTAACGCCGCGCGAGTTTCGCGCGGAGGGTTGAGCCCGGCGCGCCGACTGGCTCGATGCATTACACTGCCGTCGCGGCGTGACGAGCGGAGCCGCCGAATGTAGACAGTCCCCGGGGGAGAACACGATGCTCGGCATGCAGCGCAAGCTGTCGACGCCTTTCCTTGTCCTGCTCACGCTGCCGGCCACCGCCATGGGTTTTGCCCTGTCGGTGCAGATCTCGGTGCTGAGCTGGATTCTCTCGACCGATTCTCCAGCGAGTGGTAGTGTTCCAGCAGGCTGTAAGCTGAAGCGGTCATTTCATGAAGAAGGTTTCTTTTCCGGTCCATCATAACCTTTTCGAAGCCCGGAATCAGATAAAGGAAAATCATCCCGGCAAAAAGTATGACGGCTGCCATGGCGGGCAAGTCAATCTTAAGCAGGAACAGTTTTCTTTTACCTTTTGAAGGGGTATCTTTCATAATCTTGCGCTAAGTGACTTTTTCATGCATCAGGTTTAACATCCTGGTATCAGTATCAATTACTGAAAATGAAGTTCTTCCATTGCCTCCGGTGAGAGGAGGCAGTAAAATCATCGTCATCTCGTGTCCGAGATAAATTGTGTCGTTCGGGACGGGATGGATAGCGCGCAGGAAGGAGAAGGCCCTGCGGTGGGAGAAGTAAGCAAACGGCTTGTGTGAATGACCGAAAGGGAGAAATGTATGCCGTGATGGCTCATGAATTTCCACAGCTCGCTTATATGGTGCTGTTTTTCGACATACCTTGTGGTTGAGCCGGTGAAATCGGGACAGATGTAATGCGAAAGAAGAAGGTTCAGGCCGTTCACTTTTAAAATGTCATATTCAGGGATTGTATTCAGGTAATCTAATTCCTCATCACCCAGGTCATTCGGGTCTTCGCTGTCAATTGACCGACGAGTCCTTGCGAGGCATTCCTCCTTTCTGAAGGAGACATCTGAAACCAGTTTTCGGGGTACCTGTATCCGTTTGACCACGAGGGAAGTCTCTTTACCGCAAACAGGTCATGGTTGCCGGCCACCGTCCATCGGCATGCGCTGACCTTATGAGGGAAACGCACTGCCTGGCGCTTCTCCGGAAGTGATAGTTATAGAACCTGCGGTCATACCCTGCGGATATCGCCAAGGCAGGCAAGCTCATCACAACGGAGGGAGTCAGCTATTCTCAGAACAGCCTCCAGCATTGTTACATTTTCGTGGATATCAGTTATTAATCCGATCTTCATGACAATTGTGCAGTAAAAGAACTCTGACCAGCTCCGTTCAACTTCTTCCAGGTCTCCGCATGGTGAATATAACCAGAACCGGGAACAGAAGAGTGACAATGACTGCCCAGTAATTTATGTGACGCGACTCAGCGTACATGAAATAGTCTTCGGTCAGGAAGTGGTTACCCGGTTACGGGCCAGAGCGAGATCCGTCACTCATTGAATATCCGTTTGTTGATTTCAGGTCAGCTGGCATGACTATCTGCATGGTATAGCCTTCAAACAGCCATGACCTGTTAAACTTAATTTCTGTAACAGAAAGGGCACTGTCTATTTCCGGTTTGAATTTTTCGTATAGCTTTTCTCCCAGAACCGTGGTGGCTATCTTTTCCACATCTGCATCTTCAGCAGCCATCCTGTAGAAATCAGGTTCATGAGATCTCAGCATTTCTGTAGTCAGGGAGTCTTTTCCGGATGACTCGCAAAGGGCTCCCGCATCCTCAATTATTTCCGATATAAGTGCCCGCATCATCCACTGTTCGGTATGCTGCTGTTGAATTTACAAGGCTTCTGTACTCAAGGCTGTCCGGACCGGCAACCAACTCATCACTTACCTTTTCGGGGAGGTTCTGAACGAGATTTCCCGCGGGTGAAAGTAGTCGTTGATCGGATAGCCGTGCAGCAGGCTCCGGTCACATTTTTCGGCGAAGTACCAGGTGGTGGTGAACCATTTGAATTTTCGCCTGAATATGGCGGTTCTGGTGACTGAGCTGTTTTTTCCCGTATCAGCCAGGTAGGCTTCATTATGGCATCGGCAGAAAGGAACAGTTTTTCTGCAAAAAGGAACCATGTTGTGTCGCCTTTTCAGAGATTGCCATTGAATTTGCAAGGTTCCACGAGCTGTCTACGGGTACCTTGAAATCCGCCATGGTGAGTTTCCGTCGTCACTCATTTCTGCCTTTCTGAGCATACTCGAATCGTCCCGGCCTACTATATTGGTTACTGTTGTTTCCGGCCCCTCACAGGAGATGATTGACAGGATAAGGACCAGAGACACGGATATTTTTCTTTTCATGACTGGTGAATGTGCCTCCTTCTGCACTGTTATCATGACCAGGTTCACAGAATTGACTGATTTGACAGCCATTCGTTGGTGAAAGTCCTGAAAACTGAGAATATTCGTATCATTGTGAAATTTATTTTCTTCCTGAAGAGAAGTTAAATGGTTTGTACTGTTTGTCATGCGGGGGCAACCTGCCGGGTAGTTTACTCCTGCCCTTCCGACAGGTGTTGAGCTTCTTACCGTCACTTTCACACCGCCTGAACCGCTTGATGCTCCGCCGGTTATATTATTTCCGGGGCTGGGCTCCGTGACGATTAAAATTTCAGGGAGACGGTAATTGAGCTTACGAGGCACCACACTGTTATTTTTATTTGGAAACCAGGGAGAAAAGAAGTGCCAGGATCACTGTAAATCGGACACTTTTACAGTTGCAGATGTAACTTCTGACCTCGTTCACTTTGCAGGAATCAGGTTTCCTGCCGGATCGGAGTATGTAATGGCAGGCTACTCCCTCGGGGCAACAGCTATTGCAGAGGCTTTCCGGTTGCTTGAAAAC
>CAVWGG010000010.1:0-152463 GCA_963754535.1 uncultured Gammaproteobacteria bacterium
TGACGTACTGTCACAGTCTACCGGGAGGCACGCAGGAACGGGTCGAGATCAGCGCCTCCCGCGCCGGCTGGAAGCGCACCGCACTCAGGGAATGCGGAATTGCGTCTTGAAGCGGTTGATCTCCTCCAGCACGGACGCGTCGACCGTCCGCGGATTGATGCGGGCGAATACTCGCGCCAGCACGTCCCGCTCGCGCTCGTCGACCTGGCCGTCCTGCAACGCGAGGCGCTCGAGCATCTGCAGCTCGTCGCGATCGATGAGGCCGTCGTTGGCAAACACACGCAGGAACGAGTACTGCATGATCGCGTTCCAGCTGCTTCCGTCAGTCGTCATGTCACCGCTCTCCGTCAGGTACTGCTTTCCGCGCGGGCGCCAGGCCGCCCTGCACGGACTCAAAACCCGGAAGCATCCGTAGCAACCGTGACAATCTCGTGACGGCCTGATGACATCACGTTCATCCGGGTGACATCACCCCGCCGCACTCGCGAACCAGACTGCGCGCAGCAGGCCGGCGCCCATGCCGTGCCAGACCAGGAGGTATCCGATGGCAGCGCCTGTCGCGACCGGTCTGTGGCACCGCTTCGATCACGCGGAGCACTCGCTGTGCCTGCGCATCAACCGCAGTTCCCGCCACGCACCGGTGCGGCGTTTTTTCGCCGTCATCAGCCGGCTCGGCGACGGGGTCTTCTGGTACCTGCTGCTGCTGGCCCTCGCGCTCAGCGGTCCGCAAGGTGCCGGCGTGGCAGCACAGATGGCGCTGGCGGGGATCGTCGGCACCGCCCTTTACCGGCAACTCAAGCACCGCCTGGTGCGGGAGCGGCCCTTCATCTCGCACGCTGGCATCTGCCTTGGCGCTGCTCCCCTCGACCGGTACAGTTTCCCTTCCGGCCATACGCTGCACGCCGTCTGTTTCACGCTCATCGCAACTGCGCACGTGCCCGTACTGGCATGGATCCTCGTGCCGTTCACGCTGCTGATTGCCGCTTCGCGCGTGGTACTCGGCCTGCACTACCCCACGGACGTGCTCGCCGGCGCCCTGCTCGGCGCCGGACTTGCACACGGCATGCTGCTGGCATGGCCCCTCTGACGGCGCAGCGGATGCCTGATCAACGCCTGGTCTTCTCCACCTGGTAGATGCTCACGGTACGGCTGGTCTCGTTGCCGAGGATCGCCAGCGGTTTGCCGTTCGGGCTGTCTTCCTTGGACACGAACGTCACACCCTCGGCCCCGCGGTCACCCGCAACCTGGTCCAGCGACCGCGTGTTTGCGTACGCCGCAAATTCGGGTGCCACCGGGTTGCTGACGTCGCAAGCCATCATCCCGCCGACTCGCTCGAGGCCAATGAAAGCGTAGGTGCGGCCGCCGTCCAGATCGAGAACGAGCGAGCGCCGAACACTTCGATGCGCTCGAAGTCGCCGTCGAAGGTGAGCATGTCGGGCAGTGCGCCGACCGCCACGCTGCCGACGACCTGCAGGGTGGTCGCATCGACGAACACGACACGGCCCGCGCTCGTCTTCGGGCCCGCTTCGACCGCGCGTCATAAGCGACGATCTCGGCTCCAGTCGCGCCGATGGATGCCGTGGCGGTGCTGGAACGATTGTTAAGCGAAATGCTCCACTGCGGTAGTCCATTGCGGGCGCCGGCGGCATGGGAAGCGAGCAACGCTGCGATGGCAGCGGCGAGCGTTGTTGTCAGGTTTCGGACCTTGATGTTCTGGTTTGCCGGAGGTCCCAAACCTTGACCAATCCATGTGACTTCGCCGTTACATGGAGATTACAGCCAGTGCACTGACGAACTGTCGGGTGCACGCCTCCCATGAGAACCCAAGCGCGTGGTCGCGGCAGGCGACCGGGTCCAGACCCAGCGCCGCGAGCGCCGCCTCACGCAGGTCCGTACCGAGAACGCCTGTCACGCCGTGAACTACGACGTCGACCGGCCCGGTCACGGGGTACGCAGCCACCGGCACACCGCAAGCCATCGCCTCGAGCAGGACGAGGCCGAACGTATCGGTGCGGCTCGGGAAGACGAACACATCGGAGGCGGCCACGTGCCGCGCCAGTTCCTGGCCGTGCTTGTAACCGACGAACTTCACAGCGGGGAACCGCGCCTCGAGCGAAGCGCGTGCGGGACCGTCGCCGACCACGAGCTTCGTGCCGGGCAGTTCCAGGCGCAGGAAGTCCTCGATGCCCTTCTCCACGGCGACGCGGCCCAGGTACAACCAGACGGGACGCGGCAGCGACAGGAAGTCCTTCGGTCGCGGCTGGAACAGATCGCTGTCGACGCCCCGGCCCCAGCGCGCGACATTGGTGAATCCGTTCGCCTCCAGTTGTCGCTGCATGGAGGGTGTCGCCACGAGCGTCCGCGTGGCGGCGCCGTGGAACCAGCGCATGAACGCATAACTGACCGACAGCGGAATCGGCGCGCGCGCCCTGAGGTATTCGGGAAACTGGGTGTGGTACGCGGAGGTGAATTCATGCCGGTTGCGCAGGCACCAGCGACGCGCGGCGAGGCCGAGCGGGCCTTCCGTGGAAATGTGCACGGCGGACGGCTCGAGTTCGTCCAGGCGGCGCGCGACAGCTTTGCCGGCGAACAGGGACAGCCGGATTTCAGGATAGGTCGGGCACGGGATGGTGCGAAACCCGTCGGGGGAGATCACGTGGACGTCAATGCCATCGGCACGCATGCGATCGACGGTTGTCGCCAACGTGCGCACCACGCCGTTGGTCTGCGGCAGCCACGCGTCGGTGACCACCGCCACCGTCATGCCGTGACGGGAGCTCGTGATAAACGACGGGCGATCATTCATCGATGGCTGATCTCAGGCCTCGTTGCGGCGAGGATTGGCCCGAGCCATGACTCGTCGATGAACGTCGAGAGAACCTTTTGTGATGCGGGAGCCCAGTGCGGCTGTGGGCTGAACTTGCCAATGCCCGCTGGACGGGCTGCAGTCTTCCTCCGCGCCCCGTATCGAGCGCCGCGGCTCGAGCGTAAAGAGCGAAGCGGCACTGAAGCCATGCCGCCGCTGCGGGAGATGGCGCACGAATCAGCGGCGAATGCGCTGCTTGGTCCGCTTCATCAGGGTGACGTGCGTACCCTCGCGCGCGATCTTCGGCGCGCGACTGTTGGCGGTGCTCTGCACGTAGCTGCCGTCCGACTGCATGATCCAGGCATTGCGCAGGTCCGCGAGCTGCACCTGCAGCACTTCCCAGAGCCGTTCCTTGAGGTGCTTGTTTTCGACCGGCGCGACGGCTTCGACACGACGGGACAGGTTGCGGTCCATCCAGTCCGCCGAGCCAAGCAGGAAGTCGCCTTCGAGCGGATCTTCGCTGCCGTTGGCAAAGTGAAACACCCGGCCGTGCTCGAGGAACCGCCCGATGATCGAGCGCACACGGACGTTCTCGGTCAGGCCGGGGACACCCGGCCGCAGGCAGCAGAAGCCCCGCACGATCAGGTCGATCGGCACGCCGGCATTCGACGCATCGCAGAGCGCCTCGCAAATCGGGCCATCCTCGAGCTGGTTCACCTTGACGACGATTCGCGCCGGGCGGCCGGCACGCGCGTTGGCAGCCTCACGCGCGATCAAATCGATGAAGCGGGTCCGCATGTTGAGCGGCGCGACAAGCAGCTTCTCGAAGCGCGGCGAACGCGAATACCCGGTCAGGTGGTGGAACAGCTTGACGACGTCGCGCGTCAGCACCGGATCGCAGGTGAACAACCCGAAGTCCGTGTACATCCGCGCCGTCTTCACGTGGTAATTGCCCGTTCCGATGTGGGCATAACTGCGCAACCCGTCCCCTTCCTTGCGCACGACGAGCGCGAGCTTGGTGTGGGTCTTCAGGCCACGGACCCCGTAAATCACGTGGTCGCCGGCCTTCTGCAGTTCCTCGGCCCAGTGCAGGTTGCGCTCCTCGTCGAAGCGGGCCTTGAGTTCGACGAGACAGGCCACCTGCTTGCCGTTTTCCGCCGCCCGGATCAGTGACCGGACAAACGGCGTGTCGTCGCCCAGCCGGTACACCGTCATCTTGACCGTGGTCGTGGCGGTGTCGTCGGCGGCGTCGCGGATGAAGCGCTCGACCGAGGCATCGAAGCTCTCGTACGGGTGGTGCACCAGCACGTCCCCTGCGCGGATCGCCGAGAACATGTCGGTGTCGGCATCGATGCCGAGCGGCGGTTGCGGAGTCCAGGGTGCATCGCGCAGTTCGCCGATCGGCAGCGACGCAATCTCGAACAGGCCTGAGTAGTCGAGCATGTCCGGCAGCTCGTAGACATCGCTTTCGCGCAGGTCGAAGCGCGCGGCCAGGCTGTCGCGGATCTCGCTGCTGGCGCCCTCCGCAAACTCCAGCCGCACGACGGGCTGGAAACGGCGCTGGCGCACCTGCTCCTCCACCAGCTCCTTGATGCTGTTGTCGCTGTCCTCTTCGATCGCGATGTCGGCATTGCGCGAGACGCGGAACAGCGTGGTGGCCTCGATATCGACACCCGGGAAAAGGCTCGCGGCGTGGACCCGGATCAGTTCCTGCAACGAGATGAAGCAACGCTGCCCGGACTCGACGTCGGCGCGCACCGGCACCCATTGCGGCAATTGCGCGGGCACCTTGACCCGCACGGGGATGCGATCGCCGGTCTCGGCGTCCTTGAGCACGAATCCCCAGGACGTCGAGAGGTTCGACATGAAGGGGAACGGATGCGACGGGTTGAGGCTCAGCGGAATCAGCGCAGGTGAAACGTGGCGCTCGAAATACTCGGTCGCTTCGTGCTGCTGCGCAGGCGTAAGCTCACCCCAGGTTGCGAGTCTCACACCGTGCCGCACCAGGCGCTGTCGCAGCTCCTCGAAACATTCGGCGCGTCGCAGCAGCAGCGGGTACAGCGCTTCACGCAAGCGATGGGTGTGGGCGTTGAATTCCTCGACGACGGCAATGTTGCCGCTGGCGTACGCACGGGTGCGCATGGCACCTACGCGCTTCATGAAGAACTCGTCGAGGTTCGAGGTGAAGATTGCCAGGAACTTGAGACGCTCGAGCAGCGGCACGCGCTCGTCGACGGCTTCCGCCAGCACCCGGCGGTTGAATTCGAGCCAGCTGAGGTCCCGGTCGAACCAGGCCCCTTTCAGCATTCTCGCGCGCAGTTTCGCATCCATTTCGACGACAGTCCCCCGGCGCCCAGGCCGGCCGGTGAATCGGGCGGTGACAGGCGATTAGGATATAGAATCGCCTGCCGTCGTTACCGATTTGTTGCAGTGTGACGGCGTTTTTACCTTTTCATGACGGAACGCCCATGACGCTCCAGACCGCCCATGCCCAGCTCGCCTCCCAGGTCAATGCCGCCTTCGACGAGCGGGCGTCGCTGACCCCCGCCAACGCACCGCCCGACATCGTCGAGGCCGTGCGCCAGGCGATCGACCTGCTCGACTCCGGCGCGGCGCGCGTGGCCGAGAAAAGGGATGGCCGCTGGCAGGTCAACGAGTGGCTCAAGAAGGCGGTGCTGCTGTCGTTCCGCCTGTTCGACAACGTTTCGATCGAGGCCGGCTACACCCGTTTCTACGACAAGGTGCCGCTCAAGTATTCGCAGCACGACGCCGAGCGTTTCCAGGCGGAAGGCATCCGAGTCGTGCCGCCGGCCGTCGTGCGCCGCGGCGCGCACATCGCCCGCAATGTCGTGCTGATGCCGAGCTACGTCAACATCGGCGCCCACGTCGGCGAAGGAACGATGGTGGATACGTGGGCCACGGTAGGCTCCTGCGCCCAGATTGGCCGCAACGTGCACCTCTCGGGCGGGGTGGGCATCGGCGGCGTGCTCGAACCGCTCCAGGCCAGCCCGACGATCATCGAGGACAACTGCTTCATCGGCGCGCGCTCGGAAGTCGTCGAGGGCGTCATCGTCGAAGAAGGCGCCGTGCTGTCGATGGGGGTCTACTTGGGCCAGAGCACGCGCATCTACGATCGTGAGCGCGACGAGGTGAGTTATGGCCGCATTCCGGCCGGCGCCGTCGTGGTGCCGGGTACGCTGCCAGCGGCCAACGGCAAGTACGGCCTCGCTTGTGCCGTGATCGTGAAGCGTGTCGATGCGAAAACGCGCGCCAAGGTCGGCATCAACGAGCTGCTGCGCAGCACCGACTGAATCCGCATGCGCGGATGATTGGCGCGGCTCAGGCCGCGTCGGCGTGGCGTCCGTCCTGCCCCATCATGTAGAGCACCTGCTCTGCGATGTTGGTCGCGTGATCGCCGATGCGCTCCAGTCCCTTCAGCGCAAAAATCGTGTCGATGGTCGGCCGCAGGAAACGATGATCCTGCAGGACGTACGACATCACGAGGCGGAGCGCCGCGGCGAACTCGGCATCGAGCTCCGCATCACGCTCGAGCACGCTGCGCGCGAGCATCAGGTCCATCTCGTCGGCCGCACGCACGGCGTTGCGCAGCATCGAGCCCGACAGCGCCGCCATGTGACGCAACTGGCGCCCGACGGCGAGCACGGGATCCCCATCGTTGGCCTTGTCGAGCGACAGCGCAAACCGCGCGATCTTCTTGGCCTCGTCGCCCGCGCGCTCGAGCTCGCGTCCGATCCGCACGATGGCGCGTGCCAGCCGCAGGTCATTTGCGACGGGTTGCTGCAAGGCGATGAAGGTCAGGCTGTCGCGGTCGAGCTGCTTCTCGTATTCGTCCACGCGGCTCTCGCGAGCCAGCACGACCTGGGCCAGCCCCGCATCGCGCTCGACGAGCGACTTGACCGCACCGGCCACCTGCTCGATGACGAGAGCGCCCATCTCGAGCGCATGCAGCCGCAGCCCCGCCACCGACTGGTCGACGATGCTCGACGTGTGCGGCTCGGTCGGATCTGAAGCCTGCATGACCACGGCCTCCATCACGCGGCTCAGCCGTAGCGGCCCGTGATGTAGTCTTCCGTCGCCTTCTTGGACGGGTTGGTGAAGATCTTCGAAGTCGCGTCAACCTCGACCAGCTCGCCCAGGTACATGAACGCAGTGAAGTCCGACACGCGCGCCGCCTGCTGCATGTTGTGCGTGACGATCAGGATCGTGACGCGCTGACGCAACTCGGAGATCAGCTCCTCGATCTTCGCCGTCGCGATCGGATCGAGCGCCGAGGTCGGCTCGTCGAACAGCAGGATTTCCGGCTCCGTCGCGAGCGCACGCGCGATGCAGAGCCGCTGCATCTGGCCGCCCGACAGCGCGAGCGCCGAATCGTTGAGGCGGTCCTTGACCTCGTCCCAGATCGCGGCGCCGCGCAGGGCCTTCTCCACGCGTTCGGCGAGTTCCGTGCGGTTGCTGAAGCCACGCAGGCGCAGCCCGTAGGCCACGTTCTCGAACACCGTCTTCGGGAACGGGTTCGGCTTCTGGAACACCATGCCGATCCGCATGCGGACCTCGATGGGGTCGACGTCCTTGCCGACGAGGTTCACGTTCTCCGGGTGCAGCATGATGCTGCCCGCATAGCGCGTGTCGGCCTGCAGGTCGTGCATGCGGTTGAAGCAACGCAGGAACGTGCTCTTGCCGCAACCCGACGGGCCAATCAGCGCCGTAACCTGGTTCTCCGGAATGACCAGGTTGATGTTCTTGAGCGCCTGGTTGGCGCCGTACCAGAAGTCGAGCTTCTCGGCGATGGCCTTGGCCGGATTAGCACGCAACGGCTTGCGCTCCTCCATGGCGATGGAGAGCGTGGGGGTTTCCGCCTTTTGGACGACGTTCGTGTTCATGTGGGGGCCACTCACCAGTTGATCTTTTTGCGGAAGCGATAGCGGATCCAGATGGCGACCGCGTTCATCGCCAGCGTCATCGCGAGCAGGATGGCGGCCGCGGCGGCTGCGTTCTGCTGGAACGCCTGGTCAGGACGCGAGACCCAGTTGAAGATCTGGATCGGCATCGCCGTGAACTCGCTCTTGAGCCACTCGAAATTGACGAACGGGAACTCGCTCGACACGGGCGAGTCCGGCAGGAACGCGATGAAGCTCAGCGCGCCGATCGTGATGATGGGCGCCGTTTCACCGATCGCACGCGACAGGCCGAGGATCAGGCCCGTCAGGATGCCGCCGGTCGAATACGGCAGCACGTGATCCTTGGTCACTTCCCAGCGCGTTGCCCCGAGGCCGTAGGCCGCCTCGCGGATCGCCTTGGGCACCGCGCGCAGGGCCTCGCGCGTGCCCACGATGATGATCGGCAGGATCAGCAATGCGAGCGTGAGTCCCGCCGAGAGCACGCTCTGGCCAAAGCCGAACTTGTAGACGAACAGGCCGAGCGCCAGCAGGCCGTAGACGATGGACGGCACGCCGGCCAGGTTGGTCACGTTGATCTCGATCACGCCCGTGAACCAGTTCTTCGGCGCGTATTCCTCGAGGTAGATGGCGGCGGCCACGCCGACGGGCAGCGCCACGAGCGCCGTCACCAGCATGATCATCGACGTGCCGACCCAGGCCGACAGGATGCCGGCGCGCTCCGCCTTGCGCGACGGGAACTGCGTCAGGAAGTCCCAGCCGAACCTCGCGGCGCCGTCGCGCACCAGATCGAGGAACAGCAATGCCAGCAGGCCGAGGCAGCTCATCAGGATGAGCAACCCGACGACGACGAAGAGCTTGTCGAGGTTCTTGCGCCATGCGAGGCCGGCGCGCAATTCCTCGATGGTCATCACGGCGGCCATTTCAGTATGCCTCCCGGAACTTGCGGGTCAGGAAGAAGCCGATGACGTTGAACACCAGCGTCATGAGCATCAGCACCAGGCCGGCCGCAAAGATGCTCTGGTAGCCGATGCTGTCGTGCGGCAGGTCGCCGAGGCTCACCTGCACGATGTAAGCGGTGATCGTCGCCGCCGGCTCGGTCGGGTTGAACGTGAGCGTCGGCTGCATGCCGGCCGCGATGGCGACGACCATGGTTTCGCCGATGGCACGCGAAATGCCGAGGATGTAGGCGGCCGCGATGCCCGAGAGCGCGCCCGGCACGACGACACGCAGCGCGGTCTGCAGCTTGGTGGCACCCATCGCGTAGGAACCTTCGCGCATGTAGCGCGGCACCGCACGCATCGCGTCTTCGCTGACCGACGCGACGTACGGCACGATCATGAGTCCGATCACGAGGCCCGCGCTCAGCATGTTGAAGCCCGGCAGGTTCGGCATGAACTTCTGCAGGAACGGCGTCACCATCAGCAGCGCGAAGTAGCCATAGACCACCGTCGGCACGGCGCCGAGCAGTTCCAGGATCGGCTTGACCGTCTCGCGCGTGCGGTGCGTCGAGAATTCCGACAAATAAATGGCGATGATCGTGCCGAGCGGGATCGCGACGAGCAGCGCCACGAACGTGACCGTGAGCGTGCCCGAGACCAGCGGCATGATGCCGTAGTGGGCATCGTCGAAGAGCGGGGTCCACATCGTGTCGGTCAGGAACTCCCTGATCGTCACGTGCTCGAAGAAGAACGACGACTCGTAGAACAGGATGATGACGATCGCGAGCGTCGTGAAGACCGCCACCAGCGCGCATGCCAGCAGGATCAGTTCGATGACGCGGTCGCGATTCTTGCGGTAGGTCAGCGAGGAGAATGCCCCCTTCCCCATCGCAGTCGAGCGAGTTGCCGTGGTGACCGACATGAGCCCTTCCCCGATCCGGCGCCTGACAGGCGCTCTGTGACAGATACGAACGGGCCGGGACCTTGCGATCCCGGCCCGCCCCCTTACCGGGCTTACCGGTTAGAGTTTACCTTCCAGCGCCTGCAACTGTTCGATCGTGATGCCGACCTGCGGGTGGCCGCCGAAGACCGTGCCCAGCTTGCCGTCCTGGAAGTGCTTCCAGGCGAGGGTGTAGGCCGACTTGGGCAGCGGCAGGTAGCCGACTTCGCCGACCAGGTCGCCGTTGTTCAGCATGAACTGCACGAACTCGCGCACTTCCGGACGCTTGGCCGACGATTCGCGCACGTAGACGAACAGCGGACGCGACAGCGGGTTGTAGGTACCGTTGGTCACGTTGGCGAGGCTCGGGCCCACCGGACCCTTGCCGCCGTCAATCGCGACGGCCGTCATCTTGTCCTTGTGCGCCGCGTAGTACGCATAGCCGAAGTACCCGATCGCGTTCTTGTTGTTCTCGACGCCCTGCACCAGGGTGTTGTCGTCTTCGCTCGCGGTGTAGTCGCCGCGGCTCGCCTTCGCCTTGCCGTTCACGGCCTCGGTGAAGTAGTCAAACGTGCCGGAGTCGGCGCCCGGCCCGAACAGCATCAGCTTTTCCTTCGGGAATTTCGGATTGACCTGGTTCCAGTTGGTGATGCGGCCCTGCGCCGCTGGCTCCCACATCTTTTTCAGTTCGGCCACCGTCATCGTCTTGGCCCAGGCGTTGGACGGGTGAACGACGACCGTCAGCGCGTCGAAAGCAACCGGCACTTCCATGTACTTGATGCCGGCCTTGCGGCAGACCTCCATCTCCTCGACCGAGATCGGACGCGACGCGTTCGCCATGTCGGTCTCGCCGCGGCAGAACTTCTTGAAGCCGCCGCCGGTGCCCGAGACACCGACCGTCACGCGGACCTTGCCGCGCTTCTGGATCTGGAACTCTTCGGCATACGCCTCGGAGATCGGGAACACGGTGCTGGAGCCGTCGATCTTGATCGCGGCCTGCGCCTGCGCGCGCCCGGGAGCGCCAATGGCCAGGAGGCCGAGCGCGACGGCCGGGAGGGTGATCTGCTGCCAGGAAAGCTTCATGAAAGGCATCCTCTGCTATGGGTCGGCTTAGGGGGCGGGTGGCCCTGTGGATGCCGCGCAGTCTGCCGCGGCACTGTGACAGCCATGTGACAAAGACGGTGCTCTCGCAAGTGCTTGATCCGACGGGCCTCTATGGCTTTAATGCCGGACCCGGCCCGGGTCCTGTACCGTTCCCAGAGCGAACCCAGCACGATGTCCCCGACCCTTGCCCTGACCGAAGACCTGCTGCGCCGGCCCTCCGTGAGCCCCGAGGATCACGGCTGCATCGACGTCATCTGCGCCCGGCTCGAGCCGCTCGGGTTCAGCAACGAACGGCTGCGTTTCGGTCCGGTCGAGAATCTCTGGTCACGGCGCGGTAACGCAAGTCCGGTGCTCTGCTTTGCCGGTCACACGGACGTCGTGCCGACCGGTCCGCGCGAAGACTGGCGCACTGCACCGTTCGAGCCGGTGATCGTCGACGACGTGCTGTATGCGCGCGGTGCCGCCGACATGAAGAGCAGCCTCGCCGCCATGGTGACGGCCACCGAACGGTTCGTCGCCAGGCATCCCGACCATGCTGGCTCGCTCGCCTTCCTGTTTACGAGCGACGAGGAAGGCCCGTCGGTCGACGGCACACGCAAGGTGATGGACGTGCTCGAAGCACGTCACGAGAAGATCGACTGGTGCGTGGTCGGCGAGCCGACGAGCGGTGACGTGCTCGGCGACACCATCAAGGTGGGGCGTCGCGGCTCGCTCTCCGGTCGCCTCACGGTGCACGGCGTTCAGGGACACATCGCCTATCCGCACCTCGCGGATAATCCGGTGCACGGTTTTGCGCCGGCGCTGGCGGAGCTGGTGACGACGCACTGGGACGAAGGCAACGAATTCTTCCAGCCGACGACATTCCAGGTATCGAACATCTCGGCCGGCACCGGCGCACCGAACGTGGTGCCCGGCGAATTGAAGGCGCGCTTCAACCTGCGATTCTCGACGGAGCAGACCGTCGAGCAGTTGCAGCAACGCGTGCTCGAAGTGCTCGACCGTCACCGCGTGAAGTATTCGCTGGAATGGTTCGTATCCGGCCTGCCCTTCCTGACGCGCCCCGGCAAGCTGACTGCCGCCGTGGAGCAGGCGGTGCGCGAAACGATGGGACGCAGCCCGCAGCTGTCGACGACCGGCGGAACGTCCGATGGACGGTTCATCGCGCCGACGGGCGCCCAGGTGGTGGAACTCGGCGTGATCAACGCGACGATCCACAAGGTGAACGAGTGCGTGCGCGTCGAGGACATCGACACGCTGAGCCTCGCGTACGAGCGCATTATGGAATTGCTGCTGACCTGACACGTGCGTCAGTGCAGGCATTCGATCCGGGACCTTTCCCGGAGCTTGGAAAGGCAGACACGCGCTCTGGGAAAGGTCCCGGATCGAATGCCCGAAGTGACGCGCCTGAGCGTTTCGTCGGGCGGAAGCGCAAGCCGGGAATAGCAGCCATTGGTGCATGCCCGACGAACCGCACGGCGCACGTAGCCGGACAGATCAAGAGGCGCGCAACGTCAGGTGGGGTGCACGCCGCGACCGGCCAGCAAGAAGGCGTAGCGGCATTGCGCTGGCTCGGAACGAGGTGATGTTGCGTGCGCCGTGCGACCTTTTCCGCTGGCGGAAAAGGCGCTCAGGCGCGGTGGATCAGGCGTTCGATCCGGCATGTCCTGGCGCGCGCGTGTCTGCCTTTCCAAGCGCGACAGGACATGCCGGATCGGACGCCTGGACTTCACCAGCGCTCGTGGCGAGCTTTCCGTCTGGCGAGCGAAGAGGCCGCGCTAACGCGGACTCAGCGCTTGCGGAAGTTGGCGACCACGCCGACCGCAGCGAGACCGAGCAGGTTGAGCAGCACCCAGAACGGCATGCTGAACCCGAGGAACCGCCAGGTGACCTTGGCGCACTCCCCCGACCCGCCCAGCACCTTGCCCAGCACTTCGTGCAGCGGCAGCACGTCCATCATGTAATCGAGGCTCGCGCCGCATTCGGCGACCGAGCCCGGCGGAGCATTGATGACGTAGAGGTGCCGGGCCGCGACGCCGACGCCGACCAGGGCAGCGAGCACGATCAGCGCGCCGTAAACGCGCCGCATGCCGGCGCTGGCGGGGTTGTGCAGCCACGCGAGCAGGAAGATCACGCCGGCCGCGATCACCGCAATTCGCTGCAGGACGCAGAGCGGGCACGGCTCTTCAAGCAATCCGTACTGGACGTACAAGGCGTAGGCCATCAGGCCTGCACACCAGAGAAATCCCGCCAGGTTCAACGTGCGGGTCTGCAGCCACCAGGGCTGGCGCGAATCGAGCATGAGGTTCAAACGCGTACTCCGCGTCCCGAAGGAAGGCGAAGTCTACCCCTGACCGCCCTGCTTCGTCGCACGTGCCGCCTGGATCTGCTTTTCGACATCCTCGATCGAGAGGTGGCGAATGTCCTTGCCCAGCACCATGTAGACGACGTACTCGCAGATGTTCTTCGCGTGGTCGCCGACCCGCTCGAGGGCCCGCGCCAGGCTGAGGACGTCGAGCGTGCGACGGATCGCCCGCGGGTCCTCCATCATGAACGTGATGCATTGGCGCTGGATGGCCTCGTACTCTTCGTCGATCACCCGGTCGCGGCGAGCCACGTCGAGCGCCGCCTCCGTATCGAGACGGGCGAACGCATCGAGCGCGCCGTGCACCATCTCTGCGACGAGCTCGCCCATGTGCTTGAGTTCGCGGTAACGGTCGGCCGTGCGGTCCGAGTTCGAAAGGCGCGCTGCCGCATGACCAAGCTTCTCGGTTTCGTCGCCGATACGCTCGAGGTCGGTGATGGTCTTGATGATCGCCACGATCAGGCGCAGGTCCGAGGCCGTCGGCGCTCGCGTCGCCAGGATGCGGCTGCAGTCCTCGTCGATGGCGACTTCCATCGCATTGACCTTGTGGTCCTGCCGGCCGACTTCCTCGCCGAGCCGGCTGTCGCCGCCGACGATGGCCTTTACGCCGTTCTGGAGCTGCTGCTCGACGAGGCCACCCATCTGCAGGACGCCCGTCCGGATGCCCTCGAGCTCCGCGTTGTAGCGGCTGTGGATGTGGTGCGAAAGGTCGGAGGTGTCCATCACGGTTATTGATCTCCCGAAGCTGCCGTCTTGTACAGGACGGCCCGGACTGAGACAAGTTCAACCGGGCCAAAAAAAAGCCCTCCCCGCGCCCTCGCCGGGGGATTTGGCGAGGGGGGCCCTTGCAGGCCCGGGGGAGGGTCCGGGGGGCCGGGGTCAGAACTTGTAGTTCAGGTCCAGCTGCAGCCGGTTGTAGTCGAGCTCGGTGCCGACGTCCTTGTTCAACGTGTTCAGGAAGTAGGTGGCGTTCATCGTGAAGTTCTTCACTGGCGCGTAGCCGGCCTTCAGGACCCAGCCGTCCGCATCGGTCTTGCCGTCGCCATAATCGGAGTCGAGCCACTGCCCGAACAGCGCGTCCTTGTCGATCGACTGGTACAACACGCCGGCCTCCCAGGTCTTGGCGTTGCTGGCCTTGCCGACCATGGCGCCTACCGCGTATGCCGTGTCGTACTCGACGTCGTCCGCCATGTTCTGCGCATAGTTGGCCCAGAACGTGAGCGGCAGGTTGGCCACGGTGACGCCCATCTGCGCACTCAGCTCG
Organism: uncultured Gammaproteobacteria bacterium; assembly: GCA_963754535.1. Lineage (GTDB taxonomy): Bacteria > Pseudomonadota > Gammaproteobacteria > Steroidobacterales > Steroidobacteraceae > RPQJ01. Next base: position 14,334 of record CAVWGG010000010.1, read on the forward strand.
ACGATGTCGTAGCCATACTGCAACAGGTTGGTCGTGCTGGTGCCGACGCGATACGTCGTGTTGCCATTGGCATTGTTCGCGTACAGCGGCGAGTTGTCCTTGCAGGCGCCGCACTCGTAGTAGTTCGCCGCGAGGACGGTCTCGCCACCCAGCAGCGGGAACTTCATGCCGGCCTGCAGGCCGAATATGTTCGCGTCCGAGTTTTCGCCCTTCGGGTCGGCGTTGTACTGCTCGGTGAGCCACCAGCCGTATGCGGTGCCGAAGAACATGCCACGGTCGAACTTGACCGCGCCGCCTTCCGGATTGAAGTCGCCGTCGTAGAACATGCTCTGGCCGGGACGGAAGATCGGGTTGACCTGCTTGCCGAGCAGCAGGTTGCCGCCGTCCATGAACTTCCAGTCGACATAGGCCATGTCGAGGCCGATGGACTTGCGGGTGCCGGTGCCGCCGAGCGTCTGGTTGGACGAGCGCGGGTCGTCCGCACCGGTCGCGAACAGCAGCGTGCCCTTCACGTTGTCGGTGGCCTTGAAATCGAAGCCGAGGCGCGCGCGGATGCGCATGCGCTCACGGTCCGCCGCATCGACGGCGTTGCCGCTGACGACGCGCTCGGTCCAGATGTTCTCGTTGCGGAAGCGGAAGTCGCCGCGGCCCTTGATCTTGGTCGCCCAGTCGGCGCCCTTGACCTTGGCGATCTCGCCAGAGGAAACAGCCGATTCCTCACGCAGGTCGCTGCGTCTGGGACTTCAAGTAGTCCATCTCCGCCTCGCGGCGGTCGGCCAGGGCCTGCAGCTCCGAGTTCTGCGTCTTGAGTTCGGCGTTGGCCGTTTCGAGACGGTTGAGACGCTCGGCGAGCGCCTGCATCTGTGACTGGATGGACTGGACTTCGGCCTTGGTGGCCGCGCCCTTGGTCTGCGCGGACGCGTCCGCGGCACTGAGCGTCAGCACGGCGGCGACTGCCGTCGCAAGCACGGTCGATTTCACATTGATCCCCTTACGGTGGTTTGCCTGTCTGCTTCGGGTGCGCCGGACGCGGTGCTCGAGAGCATCCACCCGGCGTTTCCTTGGCGACTTTTTACGCCGCGTATGTGACAGGCAGGTTGCAGTACGGCGACAGTCTCGCGGCAACCGCAGGGATCAGAACTTGTAGTTGACGTCCAGTTGCAGGCGGGTGACGTCGAGCTCGGTGCCCACGTCCTTGTTGGTTGTGTTCAGGAAATACGACGCGTACAGCGAGACGTTCTTTACCGGGGCGTAGCCGCCCTTGAAGACCCAGCCTGCGGCATCCGTGCGGCCGTCGCCGAAATCGGAATCCGCGACCTGGCCGAACAATGCGTCCTTGTCCACCGACTGGTACATCGCGCCCGCTTCCCAGCTGCCTGCATTCGCGGCACGGCCGAGGTAGGCGCCGAGTGCCCACGCGGTGTCATATTCCACGCCTTCCGCCAGGTTGCGTGCGAAACCTGCCGTGAACGTCAACGGCAGCTCGAACACCGTCGTGCCCACCTGCGCGCTGAGGTCGAGGATGTCGTAACCGTATTGCAGCATGTTGACGGTGCCGACGCGGTATGTCGTGTTGCCGTTCGCGTTGTTGTTGTAGAGCGGCGAGTTGTCCTTGCAGGCGCCGCAAACGTAATAGTTGGCGGCGAGCACCGTTTCGCCCCCGATCGCTGCGAACTTCACGCCGGCCTGCAGGCCGAAAATGTTGGCGTCCGAGTTCTCGCCGTCCGGATCCGCGTTGTACTGCTCCGAGACCCAGAATCCGTACAGGTTGGCGAAAACCGGCCCGCGGGCAATCCGCACCGCGCCACCTTCGGGATTGATGTCAGGGTCGAAGAAGATGCTCTGCAACGGGCGCCAGACCGGGTAAGGCTGCTTGCCGAGCACGAGGTCACCCCCCTGCATGAAGCGCCAGTCGGCGTAGGCCAGGTCGAGGCCAATCTGCTTGCGACTGCTGGTGCCACCCAGCGTCTGGTTGGTGCCGCGGGGATCGTCCGCCCCGGTCGCGAGCAGCAGCGTAGCCCTGACGTTGTCCGTGACCGTGGCGTCGAACCCGAGACGCGCACGAATGCGATCCCTGTCCCTATCGGCGGCGTCTACGGCCGCGCCGTTCACGTCGCGTTCCGACGTCAATCGTTCATGACGGTAGCGCAGGTCGCCGCGTCCCTTGATGCGCGCGGCCCAGTCGGCGCCCTTCACTTTCGCAATCTCGTTCGTCGCGACCGCCGACTCCTCACGCAGTTCGTGCGTCTGCGCCTTGAGGTAGTCGGTCTCGGCTTCACGCCGGTCGGCGAGCGCCTTCAGTTCCGCGTTCTGCGTGGTGAGCTGGGCATTGGCAGCCTCCAGCCGGTTCAGCCGCTCGGCCAGGGCCTGCATCTGGGCCTGGAGCGCCTGCACGTCGGCCTTGCTGGCCGTGCCGGTGGACGCCGCCTGCACGTTCCCGGCTGCCAGGGCCACCGCAACGGCGGTCGCCAGAATGAGTCTGCCCATGGTGATCTCCTGACCGGCAGTGCCAAAGCACTTGGCAACGGCAGGATTTCAACGGACTTGCGCGACTCCGGCAACCGGACTTTCCCGCAGCTGGACTCGCGCGGGCGGGAAGTGACACGTGAAGGTGCTGCCCTTGCCTTCTTCGCTGGTGATTTCGAGCTGCGCGCCATGCCGCTGCAGGGCGTGCTTCACGATCGCAAGCCCGAGCCCGGAGCCGCCGAGCTTGCGCGAGCGGCCAGCGTCCACACGATAGAAGCGCTCCGTCAATCGCGGAATGTGCGAGGCCGGAATGCCGATACCGGTGTCGCTGACTGCGACGTGACTGCCGAGTCCATCGGTCCAGTACCGGACCGCCACAGTGCCTTCCGGCGGCGTGTACTTGACGGCGTTCGTGATCAGGTTCTGGAAGATCGAATGCAGTTCGGATTCGGCTCCCAGCAGCAGCGCGTCCGATTCGAGGTGCAGGTCGAACTTCGCCGGGCGATCAGGGCGCGCGAGCACCTCCTTGCGCATCAGCGAGAGCAACCCAGCCACGTCGATGGGCTCCATCTCCGCATCGCTGCGGCCAGCCTCGAGGCGCGACAGCTCCAGCAGGTCCGAGACAATGCTGTGCATGCGCTCGGACTGTCGCTGCATTTCGCGCACGGGCTCGCGCCAGGCCGCGTCCAGGACCGGGTCTTCGGCGAGCGAATCGAGGTAGCCACGCACCACGGTCAACGGCGAGCGCAGTTCATGCGACGCGTTGGCCACGAAATCCCGGCGCATGCTTTCGAGCCGCGCTTCGCTGGTCACGTCGCGGACCATCAGCAACTGCAGGTCGCGCGTGCTGGTGGTGATGAGGTTGAAGGCGAACCAGCGATCGCCGAGGTTCGGCATGTGGATGCGGGGTCCCGGCCCCTTGCCGCCCCCGGTCACGTAGTCGACGAACTCCGGCTGCCGGATCAGGTTGTCGATGCGGATGCCGTAATCGAGCTTGCGGCGCAACCCCAGCCAGTCTGCCGCCATCGGGTTGAACCAGAGAATTTCGCGCGTGGGCCCAAGCAGGATTGCGCCGTCCGGCATCGCCGACGTCATGCGCCGCAGTTCGCGCAGCAGCATCAGCGCACGGCGCTTGTGGAACCGCTTGCGCTGGTAGAGGCGATTGGCAAGCGCCACCGTGTCGCCCCACAGGCCATCCATGTTCGGCGGCTGCAGGATGCTGCGCAGGCGCAGCCAGTGCTCGAAGCGGATGAGATTGCGCGCCTGCCAGGCGACCACGGCGGCAAGGTACAGCGAGGTGCACAACCCCGGTCGATCGATGATCCAGCCGAAGGCCAGGGCCGCCAGCAGTCCACTGACGATACCGAGGAGATGCTGCCAGGCAGGTCGGGTCAAGCGCTGCGATCCTCGGTCCGTCGATCGACCGGCCTACTCGGGCCGGATCGAGAAACGATACCCCGAACCACGGACCGTCTGCACGAGCGAGTCGCAAGCGAACGGCTCCAGCGCCTTGCGCAACCGGCGGATGTGCACATCCACGGTGCGTTCCTCCACGTACACGTTGCCGCCCCAGACACGATCGAGCAGCTGGCTGCGCGAATACACGCGCTCCGGGTGTTCCATGAAGAACTGCAGCAGGCGGTACTCGGTCGGACCGAGCGATACCGTCTGCTCGCCGACGATGACACGGTGGCTGACGGGATCGAGCTTCAGCGCACCCGCCTCGATGGCCTCGCCCGAGGCCGTCGGCGACGATCGCCGCAGCACGGCCTGGATCCGCGCCAGCAGCTCGCGCGGGCTGAACGGCTTGGTGACGTAATCGTCGGCACCGCCTTCGAGACCCGCGATCTTGTCCTGCTCTTCGGCGCGGGCCGTGAGCAGGATCACCGGCAGGTCCTGCGTCTCTTTATTGCGCTTGATCGAGCGCGTGAGTTCGAGGCCGCTCTGGTCGGGCAGCATCCAGTCGACGAGCAACAGGTCGGGCCGCGAGTCCGCGATGCGCGAACGGGCCTCGCTGCAGTCCTCCGCCTCGGCTACGGTGTAACCGGCGCGACGCAGCCCGAACGCGATCATGTCGCGAATGGGCTTCTCGTCTTCGACGATGAGGATCTGCTTGCCCGTCATGACTGGTCCGGTTGCGCTGTATGCCATTGCAGCCGCATTACAGTCGCCAATTATGACAATCCCGTGACGGGCGGTCGCGCAGGTCGCGCCACGTCGTCACGGATGTAGACCGGCAGCGCCTCTGCGGCACCCACACCTTCACCTTTCTGCAACATCCGCTCGCCCAGGCGCGCGATCGCGTCGGCGCGTGGGTACACGCCTTCGTGACAGGTGAGTCCGGCGGCTTCGAGCCGGGCCCGGAGTGCCGGATAGCGGGGAATGCCATTGCCCGCGAAGTGCCCAACGGTTGGCGCTGGCTGCACGCGGTCTTCGGGACCGACGGTTTCCGGGGCCAGCGCGATGGGCACGCACGGGTCGCCCGGATCGAACCGGTAGCAGCCCCAGTACACCTCGTTCATGCGCGCGTCGTTGCAGACGAGGACGCCGGAGGAAGTGGAGGAAGGACAGGAAGGGGAGGAAGGAAAGGAAGTCGTCAGGTACGCGACGGCGGCGAGACTCGATACCGACGCGACGCGAAGGCTCGCTCCGTACGCGAGCCCCTGGATGACGCCGGCCGCGATGCGCAACCCGGTGAAGCCGCCCGGTCCGCGGCCGAACGCGAGGCCGTCGAGATCTCTGAGCTTGCAGCCCGCCTCCGCCAGCAATCCGTCGATCATCGGCAGGATGAGCTCGGCGTGACCGCGCTCGGTGACGATGAACCGCTGGCGCACCTCGCCATCGGACCACAGCAGCGCGGCCGAGCAGGCCTCGGTCGACGTGTCGATCGCGAGCACACGCAACCGGGTCATCCGAGTTTGTCGCGCAGGAAGGCCTGCACGTCCTCCAGCGCGCGCGTACGGCGCATCGGCGGCAGGCTGGTGATGAACTGACGTCCGTAGCCTTTCGTCACCAGGCGAGTATCGCAGAGCATGACGACGCCGCAGTCGGTTTCGTCGCGAATCAGCCGACCCACGCCCTGCTTCAGCGCAATCACCGCCTGCGGCACCTGTTCGTCGAAAAACGGGTTGCCGCCCTGCTCGCGGATCGCCGCGAGCCGCGCCTTGAGCAGCGGATCGTCGGGTGCTGCGAACGGCAGCTTGTCGATGATGACGACGCTGAGCGCCTCGCCCTTCACGTCGATGCCTTCCCAGAAGCTGCCAGTGCCGAGCAGCACCGCATTGCCGGCTTCGCGGAATGCGCGCAACAGGTGGTCGCGCGAAGCGCCGCCCTGGATCAGCACCGGGTACGGCGGATTCTCGCCCCAATGGCGATGCAGTTCTTCGGCGCCTTCGCGCAGGCCGCGATGGCTCGTGAACAGGATGAACGCGCGGCCGCCGCTCGCCTCGAGCACCGGCAACGCCGCGTTGATCACGTTGCGCGAATGCTCCGGCGCACCCGGCTCACCGAGGCCTTTCGGCAGGTACATCAGCGCCTGGTTCGCGAAATCGAACGGGCTCTCGAAACGCACGGTCGTCGCGCGCGTGAGCCCGCTGCGGCGCTTGAAATGCGAGAAGTCGTCACCGACGGCAAGCGTGGCGGACGTGAGAATCCATGCGCAAGGCTGGGTCTCCATCAGGGACGCGAGCTGGCTCGCGACGTCCACGGGGGCGAAATGTGCACTGACGTTGCGCGCGCTCGTTTCAGCCCAGCGCACGCCGCCCGGCGCTTCCTCGGCCGTCAACGAATGCAGCCGGTCCGCGCTTTCCTCGAGTCGCTCCTGCAGGCGCTTGAACGCGGCCTGCCCGTCGGCGCCGAGCGGCGCGATGGCCTCGGCCAATTCCTTCGCGCGCGCCCCCAGCCCGTTCAATGCTTCGAGCAGGCGGTCCGGCCACTGCGTATGTTCCAGCCGCGCCTCCTGGCCGCCGGTGATCGCCAGCACGGCCGCGATCTGCGCATCCAGCCCGCTCAGCGCGCCGTCGACCTTGCCGGCCATCTGCTGCGCGAGCAGCAGTTCACCCGCAACGTCTTTCGAAATGGTGGCGAGCTGGCGCGTGCTGACGCTGTACCCGAGGAACTGCGCGGCGACGTCCGGCAGCTGGTGCGCCTCGTCGATCACGATCGCGTCGGCGCCGGGCAGCAGGTCGCCGAAGCCCTCTTCCTTCAGCACGAGGTCGGCCATCAACAGGTAATGATTGACGACGACGATGTCGGCGGCCTGCGCCTCGCGACGTGCCGCGAGCACGAAACACTCTTCGAATTTCGGGCACTCCGCACCGAGGCAGTTCTCGCGCGTCGACGTCACCCATGGCCACACGGGGTCCTGCTCACCGACGCCGGGCAACTCGCCGACGTCGCCCCGCTTCGTGGTGTAGGACCACGAACGAACCTTGGGCAGCGCCATCGCGACTTCCTTGCGCAGACCCCGCGCATAGGCCTGTTGCTCCGCCATGTCGAGCCGGTGACGGCAGAGGTAGTTGGAACGGCCCTTCAGCAACGCGATGCGCACGGGACGGCCGATCGCCGAACAGATCGTCGGCAGGTCACGATGAAACAACTGGTCCTGCAGCGCGCGCGTGCCGGTCGAAACGATGACCTTGCGACCGGACAGCAATGCAGGCACGAGGTACGCGAACGTCTTGCCGGTGCCGGTGCCCGCCTCGACCACCAGTTGCGTGCGCTTCTGCAGCGCCGCGGCGACGTGCTCCGCCATCTCGATCTGTTGCGGGCGCGTGGTGTAGCCCGGCAGCGCGCGGGCCAGCGGCCCTTCGGGGCCCAGGATTTCAGCCAGCGGCAGTGCCATGTGCGTCAGGAGAACGTCGCGCGGAAGCGCAGCAGCGCGGTCGACGCCGGGCCCAGCGGTTTGCTGAGTACCCAGCGCACGTGCGTATAGTCGTTCTCGAGCGGCTTGCGCTGGCCCTTCTTGCCGCCGCCCGCGGCGCGCGCAAGCGCTTCCGGCGTCGCAAAGGTCTTGCCGCCGTCGAGCGAGAACTGGATTTCAGCCGCAGGTCCCGTGGCCGAGCCACGCAGGTAACGCACGCCGAAAGGCAAGCGCTTGGTGACGACGATGGTGTCCACCGCCTGCCTGCCCGGATTGCGCACGCGCACGGTGTAATGAACTTCATCGCCGGCATTGAGCCGTTCGGCCGGGATCCAGCGACGAATTTCCTGCCTGCCCGGGCCCTCGCTCACTTCGAGTTTCTGCACTTCGATCGATGTATCCAGCGGACCAGACCCGGTGGCCTCGGCGACGCTGACGCTGTCGCGAGCGTCCTGCGCCTGCGCCCGGCCCTGCCCGACCGCCACACCCAGCACGAGCAGCACGAATGCCACCAGCGCCGCACGGAACCAATGCCTGCGGCTGCCAGCGCCACGCCGCAAACGGTGTAAAGGTTGGATCCGGAGGGTAGGCATCGGGGGCGGACTCTGCGGGACGGGCGAGTTCGAGGCAAGTGACATACCGGGTGCGGACGCCCGGAAATACCCTTGTGGCGCAGGGGGTTCCGGTTCGCCTACGCGCCGTCCCCGCTGCCTTGGGCATATCTACCAATTTGACAGTAGTTATCATCTGGACTATTGTGCAATGCAGCAATGCTGCAATGCAGCAGTCCTGGACAACCAAGGAGACCTCTATGTTCGTAGATATGCAGGAATACGTCGCCGAGGGCGGTGAGCTGCTCGTCGGTAAAGTTCGCAAGTTCCGCCAGAACTCCGTTGAATCCGTGCGCGAAGCCGTCACCGGCTCCGCCGAAACCCTGAAGGCCCTGAAGAGCCCTGTGCGCATGATCGCGCGCTCGGGCGTCAAGCTGACCGCGGTCTCGCAGACGACCGTGCAGAACCTGATCGAATTGCAGTCGGACGTCGTGACGTCCGCCCTGACCGAAGTCGCGCTGCGCCTCGAGCGCGCGACCCAGGCCGAAAACATCGTCGAATTCGTGCGCGAGCAGATCGACCTCACGCCCGCCACGCGCGCACGCGTGGTCGAAGACGCCACCCGCGCCGTGACGATCTTCAAGACGGCAGGCCGCGACATCCGCAACGTCGCCAAGCACGCCTACGTGAGCCTCGTCGAGAAGGCCGAGAAGGAAGTCGAAGCGCCGAAGGCTGCCGTGCGTCGCAAGACCGCCGCGGTCAAGCGCGGTGCACGCAAGACCGTCAAGCGCGCGCGCAAGGCCGCTTAACCGTCTGATTTCGGACGAAAGCCGGGCCCGCACCGCCTCGTAACACCAAGAAGCGGGCCCTGGCCACAGGTCTCCCCCTGATTGCGCCCTCCCCGGAGGGCGCTTTTTTTGGTGAGTACTTTCCGGCACGCACCGTTTATGTCGCAACGCAGCGCAGCAGGGGATCGGGCGGCTATAATTCACCGACTGTGGCAGAAGGTTCCGTAATGACTACGAATACATCCCTGCGCGATTGGGTTGAGCAGACGGCGAAACTCACGCAACCCGACCGCATCCACTGGTGCAACGGCTCGGACATCGAACGCGACGAGCTGGTCGGGCTGATGCTCGGCACCGGTGACCTGATCGAGCTCAACCAGACGACGTTCCCCAACTGCTACCTGCACCGCTCGAACCCTTCAGATGTCGCGCGCGTCGAGCACCTCACCTTCATCTGCACGCCGCAGAAGGAAGACGCGGGCCCGAACAACAACTGGATGGATCCGGCCGAAGGTCACAAGACCATCGACGCGCTGTTCGACGGCTGCATGAAGGGCCGCACGATGTACGTCGTGCCCTACTGCATGGGCCCGATCAACTCGCCTTACTCGCGCTGCGGCGTGGAGATCACCGACAGCCCGTACGTCGTGCTCAACATGCGCATCATGACGCGCATGGGCACGCCGGCGCTGCACCGGATCGAAAAAGACGGCACCTTCGTCAAGGGCCTGCACTCGATCGGCGACCTCGATCCGGACAAGCGCTTCATCATGCATTTCCCCGAGGAGCTCTCGATCAAGAGCATCGGCTCGGGCTACGGCGGCAATGCGCTGCTCGGCAAGAAGTGCCATGCGCTGCGCATCGCAAGCTTCCAGGCGCGCACCGAAGGCTGGCTCGCCGAGCACATGCTGATCGTCGGCATGGAGAATCCGCGCGGCGAAGTGCACTACATCCTCGGCGCATTCCCATCGGCCTGCGGCAAGACCAACCTCGGCATGCTGATCCCGCCGGACACGATGCCGGGCTGGAAGGTCTGGACGATCGGCGAAGACATCGCCTGGCTGCACGTGGGCAGCGACGGCCGCCTGCGCGCGATCAACCCGGAAGCCGGCTTCTTCGGCGTGGTGCCGGGCACCAGCCCGAAGACCAACCGCAACGCGTACGAGATGATCCATCACGACACGATCTTCACGAACGTGGCGCTGACGGCCGACAACGAGCCGTGGTGGGAAGGCCGCACGTCGGGCACGCCGGTCATCGACTGGCAGGGCAAGCCTTACGACAAGGCGACCGCGAAGACGCCGGCCGCGCATCCGAATTCACGCTTCACCGTCTCGGCGAAGCAGAACCCGGCCTACAACCACCTCATGGAGCACCCGGAAGGCGTGCCGATCTCGGCGATCCTGTTCGGTGGACGCCGTCGTGAAGTCGCGCCGCTCGTGTACGAAGCACGCGACTGGGCGCACGGCGTGATGATCGGCGCCGGCATGGCGTCCGAGACGACCGCTGCGGCCGTCGGCCAGGTGGGCGTGGTGCGCCGCGACTCGATGGCGATGAAGCCGTTCTGCGGCTACAACTTCGCCGACTACTGGACGCATTGGCTGAGTTTCGAGGGCAAGGCCAAGCAACTGCCGAAGATCTACCACGTCAACTGGTTCCGCCAGGACAAGGACGGCAAGTTCCTGTGGCCGGGCTTCGGCGACAACCTGCGCGTGCTGTCGTGGGTCATCGATCGTTGCGAAGGCCGCGCACAGGCAAAGGAAACCCCGATCGGCTTCCTGCCGCGCCCCGAGGACATCGACCTCAAGGGCCTGAGCCTGCCCGAGTCGTCGCTGCACCAGTTGCTCGACCTCGACACGGCCGCCTGGCACGTCGAGATCGATGACATCGGCAAGTATCTCGAGAGCTACGGCGCCCGCATGCCGGCGAAGCTCAAAGAGCAGTACCAGCAGGTGAAGCACGGGCTCGGCTGACGCGCGCCGCGCGGCGCGGCGCGCGAGGGGTTAGGGGATAGGGGTTGGGGGTTAGTCGGAGGTGCGGTTGAGACCTGAAAAATGGACTCAACTCCTGCCGTGGAGCGACGAGGCGTCGGCCTTCAACGCACCTCCGACTAACCCCCAACCCCTATCCCCTAACCCCTCAGCTCGAGGACGCTAGTCCTCGAGCGAGAACCGGATGGAATCCGCCGCATTCGGGTCCGGCAATTTCCCGAGACCGATGCAGCCCTCGCCGTGCAGCGCGACGGAATCACGCCGCACGAACGATTCCTTGCCGTCCGCATTCAGCACGAACGTGCCGTTCGTGCTCTGGTCCACCAGCAGGAAGCGGCCGCGCACCAGCTCGATCTTCGCGTGCAGGCGCGAGATCAGCGCGCCCTTCTGCACGACGCTGTTCTCCTCGGCGCGGCCCATCGTGATTTCATTGCGGGCGTCGTCGAGCACGATCTCGCGGCCGAGGTGCCGGACGCGAATGCGCTGGGAACCCCGCATGCCTCCCATCGAGATCGAGGGCAGCATGCTGGTCGCGTCCTCCTGCTGCCAGAGAACCTCGTAGAGCTCCACTTCCTCATTGAGGCCACGCAGCGAAGTGACGTCCACGCGGCGCGAAACAGCGCGCCACTCCGGCGAACAGCGGCGCAGCGTATCCGCCGCGAGAATGATCTGCCCCGCCTTGGCCTGGCTGGTCATGCGGTTCGCGGTGTGCACCGACGCGCCGAAGATGTCCTTGTTCTCGAGCACCACCGGCCCGAAGTGGCACCCGATGCGGATCGCCACGCGCTGTCCCTGCACCATCAGCTCGGGTCGGGAACCGAAGTCCTGCTGCATCTCGCCGCCGGCGTTCACGGCGTCGTCCACGGTGGGGAATATCGCGAGGATTTCATCCCCGATGGTCTTGATGACCGTGCCACGGTTGCGCACGGTCGCGTCGCGCATGATCTCGACGCAGAGCTGGATCAGCTCGCGCGCATGCTGGTCGCCAAGAGACTCGTACAGGCGAGTGCTGCCCACGACGTCGGCGAAGAGGACGGCAACTTCCGTCTCGGTACTGGTCACGCTCGGCAGGACCCCTGTTGCCCGGTAGCGGGCAGATTGACCCAACGCAACTTTACATTATAGCCGGTGTGCACAGTCGCGCTGTGCCGGCATGTACGGGCCCAGCGGTCCCTGCCTGGCCTCTAAGCCGCGGCGCGGAACATCCGCAGGGAATCCCGCAGGACTTCGGCCCCTGCACCCGGCTGTATCGCGTGCTCCGTGAGGTAGCGGCGCCAGGCGCGGGCATTCGGCAACCCCGCGAAGAGACCCTGGATGTGACGCAGCATCAGCGGGAGGCGATGACCCTCCCCGAGCATGCGTTCGACGTAATCGGCGTAGCGCTCCACCACCTCCTCGCGCGAGGGGGGCACGAAGCCGGGGCCGAGGAATTGCGCGTCGAGCTCCGCGAGCAGGTACGGCTCGTGGTAGATCTGCCGGCCGATCATCACGCCGTCGAACTTCGGCAACCACTCACGCACCTGCGCCGCCGTCTTGATCCCGCCATTCAGGATCACCGTGAGTTCCGGGTGCTCGCGCTTGAGCCGGTCCGGCACGTCATAGCGCAGCGGCGGGATCTCACGGTTCTCCTTCGGCGTCAGGCCCTGCAGGATGGCATTGCGGGCATGGACGACGAAAACGTCGACACCCGCCTTCTGCACGGCCAGCACGAACCACTCGAAGAAGCCGTAATCCTCGAGCTCGTCGATGCCGATCCGGCATTTCACGGTGACGGGGATGTTCACCGCCTCGCGCATGGCGATCATGCACTCGGCCACGATCTCGGGTTCCGCCATCAGGCACGCGCCGAAGCTGCCGCTCTGCACGCGCTCGCTCGGGCAGCCGACATTCAGGTTGATCTCGTAGTAGCCGTACTGCTCGCCGATCTTCGCGGCATTGGCGAGCATCTTCGGATCGGACCCGCCTAGCTGCAGCGCGACCGGGTGCTCGAAGTGATCGAACGCGAGCAGCCGGTCGAGGTGGCCATGCACCAGCGCGTGTGCCGTGACCATTTCCGTGTACAGCAGCGAGCGCGGGCTCAACAACCGCAGCAGGTAGCGGCAGTGGCGATCGGTGTAGTCCATCATCGGCGCCACGCTCAGGCGCCGGTCGAGCACCCGCCCGGTCATCGTTCAGTCATCTCGCGGTCTCCACGACCAGCCAGTCCACCACGGCGTCGAACGCCTCGCGCTCGTCGGCGCCAGACTGCAGCGCAGCCTCGAAAATCCTGAGCTGCCGGTGCGCGCTGGTGCCGCGCTCGAGGATCTCGCGCAGGCCCTCGATCTCCGGCAGGCAACCGAGCTCGAGCGCGTCCTCGCGCAGCAGCTCGATGATTTCTTCGACCAGCTCCGCGAACGGCACGATGCGCTGGCGGCCGAGGTCCAGCAGGCCCGCATCGAAGGAATACCGCATCGCGCGCCAGCGGTTCTCGCCGATCAGCAGCTCGGGGTACGGGCGCCACTGCTGGTTGTCGCGCCGCAGGCGATACAGCTTGCGCATCAGGCACACGTTGAGCGCCGCGAGCCGCACCGAGTCCTCGAGCGACGTGCACGAATCCATCACGCGCGTCTCGAGCGTGGGATACCGCGCGCTCGGGCGCAGGTCCCACCAGATGCGCGAGGTGTCGGCGAGGATGCCGGTCTCGATCAGCGTGTCGGTGTGGCGGCGGTACTCGTTCCAGCTGGCGAACTTCTCCGGCAGGCCGGTGCGCGGAATCCCGTTGAAGATCATCAGCCGGAACGACATCAGGCCCGTGCGCTCCCCCTCCCAGAACGGCGAGCTGCACGACAGCGCGAGCAGGTGCGGCATGAAATACCGGGCCTGGTTCATCAGGTCGATGCGCAACTCGTCGTCGTCGATGCCCACGTGCACGTGCAGGCCGCAGATCATCATGCGGCGCGCAACGCCCTGCATTTCCTCGAGCAGCGCGACGTAGCGCTCCTTGTCCGTGCGCTTCTGCTTCGACGACAGCGAAAACGGATGGCTCGCCGACGCGATGGGCGCGAGCCCGAACCTGGCCGACTCCTCCACCACCGCCCGCCGCAGCTCAATCAGCGACGTGCGCGCCTCGCCGATCGTGCGGCACACCGGCGTGGCCACTTCGATCTGCGAGCGCAGGAACTCGGGAAACGCGCGACCCTCGGTGCGGTCGTGCAAGGCCGCAAACAACTCGGGCGGCGGATCGATCGCGACTGCACGCGTGTCGAGGTCGACCAGGAGGTATTCCTCCTCGACGCCGATGGTGAACGGCGGAGCGTGATCAGGCATGCGGCGCGACCTTCGCCAGCGGCTGCAACGATCGGGGGTCGGCCAGGATCTCGCCGACGATGCGGGCCAGCAGGCGCACCCACCGCTCGATGCCCGCGGGTGAACTCAGCAGGTCCTGCCGCACTTCGATGCAGACGTGCGGCAGGCCGTGGGCGTTGGCGTGGTGGTCGATCGTGTAATTAGCGGGGTGCTTGCCGCTGTATGGCTCGTTGTCGCCGATGACGAGGCCCTTCTGCCCCCGCAAGCCCTCGAGCAGGCGCTGGGCATTGGCCTCGTCCCGGTCCCACAGCACGCCCGCGTGCCAGGGTCGGATGTTGCCTGCCAGGGTGGGCGAGAAACTGTGCACGGCAACCAGCAGGGGCACGACGCCGCGGCCCCGGAATCCGCCGAGCATGGCCTCGATGCACTCGTGGTACGGATCGAAGAAAGACGCGAGACGCACGCGGCGGTCGTCCTCGGTCAGGTGCTGGTTGCCGGGAACGGTCCAACCGTCGCTTTCCTTGCGGAAGGCCTCCTCGTCGTCCGGAGCGCGGTTGCAGTCCACGACCAGGCGCGAGTAGCCCGCCAGTACCGCCGGGGCGTCCAACGCGTGGGCGAGGCCCCTGGCTAGCTCCCCGGCCCCGATGTCCCAGGCGATGTGCTGCCAGCTGGGCAGTTCGGGCAGCCCGAGACGGTCCAGGACCTGCGAAAACGCCCGGCTGGCGTGGTCGCAGACGACCAGCGCCGGTGCCCGCCCGTGCTCCTCCAGCACCACGAAGGGCGCGGGGTCGTCGCGGCCGATCAGGGGTGCGGTAGCCGGCATCTTGGGTGGCGTGGCGTCCATGGGGCGCAAAGTTTACACGGAGCCCTCACCCACCCTGTGGGCGACCTGCCCCGCCGCAGCGCGGGAGGTCACCAGCCCGGCAGGGGCGCCAAGAGGTGACGCCCGTCACAACAGATACATTCACCAGGGTCATAACATTCGGCTGCGCCCGTCCGCACGGGTGGAGGATTGCCCCTTCCCATGGCCTTGCACCCGCTACTGAAGCAACAGTTCGACGACTCCCGCGAGGAAGGCGGGCAGCTGGACTTGCGCAAGCTCCTGCACGCCATCAGCGAGGCGTACGTGGAGTGGGACGAGGAGCGCAGGGGCGTCGTGCGTTCGATGCGGCTGCTGGCGGACGAGACCAGCGCATTCACCCGCGAAGTGCGCGAGAGCGCGGCGTCACAGCTGCAGGTCATCCTCGATCACGTCAAGGACGCGATCATCACCGTCGATGAGACGGGGCGCATCGAAACGCTGAACACCACCGGTGAACGAGTCTTCGGCTACAGCGAACAGGACGTTCGCGGCAAGAAGCTCGATCTGCTGATTCCCTCGCTGGCGTGCCGTCCCCGCATCGTCGAGACGCTCGAGGAACTGGCGGCCACCGTCGAGAACACCCAGGCCGACCTGAAGCCACGCGAGACCAAGGGTCGGCACAAGCACGGCAACCTGTTCGACGCCGAGATCGGCGTGAGCAAGGTGCGGCTCGACCGTCGCGAACTCTTCGTCGTTTGCATGCGCGAAACCACCGAACGCAAGGCGGCGGAAGCGGCGATCCGCGAGAGTGAGGCCCGTTACCGCACGCTGGTCGAGAACGCACCCGAGGCCATCGTCGTGCTCGACATGGACGCCGGCCGGTTCGTCGAATGCAATGAAAACGCCGTGCGCTTCTTCAAGATGACGCGCGACGAATTGCTGGGCGTCGGGCCGGAACAGATCAGCCCGCCGTTCCAGCAGGATGGCGCACCCTCGTTCGGCGTCGCTCGTGGCCACATCGATCGTGCGCTGGCCGGCGACGCGCCCAGTTTTGAATGGCTGCACCGCGATGCGCTCGGGCACGACATTCCCTGCGAGGTCCGCCTGGTGCGCTTGCCCTCGTCGGGCCGGCGCCTCATTCGCGGCAGCATCACCGACATCACCGAACGCAAGCGCAGCGAAATGCTGGCCGCCGGCGACCGGCGCGTATTCGAACGCATCACGAGCAACTCGGACCTGACCGCAACGCTCGAGGCGATCACGGAAACCGCCGAGAAGGTCACGCCGGATGCGTCGTGCACGGTGTCGATCTACGACGCGGAGTCCAACACGTTGCAGCACGTGGCGGGCATGCGCCTGCCGCAGAACTACCTGGACGCGAAGCGTCGCCTCGAGATCGGCCCGCGCAACGGTTCCTGCGCGGCCGCGATCTTCCTGCACCGACAGGTGATCGTTGCGGAGATAACTCGCGACGCGCTCTGGGAGCACCTGCGTGCCCCCGCCGTCGCCGCTGGACTGCGCTCCTGCTGGTCGACGCCGGTGCGCGCATCGGACGGCCGCATGCTCGGCACGGTCGCCCTGTATTTCAGGCAGCCGCGCAGCCCGCTCCGCCGCGACTTCGAACTCATGGGCCGCCTCACGGCGCTCGCCGCGATCGCCATTGAGCGCAAACGGTCCGAGGAAGCGCTGCGACACAGCGAAGCGCAGTACCGCAGCCTGTTCGAGAACGTCATCGAAGGCGTGTACCGGTCGACCGTGAATGGCCGCTTCGAGGCCGCAAACCCGGCATTGGCGCAAATGCTCGGGTACGACACGGTCGACGACCTGCTGACGGTCACCGACATGTCGACCGTGTACACGAACCCGGACGACCGCAATCAGGTCATCACGGTGCTGCACCGCGACGGCGTCATCCGCGATGCGGAATGCCAGCTGCGGCGGCGCGACGGCACGCAGATCACCGTGCTGAACAACGCGCGCGTCATCCGCGGCGAGAACTCCGAGATCACCGGCTACGAAGGCACGATCACGGACATCAGCGTGCGCAAGCGCGCGGAACTGCAGCTGTACGAGGAAAAGGAAAAGGCGCAGGTCACGCTGCAGTCTATCGGCGACGCGGTCATCACGACCGACGCCGACGGCCGCGTGGAGTACCTGAACCCGGTCGCCGAGGATCTCACCGGCTGGGATTCGCAGGAAGCAGTCGGCCGCCCGATCACTGAGGTGTTCCAGGTCATTTCGGAGACCACGCGCCAGCCGATCGACAGCCCGATCACCCGCTGCCTGCGCGAAGGCCGCGTGGTCGAGATGATCGAACCGTCGCTGCTCGTGAACCGTCGCGGGCAGGAAATCTCGATGCAGGATTCGGCCGCGCCGATCCGCGACCGGGCCGGCCGGCTGATCGGCGTCGTCATGGTGTTCCACGACGTGAGCCAGGAGCGCCGGCTGCAGCGCGCCCTCTCCTACCAGGCGACCCACGATGCCCTGACCGGCCTCATCAATCGCCGCGAATTCGAACACCGCCTCACCGAGACCCTGCAGTCGTCGCGCGCCGAGCCCGAGATTCGGCACGTCGTGCTGTACCTCGACCTCGACCAGTTCAAGGTAGTCAACGACACCTGCGGTCACCAGGCCGGCGACCGGCTGCTGAAGCAGGTCACGAGCGTCCTGCAGACCCGCATCCGCACCTCCGACACGCTCGCACGCCTCGGCGGCGACGAGTTCGGCGTGCTGCTGCTCGATTGCAGCCTCGAAGTGGCGCAGCGCATCGCCGAGGACCTGCGCGAGGCAATCCGCGATTTCCGCTTCGTCTGGCAGGACCGCATCATGAACGTCGGCGTCTCGATCGGCCTCGCCGAGATGAACGGCGACACTGACACCCTGTCGACGATCATGAGCGCCGCCGACGTCGCGTGCTACACGGCGAAGGAATCGGGCCGCAACCGCGTGCACACGTACAACCAGGGGCACGCCCCTGAGCGCCTGCGCGAGATGCAGTGGGTGTCCCGCATCAACCGCGCGTGCGAGGAAGACAGACTGGTGCTGTATTGCCAGCCGATCGTGGCCATTCGGGCCGGCGCCGAGCCGTTCCGACAGTTCGAGCTGCTGCTGCGCATGCGCGACGAGAACGGCCAGCTGGTGCAGCCGGCCGAGTTCATTCCGGCGGCAGAGCGGTTCAACCTCATGCCGGCGCTCGACCGCTGGGTCGTGCGGCAGGCGTGCCAGCACCTCGCGCACAAGCGCTCCGAAGACGTGTCACGGGCGCCATACACGATCACGATCAACGTCTCGACGACGACGATCAACGACGAGCATTTCCTCGATTACGTCATCGCGGAGATGGCCAATGGGGACCTGAGCCCGGGCGCGCTCTGCTTCGAGCTGACCGAGACCACGGCGATGACCAGCCTGGCCGCGGCGACGCATTTCATCCACGAATTGCGCAAGCGCGGCTGCAAGTTCTCGCTCGACGACTTCGGCAGCGGTCTTTCGTCATTCCTGTTCCTGAAGAGCCTGCCGGTGGACTACATCAAGATCGACGGCAGCTTCGTGCACAACGTGGCGCAGGACGCCATCGACCGCAGCATGGTCGAGGCCATCACGCAGATTGCCCGCACCATGGGTATCGAGACGATCGCCGAGCGCGTGGACTCCGCTGACGTGCTGAACCAGCTGGCGGAGCTCGGCGTGCAGTACGCGCAGGGTCATTTCATCGCGTCGCCGCAGCCGATCGAGGTGCTCACCGCGCTCGTGGCCTCGGCGCCGGAAAGCGCGTCGGCACGAACGGACGAATTCGACCTCAAGGTCGGCTGAGCCGTCACGTCTCCCGCGCGTCGCATTTCGCGCACGTAGCCCCAGTTCCCGTCTTCCTTCGCGCCCCGGGGTCTCACGCGCATCGTGAATCGCGCGGAGGAACCGCACGATTCACGGCGGTCCTTGCTCGAGCTGGTGTTCGGCGATGGTGCCAGCGGTTGGTCGGATGGATTGAAGCCGCCTCACACCAACGCTCGAGCTGCGGCGTTCGACACGGGGCGCGAAGGAAGACGGGAACTGGGGCTCCGCGCTCGTGGCACTGCAGCCTGATGGCTCGCCGTTCCAGTGGGCTCGGTCTTTGCCCGCGCTCCGTGTCGAACGCCGCAGCTCGAGCGCAGGACCGAAGCGGCACTGAGGCCGGGTCGCTACTGCGCTGACACCATCGCTTCGGTCCCGCTCGGGCAAGGTTCGCCGTGAATCACGCAGGTCCTCTGCGTGATTCACGAGGCGCGGGAGACCTCGGAGTGCGGGCAAAGACCGAGCCCGCTGCAACGGGAGCTACTGCCGCCACTCGCGACCGCAGCGGAGGCTCACTCCGACTCGGAGGCCCGACCCGACCGCTTGCGATCCTGCTCCTTGAGCGCGCGCTTGCGGATACGGATCGACGACGGCGTGATCTCGACGAGCTCGTCGTCCTCGATGAACTCCATCGCCTGCTCGAGCGTGTAGCGGATCGGCGTCGTCAGCACGATGTTCTCGTCCTTGCCGGCCGCACGCATGTTCGTGAGCTTCTTGCCCTTGAGCGGGTTCACGACCAGGTCGTTCTCGCGGCTGTGAATGCCGATGATCTGGCCCTCGTAGACCTCGTCGCCGTGCGCGCACATCAGCTTGCCGCGCTCCTGCAGGTTGAAGAGCGAATAGCCGAGCACGGTGCCCTGCCCGTTCGAGATCATGACGCCGTTCTGGCGACTCGCGATCTCGCGCTCGGACACCGGGGCGTAGTGATCGAACACGTGGAACAGCAGGCCGAGCCCGGACGTCATCGTGCGGAACTCGGTCTGGAAGCCGATCAGGCCACGCGCCGGGATGACGTAATCGAGACGCACGCGGCCCTTGCCGTCCGGGTGCATCGCCTGCAGCAGGCCGCCGCGGCTGCCAAGCGCAGTCATCACCGCGCCCTGGCTCGAATCTTCGATGTCCACGGCAAGGATTTCGTACGGCTCGTTCTTGACGCCGTCGATCTCCTTGATCACGACGCGCGGACGCGAGACGGCGATCTCGTAGCCTTCGCGACGCATGTTCTCGAGCAGCACGCCCAGGTGCAGTTCACCGCGGCCGTAGACCTGGTACTTGTCCGGGTCATCCGTCTCTTCGACGCGCAGCGCGACGTTGGTCAGCGCCTCGCGGAACAGTCGTTCGCGGATCTGTCGGCTCGTGAGGTACTTGCCTTCGCGCCCGGCGAACGGCGAGGTGTTGACCTCGAACGTCATGCCAATGGTCGGCTCGTCCACGACCAGCGGCGGCAGCGCCTCAGGCGCAGCCGGATCGCAGAGCGTGTCCGACACGGCTGGAATCTCGATGCCGGCGAACGCGACGATGTCGCCCGCGCTGGCCGAATCCACTTCCATGCGGTTCAGTCCGTGGAAGCCGAGCACCTGCGAGATCTTCTCGGTCCGTGCATGACCGGTGCGGTCGACGACCGTGACCGTCTGGCCACGCTTGATCACGCCGCGCTTGATGCGGCCGATGCCGATCGCGCCGACGTAGCTCGAGTAATCGAGCTGCGAGACCTGCAGCTGCAGCGGGCCGTTCGGGTCGACGTCCGGCGGCGAGCAGTGCTTGATGATCGTCTCGAACAGCACCTTCATGTCGCCGCCGCGGTGGGCCGGATCGAAGGTCGCGAAACCCTGGATGGCCGAGGCGTAGACGACGGGGAAATCGAGCTGCTCTTCGGTCGCGCCCAGGCGGTCGAACAGGTCAAACGTCTGGTCCAGCACCCAGTTGGGGCGGGCCTCGTGACGGTCGATCTTGTTGATGACCACGATCGGGCGCAGGCCGTGCGCGAACGCCTTCTGCGTGACGAACCGCGTCTGCGGCATCGGGCCGTCGACGGCGTCGACCAGCAGCAGCACGGAGTCGACCATCGACAGCACGCGTTCCACTTCGCCGCCGAAGTCGGCGTGTCCCGGGGTGTCGACGATGTTGATGCGGTACTCGTTCCACTTGATGGCCGTGTTCTTGGCCAGGATGGTGATGCCGCGTTCCTTTTCGAGCGCGTTCGAGTCCATGACGCGTTCGGGGACGACCGTGCGGGCGTCGAACGTGCCGGATTGCTTCAGGAGCTGGTCGACAAGGGTGGTCTTGCCGTGGTCAACATGCGCGATGATCGCGATGTTGCGAAGGTACTGCGTGGGATTCGAGGACACTTGCTGAGCCGGGGGCCGAGGGGCGGAAAAAGGGCGCGAAGTATAGCGGATTCGGGCGCAGCCTGCTGCAGTGCAGGAAATCCCGCTCCCGCTCCGGCTGTCTTGCCGTGCAACACCCACATCGACGCCCTGCCCGACCTCTCCAGGGGAACCGGGAAAGGTGGAACCGTCAAGGAGTTGACGGGGGTTACTTCGGCTCCTGCGCCGGAATCGACTGCACCGCCTGGCCCGACGAGTCTTTGGGCGGGGTCGCCTTCTGCGCCGACGGCGGATCGCCGATCACGATGGGAATCGCGAACGCGCGGGTTTCCGTCTGCACTTTCGTCGACATCTTCGCGGTCACGCCGATGTAGTACAGGCCCGGGTTGTCACCCTTGACCAGCACTTTGGTCACGTACGACCGCCCACCCTCGACAGGCGAGAAAACCGCCGTCGTCTCACCGACGATCGTAAGGCCCGGGGCCTCGGTGATCTCTGTTTCGAGCTTGTCGGCCGGCAGTCGCGTGTCGAAGGTCAATTCAACTTCGAACGGCTGACCCAAGGCGGGCTTCGCCAGCACGTCGTACTTCATGTCGACCGGCGCCGTGGTCTTGCTGTCCACGACCGCCGAGGCGAGACGCGCGTGCTTTTCGTCGACGCTGGCGGGCGGAGCAACCTCAGCGGCCTTGTCTACCCTCGCCTTCTCGGCCTTGGCGACAGAGGCTTCCTCGTCATTGCCACCGCCACAGGCGGTCACGAGTGCGCCGGCCAATAGTGCGGCCGCCGCGGCCAGGGCCAGACGCCGGAAACCGGCGGTACGGACATCGTCATTCAGCGTCATGCGCATGCCTGCCTCTGTAGTCCCTTGGGTGCGTCAGCCCGTAACCGAGATATTGAAACACGTGATGCCACGTCGTTCCGCTGCCGAGTATGACGGATCGACGTGGCTCCACTCGTAGACCTCGATCACGTATTCGCCCGCGTCGAGCGTCCGGGTGAGCGTCTCGTCACCATTCGTCGTGGATTCCGCGATGTCGAGGAAGCCGTTCCTGTACAGCACGAAATCAGGATCGGGCGCCGGTGTGAACGGTGCCGTCGACCCGGTGGCCGTGTACTGAGCCCGGATCGTGACCGCACGCGCAGCCGCCATCGTGAACCGCAGGAACAGCCGGTTCCCGATCTTGTTGTACGTCCCAGCCGCGGTCGTGCCACACACGGACTTCGACCCGCCGTTCAGCGCGAGCTGCGTATAGATCGGCAGGGCCTGCGGCACGAAACCGTCGTTGGTTTCGGTCGAGGCCCACGCATCCGCCACGTGAATGCTCTGCGCGGTGACGAGCGTGTTGATGGCAGAGACCGGCGCGCCTGCTCTGCCCTTGAGGTAGTCCACGAACGGGAAGACGCTGGTCAACGCCGCACCGTCACGGAGCGTGCCGGTCAGGGCCTCGTACATCGGCTTGTAGCCGATCGAGACGGAATCCGAGCCGTCGGCTGCGGCGTCGTACAGGTCCCAGGTAATCGACTGAATCGAGCCTTCGTTGTACCAGCCTGCCGGCGATGCCGCGTTGCTCTCCAGGCTGAACGAGAAGCGCAGGCTCTGCTGCGAACCGAGCGAGTCGCTGTAGAGCGGGTCGTTCAGCACCATCGACGAGAACGCGTTGGCAAATCCCTCGCTGAAGGCAAGCCGCAGGTCGAGCCGTTCGTCCGGCGAATGCGAGCCCCCCGTCGTGTCGGTGCGACTGACCGAGTCTTCGATAAAGTGGTGAAACTCGTGTGCGATGACGTGCTGGTCGTATTCGTCCGTATCGACGTTTTCGTCGCCAAGCACATAGATACCGCTCGCCGGCCCGCTCGCCGATGCGGTGCGATACAGAGTGGACTCGATCTGACCCAGCGTCACGTCGCCAGAAGACGAATTGTTCAACGGGCTCCAGAACACATCGAGCGCTGGCAGACCGACCGTCGAGTCGCCGTTCTCGACGATGAAATCCGTTGCGGTCACCAGCGTGTCGAGGATCGCAAACGGTGCCGCGCCGCGGACACCGGTGTAGCTCGTGCCGCCCCAGCCCGAAGCCGCGAGCAGGTTCTTGCTCTGATTCGCCGTCCCGGAGTTGAAAACCGCGCTGTCGAGCACGTACAGCGCGTTGCCGTTGGTATTGTTGAGCACGCGGATGTTGCGCGTCGGAGTCGATGTCTTGCGTGACTGCGCCTTCACGCGCACGAACACATTGGTGCTCTGCGGCGCCGTGAGAGAGTAGTTGCCGTTGCTGTCGGTGGTGGTGGTCGCGAGCGCGCTGCCGCCGGCCTCGATCAACTCGACCACCGCATCGCGTATCGGCTGTGCCGCGGTATTCGCGTAACTCAGCCCAAGTCTTGCGTCGATCGAGAACGGCACGCGTTCGTACGTGGCCCTGCCACTTACCGTGACGTTGCCGGTGCCGGCATCGACCTGCACGGTGCGAGTCGTGGACACCGTGGCGCCGCGGTTGTCCGTGACCGTGAGCGTGACGGTATACGTGCCTGCGGTCGTATAGGTTCGGCTGGCGGTGCTGGCCGTTGAACTCGAGGTGCCGTTGTCACCGAAGTTCCACGAATACATCGAGATCGAACCGTCTGGATCGGTCGACGCGCCGGCATCGAGCGATACTGCCAGCGGCGCGACGCCCAAGGAGGGGGTGACGGTGAAGGAAGCGGTCGGCAACAGGTTCGCGCTGCCGCCACCACCGCTGCTCGCCGCCGCCGCCGCAGGCGACGAGCAGCGACGCAACGATCGTCAATACCGCGGCACGCCAGACGTTCCGGTGTTCAAACGGCGAACAAGCGGCAGGCGCAATTCCATCAGCGCGTAATGTCACGGAGCACCGGGTCGGCAGGGTGGACGGGATCGGAACCAAGAATATCACGCGCCACCGCAGCCCCGTCAGGCACGGCCGGTTGGGGTCAGCCTGGATGATTCAATTTGCCGTGAGCCCAGGCTCACGCTGGAGCTTGCGCTCCCAGTCCAGCTGGTTGCGAACGATCGTCTCGAGGTGGTCGAACTTCGGCGCCCACCCCAGCACCTCGCGGATGCGCTCTGCGTGGGCAACGAGTGACGGCGGATCGCCCGCGCGACGCGGACT
This sequence comes from uncultured Gammaproteobacteria bacterium, assembly GCA_963754535.1. Taxonomy (GTDB): domain Bacteria; phylum Pseudomonadota; class Gammaproteobacteria; order Steroidobacterales; family Steroidobacteraceae; genus RPQJ01. The sequence goes on from CAVWGG010000010.1 coordinate 38,355, forward strand.
CTCGATCACTGCCAACGGCCGGCCGCCGTTGACACGCTCCACCATCTTGACGACTTCGCGCACGCTGTAGCCGTGGCCGTAGCCGCAGTTGAGCGTGGTCGACGCCCCGCCCTTCTCCAGGTAGTCGAGAGCGCTAAGGTGCGCCGAGGCGAGGTCCTCGACGTGAATGTAATCGCGCACGCCCGTGCCATCGGGCGTCGGGTAGTCCGTGCCGAAAATCGACAGCGAGGGGCGCACGCCTGCCGCCACCTGGCACGCCACTTTCACGAGCAGCGTAGCCGTCGGCGCGCTGTGCCCGATGCGTCCACCCGGATCGCTGCCCGCAACGTTGAAATAGCGCAACGCCACGTAACGCAGTTTCGAGGAGGCTGCGGCGAGGTCGCGCAGCATCCACTCGCTCATGAGCTTCGACGTGCCGTAGGGATTGATCGGCGCGGTCGGCGAGTCTTCGCGCGCGAGTCCCTCGGCGGGAATGCCGTAGACCGCCGCCGTCGACGAGAACACGAAGCGGCGCACGCCCGCGGCGTCGCATTGCTCCAGCAGGTTGCGCGTCGCGCAGGTGTTGTTGCGGTAGTACTTGAGCGGATCGGACACCGACTCCGGCACGATCGTATGCGCCGCGAAGTGCAGGACCGTGTCGATCGCATGGTCCTTCAGGACCCGCGCCACGAGATCGCGGTCCCCGGTGTCGCCGACGATCAGCGGCGTGCCGAGCGTGGCACTGCGGAAACCGGTCGAGAGATTGTCGAGGACCACGACGCGCTCGCCCCGCTCGACGAGCTGGCGGACCGTGTGACTGCCGATGTAACCGGCGCCGCCGGTGACGAGAATGGAGCTTCTGGACATCAGGGGATCTTACCTCGCCCACGTCGGTGGGACGTGACGTCGAGCACGGTTGCACGCATTGGCGCCCAAGCGGTTGATCCGAAGCCTTGCCCCGAGCTTGGAAAGGCAGACACGCGCTCGGGGCAAGGCTTCGGATCAACCACTTGGGCGACTGCGCCGTGCACCTTTTCCGCCCCTGCGGAAACAGGTGCCCAGGCGCGGTGTGTCAGGCGTCCGAACCGGCATGTCCTGGCGCGCGCGTTTCTGCCTTTCCAAGCGCGACAGGACATGCCGGATCGGGCGCCCCGACTCTCCTCCGCTGAAGCAGGAAATGAAGCACGGCATCAGAACGGCTCCTCCATGGCCGCGACCTGCTCCCGCAGGTTCAGCACGTGCTGTTCCCAGTACTTCGGTTCCTGGAACCACGGAAACGCGCGCGGAAAGGCCGGATCGTCCCACCGGCGGGCCAGCCAGCCCGCGTAGTGCATGATCCGAAGCGTCCGCAGCGGCTCGATCAGCGAGGTCTCGTGATGATCGAAGTCGGCGAACTCCTGGTAGCCCGCGACGATGTCATCCAGCTGGACGCGCATCTCCTCGGTCCGCCCCGAAAGCAGCATCCAGAGGTCCTGCACCGCGGGTCCGGTCATGCAATCGTCGAGATCGACGAAATGCGGACCCTTGTCCGTCCACAGCACGTTGCCCGGGTGGCAATCGCCGTGCAGCCGCAACGTGCGCAGCGGCTGGGCCTCTTCGAACCGCTGCTCGACGAGGCTCAACACGTCCTCCGCCAGGGATTCGTACGCCGCTTCGAGGTGTGACGGGATCCAGCCGGAATCGAGCAGAAAGTCCGCCGTGTCCTGGCCAAGCACGCGCCAGTCCAGGCGCGGCCGATGGCGAAACGCGCGTGTGCGACCGATCATGTGGATGCGCGCGAGGAAGCGTCCCATCCACTGGCGATCGTCCTTGGTGCCCAGTTCAGGCCAACGCCCACCGGCCCGGGGATAGACGGCGTAACGGAATCCCTCGTATTTGAACAGGCTGCGGCCGTCGTGGACGTCCGGGGCAATCACGGGAATCTCGGCGCGCGCCAGTTCAATTGCGAACTCGTGCTCCTCCAGGATCGCCGCGTCCGGCCAGCGTTCGGGACGATAAAATTTCACGACGACCGGGGTCGTGTCCTCCCGGCCCACCTGGTACACACGGTTTTCGTAGCTGTTGAGGGCCAGGATGCGGCCGTCGCACCGGTGGCCAAGTGCCTCGACCGCGCTGACGACGACGTCGGGGGTCAGCGCGGAATACGGATGCGGAGCATTCATTGCTTCGATTGTACGGGGTCACGTACGCTTCCCGGCACGTCGCCATGACACGCTTCCCCTTCCGCCCCCGCTCCCTCACCGGCCTGATCCTGCTCGGGTTCGTGATCGTTGCGCTTCCTGCCCTGCTCGGCACGATCAGCGCGGCCATCGAAATGCGCAAGCTTTCGACAGCCAGCGAGCGCCTGGTCGTCAACGGCGTAGCGGCCACGCAGTACACGCAGGCACTCGTGCGCCAGGTCTCATCGCTGGAACGCACGGTGCGGCTGTACCAGATCATTCCGCGCCCGACCCTGCTCGATACTTATCGACAGAGTCGAGACTTGCTCAGGGAGACGCTGGACGGCTTCTCGGCGCTGCCCGGCGGCAACGAAGAGCGCGCCCGGGTCATCAAGAGCATGCATGGCACGGTCGACCTGATCTCGAGTGCCATCGATTCCAGGTCGTCCGCGAACATCTCGAGGACGCTGCGCGAATTCACCGCGTTGGCACGCGATGCCGGGCAGCTCTCGCGACTGGCCAGCGCGCAGACCGACCGCGAATTGAAGCAATTGCAGGCCGAGACCGAAAAAGTCCGGCGCCGCCTGTACTGGCAGTCGCTCGCGTTGATCCCGATCACCATCGGCCTGATCGTAATGTTCGCGCTCTTCCTGGCGCGACCGATTCGCCAGATCGACGCAGCGATCGGCGCCATCGGGCACGGAAAGCTGACCGAGCCCGTGCAGGTGCAGGGGCCGTCGGACCTCAATGCGCTGGGCCGGCAGCTCGAATGGTTGCGAATCCGGCTCATGGATATCGCCGAGGAGCGCAACCGGTTCCTGCGCCACATGTCGCACGAACTTAAGACTCCGCTCGCCAACATCCGCGAAGGCACCGAACTGCTGATGGAAGGCGCGGTCGGCTCACTCACTGGCGAGCAGCGGGAAGTGACCGGCATCCTGCGCGACAACAGCCTGCGGCTGCAGCGCCTGATCGAGAACCTGCTGTCGTACAGCGAGTGGCAGGCGAAGCGCAGCGACCTCGAGGTTGGAGAGATTCGCCTGCTGCCGCTCGTGAAGTCCGCGATCGAGACCTACCAGCTGCCGCTCAACGCGCACAGCCTGCGACTCGATCTGCAGGTACCCGATCTCACGCTGGCGGCAGACCGCGAAAAGCTGAAGCTGATTCTCGACAACCTGATCTCGAACGCCGTGAAGTTCACGCCGGACGGCGGCACGATCACGATACGAGCGGCTTACGACGACGAGGGCAGGAACCTGGTGCTGGACGTCGCCGATACGGGGCCCGGGGTTCCGGCGGATGAGCGGCCTCGCATCTTCGAGGCGTTCTACCAGGGCGCCACACCGCAAGGCGGACTGGTTCGAGGCACGGGCATCGGACTGTCGGTGGTGCAGGAATTCGTGCTTGCCCACGGCGGCAGCATCCAGATCGTCGATGGCGAGTTTCCGGGCGCGCACTTTCGCGTGCGGCTACCTCTTGCCCCCCCTCCTGCCGAAGGAGGACAGCGGCGGGGCAAGGGCTCCGGTCATGCCTGATTCGGACTATCATCCGGGACTTGCCCAAAGCAGGCACATCCACGATCCGGCAGCTTTGCCCCGACATGAACTTCATCCTGCAACCAACTGTCCGTAAAGCTTTTTTTGCGATTTCCGCCATCGCCTTGACTGCCTGCGCGAGCTTACAGCCCGCCGACAAAACGGGCGCGTCCGGTCAGCCGGCCGTCACTGCCTCACCCAAACCCGCCGACATTGCGTCGTACTTCGAAGTGCTCGACCGGATGGCGCCGGGCGACCTCGTCCGCCAGTCGACGGAACTCGCGTCGACGCTGACCCAGGCACAACAGAGCCCCACCTCGTCCAACCGCCTTAAGTACGCCATAGCGCTGGGCGCAGCCGGTCATTCGCTGAGCAATCCGGTCGAGGCCAAGCGGCTCATCACCGAGTTGCTCGCGGGCACCAACGACCTGACGCCGCAAGAGATCTCGCTCGCGAATGCGTTCCAGCGCGAATACGACGCGCGCGTCGCGCTGTATGCCGACCTTGCACGACAGCGCGAGGAATACGAGCGGCAGCTTAAGTCGATCGACGCGGATGGCGACCGCCGCTACAGCGCGCTCAACGCCGAGACGCAGCGCTTGAAGAAGGCGCTGGCGGAAGCCGAGCGCAAGCTCGAGGCTGTCGCCGAGATGGAACGCGCCCTGACGCCGGAAAAGCAGTGAGCACCTGACATTGGCTACGTCGCGCACTGGCAAACGCACACCCAAGATCCTCGTCGTCGACGATGATCCGGGGCTGCTGCGCCTGCTCACGATCCGCTTGCGCTCGCAAAAATACGAAGTGGAACCGGCCGAGAACGCCGCCAAGGCGCTCGCGGTCATCGCACGCTTCCGGCCCGACCTCGTCATCACCGACCTGCGCATGGCCGAGATGGACGGCATCGCGCTGCTGCGTGAACTGCAGCGTCGCTGGCCCGGCCTCAACGTCATCATGCTCACCGCGCACGGCACGATTCCCGATGCAGTGAAGGCCACCCAGTCGGGCGCCTTCGCGTTCCTGACCAAGCCGGTCGAAAAGGAACAGCTGCTCGAGGAGGTGCGCCGCGCGCTCAAGACCTCAGGCTTCGCGGACACCGCCGAGGAATGGCGGACCGAGTTCGCCACCCGCAGCCCCCTGGTCGAGGACCGGCTGGCCAAGGCGCATCTGGTCGCGGGCACGGATTCGTCGGTCTTGATTACAGGCGAGCCCGGCACCGGCAAGGAACTGCTGGCCCGGGCGATCCACCGGGCCAGTGCCCGTCGCGAAGGGCCCTTTTTCTCGGTCGACTGCAGTGCCCTCGACGGCAGCGCCGAGCACCTGGCCACGAGCGAACAGGAACTGGCCCACTCGGTCGAGCAAGCCACCGCCGGAACGATCTTCCTGCGTAACGTGGACGACCTGGCCCTGAACCTGCAGACGCGCCTGGCGAGCCTGCTGCGCGGTCCGCGGGACGTCCGGGTGCTGGCCACCAGCGACCGTCGCCCGGACGAACTGGTGGCCGATGGGCGCTACTCTACGGAACTGCTCGAGCAGATCAGCGCGGTGCACATCGATCTGCCGCCGCTCAGCCGGCGGCGCGAGGACGTGCCCCTGCTGGCCGCGCAATGCCTGGAAGACCTGGCCGTCGAGACTTCGCAGCCCAAGCGCTCCCTGTCCCCAGAGGCCATGGAGGCCCTGGCCAGTGCCAAGTGGCCAGGCAATGTCCGGCAGTTGCGGATGGTCGTGAGGCAGGTGGCGTCGTTGGGCGCCGGGCCGGTGATCACGGTCGAGCAAGTGCAGGAGGCGCAGGGGCAAGCCACCCAGCTGCCGAGCTTCGATGAAGCTCGTGATGAGTTCACGCGGAACTACCTCGTGCAACTCCTGCAAATCACGCAAGGAAACGTCAGCCAGGCCGCACGGATGGCGAAAAGGAATCGCACGGATTTCTACAAGCTGCTGACCAAGCACGAGCTCAAGCCCGAAGAGTTCAAGGACTAGCTTTTGCCCCTGCTCCGGTGAGCTGTTGACGCCATTTGGCGACAAAACCAGCCTTCCCTCGCCACTGTCCGCTTCACATAATCCACGCGCCGAGAACGGCGACCGGCTTCCCCGCCGAGTCCCGCGCAGATCGTCGAGAACCCTGCCCGGCATCGTTGTTCGTCTGACCCATCACCGGCCCGCACACGCTGCGGTCGCCGTCGGCTGACGACATTTCGTACAACCCGTTCGCCTCAATACGATAGAGGTCAATTTTGCCGACCAGCAGCCTGCACAAGGCGGCCGGGCCCCTCGCTCGTTTTGCCGTCACCTGCCTCGCCTGTTTCACCACCATCACTTTGACTGCTTGCGGCAGCGGATCGCACTTTGCACCTGCCATGGACAGCGCAAATGGCAGTGCATCCACTCCAGGAACCGGTGCCAACGACGCCCCGATCATCAGCGGCAGGCCGCTGACGACCGCAGTGGTCGACATACCCTATGTCTTCCGGCCTGACGTGCACGATCCGGACGGCGACGTGCTCGTCTTCGAAGTCGCCGGCAAGCCCTCATGGGCCACCTTCGATCCAGCGACCGGAGAACTTTCGGGAACACCGCTCGCCGGCGCCACTGGCACGTATACCGGCATCGTCATTTTCGTCAGCGACGGCGCACTGAAAACCGCGCTGCCGTCCTTCTCGATCAAGGTGACGAAATCAACGGCGACCGGGTCAACGTCGTTCGCATCGCTGTCCTGGTCCGCACCGACACAGAACGAGGACGGCTCGTCACTGACCGACCTGGCCGGCTATCGGATCTACTACGGAACGTCGCCCAGCAACCTGAGCAAGCGGGTCGAGGTCCGCAACCCGGCCACGACCAGCACAGTGATTTCGAACCTGACGTCGGGAACCTGGCATTTCGCGATGAGCGCATACACGAAGAATGGCGCCGAAAGCGCCAAGAGCGTCATCGTCTCGAAGGTGATCGGCTAGTCGACGCCGGCCCGCAGCGGGAAACGCGAACCACTGCACGTTTCGGCACCGCTTGCGTTGCGATGGCGGCGCACCGGGTCGACACTCTGCACTCGATCAGTTACCGGCAAACCCGTCGCAAGGCGGGGACGCAAAGCCTCCGGTCCACGGCTGCACAGCTCGGGGATAGCGGGGTTGCCAGACGGACGATAGTGCGTCGCGCGGGAAGCCCCGCGCAGGCACGCAAGCCGCCGCTGCCAACCCAGCCTCAATCCCACTGCTCCATCCGTCGGCCACTGGCCTGCCAAGTGGAGACGTGGAATGTCGATCATCAATGCCAGAACACGCACTCTCGCACTCGCGATAGTGAGCGCGCTGTCGCTGACGGCCTGCCTGGGCGACGGCAGCAAGTCCCACACCACGCCGACCGTCGCCAACCCTGCGCCGGCGCCGACCACTCCGCCGACCACTCCGCCGACCACTCCACCGACCAGCGCGCCGAACCAGGCGCCGAAGATTTCCGGCACGCCGCTGACCTCGGCCAAGACCAACCAGCCGTACACCTTCCAGCCGGCCGCCTCCGACCCGGATGGCGACACAATCACGTTCGATGTCTACAACAAGCCCGTCTGGGCTTCATTCGACACCAAGAGCGGCAAGCTCGCCGGCACTCCGTCCAGCTCGTCGACGGGCACCTTCACGGGCGTCACGATCGTCGCCTCCGACGGCAAGAGCAGCAGCCAGCTCGGACCGTTCGACATCACCGTGGCATCGACGGCCACGACCGGCTCGGCCACGCTCAGCTGGCAACCCCCGACCGAGAACGCCGACGGCTCACCGCTGACCAACCTGGCGGGTTACGTGATCCGCTATGGCAACCAGTCCGACGCCCTCAAACTGGAAGTACGGATCAACAACCCCGGCATCACGACCTCGGTGATCGAAGGCCTCGCGCCGGCGACGTGGTATTTCACCGTCAGCGCCTTCACCTCGCTGGGCGTAGAGAGCATGCCGTCGGCCGTGGGATCGAAAACCGTGACGTAACGCCGACCGCGGCGACGAAGACTGACCGGCGGTGGTCTTGCGCGACACATTGTCGAAGTGGCGCCGCATAAGTACAGGGTCGAGATGACGCAGCCCGCTCCTCACCCAGGGCCGTAAGCCTCGAGCCCTGGAGCCTGCAAACTACCGTGCGCCTGCGATTGCTGCCACCGCTAGGGTTGGGAAGCAGACGCCAGCGTCGAGTCGGGCGGTCTCACGGGAGCCAGCCAGGCCGCACTCGGCCGCACGCACTGCGGCCGCACGCTTACAGGATGGTCTTCTGGACGACGTTCGACAGGTTGCTCTCGACGTTGGCGAGGGTGTAAGCGTTGACTGCGAAGTACCACGTCCCCGCCGCCAGGCTCTCGATCGTTGCCGAGGTGATGCCCGGATTCGGAACGGTGACGATCTGGTCGAGCTTGTCGGCGACCATGCCGTAGCGGATCTTGAAGCCGGCAAGGTCCGTCAGCGGCGTGCCGTCCACGTGCTCGGTGGGCGCTTGCCACGAGAGCGTGGTGGCTCCGACGGTCACGGGGCTGTTGACCGTCACGGAGAAAGCCGGCAGCGAGGCGGTGCTCGTGCCGTCGGTCACGCGTACCGTGACGTTCGCATAGGTGCCGGCGTCCGTTGCAAGCGGGGTTCCCTGCAGGCGTCCAGTGACCGTGTCGAACGTGGCCCAAACCGGCTTGTTGCGCACGGAAAAGGTGAGGGTTCCGCCCTCGGGATCGACTGCCGTGGGCTGAAAATAATAGAAGCTGCCAGCCGTCACCGACGTTGGCGCGGAACCCGAGATCGTGGGGGCGGCGTTGACGGTCGACTTGGCCGCCGATTGGGCCGAAACCGTGATCGTGAAGCTCGGCAGGTTCGCGGTCAGGCGGCCATCCGACACGGCGACCGAGATAGCGCGGGATCGCCCGACGTCCCACGAGCCGGGGCGGCCATAGAGACGGCCGGTGCGCCTATCGAAGCTGGCCCAACGCGGCTTGCCGCCTACGCCAAACGAGAGCCTGTCACCGTTGGCATCGCTCGCCGCAGGAGTGAAGGAATAGTACTGGCCGACAGACACCGTAGTGCGCGGCGAGCCCTGAATCGTCGGCGCGAGGTTCTGCGCGTGCGCGGTATCAACGAAAAGCACGCAGCCGAGACTGAGGATGAAACCCGGAAGTCGCGATCGATTCGAAAGCATCGCCATCTCTCCTGACGTCGGATGCCTTCCGATCCGGACGGAGAACCTGGCGAGGCGGGTCGCTGAACAATTCGTGATCGTGCGTTGCGGAAAATGGCTACGACGCGCGATGCCGTGAAGGTTCTGGCAACCCCGCTATCCCAGGCACAGGCCGTGGACCGGAGGCTTTGCGTCCCCGCCTTGCGACGGGTTTGCCCTTAAACGAGAACAGTGCGGAGTCTTCTACGCGGTGCCGCCGCGGTAAAGCGCGCCAGCGTGGAATTGCGCTGCGCACCGCAGAAAAAAAACTGCGGCAACCAGGATTGCGAATTTTGCGTAGCGCGTCACGGTGAAACTGCGCTGGACAGCAGCTTGACAAGCCGTGGTACCGGGAGGCGCAGCGAGGTTCCCGGCGAGATGGCGTCCCCACGGGGATTCGAACCCCGGTCGCGACCGTGAAAGGGTCGTGTCCTAGGCCTCTAGACGATGGGGACGTCGTGGTGGAGCCAGACGGGATCGAACCGTCGACCTCCTGCATGCCATGCAGGCGCTCTCCCAGCTGAGCTATGGCCCCACGAGGGCCGGCAATTATTCAAGTTGCCGTCGCACTTGTCAAATGTCGATCCTGGCTGCCCCTGACCGGCAGGGTCACGCACGCACCGGCCCGACAGGACGGGACGACTATGCGAGGCAGGTAGCAATGGCTCGATCGAGGCGCTGCAGCGTCGTGTCACGGCCCAGGATCTCGAGCGTGACGTCGATCGGGGGCGACACCGAGCCGCCCGATACCGCGACGCGGATCGGCTGTGCAACCTTGCCGAGCGCCACCGCACTCTCCGCTGCGACGGCTTGGACGATTTCGTGCAACTGCGGCGCGAGCCAGTCCTGGAGCGCCGCCATGCGGTCGCGCACGGACTGCAGCAACGGTGCAGCCTCGGCCGTCAGGTTCTTCTTTGCGGCCTTCTCGTCGTAGCTCGCGACGTCACGGAAAAAGAACAGGCTGTTCTGCGCCATTTCCTTCAGCGTCCGGGCACGCTCCTGCTGCGCCTTGGCCACGGCCGCGAGCTTCGCAAGGTCCGCGGTCTCGATGCCGATCATCGCCAGTTGCGGCTGCAGGTAGTGCGCCAGGCGCTCCGGCGTCGCGCGCATGATGTGCTGCTGGTTGGTCCAGAGCATCTTGTCGATGTTGAGCGCGGACGCCCCCTTGTTGACGTCGTTGATGTCGAACAGGCGCGTCATCTCCTCGAGCGAGAAGATCTCCTGGTCGCCGTGCGACCAACCGAGGCGGCCGAGGTAATTCAGCAGGCCTTCCGGCAGGAAGCCATCGTCGCGGTACTGCAGGCAACTGACGGCACCGTGACGTTTCGAGAGCTTCGCGCCATCCGGGCCGAGGATCATCGGCACGTGCGCATACAGCGGCGGCTCGACGCCGAGCGCGCGCAGCATGTTGATCTGGCGCGGCGTATTGTTGATGTGGTCGTCGCCACGGATCACGTGCGTGACCTTCATGTCGTAGTCGTCGACGACGACGCAGAAGTTGTAGGTCGGCGTGCCGTCCGACCGCGCGATGATCAGGTCGTCGAGTTCACCGCTGTCGAACGTGATCGGGCCGTGCACCACGTCATTGACGACGACCGAGCCTGCGTCGGGATTGAGGAAGCGCACCACCGGGTTGACGCCGGGTACCGGCTCCTTGCGCTGGCGGCAGCGACCGTCATACCGGGGCTTTTCCTTGCGCGCGGTCTGGCCGGCACGCATCTCGTCGAGTTCTTCCTTCGAGCAATAGCAGTGGTAAGCCTTGCCCTCGCGCAGGAACTGCTGGATGACCTCGCCGTACCGCTCCATCCGCTGCGTCTGGTAGAACGGGCCCTCGTCGTGATCCAGGCCCAGCCACTTCATGCCCTCGAGGATCGCGTTGACGGCCTCCGGGGTCGAGCGCTCGCGGTCGGTGTCCTCGATGCGCAGGATGAACGTGCCGCCATGACGGCGCGCGTACAGCCAGCAGAACAGGGCCGTGCGGACCCCGCCGATGTGCAGCATGCCGGTGGGGCTGGGGGCGAAGCGGGTGCGGACGGTCATGTTGATGGGTCCCGAAAATGACTACGCCGGCTGCTGGAGCCGGCGTAGGTGTCTGGTGGGCGGTAATGGGATTGAACCATTGACCCCTGCCGTGTGAAAGCAGTGCTCTACCGCTGAGCTAACCGCCCGATAGAAGGCCGCGTAGTTTAGGGGGACGGGCCGGGAGGGTCAAATCCCTCGTTTCAACCGGGTTCGCCGCCGACCAACGCGAGCAATTCAGCGGTCTTGTCGCGCATCAGCGCTTCGTTGCCGCGGCTCTCGACATTCAGGCGGATGAGCGGCTCGGTGTTGGACGATCGCAGGTTGAACCGCCACTGGTCGAACTCGACGCTGACGCCGTCCGTGTGGTCGATGCCCTTGGCCAAAGGACCGTATTTCTCGAGCACCTCGGCGATGGTCTTCTTCGCATCGGGCACGCGACGGTTGATCTCGCCGCTGGCCGGGAACATCCGTATGCGCTCACCGACGAGTTCCGACAATGGCTTGCCGCTGACGCACATCAATTGCGTGACGAGCAGCCATGGAATCATGCCGCTGTCGCAGTAGGCGAAGTCGCGGAAATAGTGGTGCGCGCTCATCTCGCCGCCGTACACCCCGTCGACCTCGCGCATCGTCTGCTTGATGAACGCGTGGCCTGACTTCGATTGCACTGCCTCGCCGCCCATGCGCTGAACGATGTCGAGCGTGTTCCATGTCAGGCGCGGGTCGTGGACGATCTTGCCGCCCGGGTAGCGTTGCAGGAATGCAGCCGCCAGCAGGCCGACGATGTAGTAGCCCTCGATGAAGCCGCCTTTCTCGTCGAACAGGAAGCAACGGTCGTAATCGCCGTCCCAGGAGATCGCGCAATCGGCGCCATGCTTGCGCAGCGCCTCGACGGGTGCGGCATGGTTTTCGATGAGCATCGGGTTGGGCACGCCGTTCGGGAAGGTGCCGTCGGGCTCGTGGTGCACCTTGATGAACTTGAATGGCAGGTACTGCTCGAGCTTGTCGATGATCAGGCCCGCGCCACCGTTGCCGGCGTGCACGACGACCTTCAGGGGCTTGAGCCTCGAGCGGTCGACGTACGTGAGCAGGTGCTCGATGTACTCCGGCATGATGTCGACGGCGAAGCGCTCGCCGATGCGCGCCGGCCTGGTGAAAACACCCTGCTCGGCGATGCGCCGGATGTCCTGCAGGCCGTTGTCGCCACTGATCGGACGCGAGCCTTCGCGGACGAACTTCATGCCGTTGTAGTCGGGCGGATTGTGGCTCGCGGTGACCATGATGCCGCCGTCCATTTCGCGCGCGAACGTCGCGAAGTACACGACCTCGGTGCCGCAGAGACCGATGTCGTAGACGTCGACGCCGGAGTCCAGCAAACCCTGTTCCAGTGCCTTGCCCAGCAGCTCGCTCGAGAGCCGGATGTCCCGACCGACGATCACGCGCTTAGGCTTCACGAACTCCGCGTAGGCGCGGCCCACGCGATACGCGACGTCCTCGTTCAGTTCGTTCGGGATACGACCTCGCAGGTCATACGCTTTGAAGCCCTGGATTGAAATCGGATTCACTTCGTCGTCCCTTCCCTGCCGTAAATGTCCTCGAAGCGGACAATATCGTCTTCACCTAGGTAACCGCCCGACTGCACTTCGATGATGTGCAGCATGACTTTACCCGGGTTGGCGATGCGGTGCTTGGTGCCGACCGGGATATAGGTGGATTCGTTCTCGCCGAGCAGGAAGGTTTCCTCGCCGCGGGTGATCTGCGCCGTGCCCGACACGACGATCCAGTGCTCGGCACGGTGGTGGTGCAACTGCAAGGACATGGTCGCACCGGGCTTCACGACCAGGCGCTTCACCTGGAAGCGGTCGCCATTGTCGATACTGTCGTAGCTGCCCCACGGGCGGAAAACTTCACGGTGCAGAGCCGTCTCGTAGCGCCCCTGCGCCTTGAGCTGGGCCACCAGCGCCTTGACGTCCTGCACCCGATCGCGCGGCGCCACGAGCACGGCATCCTTCGTCTCGACGACGACGTGATCCCTGAGTCCCACGGCGCCGATCAGGCGGCTCGTCGAATGCAGATAGCAGCCACTCGAATCTTCGGCCAGCACGTCGCCCGTGGTGACGTTGCCCTTGCCGTCGCGCGGCAGTGCATCCTGCAGGGCCGACCAGGACCCCACGTCGCTCCAGCCAGCGTCCAACGGCACGACCACCGCCGAATCAGTCTTCTCCATCACCGCATAGTCGATGGAATCGCTCGGGCAGGCGCCAAACTCCGCCGCGGGCAGGCGCGTGAAATCGAGATCGCGAGTGGCCGCCGCAACAGCGTCTTCGCAGGCCGAAAGCATCGCCGGTGCATGGCGCTTCAGTTCGGCGAGATAGACGCGGGCGCGGAACATGAACAAGCCGCTGTTCCAGTAATACTCGCCCGATTCGACGTATGTCTTGGCCGTCTCGGCATCTGGCTTCTCGTCGAACTGCCGCACCGCATATGACGGGCCGTCACCCTTGGCGCGGCGGATGTAGCCGTAGCCGGTTTCGGCACGATCCGGCACGACACCGAACGTGACCAGCTTGCCCGTCTCAGCGGCGGTTCGTCCCACGATTACCGCGGACTGGAAGGCCTCGACATCACGGATGACGTGATCGGCCGGCAGTACTAGAAGGATGGGATCCGAGTCGTCGCCGCCCTTGCTCTTGCGCGCGCGATCGAGTGCAACGAGTGCCGCGACCGCGACGGCAGGCGCTGTATTGCGGCCGACGGGTTCGAGGATGATCGCCTGGGGAGACGTCCCGTACTGGCGCATCTGCTCCGCCACCATGAAGCGGTGGCTTTCGTTGCAGACGACGATCGGCGCGGCGAGGTCAGGCAGTCCGCTGACTCGTGCAGCCGTCTCCTGCAGCATCGTCTTGTCGCCCACCAGGGGCAGCAACTGCTTCGGATACAGCTCGCGTGAGAGCGGCCAGAGCCGGGTGCCGGAGCCACCAGAAAGTATCAGTGGTATGAGCATTGCTTTCCTATCGGACTGTCATTCGCTCGTGGCGCACATGGGCCCTCAGAACGGCCAGATTCGCGGAACCAGGAATATCGTCACCAGGCCCACCAGGATCGACAGGGGCGTGCCAAACCGGATGTAGTCGATCCAGCGGTAGCCGCCCGGACCGTAAACCATCAGGTTCGTCTGATATCCAATCGGAGTGATGAACCCGGCCGACGCGCCCACCATCACCGAGATGACGTATGGGAGGTAATTGACCTGGCCGTCATGCGCAACGGCCATGGCGATGGGAAACATCAGCACGCCGGCAGCATTGTTGGTGATCATCTCCGTCATCGCTACGGTGGCAATGTAGAGCACGACGAGCGCCCAGAACGGATCGCCCCGGGCGATTTCGCCGATCCAGCCCGCGAGCAGCGCAGCAGCGCCCGACTCCGCCAGCGCAAATCCCAGTGCAAAGGACGCGCCGATCCCGGCCAGCACCGGATATTCAATGCTGCGACGGGCAATCGACAAAGTCACGCACCGGGTCGCGACCATCAGCCCCGCAGCGATGAAGGAGGCCTGGAACAGTGGAATCATTTCAGTGGCAGACGCCACCAGCATTGCAATCAGGATCAGGAAGGCGAGCGGCGCGCGCTGGAGATTCGGCGGCGTCGATCCCTGCAGGCGGCTTACCAGCAGGAAATCGCGGTTGTACTTGTGGCGATCCACGAACCCGTTGTCGGCCTCGACCAACAGCGTGTCGCCGGGCTTGAGCCTCAGGTCCCCCACCTTGCCGTCGAGACGCGCACCCTCGCGCGAGATCGAAATGATCGCCGCGTTGTACAGGCTGCGAAAATCGCTTTCGCGAACCGTGTGACCGACGATGGGTGCGTTCGGGCCAAGCACCAGCTCGACCAGGCAGCGTTTGCCCTGCTGCAGGTTCAGCTGGAAGGTCTGGTCTTCCGCTACCAGGATGCCCGGGATACGACGGAGCTCATTGACGGCATCGACCACGCCGACGAACGTCAGCCGATCGTTGGCCTGCAGCACTTCCTCCGGACTCACTGCGGTCACCAATCGTTCGCCGCGGGTGATGTCGAGCACGAAGGCATACTTCATGCTGCGCAGGCCCACTTCTGCGATGCTGCGCCCGACGAGCGGGCTGCTGGGCAGCACGCGCGCCTCGACTGCGTACTCGCGGGCATTCTGCAACTGCTCCACCGGGCTTTGCCGATCGGGCAGCAACCAACGGCTCGCGATGAGGATGTAGACGAAGCCCACGGCTGTCAGGGGCAGTCCGATCCAGACCAGGTCGAACAGGCCCAGCCCGGCGTCGGGCACGGCCTTCACCAGCAGGCTGTTCACGATGAGGTTGGTGCTGGTGCCGATGAGCGTGCAGAGGCCCGCCAGGATCACCAGGTGGTTCATCGGCAGCAGCAGCTTCGAGATCGAATAGCCGAAGCGCGATGACCACTCCTGCGCAACGGGAATGAACAGGGCGACCACCGGCGTGTTGTTCACGACGCTGGAGAGCACGCCCGTGACCAGCATCAGCTTGCTTTGGGCCACCATCAGCGACTTGGGCCGGCCCAGGACGAGCCGGGAAATCCAGGCCATGGCTCCCGTTTCGCGGAGCCCGGCGACCACTATGTACAGCGCCGCGATGGTCATGACGCCGCTGCTGGCGAAGCCCTGCAGCGCTTCGTCCGGCTTCAGGATGCCCACCAGCGTCAACGTGATCATGGCGCCCACGAGCACGACGTCCGTGTCGATCCGGGTGGACGTCAGCAGGACCAATACCCCAACAACGACGCCCAACGTAATCAGGATATCCAGGGTCATGCCGTTGGCTCGTCGTCCTCAGCCGCGTGGCTCGAATTCGGGGTTTACGACTGCCGACCGATACCGAAGTATTTGATGCCGAAGCTTCGCACCATCGCCGGGTCGTAAATGTTGCGCCCGTCGAAGACGACCGGGTTCGACAACTTGTCGCGAATCGTCTCGAAATCCGGGCTGCGGAACTCCTGCCACTCGGTGATGATCGCGAGCGCATCCGCACCGTCGAGCGCCGCCTCGGCATCCCGCACGAGTTCGAGGTCGTCACGCTGGCCGTAGATGCGCCCGGCCTCGCCCATCGCGACTGGATCGTAGGCACGAACCTTGGCGCCAGCCGCCCAGAGTGCCTCCATGAGTTCGCGCGCCGGCGCCTCACGCATGTCGTCCGTGTTGGGCTTAAAGGCGAGGCCCCAGACGGCGACGGTCTTGCCCTTCAGCTTGCCGTCGAAGTAGTCGTGGATCTTGCGGAACACGACCTGCTTCTGGTTCTTGTTGACGGCTTCGACCGCCTTGAGCAACTGCGCGTCAAACTCGTGCTCGCCCGCACTGTGCACCAGCGCCTTGACGTCTTTCGGGAAGCACGAACCACCGTAACCCGCGCCCGGGTAGATGAAGCTGTAGCCGATGCGCGGATCGGAGCCGATGCCGACGCGGACCTTCTCGATGTCGGCGCCCATGCGCTCGGCGAGGTTCGCGATCTCGTTCATGAAGCTGATTTTCGTCGCGAGCATCGCGTTGGCCGCGTACTTGGTGAGTTCGGCGGAACGCACGTCCATGACGATCATGCGATCGCGGTTGCGCGTGAATGGCTCGTACAGCGTCTTGAGAAGCTCAGCCGTGCGCGGGTTGTCGGTACCGACGACGACGCGATCCGGCTTCATGAAGTCATTGATCGCGGCGCCTTCCTTGAGGAACTCCGGGTTGGAGACGACGTCGAACTCGAACTTCACGCCCCGCTCGCCCAGCGTCTGGTCGATACGATCCTTGACCTTGTCGGCCGTGCCGACCGGCACCGTCGACTTGTCGACGACGATGCGGTACTCGCTCATGTGGCGACCGATCGTTTCGGCAACGGCCAGCACGTGCGACAGGTCGGCCGAGCCATCTTCTTCGGGAGGGGTACCGACGGCGATGAACTGGAACAGCCCGTGACGGATGCCTTCCTCGGCGTCGGTCGTGAACTTCAGGCGGCCTTTCTCGAAGTTGCGCTTCACCAGCACGTCGAGACCCGGCTCGTGGATCGGAATGTCGCCCGCCTGCAGGCGCGCGACCTTGCCCGCATCGATATCGACGCAGACGACATGATTGCCTGCCTCGGCAAAGCAAGCGCCCGTCACCAGGCCGACGTAACCCGAACCGAATACTGTAATTTTCACGCGTAAGCCCTTGAATCTTATTAATTCGGCGGCCGCTTGGAGCGCCCGTCAGTAGCGCAAGTTTAGCAGACGGAGCCGCAGCCTCGGGACCAGGGATGTGAACGGAATCGCGTTTTTGACGCCGGAGCTCGATTGACGAACGCTTGCCGCTTCCGCTCAGTCCGGACGGGTCTCGCGCAATGCGGCCCCGCGACGGGCGTCAAGGACTCGTCACCTTCGCCTGGGTTTCGCGCTGCGTTTCCTTGCGATCCCAGACCAGGTCCGCCGACCTGGGCGTCGGAGTGTATTCGTGCACCGCTTTTGCAAGGATGCCGAGAGTTGCAGGGACGTCGAGCCGGTTCATCTCCGCTGTAAGGTCCTGCAGCAACGGCTCGACCTGAGCCCACGACAGGCATGGCTCCAGGGCACGCATGATCATCGGATGTTCGGTGCCGGACACGTTCGAGCCGATGAGAAGCTCTTCATAGAGTTTCTCGGCGGGCCGCAGCCCCGTGTACTGGATTTCAATGTCGCCTTCGGGATTCTTCTCCGTCCGCACCGTCAAGCCCGACAGGTGGATCATGCGCCGCGCGAGGTCTGCGATCTTGACCGGCTTACCCATGTCCAGCACGAAGACGTCCCCGCCGATTGCCATTGCGCCGGCCTGCAGCACGAGTTGCGTCGCCTCGGGAATGGTCATGAAATACCGGATGATGTCCGGATGCGTGACCGTGACCGGACCGCCACTGCGAATCTGCTCGCGGAACAGGGGCACGACCGACCCTGACGATTCCAGCACGTTGCCGAATCGCACCATGCAGAACTTTGTGCGTCCGCCTCGGGTGCTGAGTGCCTGCAGGACCATCTCGGCGAGACGCTTGGTGGCGCCCATGACGTTGGTCGGATTGACCGCCTTGTCCGTGGAAATGAGGACGAACGTTTCGACGTTGCAGGCCAACGCCGCCTCCGCCGCGTGCCACGTGCTCAGGACATTGTTGTGAATGCCAGCGATGACGTTCTGCTCGACGATCGGCACGTGCTTGTAAGCAGCTGCGTGGTAGATCGTCTGCACGCCATAGGCCTGCATGATCTCGGAGAGCCGGTTGCGATGATGCGCATTACCGAGCAGCGCAGTCAGCTCGAGGTCAAAGGACTCCTGTTGTGCGAGGAGCCGCAACTCCCGCTCAATGCTGTAAAGAGCCAGCTCGGACATCTCGAACAGCACCAGCCGGCGCGGTCCGACCCGCGCAATCTGGCGGCAGAGTTCCGATCCGATGGAGCCACCCGCGCCCGTCACCATCACGACCTTATTGCGGATGCAGGCGTCGAACAGCGCCTGGATTGGAGCGACGGGTTCCCGGCCCAGGAGATCGATTGCTTCGACGTCGCGGACGTCCTCCAGCTGTGCTTGCCCAGCGAGGATGTCGCTGATGTCCGGCACGGTTTGCACCCGAAGTCCCGGGGCCTGGATTCGCTCGAGGACCGCGCGGCGCACTGCGCGCGTCGCCGAGGGCATCGCCAAAAGCACTCGATCGATGTCGTATTCGCTGCGCAGGCGATCGATGTCGGACGGTCGATGAACGCGCAGCCCACCAATCACCGAACCCCAGACGCGGCGATCGTCGTCGATGAATGCAATTGGCCGAGCCTCGGTGCTCATCGACATGGCCTGTGCAAGCCGGGCACCTGCGGCACCCGCACCGTAGATCACGACGTTGCTGGCCGACCCCGAACTTGGCGCCAGCAAGAGGCGGACGAGATACCGGCTACCCCCAACGTACAGCAAGGCAAGGGACCAGTAGATCGCCAGCGACGACCGCGGGACCGAGCCAAAGCCCGGGGCGTACGTGAGCAGGACGAGAATGATCGTCGAAACGGTCACACCCACCAGCGCAGCGACCAGCGCCCTGCTGCTGATGAATCGAATGACGGCCCGATACAGGCCGAGCTTGATGAGAATGGGAACCGTAATGAGCGGCAGCGCGACGAACAGCAGTCCGCCGCCAGTGTCGCCGTGTTCGAAGCTGCCCAGGCGCAGGGTGATGGCCAGCCACAGGATCAAGGGTAACGCGACCAGGTCCGCCGATACCATGCAGGCCTTCTTGGCGCTGCGGGGCCAGTAGATGATCGAGCGCATTGCACGATGCGCGAACTGCAGCATTGACTCGTCACTCATCGGCATCCTGCCATTGTGCGGAACCGCGACTTCGGAAGCTTGCCGGAACGGCGTGACGTCACGCCATCTAACCCGCTGCTTACCTGATTACTTTTTCATATGTTAATGCATTTGGTCGATACAGACCACGGAAAAGGGAGTTACGAGTGGCCGTCCTGACGGCTAACCATCGCGGCAGACAAGCGCTTTCAAGGTCGCGTAAATGATGGCGAGATCACCGCCGAAAGAGCGCTCCCGCACGTAGGCTCGGTAGTACGCCAGTTTCCTGGGCAGGATGTCGGTGCGGTAGGCCGCTTCCGGATCGTGGGCCTGGCCCAGGATTTCGCTCTCGTCCTTGAACTCGACCGACGCCCGATCGGTGATTCCCGGCCGCACCGACAGGACGAGATTGCGATCCTCAGGCGAATACAGCGCCACGTATCGAGGCACCTCGGGCCGGGGGCCGACGATGCTCATGCTGCCGACGAACACGTCGATCAACTGCGGCAGTTCATCGAGCTTGTGACGCCGCAGGAACCCACCGACCCGCGTGACGCGTGCGTCGTTACCGACGGTGAGTTGCGGCCC
Organism: uncultured Gammaproteobacteria bacterium; assembly: GCA_963754535.1. Taxonomy (GTDB): domain Bacteria; phylum Pseudomonadota; class Gammaproteobacteria; order Steroidobacterales; family Steroidobacteraceae; genus RPQJ01. The sequence continues at coordinate 58,136 of CAVWGG010000010.1, forward strand.
CCGCACAGGCGCATCGACCGCCATGCTGCGAAACTTATGGATCCTGAACGTCCGGCCGAATCGTCCGACCCGCTCCTGCCGGAAGAACGCAGGGCCCCGCGAGTCCAGTTTGATCGCAAGGCCGATCGCGAGCAGGATCGGCGCAATCAGGACCAGTGCCATGCCGCTGGCCAGCACGTCGAATACTCGCTTCAGCATCATCGCAGCGCATTCTGCACTGCCGCGGCGACCCGCGCCGTATCGGCCTCGGTCATGCGCGTATGGAGGGGCAGCGAGAAAGTTCGTTCGTAGACACGCTGGCTCACGGGGAACATTGCGGGCGTCAGCCCGTAGGTGTCGCGCCAGTACGGCTGCAGGTGCAGCGGGATGTAATGCACGCTGCAACCGATGCCCTGGGCGTACATCCGTTCGATGAATGTATTCCTGTCGACAGCGACCGAATCCGCCAACCGGCACACGTAAAGGTGCCAGGAATGCGTGTCGCCTGCCTGTGGGTGCGGCGGCCGCACGATCGGCAGGCTGGCCAGTGCCGCGTCGTACGCCGCCACGATCCTTGCGCGCTTGCGCTGGAACTCGTGCACGCGCCGCAACTGGTGAATGCCGATCGCCGCGGCGATGTCCGTGAGGTTGTACTTGTAGCCGGGGGCGACGATCTCGTAGTACCAGCTCGGCGTCTTCGCCGTGAACCGATCGAACACGTCGCGGTTGATGCCATGGAGCCGCATCAGGCGTGCGCGATCCGCGACAGCCCGGTCGCGCGTCACGAGCATTCCGCCCTCGCCCGTCGTGATGGTCTTGTTGGCGTAGAAGCTGAACACCGTCACGTCGCTCTCGAGCGTGCCGACGAGGCGCCCGCCGCACGTCGTCGGCAGCGCGTGTGCCGCGTCTTCCATGACACGAAGCCCATGGCGACGGGCCATCGACAGCAGCGCCGGCATGTTCGCGGCGAGGCCGGTGAAATGCACCGGGATCACAGCCTTCGTGCGAGGCGTGACGGCCGCCTCGGCCGCAGCCACGTCGATGCAGAGCGTGTCCGGGTCGATGTCGACGAAGACCGGATCAGCTCCAAGGTAACGAATGATCTCGGCCGTCGCGGTGAACGTATGGGTAGTCGTAATGACTTCGTCGCCGGGCCCGACCCCCAGCGCCTCGAGACCCAGGTGCAGCCCAGCCGTGGCGGAGTTGACGGCGATGGCTTCGAGCCCACCGCCCAGGAACCGGGCAAAATCGGCCTCGAACTGCCGCGCTTTCGCACCAGTGGTCACCCAACCCGAACGCAGCACGCCGACGACTTCGGCGATCTCGTCTTCACCGATTTCGGGCAGGGCGAAAGGCAGGAAATCCTGTGTCATGTCTTCTCGATGAAGCAAAGGATATGCGTCCGCAGGAACGGCATCGCATTGCAGATCGCATACAGGGACGGATGAATGCGCACTACGCGACGCGCCAGCGGCGGAGCGAGAGTCACTCGCTCCCACCGATGCGACCCGCGGGAAACAGCTGCCTGACTCGCGCAGCGGGACACCGCGGACGTCGGGATTGGATGGATTGTCGTAGATGAAGTCGTACCAGAGCACGACCGCCCCCGGGCCGAACCCAACGCCACATTGCATCGGCCAGTGTGCGCTGCAGGCCGTCATCCAGCACCGAGCTGAACACCACGGACTGGTAGACGATGTCGAACGAACCGGGTTCGATCTCGAGGGCAGCGGCGTTGCCGGGAAAAAGACGCACGGCCTCCGGCAGTCGCCGGCGCGCCATCGCGAGTCGATCGGGCAACAGCTCGTTGCCTGCCAGGCGTTCCGGCTGCGCGCCGAGGAACATAAGCTCGACCAGATTCGCACCCGTGCCACAGCCGACTTCGATAATGTCGAGCCCTGCGAGGTCATGGATGCCCCGCGCCGTGAGCAGGGAGACGAGCGATCGCTGCCGCTCCTGGCTGCTTGCCAGCACGTCGCGGTTGAACCGGATGTAGCGGCCGCTGGGTTGTCCCTTGCGACGCTCGTAACGCTCGGTAATCTTGTCGAGTTCGGTACTCATGCCGCGCCATCGGTTGCCGTGACGACCTGACGGAGAAACCGCTCGGCAAGTACCCGATAGGTCTGGTTCCGCAGGATGAACTCCCGGCCCGACGCACCCATCGCCGAACGCTCGCCGGCCGGCAGCGCCGCAAGGTTCCGGACGGCCTCCGCGATGGCTGCCGCATCACCCGGCGGCACGGTGATGCCGCAATCTGCCTCGGCCACGGGATCGTTGCCGGCCTTGGCGGAGAAAACGATCGGCCGCCCCGACATCATGTAGTCCACGAGCTTGTTCGGCGCGATGCCGTACTGGTACAGCGGCTCCGGCATCATGGCCATGAACGCGATGTCGACAGCCTCGAGGTATGTCCGAACGGCACGTTTCGGAATCGGAGGCAGCAGGGTAACGTTGTCGAGCCCCTCGTCAACGATTCTGCGCAGCAGCCTGTCGCGCTCGGGCCCGCCGCCGACCATGACGATGCGTGCGACTCCCTGCAGCAGACGGGCAGTATCGAGCAGCAAGTCCAGTGCATTGGCCAGGCCGTACGTGCCCGCATACCCGACCAACGGCAAACCGCCCGCGCGGAGTTCGTCGAGGCACGCCTTGACGGACTCCGGTAACGGCTCGGCATCCTCCCACTCGGCGTCGTCGATGCCGTTCGGAATGCAGACGAACTTCGACGCCTCCATGCCGCGCGAGCGCATGTAACCGTCCGCCTTCGGCAGCAACGAGACGACCTTGTCGGCATGACGGTAGGCGTACCCCTCGGCTGACTGCACGACCATGATGAACGGGTGCCGGCGTGACATGCCGCCGAGTTGCATCGGCGTCAGCGGCCAGAGGTCGTGGACCTCGAACACGAGACGAGCCTGCGCGTGCCGGGCGATGCGGCGGCATGGCCAGATGTCCATCGGATAGGTGCTCGACGCGATCACGACATCCGGCTTGAACTCGTCGGCAAGCCGTCTCGCCTCACGAAAGAGAATGCCAAGAAACGAAAGCATGTTGCGAATACGGCCGACGCCGTTCCCGGAGTACGCGGGCGTTCGGTACCAGCGGTACCGAACGCCGTCGATGATCTCGTTGCGCTCTGGTCCGTCCATTTCTGGCTGGACTGCTCGCACATGGGAGTACGACGCAGCGACGATCAGCACCTCATGCCCCGCACGGACCCATTCGCGTGCCAGGTAGAATGGTCGGAACTCCATCCCGTGAACCGTAGAACCCGCGTAATGGTTAACGTAAAGGATTTTCATGGGCGTGCTGTCGTGGGTCCGCCTGCCTCAGAGCGGCGACGGGACCTCTGTGCGCGGCCCCAGCACCGTGCCAGGCTCGAGGTGACAGAAGTCACCGATGCGACATTCGTGGTCAACCACGACCCCGACGTCGATGATCACACCGCGGCCGACGATCGTCCCGGTCTCGAGGATCGCGCCCGCCGCAATGAGGGTTCCGGACCCGACGACAACGTCGGGGGCGACCCACGCTGATCGATGCCGCAAGACCGAAAGCTGCCAGCCGGTGCTGGCGCAGCCGATTCGTCGATGCCCTGGCGTGCCGGGATGCAGATCGCGACGACACAGCGTCATCGGGCGCAGCGGCGGTTCGGCAACCTCACCTCGACGAGAATGACCCGCGACTGCCGCAGAGGGCGAGACCGCCAACGGGCTGTCATCGACGAAGCAGGCGACCTGCCATCCGGCTGCAACGGCGTAATGGAACACCTTGCGCGCGTGCCCACCCGCGCCATATATGACAAGTCGTCCGCTAAGCCACTGCCCCGCTCGCGCGCATGATCGCGCGCGCATAGACGTCTTCCATGCGTCGCGCGCAGCGCGCCAGTCCGCCTTGCGCTCGACGATCTCACGATTTACCCGCGCGGCGCGCTCCCTCAATTCTACGTTGCCCGCCGCCTGGCGGATGCAACGTGCTAGCGCGGCGTGGTCACCTGGCGGTAGAGCAGGCCGTTTACCCCGTCGTCGAGCCACTGGGCGTTGGCGGGAATCTCCGTCCCGATCGGGAAGCAGCCACAAGCCATCGCTTCGTTCAACGACACATTGTTGCCATCCGAGAGCGCAGGCGTCACGAAGATATCGGCGCGTGCAGCAGTCGGGCAAGTTCAACGTGTGGCACGTGGCCATGAAAACGGACTCGCGTCGCCAGATGCGCGCTGCGGTGGACCCTGGATTCGAACTCGCTCCGCAGCGCGCCCTCGCCCACCAAGTCGGCTTCAAAGTCCAGTCCCTCACGCGACAGTTCCTCGAGTGCCGAAAGCAGCGTCGGAATATCGTAGATAGGGGCGAAATTCCGGGTGCAGATGATCTTGATCCGCTGGCCCGCATCACGAGCTGCCACGGGCGAACGGAAGACCTGCGCGTCCACTCCGAAAGGGACCGCCTGCACTCGCTCCTGCGCGACTCCGAGCGCCGCTACGCTGGCATTCATGTGCTCGGCCACGGTCGTTACCTCGTCGGCGTGCCTGACCGCATACCGGGCAAACAGCAGGGCGATCGCGATTCGCGCGGACTGATCAACACGTCCGTGCCCCGGCCGTCAGCACCAACGGATGCAGTTTGGCGACGGCCGCCAGAAAACCGTAGCTGGTGACGTATTGCGCGTGCACGACGTCAGGGTGCACGCGCCGCGCCAGCGAGCGCAGCGCGGGTATTGCGAAGATGTAGCCGGCGCGGCCGAGACCGAGTGTCGGCAGCACGTGAACGGCTACGCCCGGGATTACGGCCCGGCGAAAGCTGGCCACATGGACTTCCCGACCCAGGTCACGTTGGTACTCCACCCAGCGTCGGGTATGGATGCTCCCCGCATCCGCTACGTACAGAATGCATTTCATCGGGCCACTTCCGATCGATAGGCACGCGCCAACGCCCGGAACATGGGCTCTGCACCCAGCGGGTAGGTGAAGCCGATGTCACGCAACAGCCTGCTCGCATCGAACATCGTGTCGTTGGTCAATTCCCTGTAACGCCCGCGATCGAATGGCAGCGCACGTCCCGTGGCAGTGGACACGAACGATCCGACCTCGGCCGCCGCTCGCCCAGCCATCGCGGCAAATGTCGGCGAGGATAGGGAACGGCCAACTCCTCGGCAATCCATGCCACGGCCTCGGCCAGCCGGGCCGGGCGATTCACGTTGTACTCGCGCCCCGCCGGTGCATGCTCGGCCGCCGCAACGATCGCGGCCGCGCCATCGTCAACATGGAGGTAATTGAGCCAGGCCCGGCGCTCCGGCCCGAACCAGACGAATTGTCCGCGGCCGATCGACCGGCCAGTCCGCGCAACGGAAAGCCGCCGCCAGGCACGAGCCCGATCACGTTGGACGGGCGAACGACCACGCAGTCCACGCTCTCGACCGCGCATGTCTGCCTTACCCAATGCTCACCCGCGTCCTTGCTGCGTTCGTAACGATTGACCGGGGTATGCGGGAAGGTCTCGTCGACAGTGCCGGAACCCGGCGGCGCACCGTACACGCCGACACTGCTGACGTGGACGAAGCAGGACCACCCCGGCTTGCGCGGCAGCCACTGCCAGACGTCGCGCTCCCTCCGCGTTGATCGCCTGCATGCGGCCAGGGTCGCGCTTCTCTCCGGCAATGTGAATGACCGTACGCACTCCAGGAGGAATCCGGATAGCTGCTGTCAGATCCAGTTGAACTGCAGTCACGCCCAGAGGAACCAGTGCATCGGTTTGTGCTGGTTGGCGGCCCGCCGCCAGCGACTCCTTCGACGCCGGACCGGCCCACCCAGCATCGACAGCACGCGTCTACCCAGGAATCCGCTTGCGCCGGTCACCAGTACCTTTCCAAGAGGGACAGAACTCGGCCTGATCGCAGCGCGCTCGGCGACGTCGGTCACGAACTCACGCCTTTGCTCGCGAGTCATGAAATTCCCGAATGCATTCGACCACGGCCTGCGCGGCGAGGCCGGGGGGGCCGTGGAAATAATCAGCCACAGCGCCTTGCGCTGCGTCGAACGCTCCTCGGGATGCTGCAGGCTGCCCCGCAATGCCGCGAACAGTTCCTCGTAACTTTCGACGAGGATCGAGGCGCCCGATTCCGCGATGTTCCGGAAGTGATCGAACTTGTAATACTCGCGGCAGGGAATCCGGTTCGAGACCGGTCCGGCGTCGAATGCGATATGGACGATGGGCTTGTCGAGGTAGGCGGCCTCGAGCGTGACCGTGGAAAAGATGTTGATGTTGACCGAACAGAAGTACAGCGCGTCCCGCGCGACGGTCATTTCCTCGGCCGACGGGAACCAGTCATCCTGCGGCTGTCCGACAGCGAGCGTGCTGCGGAAATTCCGACCGGAAAGGTTCCGTCGAGCAATGAATCGTACTTATCCGTGTTGTCGAACGGGTGACACTTGATCAGGACCTGCAGATCGCCGGGGAGGTCCCTGCGCTCGAGGATTGCCTCGAGCAGCCGGCGAATGATGACGTGCTGGTGATCGTGCCGGACCTGCGGCATCGTCCTGAACAGCACTGTCCGGCGCGAGGGGTCTAGGCCATGACTCAAGCACCACTGCGCGTAAGTCTGCGTTGGCCACCCGGCGTAGCAATCAAACTGCGGCACGCCAGCGACACTAATCTGGTCACCGTCGTAAGCATCGGACGTACGCAGGATCTCCGCCTTTGTGATCCGATTCCAGACGATAACCCGGTCATAACGACCGCTCATGACGACCTTGCTGGAGAGATGATCCCAACTCAACACCATGAAGACCACAGGAACCCGGCGTCGAACCGCTCATGCAGCAGGCTTTCCTCGAAGTAACTGGACGCGTGTGTTGCGAAGACGACGGCCGGCTTGTACTGCGCGAGGATAGTGTCCGCCCGGACACTCCGGTTGAACCGGAAGTCCAGCCACTCGACAACCCGTAGAAGCCGTCGGGCATCGAGCAATCGAACGATCCACGCCATGAACCAGCCGCCGACACGCTGGTAAATCGGGCGCTGGACGTAGCGCTCCCAGATCGCGTCAGTCGCGCTCTTGCGGCTGTCCATGTACAGCTTCTTGCGGATCTGGCGCAGGTAGCGCCACGAGTTCGGTTCCGCCAGGTCATCGCGAACGACGCACTCCACCAAGTGCACGTACCCGTTTTCCACCAGCTTGGCGTGAATGGCCGGAGTCGTGACCACGAGCACGCGAAAATCCCGCAGCAGGCCGGCAACGATGCCCGTCTGGAAGAAATTCCGCACCACCCAGCCGGTCGAGGCCGTCATTGCCAACAGCGGCCTCTCAGGCGCCATCTCTTTCTCCTTTTCCAAGCAGCCCCGTCGCCGGAAAACCTGCGGAAGCAACACCGCCATCCGCTGCAACGAAGCGCACCTGCCTTGCGACTTCGGGCCGGTACGTCGCACCCCGCGCCTCCGTGCCAGACAAGCCCAGCAGCAACCAGAAAGCATGGGACACGAAGAATGTATCCAGCACGTTGGTTCCGATTGACTGCAATGAATAGATTGCGACCAGCACGGCGAGCCCACGGATCACCGATTGACGAAGCGACTGCAACGCCGCAGCGGCGAGGACGATGAGGAACAGGGCGAGACCTTGGACGCCGAGGTCGGATGCGACGCGCATGTAGTAGGCGTCGACAACCTGCCCGTTCACGTGCGCGCCGGAATCCTGTGCTGCCGACGTCGTCGCCCCGAGACCGAGGCCGAATGGGTGCTCGGCCAGGAAGGACAGCCCTTTGCCATAGGACACTAACCGCTCGCCCAGAGGGTCACCCATAACGAGGTCGTCGACAATTCGGTTGCTGAAGATTCCAGCCAGCAAGTCGGTATCGAGGCCGAGACTGTTCAGCCCGACGAGCACCGCGACGATCATCGTGCCCACGGCGGCGGTCAATTGCAGGGCGCTCAACCTTGATCGATAGAGCAGGAAGGCGAATGCAATCACGCCCGTAACGTACGCTCCGCGCTGCTGCGCCAGGAAGATAGTCAGCGCGAACAACAACGCCAGCGAGTACCTGAGCAGGCCCGACATGCGGACATTGGCAAGCAGCACGATTGCCACTGCCGAAAGGATCCCGACCGCCGTCGAGCCCATGTCGGACTGCAGGCGGGCGTAGTTCTGCCAGTCCTCGGAGTAGCCAAGCCGGTCGGCCAGGAAGGCCGTGTGAGAAGTCAGGCCGGAGCAGGAAGAGCGGAATTCCAACCAGTGCGCAGAACGCCTGCATGGCAATGAGCACGCCCAGGACCCGCGACACATCGGTTGCGTCCAGGCCCCTGGCAGCGAAATACATAAGCATGGGCAGTACCTGCAGGTTGAGACCGTACAGGTACGCTCGTGAAGCGGGATTGCCGGGTGTCAGGTAGAAAACCAGCGAGCACAACAACACCGCCAGGTACGCCGTCACCGCAAGATCGAGCGGGCTCAGCGACGGCACAGCTTGCCACAGGACCCGAAGTCACGGCGAGACTGAAGCCTGCCCGGGCCGTTCCGAAGGACGCAACTCGCGCCATGCGAGATGACGCAGCGCGGCGATCTCCAGGGTTGCGAAGGCCAGCGAAACAGGAAGAAATCACGGAGCGACGGCCGCACGAAAAACAGAATGGACGCCAGGCCCACGGTCTGAATCAGTATCAGCGCGGACGAGAACAGGTTGAGTGTCACCTGCCGTTCCAGACCGCGCAGCACGCCATGATAGAGCGCGCCAACGAGCCGGAGCCCGATAGTCGCCGCGGCGACCACCACGCAATCGCGGATCAGGGCCGGCGAAAGTTGCTCCGCCTTGATCCAGTGCGCGGCGATCCAGCCCGCCGCCGATGCGAGTGTCGCGAAGGCAAGCGTCGCCATCGCGAGATAGACGAACTCGAGCGTTCGCACGACGTCGCGGCCGCCGCTGGCGGAACCTTCCGCATCGAGCGTCGGCTCACCTCACGATTCGCCGCCGCAGCGAGTCCGAGGTCGAGAATTCGCGGCGATGCCCTGGACCGAAAGAAAGAAGCCAACCAACCCGAACCCTTCCTCTCCCAGGAACCGGGCATACAGCGGCATGAGCACGATGCCAGAAAGTACCCCCACTGACTGGCCCAGGACATTGGCGACGATGTTCCGCCGGAGCAGGGACATGCTCAGGTCGCCGCACGCGACTCTATGATCCGCAGCAGCGATGCCGCCACGCGTCGATGCCCGTCCGCGGAAAAGTGAATACCGTCCGGGACCAGGTCCACGTCGCCCGCGGCCGCGAGCAGCGACGCCACGTCCAGGAACTCCACGCGCCCACCCAGCCGGGCGGCGCAGGCTCGCAATTCGCCATTGACACGCGCGATCTCGTCACTCAATCCCGGCAGCTCCGCCTCGGCCCGCGGGGAGGCGGGCGAAATCCGACGATCACGATGAACGCGCCCGTCTCCTTCAGGATCAACTCGCAGGTGAGCTGCACTACCCGCACGAACTTCGCGGGCGACTGCCATTGCCAGCGCAGCCCAAGAAATCCCGCGACCCTCCGGGTCAGGGCGTTGAAAGGGCGCAGGAGCAGACTGGGCGTCGCCGGGGTGTAGCCCTGGCGCAGCACGCGATTGCGGTACTGGTTGACGATCCCCGCATTGTTCGGCGCGCGGAAGGTCCGCCGAAAATACACCTCGATGATGCCGTGATGCAGGATCACCGCGTCCGGGTACGCGGTAATCACGTCGTCGTCGAGCAGGCTGAACTGCCACTCAGCAGGACACCGGCCATCGAGACATTGGTGACCTCGTAACCCGCCCTCGCCACGATCTCGGAATACGTCAGGTCATCGGCGCCGGCGCGCGGCGGCCTGATCTTGATGCCGACCGAGTTGCCGACGACGCGGATTTTCATGTCGAGCTGCGGCGCCCGTGACACCGGCAAATCTCCTCCGCAAGGCTATCGACGTCGAGACGGTGAGCCCGCAGCACCTCAGGATTCGTGCCGCTGCAAGGAATGTCGTCGATGGCCAGCCGGTGCAGGCGGACGCCCGATCCGTCAGCGGCCAAGCAGGCTGCGATACGGTCGCCCTGGCCACCGATTGCGTAGTGATTGTCGAGCGAAATCACGTCGCGACGGGCGCCGATTTCGGCGAGCAGCCAGTTGCCGTCGATCCGGTTGAGCCAGGGCAGGTTCACGACCTTCACGCTGATGCCATTCGCGCGCGCGACGCTGGACGCAGCCTCTACCGCAGCCGACAGCAGCACGGGACCGTATCCGATAACGACGACATCCGTGCCCTCGACGAGCACCGAGCCGCGTCCGACCTGCGGCCGGTGCCCGTGCGGCAGGCGATAAGGCACGATCCACGGCAGACTCATCAGCCTCATGTAGGCACTTGAATTCGCTGCATTCACGCACCAGTCGAACAGCAGCGCCACCTCGTCCTCGCACGAGGGCTCCATCATGACCAGCCCAGGGACGGCGCCGAGCGCAGAAACGGCGCACCGACTGGTGCGAATGTCCCGGGCCGCCCGGCACCACGCCCGCCAGCGACCCGACATAGATGATCTTCGAGCGCTCCGTGGCGTTGTTGTAGATCTGTTCGTTCGGGCGAGTGGAGAGAAAGCACGCAAACGAGTGAACGACCGGCAGGAGGCCACCCACGCCATGCCACCCGCCTGCGAAACCATGTCTTCGGCATGCCACACTCGACGAAGCGTGTGGGGAACTCCTGCTGGAACGGGATCAGCCCGGTATCGAGCACGAGATCGGCATCGAGGGCGACGATTCGGCGGGTTGCGCCGCGCATGCTCGATCAGCGCGCGCGAATACGCCTGCACGAGGCGTTGCGGGTTCTCCGGCTGCACTGCCTGCGGCCGCGTGACGGCCTCGAGTTGCAGCGCCGCGGCACCCGCATTTCCGAACAGGGCGTTTGCCTGGTCGATCAGCTCCTGCGAAGCCTGCAGGTATGCCGTTTCGCTCGGGGCGCCGCTATGGAACTTGTAGAACTCCACGTCCGAGTCGATCGACGTGTGCTGCATGAAAGACACGCCCTTGCCCTTGACGGTGTCGGCAATGACGACCTTCGGACGGTCGGTGACGGCCCGCAGCCGTTCGAGCGTGCCCGCGAACGCCGCAACATTGTTGCCGTCACAACGCGCAACGTGCCAGCCGAACGCTTCGAACTTTGCATGCAGGTCGCCGAGATCGCTGACGCGCGCTACCAGGGTGTCGGACTGCAGCTTGTTGTGGTCGACGATGACGGTCAGTTCGTGCGTGCGATGGTTCGCTGCCGATACCAGCGATTCCCAGATCTGTCCTTCCTGCAACTCGCCGTCGCCGGTGAGTACGAAGATGTTCCCCTCGCGGCCCAGCAGCCGGTTCGCGAAGATCATGCCCTTGGCCTTCGATATCCCCATGCCGAGCGAACCCGTGTTCGTGACGATGCCCGGCGTCGCGACGTCCGGGTGGCCTGGAAGTCCGCCAAGGCGGCGCAGACTGTGGATCAATTCGAAATCCAGTTGCCCCAACGCGAGCATGACGGAATACAAGGCTGGCGCGTCGTGGCCTTTGGACGAGAAGAACACGTCCCGCGGTTCGGATTGCCCCGCAGCCGGCCTCCGCACCTCGTGCAGTGCCAGCCAGGTCATGATATCGAGGCTGCTGAAGCTGCTGCCGATGTGGCCGGAGCCCGCCCGCGCAATCATGTAAAGCGCATTGATGCGACAGAGCGTCGCAAACAGCGTCGTGAGATCGACCTTGCTGAGCGGCAGCTCGCGGATACGCCGGAACTCGGCCGGCGGCACGTATTGAAGAGTCCCGCCAACGGCGGCCCCAATCTGGTCACCCACGGTGGCTCACCTGCCTGCTCGATTGGAACGGCGAAATAGCGATCGGGGGCAGTGCCGCCTCGCCCGACCGGACGTAATGCTCCGCCAGCACCCAGTCTTCCGGGTCGTTGACGTCGAATCCCTCGAAACCCTCGCTGACGAAAGGCACGATGGATTCACCCGGCGATGCTGCCCGACTCGAGCGGCACGCGGCACCAGGCGACTTCGAGACTGGCGTTCTGCACGTATATCTCGGGCAGCGCGGCATACTGGCTGCTGTGCCATGGAGTGGCGCCGTTGCTGAATGGCATCACCGGAATCATCCGGTGCCCGCGGATGACCCACATCTTGCCCGGGTGCTGCCGGCATTTTTCGACCGCGCGTAGCGAATCCGCCCTGGGCTCCCGCGTGAATGCATCCCACGCGCGGCGGATCGTCGTCGGCAGGCGGAACGGACTCGTCGGGCGCAGGATGCTGAAAGCATCGAAGTGACGACCCTGTGCCTGCAGCGCAGCGAGCGCCCACTGCACCCACTCGATGTCCGGCGACTTCTCGCCCGAGATGGCGGACGGACGCAGTGACGGCACTTCTGCTCCGTAATGACGCGCGACGTCGGCGTAGATTTCACTGTCTGTCGCGCAGATGACGGCATTGAACACGCCGCTGTCGAGGGCGGCGCACACGCTGTAGGCGAGCAGTGGGTGCCCGCCCAGAGGCCGGATGTTCTTGCCGGGGATGCGCTTCGAGCCCGAGCGCGCGGGGATGAGGGCTACGGCTGTTGGTTTCATTCGCGGCTCAAAGCAACGTGGGTCGTGTGAGTACCGAAATGTTCTTCAGTTCCGAGTAGACGTCGAGGGCCTCGACACCGGGCTCGCGGGTGCCGTTTCCAGAGGCGCCGAAGCCGCCGAACGGCATGTGCGGTTCGCTGCCGAACGTCCCAAGGTTGACGTTGGCCACGCCGCAACGGACGCGGTGCGCGAACCAGAGCGCGCGATCGATGCTGCGCGTGTGGATGGCGGCCGTGAGCCCGTATTCACTGGCATTGGCGAGTTCGAGCGCTTGGCCGAGCGACGCAACTTCATGCAGCGTACATACCGGGCCGAAAATCTCCCTGCAACTGAGCGGCGCATCGGCAGCCAGTCCCTCGACCACGGTCGGCTCCACGTAACAGCCGTTCCGGAGTTCCTCGGCGGACGGCGCCGTTCCGCCACAAAGGATTCGTCCACCCTGTTGCGCCGCCTCGTCGAGCGCGGCGAGAATCTGTTCCTGTTGGCGGCGATTGACCACTGGTCCCAGATCGCAACCCTCGGCGACACCAAGCCGCAACGTCCGGGCCCGCGCGACGAGCGCGTCGCGAAATTCCGCATAGATGTCCTTGAAGACAAGGATACGGCTGCCGGCGGCGCATCGCTGCCCGGCGTTGCTGAAAGCAGACAACGCCGCCCAGTGCACTGCCTGCTCGATGTCCGCGTCGTCGCAGACGACGAAGGCGTTCTTGCCGCCGAGCTCGAGTGAAACACGTGCCAGGCGACGCCCTGCCGTTTCGGCGATCCAGCGTCCGACCGCAGTCGACCCGGTGAAGCTCAGCACCGCGACGCGCGCATCCTCGACCAGTGCAGCGCCCGCCGGACGGCCGCGGCCCTGGATCACGTTGAAGACACCATTCGGCAGTCCCGCCTCGCGCGTGATGAGCGCAAACAGTTCGGCGATCCGCGGAGCGTCCTCGGACGCCTTCAGGACCACTGTGTTGCCGCAGACCAGCGCGGGAAACACCTTCCACGCGATGTTGGCGATGGGGGTATTCGCCGGCACGATCAGGCCGCAGATGCCACGTGGTTGCCGCACCGTGTGGCTGGACTTGCCCGGCATGCCAGACGTAAGCGATCGTCCATGCAGTCGCATGCCTTCGCCGGCGAAGTATTCGCCCTGCAGGATCGCCGCCTGGACTTCGCCCCGGGCATCTTGTGGCGGCTTGCCGGTCTCCAGTGCAACGCATTCCGCCAGTTCGCCGGCTCGCGACTTCATCAACGACACGATGCCAGCGAGCAACTGCCCCCGTTTGACGGGCGTGTACTCCGACCATCCCACTGCAGCGCGACCGGCCGCACTGACTGCGGCACCGACATCCTCTGCCGTGGAGTCCGCGAATTGCGATAGTACCCGGCCGGTATGAGGATCGGACTTGTCGTGCCATGCCCCGTGACCCGGCTCGGCCCGCCCGCCTTCGATCCAGTTGGGTATGCGCTCAAGGCCTTGCATCGTCAAATGGCCGTCCAACCGCCGTCGATGACGAGGTTCGCCCCGGTCATGTAGCGAGAGGCAGCGCTCGCGAGGAACAGCACCGCGCCGTTGAATTCGTTCACGTCCGCCATGCGACCCACCGGGATCCGGCCGCAATAGGCGTCGAGGAACGCCGGCTCCTGCTGATTGAACACACCGGCAAGCGTGAGGGTGTTCACGCGGACGCCTTTCCGCGCCCAGTAGACTGCAAGGTAGCGCGTCATGTTCAGCACGCCGGATTTCGACGCGGACTACGCCACCGGTACATAGGATGTTTCGCCCGTTGGCGGCGGAGTCGTAAAGCGACTGGTCGGCGACACAGTCGTAGATCGAGGATACATTCACAATCGAACCGCGACCCGCCCGCGCCATCGCCGCGCCGAACACCTGGCAGCAGAGATAAACGCCCTTGAGGTTGACATCGATGACGTTGTCCCAGGACTCCTCCGGGTAGGTCTCGAAGGGCCCGTTCCTCCTCCGGCGGAGCCGACGGTGGTGAGTCAAGTGCGGCATTGTCGATCAGGACCGTGGGGACGCCGAACGCCTGTTCCGTTGCGAGCAACGCCTGTTGCAGTCCGGCCCTGCCCGTCACGCTCGCGGCCTGGAAGTGCAGCTTCGTGGGATGAAGCGCCCGCAGCGACTCAATCCGGTCGGACGGGCGCAGGTCAAGGGCAGACAACTCGGGCACCGCGCTCGAGGAAAGCTCTCGCGTAGGCGCTTCCGAGCTGGCCGGACGCACCCGTGATCACGACGATTTCGTCGCTCACGTCGAACAAGGGATCAATCTTCATTCGTAGGAGCCGCCGGCAACGTGCCGGTCCTGGCGTGGTAGACGACGTCACAGACTTCGCGCACTGCACCGTGCCCGCCCCGGCGGATCGTGCGATAGACGATATGCGGCAGCACCTCAGGGTACGAATCACGGACCGCGACAGGCACGCCTACTGCCTTGAACGCAGGAATGTCGTTGATGTCGTTGCCGACGAACATCGCCGTGCCCACCTCGAGACCCTGCTCCTGGCAGTACTCGCGAATTGCCGCCGCCTTATCCTGCAGTCCCTGCCTGAACGGAACCTGCAGCTTGCCAGCACGCGCTGCTACGACCGGATTCACTTCTGTGGAGAGGATGACGACGTGCACTCCCACGCTGCGCAGGCGCGTCAGGCCTATGCCGTCGCTGCGCCAGCAGCGCACCGATTCGACGCCGTCCTGCGTGACGTAGACGGTGTTGTCCGTGAAGACGCCGTCGAAGTCGAATGCAACGAGCCTCACGCTCGCGAACAGGTCGCCGATTCGACCGCGGCCGAGGGGCTGAGCATAGGGTGGAGCCGAGTTCATCAAGCCGTCTTTCGGCTGGCCAGCGACGCGAAGTCGAACATATCGTCCTCGCTGATCCCATCCGTCAGGGTCATGCCGATCAGTCGATCCCATTCGTACGGAGGAATGCCGCCACCCGGCGACTTCAACGCCAGGTCGTGCTCCGTCAGGACGTGACCCCTGGGCAGGTCTCGGCTCGCCACGACGCTCTTTCCCATCTTGGTGATCGGCGCGGCCTCGCTCTTGTACATGATCTTTTTGCCGTCGCCGAGCGCCAGCTTGAGACGCCGCAGGTCGCGCACCATCTTGGTCATGCCCTGGGGCTCGAGCGAGAACGCGTGGTCCGTTCCCTTCTGTGCCCGGTTCAACGTGAAGTGCTTTTCGATGACCCTCGCGCCGAGCATGTAGCCGGCAATCGCCATCGCGATGCCGCTATCGTGGCTCGAGAAGCCGATCACGATGTCCGGGAACTCCCGGCGCAGCGTGTCGATCACCATCAGGTTGAGTTCGTCCCACGCCGGGGATATCCGCCAGTGCACTGCATGATGCAGAGTTTCGGATTGATCGGCATGACCGCGTCATAGGCGCGCCGGATGTCGTCGAGCGACGCCCCGCCCGTGCTGAGGATCATCGGCCGCCCAAACCGGGCCGCGTGCTTGAGCAGTGGAATCGTGCGGATGTCGCCGGAGGCGAACTTGAAGGCCGGCAAGTCGAGCGCCGCGAGGAAGTCGGCGCTGGGAATGTCGAACGCGGTCGCGAAGAAATCGAGGCCGAGTTCGCGCGCGTAGTCCTTCAGCTCCTGGTACTGGGTAGCCCGAACTCCAGGAACTCCCTGTGCGCCCCGTAGGTCTCGCCATAGCTGTTGGGGTTGTCGTAAGGCTTGTCGTAGGCAGCCTTCGTGAACAGGCTCTTGTTGTCTCGCTTCTGCAACTTGACCGCCTGCACGCCCGCATTCTTCGCCGCCAGGAACAACTCGCGGCACTTCTGCACGCTACCCTGGTGGTTGTGACCGATCTCTGGCAATGACATAGCAATCTGCATCGTCGTTGATGACGTGATTGCCGATCACTAGGTTCATTCTCTCGGACATGTTCACTCCCGGAAACATCATTACGCCAATTCATACGGGAAGGAGGGGAATTCCAAAGGTGCTTCGCCACCATCGGACCGCCGAGCGCTCGCGTCAGCCCGCTGCGGGGCTGCTCCACGCCTGACGAGACCAGCATGCGCACAACGACGTACACGCAAGCGAGCAGAAGCCCGCACGATACGCGCCGACAACGACGAGCTTCCGGCGAGGCGTCAGCGGCTTCTTGGGGACCGCGGGACTCGTACGACCCGGAACGCAAACTGCGGATCGCTTCTCGCGAGCATGAGCTTCTGCATTTCGAGTTCGAGCAGCTTGCCGGCCGGTTGCTGCAAGGCGACCAGGTCCGTCCCCGCAATCTGCGACTTGAGGTAGTTCACGTTGGCCTGGGACCGCGCAATCGTCCGCGTCCGCAACTGCTCGTTGACGTCGTGTACGAGTCGCTCGGCCCAGCGGGCGGCCAGTTGCGGATCGTTCCAGGTTACTGAGATCGTGATGAGGCCGGTCTTCCGATCCTGGAGGACGCGCCGGATGCGTTCATTAAATACCTTCACGCCGTCACGACCGTCGGGCCATTTGGATTTCGGCCCGGTCCACGTGCGCTGATGCATCCCATTGGCGGGAACAGGACCGGCAGGAATTGATGCTTCTCGATGAAGAAGTCGCGAATTCACGCGATTGCAGGACCGCCAGCGGTTCCGCGTCGTTCGCAGCACCGACATTGACGCCGACAAGGCTCGGCAAGCCGCCGAATTGCGACATGAGCTTGTTCGTCGGATTGCTGTCGACGGGATGACAGCAATTTCGGCCCGGTAGCAGGGTTGGGCGACCAGCGCGTACGCCACGCCGAACCACAGTCGCCAGCACGCGATGACGGCGATGACCAGCCACCGATTCCGCCAGAGCTCCGCGAACATCGACCTGAGGTCGATGTTCAGCGAAGCCGGCTGCCGGGTCGTCCCGTGACAGGAAATAGACGACGCCGTCAGGCCGCAGGGCACGGCCCGCTACCACTTCGTCCGCGCCTTCGTCTCCGGCATGTCTGCGAGTTCCTGCATCGCCGCGGGAGTCGGGTCTGTGTGGTTTGCTGGTTACTGTCATGACATGCGCAAGTTCGCTGATCGACGTTTTGCCGCAACGGCTGCGTCTCCCGCTAGAAGGAATTGACCGCCGCGACCGAAATGGCAATGTTGTAGAGGATCGTCGTCACCGCCGTCCACAACGGCAACGGTCGCATGCGTTCCGCGTCCAATGGGACGACGACGGCGTCACCGGGCTGGATGGCACCGGCATCGCTGAACCAGCGGCTGCCGCGCACGCTGGTCACACTTCCATTCGCCCGCACGACGTAAATGCGCCTGTCGTCGGCCTTCTGCGTGGTGCCGCCGCTAAGCTGAATGTAATCGTCACGCGAGAGCCGCGAGTCATACAGGTGCGACGTCGGACTCTGCACTTCGCCGATCACCGTCACTTCCTGCGCTGTCTGCGGGACGCGCAGGACGTCGCCGTCCTTCAGGATCACGTCGCCCTGGGCGCCCGTCGCCCCGGCGAGAATATGGTCGAGATCGATCACGAGGCGTCCTACCGGCTGCGCGTTGTTCAGGTCTGCGAGCAAGGTCTGCCCGATAGCGAGCGTCTCCGAGGCCTGCTGCGCGCCTGCCGCCGACGCCTGCGCCGCCTGCAGGGCAAGCGATCCGAGGTCTTGTTTCATGCGATTGGCAAGCGCCTCGATCTGGCGTCGTTCGCGTTCTTTCAGGGACTCGCGTGTGAAGACGCTGCCCTGGGGAAACGCCAGCGGAGTCAGGCCGCCGGCACGGGCAATCAGGGAATGCAGCGTCTCGCCGCGCGCGATGGGATATTCGCCCGGGAACCGTACCTCGCCTTCGAGGCGCACGGTCTCCTGGGCCGCCCATTCGGAAATCGCCTTCACCACGAGGAAATCGAAAGGTCGCAGCGCGACGTCGGCGCCCTCTTCGCGCGCCAACGCGCGCTGCAGGTCGACGGTGATAACTTCCGACTTCCGCGTCTGCCCCTCATGGACTTCGAAGCGGGCCAGGTCCGCTGCGCCGCCGTAGGCCTCCTGGGCGAGACCACCGCCCGCGCGCACCAGGTCGCTGACGGTCATTCCGGGCTCGAGCGGGTATTCGCCGGGTACGCGCACCCGGCCGGATACGCGGACGACCTGCGATGGCTGGCCTCGAACTGCCTGACGCTTCAGCTCCTCGAGGATCGGGTCGAGCGTCGCGCGCCGGCCGGTCTCCAGGTCGAACACGTACACGCGGTCGCGGGGTGCGAGTGCCGGGTTTGCGGCCGACGTCGGCGCACGCCAGGCCGCGAGCAGGTCCGCGGAAATCACCTGAACGAGTCGCGTACCCGGCTGTTCGCGTCGGATCAACACGTAACTCATGTCCGCATTCGGTTTGAGTTCATCCGAATCGGGGATGACGTCGGTCAGGCGCAAGCCGCTTCGATATTGGAACGACCCGGCACGCAGGACGTGGCCGTCGAGCGTGATGGAGTTCGAATACGTCGACTTGACGGCCGGGACCCGCAGCACGTCACCGCTGCGCAGTGGCGTCAACCGTGCCTGCGGGTTGCGCAGGTCCACGTCGAGCACGACGCGCTGGCTGCGCTCGTCGATGCGTTCGAGCGTTGCGAGCCGGGGATCGGCCTCCGCGGTCAGGCCGCCGCTGAGGTAGAGCAGATCGGCAACGGTACTTTCGCCATTCAACTCGTACAAGGCGGGCCTGCGCACCTCGCCCTTGATTCCCACCGTGGCGGACACGGGTGGAATGAAGATCACGTCTCCCGGTCGCAGGCGCACGTCGGCCGACGTATCGCCCCGGAGCAACAGGTCGTAGAGATCCAGGCGCGAGACGAGCTTGCCGTCGCGCTTGAGCTGGATGTTGCGCAACGAACCGATGGTCTTGACGCCGCCGCTCGCGAACAGCGCATTGGTAACCGTCGCCAGGCCGCTGACGGTGTACGACCCTGGTCGTTCGGCTTCTCCCAGGACAAAGACACGGATCGAACGCAAGTCGCCCAGCGTGACGATGGCCTCGGTGCCAATCATCTGCTCACTCACCTTCTGCTCGATGCGGGCCTTCGCTTGGTCAAAGCGCAGGCCGGCCACGGCGATCGCGCCGAGTTCCGGGAACATGATGCGCCCGTCGCGATTCACGACGAGCGAGTACTTGGCCTTGGTGCTGCCGATCAGCTGGATCTCGAGGCGATCGCCTGGACCCACGACGTATTCGGACGGCACCGGGATATCGGTCACGGGTGCGTATGTCGACGGCACGCCGGCAAAAAGGTCGTAGCCAAAGGGCTTGAGCGCGTCCGAATCCGCGAGCTGCAACGGCAACAACGTCAAGCGAATCCGAAAATCGCGCAAGAACGGCTCGATCGCCAGGCGCTGGGTGGCCTGGATCGGAGTCAGTCCGGCAAGCGCGACGTTGCCGAGCCCGGGAACGTCGAGATCGCCGCTGCGGTTCAACTGGTACGGGTTGCCTCGACGTACGGTCTCGATCAGCCGTTCAAGCCGTTCCTGCTCCGACTTGGCACGCTCGATTTCCTTGCCGGTCGCCTGCGTATTCGCAGGCATCTGGTTGGAGCGTGGCTGCACGGTGCCCGCGGCCCCGAGATCAGGGACGACCACGGCGGGCTGTGACGCCGAAGGCAATGGGCGGTTGTCGGGTACCAGCGTCGTCTGGACGGTCCGTTCGGTCAGGACGCGCTCCTGGCCCTCGAACTGCACGGGCTCCAGTTCCAGGATGAGCGTATCACCAGCAGCGAGCCTGGGCTCGCCATCCGGTGCCACTCGATCGCGGTCGCGCGACTTCGATTCCGTTCGCGGCAACATCGTGGGTGGCATCGCGATAGGCGCGTCCGTGGTCGAGACGCCCGACCTCGATCCGTCTCCGGCAGCGTCGAGGATGGCCTGCTGCTGGTCTGCCGGCAGGTTGCGGAACACCTCGATCTGGCTTGCGCTCGGCGACTGGCCAAGCGCAAGAACGGACCAAAGCGTCAACACTGAGGCCAGCGCGCCCCTCGCCAACAGGCGCGCCCCGATCAATCTGGTCATGCAGTCAAAGCCCCGTCGCAAGGATTGCGGGTTTCCGGCGAGCCACGCTGCTCAACGGAGTTCGTAGCGCCACGTCAACGATGCCCTGAAACCGCCGTCCGGTAGTGCGGTCCCGGTCGAGGCGACGTCGGCGTAGCCCAATAAGACCGCGATATTACCCCAAGCCAGCGGGCGCCCGTGCGTCAGGCTGACGTCGTTGACATTGGCGGGGCCGTCCGTCAGCGAATGCGCCGTCGCTACCCCTGCCCGGTTGAGCTTCACGTCCCGGACCAGCAGGTTCCAGTGCCGCCCCGACTCGGTCATCCAGAGTACCCCCAGGCCGACCGATTCGCCGTCCGCATCGATCGTGTGTCCGATGGCGCGGCCCCGATACCGGTACCCGCTGGTGTAGATGTGATTCGTGTAGGCGCAGCCGAAGTCCGGGGGGGACGTCGGAAAGTCACAGGCCGTGTCGGCGTACTCCAGGTGCATGCGCCAGGACGCGCCCCGCCATACGCCCCAGGTTTCGGCGCCGAACAGACCAAGGTATCTCGACGGCAGGAATCCTGCTTCGTCCTCACCGATTGCCTGCGCGTAGAGTGCCACCGGCACTTGCCCCCCCGGCCACGACCAACGGACGTCGAAGCCGGCCAGCTGATTGCCCGGCTCCTGGGCCAGGTCCTCGCTATTGTCGTTACCCGTCAGCAGGTCGCCGAACGTGCTCAGCCCGCACGGCCGTCCTTCGCCGCACCATTGCGCCGTGCGGCTTGCCGCGATCTGCAGCGAGGGCAACGGACGCGCTTCCGCCCTGATTCCGAACAGCAGCGCATGCGGATAGTCGCGGTCTTCTTCCAGTTGTCCCATGAACGTGCTCAGGCGCCACGGGCCCAGCCAGTTCAGGATCGGCCAACTGAACGGCCGGGCCTCATTACGATCGAGTGCGATTGACGGGATGGGTCGCGCGTTGCTCGACAGGATCAGGCTGCCCTCCCAGCCTGGGCCCCACCACCGGTCGATGGCGCCGGCGCTGACGTTCCAGTTGCCAAGCCGCAGCGCGACGTACGAACCGTCCAGGCGGAATTCCTGTTCATCGTCGGGGTTGGCGACGATTCCCGCCGAGAGTTTCCACGACAGGCGGTCGCCGGCCTGGTCGGCCGCAACGGTCAGTTCACCCTCTTCCCGCGGGGCATTGTCGAACGACCGCAGCGCCCACGGATCGGAAGTGCCCGCGGCTTCGACGGCGACGCCGATCTCCCGATTCGCCGCCTCGGCTGCGGCGCGTGCCTGGACGCGGCCAAGCGCAGATTGCAATCGAGAACTCAGCCTGGAGACTTCGGTTTCAGCGATGTCTGCACGAATGTCCGCCCAAGGCAGGGGCCAGCTCATCGTGGGTGCATGCAGCACACCGGCATCGGCCAGTTGCTGCAGGTCGTGTCGCAACGCGGTGTCGCCGGGGCCAATCCATGGCTCCGCACGACTGGTCAACGGGCTGCCCAGCATCGCAGCGACCACCCATGCGAATCGCCTGAGGAGCGGCTGAACAGACTTTCCCGGGGCCACGATTGTTTTCAACGCAGTGCGTAGTTCCAGGTGACGTAAGCGCGCGGCAGCACGGCTTGGTCGCCCTTCCACTTGCGATCCTGGCTGTCGACGCCGACGCCACCCTCGAGCCAGCCGGAACGCAAGACACGTCGGTAGCTGAGATCCAGGCTGATCCAGTCTTCCGGACCCGGAGCGAACGTGTGCAGCGTGTCCGGCACGGCGCCGCCTTCGTTGATCCTGCTGTAGCGCGCCAGCACGGTGAGGGTGTTGGCTGCGCTGTCGACCCGGATGTAGCGCGCAGAGTACATGTCGCCGTCGCCATCCATGGAATGCCCCATGACGCGATCGTAATAGGTGTAACCATCCGGACTGAAAATCGCGCTGTTATAGGCGCAGTCCCACACCTTCTCGCCGTCGATCGTGCCGCCGCAGCGCGTGTTGGACCACTCCAGGCCGGCACGCCACGTACTGCCATCACCCTCGTGTTCGCCCCAGGTTTCGACCCCGTACGTATCCAGACTGCGATAGGGCCGAGGAATCTTGTTGTCGATCGTCTCGCCCGTGTGTTGGTTGTACAGCGCGTAGTTCCAGTCGCCGATCGGCGAGGCCCAACGGATGTCCCAACTCGCCAATTGATTGCCGGGTTCATCGGCGGGATCGACGTTTTCCCCGGCGTTGTCGTTACCAGAGAACATGTTCCAGAAGTCATCCCAGGTGCAGGATCGTCCTTCCCCGCAAAGTTGTGCGGTACGATCGAGGCTGATCTCCAGTCCATCCACCGGCCGCGCCGACACACGCATGCCCCAGAACACCGGGTGCGCATAGTCGTCGCGCGAGCCTTCCATCTGGCCGACAAAGGTCGTCAGGCGCCACGGCCCAAGCCAGCTCAGCCACTTCGTCTCGAACGGCATTGACACCGCACGATCGAGTGCAATCTCGGGCACGGGTCGCGCGTTGTTGGACATGATCAGGCTACCCTCCCAGCCCGAGCCCCACCAGCGATCCTGCTGGCCGGCAGTGACGATCCAGTTGCCGAATTTGCCGGCCACGTAGGAACCGTCGAGACGTCCAGGCAGGCCGTCATCCGGGTCGATCGCGCCGGTGACCTGCAGTCGCCCGCCGAACCGTTCGCCGAAGAAGCTGGCTGCGTAGAGACTGACCTCGCCCTCCTCGCGTGGTGTGTCCGCAAAGGTGCGCAATTGCGTGGGCCTGGCGGCCGCACCGACCTCGACGCCGAGGGTGGCCTTGCCTTCGCCGGCCAGAGAACGCAGGCGCGCAATGGCCGCGAGCTGGGCAGCGGTAGGAGCCTTCGCGGAAACATTGTCGAGTGCGTTCGCCAGGTCCGACGCGGCGATGGGCCATGTCGACATCGGCAGGTCGATCACGCCCGAGTCGACGAGCAACTGGACGTCATGCCGCACCTGCATATTGCCGGGCGCAATCCAGGGTTCGCCCGCGGATGCAAGCGATCCCGAAGCCAGGAAGGCCAGGAAGGCCAGGAAGGCCAGGAAGGCCCGATCAGTCCGTGACGGGTTCAAGCACATCCGGCCATGTTACTGGCCTGCTCAGTCGCCGCGCCAGCGCTGTACCTGCGCTAGCAGCTTCTGCATGTGGTCCGGCCCTTCTGGCCAGAGGCCCGTCCGCACCGGCTCGTTCATGGACGTCGCAAGTTTCTTACCCAGCTCGACGCCCCACTGGTCGAACGGATTCACGTTCCAGATGACCGACTGCACGAACACCTTGTGCTCGTACCAGGCGATCAATTTGCCGACTGCGCGTGGCCCCATGCGCGGCACGAGGACGAGACTGCTGGGTCTGTTGCCCGCGTGCACCTTGTGCGGCACCAGGCGATCGATCTCCACCGATGCCGTGCCCCTGGCTTGCAGGTCTGCCTTCACCTGCTCCGCGGTCTGGCCGAATGCAAACGCCTCGGCCTGCGCGAAACAATTTGCCAGCGCCAGGTCCTGGTGCTGCAGGAACCGGCTCGAGCCGTTGACCGGTGCGATGAAATCGAGCGCGACCCGCGCCGTGCCCTGGTGCAACAGCTGAAAAAACGAGTGCTGCGCGTTGTTGCCCGGCTCGCCCCAGACGACGTTGCCGGTCATGCACCCCACAGGCTGCCCATCACGGGTGACGCTCTTGCCGTTCGATTCCATCTCCAGCTGCTGCAGGTACGCGGGGAAGCGGTGCAGGCGTCGGTCGTACGGCAGGACGGCGAGTGAATCGAGTCCGAGAAAGTTGATATTCCACACGCCTAGCAGACCCATCAGCACGGGCAAGTTGCGATCGAGCGGCGCGGTGCGGAAATGCTCGTCCATTTCGTGGCCGCCGGCCAGCATCAACTCGAACTGATCCATGCCCAGCGACAACGCAATCGCAAGGCCGACCGCGGACCACAGCGAATACCGTCCGCCAACCCAGTCCCACATGGTGAAGCGCGACTCGGGCGCGATGCCGAACGCGTCCATGGCCTTGTGGTTGGTCGACACGGCGACGAAATGATGGGCGATGCCTTTTTCGCCAAGCTCGCCGATGAGCCATTCGCGCGCTGCGTTGGCGTTGGCAAGCGTCTCCTGCGTCGTGAAAGTCTTGGAGCAGATGACGAAAAGCGTGGTCGCAGGATTTATCTTCTCGAGCGCGTCCGCAAGTTCGACGCCATCGACGTTCGACACGCAATGCAAACGGATGCCCTTGTTGCGGAATCGGGCCAATGCCTCCGTCGCCATCACGATGCCGAGATCCGAGCCGCCGATGCCGATGTTGACGACGTCGGTGAAGCGCGCACCGGTGAAGCCGAGGATGCGCCCCTGGTGAACGCCCGTGACGAACTCGCGCATCTTGGCGAGTTGGCCGCGCACTTCCGGCATCACGTCCTGCCCGTCCGCCAGCATCGGACGATCAGAACGGTTGCGCAGCGCCATGTGCATGGCAGCGCGTCCTTCGGTGCTATTGACGGTCTCGCCCGCGAACAGCGCTGCGATCCGTGCCGGGAGGTCGCAGGCCTGTGCGAGGGATTGCAGGAGACTGAGCGTTTCGCGGGTCACGCGTTGACGCGAAAAGTCGTACAACAGGTCGAGTGCCTGGACACTGGTCGCTTCAAAGCGTCCGTCGCCATCGGCGACGAAGAGGTCACGCAGGTGTCGGCCCGAGAGTTGCGCGGCGTGCGCCTCGAGGGCTCGCCATTCGGTTAAGGTGTTGCGACTCAAGGCTTGGGGCTCCCGCTGTTCCTGGTCCGGCGCCTCAGCCGGCGTTCAGCCGCAGCACGCCCGCCGTCAGTACGTACCGATCGCCTGTGTGCGCACACACCGCCGTGCCGTCGCCCTTCGTCCCGAGCGACAGCCTTTCGCCGAAACGACTCATCCACCCGATTTGCCGCGCGGGCACTCCGACCATCAGCGCAAACGCCGGAACGTCCCGGTTGACGACGGCCCCGGCCCCGACGAAGGCGTGCTCGCCGATCTCGACACCACAGACGATCGTGCAATTGGCGCCCAGCGTCGCGCCGCGACGAACCATCGTGTCGCGGTACTCGTCCTTGCGCGAGACCGCCGAACGGGGGTTGTACACGTTCGTGAAAACCATGCTCGGGCCGCAGAACACGTCGTCCTCCACGGTCACGTTGTCATAGATCGAGACGTTGTTCTGCACCTTGACGTTGTCGCCGATGCGCACTCGATTGCCGACGAACACGTTCTGGCCCAGCGAACAGTTGCGGCCGACGACGGCGCCGCCGCAGATGTGCACCCAATGCCAGACGCGTGTCCCAGCGCCGATGACTGCGCCCGGATCGACGATTGCGCTCGGGTGGACCGTGGCTTCACTCATCGTCAGTACTGCAGAGGCAGGGCAACGCGATGCTGGTCGCGCGCGGAGAGATAACTGGCAATCAGCACCTCGAGCGAACGCAGCCCCTCCCGGCCATCGGTCTCCGGCTCGGTCTCGCCGCGCAAGGTCGTTATCACGTTGTCGTAGTACAGCGGATGACCAAAGCCGTAGACGGAAGTGGTCTCGTAGCTGGCAGCCTTCACCTGCTCGTCGTCCGGATCGCTGTCTGCAAACTCCCAGTGCTCGATCTGGTTGACGGCCACGCCGCCGACTTTCACGCTCCCGCGCTCACCGATGATGGTGATGGAGCCCTCCAGATTCCTGGGATAGGCAAGCATCGTGACGTTGACGGAACCGAGCGCCCCGGAACGCCAGCGGATTCCGACCGTCGCCGTGTCCTCGACCTGGATGTTCCTGGCAAGCGTACCCACATAGGCCTGGACGCTTTCGACCGGACCGATCAGCCAGTCGACAAGGTCGACGTAGTGACTGGCCTGGTTCATCAGCGCGCCGCCGTCGAACTCCCACGTGCCGCGCCACTTGGCGCTGTCGTAGTACGACTGCGGCCGAGCCCAAAAGACGTTGATCGTTGCCATGTAGATACGGCCGAAACGGCCGCGATCGATCGCCTTCTTTACGAGTTGCAGCGTGGCATTGCGCCGGTTCTGCTTGACTACGAAGAGCTGGACACCCGCTCGATCGCATGCTTCGACCATCGCCAGGCCATCCGCCCAACGGGTCGCCATCGGTTTCTCGGTCATCACGTGGACACCGGCCTGCGCACACTGGATGGCCTGGCTGGAGTGCAGGCCGCTCGGAGTGCAGAGCGCGACCAGGTCGGTGCTTTCTGCAGCCAGGAGTTCCGCCAGGTCTGCGTAGCCCTTGGCGCCGGATTTCCCTACCGCGTCCTCCAGAGCCCTGGGATCGTTATCGCAAACGGCAGCGAGTTCGATCCTGCCGGCATGCTTTGCGATGGCTGCAAAATGGTTCGACGCGATTCTGCCGCAGCCAATGACAGCGATACGGATCGGACGGTCCAGGACTGGTTTTCTTGCCTTCACTCTGACTCCAACCTCACTCGGTGACGGTAGTGTATCCGAGCGTGAAGTTGGCTGTCAGCGAAGGCGCCTAATGATTTCCGTAGTACTCGACGTACCAGTCCACGAAATTGCGGATGCCCACGGACACTGGCGTCGCCGGCGTGTAACCCACGTCCCGCGTCAGGTCGTCGATGTTGGCCCACGTGTCCGGCACGTCACCCGCCTGCAACGGCAGCAGGTTCATCTCGGCCTTCCTGCCAAGACACTCCTCGAGCGTGTGGATGTAGGTCAGCAGTTCCACTGGCTGGTTGTTGCCGATGTTGTACAAGCGATACGGCGCCTTGCTGGATGCCGGATCCGGAGCGTCGCTGTTCCATTCGGCATTCCCGGTCGCGACTCGGTCGCAGGCGCGCACGACACCCTGCGCTATGTCATCCACGTAGGTGAAGTCGCGGCGATGGTGGCCGTAGTTGAAGACGTCGATCGGCTTGCCGGCCAGGATGTTCCTGGTGAACAGGAACAGCGCCATGTCGGGACGGCCCCACGGGCCGTACACGGTGAAGAACCGCAGGCCCGTGACCGGCAGCGAGTACAGGTGCGCATAGGTATGCGCCATCAACTCGTTGGCCTTCTTGGTCGCCGCGTAGAACGACAGCGGATGGTCCACGTTCTGGTGGACCGAGAAAGGCATGTTCGTATTGGCGCCGTAGACGGAACTCGTCGACGCATACACGAGGTGCTCGACGCCGTTGTGACGGCAACCTTCGAGCACGTTGGCCGTACCGACCACGTTGCTGTCGACGTAGGCCAGCGGATTCTGGATCGAGTAGCGAACGCCCGCCTGCGCGCCCAGGTGGATCACCCGGTCGAACTTTTCGCCGGCGAAAAGCTCGTTCATGCCCTCGCGGTCAGCGAGGTCGAGCTTGACGAACTTGAACCCAGGCTTGGCCTTGAGCTGGTCCAGACGCGCGTATTTGAGCCGCACGTCGTAGTAGTCGTTGAGGTTGTCGAGGCCGACGACCTCGTCCCCGCGCTCGAGCAGGATCTTCGACGTGTGGTAGCCGATGAAGCCGGCAGCACCGGTGACCAGGATTTTCATTAGAGGCGCCCGTCCACTTCGTCGGACTTGAACACGTACTTGATATCGTAGAGCACGTGCTTCTTCTTGCCGAGCGCCCGCACCTTCTTGATGCCCATGTCGCGGAATTCCTGGTGGCCCACGCCCATGATCACCGCATCGTACGTGGCGGGCTTGACCTTCCTGACCGGCCGCAGCCCGTACTCGTGCTCGGCTTCGTCCGCATCGGCCCAGGGGTCGAACACGTCGACTTTGCAGCCGTATTTCCTGAGCTCCTGCACCACGTCTACGATCTTGGTGTTGCGCACGTCCGGGCAGTTTTCCTTGAACGTCAGGCCCATGACCAGCACGCGCGAGCCCTTGACCATGATCTCGCTCTGGATCATCAGTTGTGCAACCTTCTGCGCGACGTAGATGCCCATGTTGTCGTTGATGCGACGACCCGCGAGGATCATCTCGGGGTGATAGCCGATCGCCTGCGCCTTGTGCGTCAGGTAGTACGGGTCGACGCCGATGCAATGGCCGCCGACGAGGCCCGGACGGAACGGCAGGAAATTCCACTTGCTGCCGGCAGCCAGCAGCACTTCTTCGGTGTCGATGCCTAAGCGGTTGAAGATCAGGGCCAGTTCGTTGATCAGCGCGATGTTGACGTCACGCTGCGTGTTCTCGATCACCTTGGCGGCCTCGGCCACCTTGATGCTCGACGCCTTGTGCGTGCCGACCGTCACGATCGAGCGGTACAACTGATCCACGAACTCCGCGACTTCGGGCGTCGAGCCCGACGTCACCTTGCGGATGGTCGAGACGCGGTGTTCCTTGTCGCCCGGATTGATGCGCTCGGGGCTGTACCCGGCGAAGAAATCCTTGTTGAACCTGAGGCCCGAGACCTTCTCGAGGATCGGGATGCAGACCTCTTCGGTGCAGCCGGGATAGACGGTCGATTCGTACACGACCACGTCGCCCTTCTTCAGCACCTTGCCGACCGACTCGCTCGATTTCACCAGCGGCGTCAGGTCCGGCCGCTTGTACTCGTCGATCGGCGTCGGCACCGTGACGATGAACACGCGGCACGGCTTCAGGTCGTCGAGGTTGGTCGTGTACGAGAGCTTGTCGGCATCCGCCAGCTCCTTCGCGTCACATTCCAGCGTGCTGTCGACGCCCTTGCTGAGCTCGGCCACGCGGTCGGCCTTGATGTCGAAGCCGACGGTCGTGAAACGCTTGCCGAATTCGACCGCGAGCGGCAGGCCCACGTAACCCAGGCCGACGATTCCGATCTTGAGGTTGCGAAGATTGAATTTGCCCATGATTCCAGACGGTCTTTCTTGGAAATTTATAGTCGCCAAGGATGCCATCACGCGCCCGTGCGGAATATGAGACCCCGGTCAAAGGCTGGCGAACGCCAGCGCACCCAGCCCGACCGACGTCATCACGATGAAATAAGGCAGCGCCATCCAGACCATGCGGCCGTACCCCAGCCGGATGAGGGGCGCCAGGGTCGAGGTCAGCAGGAAAAGGAAGGCGGCCTGGCCGTTAGGCGTCGCGACGCTCGGAATGTTCGTGCCGGTGTTGATGGCAACCGCCAGCCAGTCGAACTGCTCGCGCGTGATCGTGCCCTGCAACAGGGCCGCCTTGATTTCGGTGATGTAGACACTGGCGACGAAGACGTTGTCGCTGATCGACGAGAGCACCCCGGCCGCGAGATACAGCATCACCGACTGCAGGCCGCCCTCCAGCGCCAGCACACGGTTGATCATCGGCTCGAACAGGTGCTGGTCGTGGATCTCCGCGACGATCACGAAAAACACGACGAGCAGTGCCGTAAACGGCAGCGCAGCCTCGAAGGCCTTGCCGATCCGGTGCTCTTCGGTGACCCCAGTGAAAGCGGTGGCCAGGATGATGACCAGCAGCCCGATCAGGCCCACTTCCGCGACATGGAAAGCCAGCGCCAGCACCAGCAGGATCGCGACGATGGCCTGGACGATCAGCAGTTGCCTGTCGCGCGGCGTCGACCGGGCCGCGAGTTCACGCGAATAATCCTCGAGCACGGCGCGCGCGGCATCCGGCAGCGGCGAGCCGTAGCCGAACAAGCGCAACCGCTCGACCAGCCAGCACGTGGCGAAACCGGCCAGCGCCACGGGCACGGTGACGGGCGCCATCACCAGGAAGAACTGGCCAAAGTTCCATCCCGCGTGTTCCGCGATCAGCAGGTTCTGTGGTTCGCCCACCTGCGTCATCACGCCACCGATCGCCGTGCCGACCGCGCCGTGCATCATCAGCGCGCGCAGGAATCCCCGGAACGCTTCAAGGTTGTCGCGGTGCAGGACCTGCACATCGGCGTCGTGCGTGGAATCGTGATGCGGCGTCGAATGCGTCTTGCCAGAAGCGACGCGGTGATAGACCTCGAAAAAGCCCATGCCGACGGTGACCGCAACAGCCACGACAGTCAGCGCGTCGAGAAAAGCAGACAGCAACGCCGACACCGCGCAGAACATCAGCGCCAGTGATTCGCGCGAGCGAATCCGCAGGATCAGGCGCGTGAAGACGAACAGCAGCAGGTCGCGCAGGAAGTAGATGCCCGCCACCATGAAGATGAGCAGCAGGATCACCGGGAACGCGCCGGTGACCTCCTCGTACACGCTCTCCGGCGTGGTCAATCCGATGACGACCGCTTGGATCGCGAGCAGGCCACCCGGCTGCAGCGGATAACACCGCAGCGCCATGGCGAGCGTGAAGATGAACTCGCCCAGCAGCAGCCAGCCGGTAACGATCGGCCCGGCAAGCAGCATCACGATCGGGTTCAGCAGCAGGAACCCGACGATCGTGAGCTTGTACCAGCCCGGCGACTTGCCGAGGAAAGCCTGACCGAACGACTGCGCGAGCGTGTGGCTCATGGCGAGGGCGCGGCGGCCTCGGGCGCGGGTTCGAACGTGCGCCACGCTGTCCTGCCACCGCTCTTCTTGTCGAGCAGCTTGAGCATCGTCTGGTGCGCCTGGAGTTCATCCTCGGTGGCGCGCAGAACGACGAGCGTGCCCGCGGGTCGCACGGCCCTGGTCACAGCCCTGAC
The DNA here is from genome assembly GCA_963754535.1 of uncultured Gammaproteobacteria bacterium. Taxonomy (GTDB): domain Bacteria; phylum Pseudomonadota; class Gammaproteobacteria; order Steroidobacterales; family Steroidobacteraceae; genus RPQJ01. The sequence goes on from CAVWGG010000010.1 coordinate 89,197, forward strand.
GACACCTGCGGCCGTAGCCTTGTCGTCCAGGGTGAGCGCGCCCTGCCCGCCCGTCATCGCGAGATAAACTTCGAGCAGCAGGTCGGCGTCGAGCAACGCACCGTGCAGGTCGCGGTGCGAGTTGTCGATGGAATAGCGCTTGCACAGCGCGTCGAGGCTGTTGCGCTGCCCCGGGTGCATCTGGCGCGCAAGTGCGAGCGTGTCGAGCACGCCGCAGACGTCGCGTGTCGTCACCTTCTGCTCGAGCACGCCCTTCTCGGCGAGCATCGCAAGCTCCGCATCCATGAAGGCGACGTCGAACGGCGCGTTGTGGATGATCAGCTCGGCGTCGGCGATGAACTCACGCAGCTCGGCGAAGATGTCGGCGAAGCGCGGCTGGCCGCTCAAGAATTCGGTCGTGAGACCGTGCACCTGCACCGCACCCGGATCGATGGTGCGATCCGGGCACAGGTAACGGTGGAACTGCCGGCCCGTTCGCCGGCGGTTCACGAGCTCGATCGCGCCGATCTCGATGATGCGGTGACCCAGCTCGGGCTCGAGGCCCGTGGTTTCGGTGTCGAATACAATCTGCCGCATGAGGAAGGGGTTAGGGGATAGGGGTTGGGGGTTAGTCGGAGGTGCAGTGACAGTATGAATCGTCGGAGTCAGAAATCAGGGTTTCAGAGGCGGAGCTGCTCATTTCCGACTAACCCCTATCCCCTATCCCCTAACCCCTAACCCCTCGCGCAGCTCAGGCGACTGCCTGGGCGAGCGCGTCCACCACCTGCACCTGCTGCGCATCCGTGAGGTACGGGTGCATGGGCAGGCTCATGACGCGGCGCGCCGCTGCTTCGGACACCGGGAAATCACCCTCGCTGTGACCAAGGTGCTTGAACACCGGCTGCATGTGCAGCGCCAGCGGGTAATGCACCGCCGTCGGCACGCCGAGCGACTTCATGCGAGTCTCGACGATCTCGCGCTGCTCGACTTCGACGGTGTATTGCGCAAACACGCAAGTATTGAATTGCTCGACTTCGGGGGCGTGGACCTTGGCGCTTGCCCCGGTACCGAACTTCTCGGCGATGAGGGTGGCGTAACGTTCGCCTGCCCGGCTGCGAGCCAGGACCTCGTCGTCGAACACGTCCATCTTGGCCAGCAGCACTGCCGCCTGGATGGTGTCCAGGCGCCCACACAGACCGAGTCGCGGATGATGGTAGCGGCGATCCTGGCCGTGAACACGAATCTCCCGCATCAGCTTCGCCAGGGCATCGTCGTTCGTGAACAGGGCTCCGCCGTCTCCGTAGCAACCCAGGGGCTTGGATGGGAAGAACGATGTTGCACCTACCGCCGTCATGCCGCCCGAGCGACGGCCCTTGTAGGTCGCGCCGAAGCTCTGCGCCGCGTCTTCGATGACCGGCAGTTCATTGCGGCAGGCGATCGTGTTGATCGCGTCGATGTCGGGGCACTGGCCGTACAACGACACCGGCATGATCGCTTTCGTCCGTGGCGTGATGGCCGCCTCGAGCTTCGATGCGTCCATGTTGTACGTGCCGCGGTCAATATCGACGAAGACCGGCTTGGCGCCGACCAGCGCAATCATTTCGGCCGTCGCGAAAAACGTGAACGGCACCGTTATGACTTCGTCGCCCGGGCCGATGTCGAGCGCCATCAGTGAAATCAGCAGGGCATCGGTGCCGCTGGCCACGCCGATGCAGTGCTTGGACCCCACGTAGGCGGCCAATCTCTGCTCCAACTCGGCTACTTCGGGCCCGAGAATGTACTGGCCATGCTCGAGCACCTTAGCGATTCGGGCATCAACCGCGGGCTTGAGCCGACGGTACTGGGTCTTGAGGTCGATGAAATCCATGGGGGGCCTGTAGTGGGCAGCTGATCTTCGTAGTTTACGAGGGGTTAGGGGATAGGGGTTAGGGGATAGTCGGAAATTAAGTCAGAAGCTGCGCCGTTCCGACTGACCCCTACGCCCTATCCCCTGCATCGCGCAACGCCGCGATGCCGAGGTTCGCGAGCTCATCAGCCCGCTCGTTACCCGGATGCCCGGCATGGCCCTTGACCCAGTGCCAGTGCACTTCATGGCGTCCGATCTGCTCTTCGAGCAGCAGCCAGAGGTCCGCATTCTTCACGGGCTTCCGGTCGGCGGTCTTCCAGCCCCGCTTTTTCCACTGCGGCAACCACTCGGTGATGCCGAGCCGCACGTACTGCGAATCCGTGTAGAGCTGCACGACGCAGCGACGCTTGAGCGCCACGAGCGCCTCGATCGCCGCAGTAAGTTCCATGCGGTTGTTGGTGGTGAGCGGCTCACCGCCATAAAGCTCCTTGCGGTGCTTCCCGGTTTCGAGCAGCGCACCCCACCCTCCCGGACCCGGGTTCCCCTTGCAGGCCCCGTCCGTGTGCACGATCACTTCCGACGAACTCATGCGGCCTGTCTCGTGGTCGGTTCCGGAGCGCTGCCGACGAGCACTTGCCGCTGCGTCCAGGCCGGCCTGATCGGCGTGATCGATCGCACGCGCTTGCGCGCCTTGAGCAGGTAAGCGCCGGCCAGCGGCGACGCGATGATCGGCCCGCGGCGCTCGAGCCAGCTGTCCTCGCCCAGGCCGAACATGCGCTGCGCCCAGGGCGGCGCGAACAGGTAACGACGCGCGGAAACGATTTCGAAACCGAGCAGGCTGAGCCAGTCACGGGTGCGGTGCTCGCTCATCAGGCGCGCCGCGTGCGGCGGAAACCGACCGCTCGACGCGAAGTGATGCCGGACGCCCCAGGTACCCCATGGGTTGAAGGCGCAGATGACGAGGTTGCCCTCCCCGACCAGGACCCGGTCGACCTCGCGCAGCAACTCGTGCGGACGCGGCGCGTGCTCGAGCGTATGGGGCAGCAGCACCGCTTCCACCGAATTGGTGGCGATCGGGAGCGCGTCGAAGTGGGCACGGATCGCGCCGGGTCCCGTAGCGTCGGGCGCGATGCAGCTGCGATGCTGCGTGCGGGCAGCCTCGCAGAGGCGCGCAGGATCGCCCCAGCAGCCGATCTGCAGCAATTCGAAGCCGACGACGTCGGCCAGCTCGTCCTGCAGCAGCCTCGTCTCGAGGGCCAGCACGGACGCCCCGAGCGGGGATTCGAGCCACTGGTCTGCGACGGGGTTCGCGGTCATGCGCGCAAGGATAGCCGTAAGTCCCTGCACTACGTCGAAAAAACGTGGCCTGTCATATGGAATTTTTGGCCCCGACCGGCTCTAATACGCGCGCCCGGACTCATTGGCCCGCGGACGACGAAGGAGTCCCCAGCAGCATGCTGCAAGTGAGCCCGGTGCGGGCGTTCTCGGACAACTACATCTGGCTGATCCGCGCGCCGGCCGACCCGGCCGCCGCCGTGGTAGTCGATCCGGGTGACGACCGCCCCGTGGAACAGGCATTGCAGGCGCAGGGACTGCGGCTCGGCGCGATTCTCGTCACGCATTACCACGCCGATCATGTCGGCGGAGTCGGGGCACTGGCCGCGCGACACGGCGCACCGGTCTTCGGGCCCGCTCGAGAGCGGATGCCCTGCGCGGCGCAGGCCCTGGACGACGGAGGCACGGCTTCACTTGATCACCTCGGGCTCGAATTCAAAGTGATGGCGGTTCCTGGGCACACGCTCGGCCACATTGCCTACGCGGGCCACGGCGCGCTGTTCTGCGGCGACACCCTGTTCAGCGCCGGTTGTGGCCGCCTGTTCGAAGGCACGCCCGCCCAGATGCTCGACTCACTCGACCGCCTCGCCGCGCTGCCCGACGCCACGCGCGTCTTCTGCGCGCACGAATACACGCTTTCGAACCTCAGGTTCGCCACTGCCGTCGAGCCCGACAACGGCCACGTCCGCGACGCGCTCGGCGACGTGCAGCAGCGCCGCGAGCGCGACGAAATCACGCTTCCGTCCACCCTCGGACGCGAGCGCCTCATCAACCCCTTCCTGCGCAGCCGCGAACCCGCGGTACGCGACGCGGCCGAACGACATGCGGGTCACCCGCTGCCCGAGGCCGTGGACGTGTTCGCCGAAGTGCGGCGCTGGAAAGACGGATTCCGCTGAGTGCAATGACACGAACCAATACCCCCCTGTCCTGGCTCGCCGCCGCAGCAGTGGCTGCGCTCCTCGCCGGCTGCGCCACGACCGACTCGACCTACTCGAGCCTGCCGCCCGCACCTGATCATCCTGGCCCGAAGGCGCCGATGGACCGCGCAACGGTCACCATCCCAGGCGGATTCTCGACCGAGCGCGACGTGCCGCACATGCCGCCCGAGCAGTATGGCGACCTGCTCGATCGTATTCGCGACGGCTACGCGCTGCCGGACGTCGCGCATTACGCAGTCGACCGCGAGATCGAGCTCTATCGGAAGAACCCGGACTTTCTCGATCGCACGTTCAAGCGCGGTGCGCGATACCTGTACTACATCGTGCAGGAGATCGAAAAGCGCAATCTCCCGCTCGAACTCGCACTGCTGCCGGTCGTCGAAAGCGCGTTCAATCCGGTCGCCTATTCGCGCAGCCGCGCCTCGGGCCTGTGGCAGTTCATCCCGTCCTCGGGCAAGCACTACGGCCTCGAGCAGAACTGGTGGATCGACGAACGTCGCGACGTCATCGAAGCCACGGGCGCCGCGCTCACGTACCTGCAGTACCTCAACACGTATTTCGCGGGCGACTGGTACCTCGCCATTGCAGCCTACAACGGCGGTGAAGGCACCGTCAGCAATGCCGTGCGCCGCAACCAGGCGGCAGGATTGCCGACGGACTTCTTCAGCCTGAACCTGCGCGCCGAGACACGTGACTACGTGCCGAAGCTGCTCGCCATCAGCCGCATCGTGCGCAATCCGGAAGCCTACGGCCTGTCGTTCGCGGCGATCCCGAACCAGCCGTTCTTCGAGGCCGTCGAACCGGGCAGGCAGGTGCACCTCGAGCAGGCGGCGCAGCTTGCCGGCATCACCCGCGAAGACATCTTCGCGCTGAATCCCGGCTACAACCGCATGACGACGCCGCCGAACGGCCCGCATCGCCTGCTGTTGCCGATCCCGAACGCACAGGCGTTCCGCCAGGCCATGCTCGACCAGTCGTCCCTGGTCGACCAGGGCAGCGTCGCTGCCGTCGCCGTCGAGCCGCCCCCGGAGGTTCGCCACAAGGTCCGCCGTGGCGAGACACTCAGCGCGATCGCCCGCAAGTACGACGTGCCGATGCTGGCCATCCAGCAGGCCAACGGCATCCGCGGCTCGGTCATCCACCCGGGCGAGTCGCTGCTGATTCCGGCCGCTGCTGCGGGCTCCACAGCGACCCTGGCTGCGCTGGCGGCACCTCGTGACGACATCACGTCCCAGCTGCCAGAGCACCAGAAACCCACGGCCACGAAGAAGCCCAAGGTGCACGTCGTCAAGTCAGGCGACACGCTGTGGGCCGTGGCGCGCAAGTACGGCGTCACGGTGCCTGCCCTCGCCTCCGCCAATGGCCTGTCGAGCAAGGCTGGGCTCGTCCCCGGTGCGCGACTGGAGATCCCGGGCACGGGCGGCGGCACGGCAACGCGGACCGCGTCCAACGACGCCAGGGAATCGAGCCGCGTGACGTACAAGGTCAAGCGCGGCGACACCCTCTCCGAGATCGCCGACCGCTTCGACGTCAGCGTGCGTGAGCTCATGACCTGGAACCGCCTGCGGCAATCGTCGTCGCTCCGTGCGGGCCAGCGTCTCGTCGTCTATACCGACCCAAGCCGGCAAACCGGAGGCTGAACATCGTGGGATTCCTGACAGGCAAGCGGGCCCTCATCGTGGGGCTCGCCTCGGAGCGTTCGATCGCCCATGGCATCGCGTCGGCGATGCATCGCGAGGGCGCGGAGCTCGCGTTCACCTACCAGAATGACCGGCTGAAGGATCGCGTGGTCGAGATGGCGCAGGCATTCAACTCGGCGATCACGCTGCCGATGGACGTCGCCTCCGACGCGGAGATCGAGACCGCGTTCGCGGGCATCCGCGAAGTCTGGGACTCGCTCGACATCATCGTGCACTCAGTCGCATTTGCGCCGCGCGAGGAACTGGCGGGTACGTTCGTCGACAGCACGACACGCGAGGGCTTCCGCATCGCGCACGAAATCTCGAGCTACAGCCTCACCGCGCTGGCGAAGGCCGGCAGGCCGATGATGCAGGGGCGCGCAGGCGCGATCATCACGCTGTCGTACCTGGGCGCCGTGCGTTCGATTCCGAGCTACAACGTGATGGGACTCGCCAAGGCGAGTCTCGAAGCGAACGTGCGCTTCCTGGCAGCCGACCTGGGCCCGCAGGGCATCCGCGTCAATGCGATCTCGGCGGGACCGATCAAGACGCTGGCTGCGGCCGGAGTGAGCGGTTTCCGCAAGATGCTGACCCAGGTGGCTGCGGCCACTCCGCTGCGCCGCAACGTGACGACCGACGAGGTCGGCAACGCGGCTGCGTTCTTGTGCTCCGACCTTGCATCAGGAATCACCGGCGAAATTGTCTACGTGGACGCGGGGTACAGTCACGTGGGGATGAGCTTTGCGGAATAGGGGTTGACGTAAGGGGTTAGGGGTTAGGGGTTAGGGGTTAGTCGGAGGATCGACTGATTCTGGACTTTCGGCCCAGAAAGCGAGATCGCGCGCGATCAGTTGGCTGCAGATCATGGCTGCATGGAGCGGCTATCGCGACTCAGCCACAAAGACCTGATCCTGTGGCAGAAGGCCATGGATCTCGCCGTGCGCGTCTATCAGGCCAGCGCCGCGATTCCCAGGAGCGAGCTATTCGGCTTGGTGTCCCAACTGCGTCGAGCTGGGGCATCGATCCCATCGAATATCGCTGAGGGGTCAGCGACGAAAATCGACAAAGGAGTTCATCTACTTCCTTCGTGTCGCTCGTGGATCGATGGCTGAGCTGGAAACACAGCTCTTGCTGGCGCAACGCGTCGGCTACCTGCCGGAAAGCGAGGTAGCCGAAATTCAACTGCTGATCGACGAGGTCGGGCGAATCCTGAATACCGTGGTTTCAGGCTTACACCGCCGCCTGGGGTAGCGTTCCGACTAACCCCTAGCCCCTAACCCCTTCCGCACCCTCACTCCGTCGCGAACAGCTTCTCGTTCCGCTTGATCTTCGCAGTGCGACGCAGCTCGGTCAGGTAGGCATCGAACTCGATCGCCGCGTTCTGGGATGCGAGGGCCTGCGCCTGCTCGGCGAGGTTGCCGCCAAACGAGGCTGGTGAGCCCGGGGTCGCCGCGGACACGACGAAAACGGCGGGATCGCCGCTCGCAAGCGTGGCCACGCCGGCACTCACCTTGCCCGCGCCTGCGGGACGCGGCGCCTGGAAGATCGCCTTCAGGAGCTCCGGCACCATCGGTGCGGCGCCCTCGGCGGTCGGGCCACGACGGCCAACGGACTGGGAGGCCGCCGGCGTCGAGCCCACGGACGCCGCAGCCGTCGCCAGCGACTCGCCCGCGTTGATGCGCTTTGCCAGCGCGGTCGCGGCCTCGGTGGCCGCAGCACGTGCCTTGTCTTCGCGCAGGCGGTTCACGATCTGCTCCTGCACCTGCGCCAGCGGCAACTGTGTGGACGGCTTGTGGTCGGTGACGCGGAGCACCACGACGCTGTCCTCGCCGATCGGCACCGGCTGGCTGTTCTGGCGTTCCTGCAGCACTTCGTTGCTGAAGGCTGCGTCGATGACCTTGCGGTCGTTGCCGAGCGCGCCGCCACCCTGGCGCGTGAAGCCCTCGACGGACTGGACCGTCATGCCGAGCTTCTTCGCGACGCTGTCGAGCTCGCTCAGCGAGGCAAAGGATTCATCCGCGAGCTGCTGCGACTTCTCGTAGAACAGCGTCTGCGCCTGCTCACGACGGAACTCCGGCTCGAGCTCGGCTCGAACTTCGTCGAAGTCGCGCACACGCGGCTCCTCGATGTCTTCGAGGCGAATGATGTGATAGCCGAACTGCGTCTTGACCAGTCCGCTGATCTCGCCCTTCTTCATGGCGAAGAGCGCCTCCGAGAACGGCTGCACGTACGCTTCCTTCGGCGCCCAGCCGAGGTCGCCACCGGCCGTTTTCGAACCCGGGTCATCCGAGTTTTCCTGCGCCAGCTTGGCGAAATCCTCGCCTGCCTTGGCGCGTGCCAGGATCGCCTCGGCCTTCTTCTTTGCCGCGGCGTCGTCGCTGCCCGCCTCGATCAGGATGTGGGCAGCCTTGCGCCGTTCCGGCACGGCATTACGCTCGGCGGCCGTCTCTTCGTAATACTTTTTCAGCCCGTCTTCCGTCACCTGCACGCCTGCCGCGATGTCGGCGAGGTTGAGCTGCAGGTACTGCAGCGCCACAGTTTCCTGCGACATGAACTGCGACTTGTTCTTGTCGTAGTACGCGGTGATGTCGGCCGGCGTCACCTGCACCTGCGCCGCAAAGCTCGCGGCCGGCACGACGGCGTAGGCGACGTCCCGCGTTTCGCCCTGCAGTTCGACACGATGGCGCAGCTCGCCCGGCGTGACGAACGACGACAGCGCGATCGAATTACGCAACTGCGAAGTCTCGAGATCGCGGCGGAATTCCTGCTCGAACTCGGGTTCGGAGCGGCCCTGCTGGCGGAGCAGCATGGCGTAGCGGTCGCGCGAGAACTTGCCGTCGACCTGGAGCTCCGGGATCCTGGTGATCGACTCGGCGAGTTCGCGGTCGCTGACGCGGTAGCCGCTGTCGTGCGCACGCTGCACCAGCAGTTCGCGCGCGATGAATTCGTCGACGAGCTTGGCCTGCTCGGACTTAACGATTTCCGGCGGCAGTTCGTTGCGAAGCTGCGTCTGCAATTCGGTCTGGCGATCCTGCCAGGCCCTGCGCACCGCCTCCTGCGGGATGTCCTTGCCGTTCACGGTCGCGGCCGCCGACGTCGTGGCCGACTCGAACTGGACACCCCAGAAGATGAAGACCACGGCGATGGCGCCGAGGAACAGGATGGCGAACGGCCCGGAAATTCTTTCGCGAATCTTCTGCAGCATGGGGAGGGAGGTCGCTTTGTAGGATGGCGGATAGTAAGAGGCAGGCCCGCGGCCCGCCAGTTGTTAGTTACCCAAAAACACAAAAGCCCGCGCGAGCGGGCTTTCGATATCCAGAAGCTGGCGGAGTGGACGGGACTCGAACCCGCGACCCCCGGCGTGACAGGCCGGTATTCTAACCAACTGAACTACCACTCCGCGATTTTCTGGTGGGTGCTGAGGGGATCGAACCCCCGACCTACGCCGTGTAAAGGCGCCGCTCTACCAGCTGAGCTAAGCACCCGCACCTCACTGGTAGCCCATTAGCTTACGGCATCCTTCAGGCCTTTTCCAGCCTTGAAGCCCGGGACCTTGCTGGCGGCGATCTGGATCGCCTCGCCGGTCCGGGGATTGCGGCCAGTGCGGGCAGCCCGCGTCTTGACAGCGAACGTGCCGAAACCCGACAGCGTCACCGCATCGCCCTTCTGCAGGGTGTCGGTGATCGCGCCCAGCACGGCCTCGACGGCGCGCGCGGCATCGGACTTCGCGAGCGACGTGCGCTCGGCAACTGCATCGATCAGGTCGTTCTTGTTCATCGGTTGATGTTCCTCGTCGTAATTCGGTCAGTGGGCATGCACCTGCTTGCCCGTACGCTTTGCCGGACGCTTCGCGCCGGCCCGCTTGCCGTCTTCGCTGCCCGCCGTCCCTTCCCCCGCGGCAGCCAACGGTTGCGGCATGTCCTTCAATGCCAGCTGCAGGACTTCGTCGATCCACTTGACCGGCTTGATCTGGAGCTTGCCCTTGATGTTGTCAGGGATCTCGGCGAGATCCTTCACGTTCTCGTCCGGAATGAGGACGGTGGTGATGCCGCCGCGGTGTGCCGCGAGCAGCTTTTCCTTGAGGCCGCCGATCGGCAGCACTTCGCCGCGCAGGGTGATTTCACCTGTCATGGCGACGTCTGCACGCACCGGAATCCTGGTCAGCGCCGAGACCAGCGCCGTGCACATGCCGATGCCTGCGCTCGGGCCGTCCTTCGGCGTCGCGCCTTCGGGCACGTGAATGTGCACGTCGGCCTTCTGGTAGAACTCGGGGTCGAGGCCAAGCATGTTGGCGCGGCTGCGCACCACGGTCATCGCGGCCTGGATCGACTCCTGCATCACCTCGCCCAACTGGCCGGTGTGCGTGAGCTTGCCCTTGCCGGGCATCACGGCGGATTCGATCGTGAGCAACTCGCCGCCGACTTCCGTCCAGGCGAGGCCCGTGACCTGCCCAATCTGGTCGAGCTCCTCCGCGCGTCCGTACCGATGACGGCGCACGCCGAGGTACTTCGGCAGGTTCTTCGGCGTGACCGAGATGACCTTGCGGTCCTTCTCGAGCAGCAGTTCCTTCACCGACTTGCGGCAGACCTTCGAGAGTTCGCGCTCGAGGCTGCGCACACCCGCTTCCCGCGTGTAATGGCGGATGACGTCGAGGATCGCCGGATCGGAGACCTTGAGCTCTTCGTCACGCAGGCCGTTCTGCTTCATCTGCTTGGGCAGCAGGTAGCGGCGCGCGATGTTCGACTTCTCGTCCTCGGTGTACCCGGGGAGACGGATGACTTCCATGCGGTCGAGGAGCGGTGGCGGGATGTTCAGGCTGTTGGCCGTGCAGACGAACATCACGTCGGACAGGTCGAAGTCGACCTCGAGGTAGTGGTCGTTGAACGAGGCGTTCTGTTCGGGATCGAGCACTTCGAGCAGGGCCGACGACGGATCGCCACGGAAGTCCATCGCCATCTTGTCGACTTCGTCGAGCAGGAACAGCGGGTTCTTCACGCCGGTGCGGACCATGTTCTGCACGATCTTGCCGGGCATCGAGCCGATGTACGTGCGGCGATGGCCGCGGATTTCGGCCTCGTCGCGCACGCCGCCGAGCGACATGCGCACGAACTTGCGGTTGGTGGCGCGCGCGATGCTCTGGCCGAGCGAGGTCTTGCCCACGCCGGGAGGGCCGACGAGGCAGAGGATCGGGCCCTTCAGCGTCTGCACCCGCTGCTGCACGGCGAGGTACTCGACGATGCGTTCCTTGACCTTGTCGAGCCCGAAGTGGTCTTCGTTCAGCACCTTCTCGGCGCCGGCAAGGTCGTGCTTCACCTTCGTGCGCTTGCGCCACGGGCACTTCACCAGCCAGTCGATGTAGTTGCGCACGACGGTGGCTTCGGCCGACATCGGCGACATCAGCTTGAGCTTCGCGAGCTCGGACTTCGCCTTCTCGCGCGCTTCCTTCGGCATGCCGGCGCGCGTAATGCGCTTCTCGAGCTCCGCGATTTCGTTCGGCGCGTCGTCGAGCTCACCCAGTTCCTTCTGGATGGCCTTCATCTGCTCGTTGAGGTAGTACTCGCGCTGGCTCTTCTCCATCTGCTGCTTGACGCGGCCACGGATGCGCTTCTCGATCTGCAGCACGTCCATCTCGCCTTCGATCAGCGCGAGGATGTGCTCGAGGCGACGGCGCACGTCCTGGATCTCGAGCACCTTCTGCTTGGCGTCGAGCTTGAGCGACATGTGCGCAGCGACGGTATCGGCCAGGCGGCCCGGCTGTTCGATGCCGGCCAGCGAGGTGAGGATTTCCGGCGGAACCTTGCGGTTCAGCTTCACGTACTGCTCGAACTGCGTGACGACGGAGCGCACCAGCACGTCCATCTCGCGTTCGTCGTAGCGCTCGCCGTCGGTGAGCGGCGTGGCGACGGCGGTGAAGTAGTCAGTCTGCTGTAACTCGGTGACCGAAGCGCGCTCGACGCCCTCGACCAGCACCTTGACGGTGCCGTCCGGAAGCTTGAGGAGCTGCAGGATCGTCGCGATGGTGCCGACGTCGTAGAGGTCCTTGGCGGCGGGCTCGTCCACGTCCGCCTGCTTCTGCGCCAGCAGCAGGACCTGCTTGTCGACTTTCATCGCCTGTTCGAGCGCGAGGATCGATTTCTCGCGGCCGACGAACAGCGGGATGACCATGTGCGGGTAGACAACGACGTCGCGCAGCGGCAGGACCGGCATCGGCTCGGTGCGTGCCGTCACGGACTTCGTCGGGGCGTTCGATTCGGGGCTGGTGGTCACGTGCGGGGGTCTCCGGACCGTCTGGCTCCCCCTGTCGCGTCAGCAACAGAAGGCGGGGGGAATTCTGTGGAAAATATTAGCTCGCCCTTGCGGCGTGCGGGGGAGATTTGGGGCGGAATTGGTGAGAATCAACTGCTCTGACCCCTTTCCCGCTTGAGCAGGCAAGGGACAAGACGGCGCGCTTGCGATCAACCGGCTCGACTAACCCCCAACCCCTATCCCCTAACCCCTTGCTTAGTGGTCCGACCCGGTGCGCCGCTCTTCGACGGCCGCAAGGCGCGGCTCTTCCTGGCCGTACACCAGGTACGGCTTGCTCTCGCCCTGGATCACGTCTTCGTCGATCACGACCTTCTGCACGTTCCGCATGCTCGGGAGGTCGTACATGATGTCGAGCAGCACGTTCTCGAGGATCGTGCGCAGGCCGCGGGCGCCCGTCTTGCGCTGCATCGCCTTGCGCGACACCGCGCGCAGCGACTCTTCGCGGAACTCGAGATCGACGCCTTCCATGTCGAAGAGCTTGCGGTACTGCTTGGTCAGCGCGTTCTTCGGCTCGGTGAGGATCTGCATCAGCGCAGACTCGTCGAGCTCGTCGAGCGTCGCGACGACCGGCAGGCGGCCGACGAATTCCGGGATCAGGCCGAACTTGATCAGGTCTTCCGGCTCGACGTCGTGGAACAGGTCGCTGCCGTGCTGGCGCGCGCTCTGCTCGCGGACTTCCGCCTGGAAGCCGATGCCGCCCTTGTGGGTGCGGTTCATGATGATCTTTTCGAGGCCGGAGAACGCGCCGCCGCAGATGAACAGGATGTTGCCCGTGTCGACCTGCAGGAATTCCTGCTGCGGGTGCTTGCGGCCGCCCTGCGGCGGCACCGAGGCGATCGTGCCCTCGATCAGCTTGAGCAGCGCCTGCTGCACGCCCTCGCCCGAGACGTCACGCGTGATCGACGGGTTGTCCGACTTGCGCGAGATCTTGTCGATCTCGTCGATGTAGACGATGCCCGTCTGCGCCTTCTCGACGTCGTAGTCGCACTTCTGCAGCAGCTTCTGGATGATGTTCTCGACGTCCTCGCCCACGTAGCCCGCTTCGGTCAGCGTCGTGGCGTCGGCAATCGTGAACGGCACGTTCAGCAGGCGCGCGAGCGTCTCGGCCAGCAGCGTCTTGCCGGAGCCCGTCGGGCCGATCAGCAGGATGTTGCTCTTGGCGAGCTCGATGTCGTCGCGCGTGCGCTCGCCCGTCTTGTTCTGCAACCGCTTGTAGTGGTTGTAGACCGCAACGGACAGCACCTTCTTGGCCCGCTCCTGGCCAATGACGTACTCGTCGAGGACCTTCTTGATTTCCTGCGGCTTCGGCAGCTTCTCGCGGGTCTTCTCGGCTTTTTCCTCGAGTTCCTCGCGGATGATGTCGTTGCAGAGTTCAACGCATTCGTCGCAGACGAACACCGACGGACCGGCGATCAGTTTGCGGACTTCATGCTGGCTCTTGCCGCAGAAGGAGCAGTAGAGAAGCTTGCCGTCGTCGTGCTTGGAGCGATCGTCCGCCATGTACCTAGAACCCGTGGTCCGGAGGCCTGAATCGGCCTTGATGGCTTATACCATCAAAGCCCCCTGCTCGCCAAAATGCCAGTCGCTACAGTGACTTAAGCGTCACCGCGCATGGCGGTCACGTGCGCGTCGCCGTGCCCGCTTCGCCCCGCTCGTGCAACACCGCGTCGATCAGGCCGTAGGCAGTGGCCTGTTCGCCGGTCATGAAATTGTCGCGATCCGTGTCGGCCTTGATCCGGTCGATCGTCTGGCCCGTGTGCTTGGCCAGGATCGAGTTCAGCCGGTGACGGGCGTCGAGGATCTCGCGCGCGTGGATCTCGATGTCGGTCGCCTGGCCCTGGAAGCCGCCCAGGGGCTGGTGAATCATGACGCGCGAATGCGGCAGGCAGAAACGCTTGCCCTTGGCGCCGCCCGCGAGCAGCACCGCGCCCATGCTGGCCGCCTGGCCCACGCAGATCGTGCTGACGTCCGGCTTGATGAACTGCATCGTGTCGTAGATCGCGAGGCCGGCGCTGACCGAGCCACCCGGCGAGTTGATGTAGATCGCGATGTCCTTCTCGGGATTCTCCGACTCGAGGAACAGCAGCTGCGCCACCACGAGGTTGGCCATGTAGTCCTCGACCGGACCGACCAGGAAGATCACCCGTTCCTTCAGCAGGCGCGAGTAGATGTCGTAGGCACGCTCGCCGCGGGCCGTCTGCTCGACGACCATCGGGACGAGATTCAATGCGGTGGGTTCGATCATGGGCATTTGGCTCAGGCTCCGAAGTTCATCAATTCCTTGAACGTGGACGGCTGGTCGGTGACCTTGGCCCGCTCGATCAGATAATCGACTACCTGATCCTCCAACACCATGCCTTCGACCTGGCGCATTGCATCAGGGTTCTGGCGGTAAGCCTTGAGGATTGCATCCGGATCGGGATAGGTCGCCGCCAGCTCGCCGAGGCGCGCTTCGACGCGCGCGCGGTCGAGCTTGATCTCGCGGGTCTTGACCAGTTCGTTGACGAGCATGCCGAGCGCCACGCGGCGGCGTGCCGGCTCGACGAACGGCTCGGCCGGCGGGACCTGCGAAGCGTCCTTCGCGCCCATGCGGCGGGCCGTGTCGATCTGCATGTCGCGCACCTGCTGCTCGATGAGCGCATTCGGCACGTCGACCGGATTGGCTTCAAGGAAACGGTCGAACACCTGCTGTTTCAGGCGCGAGCGCACGTTGTCGGCGAGTTCGCGGCGCATGTTGTCGGCAACCTCGGCCAGCAACTGCTCGAGGCCGCCTTCGGTGACGCCGTATTCACGGCAGAAGGCGTCGTCGAGCGGGGGCAGCAGCTTTTCCTCGACCTTCTTCACGTGCACCGAGAACTCGGCCGTCCGGCCGGCGAGGTCCTTGTTGTGGTACTCGTCCGGGTAGCGCACGGCAATCTGCTTCTTCTCGTCGGCCTTCACGCCGAGGATGCCGGTCTCGAAATCCTTGAGCATGCGGCCCGCGCCGAGGATCACGGCGATGTCCTCGCCCTTGCTGCCCTCGAACGCCTTGCCGTCGATCGCGCCCTCGAAATCCATCGTGACGCGGTCGCCTTCGCGGCTTTCGCGGTCGACCACCTCGAAACTCGGGCGCTGCTCGCGCAGGTTCTGGACCATCGCTTCGATGTCGGACTCGCTCACTTCCGCGACGGGACGGTTGACGGCCAGACCGTCCACTTCATTGAGGGCGATTTCCGGAAACACCTCGAACACCGCGCGGTACTTGAGGTCCTCGCCCGGGCTGCTCGAAATCGGCTCGATGCGGGGGCCGGCCGCCGGCATGAGCTTGGCTTCGGTCACGGCGCGCGAGAAGCTCTGCTGCACGAGGTCCGACAGCACTTCCTGGCGAACCTGCTCGCCAAATTGCTGGCGGATGACCTTGATCGGGGCCTTGCCGGGGCGGAAGCCCTTGAGCTTCGCGGTGCGGCTCACGCGCTTGAGGCGCTCGGCGATGGCTTCCTCGATCTGCTCCTTCGGGACGCTCACTTCCATTCGGCGCTCGAGGCTGCCGGTCGACTGCACGTTGACTTGCATAGGGGTCATCGATCCTCAAAAGGGGCTTTCTTGCACCCGGGCGGTCCGCCCGGAAAAGCCGCGTATTCTGCCACGGAAGAAGGGGTTAGGGGTTAGGGGATAGGGGTTAGTCGGAGGTGCGGCAGTCGCGTCCGGTTTTACCGCGCCTCCGACTAGCCCCTAACCCCTATCCCCTAACCCCTGGTATTGGTGCGAAAGGAGGGACTCGAACCCTCACGGGGTTACCCGCTGGAACCTAAATCCAGTGCGTCTACCAATTCCGCCACTTTCGCAGGTCGCCCACTCGAACAGCAGCGATTCTAGCTGAGAAGGGGTTAGGGGTTAGGGGTTAGGGGTTAGGGGATAGTCGGAGCCGGAGGCGCGTTTTGGGCATTTAAGGCTGGCATCCAACTCGGAATACACACTCGAAATTGAATTAGGTTGTCTTTTGGCAGTCCTAACACGACTGTTCCCGCCAACGGGGCCCTTCCGACTAACCCCTAACCCCTATCCCCTCATCTTGGATTCCCTCACCCACATCGTCCTCGGCGCTGCCGTCGGCACCGCCGTTCTCGGCCGCAAGGCCGGGCTGCGGGCTGCCCTCGTCGGGGCGGCCTGCAACACCCTGCCCGACCTGGACGTGCTCATTCCGCACGGAAACCCGGTCCGGGACTTCACCTTTCATCGCGCCGAGACCCATGCGCTCTTCTGGCTGACGCTGGCGGCACCCGCCATCGCCTGGCTGGTCGCCCGGCTGAACCGAGGGCTCGACGCGTCGTACCGCGACTGGTTACTGCTCGTCTGGCTGTCGCTGATCACGCACCCGCTGCTCGACGCCTTCACGGTATACGGCACGCAACTGCTGCTGCCGTTCTCGGATTACCCCGTCGGGCTCGGCAGCGTCTTCATCATCGACCCCCTGGTCACGATGCCGATGATCGTCGGCCTGCTGGCGTGGTTGCGGTTGCGGCAGAAGGCACCTGACCACGGGATGCGCTGGAATCGCACCGGACTCGCCGCGAGCACGCTCTACCTGGGCTGGACGGTCGCGGCGCAGGCGCACGTCGCCGGCGACGTGCAGCGTGCGATCGCAGCAACTCCAATGGAAAACAAGCGCGTGCTGGTCACCCCCGCCCCGCTCAACAGCCTGCTGTGGCGCGTGGTCGTGATGGATGACGACGCGTATCACGAAGGCTTTCGTTCACTCTTCGACGCGAGCGAGCGCATTCCCCTCGCGCGGCACGCGAGCGACCCGGCGCTGCTCGATTCACTGCACGACGACTGGACCGTGCGGCGGCTCGCGTGGTTCTCCAAGGGCTTCTACTCGGTGCGACTGGCGAACGCCGATCTGCGTATCGCCGATGGCGCGCCGGGCACGGTCAGCCAGTTGCTCGGAGCGGTGACGACGGCACAGGCGGCACCTGTCGACAGCAATGGCTCCGCGCAACCCGTCGTCATGACGGACCTGCGCATGGGGCAGACGCCGTGGTTCGTGTTCTCGTTTGTCGTCGCCGAACACGATGAGCAAGGCATCACGGCCGTGCCGAACCGTCAGGTCCCGACCGAGCGCCCTCCGGTCGCGGCACTGCCCTGGCTGTGGCGCAGGATCTGGGACGAGAACGCGACGTACTGAAACTCAGTCGATCGGCGCGCGGTCCAGCAGGATGGCGGGAATCATCGCGGCGACCAGGCTCAGCACCAGGGCAACGGCACCCACGTTGATGACCCGGCCGAAGTCGTCGGCGCCGACGACCCAGGCGGCGGCCAGCGGACCCGAGGCCATGCCCATCTTCGACGCAAAACCACCGAGCGCCGCCGATTGCCCGGTCTGGTCGAACTGCGCACACATGCCCAACAGGTACGGGATGCCGAACGACCAGGTCACGCCGATCAGTCCATTCGCGAGTGCGTAAACCCACGCGGTCCCGCTGCCGTGCAACGCCCAGGTCGCAAGCGCAGTCAACAGGATCGAGCCGGCCAGCGGCCAGGCGCGCCCGAACCGCGTCGACAGCAGGATGACGAGGCCCGAGCCCGCGATGCCGATCCACGACGCGGCCGCGAGCACCGGGCTGATGAAATCCATCGCGAGGCCGTCCGCCTTGCCGAGCCCGATGACGTAGGCAAACACCGCCATGTTGCCGGCCTGGAAGAAAAACGTGGCCAGCAGGCTGAGCAACAACGGCCCGCGCCGGACACCCTGTCCGTCACCGACCCTGGGCCGCCGCACGGCACTGGCCGGGTAATCGGTGAGGAACGACACCATCGCGAGCGTGACGAGGCTGAACAGGATCAACGCGGTGAACAGCACGCTGGTGCCGTACGTCGGGACCAGCGGCGGCAGCACGGCGAGGCCGAGGCCCCCGAGTCCGAACTGCACCACGAGCAGGTAGCCGAACGTGCGGTCGGCCTGCGCCGTGCGCGACATGACGGCGAAACCGATGCCCACGAGCATTCCGCCCACCGTCCCGTGCAGGAACCGCATCGCCATCAGGGGCTCGAAACGGTGCACCAGCATCGACAGCAGGTCCAGGGCGATCAGCGCAGCGAGCAAGCCGTACGCCCAGGTCCGCCACTGGATCCGCTTGACGATGAAGACGGCGATCAAGGCGCCGATCGCCGCGCCGTAGACGTTGCTGGAACCCACCATGCCCGCCTGGCGGTTGCTGAAGCCCGCCCCCTGCACGAGTCCGTCGACGAGCGCGGGCATGATGTTGACGTAGAAGATGCCGGCGGTGGCCAGGAAGGCCAGCAGCACGCGCGCGATCTCGCCATCGGGCGCCGCCTTGCGCAAGCCGAAAATCGTGCGCGCGACCGTCGTGCCCGCATGAGGCGTCGAAGTGTTCATGAAGCAGGATCCTTGGCAACGACTGCAGGTGAGGCCGTCGCAGTCCGGCAATAGGGATGGAGGCGTGCCGCAGCGTAGACGGCACGGCGAAAGCGAAACTCGTTGCCGTCGCTGAAGTAGTAGTACGTGACGCCGTTCGGCAGCAGCGCGATCGTGACTCCGCCGAAGCCCGACATGAACGGCACGAACACCGGCGCGTCGCACCCGGGCAGGTCATCGATGCGCATGCCCCAGAAGCCGTCGTTGTACAGGAGCGTGCCGTCTGCAGCAGTCGGCAGGCCTCGATCCGCTGCATCGAGTTGCAGGGCGGATCGGAGCATGCTCGTGTCGAGAAGGTCCTGCGCCGACGCGCTCAGGGGATTGAGCCACTGGCCGAGCTTGGCGACGTCGTCCGGCAACAGCGTCAAGCCAAAGCCGACGAAGGGCTGTCGCACATCGTCGCGAGTCCGGCGCGAAAAGTTGGCCACGGGGCTGAGCCCGGCAGCGCGCCAGATGTCCGGCCAGGCGACGTCGTCGAGCAGGTCCGCCTGCGGCCCAAGTTGCCGTCGCACGAAAGCCGTCAGCGCAGTCCCCAGCACGTAAGTATCGCTGGTGCGGTAAACGAAACTCCGGCCGGCCGCCTCGCGCCGGGGAGAATGGCCACAGGCATGACCGATCTTCCCGGCATGCCGTGGTTCGTCGAAGAAGTGTTTCGACGTAGCCGCCGAATTTTCGTCCGCATACGCCTCGGCCGCGGTCCAGTGCCCGCTCGACATGTCGAGCAGGTTCCCGAACGTGACGCCACTCCAGCCGCCCTGCGCTGCGCACTCCGGAACGAAATCCACGACCTTCTGCTCGCGCGTGCCCGGAAAGCGCCGCTCGAGTCGCATCAGGCCGAGACCGCCGAACACGGACTTGGCGACCGAATACGAAGGCAGCAACAACTCTGCGCAGAACGGATAGTCACCCGCGCGCGTGGGACATCCGCCGCTGTAGTGGACGCCATCGGCGATCACGCCCCACGTCGACATCTGCGACGGCGTCACTTCCGCGGGATGGCCAAACTCCGCGGGATCGGTCCCCGGGTGATCGGCGGCCAGTCGTGCCAGCGGGCGCCGCGGCAGACGACCACGGATCTCGGTCCGGTGCGCCTCGGCCACGGTTGCAGCGTCGGGCATTGATATGTCCGAGCGCTCAGCCTGCAGGTAGCCCCACAGGTCTGCCTTGAAGTAAGCGCACGTCTCGCTGCTGACCTGGTACGCGACACGCGAGATGCGCCCTGCCGGCGCAAAGACGAACGTCAACATGCCGTGGTGCAGGCAGTTGGCGTTGACCTCCATCAGGCTGAACGGCAGCGCGGCACGCGTCCATTCACCGTCACCCGGCTCCTGCCAGGTTCGGCCCACGCCAGGGACGAATTCCCAGTACGGGTGCGATCCCGCCATGGGTGTCCGCTGCCGCGGAATCAGTGCGTTGCCATCCTGGATGAGGTCGACCTGCACGAGGGACGGCAGGCGACGCGCCGGTGCCGAAGGAGCGTCTGCCGTGCCGTAGGTGTCACGCAGCACGCGAAACCCGACGGGCTGCGGACCATCGCGCAAGACCAGCCGGCCAAAGGCGTTGACCGCTGGATCCGTCGACTCCACTGCAGCCATCGGCGCAAAGGCATCCATGCGCCAGGGATTGGACGGCGTGGAGCCGGCCAGGAGTTCTGCGACCTGCAGTTCCGCGCGCCCACCGGCGACCGGCTCGCCATGCACGGCAATCGACACCAGCGTGCCCAACACGAACAGCGGCAATGGAACGAACGCTGTCGTTGCCTTGATCAATCGCACGCGATGCCCGCCGCTGCGAGCTGCAGGCGCAGCGGCTCCAGCTGGTCCGCATAACGGCGCCAGCGTCCGATCGACGTGTCGTACACGGGCTGGCGCACCTGCAGTGCGCTCGCCGTCGTCGACGCCCGCGCATTCTCGTGGAAGCGCACGCAGCGCTCGTCCCAGCCGAGCGCGCAATGCTGCAGCAATCGCTGCGCCTGCCCGCGCACGTCCGCGACGACGTCCTCGTAATGCACCGTGAGCACCACCCCGGGCATCACGGCGTCCCAGTGCCGCATCAGGCGATCGTAGGCGGCGTAGTACTTGCCCAGTTCCGTGAGGTCGTATGAAAACGGGTACGCATCCTTGAACAACTGCTTGTACACCGCGTAGCACGTGTCGAGCGGATTGCGCCGCACGCTCACGATCTTCGCCTGCGGTAGCGCAAGGTGGATCAACCCGGCATACAGGTAATTGAATGGCAGCTTGTCGATGAACACGGGCCGGCCGTCGCGATACGGCCGCACGCGTTCGAGGTAGCGCTGACCGAGGGCCCTGAAATCCATGCGCGCGGTCGCTGCGACGAACTCGGACCGCGACAGGGCTCGGCCCGCTGCCAGGGCCGACACCCGCCGCGTCAGCTCGAGCCCGAACTCGTTCAACTCGCCCGCGGCGCAAACGTCCGGATGGCTGCCAAGGATTCGCTCCACCAGCGTGGTTCCGGTGCGCGGCATGCCGATCACGAAGATCGCCTCCGCGCTGTCGAACCCCTCGACGTGGCCAGCGAAGCGATCGGCCGTATAGACCTCGCAGATACGGTCGACGATGCCGAGATCGGTCGCGACGTCATACCGCATCAGCGAGCGTTTGAGCGTCGCGCCCTGCCGCAGGCTCGCGAACGACGCCGGGTAGTCTTCGATGTCTTCGAGTTCTTTCGCCAGCGCGTAGTGCAGCTGGACCAGCCCCGCGGGGCTTCGTGTCCGGGCAATCGTCTCGCGCAGCTGGGCGACGTGGTTGTGCGCGGCGGTCTGCTTCCTGAGCTGCGCACGCCCGTTGTACGCCTCGTGCTCATCGGGGCGCAGCGCAATCGCGGCGTCGAAATCCTGCTCGGCGCCGGCGGCGTCGCCAAGGTAGCGACGCACGGCTGCCCGGTTGAAATGGAACTCCGCGCTGCCCTGGTCGAGGTCGATGGCAGCGGAGTAGTGCTCCAGCGCACCGGCATGATCGCCCACCCGGTAAAGCAGCGTCCCGAGTTCGCCGTGGAGCACGGCGTCGGCCAGCGGCCTGCCACGCAGTTCGCCGGCGGCCGCAACCGCCCCCGCCATGTCTCCGGCTTCGAGCAGGCAACGCGCCCGGTGCAGCCGGAACCGGTCCGACGGCTCGAGAGCCAACGCCCGATCGATCGTGCGCAATGCGTCGGGCAGGCGCTGCGCCTTGCGCAGCAACCAACTGGCCAGATACCACCCATACGCGTAGTCCGGGTGCTGGCGATTGAGATCCTGACCCGCCTCCAGCGCCTGCCTCAGGTCACCGGCTTCGATGCAGCCGGTGACCCGATCCGCCAGTTGTTCCCTGGTGCGCGGCGCAGTCGCAGTCATGCTCCCTCAGAACGAATAGGTGAGCGCCATCCCGAACGTGCGCGGCAGCGCGATGTAATCACGCGAATTGTTGCCGTAGTAGTTCTGGCTCGGGGCGGTATTGGAGCCGCCCGCCAGGAACGGGAATGCGCCGGTCGTCCCTTCGTCATTGAACAGGTTCTTGACGTAGAGCGAGACACCCCAGTCGTCGCGCGTGAAGGTCGTGCTGAAGTTCCACAACTGGAACGAGTCGATCTCGGCATAGCTGCGTGAGAACACCGAGTCGGGCGCATAGGACGCCGACGCCGGGTTGGCACTGTCGCGGCAGTTGCCGGAGGCAGTGAACGTGGTGAGACAGTTGTCGTCGCCGATGCTGTTGAGCACATCCGACTGATAGTAGCCGCTCAGCACGGCGTTCATGCCGATGCCGTTGCCAAAGGTGGTGTTGTAACCGAATGCCACGTTGAAGACGTGCTCGGCCGTGCCGGGCAACCGGTCCCCGTCCGCGGCGACCTTGTCGGTGAACAACGGTCCGCCGTAGAAATTGCCAGCCGGCTGGTACACGTCGTCGGTGAGCTTGGCGTCCGCGTACGTGTAGCCGACGCTGTACGTCAGCGAATCGGTGATCGCCCCCGACAGCTCGACTTCGATGCCCTGCGTCCGGGCCGACTCGCCGTTGATGGCGGCGAAGAAGCCCCAGTTCGACGTCGCCGTGTTCAGCTGCGGGTCCTTCCAGTCCGCGTAGTACAGCGAGACCGAGAAGCTGAGCAGGTCGGTCACGCCCTTGTAGCCGAGTTCGTAGTTGTCGACCGAGTCGGAATCGAACGTGAAGTAGTCCGGGTTTTCGGCGTACTTGCCCGTGGTCGGCACGGCGTTGGCGCCCGCGTGACGGTAGCCCTGCGAATACGTCGCGTACAGCATCGTCTGGTCCGTCAGGTCCCAGGCGAAGTTCGCCTTGAACAGGAAGCCGTCGTCGTCGATCTTTTCCGAGGCCGTGCCGGGCGGGCTCGACGGCGAGGAATAGATCGGCACGTCGACCACGGCGTCGACGTCGACCGAGTTGTCGAAGTAACGGCCGCCGAGCGTCAGGTGCAGGGCGTCGGTGAAGTTGATCGTGGCTTCGCCGAACAAGGCCATTTCCTCGTAACCCTGGTTGCGCCGGAACAGGAAATCCTGGTTCGTGCTGTACGGCGCGAGGCCGTACCAGTTCAGCGCGTTGAGGTACGGAATGTAGCCGACCAGGTAGCTGTTCTGGCCCAGGTCGTAATCCTGGTCCACGTAGTACAGGCCGGTCGTCCAGTCGATGAACTCACCGCCCTTCGAGACGAGCCGGAATTCCTGCGCGAACGCGGTGTCGTCGTAGAACCGCTCGGCCTGGGCGATCGGCCGCGGCGAACTGCCGTAGAACGCGAACCAGCCGTTGCGCGCATACACGCCCGAGTTGTCGCTGATGCCCGAGCCGGTGTGCTCGTAGTAGGAGGTGCTCGACGTGAGGGTCGCGAAGCCGAAGCCGACCTCGAGTTCGAGCGCAGCCAGCTGCACTTCGCGCTCGGAAGGCTCGAGCTGGACGGCGCCGAACTCGTAGTCGCCGTACGTGCCGCCATTGACCAGGTCTTCACCGCGGGTCACCTGGCGCCGCCCACCGACTTCGTCGTCCTGCCACTGGTAGGACAGCTGGGCGCTGAAATCCTCGGTCGGCTCGAAGCGCAACGCGGCCCGGGCGTACTTGATATCGACCGAGTCGACGTCCTTGACGCGACGGTACTCCGGCAGCGCCGTCAGCACGTCGCCGTTGACCACCGGGTCGCCGTTGGCATCGGTGCGATAGACGTTCGGGTAGTCGACGATGCCGTCGTTGTCGATCATGCCGGCATTGATGCGGAACGCGGCCGTTTCGGACAGCGGCACGTTCAGCATCAGGTCGGGGTTGAAGTTGTACCCGTCGGAGCCTTCGGTCACGCCGAAGTTGACGCTCGCCTTGCCCTCGAAGTCCTTCGGATCGGGCTTGTTCATGATGTAGCGGACGTTGCCGGCCAGCGAGCCGGAGCCGTACAGCGTTCCCTGCGGCCCGCGCAGCACCTCGACCCGCTCGATGTCCTTCAGCACGAAGTTGCCGAACAGCGCCGTGTCGTCGACGTACGTGGCCACGGTCGGCGGCGCGGCCAGCGGCACGTCGCCGTTGGTGCCGGAATCGACGTTGATGCCGCGGATCACGATGCCGTTGGTGACGCCGGAATTGCGGTAGCCGCGGTCCTGCACCGCCACGCCCGCGACCGTCCGCAGCGCCTCGATGGAGTCATTGATATTGGCCCGCTCGAGCGTCTCGCCTGTCACCGCCGAGATGTTGAACGGAATTTCCTGCACCGTCTGGTCGCGACGGGTCGCGGTGACGACAATCTCCTCGAGCCCGGATTTCGTCTGCGCGATGGCGGCGGGCACCGCGCATTGCAGTCCCGCGGCTGCCACCGTCAGCGCCATGAAACGCCGGCCAGGCCGCGCGCGATGCAGGCACCGCCGCACCTCGATCGCCAGCACGTTGCCCTTCGACTGAATCTCGTTGCTCATGACTCACCCCTGTCATTGCGGAACTGTCCGGCTTGATCGCCGTGTTGGCCTGAACATAGACGAGCCGTCGGGCGCCACATAGGACCAGATGCCGACGACTGATTGGTCCAGATGGCTTAGCCGGGCTCCTCGTCCATCGACGCGGGACCCGGTACGGCCATCGCCCCCAGCTGGCGCAGGGCCGGCGAGGACGCCTGTTGCGGCTGGTACTGCGGAAAAACGACTTCGCTGTCGCGGAAACTCTTCAGCGGTTGCCCGAGCCCGAGCAGGCCGCGGCGGCGGCTGCGTCGCACGAGCCCGAGGTCCATCTCGACCGGGACGATTTCGTACCCGGTGCCGGCCTGGTGGACGACGCTGCCATCGGGCGCGACGACGAGCGAGCGGCCGTTGCCGAGCTTGCCCGCGCAGTTCACGTCGACGAACCAGCACTGGTTGACCGCGGCATTGGTGCGCGCGATCGCGAGTTCCAGGTCGCGGTCGATCGTGTTGGTCATGGTGGGATGAATCACCACTTCCGCACCCATCCAGGCGAGGGTCCGCGTCGTCTCCGGAAACCACATGTCGTAGCAGATGGAGACGCCGAACCGGCCGACCTTCGGCACGTCGAACACTACGAATTCAGTGCCGGGCGTGACGCCCTGCTCGTACGGCAGGAACGGAAACATCTTGCGGTAACGCGCGACGACCTGGCCGCTCGGATCGATGACGGGCGTCGTGTTGTAGATGTGATCGCCGGCGCGCTCGTGGATCGAGCCCGGGACGAACCAGAGCTTCAGGTCACGCGCGACCTGGCAGAGCGACTGCTCCAGGGGACCCGGCAGCGGCTCGGCGTTGGACGTCTGGGGCCCACGCAGGGCCAGCTCACCCAGTACGACCATGTCGACCCACGGAAACCGCCGCTTCAGCCGCTCCATCTCGGCACGGACGATCTCCAGGTTGTCCTGCGCCGTCAGTTCGAGCTGCAGCCCGGCCACCGCAAAGTGCGTCATCGTCCCTACCCCCCTCCGCGTCGCTGGACGCGGCTCAGGGAGGCTAGGTCAAACCGCAAGGTGCGCGTAGTGCCAGTTGGATTAAAACGATGGAGCCAGACGGATTTCGACAGCCAGCTACGGAACTGGCGCCGCTTCAAAGGCCAGCGTGTCCTCGATGAACCCGGACTCAAGGTAGAACTTGATCCGTTCGCCGTCGAGCACCACCGCGTAGGACGCGGGTTCGGCGTAGGACCAGCGCTGCCACTGGCGCACGTAGCGGTCGCCGTCCAGCCACCACCGGCCGTAGTCGCGGTCTTCCCAGGCGAAGCCGGCACGCCCGGTCATCGATCCGTCCGCGTGCAGGTGAATCTCGACCGGCTCGCCATAGACACGCTGCGTTCGCATCACGGCGCCCGGGAGGTTCCTGCGCAGGTCGCGCTTCAGGAGTCGCCGGCCGATGCACTGGTCGAGGTGCTCCGTGGCGCCCGACGTGAACTCGCGGACGACGGCAGCCAGCCGCGCGACACCTTCGCGGATGCGCTGCGCCGGGATGCCCGAGATCCCCATGCGGAAGCAGTTGAGCGGCCGGCGCGAGAGCGCATAGAAGTGATCGACGGGCTCGACCAGCACGCCGCGGCGCGCAGCCTCGTCCACCAGCCGCGAGACGTCGAGGTCGTTCGAGCCCTGCACCCAGAGCACGGTCCCGCCTTTGCTCGGCGCCAGTGCAACCCAGGGCGGCAGGTAGAAATTGAGGGCCTGGCGCAGGGCGTCCCAGCGCTGCCCGAAGGTTCGATGCAGGTTCGCCGTGAGCGCATCGTAGTGCCCGAGCCGGATGAAGTGCGCCATCGCGCGCTGGTTGTTGCGCGGCGGTTGCCCCACCATCAGCCGGCGCAACTTGCGCGCCTCGGCGATCAGCTCGGGTGCCGCCACCATGAAGCCGAGGCTCAGGCCAGGCGCGAGCACCTTGGACAGGCACGACACGTAGATGACGCGGTTTTCGCGGTCCATGCCGCGCAGCGCCGGGTGCGGATAGCCTTTGTAGTTGCTCTCGCAATCGAAGTCGTCCTCGACGATGAGCATGTCGCGTTGCGCCGCCTTCTCCAGCAGGGCCCGACGGCGCTCGAGCGACATCGTGACGCCAGTCGCCGCCTGGTGGCTGGGGGTCACGTAGACGATGCGACAGTCATCGAGCGCACCGTCGACGAGCATGCCGTCGCCGTCGATCGGCTGGTGCACGATCGACGCGCCGCGTCGCTGCACGAGATGGCGCATCTCCGGATACCCGGGCTCTTCCATGGCGACCGCGACACTCGCATCCACCAGCAGCTCGGCCAGCAGGTACAGCGACTGCTGGGCGCCGACGGTGATCAGGATTTCCTCGGCGCGCGCGTTGATGCCGCGTCGCGGCAGGATCTTGGTGCGCAGCTCCTCGATCAGCATCGGATCGTCGAGCCCGCCCGTCGCCGCAGACCAGACACCGATGTCGCCGCTGCCGAGCGCATAGCGGCCGGCCTCGCGCCACTCGGCCACCGGAAACAGCGACGTGTCGAACTGCCCGTCGAGAAAACAGAATGGATAGTCGCGGGCGTCGGCCGGCGCAATCCGGTTGATGTCCGGGTTGGCGCGCGACTTGAGCCACTGCTGCCAGGGGCCCGTGATGGATCCCCTTTCGCCCGGCGCCAGCGGCGGGTACGCGGGCGCCGCCAGCCGGCGAGCGACGTAGAGACCGCTGCGGGCCCGACTGGTGAGGAGACCTTCCGCGACGAGCTGCTGACAGGCAATCACGACCGTGTTGCGCGCGACGCCCAGCTGCTCCGCCAGCTTGCGCGACGACGGCAAGCGCGTGCCGGGCTTGAAGATGCCCAGGTGAATCGACTCGACCAGCTTCTGCCGGATCTGCGCCTGCAGACCCAGCTTGCTGTCCGACTCGATGTAGATCAGCGCTTCGGATTCCGCCATGCCGGCCAGTATAGGCAACCGCCGTGTCGCGCCGCTGTCTCTTCAGGTCGCCGGCGCCCGTGATTGCGTGATCCGGAACCGCGACGCCACGAACGCAAGGTCCGTCAGCGTCGCATTGCCGGCAGGATTCATGCCCGTCACGTGATAATCGCTGTAGGCCGCTGCGAAGTTGAGCGGCATCGGCCCGGTGAGGTTGCAGGTGAGCTGCGCTCCCGCCGCCGAGTAGGCCGCGATCGCGCCCTCCGTGTACTGCTCGTCGGTGGAATACAGGAACGCGGTGATCCCGCCTCCAGCGCGCGCGTCGGCCGCCGCCTCCGCGAGCGCGGCATCGCGATCGTCGGTGGTGATCACGAAGCCGATCGGCCCGAAGCGTTCCTCACCGTACAGGTCCTGCGCCCCCGCATCGATGCCGACCAGCAACGGTGTGCGCGTGCGAGCCTGGGCAAATTCAGGGTGGGCGTACGGAGCCGAGGCCAGCAGAACCCTGCCGCGACGCGCCCCCTCCGCAGCCATCTGGTCGATCAGCGCCGGCGTGGACGATGCCTGGATCGCAGCCATGATCGGCGCGGCGCGCTTCGGGTCGGCCGCGATCGCGGCCATCGCCTGTGCCAGCAGTGCACCGAACTCGTCCGCCCCGATGCGGCCGCCCGCATGGCGGATGCCATCGCGGGGCACGTAGACGTTCTGCGGCGACGTGCACATCTGCGCCGAGAACAGGCTCATCGTCGTGGCGAGGCTCTTGATCACCGGCTCGAGTTGATCCACCGAGTCCACGACGACCGTGTTCACGCCCGATGTCTCGGAATAGCAGAGCGCCGGGTGCGCATTGGCCTCGACCCAGGAACCGAAGCGCGCACTGCCCGTGAAATCGACGATCGCGGTTTGCGGATGCTTGACCAGCACCTTGCCCACCGGTGCGTCGACCGTGTCGAGGCAGAGCGTGACGAGGTCCGGCGCGAAGCCCGCGCTGGCAATCACTTCGCGGCACGTGCGCACGGCCAGCGCCATCGGCAGGATGGCCGTCGGATGCGGCTTCACGATCACGGGGTTGCCCGTCGCGAGGCTCGCGAGCATGGCCGGGTACGCATTCCAGGTCGGGAACGTGGCGCACGCAAAGCACACGGCGACGCCGCGCGGCACCAGCTGGTAGCGCTTGCGCAGCCGGATCGTCGTCGAGCCGAACCGCCGTTCCCACAGCGCCTCGACGGGGACGTCCGACATCGCCGCATGCGCGTAGGCGAGCGCCTCGACGCCGCGGTCGAGCGCGTTCGTGCCGCTGCCCGCGTAGCTCATCGGGCCGCTCTGGCCGGCCGTGTGCATCACGGCTTGTGCCGTCTCGAACACGTTACCGTACAGGCGATCGACGATCTCCATGCAGACGCCGAGACGCGCCTGCGGCGTTGCTGCCGCCCACGCCGGCATCGCCGAACGCGCGGCGGCAAACAATGTGTCGATGTCGGCGCGCGGGTAATCGATGCCCAGCGGCTCGAGCGTGTACGGAGAGACCTCGCCACCGATGCGATCAACGGTGCCGGGCTGGTCGAGGTCGAAGGCCTGCCCGAGCTGCGCGCGAAAAGCGGCAGCGCCTGCCTCGGACGCCGCAGCACCACCGCGGTGCCGGTCCGGCGTCTCGGGGAACAGCGTGAAATAACTGCGTTCGCGACACGCCAGCCCGGCAGCGCGCAATGATGCTTCATGCTTCTCGAACAACTCGAGCGCAGCTCTGCTCACTTCGATTTCCTCGCATCCGGCGCCGGTCGCCACTGCAAACGATGCACACGCAGCCCACCGGGAACGGCCTCTTCGGCCGACAGCGTCAGCGTGCGGCCACGCATCTGGATCTTGCGTGTCTGCACCGTTCCGACCAGCGCCGGATTGTGCGAGATCGTGACGTGATGCTCCACGGCCTGGCCGACGATGCGCCAGCGACAACAATAGCCGAAGAACGTGTCGAAGGCGGCCGCCCGCTCATGCACGGGGGCCGCTCGCGGGTTGCCGCGTGACAGGCGTGGCCGGCCCGCAGCCATCATCGCTGCGCTCATCCAGCCGTCCGGCGTGTACACGAGCAGCCCGGTTGCACCGGCGCCCAGCGGCTCGGTGACCGAGCCGTCCTCGTACGTGATGAACCAGCGGTGCAGCTGCCAGCTGCCCACCAGCCGTTTGCGCTCGAAATTCTTCATCGCGGAGCTCACGCGAACGCTGGCTTGCGCAGGGCCTCGGCATACTCCGCCGCGTAACGATCGACGATGGCGGCGGTCGGTTCGACGGCGCGAATGTGATCGACGCCTTGTCCCGCCGACCAGATGTTCTTCCAGGCCTTGAGCTGGCCCTGGGAATTCGTCCAGTCCATCTTGTCCTTGCCGACCAGCGCAGTCGGATCGAGGCCAGCGGCGACGATGCTCTCGCGCAGGTACCAGGCATCCGCCCCGGTGAACGTCTTGGTCATCACCAGGTCTTCGAACGACGCACGCACCACCATGTCACGGTATTCCTGCGCGGCGAGACTCTCTTCGGCGCAGATGAATGGCGTGCCGGCATACGCGAGATCGGCGCCGAGCAGTTCAGCGGCGCGCACTGCACCGCCGTGACCAATGCTGCCGCCGAGGACGATGATGCCGTCGTAGAACTCGCGCACCGCCTGGACGAACGCGAACGGCGACACCTTGCCCGTGTGACCGCCCGCCCCTGCGCTGACGAGCACGAGGCCGTCGGCGCCGGCTGCTGCGGCCTTGCGGGCGAAGGCCAGGCTGCTGACGTCGGCGAAGACCGTCCCGCCATAGGCATGGACGTGCTCGATGGCCTGGGCCGGGCTGCCGAGTGCCGTGATGACGAGCGGGGGCTGATAGCGATCGACCAGTTCGAGCTCCGGGCCCAGCCGGTCATAGGAACTGTGCATGACGAGGTTCAGCGCCCAGGGACCGACCCTGCCCGGCGCTGCCTTGCACGCCTCGGCATGACCCGTCACGACCTGCCGCAACCAGTCCTCGAGGATGTCGATCGAACGGGCATTGGGGGTCGGAAACGCGGCAGAAATTCCTGCCCTGCAGGCGGCCAGGACCAGGCCCGGACCCGAGACCAGGAACATCGGCGCGGCAATCAGAGGCAGCCGCATTCCCCTCGTCAGGGACCTCAGGCGCTCTGCCCGGCTCCCGCTGGCGACATTCGACACTTCACAACTCCCCTATGACTTGCACTATAGTACTCTGGTACCGGACCACGATGACAGCGACTTTCCAGAGGAAACGCACGATGCGCAAGTACACGGACCTCAGCACGCAGGACCCGCCGGATCGGCCGACCTGGGTCGACGGCGTCGACAACCCCTACCTGCACGGTCCCTACACGCCCGTCGTGTCCGAGATCACCGCCGTCGACCTCGAGGTAGCCGAAGGCGAGATCCCGGCGGATCTCTACGGCGCCTACATGCGCAACGGGCCGAACCCGGTGTTCAAGCCGCGCGGCGACTACCACTGGTTCGACGGCGACGGGATGGTGCATGGCGTGTACTTCCGCGACGGCCGCGCGAGCTACATCCGCAAGTGGGTGCAGACGCGCGCGCTGCACGACGAGATCGAGCGCGGCAAGGTCGAGCTGTCGGGCATCATGGGCCCGTACGACCTGTCGGGCATCGCCGGGCATGAAGTCGAGTCGATGAACCCCGACTACTGCAAGGACACGTCGAATACGACGCTGAACTTCCACAACGGCAAGATCCTCTCGGCCTGGTACAACGCCGGCCGCGTCTACACCCTCGATCCGCTGACGCTCGAGACCGAAGGCGAGCAGGACTTTTCCGGCGGCCTCGACACGCCCATGAACGCGCACGGCAAGACCGATCCGCGCACCGGCGAATTCATCAACTACGGCTATGCCGACTTCCAGCCCTGGCTCACGTACTACGTGATCTCGGCCGATGGCAAGGTCAAGCACCGCGCCCGCATCGACCTCCCCGGCCCGCGCCTGCCGCACGACACGACGATCACGCCGAACTACACGATCCTGCACGACTTCCCGCTGTTCCACGACCTCGACGTGCTGAAGCGCACGGGCCACCGCGTCGTGCAGTTCAAGCGCGACCTGCCGACACGCTTCGGCGTGATTCCGCGCTACGGCACGCAGGAGCAGGTCCGCTGGTTCGAATTCGAGCCGGGCTACGTGCTGCACATGGTCAATGCCTGGGAAGACGGCGACTGGATCACGATGGACGGCTGCTTCCAGCCCGACCCCACCATCCGCCGCGACCCGCAGGAGGGCCCGCTCGCATCGATGCTCGCCTACCTGCGTTACAAGGGTCACCTGCGCCGCTGGCGCATGAACCTCAGGACCGGCGAAAAGAGCGAGCAGCAGATCGACGACCTGAACGTCGAGTTCTGCCTGCCCGACACGGAGCGCTACGGCGTCAAGACGCGGTACTCGTACCACCAGTTGATCCCGACGGACCTGCAGACGATGGCATTCGAAGGGCTCGTCAAGTACGACCACGACCAGGGCACGCGCGAGGTCTACAACTACCCGGCCGGCTGGTTCCCGAGCGAAGCGCCGTTCGCGCAGAGCACGCGCGGCGGTGACGAGGACAGCGGCTACGCAATCACGCTCGCCACCAACATCCACGATTACCGCTCGGAGGCCTGGATCTTCGACGCCAAGCGGATCACCGCAGGCCCGCTTGCCCGGGTGCGCCTCCCGGGTCGGGTGGCCGCCGGTTTCCACGCGTCATGGGTGACCGGCGACCACCTCTGGCCTCAGGCGCGCGCCGTCGGCTGACGCGCGAGTTCGGACTCGAGATACGCCACGAGCGATTGTGGCGTGTCTTTGGTCGT
Source organism: uncultured Gammaproteobacteria bacterium (assembly GCA_963754535.1). Classification (GTDB taxonomy): domain Bacteria; phylum Pseudomonadota; class Gammaproteobacteria; order Steroidobacterales; family Steroidobacteraceae; genus RPQJ01. The sequence goes on from CAVWGG010000010.1 coordinate 121,341, forward strand.
CCGCGTCCGGTCGTAGACGTGCGCGGGACGGATCGCCCGATCGAACCAGACGAGTTCGTGTTCGGGTTGTGGCGGACGCGTGCCCGCGAGCCACAGCGCAGTATCGGCGCCCGAGGCAGCGTCGCGCAGGATCGGCCGCAGGATCTTGCGGAACCGCGGCAGCGATCGCTTCACGCCGTCCGTGTCGGCCCAACCGGGATGCATCACGTAGAACGCGATGCCGCGTGACCCGTAGGTGTCGCGCCAGTACTGGTTCAGCACGATCTGCGCCCGTTTGTGGAAACCGTACGCGAACACGCCGTTGTATTTCGCCGGGTCCGTGACGTTCAGCATCGCGACCATCAGCGGCATGTTGTAGCCGCCACCCGACGTCATGTTGACCACCGTGGCCTGCGGTCCGGCCAGCAAGCCGCTGCGAATGAGCCCTTCGGTCAACTGGTAATGGCTGAGCAGGTTCGAGACGAACGAGCTTTCGCGACCCTCCGCGGTGACCTCAAGATCGTCGAGCAGCACGCCGACGTTGTTGACCAGGACGTCGACCTTGCGGCCTGCGGCCTCGAACCGGCGCAGCAGGCGCTCGGTGTCGGACTGCAGCGTGAAATCGCAGCATTCGGTCTCGACGCCCTGGATGCCCGCCCGGCGCGCGTCATCGCGCAGGGTCGCGAGCTTGGTCTCGCTGCGCGCCACTGCAGTGACGGTCGCCCCGGCACGCGCGGCCTCGAGCACGATGTGCCGGCCGATTCCGCCCGAGCCGCCGGTGACCAGCCAGTGCTGGCCGCGGTAATCCGGGGTGAACTGCGGCCATGACAACCTGCGCCAGCGATGTCCCACCTGGGTGAAACTGGCCGTGAAGCGGCTGTAGAAGCCGACGATTTTCTTGAGCTGCTGGTAATTCATCTTCCCCCTCGGACTTGGGCGGCCGCGAAGGGAATCGCCGCCGCTGGATGCTAGACTTGCGACTTTAGACTGACGAAATCAAGTGATGGCGACCAGCAAGATCGCGCGGCGCAAACCGCGCCAACCCGACATCGAAACCATCCGCGTGCTGCTGCACAGCGGCGAAGTCGCGCGTGCGCTGCAGGTCGTCGGCGATCGCTGGTCGTTCCTGCTCATGCGCGACGCGTTTATCGGTGTCCGTCGCTTCGAGGACCTGCGCCGTCGCACGGGTGCCTCGCGCGGCACGCTGACGGCTCGCCTCAACGCGATGGTGGACGCGGGCCTCTTCTACCGCAGCCCGTACGGCAGCGCGCCGAGCCGGCTCGAATATCGCCTGACCGAGAAGGGACTCGCGTTCTACCCGGTCGCACTCTGCATGTGGACGTGGGAGAACCGCTGGGGCGGTGAGTTCGGCTTGCCGCCCAAGCTGATCCACACGGCCTGTGGCAAGTCCCTGAACCCGAGCCTGGTCTGCGCGCATTGCGAAACCGGCATCGGTTGGCGCGACATGGTTTTCAAGCCGGGACCGGGCGCGCACAGTTACGCTGCTCCGCCGACCTACTACGCGCCGCCGCGAAAGCGCGGCCCCGTCGAATGGCGACGGCGTCGACACGACGATGTTCCACAGCGTCGACACCGTCGGCGACCGCTGGACGGCGTTGCTCGTCGGCGCCCTGTTCTTCGGCCTGCATCGCTACGACGACATCAATTCCGCGCTCGGCATCGCGACCAACATTCTTGCCGACCGGCTGCGTCGCCTGCTGGCCGCCGGCGTGATCGAGCAGCGTCTCTACCAGGATCATCCGCCGCGTCACGAATACCACCTGACGGACAAGGGCTGGGACCTGCTGCAGTTCACCATCGCGATGCACGACTGGGGCACGCATTGGATCCCGTCCCCGCACGGTCCGGGACTGCTCCTGCGGCATCGCCCCTGCGGCAAGCGCCTGCGCGTCAAGGTCGTGTGCGGCAGTTGCGGCGCGGCGGTCGAAGCGCGCGAAGTGCAGATTCGCGGCTCGGCGCGACAGCCCGCGATTCAACGACGTGGCGGCCAGGGAAAGAAGCCGCTGGTGCGCCGCACGTAGTCTTCGTACCCCGGGCGCTTCTTGAGCATGCGCCGCTCGACCAGTTCCTTGCCCATCATGCCGAGGATCGACCACGTCATGAGCGCGGGCGAGAACACGGTGAACCAGCCCCACGGGTGTTCGCAGGCGACGAGCCAGTAAGCCCCACCACACGCAGGTTTCACCGAAGTAATTCGGGTGCCGCGAATAGCGCCAGAGGCCGGTGTCCAGCACCTTGCCGGCATTGGCGGCGACGGCCTTGAAGCGCGCCAGCTGCAAGTCCGCGGTTGCCTCGAACGCCACGCCGATCAGCACCAGCGCCGTGCCGAGCCAGGCGAGCGGTCCGAGCGTGGCCGGCGTCGGCGCCGTCTGGGCCACGAGGAACGGCGCGATGGCGACGAAGACGATTGCACCCTGGTAGAGATTGATGCGCGTCAGGCTGTGCCAGGCGAAATTTCCACCCTGGTCTTCGACGTGCTTGCGCAGGCGCGCATAGCGCGGGTCTTCGCGTCCCCAGTTGCGCCAGGCCAGGTAGCCACCCAGTCGCGCCGACCAGAGCACGGCCAGCACGGCGATCAGGATGCGGCGCGGTTCGGCACCGTGCGCGACGAACACACCGAGCACTGCCGCTGCCCCGATGCACGGGGCGAACCAGATGTCGACGAGGCTCGAGTCGCGCACGCCATACTCACGGCCCACAGCAGGATGAACGAGCCGAAGATCAGCACGGCGTTGGCGAGGGCGAGACGGATCAGGTCGTCGAGCATGGGATGCGGTACTCCGGAACGTTCAGATGGAAATCGCGCCGCTCAGCGGTGCGGCCCAGTCGAGGGCGCGCTGGCGCGCCATCAGTTCGATCGATGCCGTTGGCGATGACGGCAGGCAACGGCACGGTCCGCCGTGCATCGAGATCGGCGGCCGCGGAGACGAACTCGACGACGCTGGCGAGACGCTCGTGCGTGACGTTGAGCAGGAACACGTGCCCCTGCACGCGCTTTTCGTTGCGGGCGGTGAAGCTCAGGTACAGCGACACCTCCTCGCCCACGTGCACTTCGTTCAGGAACCAGATGTGGTGCTCGAGATCGAAGAGGCCGAGCCGCTGGGTGCGAACCCATTCCTCGCTGATGCCAAGCAGCTCGAGCAACGGGTCGCTCGTCATGTCGTACATCGTCAGGTGATGCTTCACGTTGACGTGGCCGTTCAGGTCTTCCCACTCCTTCGGCACGCGCACCCGCACCAGTTCGGGAAGTTGTCGCACCTGCTCGGGCGTGGGCATCGTGACTCGCACTGTCTGGACTCCTGCGCCGGCGGGGGACCGGTCGCTTGCACAATCGAACGCAGGGTCCTATCCTGACTTCGCCGACGCAATCCATCAAGGGCGGAACGAGTGATGACGACACAGGCACCCCTCCCTTCCGGCTTCGGCATGCGCTCGACCGCGAGCGACGTGCTCGCGGGAATCGACCTCGCCGGCCGCAACGTCATCGTCACCGGCGGCTATTCCGGCATCGGCGTCGAGACCACGCGCGCGCTGGCGGCTGCCGGCGCTCATGTCACCGTGCCGGCTCGCACGCCGCAGAAGGCGCGGGCCGCACTGGCAGGCCTGGCCAACGTCGAACTCGCACGCGCTCGACCTGATGGATCCGGCATCCATCGACGCCTTCGCGAGCAACTGGCTGGCGCACCACGACGAACTGCATATCCTCGTCTGCAATGCAGCGATCATGGCTTCGCCGCTCGCGCGCGACAGCCGCGGCTACGAGAGCCAGTTCGCCACCAATCACCTCGGGCATTTCCAGCTGCTCTGCCGCCTGTGGCCGGCGCTGGCGGCAGCCCATGGCGCGCGAGTCGTCATGCTCTCCTCGCTCGGGCATCGCATCACGCCGATGAACTTCGACGACCCCAACTTCGAGCGCCGCGAGTACCACAAGTGGTTCGCCTACGGCCAGGCGAAGACCGCGAACAGCCTGTGCGCGCTCGGCGCGGACGAGCGAGGCCGCGCGCAGGGCATCCGTGCATTCGCCGTGCACCCGGGCGCGATCATGACCGACCTGCAGCGTTCGCTGCCGCTCGAGGAACAGGTCGCCATGGGCTGGATCACGGCCGACGGCGTCGTGAACCCGCTCTTCAAGACCATCGAGCAAGGCGCGGCCACCACGGTGTGGGCCGCTACCAGCCCGCAACTCGCGGGACTCGGCGGCCTGTATTGCGAAGACTGCGACGTCGCCCGCGCCGTCCCGCGCGAGGACAAGGGCCCCGCGGGCGTGCGGCCCTGGGCCGTCGATCGCGACGCGGCCGAGACAACTCTGGACGCTGTCGGAGCGACTGACGGGCGTGCGACTCGCCTGACGCCCGCGCCACCAGCGCGAGGTGGTGCGCGGCCGTCTCCTGCGGCGCTTCCAGCATCGGCACGTGCCCGACGTGCTCGAAGACCACCACGACGCTGTTTGCGATGCCGCGCTGCATTTCGTCGACCACGCTCACATCGATCAACTGGTCGTGCCGCCCCCACACGACGAGGGTCGGCACCTGCACTTCGCCCAGTCGCGCGTTCAACGCGCCCGCAATGCCTTCCTTCGCGAGTGTCCAGAAGACCTTTTCGAGCACCTGCGCGTTGGCCAGCGCATCGTCGAGCATCACTCGCTTGAACTGGCGCGGCATGAACGGCGGCTTGCGGTAGATGAATGCCAGCATGCGATCGACATCTGCCATCGTCTTGAGCTCGAGTGGATTCGAACCCTGCTTGATCGATCGCTGCAAGTCGCTGATTCCCGTCCCAGCCACGCCCGCGTTGTCGAGCAGCGTCAGCGACGCCAGTCGTTCAGGAAAATCGAGCGCGAACTGCAGCGCGATGAATCCGCCCATGCTGTTGCCGGCAAGGTGGCAACGAGCGATGCCGAGCGCGTCGAGGAACTCGCGCAGCCGCCGCGCCTGGGCCTGCATCCGATAGTCGCGGTCCACGCTGCGGTCGTTCTCGCCGAAGCCTGGCAGGTCAGGACAGATAACCCGGTGGTTGGGCGTGAGAAATGGCGCGTAGAGCGTCCAGTTGTCCTTGTCGCCACCGAAGCCGTGAACCAGCACGATCGGGTCACCCGTCGAATTGCCGCCGTCCAGGTACGGCCACGTGATGTCACCGACGCGGACCGATTGGCGCGAGAGCGATGCACGTCGCCGGAGCGATGCCTTCACTGCGTCGAACAGTATCCGTGGCCTGAGCGCATAGAGCGCCACCAGGCCAGCGAGCGCCGTCGCGAGCAGAACCAGCAGGAACCTCATTTACGCACCCTCCCCTTGTTGCCGACCGGACGTTTGCGCTTGCGCACCGTCGCAGTCTTCGTCACGGCCTTCTTCCGTGACGGCCGGGCGTGCCGCAACTCGTCGAGTGAAGCTTCGATGCAGCGACACACGCGGTCGACGTCAGGGACCAGTTGCCGATCCGCGGTCACGCAGAAGCTGATGTTGCCATCGTAGCTGGTGGCGGCGATGAACAGGCCCAGCCCATGCGTAACCGGACCCATGCCGAACTGGTGCGTGAGACGTGCCCCGTTCATGTACAGCGGCAGCTGCGACCCCGGGACGTTGGTGATGATCAGGTTCGCCTGGTTGCGGGCGATGCGTTCGTTGGTCACCAGCCGCGCCACGCCGGCCAGCGTGGCCCCCGGGATGTGCCGCGTCAGGTCGGTCATCACGCGCGCACCGAGCCCCGCCTTGGCTTCCTTCGCATCGCGCGTGTAGTCGCGGATAGCCTGGAGTCGCTGTACCGGATCGGCGATGTCCGTCCCGAGTTCGACCGTCATCGCCGAAATGTTGTTGCCAGGAGTCTCGTCCGCGCCGCTGCGCCCACGCGCGTTGATCGGCGCCACCGCCACCAGGGTCTGCGGCGGCAGGTCATCGTGCTGCAGCAGGTACTGGCGCAGCGCCCCGCTGCAGACGGCGAGCACGACGTCGTTGATCGTCGCACCGTCGACCAGGCGGCGAAGCTTGCCCAGTTCCGTCAACGGCACGGTTACCGCGTCGAACGTCCGGTGCGGCGACACACGCTCGTTGAAGCGTGTGACGGGTACGCCGCGCCGGTACCTGCCCGGCAGGCTCCGCCAGCCGCTTCTTCGCGGCAGCGACGAGCGCTGGCGACAGCTTCATGAGCGCATTCACCATCTTGACCGGCGACGTCAGGTTGGACGTGAGCGCACGGGCCACCATCGTGGCTGGGGTGGGCACTACCCCGAGTTCGACCGCAGCGGCCGCGGGTGGCACGGCAGGCGTACCTTGCGCGTCCTTGTCACAGAGCGCGATCAGCGCATACGCGCCCGACGCGCCGTCGATGGCGGAATGATGGAAGCGCTGCAGCAAAGCATAGCTGCCCGGCGCGACGCCCGGGATGCGGTCGAGTCCTTCGACGACGCACATGTCCCAGAGCGGCCGGCCCATGTCCATCGGTCGCGCGAAATGGCGCGCGGCCAGGATGCAGAACTGGCGCCAGTCTCCGGGCTTCGGCAACCGCACGTGGCTGATGTGCGCCTCGACGTCGAAATCCGTGTCTTCGATCCAGTAGGGATGATCGAGGTCGAGCGGCAACCGATGCAGCTTGCGCATGAACACCGGCGACGTGTGGCAGCGGCTTGCCACGTGACGGACGATGTCCTTGAACCGCACGGCGCCCCTCGGCGCGGTCGACAGGATCGTAGAAGTTGATGCTCATGACGTGCGTCAGCACGTCACCGCCCTGCACGTACAGGAATTGCGAATCCTGCGCGCTGAGCTGGGATATCACCGTCATGCCTGCGTCCCCATGATTTCCTCGGCACGGGCCAGCGCTTCGAGACGCATCCGCTCCATGCGGTGCGACAGGGCCCGCAGTTCGCGCAGCAACTCGCGTCGCGCAGCGATCGCTTCCGCCGTGCTCGCTCCGGCCAGGCCGAGGTTGGCAGCCAGCCGGTAGCCGTTCTCGAACAGGATCTTGCCGATCGAGGCCTCGCTGCTGATCCGTCGCAGCAGGTAAGCCTGGCGGCCCTCCTTGAGGGCCAGCTCGACGCAACGCGGCTGCTCCAGCGTTTCGCCGGGTTTGAGCCGTGCCAGCAGGTCGATGACGACCGCGTAGGCTTCGACGAACGGCAGCAATGCCGCGTGGCCGATGAATGGCTGCAGGCGCCGTGCGAGCCGGCGCGCTTCCTGGGGGTCGCCGGTCAGCCGCTCCTGCCATCGCGGATCGACGCGCGCCAGCTCTGCGACGAGTGCCGCACGAAATTCCTCGCGCGGCGGATAGAAGAATTCGAACTTGAACAGTTCACGCAAGCGTTCCGTTTCCGCCCAGAACGTGGCGGCGAAGTCCTCACGCGCCGAGTCCTCGGCTTTGAACAGCGCCAGCTCGAGAATGGCCTTGCCCAGGAAGTGATGGACGATGGTGTTGCGGTAGTAACTGGCGACGGCGTGCCGGGACGGTTCGATCGCATACACGACCTCGCTGCCCTCGTCATACCGGACCAGCAGTCCGCTCGCTGCCAGGCGATCGACGTTGGCGAGCAGCGCCACGCGATCGTCGGCTGCAAGTTCGTCGCTCATGCGGATATCGCGGTCCCGCGCCCAGGCTGCAAACACGGCGACCAGCTTCACCAGCTCCTGCGCCGTCGCGCCGCGGGGCGCTGTTCCGAGCAGCACCAGGCACATCACGGCCGTCACGTTCAGCGGAGTGACGCGGTTGGCCTGCACCGCCACCTCGAATGCAATCTTCGCCAGCGCCAGTTTGTCATCGGGCTCCGGCGCCCGCCGGACGACGACCGGCTCGCCGAGGTCCACCCGCACCGAACCCATGGGCCGGCGCAGCGACCTGACGTAGCCAGTGAACCACTTGAAGGACTCAGGCTGCTTCACCCGGCCCGTCTGTTCGGCGACGAATTCGTCGACGTCGCGGATCAGGTCGAAGCTCGTGACGAACGCATAGATGTGCACGTCTTCGATGCCCGCATCGTGCGCTGCGTCGAGCGTGTACTTGAGCAGGCCATAGCGCGGCGGCATCAGCTTGCCCAGGCGTGAACGCGTGCCCTCGAGCGCCCAGGACATCGGAAAGCGTTTCTCCAGCAGGTAGCCGACGTACTTGCGCAAAACGAGCTTGTAGACCGGGTTGTCCTGGAACGAACGCCGTATGAAGATGCCGCCGGATCGTCGCACCAATGTCCCGAAGCCCGCGAAGTCCATGTTGATGCCGCCGAAGGTGTGCAGCATCGGCAAGTCGTTGCTGTAGAGCAGCAGGGTCGGCAGGCTCGCGTCGATGTAGGTCTTGTGCGTGAAAAGCAGCACCGTCGGGTGGGTGCGCATGCTCTGGCGCAGCCGCTCGAGTTCCGCGGGATCGAAGCGCGTCTGCCGGTCGTAGCCGCGCGCGAACAGGAAGCGATCGAGCTGTGCGCGCAGGTCCAGGAACAAGGGACTCGGTGTCGACACCAGTTCCGCCAGGTAGCGTTTCGCTTCCGCCAGCAGGTCGGCCGGCGGACGGCCCTGTTCGTCCGCGATCTGCTCGAGGGCGGGACGAAATTCGCGGCTCGCGAGGATGGTTTCGGCGACGAAACGCGGCACCTTGTAGCGGCTGCCCTGGATGCCACGCTCTTCGATGTCGAGGGTCACCGCTGCCTCGCGCGCGACGAAGCGTGCAAACGCGTGTCGCTCCTCGTGCTCGAGCGCCCGCCACCAGCCCGGCAAAGCGTTGCTTCAATTCGCCAATCGTCGCGGGTTCACCGACGAGGCAATGCGCACGTCGACGGTCCCGCAGCAGCACCAGTGCCGCGCGAACCCGCCCGGGATGCCTCGGATCGCCAAGCACCAGGTCGCGCAAGCGCAGTCCGTGCTCGCGCTCCAGGTGGGGAACCCGCCAGGCGACGCGCACGGGCACGACTGGCGTGTCGTCGTCGGCTGCGAGCATGGCATCGAGTCGCTCCAGCGACGGCGCACGGCCCTCGACGGAGATCGGCAGGACGACGTAATTGCTCGCGTCGCGTGCACCTCGCGCACGCAGCCACTCGCGCAGGTACCGCTCTTCGACGCCGTGACGCGCGTCCAGGATGAACAGCGATTTACCGGTGCCGGCGAACGGCGGAACCAGCGGCATAGCCTGGTCGTCCACGCGGTTCAGCCGGACCGGACTTTGCGGGTCGGCCGCAGGACTTTGCGTTTCGTCGCCACCTTGCGACGCGATGACGCTGACTTGCGCTGGGAGGCGCGGCGCGGCAGCCTGCTCCGGCTGGCCGAGACAGCGCAGGAACAGGTTGCGCACCTCGAGCACGTGCCGGTCAATCGTCGCGGCACGCCATCCCGACGTATCGACAGGCGGCAGGACCTCGACTCGTACGGTGGCCGGTCGCATCGCGAACTCGGTCTTGGGCTGCACGTCACCGGAGTTATGGATGACGACCGGGACGATCGGCACACCCGCCTGGATGGCGAGGTGAAAGGCGCCCTTCTTGAACGGACCGAGCGCCGGCGTGAGCGTGCGAGTGCCTTCGGGCGCGATGAGGACCGAACGGCCGTCACGCCGGATCGCATCGACCAGGGGCTCCATGGCCTTGATCGCATCCCGACCGCTCTTGCGATCGACGAACACCACGCCCGCCATCTCCAGCAGTTTGCCGACCACCGGCACGTCGCGCATTTCGGCCTTGGCGATGCCGCTGAAGTCGCGCCGCACGAGCTTCGCCATGATCAGCACGTCGGCCCGGCTCTGGTGGTTGAATACGAAGATGCAGGGACGCTTCGTCCACAGGTTCTTCTCGCCCCGTCACCTGCAGGTCGAGGCCGACCAGCGCGGACCCGTAGTCGCCAAAGGCAGCGAAGCGAAATTCGCCGCTTCGCGCGTCGAGCCGGTCAGTGCCCAGATCGGCAGGCTGGCCAGCGAGGCGGCGACCAGAGTCGGCGTCGGCGTCAGCGCGCGCACGTAGTCGAGGAGACCCGGGGTGCCGCGGCTGCTGAACGCTTCCACGGGCCAGCCACGCTTCGCTGCGATCGAGCGCAATTGGTCGCTGGGATTCAACGGCCGCGGGTTGCCGACACGCTCGAGCAGGTCGAGGTCGTCGTGACTGTCGGAATAGAAGTAGCTCTTGTCGAGGTCGAGACCCAGCTCGGCAGCGAGCGACTCGGCCGCCGTGAGCTTGCCGGCGGCCAAAGCACAGCGGTCGCACGATGTTGCCCGTGAACTCGCCGTTCGCAACTTCGTAGCGCGAGCAGAGGATCCGGTCGATGTCGAGATCCCGTGCCGCAGGCGCGATCTGGTAGAGCGTCGCGGACGACACGATGGCCACGGTGTGACCCTTGGCCTGGTGCGCCCGTATGATCGCTCGCGTCTCGGGATAGATCCGGCCGGCGATGCTGCTTCAGGTACAGGTCCTCGCCGAGCTGCGCGAAGCTGTCCTCGCGGACTCCCTTCATGAACTTCGCGCCGGCCGTCATCAGGCCCGAGAAACCGATCCGGCCGCGCCAGTACTGGACCATGGCTGCAGAGGTGCCGACGATCTCCTCGGCCGACATCTGGCCACGCGCGAATTTCTCCCGCAGCACGCCCGTCGCGGAATAGCCGGCAATGATCGTGCCGTCGAAGTCGAACAGCGCAGCGATCCGCGGGCCGCGCGTCGCCGCCCGCAATTGCGCAAGGTAGCGATTCGCAGGCGCGGCAATCCTTGGCGCGGGAGTCGGTTTGCAACTTCATTCAGGCCGTCCGTCCGAGGGGGTCCTGCTGGTTCAATAGTGGAAGCTGCAACATCGGCCAACGACCAGGGGGTGTCAATCGGTAACTTGCACAACTGGACTCCAGACCCTATCCTCGGCCGGACTCGTTCCAGACTGGCATCCGGATGCCTGCCACGGAGACCGCGCCCATGAATAACGCCGACATCGTCCGCGCCTACTACGCCGCCTGGAAAGCCGACGACCTCGAAGGCGTCATGGACCTGTGCACCGACGACGTGATCGCGGTGAACGTTCCCATCGGTCCGATCCACGGCAAGGCGAAGGTCCGCAACTTCTTCGCCAGGTTCGGCAACGGCATGACGGACAAGCGCTACGACGTATTTCGCATCATCGCGGACGACACGTCGGCGGTCGTCGAAGGAGTCGAGAACTACGTCAAGGACGGCAAGCAGGTCAGCCTGCCCTACATGTCCACGTTCCTGTTCCGCGACGGCCTGATCTGCGAATGGCGCGACTACTTCGACCTGCAGACGGTGCTGAGGCAGCTCGACCTGCCGCTCGACGGCTCGCGTCCGCAGCAGGCCGCCTCCGGCGTGTGAGCGCCCGCATGGGGCTCGAAGAGCGCCGACCGCCCTGGCTCGACCCCGCCGTCCCGGCGCGGGAAGACTGCGTCCTCAAGGCGATGCTGGACACGCGCGCGGCGCGCCACCCCGAGCGCCGCTTCGCCCTGTTCGAGGACGGCAGCACCTGGACCTACGGCGAATGCCTGGCTGAAGTCCGTATCGCGGCAGCCGGTCTGCAGCGACTCGGCGTCAGGAAGGGCGACCGCGTCATCGCCTGGCTGCCGACCGGACGCACGATGGTGCTCACCTGGTTCGCAACCAATTACCTCGGCGCCGTGTTCGTGCCGCTCAACACGGCCTACCGCGGCGACGTGCTCGCCCATGTCGTCAACGCTGCCGAAGCCAGCGTGATGGTCGCGCACCACAGCCTCGTGGAGCGCCTCGACGGGTTGCAGCTGCCGCACCTGCGACAGGTCGTCGCGATCGGCGGCGAGGCTCGCACGACGCAGACTCAGCTCAGGTTGCTCGATGCCAGCGCCCTGCGGGGCGATGCTGCCCAGCTCGACGAGAGCGCCGACATCAATCACTGGGACATCCAGTCGATCATCTACACGTCGGGTACGACGGGCTATTCCAAGGGGGTGCTGTCGCCCTACCTGCAGCTCTACACGACCGGCATGACCGTCTATGGCTACATGGGCGATGGCGAGGCCATCCTGGTCAACCTGCCGATGTTCCACGTCGGCGGCACGAGCCCGACGTACGCAGCCCTCGTGCGCGGCGGCAGCATCTACCTGGTCGACGGTTTCAGCACCGCGAAGTTCTGGGACCAGGTGCGCGAAGGCAACTGCGTCACCACCTGCGGACTGATCGGCGTGATGGCCGCGTTCCTGGCTAAATCCGAGCCGCGACCGGACGACCGCGACAATCCGCTGAAGTGCCTCACGATGTTCCCGGTCAGCGAGGAGACGGTCGCTTTCGCGCACCGGTTCGGCTTCGATTACCTGACCGGCTTCAACATGACCGAGGTGTCCGCCCCGCTGGTCACCGACCTCAACACCCGCGTGTTCGGATCCTGCGGCAAGCCCCGCACCGGCATCCAGGCACGGCTGGTCGACGACCACGACATCGAGGTTCCGCGCGGCGAGATCGGCGAGCTGATCGTGCGCAGCCAGCATCCGTGGTCGATGAATGCCGGCTACAACGGTCAGCCCGAAGCGACCGCGGCTGCGTGGCGCAACGGCTGGTTCCACACGGGCGACCTGTTCCGGCAGGACGGCGACGGCAATTTCTTCTTCGTCGACCGCAAGAAGGACACGATCCGGCGCCGCGGGGAGAACATCTCCTCGTTCGAGGTCGAGAACAGCGTGCGCCAGTTTGCGGACGTCGACGAAGTCGCCGCCGTCGGCGTCGAGAGCGAAATCGCCGAACAGGAAGTCATGGTCGTGGTGACGTCGAAGCCGGGGCGAACGGTGGATCCGCGCGCGCTCACCGAGTTCCTGATCCCGCGGCTGCCCTACTTCATGGTGCCGCGGTACGTGCGAGTCGTTGAGCAGATTCCGAAGACCGAGACGAACAAGATCCGCAAGGTCTTCTTCCGCGACCAGGGCATCACCGCGGACACGTGGGATCGCGAACGTGCGGGCATCAAGCTGCACCGCGACAAGCTCTAGCCTGCAGCCCGTCTCCGCAAACGCACCGGGATCGCGCTCATGCGCGGCAGGCCGCTGAGCGGCTCGTAGTCGTTCTCGTCGTCGACCAGCGCCGCCGAGCTCGCGCTCAGCCCTGCGCCGACCAGCGGGTCGAAGCCGTGCGCCATCGAGACGACGCCTTCCCGCAGTCGGGCGCGAACTGCAGGACCGCGTTCACCCGCCCCACCGATGATTCAATTTCGATGGCGCCGCCGTCTTCGAGGCCCAGTCGCAGCGCATCGGCCGGGTTGACGTAGGCCGGGTTGAACGGGCGCCTGCGCCGCAGCGCCGGCAAGTGATGCGCAACGGAGTTGTAGACCGCATGCTCGCGCCGACTCACCAGCAGCAACTCGATGGCGCCGTCGCTCGCCGGGACGCCGCCGCCTGCGCTCGACACGACCGCCGGCGAAGTCAGGCGCGCCGCGACCTGCTGCAACTGGTCCAGCATCGTGGCGTCGCCGAGCTGCAGTCGATGCGGCCAGTCAGCGTCCTTCGCTTCCGCGAATGGCTGCGGGTCGGGATACAGGTGCCCGTGCGGGTGCTGCTTGATCAGGTCGAGCGGCACGCGACTGCGGCGCACGAACTGCTCCATCAGCCCCTCGGTGGTCGGCGCGTTATCCATGTCGATCGGCTGGCCACGGTAGGCAAGCTTCAGTCCCATGCGCCGCGCGAGTTCGTAGAAGATGCGCCAGTCGGCCAGTACCTCCGCTCCCTCGGGCGGCTCGATCAACCGCGGCTGGTACTGTGCGTACGGCTCCTGGTAGCCGATCGACAGCCCGTAGGTCGTGATTCCCTCGTTGCCGAACGACATCGCGGGCTCCTCGAGCCCGAATCGCGGGCCGAGGACGTAGTGCGCAAGCCGCCCCGTCGCCGAGACCTGCGGATCGACGACGACGAGCAGGTCGAGCGACTCGAGTGCACGGCGGGTCTTGGCCTGGTTGGGCCACGACAGCAGCGGATTGCCGCCGACGACGATCAGCGCGCGCACCTGGCCCTTCGCCCGGCGTGAGGATTTCGTCGGCCAGCGCCGACGTCGGCAGGCCGGCGGCAGTCTCGGTGAGACTGCGAATCCGGAGCCGCTGGCCCAGCCCCACCCCCGGCCGCGGCTTCTCGGCGCGCGCGACGCCTGAAAACTGGCGGAACAACACGCCGCGGTTTGGCAGCGACTCACCCGCACGGACCCAGCGCCCGCAGACCGTGTTGAGGGCGAGCACGAGGTAATCCATGAGCACGCCGTACGGCGCCATGCTCGGCCCGGTGCCGCTCGTGGCGTTGCCCCGCCGTGCCTTGGCGAACGTTCGCGCGGCATCGGCGATCTGCGCCGCCGGCACGCCCGACAAGCGGTGCGACGCGCTCCGGGGTGAACGGAGCCACGGCAGATCGCAGCGCTTCGAATCCCTGCGTTTCCGCTGCGACGAAACTGCTGTCCTGCAGGCCCTCGGCGAAGATCACGTTGAGCATGGCGGCCAGCAGTTCGACGTCGTGACCCGGCAGGCACTGCAGGTGGATGTCGGCCTTGCGCGCCGTCTCGGTGACGCGCGGGTCGATGACGATCAACTTGAGGCCGCCGCGCGCGCGCCTCGTGCAGTCGCTTCGCAGGATTGAACGTCGGGATGCCGCCCCACATCGAGACCAGCGGGTTCGCTCCCACGAGCAGGCAGACATCGGCATCGGCGAACGCCTGCGGGCCCGCGCCCCACCGTCCGTGCAGGGCCATCGAGATCGGCTTGCCCGGCTGGTCGATGGTGGCGTTGCTGAAGCGCATCGGCGAGCCGATCGCGTCCATGAACGCGTCGCGCAGCATCACGCCCGCCGAGCAGAAATGGCTGAAGGTGCCGCCGTACATCGCGACGGAGCGCGGACCATGCTGCGCAAGGATGCGCTGCAGGTCGGCGGCGATGCCGGTCAGCGCTGCGTCGAGGCCGATCGGCTGCAACGAGCCGCTCGCATCACGCCGCAAGGGGTGCAGCACGCGATTCGGATCGTAATGGAATTCGTGGAAGTTGCGTCCCTTGACGCAGCTGTACCCGTGATACACGGGGTTGTCGATGTCGCCGATGATGTCGACGACGCGGCCCTGCTCGATCGTGACTTTCAGGCCGCAAGTTGCGTGGCAGAAACGGCAGATGGCAGTCGTTTCAACCACGGGGTGCTCCGCCGGGTGCAGGGCGGTAGGGCGGTGCGCCGTGAAGCGCACCGCCCGTCGCCGTCAGAAATGGGCCGTCAGAACTTGAAGGTGAAGTCGACGCCGTAGGTGCGCGGAGCACCGAACTGCGACACTTCCTCACCGAAGAACGAAATGATGTTCGTCCGGTACAGTTCGTCGTTCAGGTTCTTGCCCCAGAGCGCAACCTGCCAGGGTGCGCCTTCCGGCGACAGGCCGACGCGAGCGTCGAGCAGGCCGTAGGAAGGCTCGGAGGCGATGTTGTCCGTCGCCCAGTACATGTCACTCTGCCACGTGTAGTTCACGCGGAAGTTGAGCGCCTTGCCCCAGCTGCCCAGGCCCATCGTGTAGTCGACGCCACCGCTGACCTGCGTCTCGGGCGTGCGCTGCATGCGGTTGTCCGAGCTGTCCAGCCGCTGTCCCGTGGTTGGATCGATTGCGGACTCGATGAAGTCCTTGTACTTCGCATCGACGTACGATCCCGACAGGGTGAACCGCAGGTCGTCGAGCGGCAGGAGCGAGAACTCGGCCTCGACGCCCTTGATCTCCGCGCTCGCCGCGTTGTCCGTGATGTTGCACAGGCACGCTGCGTTGGTCTGCGTGACCTGCAGGTTGGTGTAGTCCATGTAGAACACGTCGGCATTGATGCGGAAGCGGTTGTCCCAGAAGTCGGACTTGATGCCGATTTCGTAGTTCTTGGCTTCCTCAGGGTCGAACGGTGTGGTCGCCTGCGCTGGGTTTGCCGGCGTGTCGTCGAAGCCGCCGCCCTTGAAGCCTTCGGAGTACGTCAAGTACGTGAAGATTTCCGGGGTGATGGCCCACTCGAGGGTCGCCTGCGGCGTGACCTGCGTCCATTTCTCGCTGTAGTCGGTGGTGTACCCCGTGCCCGTGGAGTAGATCCACTGGTTGGGCGCGGTGCAGGTGGCCACCCCCGTGCCGCCGGTCGGCGTACGGATAATGGTGCCGTCCGGGGCGCGGCACAAACCTTCCATCGTCACGTTGGGGCGCGGGTCGTTCGGGCTGAACCGGTCGCCCGTATCGACCACGAGGCCGCTCACCGTGCCGGTCTTTTCGTCGGACGTGTAGCGCACGCCAACGTTGAGCTTGAGGGTGTCCGTGAACTTGAAGCCCACCTGAGCGAAGGCCGCCATGTTCTCGTTCTCGCCGTCGTTCTCCCAGCGGTTCTCGCCGCTGAGCGTCGACAGCGGGTTGTTGCCGCCGGGGATGACCGCACCCAGGAAGTTCTCGCCGATGAACCGGTCGATCTTCTCGATGTTGTCGTTCTTGTAGTACACGCCGCCTATCCAGTCGAAGCGGCTGTCGCTGGGTTTCGACGTGAAGCGGAATTCCTGGCTGAACGAATCGGCATCGATGGCTTCGCCGACCGGCTGCGCGAACAGGAACTGCCCGTTGTTCGACGTTGCCGGTCGCGTGCCGTACTTCGCGTTCATCCATGCGATGTACTTGGACCACTCGGCCACGCTCCAGCCGAGCGCCTCGGGGCCCGCGCCGGTCTGGTCGTACACCTGCTGGCTCTGCGCCGCACGGTAACCCGTCAGCGAGTTGAACGTGAAGAGACTGAAGTCCTTCTCGATGTCGAGCGTCACGCCATAGCCGTCGCGCTCCATGAACTGGTTGATGCGCGGCTTGCCCTTGTACTGGATGCTCTGGGCGATGTTCTCGCGCGGATCGGTGATGCCGAGGTAGGCGCGCAGGTTGCTCCAGGGGCGCGTGCAGTTCGTGCGCAGGTAGCTCGTTTCGCACTCCTTCGTGCCGCCGTCCACCGCCACCGTGTTGATGCCGTTGGTCGAATCGTTTGAATAGTCAACGATACCGCGGACGCTCCAGCCGCTCTCGCCTGGCTCCCACAACAACTGGACTCGACCCTGGAACGAGTCGAGGTCCTCGACGTCGCGGTTGTGCAGCACGTCACGAGCGTAGCCGCTGCGCTTGCGCGCCTGGAAGGACGCGCGACCCGCCACGTCGTCGCTGAGCCCGCCGGTGACGTGACCCGCCGCCGTGATGGCATCGTAGTTGCCGAACGACAGCATCGCCTCGCCCGAGTTCTCGAACTTCGGCGCCGCGGTGATGACGCTGAGCGCGCCACCGACCACGTTCTTGCCGAGCAGCACGCCCTGCGGGCCGCGGATGACTTCGATGCGCTCGAGGTCGTAGAAGTCGAAGTTGTAGTCGCCGGTGCGGCCGATGTAGACGCCGTCGACGAACGTGCCGACGGACGGATCCGCCGAGGGGGAGTCGAGTCGCGTGTTGGTGATGCCGCGGATGTTGAGTTCGAGGTCGAGCCCGGTCAGGGCCGTCAGCGAAAACGCGGGCACGCTGTTCGCGAGGTCGCCGACCGTGAAGATCTTGTCTTCCGCGAGCTTCTCGCCGGTGTAGGCGGAAATCGCGACCGCTGTGGTCTGCAGCGACGTCTCGCGGCGCTGCGCCGTGACGACGACCTCTTCGAGCCCATCTATGGTGGCTGCCCTTACCGGCATTGCGGCGGCCGCGGAAAGAACTGCCGTTACCGCGTAGGCGATCGGAGATCCCCGACGGACGGATTGGCGCATGCGGTCGAATTTCATCTAAGTCCCCCTGAGCGTGCGTTCGAACATCGTGACCTGGCGTCGTTCCCCCGACGCTCCAGTCGCTTGCTTAACTAGACCGCCGTAGGCTACCCCGCTGCTAGGCTTGTCGCAAGTCTCCGACAACGCGAGCCTGGAAGTCCTCGTAGGATTCCAGCGCATCGCGGAACTCGCGGCAGATTCCTTCGATGCGCAGCGGAACGGCCACCAGTTGCGCGGACGCATCAATTGGCGCCCCCTGCCCGACGTAGACGAGCGGATCCAGTTCGACCGTTGCGCTGCGGCGGGCCCAACCCCGGCCTGCAACGATCACCTGGCCATTGACCTTGGAATGCTCGCTCACCAGCATCGAAACCAGCGGTGCGACGTGCTCGGGGGCCATCGTCGCGAGCACATCGGCATCGCGCGCATGTGCTGCCGTCATGCGTGTTGCGGCGTACGGCGCTATTGCGTTGCAAAACAAATCGCGCGCTGCACCCTCCTGTGCCAGGGAGCGGGCGAGGCCAATCAGCGCTGCTTTTGACGACGCATACGCCGAGAGACCGTGCAGCCCGTGGAGCCCGGCGGACGACGTCGAGACGAGGACCCGACCGTGCCCCGCCTCGCGCATGTGCCGCCATGCCGCGTGAGTCACGCCGAGCGTGCCGAAGAAGTTGACGTCGAAAATGCTGCGGAACGCATCGAGGTCAATCTTGTGGAAGGCGGCGTGCTGGTCGACACCGGCATTGTTGACCAGCACGTCGAGCCGGCCCCAGGTCGACAAGGCGTGCTCCACCATGCGTGTGCCGGCGCCGTCCGCGCAGACGTCTTCGTAGTTCGCCACGGCCTCGCCACCCGCCGCCAGGATCTCGTCGACGACACGGTCCGCGCTGCCCCGCCCTGCCGCATCGACTTCGCGGCGCCGGTTGTTCACGATGACGCGCAGGCCGTCGGCTGCAAGCCTGCGAGCGTAGGCCCGGCCGAGCCCAATGCCCGCTCCGGTGACGATCGCGACGCGGGGACCCGGACGGCCTTCGTGCTTGACCATTGCCACTTTTCCTTTCAGTCTTATTACGCAAGTCTTGGGGCATGATGCCCGAACACGCGGGGGAAACAACAGCATGAGTACCGCCACCGGCGCGGCCGACGCCTTGCAGCTTCGACTCGAGCGCATGCTCGCCCGGGACGAGATCCGGGAAGTGCTCGCGCGTTATGCGCGCGGCGTCGATCGGGCCGACGCCGACCTGCTGAAGTCCTGCTACCACCCGGACGCGATCGAGGAGCACGGCGGCAACTACACGGGCAATGCCTTCGCCTACGTGGATGGCGCGGTGCCGCGCATCCGGCTCATGGGTGCAATGCAGCATCTGCTCGGCACCAGCCACATTGAATTCGACGGCGACGTGGCGTGGGTCGAAACCTACCTGTGGACGTTCGCCCGGTTTGCGGCGAACGGCCAATCCACGGACACGTTCACGGGCGGCAGGCTCGTCGACCGCTTCGAGCGACGCCAGGGCGAGTGGAAGATCGCCCACCGACGCACGGTGTTCGACTGGAACCGCGATACGCCGTCGAGCGAAGGCTGGTGCACCGGCCTGTTCGATCCGGCCAAGCCGGGCATGCACCTCGGTCGCAAGAACCCGAGCGACCTTTCGTACGACCGGTCCTGAGCATCCATGAACCCGGCCAAGGCACCGTTTCGCGCCACCTACTTTCCGCCGTCCGACATGCGCGTCGAACGGCGCGCCGACGGCACGCTCGTCGTCGAACCGGTCACTGAACTCGCGCCCTTCGTTCCCAACCTGCCGGCGCAACTGTCGGAGTGGGCGACGCGCGATCCCGACCGACCCTGCATCGCCGAGCGCGCGGGCAAGGGCGGCCCGTGGGTCGAGTACTCGTTCGGCCAGTTCAAGCACGCGGCGGATGCGGTCACGCAGTGGCTGGTCAACCAGGGCGTGCCGGCAGGCCGCTCGCTGTTGATCCTGTCCGGCAATTCGATCGCGCACGCGGTCGTGAAATTCGGCGGCATGGCCTCGGGCATTCCCGTCTGCCCGGTCAGCGCCAACTATTCGTTGATGCCCGGCGATTTCGGCCGGTTGCGGCACGTGGTGAACCTGGTCAAGCCGGCCGTCGTGTTCGCCGAGCAGACCGGCCTCTTCAAGCGCGCACTGGAGACGGTCGATTTCGGCGATGCGATCGTGGTGACGGCGGATCCTGCCGCTCTCGCTCGCCCCGCCATCGCCTACGCCGACGTGCTGGCCACGACCGTGACACCCGCCGTCGAGCGGGCGATCGCGGGCATCGACCCCGACGCACATTCCCTGTACATGCTGACCTCCGGCTCCACGAGCATGCCAAAGGCCGTGGTGCAGACGCAGCGCATGGTCGCGGCGAACATCGCCCAGGCGCGACAGGTGCTCGCACAAACGGCGGGCTGGACCGAAACGATGCTCGACTGGCTGCCCTGGAGTCACGTGTCGGGCGCGTGCAACCAGTTCGCCACGCTGTGCAGCGGCGGCCGGTTCTATATCGATGCGGGACGGCCCATGCCCGGGCTGTTCGAGGAGTCGCTGCGCAACATCAAGGAAATTCCGCCGAGCTTCCACATCAACGTGCCCTTCGGCTACGCGATGCTGGCCGATGCGCTCGAGCAGGACGCGGAACTGCGCACGCAATTCTTCCGCAATCTCCGGCTGGCGCTGTACGGGGGCGCCGGCCTGCCGCAGGCGCTGTACGAGCGCTTCCAGCGCCTTGCCGTGGAGACCATCGGCGAGCGGATCTTTTTCACGACGGGTTACGGCGCCACCGAAACCACGTCGGGCTGCATGTCGATCTACTTCCCGACCGAAGAAGTGGGCATCGGGCTGCCGATGCCGGGCATGACGCTCAAGCTGGTGCCGAACGGGCCACGCTACGAGGTGCGTGTCCGCGGCCAGATCGTGACACCCGGCTACCTGTCCAACCCGGAGGTGAACCGCGGCATCTACGACGAGGAAGGGTTCTACCGGACCGGCGACACCGCGCAACTCCACGATCCTGCCGACATCCAGAAGGGACTGCGGTTCGCCGGCCGGCTCGCCGAAGACTTCAAGCTCGGGACGGGCTCGTGGGTCGCGGCCGGCAAGTTGCGCGCGGAATTCCTGGAAGCCTTTGCGCCATTGATCGCGGACGTCGTGGTCTGCGGCGAGAACCTTTCGTTCGTGGCGATGCTCGCGTGGCCCAAGGTGCCGCTGACTCCCGAACTCGAGACCGAACTGCGAGCGCGACTGCAGGCGTTCAATACGGGGCGCGGCCTCAGCGAGCGCGTCGAGCGACTCAAGCTGCTGACCGAACCGCCGAGCGTCGACCAGCACGAAGTGTCCGACAAGGGCACGATCAACCAGCGCGTCGCCCTCACCCGCCGTGCGGGCGACGTCGAACGGCTGTACGAAAGATCACCGGGTCCCGACATCATCCTGCCGGCCGGCACGGGCGCCCAAGGCAACAACTCACCTTCGAATGCGGAGCGCTGACGATGGAAATCAAAGGCTGTGTCGGTCTCGTCACCGGCGGCAATCGCGGCATCGGCGAGGCTTTCGTCCGCGTGCTGCTGCGAATCGGGCGCACAGAAGGTGTACGCAGGCAGTCGCGATCCCGCGGCGGCGGCGCATCTCGTCGAGCAGTATCCGGGGCGCTGCGTTGCGCTTGAACTCGACGTCACCGATTACGACGAAGTTGCCAGGGCCGCCCGCGAATGCGGTGACGTCAACCTCATCGTCAACAACGCGGGCCTGTTCAGCAACCAGACGCTGCTCGGCGCAGCCGACATGTCAGTGGCGCGGCAGGAGATGGAAGTGAACTACTTCGGCACGCTGGCGATGTGCCGGGCGTTTGCTCCCGTCCTGGCCCGCAACGGCGGTGGCGGCATCATCAACGTCCTGTCGGCCGCCGCGCTCTGCCCGATTCCGAACATGGGCGGCTATGGACCGTCGAAAGCCGCGACTCGCAGCCTGAGTGGCTGCGTGCGCGCGGAACTCGCAGGCCAGGGCACCCAGGTGACCGCGCTGATCGTCGGCTCGGTCGATACGCGCATGGCCGCCCACGTCGAGGGCGGCAAGGAAAAGCCCGACGACATCGCACGCGCCGGCCTGCGCGCCGTGACCCGCGGCATCGACGAACTCGACACCGATCGCATGGCCGTCGAGGTGCGGGCGGCGCTCGCGCTCGACCCGAAAGGCCTCGAGCGACGCATGGCGCGCATGCTGAACGTGCCCGTCATCCGCACCGGTCGCTGAGGTAGACGTCGCGATGCCGTCCGACATCCTTTACCTGACGCTGATCTGTGCGGCGACGATTTTCGGCTTCTGGATCACGCTGTGGCTGATCAGCCTCGTGATCAAGGACTCGAGCATCGGCGACCCGCTGTACCCGGTCGGCATGGCCATCACCGCCGGCGTGTTTTACCTGGTTTGCGATGGCAACCAGGAACGGCAGAACCTGGTCATGGGGCTCACGCTGATCTGGGCCGCGCGTCTCGCGTGGCACATCGGGGCGCGGAACTGGGGCAAGGAAGATCCGCGCTACGCCAGGCTGCGCACCCATGCGGCCTCGCTCGGCCAGAACTACGCCTGGTACAGCCTCACGCACGTGTTCCTGTCGCTGGGCGCGGCCAGCGGCGTCGCCATCGCCTTCCCGCTCTTCCTGGCACAGCGCACACCGGAGCCCGCCTTGGGCGCCCTCGCCCTCGCCGGCACCGTGCTGTTCTTCATCGGGCTCACGCTCGAGACGGTGGCGGACATCCAACTGCGCCGCTTCCTGCGCGATCCGTCCCATCACAACCAGGTCATGCGCAGCGGACTCTGGCGTTATTCGCGCCATCCGAACTACTTCGGGGAGTTCCTCGTCTGGTGCGGCTTTTTCCTGATCGCGCTGGAGACGCCGTGGGGCTGGCTCGCCATCGTGAGCCCGCTGACGCTGGCGTACATCCTGCTCGGCCCGCTCGGCATCGGGCTCGTCGAGCGCCGCATGCGCAAGAAGCGCCCCGAAGCCTTCGCCGACTACGAGCGGGCGACCAGCGCATTCATTCCCTGGCCGCCGCGCGGTTAGAACAACGCCGGGCGGTCGGCGAGCGCCTGCAGGTAGTCGGGCAGCGGCTCGCCGGCCTTGAGCCGGTCGAAGAGCGCGCGATCGAAGTAGTCGCGCCATTCGACGATGCGCGCGTCCTTGAAAGCGAGGATGCCGGCATAGGGCTGCACCACTCGACGTCCCTCGTTGGTCACGAAATCGTCGACCCCCTCCAGGAACACCCGGTTGCCGTTCGACGCAGTTTCGAAAATGCGCCACTTGATGTCGTTCATCTGCGCCGTGAGCTTGCCGGCGAACTCGCGCATCGCCGCCTTGCCGACGATGGGCGGGCTGCCGACGTGCGAGTGCCAGACGATGTCGTCGTCGATGTGGACCAGCATCCCTTCGAGGTCCTTGGCACGCCACGCAGTGATCATCTTCCGGGTGATCGCAAAATAGTCGTGTGCTGCAGTCGCAGCGACGGCAGAGCCGCCCGCCAGGAGGGGAACGGCCGCGCTGGCCTGCATGAAAAGACGACGATCCATGGCATTCTCCGGTAGTCACTTTCGTTAAAGGACCATAGAGTACGACACGCCGGCGCGCCAGCGCCACGTCAATTGCCGGTCGCCGGACCCTTACCTATACTCGATCGCACACGCACCCCGGGGGCATCGCACTTGCGCACGACTCGCGAAGAACTCGTTCGGGAATATCGGCAGCTCGGCTGGTGGTCGGACACCCGCATCACCGACCTGTTCGACGCCGCTGCACGCTCCGCGCCCACGCAACTTGCCGTGCTCGATCCACCGAACCGCGACGTGCTCGTCGGCGGTTCACCGTTGCGTCTCACGTTCCAGGACGTGGCGAACCTTGCCGACGGCTACGCCGTGCGCCTGCAGGAACTCGGCCTGGGTCGTGACGACATCCTGGTCACGCAACTGCCGAACATCGCGGAGTACCCCGCGCTGTACCTCGCTGCGCTGCGGCTGGGCGTCATCGTCAGTCCGGTGCCGATGCAGTTCAGGCGCCACGAACTCGAACAGATCGTCGACCTCACGGGCGCACGCGCGATGCTGACGGTCCGCGCGCTGAAAGGAGCCGATTACGCAGGGAGCGCCGTGGAACTGGGCAAAGGACGGCCACTCCAGGTCTTGTGCCTCGGTCCGGACGCGCCCAGCGGGCAGCCTCCCGTTCGTCCCGGCGCCACTGACGACCGAATCGCGCGCCGCCCTCGCCGCACACGTCGACGCGTTGCAGGTCTCCGCCGACGACGTCGCGACGATCTGCTGGACGTCGGGCACGGAGGGCATGCCGAAAGGCGTGCCACGCACTCACAACCACTGGATCGCGATCAGCTACGGTCACCTGCGCGGCGCCGGCATCCGCCGGGGCGAACGCCTGCTGAATCCATTTCCCCTGATCAACATGGCGGCGATCGGCGGTTGCTTCATGAGCTGGCTGCACAGCGCAGGCACGCTCGTGCTGCACCATCCGCTCGACCTCGGCGTCTACCTGCGGCAGATCGCCGAAGAACGGCCGGACTATGCGATTGCACCGCCTGCCGTTCTCAACATGCTGCTGAAGGACGAGAAGCTGCTCGCGACCGTCGATCTCTCGAGCCTGCGCTGCATCGGTTCAGGTTCGGCCCCGCTCGACCCCGAGATGATCCGCGGCTACCAGGAGCGCTTCGGCATCGAGATCGTGAACTCCTTCGGCTCCAACGAAGGCATGGCGCTGATGAGCAATGCCGAAAATGCCGCGAACCCCGAGCATCGCGCGCGCCTGTTCCCGCGCTACGGACGCGACGAAATCCGCTGGGAATCGCCGCCGCACGCGCAGATCCGCACGCGGGTCGTCGAGCCGGAGACGGGCACGGAGATTCTCGAGGCGGGCAAGCCCGGCGAGCTGCAGATCACGGGGCCGACGGTGTTCGACGGCTATTTCCGCGCGCCGCAGATCACGGCCGAGTCGTTCACCGCGGACGGCTGGTTCCGCACCGGCGACCTGTTCGAGATCACGGGCGACGACCAGCCGCCGCGGTACTACCGTTTCATCGGCCGGCTCAAGCAGATCATCGTCCGCGGCGGCGTGAAGATCGCACCCGAGGAACTCGACAGCGTGCTGTCGCAGATGCCGGACGTGCTCGAGGGCGCCGTCACGGCCTACCGCGACGAGATCATGGGCGAGCGCATCTGCGCGGTCGTCGTGCCGAAGCCCGGCAAGCAGCCGACGCTCGATGCGGTGCGTGCCCACTTCGCTGCAGCGGGGCTCGCGCTCTTCAAGCACCCGGAACGCCTGCAGGTGGTCGAGCAACTCCCGCGCAACAGCGTCGGCAAAGTCGTGCGCGGCGACCTCACTCGCATGCTGCCCCCGACGCCAGCAGAGTCGACGCCGGCTGAGCTGCGTCGTTACCATGCCCAGGGATTTCACGCCCACCGCGCCGAAGGTCACGCTGCCGATCGGACAGCTGCTCGGGTCCAGGCCGCGCGCGATCCGCATCGCCCCGCGCTCACCTGCGACGACCTGACGCTGACGCGCGCCGAGCTTACTGCACGAGTGCATCGTCGGGCCCGTGCGCTGCAGGCCGCCGGCGTCGAGGAAGGTGATTTCGTCGCCATCGCGCTGCCGAACGGCACCGCGTTCCTGGAAGTGGCCTTCGCGTGCTGGACCCTGGGCGCCACGCCCGCGCCGGTGTCGCATCGTCTGCCACCGCTCGAACTGCAGGCGTTGCTCGAGGTGCTGCAGCCCCGGCTCGTGGTCGGCGGCGAGGCGGCTCGCGCGTCTGGCGTACCGATCGTCACCGAGCAGTCGCTGTACGATCCTGCCCTGTCCGCAGATCCGCTGCCCGAGCGCATCGCGAAGCACGTCAAGGCGATCGCGAGCGGCGGCAGCACCGGCCGACCGAAGGTCATCGTCGACCACGCGCGGTCGGTGCTCGATCCCGACGTGCTGTCGCTCGGGATGCGGACCGGCGACACGGTCGTCATTCCAGGGCCCGATGTATCACTCGGCACCGTTCGGGCTCGCCTACCAGGCGCTGTGCTGGGGCTGTCACGTCGTGATCACGCCGCGCTTCGATGCCGCCGGCACCCTGCGGATGATCGAGCGGCATCGCGGCCAGTGGCTGTACCAGGTGCCGACGATGATGCATCGCATCTGGCGACTCGACCCCGCGGAGCGAGCGAGCTTCGACGTCTCGTCGCTCGAGGTCGTGTGCCACATCGCAGCCGCATGCCCGGTGTGGCTCAAGGAAAAATGGATCGAGTGGCTGGGACCCGACGCGCATCTGGGAAGTGTATTCAGGCACCGAGGCCATCGCCGCGACGATGATCGGCGGCCGCGAGTGGCTCGAGCACAAAGGCTCCGTGGGCCGCCTGATGCCCGGAGCCAGCGTGCGGATCCTCGACGAAGCCGGCAACGACGTGGCGCCCGGTGAAGTCGGCGAGATCTATTTCCTGCCGGCCGGCGGCAGAGGCGCGACGTACCACTACCTCGGCGCCGAGCCTCGCGCTCGCGGTGACTGGGAAACGTTCGGCGACCTCGGTCGCATCGACGCCGATGGCTACCTCTACCTGGCGGACCGCCGCACCGACCTGATCATCTCCGGCGGTGCCAACATCTATCCGGCCGAAGTCGAGGCCGCCATCGACTCGCACCCGGCCGTGCTGGCGAGCGTCGTGGTCGGCTTGCCGGACCACGATCTCGGACAACGTGTGCACGCCATCCTCGAGGTGCGCGACGGCGCCGCTGCGCTCGACCTCGAGGCCCTGAAGCAGTTCCTGTCGGAGCGACTCGTTTCCTACAAATTGCCGCGCAGTTTCGAGACGACCACCGAACGACTGCGCGACGACTCCGGCAAGGTTCGGCGCGGCGCGCTGCGCGAGGCGCGAGTCGGAAGCGCCTGATACTCACGGACGCTCGATCCGGGTCTCCCTGCGACGAGCGGAAAGGCAGACACGCTCGTCGCAGGGAGACCCGGATCAAGCGTCTGACAGCATCAGGTGCAGCCGACGGGTACAGGCCTTCGATCCGGGATGCTTTCTGACGAGCGTATCTGCCTTTCCGCTCGTCAGAAGGCATCCCGGATCGAGGGCCCTTGGACCTACGGCACTTGTCAGGCCGCCGACTTCGGCCTCCTGCGCCGCCAGGAACGGCTTGCGCACCAGGACCAGCGCCAGCACGCCGAGCGGCACGACCAAGGCCGAGAGCACGCCGATCGCGATGCCGATCTTGGCGGGATCGCGCAGCCAGTAATCGCTGATCAGCGCTACGCCGGTAGGTCCGACCGTGAACGCGATGATGTTGCCCACCAGCAGGTAAAGCGCGATGACGCGCGCGCGCACGCGATTCGGCGCCACGACCTGGAACGCGGCCGCGGGCAAGCCCTGCGCCAGACCGAACGCGAACGACATCACGGCAATGACGGCCATCGCGAGTTCCCCGCTGGACGCGAACGGTGCGGCGATGGCGAATGGCAGCGCCAGCGCCGAACCGGCGATCGCGACCTTGAGCACGGCGTCCTTGTAGCCCCGCGCGGCGAGGCGATCCACCCACCAGCCGCCCACGAGGATGCCGGACGTGCTGAACACGAGCAGGATGCCCCCGTACACGGCGCCGACGCGCGCGATGCTCCAGCCGTGCACGCGCATCATGAACGCCGGCGCCCACGACAGGTAGGCCGCGATCGAAACGCCGATCAGCGAGAAGCCCATGGCCAGCAGCCAGAAGACGAGGCCACGCTCCTTCATGAACACGCGGAACGAAGCCGGGTTGCCAGCGGCAGCCTTGGCCTTTTCGTGACGGATGGGCTCACGTATCGGCAGCATCAGCAGCGCGAGCAACGGTCCCGGCAGGCTGACGATCAGGAAAGCGAGTTGCCACGTCTTCAATTCGCCGACCACCGGCAGCACGACGGGCGGCGCGGAGTTGGCCCAGTGCACGACGGCCCCGCCGATGATCAGCGCAAGACCGACGCCGAGGATCGCACCGACGGCGTACACCGTCAGCGGCCGGGCGCGCTTCTCCGGCGGAAAGCTGTCGGCGATCATCGAGTACGCCGCCGGCGACAGGCCCGCCTCGCCCACTCCGACGCCGATGCGCGCGAGGAAGAGCGTCAGGAAACTGCTGGCAAGGCCGCAGGCCGCGGTCATCACGCTCCAGAACGTCATGCTTACCGCGATCAGGTTGCGGCGCGAGCCGCGGTCCGCGAGCCACGCGAACGGGATTCCCATGACCGTGTAGAAAAAAGTGAACGCCAGGCCGCTCAGCAGGCTGAACTGGGTGTCGGTGATCGCGAGGTCGCGCTTCACCGGCTCGACCAGCAGCGTCAGGATCTGCCGGTCGACGAAGGCGACAGCGTAAGCGGCGACGAGCAGCATGACCATGGCCCAGGCGCGTGCAGGCGCGGGCCACGCTTCGGCGGCTGGACTCGAATCAATCGCGGGCTGGTTGCGTTCCATGAGGCTCCCCCTGCGTTTCGAGCCCGGCGGCGCGATTTACGTCGACCGTCATTTTGGCTGGCGGCTCACTTGAGGCTCACGCCAGCGGCAGCCGCCGCCAGCTTCACGAACCGCATGCCGGGACCGCCGGGTTCCTCGCAATGCATGGCGGTGGAGAGATCGCAGATCTCGGCAAAGCGCGCCGCAATCGCTTCCGGGGTGCGCTCGCCTTCGGGCAGGAAGACACCCGCCGTCTCCTGGATGACGACACGTGCATAGCCACCCGCGCACGCACTCAGGATCGTGCGGCGCGGCGCGTCGTCGCTGACGAGAAACAGCGCCGCCGGCGTGACCGACTCAGGCGTCAGCAAGGCCAGCACGGGTTCGGGCATCAGCCCCTCCGTCATGCGCGTTGCCGCCGATGGACACAGCGCGTTCACGCGGATGTCGTTCTTGGCGCCCTCGATCTGCAGTACGTTCATCAGGCCGATCAGGCCGGTCTTCGCCGCACCGTAATTGGCCTGGCCGAAATTGCCGTAGAGCCCGACGTGGACGTCGTCATCAGGATGCGACCGAAGTTGGCCGCCTTCATGTGCGGCCACACGGCCTGGCTGCAGATCACGGAACCGAGCAGGTGCACGTCGATGACGGTGCGGAAGTCCTGCAGGCTCGATTTCGGGAAACTGGCGTCGCGCAGGATGCCCGCATTGTTGATCAGGATGTCGATGCGGCCCCATTGCGCCAGCGTGGCCTCGACCATGTGCGCGACCTGCTCCGCATTGGTCACGCTCGCCCCGTGCGAGATCGCGTCACCACCGGCCTGGCGGATTTCCTCTGCCACCCGCTCGGCCGGTGCGGACGAGCCGCCCGTGCCGTGGACGTCGCCGCCGAAATCATTGACCACGACTTTCGCACCGCGCGCCGCGAGTTCACGCGCATGCGACCGCCCGAGTCCCGCCGCTGCCCCCGTCACGATGGCCACGCGCCCGTCGAATCGAATGCTCATGCCCGTCTCCTAACTCACGAACTGCAGCCCGAGCCACTCGGCGACGATCGCCGGCTTGGGCTGGCCTTCCACTTCCACCGCCACCGCCGTCGTCGTGAGCCACTGTCCCGGCGCACGCTCGACGATGTCCTTGAGCACGAAGCGGCCGCGGATGCGGCTGCCCGACCGCACGGGATTGGTCATCCGCACCTTGTCGAACCCGTAGTTCATGCCCATCTTCGCCCCCTGCAATTGCAGGTCGGCCGAAGCCGACAGCTTGGCGAGCATGGAGAGTACGAGGAACCCATGCGCGATGGTGCCGCCGAACGGCGCCTTCTGCCGCGGCCTCGCGGTCGACGTGAATCCACTGGTGGTCGTCAGTGAGGTCGGCGAAGCGGTCGATCATGTCCTGGTCGATCAGGCACCAGTTCGACACGCCGATCTCCTGACCGATGCGGGCTTTGAGGCTTTCCGGTGTGTTCATGCGGGTACGCTCGGCTTGGACGAAGTGAAAGAGGGCTCGTGGGTTGCCGCGGGTTGCCAGGCTTCGAGCAGCGATCGCAGCGCAGCGATGAACGCGAGCGGTTGGTCCACCATGATGTGATGACCGGCGTCGGGAATCACGACCCAGGGCGCAGCGGGCGGTGTATGCCGGCGGATCAGGTCGAGTCGCATGCTCGTCATCAACTTCGAGCGGTCGCCGAACAGGAGCGCCATGCGGCACGTCACCGGCGCCAGCAACTCGGCGTTGGGTGTCGTGCAGGATCTTGGCGCGCAAGTCGGGATCGAACCGCCACGACCAGCCATCGCCGCCGTGCGCGGCAGGCGTAAGTCCAAGTGAAATCCGCGCGAGGAAATCCACGATGTAAGGATGGTCGCAGGTCTGCGCAGGCTCGAAACGGAACCGCGCGACTGCCTGCTCGAGCGTCGGGTAGACACGGTGCCGGTGCCCGCGTTCGGGAACGTTGTCGTATTCGACGTCGTGATCCCCGGCCGCCAGCGCGCCGTCGACGAGCACGATCCCCCCGAGCTTCGCGCCGATCGTGCGCGCGACGATGCGGGCCGCAAAGCTGCCGAACGAATGTCCGACCAGGATCGGCGGAACGTCCGACCCGAACAGGCCGGTCGCCTGGGCGACTGCAATTGCCTCGCGTGCGTGCTGCTCGAGCGAGTAGATGTCGCGCCAACCCGAACGACCCATGCCCGACAGCGAGAAGGCCACGACACGCCGGCCCTGCGCGAGCATCGGGCGCGAGATAAGCTCCACCAGTCTGCGTGCGCCGTCATTCCGTGCAGCAGCAGGAGCCCGGGCTTGCCACGTTCACCCCAGCTTAGCACCTCGATTTCGGCGCCCTCGACCTCGATATGGGTTCGCTCCGGCGCCTGCGCGAGCGCAGCGTCGAACCACGCCGGCGCAACGGGCCGGCGCTCGACGGCCGGGGCGTCAGGCCGCAGCGTCACACTGCTCGATTCGCGCGGCATGATGATCGACGGATCCCAGCTCGGACTCGATCATCGTTGCCCGCTTGAAGTAATGACTCACGGCGAGTTCGTCGGTCATGCCCATGCCGCCGTGCAGCTGGATGGCTGACTGGCCAACGAACTTCGCAGCCTTGCCGACCTGCACCTTGGCAGCCGACACCGCGCGTTTGCGCTCGGGCACCGGGCGGTCGAGCTTGAGCGTGGCCATGTACGTCATCGAGATGGACTGCTCGAGCGTCATGTACATGTCGACCATGCGGTGCTGCAGGACCTGGTTCGCGGCGATGGGCGCGTCAAATTGCTTGCGCTGCTTGGTGTAATCAACCGTGTCGGCCAGCAGGCGGCGCATGACGCCGACGCCTTCCGCACAGAGCGCCACCACGCCTTCGTCCACCGCCGCTTCGAGCAGGTCGAAGCCCCGCCCTGCCGGGCCGAGCAATTCCGCGGAAACGCCTTCGAACTTCAAGTCCGCGGCGCGCGAGCCATCGACCGTCGGGTACTCACGCGACGACAGGCCCGGCGCGCC